>NZ_CP090122.1:2924172-4386259 GCF_041941675.1 Terrabacter sp. BE26 | reverse complement strand
GGCTGAAGTGGATGTGGTTGCGGTGGCATGCGGTGTCGTAGGCGGTCGACGGCGTCGTCGCGCAGGTGCTGTAGGGGCGCCAGCCCTCCGAGGAGCGGTAGGAGCTCCAGATCTTGTTGTCCCAGATCAGGTACATGACACCGAGGCGCCGGGCGTTGGCGTAGCGGTTGCCGGCCTTGTCCGACGCGAGCAGCCAGCTGATGAGCGCGTTCGCCTGGGCGCGCTGGGCGGCGTTGCGCACCGAGAAGAAGGAGTCGACGGCACGGCCGTCGAAGTGCTCCGAGTTCGGCGCCGTGGCGGCGGTGCAGGAAGACGCGAGGCCGTAGGCGTTGTGGTAGGTCGCCTGGATGAGCTTGGCCAGCTTGACGGTGCCCGCGCGGTTGACGGCGTCGCACCCCGTCGCGGGCACGTAGGGGGAGAGCGCCTCGAGACCGCCGGGCAGACCGGTGGGCGTAGCGGGCACCGGCACGGTGGCCGCGGTGGCGGTCGGGGCCGCCGACGGCAGCAGGGCCAGGGTGGCGAGGACGGAGAGCAGCAGGCCGAGCCCGCGCAGGCGTCGGGACAGATGGTGGGTCATGGGGAACTTCCAGACAGAGGTTGCGTGTTTCGACGGCGCCGTCGGGCGCGCCGGTTGACGCCTCGATTGAAACCTTTTGTCCGGTTTCACCGCAGCAACTTGGCGGAAATCAGGTCAAAGAGCCCCGGAACGGATGCTGTCAGCCGAGCTCAGTAGCCCCGGCGGCCTCAACTGCCCCACAGGTCTCAGAGGCCTCGGCCGCCAGCCTGAACCCGTGCGGCCACGCTTCACGGCCGCCGCCGGTGCCTGCCGGGTGGGCTCAGGACGGCTCGCGGGAGCGCCGGCGTCGGTTGCGCAGGTCCACGACGCTGGCGGCGAGCGCCACGGCCACGAGGATCGCCGCGACACGGAGCGCGGCCGCGGGGTCGAGCCCGTGCCCGGCCGCCAGACCCGAGTAGAGCACCGAGCCGACGAGCGCGATGCCTGCCGCGGTGCCGATGCGCTGGCCGGTCTGCAGCAACCCGCCGGCGGTGCCCGCCCGCTCGACCGGGACGCCGGCCACCGTCAGTGTGACGTTGGGCGAGATGACGAAACCGCTGCCGATACCGGCGACGAGCAGCGGTCCGGCCAGCCACCAGCCCACGCCGGGGCCGTGCACCGCGGTGAGCACCACGTCGACGGCGATGAGGCCGACGAGCACGACGACCAGCCCCGCCGTCACGAGCGCTCGCTCGAAGCGGTCGACGAGACGGCCGCTGAGCGCCGAGGACACTGCCGACCCTGCCGCGAAGGGCGTCACGGCCAGCCCCGCGAGCAGGGGCGAGTAGCCGAGCCTCTCCTGGAGGAAGATCGTCAGCACGAAGAAGATGCCGGTGAAGCCGCCGAAGTAGATGGTGCCGACAGCCGCCCCGGAGGAGTAGCCCGGCACGGTGAAGAGGGCGAGGTCCACGAGGGGCGTGCGCCCCCGGTGCGAGTAGGCGCGCTCCCAGGCCAGGAAGACCACGAGGAAGCCGGCGCCTGCGACCGCCACCCACCACGGCACGGTGGAGCCGCCGCGTCCCGACTCGACGATGGGCAGCAGGATGCCCAGCACGCCCAGACCGAGCAGCACCACGCCGACCGGGTCGGCGTCGATGCGCCGCGAGCGGTCCCGCTCGGGAGGTGCCGGCAGCCAGCGCATGGCCAGCAGCACGGCGGCGACGGCCACCGGCAGGTTCACGAAGAAGATCCAGCGCCAGCCGGCCTGCTCGCCCAGCACGTTGAGGATGACGCCCCCGACGACCGGGCCGACCGCGGTCGAGATGCCGATGGTCGCGCCCAGCATTCCGAAGGCGCGGCCTCGCTCGGGCCCCCGGAACATCTGCTGGATCAGGCCCGAGACCTGCGGGTTGAGGATGCCGCCGGCGGCGCCCTGCACGAGGCGGGCCACGATGAGCAGGGCGCTGCTGGGCGCGAGGCCGCAGGCCAGGCTCGACAGGCCGAACAGGACGACTCCGACGACGAAGACGGTGCGGCGCCCGAGCGCGTCGCCGATGCGACCGGAGGGCACGAGGGTCAGCCCGAAGGTCAGTGCGTAGCCGGAGACGACCCACTGCAGGTCGCTCGGAGTCGCCTCCAGGCCCTTCTGGATCGAAGGCAGGGCGACGTTGACGATGCTGACGTCGAGCAGGGTCATGAATCCGGCCACGAGGCACACCCACAGCGCCTTCCAGCGGCGCGGGTCGGGCGCCTGACCGCTGCCCGGGCCGGGTGACCCGTGTGCAGCGGCAGCCCGGTCGGTGGTCCGGTTCTGGTCGTTCACGATCCGGGTGCCCCGAGTGCCCCGATGGTCGCGTCGTCGCGCGTGCCCTCGAAGAAACGGTCGAGCACCCGCGCGAAGGGCTCGGCCTGGTCTGCGTCGCCGGCTGCCCGCTCGAACAAGGTCATCGACGAGCGGACCTTCATGGCGTCGACCGACCCGAGCACCTCCACCGGGTCGCTCGTCCCGAGGGAGAGCAGCGCCTCGGCGCACTCGCGCAGCCGGGGTCCGAGGACCGGGTGACGCAGGTAGGCGCGGGCCTCGGGGAGGCCCGAGACGGCATACGTCCGCGACATCTCGCTGTGCCCGAGCCCGGCCAGCTGGGGGAGGACGAACCAGATCCAGTGGCCGCGCTTGCGGCCGGCTCGCAGCTCGGCGAGGGCCGCGGCATACGTGCCGCCTGCGTCCTGGGCGCGGACGAACCGCTCGAGGTCGGGGGAGTCCGAGGTCATGGGGACGTCGTACCCGTCGGGCGATCGCCCGCGTCCCCCTGCCAGGGCCAGCGACCCGTGATCTCCAGCTCGAGGGAGAAGCTGAGGAAGGTGCGGATCAGCACGATGATCGCGAGCACGAGGACGCTCGACAGGGTCGGGGTCACCGCCACGGTCCGGATGATGTCGGCCGCCACGAGCAGCTCCAGTCCCAGCAGGATCGTGCGCCCCAGCTGCTGACGGAACCGGCGGTAGGTGTCCGGCAGGTGCGCCCGCGCGTTCTGGATCGCACGCACGGCCGCAACCACGGCGCCGATGACGAGGACGGCCACCCCGGCCGAGTCGACCGCCTTGCCCGCCAGCTCGATGGCTTCGCTGAAGTCCACGTCGCTCCTTCCTCGCTCGTCGCTCTCTCCACGACGAGATACCCACCGGGGCCTGCCTGGCAAGGGGCGGTGACGCGGCTACGGTGGGAAGCCCGACCGAAGAGGACGTCCTCGTGCCCGAGCCGCCCCTGCCGGCAGCCATCGCGGACGAGCTCGCCCAGCCCTGGCAGGCGACCATCAGCACCGTGCATCCCGACGGGCAGCCGGTGTCGGTGCCGACGTGGTACCTCCACGAGGACGGCAGGATCCTCGTCAACATGGACGCCGGCCGCAAGCGCCTCGGGCACCTGCGCGCCACCCCCCGGGGCAGCCTGAGCGCCATCGACCCCGACGACTGGTTCACCCACATCAGCATCCTCGGACACGTCGGCGAGATGGTCGAGGACACCGACCTTCGTGACATCGACCGCGTCGCGCGCCACTACACCGGCAAGCCGTATGCCGTCCGCGACCGACCGCGCGTGAGCGCCTGGGTCGACATCGACCGTTGGCACGCGTGGGGGCGCCTGACGGACGTCCGCTGAAGGAGTGCGTGTCCTTCGACTTCTGAGGCGTCGCCGGCGTCGTCGACGGGGCGCAGTGACGGGGAGGGGGACGGCGGCCTACGACACGGGCCGCGCCCTCACGCTGGGGGCGGTGAATGCGGCGATCGCGCGACTGGGAGTCATTGCCGCGCCCTCGTGGGTACGCGAAGCACATGACGTGGGTGAGTGCCACGACCTGGACCGAGACGGCGTTGCTGGGTCTGGCGTTCGTGCTGTCGGCAGTCATCGGCCTGGAGCGGCACCGGCGGTTCAAGAGCGCAGGGTTGCGAACGCATACGCTCGTCGGCGTCGGCTCGGCGGTCTTCACGCTCGTGTCCGCGTACGGGTTCACGGACGTCATCGGCCGCGGTGCAGCGGTCGACCCGTCGCGCATCGCGGCGCAGATCGTGTCGGGCATCGGCTTTCTCGGAGCAGGAGTCATCTTCGTGCGCCGAGGAAGCGTGTCCGGGCTGACGACCGCGGCGTCGATCTGGTTGACGGCCGCGGTGGGGATGGCCTGCGGGGCCGGCATGCCGACCCTCGCTGTCATGGCCACCGGCTGCCACCTGCTCACCGTGACCGTCCTGGCGAAGCTGGGCCGGCGGATGCAGGCGGAGCCGGTCAGCACGACGCTCCTCCTGCGGTACACGGCAGGACAAGGAGCGCTGCCGGTCGCCCTGGGTCTGGCTGCCGAGCACGGCGTCGCCGCCACCGTCCTCGACGCGAAGGCCTCCCGGCAGGATGGCGCCGAGACGACGGTGCGCGCGACGGTGCAGCTCGAGGCGAGCCCTCAGCTCGTCAGCGATCTCGTCGAGGAGATCACGGACCTGGCGAGCGTGCAGTCCTTGCACGTCCTGAGCGACGAAGGGCGTCCCGACTAGGGGTGACGCAGAGTCGGTGGGCTCCCACTCGGGCGCGGATCTCCTCGGGCGCTGGTACTAGTACCAAAGTGCAATAGCGGACAGCCCATCACGACGGGCAGTGTGAGCGGTGCAGCAGATGCTGTCCCGCCGGAAGGCCGGCGGGAACCCGAGGAGGCCACCATGAACCCCCGCACGACTGTCGTCGGAGATGCCGCCGTGGCCTCGTTAGCGTCAACTGCGCGAAACACCGCAAACGGAGCCACCGGCCGTGGCACGCTGACCTTCGCCGGCTGACCCTGCGAGACGAGAGGAACAACCATGCGACGAATCACCCTCGCGGCGGCCGCTGCCGCTGCCCTCGTCCCCGCCACCCTCGGGCTCTTCGGCAACAGCTCCTTCGCCGAGACCGTGCCCACGCCGACGCCGCCCTCGGCCCAGGTCCTTGCCGCCGACGACCACGGTGGGGACCGGCCGACCGGTGCCCGCACGGCCGAGCCGGGCGACGACCACGGTGGCGACCGGCCGACCGGTGCCCGCACGGCCGAGCGGGGTGACGACCACGGTGGCGACCGGCCGACCGGTACGCGCACGGCTGAGCCGGGTGACGACCACGGTGGCGACCGGCCGACCGGTGCCCGCACGGCCGAGCCGGGTGACGACCACGGCGACCACAGCACAGCTGGCGACGCGACCAGCGCAGGCGGCTCGGGCAGTGGCTCCGCGGGCGGCAGCAACTCCAGCGGTTCGCGCCACGGCTCGGACGACACCCAGGCCGACGACTCGGGGGCCCACTCCTCTGGTGGTCACGGCTCGGACGACACCCAGGCCGACGACTCGGGGGCCCACTCCTCGGGTGGTCACGGCTCGGACGACACCCAGGCCGACGACCCGGGGGCCCACTCCTCGGGTGGTCACGGCTCGGACGACGGTGGGGGTGAGGGCCACTGACCGACGTCCGACCCGCCGCCCGCCCGGCCAGCCCTCCCCGGCCGGGCGGCGCGGCCGTGCCGGCGATCACGGCTGAGCTGCCCACCGCGCCCGAGCCGGCAATGCCCGAGGGGCCGTCGGGGCAGCCGGCGTGGGTGACCCTTGCCTCCGGCCCGCCGCCCGGACCGGACCAGCGGCTCCCCACGCGACGCCGGATGCTCATGCGGCTCGGCGCTCCAGCCGCGGCGGTGCTCGTCGTGGTCGTGGTGGGCGCGTCGTGGGCCGCCGGCAGCCTCGCCGAGCGAGAGGCGGTGAACGACGCCGCGCACACGACGAACCTCCTCGCCACGAGCGTCGTCCAGCCGGCCCTGCAGGACGGACTGCTCTCCGGGGACGCCGCGGCCGTGGCGGCCTTCGACGGCGTCGTGCGCAAGCGGGTGCTGCCCGCCGGGATCGTAAGGGTCAAGCTCTGGCGACCGGACGGCACGGTCGTCTACGCCGACGACGCGCGCCTCATCGGTCAACGCTTCACCCTCGCCGACGACCAACGCGAGGCGCTGGCCTCACCGCAGACCCGGGCCGAGGTGTCCGACCTCGAGCGCTCCGAGAACGAGTTCGAGCGCTACGGCGGCAAGCTGCTCGAGGTGTACCGGCCGGTGTGGACACCGTCCGGTGCCGAGCTGCTCTTCGAGATCTACGGCGACTACGCCCCGGTGCAGGACCGGGCCTTCGACCTGTGGCGGGGACTCGCCGGCGTCCTCGCGAGCAGCCTGCTCCTTCTGCTCGCCCTGCTCGCCCCCGTGCTGTGGCGACTGCTCGAGCGGCTCGGGGCCGCGCGGGCCCAGCGTGAGGACCTGCTCTTGCGTGCCGTCGACGCCTCCGATCGCGAGCGGCGCCGCATCGCCGCCGACTTGCACGACGGGCCCGTCCAGGACCTCGTCGCGAGCGCGTTGGCGGTGAGCGGCGCGGCCGAGCAGGCCCGCCGTGACGGGCGTCCGGACGTCGCGGCACCGATGCTCGAGGCGGCCGCGACGGTGCGAGCCAGCGTCGCGAGCCTGCGCACCCTTCTCGTCGACCTGTACCCGGCTCACCTGGCCGATGCCGGCCTCGCGGCGGCGCTCGCTGATCTCGCGCGACCCCTGACAGCGCGGGGGATGGAGGTGTCCCTCGACGTGGACGAGGCGGCCATCGCCCAGCTCGACGCCAATGCCCAGAAGGCAATCCACCGGGTCGCGCGGGAGTGCCTCCGCAACGTCGTACGCCACGCGTCGGCACGACAGGTCGCTCTGTCCCTCGCGCTGACCACCGATGCGGACGACGCCGGCGGTATCGCTTCCGCTGTCCGTGCGGGGCCCGACATCGGTCCCCTCGCAGCGAGGCGTGACGCTACGAGGTGCGTCGTCATGCGCATCGACGACGATGGCGTGGGGTTCGACCCGTCCGCCGTCCCAGGCCCTGAGCGTCACCTCGGCGTCCACCTCGCCGCAGACCTCGCCACGGAGCTCGGCGCCACGCTCCGGCTTGCTTCCGCGCCGGGCCACGGCACGCATTGGGTGCTCGTGGTGCCCACTCGGGACCGGCCATGAGCCTCCTCGACCCCACTGCCGTCGGAGGCGCCATTCTCGGCGACTCGCCAGCGCCGGTCACCGTCGTCCTCGTCGACGACCACCGCCTCGTACGGGCCGGTCTGCGCTCCGTGCTCGAGGCCGGCGGCGTCACGGTGGTCGGCGAGGCGGGTGACGGCGCGGAGGCGGTCGACGTGGTGCGCGGCGCACGCCCCGACGTCGTCCTCATGGACCTGTCCATGCCGGGGGTCGACGGCGTGGAGGGGACCCGCCGGCTGCGCGCGTCCGCCCAGGCATCCGCGTCGGGCGGGTTGACCACCGCCGCAGGTGCGGACGGGCCGGACGCGGGAACGGCGTCAGTGCCGATCGTCGTGCTGACCTCCTTCGCCGAAGGGGAGCATGTCCGACAGGCGCTCGAGGCCGGGGCAACCGGCTACCTGCTCAAGGACAGCGAGCCGGCGGACGTCCTGGCCGCCGTTCGGGCCGCCGCGCGCGGCCACGTCCCCATCGACCCACGCGTCGCGGGGACGCTGCTGCCCGGAGCCTTGGCCCACCCGGCCGGCGGGGCGCCAGGCACCGACGCGTCCTGCGCAGAGGGCGGCGCGGCACGTCCGGCCGGGCTGAGCGAGCGCGAGTGCGAGGTGCTCATGCACGTCGCCCGCGGTCAGGCGAACAAGCAGGTTGCCCGCGCCCTCGGGATCAGCGAGCGGACCGTCAAGGTCCACCTCGGCAACGTCTTCCGCCGCATCGGCGTCGCCGACCGCACGTCGGCCGCTCTGTGGGCGCGGGACCACGGGCTGCGCTGAGCCTGCCTGGACGCGGCCCGCCACTGGGTCGCGAAGACGGTCGCCCCCTGACGGTCAGGGGGTGACCCGCACGGGAACAGCGCTGACCGTGGCACCACGCGTCGACGTCACGGTGACCGTGCCTGATGCATCCGGTGCGGCGGGTGAGCCCTTGACGCGCACGGACCAGGCGCCCGTGGTGTCGACGGCGGCCGATCCGAGGAGGGTGCCGGCCGCCCCGAGACGCACTGTCACAAGGTCCGGCGGCGGGCCGGACGCCGTGCCCACGAGGCGCCACTCGCGGGTCGAGGTGCGGTAGGTCGCCTGCGTCACGACGACGCGGTCCACGAGCTGGGTGACCGTCACCTTCGCCGTGCTCGTGCCACCGGGCCCGGTTGCGGTGACAGTGAAAGCCAGCGGCACGTCCGTCACCGGCATCGTGAAGGTCGGGGTGGCGGTGTTGCTCCCCTGCAGGGCGACGAGGGCCCCGGCCGTCTGGGCCCAGGCGAACCTGTCGGCGCCGGCGGTCGCGGCCGCGTCGAGCTTGACGGCGTCACCGGGGTAGGCCGTGAGGCTCCCGGGGACCTTGGGCACGGGCGCTGCCGCCCCGGAGACGGTGACGATGACGTCGTCGGTGGTCGGACCTCCCGGTCCGTCGGCGGTGAGACGGAAGGTGAGCGGCCCGTCCGCGGTGGGTGCCGTGAAGGTCGCCTTGGCACCCGTGCCGGTCAGGGCGACCGAAGGCCCGGACTGCTGCGCCCACGACAGGCCGGTGGCGTTGAGCGACGCGGTCCCGTCCAGCGTCACCGTCTGCCCCTGGCGCACCGTCTCGTCCGGTCCCGCGACCGCGACCACCGGGTCGGGGAGGCTGGCGACTCCTCCGACCTCGACGGGCGCGGAGTCCGAACCTCCTGCGGACGAGGTCACGCGGACGTCCTGCGGCGGGGCGACGACACCGGCGAAGACCTGCTGACCGGACGCCTCCAGGGGCCCGAACCCCTCCGCGGAGAGGGTGGGCGGCGCCCCGGATCCGGTCGCCGTGTCGCTGGAACGGGCACGCACCGTCAGGGTGTATGCAGCGGTGTCGTAGGCCGCAGTGGTGACGACGACGCGGTCGGTCACCTTCGCGGTCACCACCGTGCTCGGGCTGTCGCTGCGGTTGGTGACCGTGACCGAGGCCGGCGGCGTCGCACCGGTGTAGGCGAGGCGAGCGAAGTAGCGCCCCGCACCGTCGGCGGTCAGTGAGCTGGGGGTGCTGCCGGGCAGCGACGCGTCGATGACCTCCCCGGGCACCGAGGTGGCGAAGACGTCGACGAACCCGCCGTCGGTGCCGGTGCGCGAGTACGTCGGCCGACCGGCGTCGACACCGAAGTTGGTCGCCACCTTGCCCTGCAGGGTGAACTGGTCGCTCGTGATGGTGTCGATGCCGGCCCCGCCGATGTCGGGCCCGTCGATGCGGAAGTAGTTGGTGCCGAGAGCGCTACCCGTGACCCGGTGCAGCACGGCCGGGTCACCGACGTAGCGCGCCCCGTCGGGTCCGGTCACCGTCCCCGTGTCCCAGGTGAGCACGGGGTTGACCCGCGATGCGAGGGCGCCGGTGAAGTTCCCGGCCGCCACGCCGACGTCCTCGGTGAAGTTGATGGCCCGACGGCCGGGTGCCGTGACGTCGAACTCGTCGACGCCGTAGGGGTGGGTCACGGTGTAGTGGCCTGCGGCGGGAGCGTCGATGCGGATGCGGATGCGCCCGAAGGTGACCTGGTTCCCCGCGATCGGTCCGGCCGTCGTCGAGAACGCGGACTCGAGTCCGGCGACGAGCTCGGCGGTGGTGTTGCCGGGCAACGTGATCCGCGACGTCGCCAGCATGTAGAACGACTCGGCCGGGAAGTTGTCGGGGAAGGCGACGGGCTGTTGCGCATCCAGGAACGGACTCGCGACGAGGCCACACATGGGGTTCTTGGGGTCGAGGCACTGCCCGACGGACAGTCCCGCCGAGTCGCGGTACCAGACCGGGAACCCGTTGCTCGGGTCGACCGGCCCGACTGCCGCCAGGTGGGCCGGAGGAGTCGTCGTGGGGGTGGCCCCGGCGACGAGGGTGGTGAACGCCAGGGCGGCGAGCGCCGTGACGATCGCCGTCAGAGCGCGAGGCAGTCTGCTTGTCCGCAGCCGGGCGACGCTCTGGCGCAAGCGCCCTCGCGGAATACGACGTCGTGTGTTCACCGCCCTCACCTTCCCTTCGGTAGCGGGGCCCCCAGGGGCCTGAGGTCCGGCTGGGGTGTGCCCTCGACCCGGATGAGGAACCACAGGCCGGCGTTGACCTGGTTGAGCATGAGTCCGTCACGAACGAGGTAGTCGCCCGGCGCGTGGCTCGGCCCCCCCGCCCCGCCGACGAGGTCGAAGAACCATCCGGTGCCGGGGAGCAGCATCCCGGCGGCACTGCGGATGGTGCTGTTGGCGTCGTTGACCTGGTAGTGCCACCCGTGGCCGGAGACGACCACGGTGTGGGCACGTCCCCGGTCGGCGCCCTGGAGGACGCGCAGCCACACCCGGTCACCCGGGTAGGCCCGGAACACTCCCGTCGCAGGGTCGCCGTGCAGGGCGCTGCTGAAGGCGTATGCGGGGTCGTCACCCGAGGCGAGTCGCGGCGCCAGGCGCGCCGTGCGGTAGTTGATGCCACGGTTGCCGCGTTCGTACGGGTCGAGGTCGAGCGCCGTGTGCCCCGGTGGCAGGGCCGGGGACACCACCGCGCCAGACCGGTCGCGCAAGGTGAGTCCGTCCTGCCACATGGCGACGAACTCCCTCGCGGCATACGACGCCTTGCCCTCCGTCCAGCGCACCTCGGCCTCGACGCCGGACGCCGGACCCCCGGTCCTGGGGTCGACCCACGTCGCTCCCGAGGGTTCGACGAGCAGCGCACCGAACAGTCCGTGGTGGCGGTTGCCGACGCGATCGCCGTAGTCCATCAAGGGGATCGAGGCGGTTCCGACATCGGTGGGCACGATCCAGGTCATCGTGGTCGACTCGCCGGGGCCCACGGTGGAGTCGTAGTTGTACCCCACGGCTGTCCCGTCACCCTGGATGACGGGCGTGTCCACGAGGCCGGCGTGCAAGGAGACGCGCTTGCCGCGCGGGAACGGCTCCGCGGCCGGGGGTCCCACGTCGTCGCCGTGCTGCGGTGGGCCGGCGGCCGGCAGGTGGTTGCTCAGCCGCACCGAGATGCACTCGCCGGACTGCACGCGCAGGACGAGCGGTGTCGGGGCCCGGGTCCCCGAGCGGATGGCTGCCTCGTCGGATGCGAGGGCGTAGAGCAGGCCGTCTGGATCGTTGTCACCGGTCACGGGGTCGTAGACGATGGGCTTGGCCATCGCGACGACGTCGAAGGTGCGCACCCGGTAGCCCTTCGGACAGGCGGCGGCCGGGGGTGCCTTCTTGAGTCCGGCCCCGGGGACGATTGCGGGCCAGGCTTTGCCGATGGTGGGCGTGGTCCGGTCCGGGAGGGGAGCCAGGTCGGGTTGCAGCTTGTCGGTGGTGCGGAAGATGCCCCACATCCCGAGCCACTGGTCGTCGAGTGCGGTCGAGCCGTAGAGGTAGTCACCGGGCCTGCCGGCGCCGCCGACGACGACGGAGACGCCGCCGTTGTCGCGATCGACCCGGGCCGCCTCCCGCTTCTCCTTGGTGCTCCGGCCGGCCCTTCGCGGGGCGCTTGAACCCGAGACGAGCTCGAAGTTGAAGTACTCCGCCAGCGCTGCGCCCTGGATGTCGGTCATCGTGCTCTGCGGGTTGTCCGGCTCGTTGAGCCACCGGTGCCCGTGCAGGGTGAAGCTGTGCACCTCCTCGTGGGCGCCCGTCACCTGACGGATCACGACCGGGTCGCCGCTGTAGGCCCGCAGCAGCGGCGTCGACGGGTCACCGTGCACCGCCGAGGAGAAGACGTATGCCGGGTCGGCGGCCTTCCCTGTCGCGCCAGGGCCGATGCGGGTCGAGAAGGGCTCGTTGCGAAGGTTGATGGCGTAGCCGCCCTGGTCCGCCCCGTAGTCGTCCACCTGCTGGGGCGGCGACACGGCGCTTCCGTAGCCGCCCTGCTTCCACAGCGGGATGCGGTCGGAGTAGAAGAGCGTGAACTCCCGGAAGCCGGGTCCCAGGGCGGAGTGGATGTCCGCCATCGGCCCCGTGCCGTCGGTGGGCCTGCCCGTCGTCGGGTCGGTCCAGGTGGCATCGGGGGGCTCGATGTTCACCGCCGAGAAGAGGCCCTTCTGCTGGTGCAGGTTGGCGTACTGGTGGTCGTGGAAGAAGACGGTCCGCAACGCCTGGTCGACGTACCACCGGTAGCCGTAGGTCTGCCCCGGCATGGCCGCCTGCACGTAGTTCCAGCCCACCGAGGTCCCGTCCGAGCCGAGCTCGTCGAACCGGACGAGGTGGACGTGGGCCGACACCTCGCTCGTGGCCGCCTCGCTGCTGTAGGCGCCGTCGAGCCGGTTGACGTGGTCGAGGGGCACGGTCGGGTCCTCGTCGAGGTTGAGGTCGTTGGTCAGCATGAGCTGCACGCACTCTCCCTGCCGCGCCCGGATCGTGTACGGCACGGGGGCTTCTCGCCTGGCCAGCACGTCCTTCTGGTGCGACTCCTCGATGAAGATGCGTCCCTGGCGGTCCGTCCAGCCCGCCTTGTTGTAGGTGATCGGCAGGTCGGTGGCGTGTGGCCGGTAGGTGCGGACCGGGGCCGAGGGTGGGCACGGGTTGATGGCGCCGCTGCCCGGCGCGTCCGGCGACAACGCCGGAAGGTTGTCGGACTCGAGCTTCGTCGGCTTGCGAAGGGTGTCGCCGGGGCGTCGGATGGCTGCGAACGGGTCCTTCACGACGGCATACGGGATCCGGTAGGCGCGCTGCCCGACGTCTCCCTTGAGGAACAACGGGTATCCGGGGTGCAACGCGTCTGCTGCCGGGGTCGCGCCCACCCGGTCGGGCAGCTGCTGCAGCGCCTGCAGCTGCGTGCCGTCGGGGTAGCGCTGCGTGCCGTCACGCAAGCGGTCGAAGATCCGCTCGTTGCCCCAGAAGCCCTGGGCGAAGTGCGGGTAGAGGTGGCAGTGGAAGATCGAGTCACCGATGGCGCCCTGCAGGCCCCCGGCGCCTCCCTCGATGTCGAACTCGTAGGCCTCGCCGGGTCCGATGCTCTGCACGTCCTTCTGGGGCGACTTCGGGTTGCGAGGATCCGCGAACCAGCGCTGCGTGTGCTGGTGCCAGGGATGGGTCTCCTTCGCGCCCGGGTGCACGAGGTGGAAGTGGATCGGGTCGCCGCGGTAGGCCTTGGCGATCATGACGTCGGTGTCCGTGACCAGATCCCCGGCAGCGTTGCGGTGCACGAGCTTGCCCTCGTCGCCGAAGACCCAGGACTGCAGGTGGGACTCCTCGCCGAGGCACTTGGCACCCGGGTCGTCCACGACCCTCCCCAGATCGGGCACCCAGCCGTCGCAGAAGTGGTCCGAGGGCTGGTAGGTCGTGCCGTTCGGCAAGGTGATGGCGGTCGCCACACCCTTGCGGTTCTGGACGGTCTTGGTGCCGCGGTGCTCGAGGATCGCGCGGAGCCGGTTGCGCAGCGGTTCAGAGCGGTAGTTGATGCCGAAGGTCGAGTCGGCCAGGCCGGACTCGGGTGACGTCGGGTTGTTCTGGGTGGAGTCCTTGACCCCCTCGATCTCGTCCATGACGACCGCGACGAAGCTGCGGAAGCTCTGGCCGGCCGGCACGTGGACATCGGCCGCGACGTCGGTCTCGACCGCCCGGCCGGTCTGCTCGTCGATCATGTCCTTGCCGGTGACCTGGTCGTGCCAGCTCGACCCTGCGGGGTGCACGACGACGGCCCCGAACAGTCCGTGCTGCACCGCGTTGCCGTCCGGGGCGGTGCTGTCGATGTTGGCGATGTCGACGATCGGAGCCTGGCCCTCGTGGTCGGCGTACCAGGTGTACGTCCGCTCCTCGCCGCGGCCGACCGTGGTGTCCGGGTTGCGGCCGACGCGCGCCCCGTCGGAGGTGATCGGGTCGAACTGCACGAGCCCGTCGGGGTGGATCCCGACCCGGGCCGGGGGCGTCGGTTCGACGTCCGGGTGCGGTGTGCCGATCTCGATCGGTCCCCGGGCGACGGTCGGGTCGGCTGCCGGCGGGAACGTCGTCGGGAGGTCGTTGCGCAGGACGACCTTGATGCAGTCACCGACCGCGGCGCGCACCACGAGCGGCTGCGACAGCTGGGGATTGGCGCGGAGCTGGGCCGTGCCGACCCGAGCGTCGGCGCCCTTGAGCGCGTACAGCATTCCGTTGGGCAGGTGGTCGCCCCATCCGTTGAGCGGGATGTCGAGTGCCATCGCGGCGATGTCGTAGGTGATGACGCGCGAGGAGGCCGGGCAGACGTTCGTGCCGGTGACCGGCGGCGCCGCTGCGGCGGCGGCGCCCGCGCCGGTGGGCCTCGCTGACGCGGCCGGTGCTGCAGCGGCGGCCCCCATGCCGGCGCACACGACCGCAACGCAGACGGTCGCCACTGCCCGAGCATGCGGCGCGAGGCGCCGTCGGCCGGGGCGCTTCGCACGTGGTTCGGCCACGAGCAGGACGAGCCCGGCGACGACCAGCGCGACGGGAAGGACCGCGAGTGCCGCATCGAGCGCACCGAGCAGCGACGCCCCGGGCAGGGATGCCAGGCCGCCCAGGCTGGGCCCCCCTGCGGCGGAAGGGCCCCCGTCCGGCGAGGCTGCATCGGACGACGTTCCATCCAGAGCTGTGGCGAACGGACGGTTGACCAGGCCGGCGACGACCACGGCAAGGGCCGTCGCCATGGTCCGCTGGCTCCATCGGGTGGCGACATGGTGCTGGCCTCTGGGGCCGAGCACGCGGTCGCACGCCAGGTCAGCGAGCACGACGGAGACGGTCGCGACGGGCAGCAGCGTGAGGAGCATCGCGTCGACACTGCTTCGACCAGCGAGGACGAGCCACACGCACACTCCCGAGGCGATCGCCAGTCCGCGCCACCAGACCGCCGGCCTCATGAGCGCACCGCCACGGTGACGAGTCGGTCGGTGTCGCCGTCCGGCACGGCGATGTGCACGGACGGGGTGCCCGGTGCCGTGAACCGCAGACGCTCCTCGGCACTGGCGTTCGGCCGCAGCACGAGCGCACCCACGAGTCCCATGCTGGCGGCCTCCGACGACCCGTCGTCGCGCACGAGACGGATGCGGTCGAAGGGGACAGTGGCGGCCGCGTCGGTGGTGTTCGTCAGCCGGACGATCACCTGGAGGCTGTCGCCGTGGTCGCCGCTCTCCGCCATCGGCATCATCATCTGGCCCATGGGCATCGCCGGCAGCTCACTCGCCTGGACGAGGACGGTGCCGTACCCGACCGAGACGGTGCCGACGGGGTCGGGCTGCCAGGTCTGGCGCCCCGCGGCGAGAAGCGTGATGACGAGCGCCGGCAGGAGAGTGAATGCCAGCCGACCGCGACGATGCGCACGTGACCTCAGCAGCCGCATGGCTTCCCCCACCCCGGCCCCCGGCCGTGCCTCCAGAGGCCTGCCCCCCCGGCCGCCTCGATTGCCAAAGAGTAGAGCGAATGCCCTTGTGCCGCAGATCAATCCGCTATGTGCGTTTTGTCCGAGACCGGCTATTTGGGCGTTGGCGGCCCTAATCCGTACTCAGGAGAGGCGGAGGTCGGCCAAAGCGACCCACGTCCCGGCTGAGGTGGTCACGGAGAGGCGTATGGTGACCCCGCCCGTAGCCGGTAGGTGGGCGGAGAAGGACGTGCGACCCTCCGAGGATGCGCCACCGGAAGCGTCCGGGCGCAGGGGAACCCGCGTGCCACCAGCGCTCGTCGCGGTGCCACTCATCGCCCGCACGGGCTCCGCCGACCCGTCACCGGCGCGCACGGTCACCGTCACCACGACGTCGCCGGGTCGTGGCTCCGGTATCTCGACCTCGAGGTGCAACGGACCCACCACGACAGCAGCGCGCGAAGGCGGCACATAGGCCTGATCGGCCGGAACCATGACGACCAGCGCCGACGACAGTGCGAGCACGAGCGCGCCGGATGCGACCTCGGCTGCGACCCCGCGCCGGAGCAAGGCGACGTCGTGCACCCCGTGCCCCGTGCCGAGCGTGACGCCTGCCGCCCTCCGGTGTCGGGCCACCCAGCGGCGCGCCAGCGCACCGAGCGCCACGAGGACCGTGACGAGTGCGAGCTTGGCGAGCAGGAGACGGCCGTACGCGGTGTGCACGAGCGCCTCCGGTGGCCACGCCTCGCGCCAGGTCAGCACGAGCCCGGTGACGGCGATGATGCCCACACAGGTGAGGGCGAGTGCGGAGAACCGCACGAGAAAGGTGTCGAGCCCCTCCGGGCGCGCGCGGGGCGTCAGGCAGACAGCGAGCAGCGCCAGGCCCCCCAGCCAGACCGAGAGGGCGAGGAGGTGCACGGCGTTGGCTGTCGCACTGAGCACAACGAGCCCGTCCGACGCCGCATGGCCGGCAAGGGCCCAGGTCACGACGAGACCGATGGCCAGAGCTCCGGCAACAGCGACCAGGGCTGGGCCGGCGGGTGGCGGCGCCTCGACGGCCTTCGCAGCCGAGCCGCGCGCCGGCCGTCGAGGCCGTGGTGCCGGCTTCGAGGACCGGACATCGCCGGCGCCGCGCCCCGCCGGCGCTGATCGCGTCCGCGCGAGTGTGGTCCCGAGCACGCCCGCGAACCCGACCACGAGGTAGAAGCGCAGGGCCATGAGCTGGTCGAAGCGTCGCGAGTGGGTGTCCAGCGACGCGGGGGACGTCCATACCGAGGCAATGGGCACGCCGCTGGCCCACACACCCTGGAGCACCCGCTGGACGACGGTGCTCGCCACGAGCAGCCCGAGGCCCGTCCAGAGCAGACGTCTGGCGGCTGGCACGGCGAGACCGTCGCGCCACAGGAGCCCCAGGACGAGGAGGAGGCCGGGCCCCAGCGCCAGCCCGACGAAGCCGAGGAACCTCGCGCCTCCCACGAGCTTCCCGGCAAGGTCGTTCTGTCCGGACGGAGCCGTGCCGCTCACCGTGCTCGGTGCGCCCACGGAGAAGGTGAAGGTGCCGGAGACGACATGAGTGTCGCTCGAGCTGACGCGGTACTCCACGGTGAAGGTGCCACGACCGAGCGTCTGCGGCAGCGGGACCTGTAGCCGTGTGCCGTCCGACCCCACCTGCAGGACCGGTCCTGTCTCAATGCGTCGGAAGTGGTCGTCGTAGAGGGAGATCGTGCTCGACGAGGGCTCGACGCTCTCGCCGAACGTCAGCGTGATCGTGCGGGGAGCCGTTGTCAGGACGGACCCCGCTTCCGGTGACGACTCCTCGAGCCTGGCGTGTGCCGAGGCCGGGGTCGCGCTGGACAGGAGGACCACGACACCGAGCACCCAGCCGAACAGCCCGCGGAGCAGACTGGTTCGTCGCTCTCGCCCCATCGCCTGCCCCTCCGAGTCTCCGTCGGCCCTCCGGTCGTCCGGGTGCGACGAGGATCGCACGACATGTCCCCGTACGCACCGGGTTCGGTGGCGCAGGCGGCGCACGTGTCGGGACGAGGCCCCGACGTGGATGCCAGGACTCAGCTCTCCGGGCGGAACGGTGTCGTCGAGACGGTGATGCTCCCGCCTGCACTGCTCCGGATCGTCACCGTGCCCGGGTTGGTGCGCTCGTAGGCGAAGACCGTGCCGCCGTAACGCTGGCCACCCCCGTTGTGCACCTCGCCGATGAGGGTTCCGTCCGCGCGGTAGGCCCGAAGGTGCGCCGACGGGTCGGAGCTCCTCGCGCTGACCAAGAGCTGGCCACCGGTGGTCGCGGTGGCGTTGGTCCAGCACTTGTCGACCTCGACGCGGTCCAGACCGCGGCCATGAGCCGCAGACCGCTCGATCGTCGGCCGTGTCGCCGGGGCCGGCACCGGTGAGGTCGCGGTGGCCGGCGAGGGGGCGACGACCGGAGGTGTCGGGTCGGGGCCACCGGCCCCGCAGCCGGAGATCAGCGCGCACAGCACCCCGGACGCGACCCCGGATGCCAGGGCCGCGACCGGTCGGGCCCGTCTCACACGAAGCATCCCGGCCTCCTCGGGTCTCCCACGTCGGGCAGGACCGTTGCTGCCAGGGCCGGGGGGCAGGCCCTGGCAGCAACGGCGTGGGGGCTGTCGGGGTCGGGGGGGGTCGACCCCGACAGCCGTCGGTCCGGCGCCTACTGCCTGATCTTGTCCAGCCGCGACGGTGGGCTCGTGCCGATCACCGTGCCTGCGGCGTCGAGGGACTTGACCGTCAGCGGTGTCTGCGCGCACGGCGTGGCATAGGTCCCGCCGAGGTTGCAGGCCGGTGGCGGAGCACCGACGGCCGTCACGGTGAAGGAGCCTGGCGCGACGAGCGAGACCGTGAGGTTCGCTGCGCCCAACGTGGCCGGGTCGAACATCGTGCCCTTCTCCGTCAGGTACGGCAACAGCCGCATCGAGCTCACGGTCGTGTCGGTCGACGTCGCGGTCACGACCAGGCGCTGCTTCGACGTCCGGTACTCGACGGGGGTCAGGGTGACGTTGGTCGGCACCGCAGCCGTGACGGTGACCGTCACCGTCGTGTCGGGCGAGGAGCCATTGGCGTTCGTCGCCTTGACCGTGAAGCTGTAGGTCCCCGCCCCGGTGGGCGTGAACTTCAGCTGTGAGGTCCCTCCGGCGGTCGCCGCAGCCGGTGACTGCGTGAGAGCAGGGCTGGCCGGGCCGGCGGTCTGCGTCCAGGCCCACGTCGGCGCGGGCAGCGAGCTGCTGGACGCCGTCAGCGTCACCAGGTTGCCGGCCGTCACCGTCTGGTTCTGGATGGGGCCGACCGTCGGCGGGGGCGCCGCCTGCACCGTGACCATGGTCGACGTGGACGCAACTCCACAGGTGTTCGACACCGTGAGCGTCAGGTTGTAGGTGCCCGCCGCGAGCCCCGTTGCCTTGAACGTCGGGGTGGTCGTCGTGGCGCCGGTCAGGGCGCGGTTGAGGTCCGTGCCCCCCGGTGTGGTTCCGGCCGTCCACTGGAGCGTGACCGGGGTCGACGCCCCGTTGGTGACACCGCCCGACAGCGGGATGCTGGCGCCGTTCGCGACCGAGTACGGGGCTCCGTTGATCGTCGGCGTGGCACAGACGACCGCAGGGGCGGCGACGCTGCTCGGCCACGGCGACAGCACTCCCGCCTTGACACCGGTGACTGAGCTGTAGCCGCCGTAGGCGAGAAAGGGAATCGAGTTGAAGTTGTTCTCGGGGATCGGCGTGCCGGGCACGTTCTCGGGGAAGATGTACTCACCGATGGGTGCGTGGTACTGACCGTAGTAGATGCCGTTGGCCGCGGTCTTGGCACCGGGGGTCCCGGGGACCTGGCTCGCCGGGTTGGCGTTGATCGTGCCGGGAAGGAACTCGGAGAGACCGTCGACGACCGCACGCACCTCACGCGTCGGTGGGATGAACTGGCCGGCCGGGGGCGGTGTGCAGGCCTTCTGCGTGGCCACCGTCGCCGTGCACGGCGGCCGGAACCGCCAGCGCCCTCGCACCGCACCGCCGGGAGGTCCCGGGTCGGGCATGATCGTGCCCCACTCGCGGTCGCTCGTCGCACCCGTGACCGGGTTGACGTCGACGCCGTAGAGCCGGATCATCCGCGACTCGTCGGTGGTCATGCCCTCGAACCGGGTGCGCGCGCCTGCCTCGCCCGCACCGAAGACGGTCAGACCGCCCGTTCCGATCAGCGAGACGTCGACCGACACGTAGGCGGGGTCGATGCCTGGCTGGGTGTAGATGCCGAGGCTCGCCACGACGGTATGGGTGGAGACGTACTGCCCGCCGTTGGCGCCGCCGTCCCGGACGAGGTTGCCGGCGAAGGTGACGTAGTCACCGATCTCGAACGGTGCCTGCTTGCGTGGGTCGGCGCAGGTGCCGCGAGCGCAGGTGTTGGCGTCGACGTCGGCCGGCGAGTCCATCCGGAACAACGTGTAGGGAGCGCCCCGTGCGGGGAGGGCGGGTTGTGGCGTGATCCCCGAGGTGTCGGTCCCGGTGTAGACGGGACGGTTGGCCTGCGGGCACTCGCTGTCGTCGTTGGTCGTGGTCGGTGCGCTGCGCGGGATGCACATCGGGAACCCGGTCTCGGCCAGGATCGTGGGGTTGTCCTGGTCCACCTGGAAGCGGTCGTCAGGGGACATCGCGCGGCCGTAGCGACCCGAGGTCGTGGACGGGGCGACTGCCGGGTCGTTGATGCGTACCCGCGTGCCGGTGCCGGCGACGCCGGGCGTCCCGCCGACCTCCATCTCGCCCGTGTCGTAGTCGATGAAGCTGACGTAGCCGGCGCCCGAGTTGAGGTCCTGCTGCGCCACGTCGACGAGTCCGGCGATGTAGCGGTCACCGCTGTTGTCGATGACGCGGTTGCCGACGACGTGCACCTCGTAGGTGGTCAGGGGCTTCGGGGAGTCGCTGAGCGCCAGGCCGGTCTGGCCCGGTCCGTAGGGTGCGGGCGCGTGGGTGAAGAGCTCCTGCCACGTCAGGGCGCTCGCCGGCAGGATGACGATGGTCTCCCTCGGGACGACGACCGAGTGGCCGTTGACCGTGAGCGCGCCTCCCGAGTGCGGGTCGGAGGGCGTGTCCAGCGTGGCCGACTGAAGGAACCCCGTGATGTCGAACTGCGTGCTCGAGGCCACGACCGGGTTGGTCGCGGGCGTGACCAGCGGGGCTACCGCCCCGGTGGCGGCAAGGCTCGCCACCGGGGCCAGGCCCGCAGCGAGCCCGATCGCGGCCACGGCGGAGAGGAGACGCCGACGCGGGCGCCCCCCACCCCCCGCGCCGGTTCTGCTGGTGAAGCGCGTGGTGAGCGCACCTCCGGGTTGATCAGACATTGCCGTCCTCCGTCCGTTGTGCTGAGCTGACACGCGCTGGCGTGGGATGGACCCGCTTGCCTGGGCAGCGGGGACAGGGGGAAGAGGTCCGGCGGCATGGCGATGTGGTGCAGCTGTCGGACGACATCACCGTGCATCACGAGGACCCCCCGAGATGTGACTCCATGGTGGGTTCGACCGCACTGGGCGACATGCGCCACCGTGGGGGAACCTTCCCCCCGAGATTTGGGGGGATCTTCCCTTGGTCCGTCCTCTGGCAGCACGCCTGTCGACGTGATACGGCGCCGGCTCCCAGCGGCCGTCGGGCGGAGGAGCGATCCACCGTGAGGGGTTGCGGTCAAACCCCAGTTTTGGGGGTACCTCACCCCTCCTGTGGTGGGTGAGCCTCCGGCGAGCTGCTGCGAGTATGAGGAGAACTCAGGGTGGGCCGCAGGTCGAGCATCTCGGACGCCCACCCGGGTGCCGTCGCTCGACATGGACGGAACCACGAACCAACCGGCCGTGGAGGTGATGAGGAGTGGTCCGGATACTCATCGTCGACGACGCGGAGATCATGCGCATCGGCCTCGCTTCGCTGTTCAGTCTCGAGACCGATCTCGACGTCTGTGGGGCGGCCGCGACTGGCGAGCAGGGAGTCGAGGTGGCACGGCAGACGCATCCCGATGTCGTTCTCATGGACATCCGTATGCCGGGACTCGACGGTGTCGAGGCCACGCGCCGCATCGTGCGCGAGCTGCCACGGACCCAGGTGGTCGTGCTGACGGGGGAACCGTCGCAGGAGAGCAAGCTGGCTGCACTGGAAGCCGGCGCGGCGGCCTACGTCGTCAAGGACGCGGTGCCGGCCACAGTTCTCGAGGCCGTTCGCAGTGCCTGGAACCGTGCTGCGTCCGGAGGTCTGGGATGACCCGATGGGGCCGACCGACTTGGTAACCCGCATCAGTCGGAGAACACGTTCGAGAAGGCTGTGGGGAATCGCGCGACGAGCTCGGTCCCACCCTCTGGGATCGCGGCGAGCCGCAGCGATCCGCCTAGGTCCGTCAGGGTGTCCTCCAGGAGACGGAGGCCGTGGTGGCCCGCGTCCGGGGGCGCGACAGGTGGGCCGACGCCGTCGTCCTCCACGCTGACGACGACCTCCCGGCCGTCCACGCGCGCGCTGAGACGCGCCCGGGAGGCGCCGGCGTGCTTGACGACGTTGCGAAGGCCCTCTCGAAGGACGCGGTAGGTCAGCCGGATGACGTCCTTCGACATGGACGCGTAGTCCTGTGACACGTCGACGTCCACGGTGACGCCTGACTCGCCGGCCCGCTTGGCGAGGACGTCCAGGGCGGTGACGAGTCCGCTGCGCGACGGGTCGGCGGGATACAGGTCGGTGACAAGACCTCGGAGCGTGGCGATGTCCCCCCGCAGGCTCGGGGCGGCCGAGTCGAGCATCTCGCGGGCTCCGTGCGAGTCCCCGGGCAGCTCGCGGGCGATGAGGGGCAGAGCGTAGCCGAGGGCGGCCAGGTTCTGGATCAGGCCGTCGTGCAGCTCCTCAGCGATGCGGCGACGCTCCAGGTCCGATGCTGCGAGGGCGTGGCGGAGCATCTGGTTGCGCTCGGCCCGGGCATGGTCCACCCGGCGGGCGAGTGAGATGGCGAGCGGCAGCAGGAAGAGCGTGAGGACCAGCATCGAGCCGACGGCGAGGGCCGTGAGCCGCAGCATCACCAGCGTGGTGTCGCTCTGCAGTCGTGCCGTGGACCAGTACGACTCGATGACGATGGGCCGGTTGTCGGTGTCGAACGCGCCGACATACACCTCGAGCAGCTGTCCCGAAGCCCGCTCGGCGGCGTTCTCCACCTTCGTCAGGTCCGAGAAGTCGGCGAAGACCTCCTGGGTACCGAAGAGCGAGGTGACCTCTTCGTCCATCGGGTAGGTCCGGCCGATGAGCGCCTGCTCGTCCGACCAGATGACCTCGCCGTCCACCGACCAGAGCTTCACGTGCACCAGGGAGCCGTCGCGCAGTCGTGACTGGACGACGGTGACCAGGCCCGCAGTGGCCCCGCCGTCCCGGGCGCGCACGGCGCCGTTGACGAAGGGCGCGGCGACGTTGAGGGCGAATGTCCTCCCTCGCAGGCTCGCCTCGCGTAGCGCCAGGTCGGCCGCGAGGGCGCGGGCCACCAGGACGGCGCCGACCGTGACGATGAGGAACGCGACCAGGGTCCACAGCGTGAACCTCGACATCGCCTCGCGCACGACCGGTCGGGGGCCGGAGCGCCATGCCGCGACGCGAGGGCGGACTCTAGCCATGCCTGGTCGGTGAGATCAGCCCGAGCCGGCTTGCCGTCACGACCGCCTCGAGCTGCGAGTGCGCGTGCAGCTTTCGGAGAAGGGTCTTGACGTAGCCTCGGCACGTCAGCACCGAGATGCCGAGCTCGCGGGCGATCATCACCGCGTCTGCGCCGTCCGAGAGGCGGCGCAGGACATCTGTCTCCCGCGGCGTCAGTCGAGGGACCGGCGCCCCGTGGCGGTCGGCATGGGACCGTGCGAGCGTCCGCAACACCGTGGGGTCGACGTCGAAGCCCCCACGGGTGGAGGACCGGAGGGAGGCCAGGATCTGGTCCAAGGAGCCGTCCTTCGGCATCAACGCGCAGGCTCCGGCATTCACGGCCCGGTTGAGCAACGCCTGGTCGATGAAGGCGCTGAGCACGATGACGCGCACGTCCGGAGCGTCGTGGATGAGCTCGGCGGCCAGCTCGATCCCGTCGTCCCCCCCGAGCCGGACGTCCATCATGATGACGTCGGGCCTCCAGTACGCGGCCAGGGCTCGGGCCTGGGCAGCGCTGTGTGCGGTGGCCACACAGTGCATGTCCGGCTCACTGTTGATGACCATCCCGATGGCGTCCGCGAGAACGCCGTGGTCGTCCACGACGAGTACGGACGTCTGGGCGCTGTCGATGCATGGTGCAGTCTTCATGAGCGATCCCCCCCCGGAGCTTGCCTCTGCGTCAGTGTGGGGCAAGACATCGTGGGCTGTCTCAGGAATACGCCGCGTACGGTGTCGGGTCCACTGAAACCGTCACCACCTTGGGTGGCGCCGCGGACCCCGAGGTTTGCCCGAGCACCCCGGCCCACCATGGTGACCGAGGCCATGACCCGCGTTCTGCGGGCCGCCTGGCCCTAGTCGATATCGAGCTGGGCGTCGAGTGGGAGCCTCCCGCACCGGGAGGCTGCGACGTCCGTCACGGGAGGAGCTGGCATGAACGCATTCACGCCTTCAGCAGAGGCAGACCCAAGCGTGTCCGACGCCGGAGGGGTCGGCCGCCGCAGCGTCCTGCGGCTCGGGGCCGCGGGCGGCCTGGGCGCGGCACTGCTCGCGGCGCGCGGGTTCGGAGGACCCGTCCTGGCCGAGAAGGGGTTGCTCTCGCCCGACGGCGCCTTCGCAGCCTCGTCGACGACGTTGGGCGACATGCTCTTCTACGTCGAGGCGTTCCCCACGAGCCCGCTGATCCTCTCGCCCTTCAGGGACGTGCTGCCCATTCCCAAGGCGCTGGCACCTGTCCCCGCGTCGACGTTCAGCAGATGGGCGAAGCCGCCCGGCCCCGGTGTGGGACAACAGAACTCGTTCGGCAGTGAGCGGCACCAGATCTGGCCGAGCAAGATCGGCTACCCCGATCCCATCGTCTACAAGATCGACCTCCTGCTGCGTGCGCACTCGTTCACGACCTCGCAGGTCCTGCCCATCGACGCCAACGGCAAGCCAACGGCCTCCTTCGACGCGTTCGGGGCGACGTTCGCGCCGGGCACCAAGCGCTGGCTTCCGATGAGCACCATCTACGGGTTCAACGGGACGTTCCCCGGCCCCCGCATCAACGCGGAGTACGGCAAGCCGTGCCTGGTCCGTTTCGAGAACCACCTCGACGAGAACCCGCTCGGGCTCGACCGCCAGGACTTCGGGTCGCCGGACTGGTCGTTCCTCACCCACCTGCACAACGGGCACACCGCGCCGGAGAGCGACGGCAACCCGCACTACTGCATGACCTACGGTCCCAAGGCGACCGGCTACGGTCCGAAGACGTTCTGCGACAACCTCTACCTCAACTGGCCCGCCGGTGGCGACGACCGGGAGAAGCAGAGCTTCTTCTGGTTCCACGACCACCGGATGGACCACACCGGCTCGAACGTCTACAAGGGAATGGTCGGCCTCTACCCGATCTACGACCCCAAGAACGGCATGGACATGGGCGACGAGACGCGAGGACTGAGGCTCCCCGGCGTGCGTCATGACAACCCCGACGGGTCCTTCGACGTCGACTACGACGTGCCGCTCGCCTTCTTCGACTGCCGGCTCGACGACGGGGTGACGACGCACCAGGACGTCCACGACGGGATGGGGGAGTTCCCCGCCGCCAAGAACCCGGCCACCCACCCCGAGTGGTGGGGCAAGACCTTCTACAAGCACTTCCCCAACCACGGCTTCGTCGGCGACATCTTCACCGTCAACGGCACGGCATACCCCGTCATGGAGGTGAAGCGGCGCAAGTACCGCTTCCGGTTCCTCGACGCGTCGGTCGCGCGCATCTACGAGTTCAAGCTGATGGCCTCGACCCAGGGGCCGAAGTCCGCGGCGTCCCTGGGCTACCGCGGTGACGAGCTCGAGGGCCAGTACCGCATCCCCGACGGCCAGCAGTGCATGCAGTTCACCCAGATCGCCTCGGACGGAGGCCTGCTGCCGTTCGCGCTGAGGCGCGACTCGTTCGAGCTGTGGCCGGCCAAGCGGCGAGAGGTCATCATCGACTTCACGCGCTACCAGGACGGGACGCCGACGACCAAGGGTGACGTCATCTACCTGACGAACGTCATGAAGATGCCGAACGGGCGCATGTGGGCGAGCTCGTCGCGCTTCTCTCCGGACCCGAAGTACAAGGTGCCCGTGATGAAGTTCGTCATCGGCGACGACGCCCCCGACAACAGCCTCATGCCCCAGCCCGGTCAGCTGCTGCGTGAGCTCCCGCCGCTGCCGAGCAACTGGCAGAGCATGCTCGACAACAGGCTCATCTTCGAGGTCCAGCGGGGCAGCTCGTCGGCCGACGTGGAATGGCTCATCAACGGCACGCCCTTCGACCCGTCGCACGTCAGTGCGAGCCTGAAGAACCCCGCAGGCAAGACGCCCCTCGCCCAGCAGAAGCGCGGCAGCTTCAACCTCTGGGAGATCCGCAACGGCGGGGGTGGTTGGGTGCATCCGTTCCACCTGCACATGGAGGAGCACCGCGTGGTGATGCGCAACGGCAAGGACGCGACCAAGGGCGACCCGGGGCACCCCGACGACGTCTCGAGGGAGGACCTGACGGCGCTCGACCCGGGGGAGTCCGTCATCGTCTACCGCGGATTCCGCGACTTCGTCGGACCGTACGTCGCGCACTGCCACAACCTGGCTCACGAGGACCACGCCATGATGTTCGGCTGGGAGATCACGCCGTAAGAGCCCGTATGCCGTGACGTGCCCACCCCTGGGTGGGCACGTCACGCTCCAGCCCGTCGACGAAGAAGAGGTGCTCCCATGACGACATCCACCCGTCCCGTCGCGGTCCCCGACGCGAGGACCGTCCACCGTCCTGCCGTGCCCTGGGTGACGGTGCTGCCGCTCGCGGTGGTGCTCGCCTACGCCGACGGCTTCTGGGTCACCTCGATGCGGGGTGCGGTCGGCGCCGTCGGGCGCGGCCAGGGGCCCTTCACGACGTGGTGGCACCAGTCGACGGTGCTCGTCCCGCTCTACGTCTGCGCCGTCATCGGCGCCCTCGGACTCGCGTTGCGGTGGTCGCGACGGGGCGGGCGCCGGACCGGGCTCCTCGCCACCGCCGGGCTCGTCGTCGTGGCAGCCACGCTGGTCGCCGTCGCGGAGATGGCGGCCGGCGCGGCCTACGACTACCAGCTCCAGTCGGGTGACCTGCAGATGATGTCGACGATGCGTGGGGACTGCCGGGTGGACTGCCTCGAGCGGCTGCGGCAGGACACGATCTGGCTGCAGGTGCGGGCGACCGGACTCGGGGCGGGCCTGCTGCTGCTCACCAACGTCGGCGTCGTGGCCTGGTCCGCCATGCTCTTCGGGGGCCGCCTGGATGCCGCCCGTCGCCTCAGCCGCGGGGCCCGTGGCCCCAGTCCGTCGGTGCTGCGCCTGCCGTATGCCGTGAGCCGCCTCCGTCGTCTGCGCACCGGTCCCGCTGGGGCCGTCGGGGAGCTCCGAGGTCTCCTCGCAGCGACCCTCGTCGGCGGCGCCGCCATCCACGTCGCCGTGGTCCCCGAGCACCTCCAGGAGTGGCCGGTCGCCGGAGTCTTCTTCATCGTCCTGGCCGTGCTGCAGGCGGGGGCCGCAATGGCCCTGCGGCAGCGTCGCGGTGGCGCTGTCCTGCTCCTGGTCACCGCCATCTCGACGGGTCCTGCGGTGATCTGGGCGTGGTCGAGGGTGTGGGGGCTGCCCATCGGCCCGGAGCCGGGCGTCCCCGAACCGGTAGGGCTCCCGGACTGCGCGGCGGCGGCGCTGGAGCTGTCGGCGGTGGTCCTCGCGGTCGTGCTCCTGCGGCGGGCGACCGCGCTCGCGAGCCGTCCGAGGATGTCCGACCACGCGGGACGCCTCGCCGTGACGGCTGTGCTGGCCGTGACCGTCATCGGGCTCGCAGCGACCCAGGAGGGATGGTTCGACCTCCTCCAGGCACCCAGCGCCGCCGGGTCGGCGATGAGTAGCAGATGAACAAGGCCGGCGTCCCCGAAGTGGGGTGACTTGCTCACCCCCAATCTTCGGGTCCGCCGCTCCCCACACGTGGTGGTCGAACCCCGCCGTCCATGCACCCACGATGGACGGGTCAAGGGAGGGTTGACATGGGATCCATGATCGGGGAGGGACGGGCCGGTGCGTCCGTCCGGACAGCTGGAGCGGCGGGCGCGGAGGTGCTGGCGCGGGGTCCTGCCGGGCAGGAGGTGCGTGCACCGGCAGCGGCCCGCGCGCAGGTGCAGCTGTGCGGGGGACTGCGCGTGACGGCCGGTGGCCGTTCCCTCGGACCGAGGCAGCTGGGCGGCGCCAAGCCCCGACAGATCCTCGTCGCGCTGCTGCTCCGTCGGGAGCAGGCCGTGTCCAAGGCGAGTCTCGTCGAGCTGCTCTGGGCCGACACGCCACCCGCTGGTGCGATGAGCACGCTCGAGGGGTACGTGAGCCTGCTGCGGAAGCGCCTCGATACCGTGTCAGCGGGGTTGGGACGCGCGGTGCGCACGGTGCCCGGCGGCTACCTGCTGGACCTGGCGGGCATCGAGGTCGACGTGCATCGCTTCCGGGACCTCAGTGCGCGGGCGCGCGCCCGTGGAGGTGCCGACGTCGTTCGCCTCTATGCAGAGGCCCTGGACGTCGTGGGCGGCGCCCTGCTGCCCGACGAGGGTCTCGACTGGGTCGTGGAGGCGCGCAGGCGCCTCGGCACGGAGCTGCTGCAGGTTCTCGACGAGGCCGCCGAGGCCGCCCTCGCCGAAGCGGATCTCGAGCAGGCGCACCGGTGGGCGCGGCGCGCCCTCGCGTCGAATCCCTTCGACGAGAAGGCGTGGCGCGTCGTCCTCGAGTCCTGTCGACGTCGCGGTCTCCATGCGGAGGGGCTCCGAGCCTACGACGAGTGTCGACGGCTCTTCGCCGACGAGCTGGGCTGCACCCCAGGTCCAGGCATCCGCGAGGTCTTCGCTCGGCTCCTCGAGAGCGTGAGGCAGGTGGACGACGACCCCTTGGCGGCGCTGGTGGACGCCGTGGTCCGGCTTCATCTGGTGGTGTCCTCACCCGACGCCTCGACCCGCGGGCCTCGGCGTCACGGAGCCGGGGGAGCGGACGCCGGCGTGGAGGACGAGGACGACTGGCGGCTGCTGGAGCGGTTCCTCTCGATGGCCCGGAGTCGCCGGGTGAGCCAGTCCCCGTTGTCGGCCTGAACCAGCGCGCGCAACGAACCGGAACGCCCCGCAGCACGACGTGGGTGAACGCGGCACGCGGACGCCGACGTTCTGCGCAGCCCAGGCGGAGGCGCGATGAAGCCCGCTTCGGTGTCCACGTGCGAGGCAGCGGCGCGCCGGATCGCACGTCGCCAGAGGCGAGTTCGGCACGTAACGAGCGTCCAGGCACATCGGGTCGTGGCGGCCGAGCCCGAGGTTTCTCCGAGGTCTCGGGTGCACTGTCGGACCAGACATCATCATCGATTTTCCGATGGAAGCCGATGTCCAAAGCTTTCCTTGAGGGGGCCGTTTCCATGTCCATTGCCTTTTCCACCCATCGCGGCTCCGGCCGCCACCCACGTGCCGGACTGCACCTGGGTCTGGCGTGTTCGCTCGCCATCAGCGCGGTCGGTATCGCTCTCAACCCTGCCGGCGCCGCGGCCGCCGCGACCGTGGTCAACAGTCCGCCCGCCAACGGGCACAGCATCATCGTCTTCCCGCAGAGGGACTTCATTCACGTCGACGGCTACGCCGCGGGCGACGTGCTCACGTTCGAGGACTTCCGCAACGGTGTCGTCATCGGCACCTCGACCGGGGTGATCCCCACGGACGACCCCACCACGCCGGGCTTCGACGGGATGGTCGACCTCAACCACCTCGGGGCGCCGTGCTGGTCGGCGGTCACCCCGGACATCCTGCCCGGGGACGTCATCCGGGTCACCGACCAGCGCGGCGTGGCTGACGAGACGCCTACCGCCAACGTCACGGTGACCCAAGCGGCCACCAACGTCGGTGGGGCCATCGTCATGAAGGGAACGGCTGCCGACGCGGCGGGCGCCCAGCTGGCCGCCGGCTCGTTCGAGGCACGGGTCATCTCCAAGAAGCTCAGGTACGACGCCAACGGCAAGCGCGACATCAGGGCGACCCCGGTCTATGACGCCCCCGGGTCCACCAGCTGGACCGCCACGTGGACGGGCCTGGACGCGCACGACCAGGACATCGCCGTCAATGCCGGTGAGTCCCGGACCCTGTGGCTGGGACGCGCCCCCGGGGCCGTGAACGCGCTCGGCTCTCCCACGGAGAGCACGATCTACGAGTACGGCGCGGTCGGTGGCCCTGCGGCGGGTTGTTCCGCTCCCCAGGCGAGCTATGCCGTCACCAGCAGCACGCCAGCCTCACTCAACGTCGCGACGAACGCGGGTGACCTGGTGCTCTCTGGCACCGCGCAGGACGCCACCTCGGTCACGGTCACCCTGACCGACGCGGCCGGCACCGTGGTGACGGCGCCGGCATCGAGCCCCACACCGGCGACCGGGGCCCAGACGTGGTCGGTCACCCTGCCCGCTGCCCTCAGGGGCGACCTCGTGGACGGCCCGCTCAAGGCAGCCGGCAGCTACACCCTCGCCGACGGCAGCGTGATCACCGGGGCCTCGAAGACGCTCCTCAAGGACACGGTCGCGCCGGCGTCTCCGGGCGCGACACCTCCCGGTGGCACCTACACCACAGCACAGGCCGTCACCTTGTCGAACCCCGAGAACGTGCCGATGTACACCACGGTGGACGGCAGCACGCCCACCTCGGCCTCCGCCGGGTACGGCGGCCAGATCTCGGTCACGGCGAGCCAGACGATCAAGGCCATTGCGGTCGACCCGGCAGGCAACCCGAGCGCCGTGTCGACGAACGCGTACGTGATCAGCTCCGCGGTCGCACCCTCGGCCCCGGCCACCGTCGCCGCCACGGCGGGCGACGGCCAGGCGACGATCACGTGGACGGCGCCGACCAGCGACGGCGGCGCAGCAGTCACCTCGTACCGGGTGAGCGCGGTGACCCTGAGCGGCGCGCAGCCGGCCGATGTCATCGTGACCGCGGGGACCACCGCGACGATGACCGGACTGACCAACGGCGCGCAGTATGCGTTCGACGTCTCGGCCACGAACCAAGCCGGCGCTGGTCCGGTCAAGCGGAGCAACACCGTGACCCCGGCTGCGCCGCAGAACCCGCCCGGCGCCCCCACCGGAGTGGTCGCCAGCGCGGGCAACGGGTCCGCCAACGTCACCTGGACCGCACCGGCGAACCCGGGCACCTCGCCCATCACCGGCTACACCGTCCAGGCGTTCAACGGCGCGTCGCCGGTCGGCACGGCGCTCAGTGTGGCTGCAACGGCACGGGCGGCGACCGTTTCCGGCCTGACCAACGGAACGAGCTACACCACTCAGGTGAACGCGGTCAACGCCGTCGGCTCGAGCCCCGCCGGGGTATCCAACGCTGTCGTCCCCACGGCTCCGGCCCTTCCGGGAGCCGCAACGGGCGTGACGGCGACCCGTGGCAACGCCAGCGCAACCGTCGGCTGGGTCGCCCCGACCACTGGAGCGGCGGTCACGGGCTACCAGGTCCTGGTCACCCAGGGCGGCGTCCAGGTAGGCGCCCTGCGCGCCGCGGCGGCCACGGCCCGCAGCCTGGTGGTGACCGGCTTGAGCAACGGCACGACGTACAGCGTCCAGGTCCGCGCCGTCGGCGCTGGCGGCGCCGGGGCGTACTCGGGCGCGGTGAGCGTGACGCCGGCAACCACGCCTGGCGCGCCGGTCATCGGCATTGCGGTCGCGGGGGTCGCCGGCGGCACGATCACGGCCACCGCGAAGTGGTCCGCGCCGGCCAGCACCGGCGGCTCGGCCGTCACCGGGTACCGGGTCAGCGCGCTGCGGATGAGCTCCACGGGAGCGGTGCTGTCCACGACCGTCTCCACGGTCCAGCTCGCCACCAGCAGGACGCTTGCGATGACCCTGCCGGCGATCGGCAACTACCGGTTCACCGTGCAGGCCATCAACGCAGTGGGCAGCGGCACCCAGTCGGCCCGGTCCAACCTGGTCGCGGGGCGATGACCGTAGCCGCCACCGAATAGCCCCCCCGCATCCCGCCCCCTTCCCCGAGGGGGCGGGATGCGCTTCGAGCACGACCTGCGCCACCACGTCGCGAGCCGGCTCATCGGGAGGGTGCGGACGTGAAGGTGGTGCAGCGTGTCCCCACGCGGACGAGTCGGCCCGTGCTGCGCTTGCGGTGGTGCGCGGTCGTCTGCTGTCCAGGCGAATCGTCTGACCCACCCGGCAGGCAACGCGTCGTAGCCGTCCGACTAACTGTCGAAGTCGGCCCGGCCCCCAGCTCCCTGTCGGCTTCCCCCATCCAGGCGACCGCCGCGGCCACGGCGTTGCGGCACCTCCCAACACAGCGCCGGCCCGGGAAGCGGCCCACCACCGCCGAGAGGCCGCTTCGGACCACCTTCTACCCCTCACGTCGACGCCTCACGAGGAGCAGCGTTGATGCCCAAACTTGCCGTCGTCGGCATCTCCGTCACGCTCAGCACCGCCGCCGCCGCCATCGCCGCCGCCCGCCACCGAAGCCCTCGGAACCACCATCGCCCGCACACGGCACTGAATCCGCAAAAGCCCACCAGCCAGCGAAGGACAGGAACACCATGAAGACCAAGACGACCCCCAGACAGGCAGAGTCACGATGAAGGCAGTCACCCAGGACCGCTACGGCACCTCCGAGGTCCTACGGGTGGGCGACGTCGACGTCCCTGAACCGGGCGACAACGAAGTTCTCATTCAAGTGCACGCCGCCGGCCTCGACCGCGGCACCGAACACCTGATGACGGGCAAGCCGTACGCCATGCGGATCGCGACCGGCTTACGACGCCCCAAGAACCCGATATCCGGGCGTGACGTCGCCGGAACCGTGGTGAAGGTCGGCTCAGCCGTGACCCGCTTCGCCCCCGGTGACGAGGTCTACGGGGTCGCCCCCGGCTCGTTCGCCGAGTACGCCGTCGGCCCCGAGAACAAGCTCGCACGCAAGCCGACCAACCTCACCTTCGCCCAGGCCGCCGCTGTCCCCATCTCCGCCAGCACGGCACTGCAAGCCCTGCGGGACGTCGGCAAGGTCCAGGCTGGTCAGACGGTGCTCGTGATCGGCGCCTCCGGCGGCGTCGGAAGCTACGCAGTCCAACTCGCCAAGGTCCTCGGCGCCCGGGTCACCGGCGTCGCCAGCGGTGCCAAGGCCGACTTCGTCCGCGGCCTCGGCGCCGATCACGTCCTTGACTACGCCCACGACGACTTCGCCGACGGCACCCGCTGCTACGACCTGATCCTCGACATCGGCGGCGGCTCGTCTCTCAAGCGCCTGCGCCGCGCCTTGAACCCCCGCGGCGCCGTCGTCTTCGTCGGCGGCGAGAACGGCGGAAACATCACCGGCCTAGGCAGGCAGCTCCGTGGCGCGGTGGTCTCGTTCTTCGTGCCCGAGCGCCTCGCCCTGCTCATGGCCAAGGAACGCGCCAGCGACCTCGAACTGCTCACCGAACACCTCGAGGCCGAACGGCTCGTTCCCACCTGGACCGCCAGCTACCCGATGGACCAAGCGAAGGCGGCGATGCAACTCCTGGAGACCGGCAACATCCGTGGCAAGGTCGTCATCATCCCGCTGTACAGCCACGCCCAGGACGTCACCGCCTGACACCCCGACGAACGGTCGCACGGTCGCCGGCTAGGTGAGAGGTTCTCGAGCCGTTGTCCATCCAGCCGATGCCTGCACGGTGCACCTCTCGCCTGAGTCGGTCGCTAGCGCAGCCGTCGCTTCAGGGCGCCCAGCGCAAGCTCGGCCCGGTTGGTGGTCGTTGGACCGCTGGATCGGGACGATCCAGCATGGAGACTCGCTGTCCTCCGTTCTGCCGAACATTGGGCATACCGCTGCATGCCTTTTCAATGTCTGGCGGGCGTTCAGGGCGCTCAGTGCATCACGCACCAACGGCGGGCGCGCGGCCCAGCAGGGGTCGCAGTCCAGCTCCTGATCGTCAGGCGGAGCTCGCCCGCTGCAGCGAGCAAGGGGCGACCGAGAAGCGGCAAGGACGGACGAACCCCCTGGGGCTCACGCGGCAGCCGGGCTGTCCGATTCGTTCACGACCCGGGTGGCCGTGCCGCGTACCGTTCCCTTCCATGAACAACTGGGAGGACATTCTGGCCGCTGTAGGACAGGCGGCCGCCGGTCGCAGCCAGGAGGCGCGCGAGGCGTTGGCTGACTGTTGGGGTGCAACGGGCGAGGGTGACTACGCGCAGCGGTGCGTCATCGCTCACTACCTCGCCGATCAACAGGACTGCCTCACCGACGAGGTGACGTGGGACGAACGCGCCCTCGAGGCGCACCAGCATGTGCGGGACGCCGACCTGGTTCCCTTGGGCATCATGAGCGCGGCCGCCTTCGCCCCGAGCCTGCACCTGAACCTCGGCGACGGGAACCTGCGCTTGGGCAACCTCGAAGCGGCCAGAACTCACTTGGAGGCAGCTCGCCGAGCAGAACATTTCCTGCCTTGTGAGGGCTACGGTGCCATGATCCGGGGCGGAATCGATCGGCTGGCCCATCGCCTCGACGCCGCGTGAGGTTCTAGTGGTTTGGCCAGGCCGCGCCGTCGTGGCCCACACCACGCCAAGCCCCGTCGGTGCGACCAGCTCTCGTCTCGGAGCTCTCGACTCGGAGTGTGGTGCAATGCACCGCCAGCAAGGGCTCGCCCCGTTGTAGAACCCTCCACGTGGCACGACCTGTCGGCGGCATGAGCGGTCGAGCTCAGGTCGCGTTGTGGACCTGGATCTGGCGCCGCCACCACGTGTCGTCGACCCTCAAGCCGTCGGTTAGTTCGTTCTGCGCGCGGACGTGGTCGACGAACTCGTTTGGAAGCCGAACGTCGTGTTCAAGTACGTAGTGCGCGAGACCTTCCGGCCACACGTACGTTCCGTCGGTCAGGTCGAGGTTGCCGTTCTTGACCAGGTCACAGAGCCGGCAGCGCGCATACCCCATCCATGCTCGGGCGACGAGCCCGCTCTGGAGGTAGACACCGACGTCAAGGCGCTCGTCCGTGTCCCAGCTTGGGTCGACGAACTCCGCGACCGATGGCCATTCTTCCGCGGCTCCACTGCCACTCCAGTAGCCGATCAGGAGGAGTGGGCTCTGGAACGGGTTCCACGTGGTCACGCCGGAATCATGGCATCGGGTTCCGCCGTCTTGCGCAGAGTCGCTTCGCGGCATGTGCGTGCGTCGGCGCGGGGCATCGACATGGCTAGCCAGCACCCGGTGGTGGCCTCACTGAGGTCCCCTCTAGGCCACCCGTTATCCCTGCATGGGCGGGCGCGAGCCGTCAACGCCACCGCCGCCTCGACCTCAGGTCCCGGAGTGCGAATGGCCGGCTCCGGTGGCGTGGCGGCCTTTCCGGCTGCGCAGGGCCTGACCTTGTCGGCGCGCCGCCATTGCGGCACACAGCCCAGCGCTCACCATGACGGCCATGAGCCCAGTCACGCGGTCGGTCGTCGCGTCGGTGTCCACCGGCCTCCTTCTCCTCCTGGGCGTTGCCGCCTGCTCGGCGCAGGGCGCGGACCTTCACTGCTCGACGTTCCAGGTCCTGCCCACTCAGTCGACGACAGGGTCGATGACCCCCGTCCCCGAGGCCCCGGCGCAGACCAGCGGCACCGCAGCCGCAGCCGCAGTGCTGCCCGTGCCGAGCAAGAGGTCACGTGAGATCTCCCGCGTTGTCGTGAACCTCTCGGCCGTGCCCGGCAAGACGAGCGCGCTGACCAGGGTGCCGCAGGCCGGGCGGCTCCACGACCTGCGCGCGGCCTGCGTCATGCGCGCCGACATCCGCGACCGTGTAGCCACCCTCACCCTGACCGACTCCTCACCGGGGGCTACGCCAACCGTGTCGCTGCGGGTGCCGTGCGACGGTGAGCAGCACATCCTGAACATCGGCCCGCTGCCCAGCAAGCTGGCCCTGCCAGCCCTGACCGGTGAGGCCACGAGCGGTCTACGCGGCTACGCCATCCTCCTCGAGCACTGACCCACAAGGCCACACAGTGCAAGCGTTGTCGGGAATGGAACGTCGGAAGAGTGAGGCCCTGTGTCGGGGCCGATCACGCAGGCCTGTCGGCCTGAGGAGGAGACGAGAAATGGCCCGCGTCACCCGTCAGCTCGCTCTGGCTGCCCCAGGGCGTGGCGCCGGCACCGGTGTTGGGATCGCCGCTCTCGCGGGTGTCTCTATGCGGGCTACCACCTCGCGGTGCAGTCGGTAGAGCCGGCCCTGTCCACGTTCCTGCTCGTGGCGGTGGCCGCACGGCTCGCCGCAACGCCCGCGGCCGCCCTGGTCGGCGCTGCCGGCCCGCGCCTGCCTCGTGCGGGCCTAGTGGTGGCGCACGCCCTGGCCGCGACGGTCTCGGAGGTGACGGCGACCAGCTTGGCCCCGTCCCTGTTCTCCATGTCCGGCCAGTCCGTGAAGATCGCCGTCGCGACCGCCGCTGGGATGACGCTGGCCAGCGCGCTCAGCGCGCTCTGGCTCACCCGCCCCCGCACGGCGGCCACGCTCACCATGCGCCCGGGCGAGACGATCAACCCGGCAATCCTGCCCGGACAGTCCGGCGGCGGCACGAGCCACGCCCACATGGGCGGTCCAGCGCCACAGGGCCTCAACGGCCCCTCCTTCTGACGCCCAACCTCCCAGCACGCCGCGCCGACAGGGGGGCCTCACAGACCGGATGCGGCCGGCGGCAGTGGCAAACGCCCGTCCGACGAGCGGCAGAGCGGTCGTCAGGTCCTCATGCGCACGGGTTGATATGACGGAGGATGAGCGCATGCCGCCAGCGTCCGGAGCCGTAGAGGCATTCGCTGCAGTCGCACGCTCGTACTGCGATCTCATCGAGCAGGTCGAGACTCTCTCGCTCGAGACGGTCCTCGATCGCCTTGCGCTGTTGCTTCCACGGCTGCTCGAGCTGGCCGTGCAGCTTCAGTCGGATGAACCTTCGGGAGATGTGACAGGGGATGAGGTCAGCTACGGCGCGTGGCGGGAGCGTTACGTCGCGGTCAACGGCGCGCTCGGGAACCTCGGGGACTACTGGACAACCATGGAGGTCGGCGGGGATCAGGAGCCTGAGGTCGTCAACCTGCCGCTTGCGGACGACCGGGCTGACATCTGGCGCGACCTGCGCGCTGGGCTCTCACTCGTGGGCGCTCCCGAGACGGTTGTTGACGCGGTGTGGGAGTGGCGCTTCAACTTCGAGACCCATTGGGGCGCCCATGCCGTTGAGGCGCTACGCGCGGTTCACGGGGCGCGAACACTCTCGCCCAGAAAATGACCCACGCGCGGCATGACAGGACGTTGCACGGCTCCGGGGCTGGGGGCCTCACCGAGCTTTCCCTCGACGCCACACCGGTGATCCGTGCGCGGGCGCAAGCCCTTCTGCGCACCTTCGTCGCGTCCCACTAGGACCGATCGGCGTCCCGATCGGCGCTCACTCGTCCGGACGGAAGATCTCCTCGATCTGCGCTCCGAACAGTGAGGCGAGCCGGAAGGCGAGTGGCAGGCTCGGGTCGAAACGCCCCTTCTCGATGGAGATGACTGTCTGGCGGGAGACGCCGAGGGCTTGCGCGAGTTGCGCCTGCGACAGGCCGCGCTCGCCCCGCCGCGCCGCGATGTCGTTCTGCATCGTCAGCGGCCGCGTCGCTCCAGCCCGACATAACGCACCGATGCGTCACCCATGGCGAGGACAACGAGTGCGAGCAGGACGAGCTGGGTCTTGAGGACTAGATCGGCGATGGACACTATGGCCAGGCCGAGTCCAAGCACGACGAGCAGGTCCGTGAACGCGCCGGCGGCAGCGGTCTGCGCCCAGCGGTGCTCGACGTCGTCGTCGGGGTTCCGGTTGCTCTCCACGGACCGGGGAGCGACCAGAAGGAGCCAGGCCAACGCGCCCATCGGCCCCACGGTCGCGGCGGCAAAGACCGTAGCGGTCAGCGCGAAGGAGTGGTCGGACAGGCCTCCGGCGACGGCGCCCACGGCCGCTGACCCGGTCAGAGTCGTGCCGATGGCCAGAAGCCGGCGTCGGGTGAGGGAAGTTCGCACAGGAGGTCCTCCAGATGGGCGGCACGGCAATGTCAAGCCTGCTTTACGTCAAGTTTGCTTGACAAACAATGTGAGGTCAAGTCAGGCGGGGGCGCCGGGGGCGCCCGTCGCGGAGCGGGGCGGGCATGACCGGGCGTTCAGCCCCTCAACGCGCCGGAGCGTGGCCGCTCGGCTGGCGGGGAGGTCAGACGCGAACTCCTTTGCCGGCGAGCAGGGCGAGTGGCGCGGTGTCGCCATCGACGATGCGGGTGCCGTTCAGTCGAAGCCACGAGAGGTTGGGCAGCTCCGGTAGCGGCTGCGTCGACTTCACCGCGCCTCCGTCGATGATCCGCAGATCGTGAAGCTCGGCCATGCCGGCAAGGTCGGCTAGGTCGAGGAGGACCGCCTGCAGCACGGCTGTGCCGACGGCGTAGCCGCGCCACGCGACATCGAAGGGGAACTCGGGTGCCAGGGTGCGGACATTGTCTGAGCCCGCTCCCCGGCTTGGCTCAGGCGTGCTTAGCGGCTGGCACCGGGTGCTGGTGGTCGGTCTCGGCCCCGAGGTCGCGGTCGGTGTGGTCGGCATGGAACAGGGCCTCTGCGAGCAACGCGTGAACGTGCGTGTCGGCTGCCGTGTAGTACATGAACGTGCCCTCGCGGCGGCCGCGGACGAGCCCCGCCAGCCGCATCAGCTTGGCTAGGTGCTGGCTGACCGACGTCGGGCTGACGCAGGCCAGTTCGGCCTAACACGTGACGGACGACTCGCCCTGCAGCAGGGCCCACAGCAGTTTGATCCGCGTGGGATCGGCGAGCATCCGGACGGTCTCTGCGGCCAGGTGGGCCTTGCCCGCTGGCGGTAGGCCACTGGCGATCGGCACAGGACAGGCGTACGAGTCGTGCCGCTGTGCTCGGACTGTTTCTACAGGCGTACATCGCACCACCGTCGGTGCGGGCCCGAGTTCGAGGCCCGGATGGTGAACTAGGAGAGCTGAGCCAACCCGTCCATGGCCATCTGCAGGTACGTCCTGGCCTCGTTGAGGCGAGCCAGCATGTCGCCCCTCGAGCGTGCAGCTGCGTCTAGAAGCATCGCTGCGGCAAACAGCTCCTGGAGTATGGACTCGTGAAGGCGGTCCTCGATGACCTGCCGCTCCTGTCGGGCTGCGTATGCCGACCGAGCCGCGATGAGCTCCTCGGCAGCTCTCACGGCGTCGGTGATGTCGCAGGCGTACGCGAAGGCGCCGATGACCTCGCCGTGCGCCCTTCGCGGCACGTAGCGAACCTGGAAGTGCTGCTCCTGCCCGTCCGGGCTGATCTGACGGCGGTGGAACGACTGGGTCCTGCCGCGCAGGACGCCCTCGGCGTACCGCTCGTGCACCCGGAGGAAGTCCTCGCCGACGATCTGCTCCAGGCGCCGCCCCGTCGCTCTGGTGATGCCCCGGCTAGCCATGAACGCCTCTGCGGCCCGGTTGGCGTAGCGAAGCGACCGTGTTCGGTCCCATACGGTGATGACGATCGGCAGCTGATCCAGCAGGGCGAAGACCTCGGCCTCGAGACCCGCTAGCCGGTCGCTCACGCTCGGTTGGGAGCACGCCGTTGACGGCGAAGGGGACAACGGCATCCCTTCCGAGTTCCGCGCAGCGACGGACACCCGAGATGTCGACACCGTGTTCGACCACGGGTTCGACACCGTGCCGTCCCCCGAGGCCGCGGGCGACGCCCGGGTGCCCTCACGGAGCCGGCAGGTGCAGCTGCGCAGCTCCTGAGCCAGCCGCCGGAGGCGGGCGGCCTCCTCGTCGCCACTCCCGGACGTATGCAGCTCGTCCAGCGTCCGGCGGAGCCGGCCGAGCACCTCGGTGCCAGCGGCGACCATGAGCCCGTGCCGCTCGGCGAGCCGGGCGATCCGGGTGCTGTTGCGGGAGACCTCGGCTTGCGTGTTCAGCTGCTCGGTGATGTCGATGAGCACGATCGCGAAGCCGATGACCACCTCGTCGATGCAGACCGGGGTGTAGGTGGTGCGGTACTGCCGCAGCCCGCCCTCGCCGTCAGACAGCGCTCGTTCCTGCTCGGAGCCGACGCCCTCCAGGGCGCTTAGGATCCGGGAGCGGATCAGCCTCACGGCATGGTCCCCGAGTACATCCACGAGCGGAACTCCCTGCAGTCCCTCGGCGGAACGCCCGAACGCCGCCGCGGCAGCCGCGTTTGCGAAGACGCACCGTTGGTCGCGATCCCAGAAGGAGACCAGCTCAGGGAGGCTGTCCAGAACCGCTACCAAGCTCGAGCCGTCCAGCCCGTCGAACGAACCGACCGGTTCCACCATGACGCCTCCACTGCACTTGAGGACGTCCCTCGGGGCGGACCACGTCCGACCTTCGAGGCTCAACCCGATCGTCGCATGATCCGAACCGGGATAGTGGCCCTTCAGAAGTGTCGCGGCGGGCGTCCGCGACGGGCCGAATGCGCTCATGCGCTGCCGGAGCTTGTCGGGTGACCGCGCGGACATCGGCACGACCGGTCGGAGAGCGGCATGAGCGTGCGGCGGGATCGGACACGCCTGAGGGCCAGCTCCGCCCGGACCGCCGTCCCACTCACACCCGTTCGACGCGGTCGGCCTGTGGTCCTCGATCGCTCTGTCGCACGTGGTACCGAACCCGATCGCCCTGGTGCAGCGCCTCGGCGCCTCTCAGAACCGACACGTGCACGAACAGGTCCGCACCTCCCGCGTCCGGGGCGATGAAGCCGAACCCCCGCTCCGCGTCGTAGCGCACGACCACTCCCTCACCGCCGCGCGCCGGCACGTCGGATGCCTCCCGGTGTCCCGACCGAGCGCGGGTCGTCGACCTGGCGGGGCCGGCAACTCACCCCCCGAGACCGGGATGGTCCCCAGCGACGACACCCGGCAAACGACCGCAGCAGCGCCGACCCGGCCGCATGGCACGACGCTGGACCGCAGCCCAACGGTGGTGTTTGGGCCGGCGACGCGCAGGGAACTCTCAGGTAGCCGCCGGACCCGGTCGGGTATCGCTTTGGGGCGGTGATCACGCGAGTGACGAGGTGGCCAGGGGCTGCCTGGACCGGGAGGAGTGAGCATGTCGGGTGCGGGACGGGTGAGGCGGGCCAGTGGGGTGCTCGGTGGCGTGGGCGCGGGCGTCGCGGCGCTCGCGGCCTGGGACGTGCTGCAGCGCAAGCACTCGATCCTGCGCCGGTACCCGGTCCTCGGCCACATGCGGTACCTCCTCGAGAGCATCCGCCCGGAGCTGCAGCAGTACTTCATCGAGCGCGACTGGGACGGCCGGCCCTACGACCGCGATACCCGCTCGGTGATCTACGAGCGGGCCAAGGGGATCCACGGCGAGCGACCGTTCGGCACCGAGCTCGACGTCAACGAGGTGGGCTACGAGTACCTCGTCCACTCGATCGCGCCGACGGAACCGCCGAAGGAGCCCGCCCGCGTCATGGTTGGCGGTCCCGACTGCACCCGGCCGTACTCGATGGCCCTGCTCAACGTGTCGGCGATGAGCTTCGGGGCGCTGTCGGCCAACGCGATCCGGGCCCTCAACAAGGGGGCCGCGATGGGCGGCTTCGCCCATGACACCGGCGAGGGCGGCCTCTCGCCGTACCACCTCGAGAACGGCGGCGACATCGTCTGGGAGATCGGCACCGGCTACTTCGGGGCCCGCACCGAGGACGGCGACTTCGACCCAGACTCCTTCCGCGACAAAGCGGCCCACGACGCCGTCAAGTGCGTGTCGCTCAAGCTGAGCCAGGGCGCCAAACCCGGCATCGGCGGCGTCCTTCCCGGCGCGAAGGTCACCAAGGAGATCGCCGACATCCGCCAAGTGCCCCAGGGTGAGAAGTGCGTCAGCCCGTCCTCGCACCGGGTCTTTCACACGCCGGTCGAGCTCGTCGAGTTCATCGGACGCATGCGCGAGCTCGCCGGCGGCAAGCCCACCGGGTTCAAGCTGTGCGTCGGCTCGCGCGTCGACGTGCTCTCGATCTGCAAGGCGATGCTCGAGGTGGGCACGACGCCCGACTTCATCGTCGTCGACGGCTCCGAGGGCGGCACGGGCGCGGCCCCTCTCGAGTTCGAGGACCACGTGGGCATGCCGCTGACGCACGGCCTCATGACGCTGCACAACGCGCTCGTCGGTGTCGGGCTGCGCGACCGGATCCGGATCGGTGCGAGCGGCAAGGTGGCCGCCGGCAACGACATCGTCAAGCGCCTCGTGCAGGGTGCCGACTACACGAACGCGGCCCGGGCCATGATGATGGCCGCCGGCTGCATCCAGGCCCAGCGCTGCCACACCGACAAGTGCCCGAGCGGCGTCGCCACGCAGAACGCCCGTCGCGCCAGGGCACTCGACGTCGGCGACAAGAGCGTGCGCGTCCATCGCTACCAGCAGGCCACGGTCGAGTCCGCGATGAAGATCATGGCGGCAATGGGCGTCACCGACCCCGCGCAGCTGAACCCGCACCACCTGCGCCGCAACGTGACCTCGACGACGACGCACTCCTACGCCGAGCTCTACGAGTGGCTCGAACCGGGACAGCTGCTCGGTGAGCCGCCGCAGGCCTGGGCTGCCGACTGGCGGGTCGCCTGCGCCGACCGGTTCACCCCGCACGCCTCGCCCAGCCACCTCTGAGGAAGGACCCGACATGACCACCGTCGCCGAGCACATCGTCACAGCACTCGCAGACGCCGGCGTCCGGCAGGTGTGGGGCGTCGTCGGAGACGCGCTCAACCCGCTCACCGACGCCATCCGCACGGACGACCGGGTCGAGTGGATCGGCGTGCGCCACGAAGAGGTCGCGGCCTTCGCGGTCAGCGCACAGGCCCAGCTGACCGGCACCATCGGCGTCTGCATGGGCACCGTCGGGCCCGGCTCGATCCACCTGCTCAACGGCCTGTACGACGCGAAGAAGTCGCACGCGCCGGTCCTCGCCATCTGTGGCCAGGTGCCGAGCGAGGAGATCGGCACCGACTTCTTCCAGGAGGTCGACAACGACACCCTCTTCGCGGACGTGTCGGTGTGGGCGCACACCCTGACGTCGCCGAGCCAGCTGCCGCACCTGCTCGAGCAGGCCGTCAACGCCGCCTACTCTCACCGCGGGGTCGCGGTGCTGACGCTGCCCGGCGACATCGGCGGTCTGGACGTTCCCAAGGGCGTGACGCCCGCGTCGTTCGCTCCGGCGGCGGTGGCGGCGCCGGCCCCCGACGACCAGCTGCGCGTCGCGGCCGAGGTGCTCGCCGGCGAGGCGGCGGTGACGCTGCTCGTCGGTTGCGGAGCCCGCGAGGCCCGCGACGAGTTGCTCGAGCTGGCCGACACGCTGGCCGCTCCCATGGTGCTGACGCTCAAGGCCAAGGAGGGCCTCGAGCGCGACAACCCGTTCGAGGTCGGCCAGTCTGGTCTCATCGGCAACCCGGCGGCCGCCAAGGCGATGGACGACTGCGACGTGTTGCTCCTCGTCGGCACCGACTTCCCGTACCGCGACTGGTACCCGAAGGGAAAGACGGTCGTGCAGCTCGACGCCCGGGGCGAGCACATCGGGCGGCGCACCCGCGTCGACCACGCCCTGGTCGGCGACGCGCGGTCCACCCTGCGCGCCCTGCTGCCGCTGCTGACACGCCGGGAGGACCGCCGCCACCTCCAGGCCGCGACCGACGCCTATCGGGAGTGGCACGAGGGGCAGTCCGCGCTGCTCGATCCCCGCCACGACGACTCGCTCCTCGGGCGGGCCCGGGCGCTCCTGGACAACCCCGACGAGCGGATCCGGCCGGAGGCCGTCGCGTCTGCGTTCGACCGGCACGCGCCCGACACGGCGATCTTCACCAGCGACACCGGCATGTCGACGGCGTGGCTGGCCCGGCACGTGCGGATGGCCGGCACGCGGCGGCTTGTCGGCTCCTACAACCTCGGTTCGATGGCCAACGCCCTGCCGATGGCTCTCGGGGCGCAGGCCCTGGACCGGAGCCGCTCCGTTGTGGCGTTCGCCGGCGACGGCGGGCTCATGATGCTCCTCGGCGACCTCCGTACGGCTGTCACCTACCGGCTGCCGGTGCGCGTGGTCGTCTTCGACAACGGTCGTCTCGGCATGGTCAAGCTCGAGCAGGAGCAGGGTGGCCTGCCGGAGTTCGGCACGCAGCTTGACAACCCCGACCTCGCCGCTGTCGCCTCGGCCATGGGGCTCGCCGCGCGGCGGGTCACCGATCCCGCCGACCTCGACGACTTCGTCCGCTGGGCATTCGGGGTCGAGGGACCCGTGCTGCTGGACGTCGTGACGAACCCCGACGAGGTGGCGGTGCCCCCGAAGCCGACGCTCGCGCAGGGCTGGGGCTTCGCCATCGCGAAGTCCAAGGAGGTCATCGAGAGCCGTCGATGACGGCAGGGGCCGACAGGTGAGCTCGGGTCGCGGGTCGCTGCTCGACCGTCGCTGCCGGCCCCTGCCGGGCCGTGCACCGGCGCGACCGGGACCCGCCCGCGCGGCGCCAGACGCCGCATCCGGCACTACCCCCGAACGCCAGCAGCGCCGGCACCCCCTTGTGAGGTCCCGGCGTCACCAGGTGTCATACACGGGGCGTCGGGACGGGACGTGCCAGCCAGGAGCTGTTGGCGCAAATGCGTGCGAACTGCTGTCAGCCGCCGTTACCGTCGAAGCGGCGGCGTCGGCTTCAGACCATCCCTGGCCCGTTGGGCGGCGCCGCCACCAGCAGCCACCACGGCGTCAGCGACGTCCACAGAGATCGGGCAGCCTCGTTCGCCCCACCCCCGCGCACGTGGCCCTTGACGACGCACACCTCGGTCGGAAGGTGCGAGAGGATGCCGATCCTCGGAGTGACACGCCGTCGACCATGTCGCTGATCGCCAGCGGCGACGCGTGCTCGCGGTAGGCCTTGCCGTTGACGAGGACGCTGCCGGCTGTCGGGGCGTCCAGCCCGAGGATCATGCGCATCGTGGTGGACTTCCCGGCGCCGTTCGGTCCCAGGAAACCGGTGACCACCCCCGGCTTCACGGTGAAGGTCAGGTCGTCCACGGCGGTCTTGGTGCCGTAGCGCTTGGTGAGACCGCGGGCACGCGGACATTGCCACCTCCTCGCGGCCTGTGCAGGCCAGGCCCGACTATCCCACAATCCGTAGCGATTCAGGGCAAAGAGGACGGCGAAACGCGACGGTGCGTGTCCCGCACCTGTGGATTCCGTTGCTGTGGCGTCCCGGGCCAGAGCCTTCGTCTTCTGGGCGGGCCGCTCGCTTGGCGGCATAGAAAGACGTTCCGTGCGCTCGGGTCTGGCGTGGCGAACGTCCTCCTGATGCGCTTGTCGGGCTTGGTGTCCCATCGCATCGAAGGAGGACGTTCATGTCTCACGGTAGTGGCGTTTCCCGCGGGGATCGGAACCGGAACGCGCGCTTGTCGCGGCTGCGGGCCGCGATCCCGGTCGTGAACGCGATCGTGGGGATCGACCTGGCCGATCGCAAGCAGATGCTCGTCGTGACCGACCACGACTCGAAGGTCTTGGCGCGCCGGACGTTCCGGTGCAAGGCGTGGGACCTCGGGGCCGCGTTGGACTGGGCCGCTGACCGGGCCCGCGCGAAGGGGTTTGCCGGGGTGACGGTGGCGTGCGAGCCGACCGGGCACCGGTGGATGGTCCTGGCCCAGCTCGCCGCCGAACGCGGCATGCCGTTCGTGTGCGTCCAGCCGGCCGCGTCCTCCTGGGCTCGGAAGAGCGAGGACCTCACCACGGACAAGACCGATGACGAGGACGCCGTGCTGATCGCCCGGCTCACCGCCCAGCTGCGCTGCTACCTGCCCGAACCCGTCGACCGGGGCAACGCGACCTGGACCCGGCTGCGGCACCTCGGCACCCGCCGCGAGGAGCTGATCGGGCAGCACGTCGCGGCGGTGCAGACGGCCCGGGACCTGCTCGAGTGCGTGTGGCCGGCCGCGCTCGAGACCGGGAAGCACCCGTTCCGCTCGGCCACGTGGGTCGCGGCGCTGTGCGTCGTCGTGGGGCAGGGGAGAGGCCACGACGGCGGTGACTTGGACCGGACCCGGCGGCTCGGGCCGGCGCGGTTCGAGCGGGCTGTCCGCGCGGAAGTCAGTCGTCGGGGCGGGATCCGGCCGTGCCTGCGGATCGTCCGGCGCCTCTTCGCTGCCCTGACCGACACCGCTGGGGTGGTCGCGCACCGGCCGGCGGTGTTCGAACGGCTCGAGTGGACCCTCGCCGACTGGGACGAGGCCCGCGCCAAACTGGCGGATGTCGAGGCCCGGATGGTGTCGGTCCTCGACGAGCTCGGCCTGACGACGCTGGTGACGAGCATCGACGGGCTGTCCCCGGTCGGGGCCGCCGCGATCCTCGCCCAGACCGGCGACCTGAGAAGGTTCACCTCTGCCCGGGCCGTGGTCAAGCACGCCGGCCTGGCGCCGCGGGAACGCAAGTCCGGCACCTTCACCGGCAAGGCCCGGGTCACCGGCGCCGGCCGGCCGCAACTGCGGGTCGCGGCGTGGCGGGCGGTGTGGGGGTGCCTGCAGACCAACCGGGTGTACGCCGCCCGCTACCGCCACCTCACCAGCCGCGAGACGAACAGGCTCACCCCGACCCAGGCCCAGACCGCGGTCGCCGCCGCGATCCTGCGCCAGCTGTACGCCGTCGTCACCCAACAGCAGGCGTGGAACCCCGTCATCGCCGCCCACGGCACGAGCACGTGGAAGGAGACCACGAGCGTCACTGCGGCCTAACGACATTCAGCAACCACCGCACCACAGCAACACCAGATCTTCAGCACGAGGCGTTGACCGCCCAGGAGCTGGGCGGGGTGAGCCTTCCGCGGCATCGAGAACCCTCGCGGTATCTCGCCGGTCATCGCAGGCCGCCCCGTCCCGTCGTCGACACAACCCGATCACACGCTGCCGAGCACGACCTCGATTAGCTATGCAGGGACCGACGACGAGACACGGCACCCGCCCAGCACTCTTGACGCTAAACACCTCACGCTGATGACAGGACGTTCAGAGCGGGTCAACCGCGAGGACTGCATCACACGGCAGGTGGCGTTTCGCCATAGATGCGCTTGAAGCACAGTGGGGGAGGCGGTTACCCGCGTGCACGTCGACCCTTCCGGGCTGGGCGCCTGGACCGGCTTCGGACTTTTCTGCTCGTATGCCGCCCTGGTTCTGCTGCTGGCCGCAGTCCGGTTGCGGCGTCGCGACGCCTGACCCCGCCACCGGCGCACTCACGGCCCTCTCCGAAGGGTGGATGAGTACCAAAGGCTCCTGCTCAACATTCGGGCGGGAGGTCGAATCTGCCAGCCGCCGTTCGACGTGGTCATGGAAGCGCCATCACCGACTGTGAAGGAGAACGTCAATGCGCACCCTGATCTCCACCTCGTTCGTCTCGCTCGACGGCAAGCTCGATCCCGCCGGCGGAGACCCAGGGCTGCACGACACCAAGTAGACCTTCAAGACCGTCGACTTCCTGCCGGAGGCCTACGAGCTCAAGGGCCGCGAGCAAGAGGAGGCCGGCGCCCTACTACTTGGACGCCGGAGCTACCAGCTGTTCGCGCCGGTGTGGCCCGGCATGGCGGAGTTCTCCCGCTACAAGACCCTGCCCAAGTACGTCGTGTCCACGGCCCTCGAGGAGGACGACCTGGTCGATGACTGGGGCCAGACGACGATCCTCCGGTCGGTGGACGAGGTCGCCTCGCTCAAGGAGAGCGACGGTGACCCGCTGCTCGTGCACGGCAGCGCGACGCTCAACCGGGCGCTGCAGGAGGCCGGCCTGATCGACCGCTACCACCTGCTGGTGTTTCCGGTGCTGCTCGGCGCTGGCAAGTCGCTGTTCATCGACGCCGACACCGCAGCCCAACGACTACGCGTCGTCGAGCACCAGGTCTACGCCAACGGCATTCAGAAGCAGGTCCTTGACGTTCTCCGCTGAGGGTCCCAGGAGGTCCGTCGCTCACCAGGACATTCGGTCTGCGGCAGATGGGGACGTTGATGGGTCGACGCGTGCCCGACCTCATGGTCGGACGATCGGGTGGCGCCGCGAAGCCGGGCTAGCGGTTCAGGGAAGAGGGGAATGACTCCAAAGCACATCAGAGCGCGAGCTCGTAGAAGTGCGAGTTGGGATCTTCCACGTAGCCGGCGAACGGCCCTCGCTGGGTGAACTGGTGTCGCTCGTAGAGCCGCCGCGCAGGCGCGAAGAACTGCTGGGAGCCGGTCTCCAGCAAGACACGCTTGGCGCCGCGGCGCCGTGCCTCGTCCAGTAGGTGTCGCAACATCACCGTTCCAACGCCCTTGCCGCGCGACGTCGCCGACGTGCGCATGGACTTCAGCTCGACGTCGTCGTCGTTCAGGTCCTTGAGAGCGCCGCAACCCACAGCCAGCGGCCCGTCCCAAGCCGTCCAGAACACCAAGCCGGGACCCCTCAAGGCGTCAAGGTCGAGCGCGTGCACTGATTCTGCGGGCGAAGTGGCGTACATGTCAGCAATGTGCTCGGCGAGCAGCTGCTGCACCCGTTCATCGTCCAATCCACCGGCGCAGATCTTGACCACGGCTGCACCATACCGGGCGCTGAAGACTGTGTTCCGCAGCCTGTGAGACGTCCGCTGCTCGGCATGAGCGTTCCGCGGCATGAGCGGTCAGTGCTCGTGTTGATCCATCGCCGACTCCAGCGCGATGACCCCCCAATCGGGTTGTGCGCGGCCGTGGTGGCGTCTCCCGCTTCGTGGTCCAGCTGAGAGGCACGATCGCGAATGTGCCGTCCGATCCGCGACAGATCACGGAGTCACAGCCCTCGCACTTCGCGATGGCGGTCAGGTCTAGTCCGTGCAGTTCGTGGCCGTCGGCGATCTCCGCCGCCGCTTCCTCCTCGAGCCTCCGAGCGCTGTCACCGTCAGCTCGGCGCCAAGGCTCGCGGAAGTCGGTCGATGTCACGAGCGTTGCCACGACCGAGTCCGTCGTATCCCGCGAGCTCCGTGAGGGCGGTCTCCGTGCCGTCGTCGAGAACGATGACAGGGACACTGGTCGACCACAGCAAGGAGGCGGGCGCATCGGCATCGGCCACTACGACGACGCCGCGCACGTGGAGGGTCTGCCGTCTGAGCAGGCCTATTGGTCACCCTGGGCTCAGTCCAGCGGAGAGTCGGTCTCACTCAGGAGCAGATCGGTCGGGGCGTTGTGCACCGACGGGATTTGCCCGAGCCGGCCGGCCTGGAAGTCCTCGAACGCCTGCCGGATCTCGGCCTCGGTGTTCATCACGAACGGGCCGGCCCAGGCGATTGGCTCACGGATCGGCCGCCCGCCCAGCAGCAGGACCTCCATCGCCGACAGGTGAGAGCCCTGCGACGGGTCGGCCGCCACCGTCACCGCCTCCCCCGCGCCCAGCACGGCAAGCTGCCCCTGCCGCAGTGGGCGCCGCTCCACACCGACACGGCCACGGCCGGCGAGGATGTAGACCAGTGCGTTGAAGTCTGGCTGCCACGGAAGCACCAGCCGCGCGCCCGGGCTCACGGTCGCGTGCAGCATCACCATCGGCGTGTACGTCGAGCCCGGCCCCTGAGTGCCGGCGATGTCGCCTGCGATGATCCGCACCAGTGCCCCGCCATCGTCTGAGGACAGCAGGGCCACTTGGTCGCCGGACAGGTCCTGGTAACGCGGCGGGACCCACTTCTGCTGCCGCGGCAGGTTCACCCACAGCTGCAGCCCGTGGAACAAGCCGCCGCTCGCGACGGTCGCCTCCGGAGGTGTCTCGATGTGCAGGATGCCCTTGCCTGCGGTCATCCACTGCGTGCCGCCGTCACTGATGAGGCCACCGCCGCCGAGGCTGTCGTTGTGCTGAAGGAGCCCGTCGATCATGTACGTGACCGTCTCGAACCCGCGGTGCGGGTGCCACGGGGTGCCCTTGGGCTCACCGGGCCCGTAGTCGACCGCGCCCATCTGGTCCAAGTGAATGAACGGATCGAGGTCGCGGAGGTCGGCGCCCGCGAACGCCCGCCAGACCGGGAAACCCTCTCCCTCGAGGCCGGACGGTGCAGTCGTCACGCTGCGGACCGGCCGCTGCCGAGCGGTCACGGGGTCAGGCAACGGCACCCGGGGCAACACGGTCAGGTCGTCGACGGTGACAGCGGGCATGAGTGCCTCCAGAGCTCTGCCGGTCGCACACCGGCCGTTCGATCATGGCACCCCCCAGCGCCTCAGTGAAGGGAGACCTCCTCCGGCGTGAGCGGGCTCGTGGTGACGTAGAACCAGGAGGGTCAGCCGGTCACGGCCGGCTCGGCAACTTCGCTGTGCAAGGTGGCCGGTCGATCGCTGTCGCACTTGCTGCACCCCCACGGGAAACCTTCGAGCGGACGTTCGCGTGGGGCTCAGCGGCACCGACCCCGGTGACCGTGGTCGCGCCGTTTCGTCGTCGAGCATCCAAGGGCGGCCGAGCGCGGCCAGCTGAGCGTTATCCACGAGTCGTTCAGGTGGTGCGTTCTCGGCGGTACCGGATATGGGTCGTTAGCGGTGAGTGCAGGACCTCGACGGGCTCAAAGGGGAAGGCTTCGACGCCGTCGAACAGGCGCTCCCCGCTGCCGAGGAGAATGGGTGCGATGTCGAGAGTGAGTTCATCGATCACGCCGGCGTTGAGTGCTTGTTGCACCGTCGACGCACCACCGGCAATGTCCACGCCACTGCCGTCGGCGGCCTCGAGTGCCTGCGCGTAGGCGGCCTGGAAGCCCGCTGTGACGAAGTAGAAGGTGGTTCCGCCCGCCATCTCGATTGGTTCGTGCGCGTAGTGAGTGAGCACGAAGACGGGGGCATGGTACGGCGGTTCGGGTCCCCACCATCCGTCCCAGGCGTCGTGCCACTCGCCGCGGATCGGCCCGAACATGTTCCGCCCCATGACGTAGGCGCCGCGCGGGCGCATGAGCCATTCGTTGGCTATCCGGTCGGCCTCGGTGGCACGCGGATCTCCCATATGCCAGCGGTGCAGTTCGATGCCTCGCCTGCCAAGCCCATTCTCTCGGCTCTGCTCCGGACCCGCGACGAAGCCGTCGAGCGACATGGACATGTGGCAAGTGGTGTCGGACATCAGCGTCTCCTACAGGGTGGTTGGGGTCCGTTCCGCGGCGAAGGCGAAGTCCGGTGTGGTTGAGTTTCGCTGCTTACCACATCACCTAGCATCACCGGGCGCCGCCCGATAGCCCGCGACGACCGTTCTGCGCAATAGAGCGGTGCGACGAGGACACGTCAGTCCACGCCGTTAGCCGGCATCCGCGGACGTACCTATAGCGTGAAGTCTTCCGGGGCGCCTTCGCCCACGCGGCCATCCACGGCCTCGCGCAGGATGTCTGCGTGGCCTGTCGTGGAAGAGCCGTTCTGCGATGGCCCGGGCAAACACGCTCCGAGCGGCATGAGCGGTAAACGGCTCCGCGGGTGCGACCACGATTCTGATGGCACGATGAGCGGCGAAGTCGGTACTTCGAGGGTGTGATCAGGCCCGCGTCACAATGTCCCGAGCAAGGTCTGCCAGTCCCATCTGGGTGGAAACTCGTCCGCCGACTTGAGATCTGGAGAGCGCACGGGGAACGGGATTGAGGCGTCCGCGGCCGCAGTTGATCGAAGGGGTTTGCCTCCCCCGTCCGACGTCGACCCGAAGGGGAGTGGCAGGCGTGCACACGTCCGCTCGGACGCAGCGGCACTGCGGCCCGCCGAGGACAGGCCTTCATCGACACCTCGACGCGGTCCGGGATCCCTGATCCACGTCGTCTACTGCTCTAGGGTTCATCGGCGACCCCGTCTCGGCGACGACGCCGAGGGGGGGTCATGCGCTGTCCGGGGGTGAACGGCACCCGACCTGGTCGAAAGGCGGCAAGGGTTTCCCATGGTCGATGTCCTGCTCGCCGGTGCTCTGTCCATGGCTGTAGCGCTTGTGTGCACGAAGCCGTTCATCACCTTCCTGGTCCAGCACCGTTACGGCCAGTTCGTCCGCGACGACCTCGTGCATCACCATGTCAAGCGCGGCAAGCCGACGATGGGTGGGGCCGTGATCATCGCAGCGGCGCTCGTGGGCTATTTCGGCTCGCACGTGCTCCTCGTGGTGCTCGGCGCCCTGGGCGTGCTCAAGGAGGTGTACAGCTCCATCTCGCTCAGCGCTCTGCTGGTGCTCTTCCTGCTCACCGGCCTCGGCCTGGTCGGGTTCCTGGACGACTGGATCAAGATCCGCAAGGAGCGCAGTCTCGGCCTTAGGTCGAGGCAGAAGCTCATCGGCCAGACCCTCGTCACCGTCGCTTTCGCCCTGGCGGCGCTGCTGGCCAGGGACGAGCGGGGGCTGGCTCCTGCGTCGACCGCGATCTCCGTCATCCGGGACACCAACGTGGACTTCGCCGTCGCGGGGCCCGTGGTGGCCGTCGTGTTGTTCATCGCGTGGTCGAGCGTCCTCATCGCCGGAGCCTCCAACGGAGTGAACATCACCGATGGCCTGGACGGCTTGGCCACCGGGGCCTCGGTCATGGTGTTCGGCGCTTACACGATGATCGCCCTATCCCAGTTCAGGCAGGGCTGTCAGGTGCTTCCGGGGCCGACCTGTTACGACGTGCCGGCTGCACTGGATCTGGCGGTCGTCTCGTGCGCGATCGCCGGTGCTTGCTTCGGGTTCTTGTGGTGGAACACCGCGCCGGCCGAGATCATCATGGGAGACACCGGCTCCTTGTCGCTGGGCGCGGCGTTGGCTGGGCTCGCGATCCTCACGCATACCCAGCTGCTTCTGGTGGTGCTGGGTGGCCTCTTTGTCATCGTCACCACGTCGGTCATCATCCAGGTGATCAGCTTCAAGCTGACCGGCCGGAGAGTGTTTCGGATAGCCCCGCTGCATCACCATTTCGAGATGGTCGGATGGTCCGAGGTCACCATCGTGGCGCGCTTCTGGATCATCGCCGCCATCTGCATCGCGGCGGGCCTGGGGCTCTTCTACAGCGGGTGAGTCGTCGGCTTCCGAACGGCAGATGCCTCTTTGCTGCCCGTCCTTGGGGTCACTGGCCTGTGCCGGCAGCGGTCACCCTGATCGCGGCATGACCGGGCGAGCGTAGCCGCCCTCAACGCGGGACGAGCGCGCGTCCGGTAGGCAATGATTCGGGCATGCCAGAGAGCGTCGACAGAGCCGGCCGCAGCCTCCTGCACTACGCCGCGCTCGAAGGCGACGTGAAAACCGCGGATGAACTGATAGCCGAGGGGCTTGCGCCCGGTCTGGCCGACGGCGCCGGCTTCACCCCGCTGCACTTCGCCGCACAGGGCCAGCACGCACTGGTCGCCCGGCATCTGTTGGCCGCGGGGGCCTCGGTGGACCCGCAGGACCGATTCGGCAGAACGCCCCTATGGGTGGCGCTCTTGAACGCACGTGATGGTGACGGTGCAGTGGTCCGGGTACTGCTGGCTGCCGGCGCCGACCCAAACATCGAGAACTTCTCAGGGATCAGTCCTCGGTCGCTCGCAGAGACGATCACCAACTTCGACCTGATGCGCTTCTTCGACCCGGAGTGACGCGGTCCCTGAGCCAACGGTGGTTGGTCCGTCAGCGGCATGACAGGACCTGCCCGATCGCCGCAGTAGCCCAGCCCTCCGGCGTTCTGGGGGCGCCCAGCAGGGGGCTCGAAAGATTGAAGGGCTACTGGGGCATCGGCGGCAGATCGCCATGGGTCCGTCGACGAGCGTCCTTCCAAGCGCGAGCTTGGTCCTTGCTCATGCGGTAATGCCACTCGGTGGGGTTGTCGGGGTCGACGACTTCCCCGAAAGCCCATCCGAGTGGCCACTCCTTGTACTCCGTGGTCGCCTGCATCCACTGGGTGAACTTGCCCACCGCCGCGCGCAGTTGCGTTGACTCGACGCCCGCCCGAGCGCAGGCTTCGGTGGTCGTGAGCACCTCCTCGGGTGAGTCAGCAAGGACATCTGCGAACGCTCGCACGCGCTGGTAGGACTTCTGCCCGGCCTCCATGAAGCGGGCGAGGTCGACGCCGGACCACAAGATGCCGCCGTCGTTCTTGTGGCTTCCCCATCCTGGGCGGAGCCACCACATCAGGACGCTCCTCGGCCTCGCGCAGATCCTGTAACACTGCCCTGACGCGGTCTGCGAACCGCGTCTCGACGGGCATCCAGCAGTAATCCGGCATGGCACTCACGGCCACTCCTCTTTTTGGCGAGCCTGCTACCACCTAGGATTGCATGAGCCCGAGCAGGTGCGAGTGATTCTGAGCAGATATTCAGAATCACTTGGATCGAATCCTCGGTCGGCGCAGTGTTGGCGCCTGCTGGCCCGGCACTTTCCCTCGGGGATCTGCCACTTTCCAGAAAAGGCTTGATGAGCGCACCGTCCGCGGCATGAGCGAGTACTCGTAGCCTTGGCCCCGATAGAACTGCAGAAGAAGGCTCGACGGCACGGGATGGGACATGCCATCGCGTTTGACCCTGGGGAGGAATCGTGGCGTACGAGCTTGAACACCGTCTGGTAGTCGGTGTTGCCTCCAGCGCGCTGTTCGACCTGCGTGAGTCCGACGCGGTATTTCGCAGTGGAGGTGAGGCTGCCTACCGCGAGTACCAAGAGCTGCACCTGGAGGACCCACTCGAACCCGGCGTCGCTTTTCCTTTCATCCGTCGCTTGCTGTCACTCAACGACTTGGGGGAACCGGCCGATCCTCTCGTTGAGGTCATCGTGTTGTCACGAAATGACCCGGACACAGGCCTCCGCGTGATGCGCTCGGTCGAGCATCATCAGCTTCAAATCAGCCGCGCCGTGTTCATGCGGGGTAAGTCTCCATACAAATTCATGCACCCGCTAGGCATGTCGCTGTTTCTCTCGAGCGATCGCACGAGCGTTCTGCAAGCTGCGGCTCTTGGTCTCCCCGCAGGCCGCGTTCTCGATTCGGCCGCTGCCGATGACATGGACGACCCTGACCTCCGTATCGCTTTCGACTTCGATGGCGTCCTCGGGGATGACGCCTCCGAGCAGATCTTCCAGACCGGCGGGCTCAAGGAGTTCCACGCCTATGAGCGGGACCAGGCCCACGTCCCTCAAAAGCGGGGTCCGCTCAAAGACTTCTTGGCGAAGATCAATGTGATCCAGACGAAGGAAGAGGAGCGAAAGCTGGCGGACCCTGACTATCGGATCAGGCTGCACGTCTCCGTCGTAACCGCTCGGAATGCGCCGGCACACGAGCGCGCAATCCGAAGCCTGAAGAGCTGGGGCGTCAACGTGAACGACGCGTTCTTTCTTGGTGGCATCGCGAAGGCGCCCATCATCGAGGCTCTCAGACCACACATCTTCTTCGACGATCAGTTGCTCCATCTGGAGAGCACGGCCGAGGCGGCACCAAGCGTGCATATCCCTTTCGGAGCGCTCAACCAGCCCGGGGTGTCCAGCGGCTAAACCATCCACACATCGGCATGGCCGCCCGACGGCAGATGAGTGCGTTTGCATCCATCGTGCGGCAGGCTGTGAGCCGTGGATTGGTCGGCCAGCGACGTGCTGACGGCGGAGCGCTCCCTACTGGCTTCGTACACACCGGACTTCAGGACGTTCGAGTGGGCCGATGTGGATGGACGCCAGTTGCTGCTGACCTTCACCGTCGACCCGGCAGCACCGGTCCGACCGCCGGTTGACCCCGGCGCACGGTTCGCTGTGCGCTACTCACTGACGGACCTACCTGAGTCCCGTCGCCGATGAAGGCGGCGGCATGCGCGTCCTGCGCTTGTCACTCATCGGTATCCCAGGCCACCTCAACTCTGGCGAAATGCGACAAGCTGGAGCTGCATGTCGTCGGGGTCGCGGAAGTTCAGCGACGAGCCCCAGTCGTGGTCACTGATGGGGCTGTGCTTGATGCCCTGGTCGGACATGCGTGCTTCCCACTCCTCCAAGGCGGCGCGGTCGGCCACCGTGAAGCCGACATGGTCGAGCCCGGTCCGGCTCGGATCGAATGTCTCCCCTCCGTTCGTGGGGTGGGAGGCGAGGCCGATGCCCATGGACCAGTCCGCGGCGCCGAGGAGGACCGTCCGGCCTCCGGATCCACCGAAGTGCTCCTCGCGTGCCAGTTCGGCGAATCCGAACAAGTCGGTGTACCAGCGAACGCTTGCCTCGATGTCTGTCACCGTCAACACGACGTGATGAAGGTTCGCGGTCATCTCGTCCTCCTTGCCAGCTGGGTCGTCTCAGTTCCACACGTCTTCAGCGTCCCACCAGACCGACGTCGATACATGGGCGACGCCCGACCTTCCCCGCCGATCCGCGCGCCGCACGCCGCTGCGAACGGCGGCCGGTGGTCCCGGCCCGAACACCGGAACTCGGTGTGAGACCGCCGAAGAGTGGGCTGCGTAGATCCGGTGGGACATCGCCCACAACGTAGAAACCGGTGGCGGCGGCCGGCAGAGCACTTGCTCGGAGCAGACGGTGTCGTCCACCTTCGGTGGCGCTTGTGACCGTGTCCGCACATCGGCACGATCTACCGGAGGGGTCTGCTGCACGAACGGGTGACAGTTTCGGTTAGGCCACCTGGGTGGTGGTTGTGGTCATGATCAACTCGTATTCGACCGGGGTCAACCGTCCGAGTCGCGGTTGTCTCCGGCGGCGGTGGTAGGTCCGTTCGATCCAGGTGACGATCGCGATCCGCAACTGTTCGCGGGTCGCCCAGGCTCGACGGTTTAGGACGTTCTTCTGCAGCAGCGCGAAGAACGACTCCATGGCCGCGTTGTCGCCGGCCGCGCCGACGCGACCCATCGAGCCGACCATGCCGTGGCGGTGGAGCTGGTGGACCAGCTTCCGGGACCGGAACTGCGACCCGCGGTCGGTGTGCAGAACACACCCGGCCACGTCGGCGCCGTCAGCGTGGCGGCGGGCGACCGCGTGGTCCAGGGCCGCGACGGCGAGCGAGGACTTCATCCGTGAGTCGATGCTGTAGCCGACGATGCGGTTGGAGTACACGTCCTTGACCGCGCACAGGTACAGCTTTCCCTCGCCGGTCCAGTGCTCGGTGATGTCGCTGAGCCACAGACGATTCGGCGCTGGCGCGGTGAAGTCCCGCTCGACCAGGTCGTCGTGCACCGGTGGCCCCGGCGTCTTGCCGTTGCGCCCGCGTTTCTTGCCGAACGCGGACCACCAGCCCAGCTGGGAGCAGAGCTTCCACGCGGTCCGCTCGCCCATAGCCTCGCCGGCCTCGCGCGCCTCATCGACCAAGAACCGGTACCCGAACTCCGGGTCGTCGCGGTGGGCGTCGAACAACGCGTTCGCCCGGTACGCCGCGGTCAGCTCGGCGTCGGTGACCGGGTTGGTGAGCCAGCGGTAGTAGGGCTGGCGGGCGATCTTCAGCACCCGGCACGTCACCGTGACGGGGATCCCGTCGCCGGCGAGCTCGCGGACGAGCGGGTACATCATTTTCCCGGCAGGTGCGCCTGCGAGAGGTACGCCGCCGCGCGGCGCAGGACCTCGTTCTCCTGCTCGAGCAGCTTGATCCGCTTGTTCGCCTCCCGCAGGGCGCCTCGGACTCGCTGGAGGTCCGGGCAGGGCTCGCGGCACTGGCCGAGCGTCGCTCATCGATCGTCAGCCACCGCTTCAGGCACGACGGCGAGATGCCGAAGTCCTTCGCGACCTGGGCGATGGAGGCGTCCGACTCCTTGAAGACCCGGATCACGTCCTCGCGGAACTCCTTGGGGAACGCCTTGGGCATGGTGCACATCCTTCCAGCGCCGACACACATCGACGCAGATCAGATGTCACCTATCCGTGCAGCAGACCCACCCGCACTGTGCACAGACCAGCCCGTCCTCGTCCTCGTCGAGGACCCCATAGTGCCCGTGCCCATCCGGGTCTCCGACGTGCGCCGGTGGGGTCGTGCGAGGGCCTGCGACCGCCGCGTCCGACCTGGCTGGCTCCTCCTCGGCGCGGCCCTTGCCCGGGCGCTCCACTGCGGACCCGTCCCGGTCAACTGCGGTGCCCGTTCGGGTACTTGCCGTCGTCACGGGCCCACGATGCCTGCGACCATCTGCCTCTGCCCGCAGAGCCTCGGAGAGCGCAGCGAACGTCTGACCATAGGCTCCTAGTCACGCCCGTCGGTAAAGGTCCGCCTCGAAGCGGTAGGCGTCGCCGCGATACGTGTTGCGACCGAGCAGGACCGGGGCTCCGGCCGGCGTGTAGGCGATCTCGTCGCCGATGAGGACCGGCGCGCCGGGGCGGGTGCCGAGCAGGGCGGCGACCTCGGCATCGGCCACGTCAGCCATCAGGGTGTACGCGCTGCGGTGCACCTCGAGGCCGCACCGCTCACGCAGCTGCTCGTAGAGCGAGGCGTCGGTGAGGTCCGCGTCGGCGAGTCCAGCGGCGGTCTGCTGGGGGAGCACGACCACGTCGAAGCAGACCGGCGTCCCGTCCATGCCGCGCAGGCGGTCAATCTGGATGACGGGCGCGGCAGGGGCGATGCGCAGCTTCTCGGCCTCGTCGAGCGTCGCGGCGCGCACCAGCTGGAGCAGCACCGTTGCCGTCGGGCGCAGCCCCCGAGCGCGCGCCATCTCGGTGAAGGATTGCAGGGTGCTGGGCGGTTCGCCAATGACCTGTCGCGGTACGAACCAGCCGCGTTGTGCCGATCGCTGCACGACACCGTCGGACTCGAGCCGGGCGAGCGCGATGCGGAGCGTCGCGCGGCTGATCCCTAGTTCGACCGCGAGGTCACGCTCACCCGGTAGTCGGGACCCCGCGGCATACCGGCCGACCGTGAGGTCGTGGGCGAGACGCTCGTAGGCCTGGTCGGAGGCGCGGGATGTCGTCACCCGCGCAATATACCAGTTTTACTGCCTGGACGACCAAAACCTGCAACTGGTCCCATACTGGACTAACTGGATCACTTTCCTCTATTGTCCGGACAACCAGGCCCCAGCGGTGCGCGCCTTCCGGTCGCCAGCGAGTGTGCAGGGCCGTCTCGACACAACGGAGTGAAGATGAGTGCACGAGTGGTGAAGGCCGCCGCAGCAGTGGCGGGCATCGGAGTGGCCGTCGCAGCCTGCAGCCCCGGCGGAAGCGCCCCGACCGCGGCCAACACGCCGACGTCCGTCTCCACCGACGTCGCGGCCGCTGGCAAGGTCACGCTCAAGCTGACCGACTTCTGGGGCTCGGCCGAGGGCAAGTGGATCGACGCGGCCGTCGCTAGCTTCGAGAAGAAGTACCCGAACGTGACGATCAAGCGCACGTCCGAGGACTGGGGACAGCTCAACTCGACCCTCAACCTGCAGTTGCAGGACGACGGCGGCCCCGACATCGCCAGTGCGAACAACGGCTGGCAGTCGCTCGGCACCTTGGCCAAGGGCGGTCTGGTGCTCAACCTCGACTCCTACGCCAAGGCGTACGGCTGGGCCGCCAAGGTCCCCACGACGATCGCGCGGCAGAACCAGTTCACGACCGACTTCGCGACGATGGGTTCGGGGTCGTGGTTCGCGACGCCGATGGCGCGCACCTCGCTCATCGGCCTCTACTACAACGCAGACAAGCTGAACAAGCTCGGCCTCCAGCCGCCGAAGTCCCTCTCGGACCTTGAGGCTGCAGCCGCCAAGGCAAAGGCTGCCGGCGAGGTTCCCTTCGAGTACGGCAGCCTCGACGGCTCCACCTCGGCACTCCTCGGCGTCCAGGCTGTGCTCGCCGACAAGAAGAAGCTCAACGACTACATCTACGACACCCCGTCCGTGAAGGGCACGGACGTCGCGATGACCCAGGCGGTCGAGACGGTCAAGAAGTGGGCCACGGCCGGCTACTTCCCGAAGAACTTCGCCGGCATCGACTACCAGACGGCCGTAGCGAAGTTCGTGGGTGGTGAGGGCGTCTTCCGCTGGGAGTACACCGGCTCGCTCGGCCTCACCAAGGCGCAGCAGGCCCACTTCGGCTACGTCCAGCTGCCGCAGGCGGGAGGGGCGCACGTCGGTGTGGGTGCGGCTCCGGGCGCCATGGTCATCTCCGCGAAGTGCAAGCACCCAGCCGTCGCGGCGGCGTTCCTGGATTACCTCATGTCGCCCGAGGCGGCGCAGTCCGCGGCCGATCTCGGCCTCGTGCCGGCCATGTCGAAGGACGTCAAGGTGTCGTCCGACTCGCTCAGCCTGTCCGGGGAGTCCGCCGGCGCCGCGGCGCTCGACGGTGACGACGGTTATGTTCCGTACTTCGACTGGTCCAGCCCGACCATGCTCGACACGATCAGCGGCAACCTGCAGCTCGTCTACGCCGGCAAGATGTCGTCGGACGACTTCACGAAGGCCGTCGACAAGGACCGCGACACTTTCCTGGCGGGGAAGGGTTGATCGTGCCCACCCCGCCTCCGGTCGCGATGCGGCGCCGCGCCCCGCGGCGCCGCACGCGCTGGATTGGGCTCGGTTTCGCCGCGTTGCCGCTGGGCATCTACGCCCTCGTTGTCCTCGTGCCCCTGGTGCAGTCCATCCAGTACTCGTTCTTCGCGTGGGACGGGGTGGGGCCCTCGAAGTGGGTAGGCCTGAAGAACTACGTCACGTTCCTCAACGACCCGGTGCTCCGTTCGACGTTCAGCCACGTCCTCGTCCTCATCTGCTTCTTCTCGCTGTTGCCCATCGCGCTCGGGCTGCTGTCTGCGGCGCTGCTGATGCGAGCGAAGCAGCCGGGCATGGCGGTCTTTCGGTGGATCTTCTTCCTGCCGCAGGTCATGACGTCGGTCGTCATCGCTCTCGTCTTCAAGCGGATCTACGCCCCCGACGGGCCGCTCAACGAGGCGCTCCGCGCGCTCGGGCTCGACGCCCTGACGCGCACGTGGCTCGGCGACTTCACGTGGGCGCTGCCGTCGCTCGGTCTCATCGGCACGTGGGTGACATTCGGCTTCTGCATGGTGCTCTTCATCGCCGGCGCGTCGTCGATCCCGACGGAGCTCTACGAGGCCGCCCGGGTCGACGGCGCCGGACCGGTGCGCGAGTTCTTCGCCGTGACGCTGCCGGGTCTGCGCGGCCAGCTCGCCGTGGCGCTCACCCTCACCATTACGGCCTCGTTGCGCACTTTCGACCTCGTCTGGATAACGACTCACGGCGGCCCCGGGACGTCGACCCTCACGCCTGCGGTCGCGCTCTACAAGGCCGCGTTCCAGAACCCGCAAGTCGGCCTCGCCGCCGCGATCGGTGTCGTCATGGGAGTCCTGTGCCTCGTCATCGCGATCGTCATCACCCGCGTCTCGGAGAGGGACTGACATGACGTCCAAGGCCGAACGGGCCCTCAACTACGTCGTCCTGACGGTCATGGCCGTCCTCGTCCTCGTGCCCATCGGGTCGTTCCTGCTCGCGGCCCTCAGCCCCAACCGTTCGGGCAGCCCGGTGCCGTTCTCGCAGTTCGCCTGGGGCAACTTCGCGACGGCCTGGCGCGACGCCGGCTTCGCCCGCGCCATGACGGTCTCACTCGTCATCGCCGTGTGCGTCGTCGTCGGTCAGGTGATCCTCGCCCTGCTCGGCGGCTTCGCGTTCGGGGTCCTCGGGGTCGCGGGGGAGCGGGTGCTCTTCCCGGTCGTCCTGCTCGGCATGATGATCTCGACCGAGGCGATCATCGTCCCGCTTTACTACCAGTTCCGGACCATGGGACTGACCAACACGCTGCCCGGCATCATCCTCATCAACCTCGGCATGGGCGTGCCGTTCGGCATCTTCTGGATGCGTGCGGCCTTCCGGTCGCTGCCCCGCTCCACCTTCGAGGCGGCCGAGCTCGACGGCGCGAACCCACTGCAGATGCTCCGCTTCCTCGCGACGCCGATGGTGCGCCCGGCGATCTACACCCTCATCCTGCTCAGTTTCATGTGGACGTGGAACGACTACTTCCTCTCCCTCGTGTTCCTGCACGGGCAGAACCAGACCGCGACCGTGGCCCTCGGCGTCTTCCAGGGCAAGTTCGTCACCCAGATCAACCTCATGGCGGCCGGCGGTCTCCTAGTCGCCGCGCCGGTCCTGATCCTCTACATCGTCTTCCAGCGCAAGTTCATCTCGGGCATGCTCGCCGGTGCGGTCAAGGAGTGACAGTGCCAACACCCTCCGTCCAGACCCACCCACCCCTAGGGGGAGACGTGTCCCTTCATCCCACCGTCCTCACGGACGCCGAAGCCGTCGGTGACGCGGTAGCCGAGATGGTCCTCGACCGGCTGCGCTCCACCGCCGGCGATCGGTTCCTCCTCGGCTGCCCCGGTGGCCGGACCGCCGCGCCGACCTATCGCGCACTCGCGCGCCACGCCGCCGCGGGAGCCGACCTCTCGCGCCTCGTCATCGTCATGATGGACGAGTACATCGTGACCGGCGACGACGGCACCCTGCGGCGGGTCGACCCCGAGCTCTCGTACTCGTGCTTGGGTTTCGCCCGTCGGCACATCCTCGGACCTATCGCCGACGCGAGTCACGCGGCCGGGATCGCAGCCCCCACGGAGGTGTGGGTGCCCGACCCGGCGGATCCCGAGGCCTACGAGGAGCAGATCGAGGCCGCGGGCGGCATCGACCTCTTCCTCCTCGCGTCCGGGGCGTCGGACGGCCACATCGCCTTCAACCAGCCCGGCACCGCCCGCACCTCCCGCAGCCACGTCACCCAGCTCGGTGAGGCGACCCGCCGCGACAACATGGGAACCTTTCCCGAGTTCACGAGCCTCGACATGGTCCCGACCCACGGGGTCACCGTCGGCATCGACACGATCGCCGCGTGCTCCCGCGAGGTCGTCATGATCGTGTCCGGCGAGCACAAGCAGGACGCCTTCGCGCGGATCGCGGCCGCCGACGCCTACGAGGCCGACTGGCCGGCGACGATCGCCGTCGAGTGCAAGAGCCCGACGCTTGTCGCCGACCGGGCGGCCGCCGGCCAATAGCCAGCCCGACACCCACCGACCACCTCTCCCACCAGCACCGCACCCCAACGACATCCGAAGGAACACAGAAGACATGGCAGCCATCAAGCTCGTGTACATCGGCGGCGGATCCTCCCGCGGCGCAGGGACCATGGCGTCCTTCCTCGCGCACGGCAAGGACTTCGACGGCTCCGAGGTCGTCATCCAGGACGTGAACCCCGAGCGGCTCGCGGCCGTGGAGACCATCGCCACGAAGATCGCCCGCGCCCAGGGCCTCGACATCACGATCACCTCGACCACTGACCGCCGCGCGGCCCTCACCGATGCCGACGCCGTGCTCGCGAGCTTCCGCCCCGGCGACTTCGCAGCGCGGGCCCTCGACGAGAGGATCCCGCTCAAGCACGGCGTGATCGGCCAGGAGACGCAAGGTCCGGGCGGGTTCTTCATGTCCCTGCGCTCGGTCCACATCTACGAGGACATCATCCGCGACCTCGACGCGGTGGCGCCCAACGCCGTGATCTTCAACTACACGAACCCCGTCAACATCGTGTCTCAGGCCGTAACTCGCTTCACCGACCGCACCATGTGGTCAATGTGCGAGGGCCCGATCACCTTCCCGCACACCGTGCTTCGCGCCGCGGACCTCGACTTCGACAAAGCCCGTGTCGTCATGGCCGGCGTCAACCACAACTGCTGGTCGTTCGAGCACACGTACGAGGGCCAGGACCTCATGCCGCTCCTCGACGCCGCCTGGGAGGCCCGCCGCGACGACCCGACGCTCGACGCCCACTCCAAGCGGATGCTCCAGCTCGCGACAACGATGCGCTCGGTGCCCAGCGACTACTTCCAGTACTACTACTTCCGCGAGGAGGTGCTGCGCGAGCTCCAGGGTGCGCGCACGACGCGCGCAGAGGACCTCCTCGCCGCGCTGCCGGGCTACTGGGAGCACTACGAGGAGCAGTCGCGCGCCGAGGTGCCCGACCTCGACCCGACGCGCTCGCGTGGTGGCATCCACGAGCTCGAGCTCGCGATCGACGTCATGAGCGCCTACTACAACGACACGGGCGCCGAGTTGCCCGTCAACCTCCCCAACAGCGGCGGCGCCCTGCCCGGCTTCGACGAGGACGTCGTCGTCGAGATGTGGTGCACCGTCGACGGGCAGGGGGTGCGCCCGCTGCCGCAGAAGCCCTTGCCGCACGCGGTCCGCGGCCTCGTGCAGCAGCTCGCAGAGTTCCAGTACCTCGCGGCCGAGGCGGCCTGGCGCGGCACCCGCGCCGACGGCATCCGCGCCCTCGCGGCTAACCCCATGGTGCCGACGCTACGCGTCGCCGAGGAGCTCTACGACGAGATGGCGTACGCCCACCGCGCCTACCTGCCCGAGCGTCTGCTGCGGTGAGCACAGTCCTCACGTCCCCGGGCCGGGGAGCGGCGCTCCCTGGCCGGACCTTCCTGGCCGTCGATGCCGGCAACTCCAAGACGGTCGCCCTCGTCGTCGACGGCGACGGCGCGGTCCACGGCCGCGGCCGGGGCGGTTGCGGCGACATCTACGGCGCCGCGAGCGTCGAGGACGCCCTCGCCGCCGTGTTCAGCTCCGTCGACACGGCGATGGCCGATGCCGGCGTCGTGCCGAGCGATCTCGCCGCCGCTGCCTTCTGCATCGCCGGGGTCGACTTCCCCGAGGACGCCGTGTTTTGGGAGGGCCACATTCGAGAGCGGCTGCCCGAGCTCGGGCCGTGCTCCGTCAAAAACGACGCCTTCGCCTCGCTGCGCCTCCTCGACGGCACTGGCGTCGCCATCGCCATCACGGTCGGCACCGGACCGGCCGTGGCCGCCCGCGCTGCCGACGGGCGCGAGGAGTGCTCGGGCATGTTCGTCTTCGACCACCTCGGCGGATCCGGGCTCGGTCATGCCGGCCTGCACGCCGTCGCCCGGTCGTGGATGGGCATTGGCCCCGACACATCACTGACCGCGGCCTACTGCGAGCTCTACGAGGTGGCCGACGGGTGGGAGCTGCGCCACGCGTTCAGTCGCCGGTTCGGCGCGCGCCCAGCGTCCGACCTCTGGCGCGCCTCCCGTGTCGTCCTCGCCGAAGCCGACGCCGGCGACGCCGTCGCGCTCGACATCGTCCGGGAGCAGGCGCAGGCCTTCGTCCGGTACGCGGGGTGGTGCGCCACTCGGGTCGGGGCCCCACTCGCCTCCGGTGAGCTGCCAGTGCTCCTCAACGGGTCGGTCGCGACATCGGAGCACGGTGCCATGCGCGACGCGCTCGCCGCGGAGCTAGGTCGCGTCGCGCCCGCCACCCGGGTCGTTGTCTCGAGCACGTCGCCGCTCTGCGGTGTCGTGCTCGACGCCCTCGCCTGCGGCGGAGTCGACGTCGGGCCAGACCTGCTCGCCCGCGTGCGCGACGACCACCCCAAGAGCTTCCTGCTCACCTGAGCCGCACACTCCCGCGCTGCCGCCACCGGCGGCCGCCCCGTCCATCCGCGCTCCACGCGTCACCCGCCACCGGAGGAACACCGATGACCCCGCTCGACATCGACATCGACGCGACGCTCGCCGCCCTGACGCTCGAGGAGAAGGCGTCCTTGCTGTCAGGCCGCGACGACTGGTTCACCGAGACCATCGACAGGCCGGCCGACGGCGTGCGCGTGCCCGCCATCGAGGTCGGCGACGGCCCGCACGGGCTGCGCAAGGAGACCGGCGTCGACATGGTGTGGGTGCCCGCGACTTGCTTCCCCACCGCGTCGGCGCTCGGGGCCTCCTGGGACCGCGACCTTGTGCGCCGGGTCGGTCGTGCGATCGGGCAGGAGGCGCGGGCCGAGGGTGTCCAGGTAGTGCTCGGACCCGGGGTCAACATGAAGCGGTCGCCGCTCTGCGGGCGCAACTTCGAGTACTTCTCCGAGGATCCGATGCACGCCGGCGAGCTCGGTGCCGCCTACGTCGAGGGCGTACAGTCGGTCGGCGTCGGCACGTCGCTGAAGCACTTCGCGGCGAACAACCAGGAGATCGAGCGGACGCGCATCTCCGTCGAGGCCGACGAGCGCACGCTGCGGGAGACGTACCTCGCGGCGTTCGAACGCGTCGTCGCGTCGGCCAATCCGTGGACGGTCATGTGCTCCTACAACCGGGTCGGGGGCGTCCACGCCTCGGAGAACCGATGGCTGCTCACGGACGTGCTGCGGCGCGACTGGGGCTATGACGGCCTCGTCGTCTCCGACTGGAATGCCGTCCATCACCGGGTGCCCGCGCTCCGGGCCGGCCTCGACCTCGAGATGCCCGGGACCGGCGGGGTGACCGACGCCGAGATCGTGGCCGCCGTCCGCGCGGGTGAGCTCGACGAACGGGTCGTCGACGACGCCGCCCGCCGGGTGCTCCGGCTCGTCGCCCGCACCCATCCCGGCCCGACGCTCGTCGACGGACCGGTCATGCAGCTCGGCGTCGTGCCCGGCGACCGTCTGAGCCCCGAGCAGCTCGCGCTCCTCGGCGCGGACGAGCACCACAGCCTCGCACGCGAGGCCGCTGCCGCCTGCATCACGTTGTTGCGCAACGAACCCCGACCCGTTGACGGCGCCGGGTCAACGCCCGTGCTGCCCCTTGATGCGACCAGTGGTCGCCGGATCGCCGTCGTCGGCGCCTTCGCCGCACACGCGCGCATTCAAGGTGGCGGGTCCTCGGGCGTCGACCCGACCCGGGTCGACCACGCACTCGACATCCTGCGCGACGTCGTGGGCGACGGCGTCTGCTACGCCCCGGGCTACGTCCACACGCCGCTCAACGCGTACCAGGACGACATCCGCGCCTACCTCGACGCCCACGGGTCCGCGTTCGTCGACGACGGCGCCGGACCCGCACGCCGGTCCGCGGCGCTCGCCGAGGCCCTGCGGCTGGCCGCGGCGGCTGAGCGGGTGGCGGCCGGCCCGCTGTCACCCGAGGCCGTGCGGCTCGCGGACGACGCCGTCGCCGTGGCGTCGGACGCCGACGTCATCGTCGCGTTCGTCGGGCTCCCCCTGGCCTTCGAGCAGGAGGCGGACGACCGCATCATGCTGGCCCTGCCGGCCGACCACGTGGCCCTGCTCGGGCGTCTGGCCGACCTGAGGGAGCGCACGGGGGCCGCGTTGGTCGTCGTGCTGAGCAACGGCGCCGCCGTGACGATGGACCCGTGGCACGACCGGGTCGACGCGATCGTCGAGGCGTGGCTGCCCGGTCAGGCCGGCGCCGCGGCCGTCGTCGACGTGCTGCTGGGCCGGGTCAACCCGTCCGGCAAGGTCGGCGAGACGTTCCCGCTCGCGGTTGAGGACATCCCGAGCCACCTCACGTGGACGGGGGAGCGCGGCACCGTGTTCTACGGGGAGGGCGTCTTTATCGGCTACCGCTGGTACGACGCGCTGCGTCGAGAGGTGCGCTACTCGTTCGGGCACGGTCTGTCGTACACGCGGTTCGCCTACTCGGACCTGGAGCTGACGATCGTGGACGCCGCCGCCGGGAGGGTGCAGGTCGCCTGCACGGTCACGAACGTGGGCGCCGTCGCGGGCAGCGACGTCGTGCAGCTCTACGTCGGCGACCCGGACGCCGCCGTCCGGCGTCCTGACCGGGAGCTCCGTGGCTTCGAGAAGGTCCACCTCGAGCCGGGCGCTAGCGTCCGCGTCAGCTTCGAGCTGACGAGTCGCGACTTCGCCTACTGGGACGCCGCGCTCGACCGTGGCGACGGGTGGTTGGGCGGGTGGCGTCGGGAAGGCGGCGACTTCACCGTCGAGGTCGGCGCCTCGTCCCGCGACATCCGACTGCGGGCGACGCTGCAGCTTCCCGACGACCCGGACCTGCCGCCGCTCGTGCCCGACTCCGAGCTGCTCTCGCAGGACTCGTCGCGGTTCACGGAGGGCTACCGGCCTCCGGCCTAGCGATGGGCTGGACGCAGCCGCCCAGACGGTCCTCGAGACTGCCGTCGAAGGTCCTACCCACGGTCAGGGCTAAACACGAGCACAGCGGCAGCGAGCTCGCCGACGGGCACGAGACTGGCGACGTCGCCGCGACGTTGCATGGTCGGCTTCGTGCCGCAGCGGTCACAAGTGGGACCGTGTTCCTTGCGGTCGACGTACGACACGGCACGTCCCACGCGACCGCGGTGACGCAGATCCTCGGCCGTTCCACCGGGCAGCCGCGCGACGGCACAAGCCGAAGCCAGCAGCTCACCCAGCGCGAGCACGAGGTCCTCCGGTACCTCGCCACTAACTTCACCGCTGCCGAGATCGCCGAAGCCGAGTACATCTCGTTGCTCACGGCCAAGACGCATCGCGCACAACTACCAGAAGCTCGGCGTCGGCAGCCGTCGGGCTGCCATCCGACGTGCCGCGGACCTGGAGGTGTACTAGCCGCTCCTGGCGGTCGGTGAAACGCCGTCAGGAGCGACGGTCTCAACCAGATGAGCGACGCAGGCGTCCAGGGCAGGAGCCAGGTCTCCGGAGTGGCCGACCGAGGGCGGCTGACCCGTCGGCCCCCTACCGCTTGCCCGCCCCGGGTCGCTGGCTCGCGCTGAGAGAGGCGCTGCCGTTCCAAGACGGATCGGGTGACCGTCCGATCCGAGTTCAGCTGCGCGGGAGAAATTCTCCGGCTGCCCGCACCTGGAGGACAGCATTCGCTGAAGGAGTCATGCCGGCGCTGCGCCGCCGCGGCCTCCTCGGCGACGTCTGAGCCCGGCCCCCACCACCTGTGGACCCGTGTCATTTCCACCAGTTCCGACCCGAGTGAGGCACCGATGTCCGTGACCGACGAGCTGCTCAAGAACAACGAGGCGTACGCGGCGACCTTCGCAGGCCCGCTGCCGCTGCCGCCCTCCAAGCACCGGGCCGTGCTCGCCTGCATGGACGCGCGAATCGACGTCCACGCCGTGCTCGGCCTGGCGGCGGGGGGAGGCTCATGTCATCCGCAACGCCGGCGGCGTCGCGACCGAGGACGCGTTGCGGTCCCTCACCATCAGCCAGCGGCTGCTCGGCACGACGGAGATCGTGCTCATCCACCACACCGACTGCGGCATGCTCACCTTCACCGGCGACGCCTTCAAGGACTCCATCCAGTCCGAGACCGGGATCCGGCCCGCGTGGGCCGCCGAGGCCTTCACCGACCTCGAGGGCGACGTGCGTCAGTCCATCCGGCGCATCACCTCCAGCCCGTTCATTCCTCACCGTGAGGCGGTCAGGGGTTCGTCTTCGACGTCGCAACGGGACGGCTCAACGAGGTGAGCCTCGACTGACCTCGGCGCGTCCCGTCTCCGCGCCCGCGCCGACCGAGGCGGGGGCGAGCCCTCGGCGGCATGTCTGTACGTGCGCCTCCCCAACTTGACCATCGCTCGGGCCTGCGCGCCCCAGGTGGCACGCGGGGTTTTACAGACGGTGCCGGCGGAAGGGGCAGCTCGCGCTAGCAGTGACCGCCGACGTCGAAGGGGAAATCGGTGTTGTCGACGGGGCCGTCTTTCCTGCACCGGGTGCACCGCTGATGCAGTCCGCCGCTTGGCGAGGCTCTTGGCGGTGGAGGAGTTGCGGGACGCGGTCGTGGGGCTGAGGGCCGCCGAGGACATCGCCCGTGGCGAGACGTGGCCCGCCGGGACCTCGCAGGTCGAGGCGGCCGACACCGAGCGACGCGCGTATGCCGTCCTGGCCGCACAACGGCTGGCGCTGAAGGACTGACCGACGTGACGGCGCCGGCACCCGACGTACGCGCCTCCTGGCCGGCCGTTCTCAAGCGCCGGGGGCGTCGCTGCTGAGCTGCTGGGCGAGGTACTGCTGGATGCCGATCCGCTCAATGGCGTCGAGCTGGCTTTCGAACCAGTCCGCGTGCTTCTCCTCGTCGCGGACCATCTCCTCGAACACCGCGGCGCTGCCGTGGTCGCCCAGCTGGTGGCACTCCTGAGCGCTGACGTTGAACTGTGACACCGCCGCCTTCTCGCTCTCGAACGCGAGGAGCAACATCTCGTGAGCGTTCTCGCCGATTCTGATGGCACCGAGCTTCTGCATGTTCGGGTGGCCGTCGAACAGCAGGATGCGGTTGATGAGGTCGTCGGCGTCGCGCATCTCGTCGATCGAGAGGTCGTAGAAGACCTTGCCTAGGCGGCCCAGCCCCCAGCTGTCGAGCATCCTCGCGTGGAGGAAGTACGTGTTCGTGACCGTCAGCTCGAAGGTCAGGGCGTCGTTGAGGAGCTCCACCACGCGAGGGCTAACTGGCTGCACCTTTCACCACCTCCACGGCGCCTGTTGCAGGCCGGTGCTCGGCAACCGACGGGGACAGCGTTCTTGAGGCCTCATGCTCGCATAGGAGGCGCTTGACCGAGAAGATGCACGCGCCGCAGTCCGTCCCCGCGCCGGTGGCGCGGCATACCTGGCCGAGGCTGCGCGCTCCGGCATCCCAAGCCTCGGTTACACCGCCGTCGGTGACCACGGCACAGTGACAGACGATCACCAGGCACCCCGGTACGACGACTGCGGCATGAGCTTCCTCCTGCGAGAGGACGGGCAGAACCCGTCAGAACTTCGGTAAGGCTAGCCTAAGAAACACTGAGGGCGGGATCCCAGTCCGCGTGGTCGGCCGGACGCGACGCGCTGGCGGAGTCAACGCCCCAGGTTTTGGGGTGCACCTCACAGGACTGCGGCCTTCCCGGCCGGCGAGCAGGCGGTGGCCCGTCTGAACCGCGGTGCCCGCAGGCGCGCCACCGCGAGCCGCCAGCACGTCGTCACCGAGGCGTGGGAGAGCCAGCCGCAGGGCGCACTCAAGCGGCGCGCCCGCTCACGCCAAACACGCGCTCATCGGCATGACAGGAAGAGTGCTTCCGCGTTCCATGAGGACACTCGCGACGACCCGGTCGGGCTGGCCGACATCTGCGTTTCGACCGCGTCGGCGCGGGTCTGCCGTTTCAGCCATACGCCGGCCGAGGCCGGAAACCGAGTGGCAGCCGCGGCAGGTGCGCGCGTGATGCGTCCGCGCCTTGCGCCCAAGAGCGCCTTCCGGCCCAACTGCTGCCTCGCGGCAAGCGCACGCCGAGCCCGACGCGTTGACCCAGCATAGGTAGAGACCACTACATTTGAAGGATGGCGCAGAGGCCGCCACCGAGGAACTCGTACGACACGTGGTACATGCCGTGACCGAGATGCTTGATGTGCGGATGCTCGAGCAGGCGCACCTGTGGGTAGGGCCTGACGGCGCGGTCCGTCGCGTGCGAGACCTGGGAACGCCCGAGGCCCGGGCCTTGGCCGACTACCCGCGCGTGAACTGCGACCTGATGTACGCGGTCGTCCTTCGCCGAGAGGTCGGCGTCCGGGTGGTCATGCTCACGACGCACCCCGCCGGGGGTCCGGTCGTTCCGCTTCGCCCTTCCGCGGGCATGGGAGCCAAGCGTGGCCGCGGCCGGGGCTCGTTCATCGACTCGGTGCTCGGCGCGACGGACACCTTCTACGCAGACGTCCTTCAGTCCCTGAAGGCGTGGTCCGCCGCGCCGCCCAAGTTGCGCCAGGCCGGGCCGACCCCGCCGGACGCGGAGGAGACGGAGCCGCACAGCTTGAGCTCTACCTACTACTACTCCCAGGACGGTGCGGAACGCGAGCCTGCCACGGAGGGACCGACCGCACCACCTGCGGCCGCCGACGCGGGCGCGTCATCGGCCTAGCGCAAAGGCAAGCGGCCGACGACCGGTGGATCCCACGCGACAGCCGCATCACCGTCGAACAGCGGTAGTCCCGCCACCGTCCGGTCACGGGAGGCCTATGGGAAGCGTATGGGAAACACGGGCCCCTCCCGGGGCCCGCGCTTCGAAATAGGCTGTCGCACAAGCGAATCGGCTTTGTACGAGACTGTCGATCAGATGTCGAAGTACATCTCGAACTCGTGCGGGTGCGGACGGAAGCGGATCGGGTCCACCTCGTTCTTGCGCTTGTAGTCGATCCACGCCTCGATGAGGTCCTCGGTGAAGACGTCGCCCTCGAGGAGGTACTCGTGGTCGGCCTCGAGCGCGTCGAGCACGGCCGGCAGCGAGCCGGGGACCTGCTGGATCGCGGCGTGCTCCTCGGGCGGCAGCTCGTAGAGGTCCTTGTCGACCGGCTCCGGCGGCTCGATGCGGTTCTTGATGCCGTCGAGGCCCGCCATCAGCTGCGCGGCGAAGCACAGGTAGGGGTTGGCCGACGGGTCGGGCACGCGGAACTCGATGCGCTTGGCCTTCGGGGAGGTGCCCGTGATCGGGATGCGCACGCACGCCGAGCGGTTGCGGGCGGAGTAGACGAGGTTGACCGGCGCCTCGTAGCCCGGCACCAGGCGGTGGTAGGAGTTCACCGTCGGGTTCGTGAAGGCGAGCAGCGACGGGGCGTGCTTGAGCAGGCCGCCGATGTACCAGCGTGCCAGGTCCGAGAGGCCGCCGTAGCCGCGCTCGTCGTAGAAGAGCGGCTCGCCGTCCTTCCAGAGCGACTGGTGGGTGTGCATGCCCGAGCCGTTGTCACCGAAGAGGGGCTTGGGCATGAAGGTGGCCGTGTGGCCCTGCTTCCACGCCGAGTTCTTGACGACGTACTTGAACTTCATCAGGTCGTCGCCGGAGTGCAGCAGCGTGTTGAAGCGGTAGTTGATCTCCATCTGGCCCGCGGTGCCGACCTCGTGGTGGCTGCGTTCGACGTTGAGACCGACCTCCTTGAGCTCGAGGCAGATCTTGTCGCGGAAGTCGGCGAAGTGGTCGACGGGGGAGACGGGGAAGTAGCCGCCCTTGTAGCGGGTCTTGTAGCCCTTGTTGCCGCCCTCCTCCTCGCGGCCGGTGTTCCACGCGGCCTCGACGGAGTCGATGAAGTAGTAGCCGGCGTTCTGCTTCGTCTCGAAGCGCACGTCGTCGAAGACGTAGAACTCGGCCTCGGCGCCGAAGTAGGCGGTGTCGGCGATGCCGGTGGACTTGAGGTACTCCTCGGCCTTGCTCGCGATGTTGCGCGGGTCGCGGCTGTAGCGCTCGTCCGTGAACGGGTCGAGAATCGAGAAGTTCATGACCAGCGTCTTCTCGGCGCGGTACGGGTCGATGAACGCCGTGGCGGGGTCGGGCACGAGCTTCATGTCGGACTCGTGGATCGCCTGGAAGCCGCGGATCGAGGACCCGTCGAACATCTGGCCCACGGTGAAGAAGTCCTCGTCGACCGACTCAGCAGGCACGTTGAAGTGCTGCATGACGCCGGGCAGGTCGCAGAACCGAATGTCGACGAACTTGACGTCCTCGTCCTTGATGAACGCAAGGACCTCGTCAGCTGAGCTGAACATCCAACCTCCTGAGATGGGGCGAGGTCGGCCTTCGTCCCGGGCTCGCGTGAGCACCGGGCAGCGAGGACGGCCCCGTGTTGTCGCGACCGACACTATCGAGTGCCGATTTCTCCGCAATGACCCCGATGTTTCGCCGGTGTTACGGCGGGCAGGGCTGCCCGGAGGTCACGCGGCCCGTCTCGTTACGCTGGACCCGTGGTGGACCGCAAGGACATGGGCTCGTGGCTGCAGGGCCCGAGGGCGCGCACGAGCGCCGACGAGGAGTACCGCGGGCGCGATCTGGGGCTGCCCCCGAGCGGCCCCGGCTCGATCGCCGGCTTCGGCATCCGGCTCGCGGGGGTGCTCATCGACTGGGCTATCGCCTCCCTCATCGCCAGAGGGCTCTTCGGGGTCCCGCTGCCCTTCTCGCAGCCGCCGGCCTCGGGCACGCAGGGCTTCGTCGTGCTGGGCGTCTTCGCCGTCATGCACCTGCTGCTCGTGGGCACCCTCGGCTTCACGATCGGCCACCGCATCATGGGCCTGCAGGTGCGCTCGCTCACCGGCACGGGCCGGGTGATGCCGGTGCAGGCGCTCGTCCGGACCCTGCTGCTCTGCCTCTTCATCCCCGCCGTGGTCTGGGACCGTGACGGGCGGGGCCTGCACGACAAGGTGCCCGGCACCGTCATCGTCCGCCTCCGCTGAGCGGGGGAGCAGGAGAGCAGGTATGCGAAAGGGCCGGTTCCCGTAGGAGCCAGCCCTTTCGTCCGACGTCGGTCACTTGCCGCGCAGGGCCCTGCGGTCCATGCGTGCGCGGGCCGGGTCGACGCCCGGTGGGAGGGGGGCGCGCAGGCCACCGATGGCCTTGAGGCGCTTGTTCACGATCGCCATCTCGTCCTTGGTGATCTGCGGCTTGAGGCGCTGCACCTTGCTCGCGAGCTTGGGCAGCGGCACCTCGTTCTCGCCGGACCCGACCCGCAGGGTCGTGACGGGGACGCCCGGGGCCACGCGCTCGACACGCCTCTTCTCCGCGGCGAGCAGCTTCTGGACGCGGCCGGTCGGGCCCTCGCCGACGAGAACGACGCCAGGCCGGCCGAGGGCGCGGTAGACCATGGCGGCCGAGGCGATGTCGCCGGGCCGCGCCACGTCGGCGGCCACCGGCTCGCGGTCGGTGTACCAGCCGCGGCGGATGGAGGTCAGGGCCGCGCCCGCAGCGCCGGCCTGGCCCTCGATCTGGCTGTAGGCGGCCCGCTCGGCGCGGCGGCTCATGATGATCGTCGCGGCGAGGATGCCGAAGAGCACGCCGAAGATGCCGAGGATCCAGGGGAGCTTGACGAGGAAGCCGACGATGAGCAGCACCCCGAAGACGACGAGGAACGACAGCAGCATGTACCAGCCGATGAGCGGGTCAGCCTGCTTGGAGATCCGGTATACGTCCAGGACCTGGGACAGCCGTCCCTGCTTCTTCTCCGACGAGCTCACGTCGCCGTCCTTGTTGCGTGCCATGGTGCTCAGGATACGGCGCTCTGGGCGCGCGCCACCAACGACGCCGCCTCCTGGCGAGCGGGGGCCTCAGCGGCCTGCGCGAGGTGAGACAGGTGCCCGGGGATCTCGCGTCCCCACTTGCGCATCGCGGTCGCCCAGAGACGTCCGGCGCGGTAGGAGGAGCGCACGAGCGGACCGGCCATGACGCCCTTGAAGCCCATCTCCTCGGCGACCTGCGACCAGTGGACGAACTCCTCGGGCTTGACCCAGCGGTCGATCGGGTGGTGCAGCTTCGAGGGGCGGAGGTACTGGGTGATCGTGAGGATGTCGCAGCCGGCGTCGTGCAGGTCGCGGATGGCCTCCTCGATCTCGACGTCGGTCTCGCCCATGCCGAGGATGAGGTTGCTCTTGGTGACGAGCTGGGCCTCGCGCGCCATCGTCAGGACCCTGAGCGACTTGTCGTAGGTGAAGGCCGGGCGGATGCGCTTGAAGATGCGCGGCACCGTCTCGAGGTTGTGGGCGAAGACCTCGGGCCGGGCGTCGAAGACCTGGCCGACGAGCTCGGGCTTGGCGCCGAAGTCGGGCGGCAGGATCTCGACGCCGGTGTTGGGGTTGAGCAGATGGATCTGGCGGATGGTCTCGGCGTAGAGGCCGGCGGCCCCGTCGGGCTGGTCGTCGCGGGCGACGCCTGTGACGGTGGAGTAGCGCAGCCCCATCCGGGCCACGGACTCGGCCACGCGCCGCGGCTCGTCGAGGTCGAGCGTCGTGGGACGGCCCGTCGCGATGTCGCAGAAGTCGCAGCGCCGGGTGCAGACGTCACCACCGATGAGGAAGGTGGCCTCCTTGTCCTCCCAGCACTCGAAGATGTTGGGGCAGCCGGCCTCCTGGCACACGGTGTGCAGGCCCTCGTTCTTGACCATCGCGTGCAGGGCCGTGTATTCCGGCCCCATCTTGGCGGTCGTCCGGATCCAGGACGGCTTGCGCTCGATGGGGGTCTCGGCGTTGCGCGCCTCGACGCGCAGCAGACGACGGCCGTCGGGAACGACAGACACACGGGCTCCTTGGTGGGGGTTGGCTGCTCCGCACAGGTTACGCCTACCTGCCGACAGGGCTGGACAGCCGGGGACGCCTCCACCGGCCGCCGGACGGCATACGGCCACCGGCGTATGCCGTCCGCCCGGGCGCGTAGGTCAGGCGACGTCGCGGCGGCGGAACACCGCGACTGCTGCGGCGACGCCGACGAGGCAGAGCACGAGCAGGTAGACCCAGCCGTGGGTGTACGAGAGCGCCACCGAGCGGCCGCTGCAGCCGTCGGGACCGCACGACTGCACGAGGTAGGAGGCGCCCTTGCCCACGAAGGCATCGACGTTGACGCGGACGAACCACGGTTGCAGCGCCCCGCCCTGGACGCCGTTCGCGACGAAACCCTCGACCAGCACGGCATACCCGGCGACGATCCCGATGACGCCGGCGGTGGCTCGGGCCAGCATCCCGAGCACCGCGCCGCCGAGGCCACCCAGGGCGACGACGACGACCACCCGCAGGAGGGCCAGTGAGAGCGGGTCGTCGGCCCGCACCGGAGCATCGGGCAGGTTGAGGGAGCCGTCCGGGCGGTTGAGCGTCGTCACGACGAGAGCACCGAGCGCGGTGAGGGCGACCCCCACGCCGCCCACGGCGAGCCCGCCCAGGGTGGCGACGACCAGCTTGGAGGCGGCCACCCGCGGCCGTCTGGGGCAGAACGTCAGCCAGGTCGCCATGGCACCCGAGGCGAACTCCGCTGCGACGAAGCTCGCCCCGAGCAGAAAGGCGAGGAAGCCGAAGAGGTAGACGCCTTGTTGCGCGATGCTGCGCGTCAGCTCGGTGCGGGAGGTGTTCACGAGCCCGAACTGGGCCAAGGAGGGCGGCTGGTTGATCTGGTCGCAGTTGAAATCGGCACCCGGGTCACTGGCCTGGGCCTGCGCCTGCTGCTTGCGGCACTCGTCGAGCTGCGCCCGGCGGTCGGCCTCGGGCGTGGCGTCGAGCTGCTGCTTCATCTCGGCGACCACCCGGTTGTAGTCGGCGACGCGCTGGGCGATGACCGACGGGCGGCTGTCCTGGAAGGCCGAGAACGAGGCGAAGCCCACGAAGAGCACGATCGCCACCAGGACCGTCCGCGTGAGTCGGCGCCACCAGAGGCGGCGCAGCTCGACGCCGACGAGGCCGGCGACGCTCGTGCCCCGAGGCCGTAGCGCGGATCGCGGCCGGGGCGCCGACTCGAGAACGGTGTCCTGGCTCATGCCGCCCCTCCCGTCTCGATGCCGCCGGCGTGTCGGTCGGCCGCCGATCCGAGCCCCTCGTCGGCGGTGAGGGCGAGGAAGGCGGCCTCGAGGTCGGCGCGTACGGGGGTCAGCTCGCTGACGTAGAGGCCGTGGCCGGCCAGCGAGCGCGTGACGGCCGAGGGGTCCTCGGACGCGACGAGCAGGTGCGACCCGTCGCGGGTCACCGCAAGACCGTCCGCCTCGAGGATCCCCAGGGCCCGGTCGGGGGAGGCGACGCCCACCCTGACCCGGGCGCCCCCCGACTGGCGCATGATCTCGCTGACCGGGCCCTCGGCGAGGAGGGCGCCGTTGCCGATGATCGACACGGTGTCGGCCACCTGCTCGACCTCGGCGAGGATGTGGGAGCTCACGAGAACCGTCTTTCCTTGCGCGCCAAGGCTCCTCATCGTCTCGCGCACCTCGCGGATGCCGGCCGGGTCGAGACCGTTGGTCGGCTCGTCGAAGATGAGCAGGTCGGGGTCCTTGAGGAGCGTCGCCGCGATGGCCAGGCGCTGCTTCATGCCGAGCGAGTAGCCGGCGAACCGGTCGCGTGCACGGTCACCGAGCCGGGTGGCCTCGAGCACCTCGTCGACCCGGGGGAGCGGGGTGCCGATCGCGTCGGCGAGCAGCCGCAGGTTCTGGCGACCCGTGAAGCCCGGGAAGAACTTCGGCGCCTCGACGACCGCCCCGACGCGGTCGATCACCGCGGGAAGCCGCCGGGGGATCGGGGACCCGAAGATCTCGGCAGTCCCGGAGTCGGGGCGGATGAGCCCCAGCAGCATGCGGATGGTCGTGGTCTTGCCCGAGCCGTTGGGACCGAGGAAGCCGTGCACGCCGCCCTGGGGCACCGTCATGGAGAGTGCCTGCACCGCGATCCGGCGACGGCCACGACTGAGGTAGGTCTTGCGCAGGTCGGTGGTGCGGACGGCGATGTCCATCGATCTCCCCCTGAGAGCCGGCTGTGGGCGACACCCTAGGGGTACGGAGCCCGCTGTCAGGCCAGAACGCGCTGGTTCGGCCGAAGTGTCGGGAGGATGTCGGCGAGGTGCTTCTCGACGTGGGGGAGCACCTCGGTGACGCGCACGTCGCGTCCCAGCTCGAACGACAGGGACGTCACTCCCGCCCCGACGATGCCGCAGGGGATGATCACGTCACCCCAGGACAGGTCCGGGTTGCAGTTGAACGCGAAGCCGTGCATCGCGACCTGGCGGCTGACCCGGATGCCGATGGCGCCGATCTTGCGGCGCGGGCCGCGGTCGTCCTCGGCGATCCAGGTGCCGCTCTCGCCCGGGACCCGGCCGGCCTCGACGCCGAAGTCGGCGCAGACCCGGATCATCATCTCCTCGATGTGCCGGACGTAGCCGACGACGTCGATGGGGGCCGGAAGCCTGACGATGGGGTAGCCGGTGATCTGGCCCGGACCGTGCCAGGTGATCTTGCCGCCACGGTCGACGTCGATGACCGGCGTGCCGTCCCTGGGGCGCTCATGCGGCTCGGTGCGCTTGCCGGCCGTGTAGACGGCGCGGTGCTCGAGGAGGTAGACGGTGTCGGGCTCCTCGCCCGCCACGACCTTCGCGTGGGTGTCGCGCTGGGTCTGCCACGCCTGCTCGTAGTCGACGAAGTCGGGGTCGAGGCCCAGGTGGACGAAGCGCATGCGAGCAGCCTACGCCGGGCGGCATACGATGCCGGAATGCCTGCCACCCAGCCGTCCTCGCCTCCTCCCTTGCGCGTGGGACTCGTCGGCTACGGGTCCGCCGGGCGCGGCATCCACGCACCGCTCATCGGCCGGGCGGGTCTCACCGTTGCCGCGGTCTCGACGGCGGACGCGGCACGCGCCGACGCGGTGCGCGCCGAGCACCCCGGCGCGGAGGTGGTCCCCGACCTCGAGGCGTTGCTGGGCGTGACGGATCTCGACCTCGTCGTGCTCGCCTCGCCGAGTGGCGTGCACGCGGAGCAGGCCGAACGCGTCATCGCCGCAGGCCTCCCGCTCGTCGTCGACAAGCCCCTCGCCGTCGACGCCAGCCAGGCCCTCGCCGTCGTCGACCTCGCCGCGCACCACGGCGTGCCGTTGACGGTCTTCAACAACCGCCGCTTCGACCCCGAGCTGGCGGCCCTCCGGGCCGTCCGCGACGGGGACCTCGTCGGCGAGATCTGGCGAGCCGAGTACCGCTGGGACCGTTGGCGGCCCGTGCCCAAGCAGCGCTGGCGCGAGCAGGTGCCGCCCGAGGAGGGCGGCGGGTTGCTCCTCGACCTGCAGACCCACCTCGTCGACCAGGCGGTGCTCATGCACGGCGAGGTCGAGTCCGTCTACGCCGAGGTCGACGCGCGCACCACGGTTGCGGAGGACGACACCTTCCTCGCGTGCCACCACACGACCGGCGTCGTGAGCCACGTCATGTCGAGCTCGGTCAACGGCGCTCCGGGCCCACGCGCCCGCGTCAACGGCTCCGCAGGCTCCTTCGTCATCGGGCGCCAGTTCGACGACGTCAGTGCCTTCACCGAGTTCGAGAACGCCGGCGACGCGGTGGGTTGGATCGTGCGCGGCGACGAGCGGGTGCCCGGACCCGTGGTGACGGATGCGGACCAGGCGAACTTCTACCGGGCCGTCGCCTCCGCGGTGAGGTCTGACGACCCGCAGGCCATGATGCCCGTCGACCCGCGCGACGCGGTCCACGTCCTCGCGGTCCTGGACGCCGCGCGCATCGGCGCCCGCGACGGCCGGGTCGTCGAGGTCGTGACTCCCGGCCAGACGCCCTGACCCGCTCCCTGACTCGCTGCCCTGACCCGGGTGCACGCCTGTGGATGACCGGCACGCGTCCCCGGCCGCCGCTGCTTGCATGAGTGGGTGAGCAGCAACGAGGTGGGCGGCGGCGACCGGCCGCAGGTCCCGGGACACGAGGTCGATGCCGTCCTCGGATCCGGGGCCTCGGCCGTCGTGTGGTCGGGAACGGACGCGACGGGACGGCAGGTCGCCATCAAGGTGCCGCACCGGCGTGGCGACGCCGTCGACGACGAGGCGTCCCGTGTCGAGCAGCAGGTCCTGCTGGCCGTCCACCACGACCACCTGGTGCCGCTGCGCTCCGTGGTGCCGTTGGCAGACGGCCGCGAGGCCCTTGTCTTCGACCTCGTCGAGGGTGCCCGGCTCGGGGGGATGGTGCGCAGCCGTGGCCAGCTGCGAGCGGGTGAGGTGGTCACCGTGCTGACGCCCATCTGCGAGGCCGTGGCGCACCTGCACGCCGCCGGCGGCGTGCACTCGGACATCTCCCCGTCCAACGTCATCGTGACTCCCGAGGGGCGACCCGTCCTGCTCGACCTCGGCGCCGTGCGGGTCGCGGGTGCCGTCCCGGGCGCCGTCCACGGGACGACCGGCTTCGTGGCCCCGGAGGTGCGGTTGGGCTCCGAGCCCAGAGACGCCGCAGACGTGTACGCGTTGGGCGCGGTCGCGTGGTTCTGCCTGACCGGCAACGGGGCTCCCGACACGATGATGCGGCTCGACCCCGAGACGATCGTCAGCCACGTGGGCGCCGAGCTCGCCGCCGTGCTGGGGGCTGCCATCGACCCCGAGCCCGCGCGCCGGCCCGGCGCCGCGGAGCTCGCCCGTCTCTTCTACGACGCCGTCGCCCCCGAGCCGGTCGAGGTCGTGGTCGACGCCGACCCGGCGGCAGCCCTGACCCACCGCCTGAGGGCCCAGGCCGGCGTGGAGCCCCCGAGCCCGCCGGACAACCGTCGTGGCCGCCGGACGGCCTGGCCACGACGGGCAGGATCGCCTCGACGGCCGGGGTGGCCAGGATGGCCGCCCGGAGGGCGCTCGTCGGCGCTGCCCAGCGGGTTGCCGGGAGCGGGCTGGTCCCACCGGCCCGGATGGTTGCGGTCTACGGCGGCATCGGCCCTGGTGGCCGTGCCACTCCTCGCCGTGGCGGGGTGGGCCTTCGCGGCACAGGCGCCGGGGATGCCTCCACCCACCACCCATGCCACGGCGGACACCGCGACCCTTCGCGCCTCGGCCCGCCCGTCCGCTCCGAACCAGCCACCGCGAACGGCGCCCGTGCCGGCTGGGCCGGCGGGAGTCCGGACGCCCGCGCCCGGTGATCCGTCAGCAGCAGCGGGCGGCGGCGCCGCCGACGCGCTCCTGCGCGACCCGACGAGCCCGTCGAGCCGCCCGGAGGACGTGCTGCAGCTGCTCAGCGACCGGCGGGCGTCAGCGCTCACGACCCGCGACGCCCGGGCGCTCGCAGCCGTCCACGCGCCCGACTCCGCAAGCCTCGCGAGCGACCATGAGCTCGTCGGCGCGCTCGTCAAGGCAGACACGCGGTGGGAGGGCCTGCGGCTCGAGGTGGCCGAGGCCCGCTTCGTCTCCGGCTCACCCACCGCCGCGGTGCTGCGTGCTCGCGTCGACTGGACGGCATACGTCGTCGTCAGGGGAGGCCACACGCGGACGGACGAACCGGCGGACCGGGGGCGCGAGCTCGACTTCACGCTCGCGCGGGGGCGCCAGGGATGGCGGATCAGCGCGATCAGCGCTGCACCAGCCAGCTGACGGCGCTGTCGAGGTCGGGATGCTCGAAGGTGAATCCGGAGGCCAGCAGCGCTGCCGGTTCGACGCGCTGGCTGGCGACGACGTAGTCGGCGAACTCGCCGAGCACCGCACGCAGCGCGAAGCGCGGCGCCGGCACCAGGGCCGGACGCGACAACGCCTTGCCTATGGCGGCCGCGATCTCGCTCTGGCGGGCCGCGCCGGGGGCCGTGAGGTCGAAGGCGCCCACCAGCTCGGGATGGTCGATGAGGTGCGTGATGGCGCGCACCTCGTCGACGAGCGTGATCCACGGCCACCACTCACGGCCCGTGCCCATCGGGCCGCCGAGGCCGAGCCTGCCGAGGCGCACGACCTGCTCGAACGCCCCGCCCCGGCGAGCCATCACCAGGCCCGTGCGCGTGAACGCCACGGGTATGCCGGCCTCGACCGCCGGATGCGCCGCAGCCTCCCAGCGCACCACGACGCCGGAGAGGAAGTCGCGGCCGGGTGGGCTCGTCTCCGTGAGTCGCTCCTCGCCGCGATCGCCGTAGTAGCCGACCGCGGAGGCGTTGACGAGGCGCACGGCGGCGCCCGTGCGCTTCTGGTGCGCCACGAGTGCCTGCGCCACGGTGCCCGTCGCGTCGGTGCGGGAGCGCTCGACCTCGCGCTTGTGCTCGTCGTTCCACCGGCGGTCGCCGATGCCGACGCCCGCCAGGTTCACCACGGCGTCGACCCCGTCGAGGGCACCCTCCTCGAGCGTGCCGTGGGAGGGGTCCCACTGCACCTCGCCGGGCCCGGACGGCGGCCGGCGCACCACGCGTACGACCTCGTCGCCGCGCTCGGTCAGGTGACGACGAAGCGCGCCGCCGATCAGGCCGGACGAGCCGGTGACGGCGACGCGCTTCGTCATGTGGTGCTCCTGCGTGTGACCTCGACCAACGGGGGCTCAGGCCTCGAACTGACCCTCTTCGAGACGTGCCTTCATCGTGGCCAGGAACCGGGCGGCGTCCGCCCCGTCGACGATGCGGTGGTCGTAGGAGAGCGCGAGGTACATCATCGAGCGGATCGCGATCGTCTCACCGCCGTCGACGTCGGTGACCACGACCGGACGCTTGACGATCGCCCCCGTGCCGAGGATCGCCACCTGCGGCTGGTTGATGATCGGCGTGTCGAACAGGGCACCACGGCTGCCGGTGTTGGTGATGGTGAAGGTGCCACCGGCCAGGTCGTCGGGCGTGATCTTGTTGCTGCGGGTGCGCGCAGCCACGTCGGCGATGGCGCGGGCGAGACCAGCGATGTTGAGGTCGCCGGCGTTCTTGACCACCGGGACGATGAGGCCCTTCTCGGTGTCGACGGCGATCGAGAGGTTCTCGGTGCCGTGGTAGACGACCTCGTCGCCCTCGATGCTCGCGTTGACCATCGGGTGCGCCTTGAGGGCCTCGGTGGCGGCCAGGGCCAGGAACGGCAGGAAGCTGAGCTTGGTGCCCTCGCGAGCCTCGAACTCGTCCTTCACGCGGGCGCGGAGTCGGGCCACCTTGGTCAGGTCGACCTCGACCACGGTCGTCAGCTGCGCCGAGACCTGGAGCGACTCGACCATGCGGGTGGCGATCACCTTGCGCAGGCGGGTCATCTTCTCGCGCGTGCCCCGCTTGGGCGAGACGGTGCCGGTGGCCGGAGCGCTCGCTGCGGCGGGAGCGGCCGGTGCGGCGGCCGGGGCGGGCTGCTCGGCAGCGGGCGCCGGAGCCTTGGCCGCCTCGGCGGCGTCGAGAACGTCCTGCTTGCGGATGCGGCCACCCACACCGGTGCCGGTGATCGAGCCGAGGTCGACGCCGTGCTGGGCGGCGAGCTTGCGCACGAGCGGCGTCACGTAGGCGGCAGCGTCGTCGCTCGACGGCGCGGCAGCGGGCGCCGCTGCCGGTGCGTGGGCCTCCGGTGCCTCGGGGGACTGCTGGGCCGGCGGGCGCGGGGCGTCGGCAGGCTTGCCGGCGGCCTCGGGCGTGGCCTCCTCCGGCTTGGCCTGGGCGGGAGCCTCCTGGGGAGCGGGCGCCTGGGCAGCATCCTGGGCGGGTGCTTCCTGGGCCGCGGCCTGCGGAGCGGGGGCCGGCTCCGGTGCCTTCTGGGCCTCGGGCTCCTGCGCCGGTGCGGCGGCCGGGGCGCTGCCACCGATGACGGCGAGGTCGGCGCCGACCGGGACGGTGTCGTCCTCCTGCACGAGGATCTTGGTGAGGGTACCGGCGACGGGGGAGGGGATCTCGGTGTCGACCTTGTCGGTCGAGACCTCGAGCAGCGGCTCGTCGACGGCGACCTCGTCGCCCTCGGCCTTGAGCCAGCGCGTGACCGTGCCCTCGGTGACGGACTCGCCCAGGGCCGGCATCGTCACCGTCTGGCCCTCGCCGCCCTCGGACGACGACGCGCCCGCCTGCGGCTGCTGGGCCTGAGAGGCCTCGGGCTCGCTCGTGGCCGGCTGGGGCTCCTGGTCGACGCTCGGCGCCTCGGGGGCGGGTGCGGCCTCGGCCTGGGCAGGCTCTGCCGCGGGAACCTCGGCGGGCTCTGCCGCAGGGGCTTCGCCGCCTCCGGTGGGGGCCGCGCCGTCGCCGATGACGGCGAGGTCTGCCCCCACGGGCACGGTGTCGTCCTCCTGGGCGAGGATCTCCTGCAGGGTGCCCGCCACGGGGGAGGGGATCTCGGTGTCCACCTTGTCCGTCGAGACCTCGAGCAGCGGCTCGTCGACCTCGATGCGGTCACCGACGTTCTTCAGCCAGCGGGTGACGGTCCCCTCGGTGACTGACTCACCCAGGGCCGGCATGGTCACGCGTTCTGACATGACGTGTTTTCTCCTCTTCCCAGTTTCTGGCTCAAGCGTGTGCGTGCAGGGGCTTACCCGCCAAGGCCAAGTGTGCCTCGCCGAGCGCCTCGTTCTGTGTGGGGTGTGCGTGGATGAGACCGGAGACGTCCTCGGGGTGCGCCTCCCAGTTGACGATGAGCTGTGCCTCGCCGACCTGCTCACCCATCCGGGCGCCGATCATGTGGACCCCGACCACCGGGCCGTCGACCTGGCGCACGAGCTTGACGAAGCCCTGCGTGCCGAGGATCTGCGACTTGCCGTTGCCGCCGAGGTTGTACTCGTAGGTGGCGACCTCGCCGTACTTCTCTCGTGCCTGTGCCTCGGTGAGGCCGACGCTCGCGATCTCGGGGTCGCAGTAGGTGACCCGCGGGATACCGGTCTCCTCGATGGGAGCCGGCGCGAGGCCGGCGATCTCCTCGGCGACGAAGATGCCCTGGGCGAAGCCGCGGTGCGCGAGCTGCAGCCCCGGCACGATGTCGCCGACGGCGTAGACACCGGGGACGCCGGTGCGCAGCCGCTCGTCGGTTGGGACGAAGCCGCGGTCGACGGTGATCCCGGCCGCTTCGTAGCCCAGGCCCTCCGTGACCGGACCGCGGCCCACGGCCACGAGGAGCAGGTCGGCCTCGATGTTCTCGCCCGACTCGAGGGAGACGGTCACGACGTCGCCCTCCTGCGTCGCGCCGGCGAAGCGTACGCCGGTCTTGAACGCGATCTTGCGCTTACGGAACGAGCGTTCCAGCTGCTTGCTGATGGCCTCGTCCTCGGCGGCGACGAGCCGCGGGAGCGCCTCGATGACGGTGACCTCGGAGCCGAAGCTCTTGAAGACGGAGGCGAACTCGACCCCGATGACCCCGCCGCCGAGCACGACGACGCGAGCAGGTACGTGGTCGATCGCCAGAGCCTGCTCGCTCGTCATGATGCGACCGCCGATCTCGAGCCCGGGCAGCGACTTCGCGTAGCTTCCCGTGGCGAGCACGACGTTGCGGCCGGTGAGACGGCGGTCGCCGACCACGACGGTGTGTGGTCCGTCGAGGACACCCGAGCCCTCGACGTACTCGATCTTCGCCGCCTTCACCAGGCCCTGCAGGCCCTTGTAGAGACGACCGACGACACCGTCCTTGTAGGCGTTGACCCCCGACATGTCGACGGACTCGAACGTGGTCTTGACACCGAAGGACGCTCCCTCGCGGGCGACGTCGGCCACCTCCGCAGCATGCAGCAGCGCCTTGGTCGGGATGCAGCCCTGGTGCAGGCACGTGCCGCCCAGCCGCCCCTTCTCGACGAGCGCCACGGAGAGTCCCAGCTCCGCCGACCGGAGGGCGCAGGCGTAGCCGCCGGACCCTCCACCGAGAATGACGACGTCGTAGTCGCCTGCGGCATCAGCCGGCATGCATGTGCTCCTTCGGGTGAGTTGCCTGCTCCCGACGCCGTGCACGCGAGAGGCCGGTGGGAGGGCCGGGCATGCGGAGGACGAGGAGGTGTGGGGTGCAGGAGCATCTTGTCATTGATCCACCGGGACGGCACAGGCAGGTCGTGGCCTCCGCGTGCTCCCGCATGCTCCGGCCTGCTCCCGGCGTGCTCGCGTCCCCTGCACGGGTCCAACCCGTACAGTGCCGCCATGGGCTGGTTCTCACGGCGCGGCGGGCGCAGGGGCACGGGCCCTGCCGGCCGCTCGGACGGCCCGAAGATGGAGATCGACCGCAGGGCGGTCGAGCAGCACCTTCGCGCCTTCGTGGACTCACGTCTGGGGGTCGAGGCGTACGTCGAACCGGCCACGAGTGTCACGACCACGACGATCGTGCTCATCGCCTGGGACGGGGAGTGGACGCGCCGCGCCGTCGGCTCGCCCAAGGAGGGGTTCGAGCTGAGCCAGAGACTCGGCATCCCGGCCTACGACGTCAACCAGACCGGCTACCCCAACCGCATGCGCGAGTGGAGCAGGCGTCGCCGTCAGGGGGACGCCTGAGCCGGCCCGGCACTCGCGGCACACTGCCCGGCGGACGACCCCGCGTACGAGCTCGTGGGGTCTCGGCCGCAAACCGAGTGGACCCGCCACGCGTTCGCTGACAGGGTCGAAGAAGATGTTCAGTCCGTGCCGGATTCGGCGCCACAGCACACAGGAGGTTCTCGACATGGCCAAGCAGGATGGCGCGCCCACGGGCCCGAGCGAGGAGATGAAGGCCAAGTTCCGGGCCGCCCTCGACAAGACGCACGCACACGGCGGCAAGGACGTCTCCGACGACCACGACCGCACGAAGGTGCACGGTGCCCATGGCCCGGCCAGGGCCCAGCAGATGTTCCGCCGCAAGTCCGGCGGCTGACCGCGGCAGGACCACGACGAGAGAGGCCACGTTCCGGGACGGAACGTGGCCTCTCCGTGTCGGAAGGATCAGGCGTAGGACTCGGCGAGGCCGACGAGGGTCCGGACCCCGAAGCCGGTGCCTCCCTTGGGCCAGTAGCCGGTCGGCGCCTTGTCGTTGAAGGCCGGGCCCGCGATGTCGAGGTGGCTCCACGGGATGCCCTTGCCGACGAACTCGCTGAGGAAGATGCCCGCCGTGAGCATGCCGCCCTCGGTCCCGCCCTTGTGGGCGATGTCGGCGTTGATCGAGTCCAGCGACGGGCGCAGCTCCTTGGGCAGCGGCATCGGCCACATCGCCTCGCCGACCGTGGAGGCGGCGTCGAGCACCCGCGTGCGGAAGGCGTCGTCGTTGGCCATCACGGCCGCGGTGTTGGCCAGGGCCACGACTTGGGCTCCGGTTAGCGTGGCGACGTCGACGATGGCGTCGGGCGTCGACTCGGAGGCGAGGGCGATGCAGTCGCCGAGGACCATGCGTCCCTCGGCATCGGTGTTGAGCACCTCGACGGTCTTGCCGCCGCGCATCGTCACGACGTCGCTCGGGCGCTGCGCGGTCCCGCTGGGCATGTTCTCGGCCAGGCCGAGGTAGCCGGTGACGGCGATGGGCAGGCCGAGCTCCGCGATGGCGAGGACCGCGCCGGCGACGGCAGCCGCACCCGCCATGTCGCACTTCATCGTCAGCATGCCGTTGGCGGGCTTGATGCACAGGCCGCCCGAGTCGAAGGTGATGCCCTTGCCGACGAACGCGATCGAGGCCTTCGGACGCGACGGGGCATAGCTGAGCACTGCGATGCGAGGCTCGTTGGCCGAGCCCTGGCCGACGCCCACCGTGCCGCCGAAGCCGCCGGCCCGCAGCGCCTTCATGTCGTAGGACTTCAGCTTGACCTTCGTGCCCTTGACCCGATCGGCGAGGGAGTCGACGAACGTCTCGGGGTACAGCAGGTTCGGGGGCAGGTTGACGAGGTCACGGGTGTAGGCGACGGCGTCACCGATGGCCGCGGCCCGCTCGACGGCGGCACGCGAGGCCTTGTCGGACGGACCGACGAGCGCGACCTCCTCGACGGCGTCGGTACTCGTCGCGCCGGCCTTGGAGACGGCATACGCCCCGAGGGCTGCGCCGTCCGCGACGGCCGAGACGAGCTCGACCGACGTGCCGGGCACCACGACGGCGACCTTCTTCTTCTTGGCGAGCGAGCGGACCGCAGCGCCCACGCCCTTGCGCACGTCCTCGAGGGCAGTCCCGTCAGGGGTGGAGTCGGCCGTGAGCTCGCCGACACCGGCGAGCACGACGAGTCGGGCGGAGACGTCGGGCACGGCCGCCAGGGAAGTCACCTCGCCGACCTTGCCGGCCAGCTCGAGGTCGGCGATGACGGACGCCAGGTGCGAGACCGTCTTGCGGGGCAGGTCGTGACCGGGTGCCAGGGCGGCGGTGCCATCACCGGTCTGGTCGGCGGCTACGACCGCGACGACGAGGGCATCGGCGGCCGTGTCGGCGGCAGAGCGGTTCGAGATGGTGAGGTTGGCCACGAAGGACTCCTTTGGTGTCAGGCGCTTTCGGGCGCACGTCGCGGCGCGTCCTCAGGTGCGGGGTCGAGGGGAGGGTGCGGCTCGGGCGCCGCAGACCCCCGGCGTTCGATGATATCGAGCGGGGAAGGCTTACCCGGTGACGGTAGGTTGACGCCCATGACGACAGCGCCGTCGGGGACCGCCTCCCCGCTGACCTCACCCCTGCACGACCGCCACGTCGCCCTCGGCGCCAAGATGGCCGACTTCGGCGGCTGGGACATGCCGATCGAGTACCCCGGCGGCGGTGTCGTCGCGGAGCACACCGCGGTGCGCGAGCGGGTGGGCGTGTTCGACGTCAGCCACCTCGGCAAGGCCTCGGTGACGGGTCCGGGCGCGGCCGACTTCGTCAATTCCTGCTTCACCAACGACGTGCGTCGCATCCAGCCGGGCTCGGCGCAGTACACCCTCTGCTGCGACGAGTCGGGCGGTGTCGTCGACGACCTCATCGTCTACCTCAAGTCGGACGACGAGGTCTTCCTCATCCCGAACGCCGCCAACACGGCCGAGGTCGTGCGCCGGCTGCAGGAGGCCGCCCCCGAGGGCATCACGGTCACCAACCTGCACCGTGACTACGGCGTCATCGCCGTGCAGGGCCGCAGGAGCGACGAGGTGCTCGAGTCGCTCGGGCTGCCGACCGGTCACGACTACATGTCGTTCGTCGAGGCCGACTGGCAGGGCCGGCCCGTCATCGTGTGTCGCACCGGGTACACCGGCGAGCGTGGCTACGAGCTCGTGCCCCGCTGGGACGACGCCCCGGCGCTGTGGGACGCCCTCGTCGAGGCGATCGCGCCCTTCGAGGGCAAGCCGTGCGGCCTGGGAGCGCGCGACACGCTGCGGACCGAGATGGGCTACCCGCTGCACGGACAGGACCTCTCCCTGCAGATCTCGCCCGTGCAGGCGCGTGCCGGCTGGGCGGTCGGCTGGAAGAAGGACACGTTCTGGGGCAAGCCCGCGCTGGAGGCCGAGCGGGCCGCCCCGACCCGCCTCATGAGGGGCCTGCTGGTCACCGGTCGCGGCATCCCCCGGGCGCACTGCACCGTGTCCAAGGGCGGCGCAGCCGCCGGCGAGGTCACCTCCGGCACGTTCTCACCGACTCTCAAGCAGGGCATCGCCCTGGCCCTGCTCGCTCCCGGGATCGCCGACGGCGAGACCGTCGAGATCGACGTGCGGGGTCGGGCGGTCGAGGCCACGGTGGTGAAGCCGCCGTTCGTGCAGGTGCAGGTCCGCGAGGGCTGAGCCTCCGCCGCGGCGGAGCGACCCCGCCCGTGGCGGCGTCGCACTGTGAGGGGTGCTCAGAGGTGAGGACGGGCGATCGTCGCGGCGACCAGCGCCGCGGCCAGGGCCACCTCGACCGCAGCCCCGACGACGTCGCCGGTGACCCCGCCGAGCCGCCGCACGGCGTGGCGGCGGGTGGCGAGCGCCGCCCCCGCCGCGACGAGCACCTCGCCGGCTGCCCACGCCGCGGCCGCCGCCGACGGGTGGTGGCCGGGGCCCGAGAGCCGGGCCCCGACCACGCCCGCGACTGCGGCCAGCCCCGCCACGGCGGACACCGTGGCCACGAGCCGCGCCCGGCTCACCGTCCCGGCCACCGCCTCACCCAGGCCCTCGGGCCGAGCGGGGGGTATGCCGTCCCGCGCGCAGACGGCGCAGCCGAGGCGGCTCGCGGCGAGCGCCACGACAGCCAGTGCCGTGCCGCCCGGGTCGCCGAGCAGCAGGGCGAGGCAGGCGGCGTCGAGGAGCAGGACCAGGACGATCGCCGCTGCACCGGCGGGCCCGGTGTCACCGCGCCGCATGACCTCCAGCGACCGGCCTCGGTCGTAGCCCGCCGTGAGGCCGTCGGCCAGGTCGGCCAGGCCGTCGAGGTGCAGGGCGCGGGAGGTGAGGGCGGCGACGAGCAGGGCGAGCACGGCAGCGACCGGAGCAGGCAGCAGCCCGGCGTGGACGGCAAGCCCCAGTCCGGCCCAGGCCAGTGCCACGGGCAGCGTGGTCGCCGGCGCGAGCACCATCGCCCGGCCGACCACCGAGCGGTCGACCCGCAGGGGTGGCCGCACGCGCAGCGCGGTGAGGGTGCCGAGGGCGAAGCGCCAGGCGTCACGCATCGGGCGTCCCGGCCCCGGGTCCGGGAGGCACGACCCGAGCGTCGCTGAGGTCCAGCACACGACCGGCGACGACGAGGTGCACGTGACGGGCCACGCTGGCGACGAGGGCGTTGAGCCGTCCCAGCTCGTCCTGGAAGAGCCGGCCCGACGCCGTGGTCGGCACCAGCGACCAGCCCACCTCGTTGGTGACGACGACCACGGGGACGCTTGCGCGGCAGAGCGACTCGACGAGCCGGTCGGCCTCGCGGCGCACCGCCGAGGCCGCGGCCTCAAGGTCCTCCCAGCCGGTCGCGTCGACCACCGCGGTGAGCCAGGTGCCGAGGCAGTCGACGAGCACCGGCCCCGTCGCGGCGTCCAGGGCCCGGGCCACGTCGGTCGTCTCGACCGTGTGCCACGTGCTCGGTCGGCGGTCACGGTGGCTCTCGACCCGCCGCCGCCACTCGACGTCACCCGGGTCGAGGGGACCGGTGGCGCCGGACGGCGGGAGGGGTGGCCCGGTGGCGACGTAGGTGACGTCCGGCCGGTCCGAGAGGAGGTCCTCGGCGTGCCGGCTCTTGCCGCTGCGGACGGGCCCGGTCACCAGAGTGGTCGTCCATGCACGGGCGGCAGCGGTGCCCGGGCCGGTCGCGCTCCCGGTCGCGGCCCGAGGCCCGGTCCCGGCGCCGGGGCGCCTGACGCCGTTCACCCGCGCACCCGTGACCCGGGCACCCGGGCCTGCTGGTCCGTCGCCGCGGCGGCGGTCGGGACCGTGGGGCCGAAGACGACCGGAACCCCGAAGGCCGCGCGCCGGGCGCCACGACGGAACACCCGCAGCAGCGCGGGGCCGGCGAGCAGGACGAGCACCGCGTTGAGGACGCCCCGCGGCAGGTCCCAACCGAGTGAGGTGGCGAGGTAGAAGAGGCCGTAGTGGGACAGGTTCTCGGCCAGCGGTGCGCCCGGCACGAACGCCATGCCCGAGGCGGCGCCCGACCCGAGGAAGGGCCAGAACCACAGGTTCATGAAGAGCCCGAACGCGAGACCGGTGACGAGGGCGTAGCCAGCGAGGACCCAGCGCTCCAGACGGCTGCCCGCCCGCACCGGCAGCACGCCGGCGCCGAGCCCGATCGCTCCCGCACAGATCATCTGGAACGGCAGCCAGGGCCCCACCCCGCCCGTGAGCAGGGCGCCCGTCGTGACGGCGAGGGCCCCGGCGACGTAGCCGACGCCCGGACCGAGCACGCACCCGGCCACGATGACGACGAAGAACATCGGCTCGAGGCCGGCGGTGCCCGCGCTGAGCAGCCGCAGGCCGCCTCCGGCCGCGGCAGCCACGCCCAGGACGGCGATGGTCTTGGCGTCGAGGCGCCCGGCCGTCACCTCGGCCAGGCACACGACCGAGAGGAGGCCGAGCAGCACCGCGAAGAGCCAGGGCGCGTCGTTGCCGTGGTCTCGGGCGACGTCGCCGCTGACGAAGAACGGCCACGTGAAAGCGACCAGCCCGACCAGGCCGACGACGCCGATCGCCACTGCGGCCGGCCACCGCAGCGGGATGACGCGCCGGCCGGTCACGCGATCCTCCCCAGGGCGCCGGCGACCTCGGCGACGGTGAGCCAGGTCTGGGGCAGCAGCACCTTCGTGACCTGGGGCGCGAAGGCCGGTGAGGAGGCGAGCACCTCGCGGGCGGGGCCGTCGGTCACGACCTCGCCGTCGGCGAGGATGACGACCCGGTCGGCCACCTCGGCCGCCAGCTCGACGTCGTGGGTCGCGAGGACGACCGTCGTGCCCTGCGTCGCGAGCTCGGTGAGGACCTCGCCGAGCCGTTTCTTGGCGCCGTAGTCCAGGCCGCGAGTGGGCTCGTCGAGCAGGAGCACCTCGGGGGAGCCGGCGAGGACCACGGCCAGGGCCAGCTCGAGCCGTTGGCCCTCGGAGAGGTCCCGCGGGTGGGTGTCGTGGGAGATGCCGCCCGAGATCCGCTCCAGCACGGCCCGGGCCGTGCCGGGCGCCGCCCCGAAGTCGGCGTCGGCGGAGACGCACTCCGCGGCGACGGTGTCGGCGTAGAGCAGCAGCTCGGGCTGCTGGGGCACGAGGCCGACGGTGTGCACCCGGTCGCGGGCGGGGGTGGCGTGGGGGTCCAGGCGGCCAGCCCCCACGCGCACGCGTCCTGCAGCCAGCGGGTGCTGCGCTGCGACGGCTCCGAGCAGGGTCGACTTGCCGGCCCCGTTGCGGCCCATGAGAGTGGTCACCGAGCCTCGGGCGACGCTGAGGTCCAGGCCCTCGATGACGACCCTCCCGCCGCGTGCCACCCGGAGGCCGGAGACGCTGAGGGCCACGTCCGGCCCGATGGGGCGCAGGTCCGCGGCCGCGCGCGGGACGCTGGCGCCCAGGGTCTCGCGCAGCGTCGAGGCCCTTCGCCGGGCATCGCGGATCGAGAGCGGGGTCGGCGACCACCCCACCAGCCGGGACAGGCCGACGACGGGAGGGAAGATCTGGGAGCGGACCATGGCGTCCGCCGGGTCGAGCAGCTCCGAGACGCGCCCGTCGTCGATGAGCACCACCCGGTCCGCGTGGTGGACCACCCGCTCGAGACGGTGCTCGGCGAGCACGACGGTGACGCCCAGGTCGTGCACGATGCGGTGCAGTGACGCGAGGACCTCCTCTGCTGCCACTGGGTCGAGTGCGGAGGTCGGCTCGTCGAGCACGAGCACCCGTGGGCCGGCGGCGAAGAGGGCGGCGATCGCGACACGCTGCTGCTGTCCCCCCGAGAGGGCGCGCAGCGACCTGGCGCGCAACGGCGTCAGGCCGAAGAGGTCGAGGGTCTCCTCGACCCGTCGACGGATCGTCGTGGGGTCCAGGCCCATCGTCTCCATCCCGTACGCGACCTCGTCCTCCACGACGTCGGTGACGAAGGTGGACGTGGGGTTCTGCTCGACGAGACCGACCACGGTGGCGAGGTCGCGGGGACGGTGCTCGGCCGTGTCGAGCCCGTCGACCCGGACGCGTCCGGTCAGGGTGCCGCCGCTGAAGTGCGGCACCAGCCCGTTGACGGTGCGCAGCAGTGTCGACTTGCCGCTGCCGGTCGGCCCGACGACGAGCACCAGCTCGCCCTCGGGGATCTCGAGGGAGACGTCGCGGAGACTGGGGGCCGGGGCGCCGGCATACTGCACCGACACGTCCTCGAAGGTGATCATGGGATGGCCTCCCGGGGAGGCGGCGTCACCCAGGCGGGGACGGCCGCGACGACGATGGCGAGCACGGCGAGCGGCGGCACCGCAGGCAGCTGGGCCGACTGGTCCGGCACGACGCCCGTCCACCCCGCGGCCGAGGCGACGACGAGGACTGCGGCGGGCGCCGCGCCGGCGAGGACGGTGACGGTCTCGGTCCAGGTCCAGCGGTCGCGGCGGTGCCCGGAACGCGAGTCCCGGGTGGCGCCGACCACCAGGCTCGACGCCGCGAGCAGGGCCCCGACCACGAGCACGGGCAGTCCGAGCAGGCCGCCGGCCGACGCGTCGAGCAGGCCGTACAGCCCGGCGAGGACGCCGACGAGTCCCGCGAGGGCGAGGCCCGTGGCGGCGCGGCGGCTGGTCCGCGTCGAGGTGACCGCGCGGCCGTAGCCGCGTGACTCCATCGAGGCCGCCAGGCCGAGGGAGCGCTCGAACGCGGTCTCGAGCACCGGGACCGCGAGCCGCGCGACCTCGCGCGGCCCGCGACCGTCACGTCCCCGCAGCGCTCGTGCGGCGCGCACCTCGCGCGCATCCGTCAGCAGCTGGGGCGCGAAGGTCAGCCCGACGACGACGGCGGTGCCGACGTCGTAGAGGGTCGCGGGCAGGTAGCGCAGGAGCCGGCGAGGGCTGGCGAGCGCGTTGGCGGCCCCGAGGCAGGCGAGGATCGCCGCGAGGCGAAGGGCGTCGTAGAGCGCATACAGCAGGGACTCGAGAGTCACCGGGCCGCCGAGCCGGATGCCTGCCGCCCACTCGGGCAGCGGCACGGTCGGCAGGGTGACGAGCACCGTGCTGCCGCTGATGCCGTTGCCGAGTGCGGCCGTCACCACGATCCGGAGGGTGACGACGACGGCGCCGACGGCGAGGAATCCCGGCAGCGGGTTGACGGTGGCCGGGTCACGGCGCTCGCTGACGACGAGCACGCAGACCCCGATGACCAGGATCAGGAGCACCGGGTTCGTCGTGCGGGAGGCAGCCGTGGCAAGGCCCAGCCCCCACAGCCACCAGGCTGCGGGGTGCTGGAGCCTCGCACGGAGCTGGACCACGCCCGCCGCCGACCTCAGGCGTTCCGGCGGGCCCGCGAACGCACGAGCAGGTAGCCGATCAGCGCCAGCAGCAGCAGGCCCGCGACGACGTATGCCGCCACGCTGCCTCCCGAGGTCGACGACGTGGCCGTCGACGCCGACGACGCGACGTCGGAGGCGCCGGCGCCGGATGCCGTGGCGCTGGCCGAGGGGGTGGCCGAGGGTGCCGCGATGGTCACCGGCTCGTCCTTGGCCTTCGCCGCAGCGCTGACCTCCTTGACCGCGCCACCGCAGTCGCTCGTCGGGTAGCCGGCGACGGCACAGACCAGGCCCTTCTCGGTCCGGACACCGCCCGCGACCGCCAGCACCGCAGCACTGGACGCGCCGGTGTCGACGACGGTGCACAGGGCCCGGGGCTGGGGCGGTGTGGCGCCGTCGGCCGCATCAGCCGGACGGCCGAAGTCCAGCACGAGGCCCACGCGCTTCTTGCCCGACTGGGCCGGCGTGGAGCCGCACAGCTGGTCGAAGGTCAGCACCGCGCGCGGGTAACGGGTCGAGGTCTCGTCGGCGACGGCGAAGCGCCAACCGTCGACGGCGCCGTCCTTGGGCACCGTCTGGTCGGGACCCTTCTGCGCGAAGGCCCACGACGTTCCCGTGAGCTGGTAGAAGCCCCAGTAGCGGTACGCGGCGGCCTGGGCGGGTGCGAGCGTCAGGGCTGAGAGACAGGCCGCGACGACGGCGGCGAGCAGCATCCGGATGGGGGCGCGACGAACAGTGGACATGGTTTCCCTCCTTGCGGTCGGACACCATGTCGGGTCGCTGGCTGGAGCCGGCCCGGCGGGGTGACTCCGGTCCGCATTCCACGACAGACTGACAAAGGAGCCGTTCGGGCGCGGGTTTTCCGGCTTGCCGTCCCGGGCCGGCAAGCGGCTCGGGCGGAGTAACGGTTGCGGGTCAGCGCCGGATTCTCACCGGCTTACCCCGTCGTCCTTCGGTAAGGCGAACCGTCGCACGCGCGCCCTCGCTGCGTCAAACGGACCGCCAACTAGGGTGGCGGGCATGAGTGCTGACTGGTCCTGGCTGTTCCTCGACGCGCACGGCAACCCGATGCAGGGGGAGGGCCTCGCGACCGCGGGCTTCCCCACGCAGAGCGACGCCGAGAGCTACCTGGGGGAGTCGTGGCGCGAGCTGCTCGCGGCCGGTGTCGAGGCCGTCACCCTCCGCCAGGACGAGACCGTCGTCTACGGCCCGATGAGCCTGCGGGCAGCCGAGTGAGCACCGTGCCTGCCCGGCGGACGACCTCGGCCGACTCGCAGGAGGGGCTCTCGGCGGGGCTCGAGCGAGACCTGCTCGCCCGCGTCGTCACCGCGCAGCGGTCCTGGCGCGCTCCGGGAGTCAGCGTGGGCGTCGTGCGCGACGGACGGCTCGTCTGGTCCGCACACGTCGGTTCGGCCCGTCTGGCGCCGGCCCCCGCACCCGCCGACGACGACACGCAGTTCATGATCGGCTCGGTGACCAAGACGTTCACGGCGTTGGCCGTCATGTCCCTCCGGGACGAGGGGCTCCTGTCGCTCGACGACACCTTGGAGGCCTACCTGCCAGGGACGAGGCATGCGCGGGTTCCCCTGCGCCAGATGCTCGCCCACGCCTCGGGCCTGCAGCGCGAGCCGGTGGGCAACATCTGGGAGAGCCTGGACCCGCCGGAGCGCGACGCATTCCTCTCCGGAGTGGAGCAGGCCGAGCAGGTGCTGCCGGCGCACCACGCCTTCCACTACTCCAACCTCGCGTACGGCCTGCTCGGTGAGGTCGTCCAGCGGGTGGCCGGCCGGGGCTGGGAGGACGTGGTGCGCGAGCGCGTCCTCGCGCCGCTCGGGATGACGCGCACCGGGCTGACCCCCGCTGACGACCGCGCGATCGGCTACCAGGTCGACCCCTACGCCGGCACCGCCCGCGAGGAGCCGCTCTTCCCCCTCGGCGCCACCGCGCCGTTCGGTGGGCTCTGGTCGACCGTCGCCGACCTCAGCCGCTACGCCGCCTACGTCGCCGAGCCCGACGACCGGGTGGTGCGGCCCGAGACGGTCGAGGAGATGTGCCGGCCGATCATCATGACCGACGTCGACGGGTGGGGCGGTGCCTACGGCCTCGGCTTCGGCATGGGACGCCGCGGTGACCGGGTCTTCGTGGGGCACGGCGGCGCCATGCCGGGCTTCCTGACGGGGCTGCGGGTCCGGCGCAAGGAGGGTGTCGGTGCCGTGGTCTTCGCCAACGCCACGTCCGGGGCGCTCACCCTGAAGCTGGCGACCGACCTCGTCGAGGCGGTCCTGGACGCCGAGCCGCCCCAGGCCGAGGCCTGGGTCCCCGAGACGCCGCAGCCCGAGCTGGCCGAGCTGCTCGGCCTCTGGTGGTCCGAGGGCTCGCCCATCACGTTCTTCGTGCGCGACGGGCAGCTGTGGTCGCGCCTGTCGGAGGACGACCCGCTGTCCGAGACGCGGTATGCCGCCCACGGCACCGACCGCTTCCGCGCCGTCGAGGGCCGCGAGCGCGGGGAGCTGCTCGAGGTGGTGCGGGACGAGGACGGGTCGGTGGAGAAGCTCTACTTCGCCACGTATGCCGTCACCCGGGCGCCGCTCGCCTTCGCCGACCTGCAGGGCTGACGGCGGCTGACGGGGGCTGGACGAGCTGGGTCAGGCCGGGCGCCGGCCCCGGTCGACCTGGGGCTTCGGCATGCGGGTGCGGCGCATCTGGAAGGCGCGCATGATCGCGTACCACGCGTCGCCCCGCTCGGCCGAGCCGAACTTGTCCTCGACCTTGCGGCGGGTCCGGCGCCACATGAGCAGGGCGTCGCCGATGGCCACGAGGATCAGGCCGTAGACGAGGACGAAGACGAGCAGCAGGGCCCAGCTCTGCTTGACGAAGCTGAGCAGCAGCACGATGAGCATCACGGGCAGCATGAACTCGCCGATGTTCCAGCGGGAGTCGACCGCGTCGCGGATGAAGCGGCGACGCGGGCCCTTGTCACGGGCAGGGAGGTACTTGTCCTCGCCCGTCATCATGCCGGCGCGCTGCCTGGCCATCGCCTCGCGGCGGGCCGCCTTGTCCTGCTGGCCGGCCGCCTTGCGGTCGGTGACGATCAGGGGACGCTTGTTGAGGGCCTCCTGCTCGCGCCGCTTCGGCGTCGGCCGGTTCTTGGCACCGGGTCGCGCCTCCTGGTCCGTGGTGACCGTGGGAGCGAGCTCTTCGTTGAGGGTCTTCTTGCGTCCGAACACGAGGACACTCTAAGCCGAAGTGCGGCCGGCCCCCGCATCGTCGACGTCGGCCGGAGGCCCGGCCAGGGTGGAGAGCCGGGGCCGGGGGGCTACTTGATGATGAGCGTGCCCTTCTCGCCCGCGGCGTAGTGCTGGGGGAAGGTGCACAGGTAGGTGTAGGTGCCCGGCGGGGCTGTGAAGGTGATCGTGTTGCTCTGGCCCCCTTCGATCAGCCGCGTGTGCGCGACGATGGCAGGGTCGTCGACGTTCAGCCAGTCGTTGTCATCACCCGCTGCCAGGCCGCTGGCCACGACCGTGGCCTCCTGCCCGGCTCTCACGAGGACCCAGTTGTGGCCGACCTCGTCCTTCGAGTCGGTGTGGTTGACGAACCTGAGCTTGATCTTGTGGCCCGCGGGCTCCGTGATCGTCACCTTGTCGTAGTGGAACTCCTTGGCTCCACTTGCCGATCCGACCTCCACCGGGATCGTTCCGGCGGTGACGGCTTTGGCGGCACCCGGGTCCTGCGTCGCCGTCCCGCGCTCGTCCGGGTCCGGGCCGGTCGACGTCGACGAGAACCCGACGCTCGAGGGCCCGTCCGGAGGCGCCGTCGTCTGGTCGGGGGACGTGCTGCATCCCGCCAGCAGGGCTCCGCCGGCCGCGACGCCCGCCATCATCAGGAGACGCCGTCGCGTCGGACTCCAGCCGTCTGCAGTGGGCATCTGGACCTTTCCTTCCTTGTTCGGCCTGGGCGAGCGCGGCTGTGCACGCCGGCGACGGAGTCAGAGCTCGTCCTGGGGCGCCTCGGCCGTGGCGCGTCGGCGGCGGAGCGTCGGGAGGACGGCGATCAGCATCAGGGCGACCGGGGTCGCGATCGCCACGGGGAGCACGCCACCCGGGTTCGTCTTCTCGAACGCCCTCACGGTGAGGTGGATGCCCGGGCTGGAGACCGGTTCCGACGTCGCGTTCGGCCCGCGCGGCTTGGGCAGGACCGTCATGTAGACCATGTAGTCGCCCTCCAGGATCGCCTCGACGGTCCACGACTGCTCGCTGGACTCACCGGGGGCGAGCGGGTCGACCTGCTGGGTCCGCTCGGGCGACCAGTCCTCGGGGTCGACCGGGTCGCCCTTGCCCGTCTTGACGATGTTCATCGCGACGTTGAGCGGTGCTGTCGCCGTCGCACCTGCGTTGGTCACGACGGTGGTGAACTCGACCTCGTCGCCGGCGTTGACCGTCTTGTACCGCAGGTCGACGGAGACCTGCAGTCCCTGCCCGGCAGCCGTGGGCGCTGCCTGTGCCCGTCCGGCGGGCGTGACGACCAGGGCTGCCGCGACGCCTCCGACGAGAAGCAGGCCCGCCAGGCGCCCGGGTCTCGCGAGGCCCGACCGGGTGGCGTCCCGGTCGAGACGCAGGCGGGGGGCGGCATACAGGAAGAGCACGGCCAGCACACCCACGGCGGAGAAGATCGCGGCCAGCAGGTAGGGCATCTTCTCCGCCACCGTCCGGTTGTTCACGAGCACCTTCTCCAGGAACTCGCTCGAGGCCTGGAGGGGGTTGAACTGCTGGATCAGATAGCCGAGGTCACCCTTCTGGGCGCTGCCCGGCCACTGGGTCGGGATGAGGAAGACGAGGTAGACCACCAGGCTGGCGAAGAGGCTCGCCCTGTTCGACCTTGCCCAGATGCTGAGGATCATCGCGAACCCGGTGAAGGCGAGTGCGAGGAGCCCGCCGAGGAGGGCTCCCAGCAGGAGCCCCTCGCGGATGACGTCGGCCCCCTGCGCGAGGACGACGACGTACGGGATCGTGAGCAGGAAGGTCACCGGCCACGGGGACATGGCGGCGAGGAACTTGCCGATCACGACCTGTCGCGGCCGGGCGGGCGTCAGCAGCAGCGGCTCCAGGGTCGCCCGCTCGCGCTCACCGCTGATGCTGTCCGCTCCGATGACCAACCCGACGAAGAGCCCGAAGGAGATGCCGCTGAGGATGGTCAGGAACGCCATCTCCACCGGAGGGATCAGGCTGAGCTCGCTCTCGAACTGCCGCAGTGCCGACGTCACGGACATGACGAGGCTGAAGAGGATCAACAGCAGCATCACCCGTCCGCCGGTCCACAGGTCGACGAACTCCTGCCTGAAGACCAACCACCACACCGGTGGAGCCATCCCGCGCCGCTCCGCCACCTCGACCCGCTGACTGCGTCGCTGCTGTGCCACGCTCATGACAATGCCTTCCTGGCTGGTGCCTGATGCGGTGTGCCGTCGCGAGGCGGCGGCCGTGTCACTCCGCCGCGAGACGGACGCGCCGTGCGGAGTGGAGGAAGAGGACGCCCACGATGACCGCTGTCATCACAGCAGGGGCGACCAGGTAGACCCACGCCTCGCTCAGCGGCCTGTTCTGGTCCACCACGATGGTCAGCAGCCGGCTCGCCGACTCCAGCGGGTCGACGGCCGAGACGAGGACACCACCCGACGAGTTGAGGAACTCAGTGGGCAGCTGAGCCGGGATGAGCAACCCGGCATAGACGAGCAGGCAGATGAAGAGGCTGATCTTGCTGGAGTCGGACCAGATGCTCACCAGCATGCCGAAGCCCACGAAGGCCACGGCCAGCAGGCTGCCCAGCACCGCACTCCAGAACAGGGCGGTCCACAGCACCGGGTCCCCGTGCGAGAGCGTCGCAACGTAGGGCACCGAGAGGAGGAACGCTGCGGGCCAGGGGGAGAGGGCGGCCAGGAACTTGCCCAGCACGATCTGCCGGGGACCGGACGGGGTGAGGAGCAGCGGCTCCAGCGTGGCGCGTTCCCGCTCGCCGCTGATGCTCTCCGCGCCGATGACCAGGCCCATGAACAGCCCGAAGGTGATGGTCGACGTGACCGCGACCACGACGGACGCCTTCATCGTGACCAGCTTCAGGTCGTTGTTCGTGGCCAGCAGGTAGGCCGTGACCGACATGAGGACCGTGTAGAGCGCGAGGAACCTGAGCACGCGTCCTCCCGCCCACATCTCCAGGCACTCCTGCTTGAAGATCAGCCACCAGGGGGCAGCGGTCCGACCCGGCGCCGCCACGCGCCCGGCGGCCAGTGAGAGGTCCTGGCTCATTGGATCGCCTCCGCGGTCAACCTGAGGAAGACGTCCTCGAGTCGCCCGCCACCCGTGTCGAAGCCCAGGACGGGAACGTCCGCCCTGATGAGGGACTCGAGCAGGCGGTTCCTGACCTGGGACGCATCTGCTCCTGAGCCGTTGGAGGCGCGCAGCTTCACGTCGACCCACCCCGTGGAGTCCTCCGAGCGCACGTCCCCGTCGATGCCGGGGACCTCCCTCAAGAGCTCCTGGGTCCTGGCGATCGACGCCACCGGGACGCGTATGCGTACGACGTGGTCGAGCTCCGGACGGGAGGCTCCGACGACCTCCGCGACAGTGCCCTTGGCGACGACCACCCCCGCACTCATGATCACCACCTCGTCGCAGACCCCCTCGATCTCGGACAGGAGGTGGCTGCACAGCACGACGCCCGTCCTGCGCTCCCTGGCGATCCGCTGGATCAGCCGCAACAGCTCTCGCTGCCCGCGCGGATCCAGTCCCAGCGTGGGCTCGTCGAGGAACACCACGGCCGGGTCGTTCACGAGCGCCCGCGCGATGCCGAGTCGCTGGCGCATGCCGTGGCTGAAGGAGCCGACGCTCGAGTCCGCTCGGTTCTGCAGGCCCACGTCCTCGAGCAGGTCGGCGGCGATGCGTCGGGCCTCGCCGGCCGGCCGGCCGTAGAGCTGTGCGAAGTAGGACAGGTATCCGCGGGCCGTCATCTGCCTGGGGAACCCCAGTCCCTCTGGCAGGACGCCGATTCGGCGACGGATCTCCTGGGGCCGGTCCGAGCCGATCCCGTCCACGCTGAACCGGCCCGCGCTCGGTCGGAGGATCGTGGTGAGGATCCGGATGGAGGTGGTCTTGCCGGCACCGTTCGGACCGAGGAAGCCGAGGACCCTTCCGGCGTCGAGTGAGAAGGTGAGGCCCTTGAGGGCCACCCTGTCTCCGTACGTCTTTCGTAGATCCTCGGCCGCGAGTATCTCGGTACTGCCCTGGGCTCGCGGGTCAGGGACGTCCTTCATCGTGGCGACCTCCTGTCGCTGTGGCCGAGCGTGGACGTCGCGGATCTGGTGCCTGCGACGATCCGTCCTGAGCGCGGCCACGCCGGTCCCGAGACTCGGACTGAGGCCAAGTAGACGCTCATGCAACCCACCCCCGACGACGGCACCTGGAATTCAGGTTATTCCCACGGTTGCGACGACGAACCCGTAGTCCGCAGAGTCACTTTCACCCGGATTTGAGCTGCGCGACCACCTCGTGTCCGGGCGAGCTGAGACCGAGGACGGCGAGCCGTGCCGAGTCGTCGGTCACCGCAGCGGAACGAACAGGTACGGGCCGTGCACCGTGGTCCGTGTCGTCCCCGCCTCGAGCGCCACCGTGGTCAGCCGCCCCCCGACGGGGATCACCATCAGCCCCTGCGGTGCCAGCTGGTCGACGAGGGCCGAGGGCAGCGTGGAGACGCCGGCCGAGACGAGGATGCGGTCCCACGGCGCCTCTGCGGGTGCGCCGAGGACCCCCGGTTCGGCGATGCGGATGGAGGCGTGCGGCAGGTCGGTGCGGGACAGGTTCTGCGCTCCCCAGCTGGCGAGCTCGGGCTCGAGCTCGACGCCGAGGACCGTGCCGGTGGAACCGACGAGATGTCCGAGCAGGGCTGTCGTCCAACCCGATCCGGAGCCCACGTCGAGCACCCGCTGTCCAGGCTGGACGTCAAGCAGGGTGAGCATCGTTGCAACAGTGCGCGGTTGGGAGTTCGTCTGGCCGTGGCCGATCCCGATCGGGCCGTCGAAGTCGGCGCGCCACCGCTGGGTGCCGGGGAGGAAGCCGGCACGGGGAACTGCCTCGAACGCCGCCCGCACCGCGTCGTCCATGTCCGGAGCAGACCACGGTTTCACGGGGACGCCAGGGGCTCCAGCGCGAGGACGTCCTCAGGGCCGGACAGGTCTGGCAGAGCGAGGAACACGGAGCTGACGCCACGCTCGGACAGCCGGGCGTAACGGTCTCGGTGCTGCGAGACGCAGCCCGCGTGGTGCCGGGCCGCGTAGGTGGCGGCCGGGGTGCGCCCCCGAAGCCGTTCGACCCGCGCCCAGGCGTCGTCGCGATCGCGCCCCACGACGGGCACGTCGAGCACGGTCACGGCCACGTCCTCGTGAGGGCGACCGACGGCGTCGCACTCGGCTCGGAGGAGCGGGATCGCGCGCGCGAGGGTGGCGTCGTCGCTCGGCACGTTGCAGCCGTCGCCGAGCCGGGCAGCGACCCGGAGCGAGCGGGCTCCCGTACCTCCGACGACGATGGGCACCGCGCCTGCCGGGCGCGGATAGCCTGTGGTCTCGGGTAGGAAGACACGCTGGCCCGCATACGGTTTCGTACCGGCTGCCCACAGGGCGCGGATCGTCTCGATGGCGCTCTCGAGCCCGTCGAGACGTTCCCTGGGGCTCGGGAAGGGCAAGCCGTATGCCGCGTGCTCGCGTGCCCACCACCCTGCGCCGATGCCGAGGAAGGTCCCTCCACCGGTGATCGCGTCGAGGGTCGCGGCTGCCTTGGCGGTGATCCCGGCTGGGCGGAACGTCACGGGTGAGACGAGCGGGCCGAGCCGCAACCGTGTGCCCAGTCCGGCCAGGACCCCGAGGGTGACCCAGAGCTCGGGAAGCGGCTCCCAGGCACGACCTGCCTGGGGGATCTGGATGAGGTGGTCCATCAAGGCGATTCCCTGCAGGCCGGCCTCTTCCGTCGCCCTGGCGATGTCGGTGAGCCACGCGAGCGGCTCCTCGCCCCAAGGGAACCGGGACACCTGGAGGATCACTCCGAAGTCGTGGCTGAGACTGGTCGGCGGGCTCTGCACCTGGGGCACCGGGCCTGCGGCCGAGTCCGGGGCGACGAGCCTGATCTGGTCCCAGCCCTCCGACCGGAGCTGCGCCACCGCGTCCACGTGGCGCCGCACCTGGCCAGCCAGCGCGGCCGCAGGCACCGGTCGGTCGCGCCGGCTGTTGCGGTGGCGGACGAGCGCGACGGGAGTCTCGAACACGACGGCAACCGCGGGCAGCCCACGCGCTCGGGCCAGGCCGAGGTGCCGACGCCTGCGCTCCGGCTCCATCCCCAAGGTGTCGACCACCGTCGTGAGGCCGCGACCGATCCGCGCCGCAACGATCTGGTCGAGCAGCACGAAGGCGTCGGCCGAAGCCTCCAGGTCGGAGGGCCCGCTGCCTACGACGGCCCGCAGGTCGTCGGAGGCGACGATCTCCTGGGCTCGGAAGCGCGTCGCCGCCCACGTGGACTTGCCGGCGCCCGAGGGTCCGACGAGGACCACCAGCGCGGGGTCGGGCAGCGGCGCATCCACCACGTCCGCCACCCTAGTCGCGCAGCCCCGGTGCGGGAGGCACTCGATAGGGTCAGGGGGTGACTGATGACGCGCTCACCCCCGACCAGATCCAGCAGATCCGCGACCGTGTGGCAGGCCTGATGCCGCAGGTCCGGGCCGACCTCGAGCAGCTCGTGCGCATCCCGAGCGTCTCGGCTTCCTCGTTCGACCAGAGCCAGGTGGCGCGCAGCGCCGAGGCCGTCGCCGAGCTCCTGCGCCGCGAGGGGCTCGACGTCGACATCGTCGTCGAGGGCGGTCGCCCGGCCGTCATCGGGCACATCGACGGGCCCGAGGGCGCGCCCACGGTGACGCTCTACGCGCACCACGACGTGCAGCCGCCCGGCGACGACGCCGACTGGGACAGCTCGCCGTTCGAGCCCACCGAGCGTGACGGCCGGCTCTACGGCCGCGGTGCCGCCGACGACAAGGCCGGCGTGATGGCCCACGTCGCGGCCCTGCGCGCGCACGCCGGCAACCTGCCCGTCGGTGTCACGGTCTTCGTCGAGGGCGAGGAGGAGTTCGGATCGGCCTCCCTCCCGCAGATTCTCGAGAAGCACGGCCACCGCCTGTCCGCCGACGCCATCGTCATCGCCGACTCCGGCAACTGGGCCATCGGCGAGCCGGCCCTGACCACCACGCTGCGCGGCGGTGTCCGGGCCGTCGTCCGCGTCCAGACCCTGGACCACTCGGTGCACTCGGGCATGTACGGGGGCGCCGCGCCGGACGCCGTGACGGCCCTCATCCGGCTACTGGCCAGCCTGCACGACGAGGACGGCAACGTGGCCGTGAAGGGCCTCGAGGAGGGCACTGCCGCCGAGCTCGACTACGACGAGGCGCGCTTCCGCGAGGAGTCGGGCCTGCTCGACGGCGTCGACCTCATCGGCACCGGCTCCATCCTGACCCGCCTGTGGAACAAGCCGTCCATCACCACCATCGGCATGGACGTGACGTCGGTCGACAAGGCGTCGAACACGCTGGCCGCCCGCGCCGCCGCGAAGGTCTCGATGCGCCTGGCCCCGACCCAGGACCCGGCAGCAGCGTTCGAGCTGCTGGAGCAGCACCTGCTCGAGCACGCGCCGTGGGGGTCGAAGGTGACCGTCGAGCTCGAGGAGCACGGCTCCGGCTTCGCGGCCGAGGCCGACGGCCCGATCTACGACGAGGCGCGCGCGTCCTTCGCCGACGCCTGGGGAACCGCACCGGTCGACATGGGGGTCGGCGGGTCCATCCCGTTCATCTCCGACTTCGTCGCCCGCTTTCCCGAGGCCGCGATCATCGTCACCGGCGTGGAGGACCCCGACACGCGCGCGCATGGTGCCAACGAGTCGTTGCACCTCGGCGAGTTCGAGAAGGTCTGCGTCGCCGAGGCCGTCTTGCTGGCCCGGCTGGGAGCGCTGCGCCCCGCCCGCTGAGGCGACGGCATACGACCACGAGCGCCCGGCGGCCAGCACGGCTCCCGGGCGCTCGCGTATGCCGTCACGCCACGTCGCGCAGGTCAGTGGCCTGCGCGTCCCGCCCCTGCCCGGGCGGACTCGCGCTCGTCCAGGCGGCCGAGCTCGCCACGGTGTCGGCGCTGCACGAGCACGCCGGCCGAGACGGTGACCGCAGCCAGGGCGAGGGTCCAGTAGAGCTCGAGCTTGGAGGGGCCGAAGGCCATCACGGCCATCACCACCACGATGAACGCGATGGTGGCCCAGGTCAGGCCGGGATAGAGCCACATGCGCACCGGCGGCCGCTGCCCGGCGGCGTCGGAGCGCCGTCGCTCAACCAGCTGCGAGAGCGCGATGACGAGGTAGATGACGAGCGCCACGCCGCCGGACGTCAGGAGCAGGAAGTCGAACAGGCCCGTGCCGGAGAAGCCGTAGTGGAGCACCAGGCAGGCGACCGCCACCGCACTCGATGCCAGCACGGCGCGAGACGGGACCTTCGAGCCGCTGACCCGACCCCAGGACGAGGGGGCATCACCGCGCACGGAGAGCGAGAACGCCATGCGCGAGGCGGTGTAGAGGGCGGAGTTGAGGCAGCTCGACACGGCCGTCAGCACGATGATGTTGACGAGCGTGTAGGCGGTGTCGGGGGCGAGCCCCATCGCGGTCAGCGCCTCGCCGTAGGTCCCGATCTCGTGCCCGCCCGCGCCCTTGCCGGACGCGAACACCGAGTACGGCACGAGCGACACGACGATGAAGATCGAGGCGAGGTAGAAGGTGCCGATGCGCCAGATGACGCTGTTGGTCGCCCGGTGGATGCCCTGCACGGGGTCCTTGGACTCGGTCGCCGCAATGGTGACGATCTCGGTGCCCATGAAGGAGAACATCGTGATGGCGATCGCCGTGATGACGGCGCTCCAGCCGTTCGGCGCGAAGCCCCCGGCGGTCAGCTGGCGCAGCCCGCTGGCCCCGTTGCCCGGCAGGACGCCCGCGATCGCGAGGATGCCGACGACGATGAAGACGGCGATGGCTGCGGCCTTGATGAGGGCGAACCAGAACTCGAACTCGCCGTAGTTCTTGACCGACGCCAGGTTCGTGGCCACCAGCGCGACGAGGATGCCTGCGGCGAAGGCCCACTCCGGCACGGCGGGGAAGAAGCCGTGGGCGACGCGGCCGGCCACGATGGACTCCCACGGGATGACGAGCACCCAGAACCACCAGTAGAGCCAGCCCACCGAGAAGCCGGCCCAGCGCCCCAGGGCGCGGTCGGCATACGTCGAGAACGAGCCGGTGTCGGGGTTGGCCGTCGCCATCTCGCCGAGCATCCGCATCACGAGGACGACCAGCGTCCCCGCGGCGAGGTAGCTGAGCAGCACCGCCGGCCCCGCGTCGGCGATCGCGGTGGCCGAACCCACGAAGAGCCCGGCCCCGATGACCCCCGCGATCGAGATCATCGTCAGGTGGCGGTTCTTCAGCCCCGTCGAGAGGTCCGACCCCTTGTCGGCCTCGGCGCCCGTGGTGCGTGCGGCCGCGTCGTGAGCGGCAGCCTCGGCCGGAGCCGGGTTGGTCTCCGTGCTCATGGAGGTCCTCCGTTTCGTCAGCCCCCCGGCCCGTAGAAACTAGGCGGAAACGCGCGCGAGCGCACATCGGGGCATCTCGCCCCGCGCTGGACGCGGCCCCCGCCCGGTCAGTCGACCGGCTTGGCCGAGCCCCGGAAGATGCCGTCGCGCAGCTCGAGGGCGTAGGCGTCGGCCTCCGGCATTCCCAGCTCGAAGCCCACCGCGATCTCCGCCTCGATGTCGTAGGACACCCTTGTGAACGAGATCGAGAACGGCCCCGGGTCGGGGGAGTCCGCCACGCCCTCGAGGACGGCATAGGGCGCGCTCGGTGCGTCGAGGTGGTTCCCGACGGCGCCGGCGTTGAAGAGGGTCAGCCCCTCGTCGACCTCCAGGTAGGCGCTGTGGATGTCGCCGTAGCCGACGACGTCGGGAGCTGCTCCTGGCTCCTGGCCCCCGGTCGTGAAGTCACCGGTGAAGTCGGTGTTGGTGAACATGCCGCGGAACTGCTCCTGCGTGTGATGGACGTGCACGCGATGGAACTCGCTGACCTGCGAGGCGTGGAAGAGCCGGATGCGGTGGCCACTCATCACCAGCTCATGGGTGCCCGGCAGCCCTGCCAGCCAGGAGATCTCGTCGTCACCGAGCCGGTCACGGACCCACTGGCCGTGCTCCCAGGGCTGCTTGTCCCTGGCCGAGATGAAGGCGTCCCAGTTGCCGCGGACCGTGGCCTCGCACGCCTCGCGGCACAGCTTGACCGCCTCGGCCCCGCGGGGGCCCTTGCCCACGACGTCGCCGAGGTTGAGGATGCGTGCGATGCCGCGGGTCTCGATGTCGGCGAGCACCGCACGCAGCGCCGTCACGTTGCCGTGGACGTCGGAGATGACGGCCACGCGGTCCAGAGAGCGCTGGCCTCTTGCCGGGTCGGACACCCGGTCTCAGTCCCTGGAGCTCTTGCCGGGCAGGGCGAGCATGCGGTCGAGCGCCGCCCGGGCCTCGGCCGCGACGGTGGGGTCGACGCGGATGGGGTTGACCGCGCGCCCCTCGACGAGGGACTCGAGGGCCCAGACGAGGTGCGGCAGGTCGATCCGGTTCATCGTCGAGCAGTAGCAGACGTTCTTCTCGAGGAAGGCGATGCGCTGCTCGGGGAACTGCTGTGCCAGCCGGCGCACCAGGTTGAGCTCGGTGCCGACGACCCAGGAGGTGCCGGCGGGTGCGGCCGCGATGGTCTGGATGATCTTCTCGGTCGAGCCGACCTCGTCGGCGAGCTCCACAACCTCGTAGCGGCACTCGGGGTGGACGATGACCTTGACGCCGGGGACCTCGCGGCGAGCCGCCTGCACCGCCTCGACCGAGAAACGGCCGTGCACCGAGCAGTGACCGCGCCACAGGATCATCCGGGCCGCCTGCAGCTGCTCGGATCTCAGGCCGCCGTTCGGGCGGTGCGGGTCCCAGACGACGCAGTCCTCGAGGGTGAGGCCGAGCTCGCGCACCGCGGTGTTGCGGCCGAGGTGCTGGTCGGGCAGGAAGAGGACCTTGCCGGTCCCCTTCCCGTCGACGCCGAGACCGCCGACCTGCTCGAAGGCCCAGTCGAGGGCGGTGGCGGCGTTCGAGGACGTGCAGATGGTGCCGCCGTGCCGCCCGGTGAAGGCCTTGATCGCCGCGGAGGAGTTCATGTACGTGACGGGGATCGTCTGCTCGGCGATGCCTGCGGCGGCGAGCTGGTCCCAGCAGTCCTCGACCTGGGCGATGGCGGCCATGTCGGCCATGGAGCAGCCGGCGGCGAGGTCGGGCAGGATCACGGTCTGGGCGGCGCTGGTGAGGATGTCGGCCGACTCGGCCATGAAGTGCACGCCGCAGAAGACGATGTAGGGCGCGTCGGGGCGGGCTGCCGCGTCGCGGGCGAGCTTGAACGAGTCGCCGGTCACGTCGGCGAACTCGATGACCTCGTCGCGCTGGTAGTGGTGGCCGAGGACGAAGACCCGGTCGCCGAGGGCCGCCTTCGCGGCGCGGGCCCGCTCGACCAGGTCCGGGGCGGACGGGGCAGGCAGCTCGCCGGGGCACTCGACGCCTCGCTCGGTGTGCAGCTCGGTGCCGCCGCCGAGCACGAGGAGGGGGAGCGGGGCGGGCCCCGCTGCGCGTGCCGTGGCCGTGTCGGTCGTCATGGCCAAATCGTATGCCGCCGCGCCGAATGCCAGCACCGGCTCGCCACGCCCTTGCGCCACCCGGCCGCCGCCTGTCTGCACGTCGGCAGTGGCAGGATGCCGCCGTGCACGTGATCATCGCCCCGGACTGCTACACCGGCACCCTGACGGCGCGGCAGGCCGCAGCTGCTCTCGCCGAGGGCTGGGCGCGGACCGCCCCCGGGGACCGGCTCACCCTGGTCCCGCTCTCCGACGGTGGCCCCGGCTTCGTGGACGTCCTCGCCGAGAACCTGCCCGGCGAGGTGCACGCGGTCGTGACCACCGACCCGCTGGGCCGCGAGGTCCCCGGGTCGATCCTGCTGACGACCGGCGCAGGCGGCCGGACGGCATACGTGGAGTGCGCCCAGGCCGCGGGACTGCACCTGTTGGCGCCCGACGAGCGTGACCCGACCCGTACGACGACCACCGGCGTGGGCACGCTCCTGCTGGCGGCGATCGAGGCCGGCGCCCGGCGGGTGGTCGTGGGGCTCGGCGGCTCCGGCACCAACGACGCCGGAGCGGGCCTGCTGGCGGCGCTCGGGGTCGGTCCCGCAGAGCGACTGGGGCGCGGGGGGCTGGCCCTGGCCGCCACGTCGCCCGCAGACGTCGCCGGCCTGGACGCCGCCCGTGACCGGCTGCGCGGGATCGACCTCGTCATCGCGAGCGACGTCGACTCGCCGCTGCTCGGGCTCAAGGGGGCAAGCGCCGTCTTCGCACCGCAGAAGGGCGCCTCGGAGGAGGACGCCCAGCGGCTCGAGGGCGCCCTGGGTCACTTCGCGAGCGTCGTGGCCCGGGTGCGGCCCCCGGCGCGCGACCTGCTGACCGGGAACCTCCTCAAGCCCGAGCGGGAGCCCGGGGCCGGCGCGGCCGGCGGCCTGGGCTACGCGCTGCACCTGCTGGGCGCGCGCCGGGTCTCGGGCGTCGAGGCCGTCCTCGACGCCGTCGGTTTCGCCGACCTCGTCGCGGCGGCCGACCTCGTCGTCACGGGTGAGGGCAGCTTCGACTGGCAGTCGCTGCAGGGCAAGGTCGTCGTGGGCGTCGCGGAGGCGGCCGCACGCGTCGGGGTCCCGGTCGTCGCCGTCCCCGGACAGTCGCTCGTCGGGCGCCGCGAGGCCATGGCGGCCGGGCTCTCGGGCGTGTATGCCGTCGCCGAACGTCCCGACCAGGTGGCCGCCGCGCTCGCCGAGCCGGCGTCACGTCTGGCCGACCGCGCAGCGCGCGTCGCGCGAACCTGGTCCCCGTCGACGTCCTGAGCCTCCGGTGAGCCGGCACCGGTCGAGACGAGGTCCTGACGCCGCCCGGACCCGTCCACGACACCGGCCATCACACCGGCCATGACACCGTCCAAGGCGCCGTCCATGGCGCCGTCCATGGGGAGCGTGCACCGTTTGCCGGACCCCCGACGTATGGTGGAAAGGCGCCCGGGAACACATCCGGCGCCGCAGGGGTTGTCACTCCAGACCCATGCTCCACGACGTGAAGGACCAACACATGAGTGTCGAGACGAACGCATCTCCCGCCGAGGTTCAGACCGAGGCTCCCGCCCACGGTGTCGTCCTGACGGACGTCGCGGCCACGAAGGTCAAGAGCCTGCTCGAGCAGGAGGGTCGCGACGACCTGCGCCTGCGCGTGGGTGTCCAGCCCGGCGGCTGCTCGGGCCTGATCTACCAGCTCTACTTCGACGAGCGCACGCTCGACGGTGACCTCGTCCGCGACTTCGACGGTGTCGAGGTCGTCGTCGACCGGATGAGCTCCCCCTACCTCGAGGGCGCCACGATCGACTTCGCCGACACGATCGAGAAGCAGGGCTTCACGATCGACAACCCGAACGCCGGCAGCAGCTGCGCGTGCGGCGACTCCTTCAGCTGAGCCGCTCGCAGCACGCAGCGGCACCCAGCACCACCGGAAGGGCCCGACCACCACGGTCGGGCCCTTCCGCATCCCCGGGGCCCGCGGGGCCCCCGGCAGTCCGGCCGGCGCAGTGCATCCCACGGCCATGGTCGGGCGGTGGTGGTGGGGGTTGGGCGCCGGCCGGGTAGGTTCGTCCCGTGCAGATCGCCATCACCGGTTCCATCGCCACCGACCACCTCATGACCTTCGACGGGCTCTTCGCCGACTCGCTCGTCGTCGAGCAGCTCGACAAGATCTCCCTGTCGTTCCTCACCTCCGACCTGCAGGTCCGCCGAGGCGGGGTCGCGGCCAACATCGCCTTCGGCATGGCCAACCTCGGCCAGCGGCCGCTGCTCGTCGGTGCGGTCGGCGAGGACTTCACCGATTACCGGAGCTGGCTCGAGCGCCACGGCGTCGACTGCGGCGCCGTCCACTACTCCGAGTCGCAGCACACCGCCCGTTTCATCTGCACGACCGACCGTGACATGGCCCAGATCGCGACCTTCTACGCCGGGGCCATGACCGAGGCCCGCGACATCGAGCTGGCCCCAGTCGCCCAGCGCGTGGGCGGGCTCGACCTCGTCGTCATCGGGGCCAACGACCCCGAGGCGATGCTGCGCCACACCGACGAGTGCCGGTCCCGCGGCATCCCGTTCGCGGCCGACCCCTCGCAGCAGCTGGCCTTCTGCGACGGCCCCACCATCGAACGGCTCATCGACGGCGCCGACTACCTCTTCACCAACGAGTACGAGAGCCACCTCGCCTGCCAGAAGACCGGCTGGAGCGAGGACGAGCTCGCTGACCGGGTGCGCGTCCAGGTCAAGACCCGCGGCAAGGACGGCGTCACCGTCCGGGTGCGCGGCGAGGAGCCGGTCGAGGTCAAGGTCGCCCGCGAGGTGCGCAAGGCCGACCCGACCGGGGTCGGCGACGCCTTCCGCGCCGGCTACCTGACCGGTCTGGCCGCCGGGCTGCCCGTGCAGCGCTGTGCAGAGCTCGGCTCCATGCTCGCCACCTACGTCATCGAGACCGTGGGCACGCAGGAGTACGCGCTCGGCAAGGCGCGCTTCCTCGAGCGGCTCGCGGAGGCGTACGGCCCCGACTCGGCCGACGAGATCGCCCCGCACATCACCTGCCCGCGGCCGTGACGCCCCTCCCCGGACGCTGACGAGCCTGCCCACACCCCCCAGCAGCCGCACGAGAGCCGGGAGCCGTCAGTGCCCACGCCGCCACCGCCCACCTCCTGGGACTTCGCGCTCGAGCGCGTGCCGCCGGGGGAGGACCTGGTGGGCATCGGCGCCGACCTCGACGTCGCGACCCTCTACGAGGCGTACTCCGTCGGAGTGTTCCCGATGGGCATCGGCGACCACGGCGCCGAGCCGCTCGGCTGGTGGTCCCCGGACCCCCGGGGCGTCCTGCGCCCGCGCGAGCTCAAGGTCAGCCGGTCGCTGCGCAAGGCGGTCGCGCACTTCGAGGTCCACGTCGACACCGACTTCCTCGGGGTCATCGAGGCCTGCGCGGCGCCCGACCGCGACGGTCGCTGGATCACCCCTGCGATCATCGACGCCTACGTCGAGCTGCACCGGGCCGGGTGGGCGCACTCGATCGAGGCCTGGCAGGACGGCCGGCTCGTCGGCGGCCTCTACGGCGTGGCCATCGGCGGCCTCTTCGCCGGTGAGTCGATGTTCCACCACGCGCGGGACGCCTCGAAGGTCGCCCTCGTGGGCCTGCGCGACCTGCTCCTCGCCGACGGCGACCCGCGCCGCCTCGTCGACGTCCAGTGGCAGACGCCCCACCTCGCCACGCTCGGGGTGCGCGAGGTCCCGCGGGAGGAGTACCTCGCGATCCTGCCGACGGTGCTCAGCGCCCCGCTGCCGCCGTGCTGGGCGTAGCCACCTCGACGACGTAGGCCGTGTGGTCGTCCTCCACACGTGCCTCGAGGAAGCGGTGGCCACGCATCCGGCACCAGGCGGGCACGTCGTGGGCGGCCGCGGGGTCGGTCGCCAGGACCACGACCACCCCGACGCCGGGCCTGTCCTGCACCAGCCGGGCGAGGCGGATGACGGGCAGTGGACACCGCTGGCCGCGGGCGTCGAGGACGGTCTCCTCTCCGGCGCTCACAGTCCCGCCACGCCCAGCTCGGCCCGCACCCCGGCGACCGTGGGCGCCAGGGCGGAGAGGAAGGCGTCCACGTCCTCGGCCAGGGCGGGGGAGACGGCGGGCAGGGGCAGGGTGACCCGCACGTTGCCGTGGGTCAGCACCCCCATCGCGGCCAGCACGTGGCTCGGCTCGAGCGTGCTCGACGTGCAGGCCGAGCCGCTGGCGACGGCGAAGCCGGCCCGGTCGAACGCCCCGACCACGGCCTCGCCGTCGACGTAGAGGCTGGAGAACGTGACGACGTGCGGGAGGCGGTCGTCGGGGTCGCCGACGACCTCGGTGTCCGGGACCGAGGAGGCGGCCGCACGGATCGCCGCCACCAGGGACCGCGTGGTGCGGGCGTCGTCGGCACGGGTCGACGCCGTCTGCTGCCAGGCCTCCGCCGCCGCGAGGGCGAGCGGGACCCACGGAGTGACCTCGGCACGGCCGTGCTCCACGTCCGCCCGCGCATCCAGCCACTGCCACCGCACGCCCTCGCGCACGACGAGCACGCCGAGCGGCGGGCCGCCCCAGGACCGGGCGTCCCCGACGAGCACGTCCCACGCGGCCGGCGCGTCGTCGCGACCCAGGGACGCCATGGCGTCGACGACCAGGGGTATGCCGCGGGCGGACGCGAGCTCCCGGGCCCGGTCGAGCGGCTGGCGGGTGCCCACCTCGCCGTTCGCGCTCTGCAGGGCGGCCACGACCGTCCCCTCCACGGCCAGGGCCGCTGCCCAGGCATCGAGGTCGACGCGGCCCGTCACGTCCACGGGAACCTCGGCGAGCAGGGCCACGTCCCCGGCAGCCGCGACCCGCGACCGGCCGGGCACGAGAACGGCGGAGTGCTCGACCGCAGAGGCCACGGTCCGCGCCCCGCGGCGGCGGGCGGCATACGCCACCCCGTCGACGGCCCGGGCGAGGGCGGCCGGGCCGCTGGGCAGGAAGCTCACCTCGGCGGGCCGGACACCGAGCCCGGCGGCCAGCACCTCCCGCGAGCGGTCGAGCAGCGCGCGGGCGCGTCGCCCCTCGGCGTGCAGCCGGTCTGGGTCGGCCCAGCCCACCTCGACCGCGGCACGGAGCGTCTCTCGCGCGACCGGGTGCAGTGGCCCGGCGGCCGCGTCGAGCAGGTGGCGTGAGGCCCGTGCGAACGCGTCCCGAGGAGCTTGGGGCCTCGCCCTGGACGTGGGTAAGGAGGACGCTGAAGGAGGCTGCGAAGGGGCCGGCGCATCGGGTCCAAGGTTCGTGCCCGGATCGTGACTGACCACCCTGCAACGTTAGCCGCCCCCTACGGACGGCGTGACGAATGGGGCGGTAGGGTTGCGCCGTGGCCCTTGCTGGGCCTACGGATCGACGTGAACTAGCTCGACGCGCGCCACGCGCGCCCACGTACTGAACGAAAGGTGCACCTGGTGCCTGAGCACGAAGACACCCCAGCGGCCACGCCCGTGGTGACGTCGGTGGTGGCGAGGACCGGGCGCCGCCGCCTGGTCGGCACCGCAGGCATCGCCGGCTTCGCGACGCTCGCCCTCGGGGGTTGCCAGACGCAGGCGTCCAACGGCTACCTGCCTCCGGCGGTCTCCGACACCGGGCGGCTGGTCACGGATCTCTGGATCCCCAGCTGGATCGCGGTGCTCGCGGTGGGTGCGCTGACCTGGGGCCTGATCATCTACGCCGCCGTCCGGTACCGCCGGCGCAAGGACGACGACGGTTCCCTCCCCGTGCAGCTGCGCTACAACGTGCCGATGGAGCTGCTCTACACCGTCATCCCGGTGTTCATGATCGCCGTCTTCTTCTGGTACACGGCGCGCGACGAGGCGAGGCTGGTCGAGGTCGACACCAAGAAGGACCTGACGGTCAGCGTGGTGGCCAAGCAGTGGAGCTGGGACTTCAACTACGTCGACTCCAACGTGCACGAGACCGGCGCCCACACCGAGCTCGACGGCACCACCGGCAAGCGGGCCCAGATGCCCGTCCTCTACCTGCCCGTCAACAAGCGGGTCCAGTTCGTGCTCAACTCCCGCGACGTGGTCCACAGCTTCTGGATCCCCGCGTTCATCATGAAGATGGACATCATCCCGGGCAAGACCAACGGCTTCCAGGTGACACCGACCCAGGTCGGCACCTTCCAGGGCAAGTGCGCGGAGTTCTGCGGCGCCTACCACTCGCAGATGCTGTTCATGGTCAAGGTCGTCCCGCAGAACGAGTACGACCAGGAGATGGCGCGCCTGAAGTCCATCGGCAACGAGGGCCTCATCCCCGTCAACGTCAGCCGCGAGGAGATGGTCTCCGGCGACATCCAGAAGATCCCCGCACCTGCCCGGACTGAGAGCAACCGATGACTTCAGCAACCCTCCACCGCGAGGCCCCGGTCACGGGCGTCCGGCCCGCTCACCGGCGCCTGTCCAAGGGCCAGACCTTCGTCAAGTGGGTGACGACGACCGACCACAAGGTCATCGGCAACCTCTACTTCGTCACCTCGTTCATCTTCTTCCTGTTCGGCGGTGTGCTGGCCCTGCTCATCCGGGCGGAGCTCATGGCGCCGGGCCTGCAGGTCGTCGACAACGTCGACCAGTACAACCAGCTGTTCACGATGCACGGCACGATCATGCTGCTGCTGTTCGCGACGCCGCTGTTCGCCGGGTTCGCCAACGCCGTGATGCCGCTCCAGATCGGCGCACCGGACGTCGCGTTCCCGCGCCTCAACATGTTCGCCTACTGGCTCTACCTGTTCGGCGCCATCATCGCCTCGGCGGGCTTCCTGACGCCCCAGGGAGCCGCGTCCTTCGGCTGGTACGCGTACGCCCCGCTCTCGGACGCCAGCTACACCCCCGGGCTCGGTGGCGACCTGTGGGTCTTCGGCCTGGCGCTCGCCGGTTTCGGCACGATCCTGGGAGCCGTCAACTTCATCACCACGATCATCTGCATGCGGGCCCCCGGCATGACGATGTTCCGCATGCCGATGTTCACGTGGACCATCCTCGTGACCTCGCTCCTGGTGATCATGGCGTTCCCGATCCTCGCTGCGGCGCTCTTCGCCCTCGGTGGTGACCGCCGGTTCGGGATGCACATCTTCGACCCCCAGAACAACGGCGCGATGCTGTGGCAGCACATGTTCTGGTTCTTCGGGCACCCCGAGGTCTACATCATCGCGCTGCCGTTCTTCGGCATCATCAGCGAGGTCATGCCCGTCTTCTCGCGCAAGCCGATCTTCGGCTACAAGACCCTGGTCTTCGCCACGATCGCGATCGCGGCGCTGTCGGCGAGCGTGTGGGCCCACCACATGTATGCGACAGGTCAGGTGCTCCTGCCCTTCTTCGCCGTGATGACGATGCTGATCGCCGTGCCCACGGGCGTGAAGTTCTTCAACTGGATCGGCACGATGTGGGGCGGCAAGGTCGTCATGGCCACGCCCATGCTGTGGGCGATCGGCTTCCTCGTGACGTTCCTCTTCGGTGGGCTGACCGGCATCATCCTGTCCAGCCCCGCGCTGGACTTCCACCTCAACGACAGCTACTTCGTCGTCGCGCACTTCCACTACACCGTCTTCGGCACCGTGGTCTTCGCGATGTTCTCGGGCTTCTACTTCTGGTGGCCCAAGCTGACCGGGCGGATGCTCAACGAGACGCTCGGCAAGATCCACTTCTGGATGCTGTTCATCGGGTTCCACACGACGTTCCTCATCCAGCACTGGCTCGGCGTGGAGGGCATGGCTCGTCGCTACGCGGACTACCTGCCGGAGGAGGGGTTCCAGGCGGCCAACATCGTCTCGAGCCTCGGCGCTTTCCTGCTCGGCGCCTCGATGATCCCCTTCATCTACAACGTCTGGAAGACGTGGCGGCACGCGCCGCTCGTCGAGTCCGACGACCCCTGGGGCTACGGCGCGTCGCTCGAGTGGGCCACGTCCTGCCCGCCCCCGCGTCACAACTTCACGTCGCTGCCCCGGATCCGGTCCGAGCGCCCGGCCTTCGACCTCCACCACCCCGAGGCGGCCGGAGGGCAGTCGCCGATCGCCGACCAGTCCACGCTCGTCCAGGTGATGGGCCCGGCCGACGTCCACGCTGATCACCAGGCACACGGTGCGCAGCGTGCCACCGCCGAGACCAAGAAGACGGAGCTCTGACCGATGCGCATCGAGACCAAGCTCTTCCTCTACCTGCTCGGCTTCTTCGTCCCGGTGACGCTGATCTACGGCTTCTGGTCCAGGTGGGAGCCCATCGGTACCACGGCCCTGACGCTGAGCGCGCTGCTCTTCGCCCTCACGGGGTTCTACCTCTACATGACGGGCAAGAAGCTGCCGCTGCGTCCTGAGGACAACGCGGCGGGTGAGATCGAGGACGCCGAGGGCAACTACGGCTACTTCGTGGCCAGCTCGTGGACGCCGCTGTGGCTCGCAGGTGCCGGCGCCATCATGTTCGCCGGCCTCGCGGTCGGCTGGTGGCTCATCATCATCGGCATGTTTCTCGGCGTCGTCGCCGTCTGCCTGTGGGTTTTCGAGTCCTTCTCGGGCGAGTACTCCATCTGATCCGGGTGCTGGGTCCGCCCACAGCGATCCCAGCAGCTGCCACGACAGCCTGAAGGGTCCCGGTCTGAGACCGGGGCCCTTCAGCCTGTGCTGGGCTGTCGGTCCTGAGTGGGTCGTGCCCGCTCGTACCCCGCCCTGGGGTGCCCCAGAGCCGGCCGTATGCCGTCAGGCCGGGATGCCACCCCGCCAGCCGTGCTGCGGGTCGAAGCCGATCAGGCGCCGGGCGAGGGCGTTGGACAGCAGGGTCTGGCGGCCCAACAGGTCTGCGCGCACCTCGACGCCCGGGAAGGACTCTTGCAGCAGCTCCGCGCTGGGCCGCTCCATGATGGTGTCGTCGTTCGCGATGATGACGTTGACGGAGCCAGTCGTGTCGGCCTCCAACGCGTTGCGGCAGGCGGCGGCGGCGTCACGCACGTCGATGTAGCCCCAGAGGTTCCACATGCGGCTCGTGGCATCCAGCTGGAACGAGGGCACCGCCCGGTAGTCCTCGTCGGTGAAGATGTTGCTGAAGCGCAGGCCGACGAAGGGAATGCCGCTCCAGGTGCTGATGTGCTCGGCCATCGACTCGGAGAGCACCTTGGAGAGGGCGTACGTGGACTCCGGGTGGGGGAAGTGGTCCCTCGTCCACCGGGACGTAGCGTGGGGGCGCGTCAGGGCTGAACACGAGGCCCAGAGTGGTCTCGCTCGAGGCCCAGACGACCTTGCGCAGGCCGAGCGTCTGCGCCGCGAGGAAGACGTGCGCGTTCATCGTCGTGTTCTCGGTGAGCGTGCGTGCCGGCGGTCGCAGTCCGGGAGCGGGGATGTTGGCCAGGTGCACCACGGCGTCGGCGCCGGCGAGGACGTCGACGACCTGACCATGGTCCCTGAGGTCCGCACGCAGGTAGGGAGCGCGGAGCCCGTCCGGGGCAGCTGCCGTGTCGGTGGCGGTGACGTGGTAGCCGTGCTCGAGCAGCTCGGCCACGGCCGCCCGGCCAGCCTTGCCGGCCGCGCCGGTCACCACGACCTTCTCGGAGGATGACGTCATTGCAGCACCCTAGTCACCCGGGCACCAGGGCCCTGGGACGCTTCATCCTGGCGGAAACCAGGCGGGAACCGGGCGGAAACCGAGCGGGGACAACGCGAAGGGGAAGGCCTGGTGGCCTTCCCCTTCGATTGGAGCTGCTCGTTCACGGTCCGAGCGGCTCGCAGTGCGATCGTGTGGGAGAGGACATCTGTGCGCACCTCCATCCGATCCGGTTATCGGTCCCTCGACGTTAACGCCGGGCCTACCCCATGTGAAGGGGTCAGGACAGGGGATTGGCGAAACTGTCCCGAATGGGAGACATGGGAGGGTCAGCCCCAGCCGAGGTCGTGCAGATGCGCCTCGTCGATCCCGAAGTGGTGCGCCACCTCGTGGACCACCGTGACGGCGATCTCGTCCCGGAGCTGCTGCGGCGTCGTGCACATGCGCTCGAGCGGACCCTGGAAGATGGTGATCCGGTCCGGGAGCGAGCCCGCGTCCCACCAGCTGTCCCGTTCGGTCAGCGGTGTCCCGTCGTAGACCCCGAGCAGGTCTGGTTCGCCAGGCGGTGGCTCCTGCTCGACGAGGACGACGACGTTGTCCATGGCGCGTGCGAGCTCCTCCGGTATCGAGTCGAGCGCGTCGCCGACCGCGTCCTCGAACTCCGCGTCCGACAGGTGTTGCATGGGACGAAGTCTGTCACGGGCGTGCGGGCCGACCGAGCACCCACCAGACCGACGAGAGGGACTCCCCATCCGGGGGAGTCCCTCTCGCTGCAGCTGGGCCGCGTCTCAGCCGCGGTGCTTGTCGGCCTTGATCGTCTCGCGCTCCTGGCCGGCACCTGCCGCCTCGATCGCCTCGTGCTCTCCGGTGGGAGCAGCCACGTGCTCGTGGGCGTGGTGCTCGGCCTCGAGCTCGGCCGGCGTCGGAGGAGCCACGCGGTCGTTGAAGTAGAAGTGCGAGAGCCGTGCACGGCGCCGCTCCTTGCGGCTCACCGGGTTGTCGACCCCGTTGACGTCCTTGGCCGCCGACAGCTGGAGGGGCGCGGGCGACTCGTGCTGGACGAGGGGCCAGCGCTCCTCCGGGGTGAGGGGCGCGTGGATCTCCTCGAAACGCCCGTCTGCGTAGCGCCAGATCGTGCCGGTCTCGCGACCGTGCAGCACCTTCTGGCGGTCGGCGCGCTGCAGGCTGAGGCAGATGCGCTTGGTGATCCAGAACGAGATCGGGGGAGCGATGAAGAAGAGCAGCCGGAGCATCTGGGTGATGTCGTTGATCGACAGGTGCAGCTTGAGGGCGATGATGTCGTTGCCCGCGGCCAGGAAGAGCACGAGGTACATCGAGATGCCGGCGACGCCGATCGCGGTGCGCGTCGGTGCGTTGCGCGGGCGGTCGAGCAGGTGGTGCTCTCGCTCGTCACCGGTGACCCGCGCCTCGACGAACGGGTAGGCGCCGATGATGCCCCACATGATCGGCAGGAGCAGGATCGAGCCCGGGAAGATGTTCATGCTCCAGGTGAAGCCGAACGTCTCGAACTCGAGCCAACCCGGGAGCAGGCGCAGGGCGCCGTCCGCGAAGCCCATGTACCAGTCGGGCTGCGATCCGGCGGTGATCGCCGACGGGTCGTAGGGGCCGTAGGCCCAGATCGGGTTGATCGACACGACGGCCGAGATCAGGGCGATCACGCCGAAGACGATGAAGAAGAACCCTCCGGCCTTGGCGATGTACACCGGCAGCAGCGGGTAGCCGACGACGTTGCTGTTGGTGCGGCCCGGTCCGGGGAACTGCGTGTGCTTGTGCACGAAGACCAGCAGGATGTGCGCCGTGAAGAGGCCCACGAGGATCGCCGGGATCAGCAGGACGTGCGCCGAGTAGAGGCGAGGGATGATCGCCTCGCCGGGAAATGCACCACCGAAGATGAAGTACGCCATGTACGAGCCGATGACCGGCACGGACTGGACGAAGCCGTTCATGGCGCGGATGCCGGTGCCGGAGAGCAGGTCGTCGGGGAGCGAGTAGCCGGCGAAGCCCTCGATGCAGGCGAGCATCGACAGGATCGTTCCGAAGACCCAGTTGATCTCACGCGGCTTGCGGAAGGCGCCGGTGAAGAACACGCGCGCCATGTGCACGAAGACCGAGGCGATGAAGACCAGCGCCGCCCAGTGGTGGATCTGCCGGATCAGCAGGCCACCGCGGATGTCGAACGAGATGTTGAGCGTCGAGCGGTAGGCCTCGGACACGGTCACGCCCTGCAGCGGGGCGTAGGACCCGTCGTAGGACACCTGGCCGGCGCTGGGCACAAACCAGAAGGTCAGGAACGCGCCGGTGAGCAGGCAGATGATCATCGAGTACATCGCGATCTCGCCGAGCATGAACGACCAGTGGTCGGGGAAGACCTTCTTGGCCAGGAAGGACACTCCCTTGGCCGCCCCGAGACGGTCGTCCAACCAGCCGGCGATGCCGCCGAGGGGTTTCTGGGCGGTGGCGCGTGCGTCGGCCTGTCGGTCGCCGGCGCGCAGGGCGTCGGCGGGACGGGCGTCGTGGATGGTGCTCATCGGCGGTCACGCTCCCAGAAGCTCGGTCCCACGGGCTCGTGGAAGCCCTCGGGGGCGACGAGGTAGCCCGCGTCGTCGACGGTGATCTTGAGTTGCGGCAGGGGCCGGCGGGCCGGGCCGAAGATGACCTTGCAGTCCTGAGTGACGTCGAAGGTCGACTGGTGGCACGGGCACAGCAGGTGGTGCGTGGTCTGCTCGTAGAGGCCGACGGCGCACCCGACGTGGGTGCAGATCTTGGAGTAGGCGAGGACGCCGTCGATGCCCCAGTCCCTGGCCTTCGGCACCGTGATGAGGTCAGGGTCCAGGCGCATCAGGATGACGGCGGCCTTGGCCTTGGCCTCCAGGACGCCCTTGCCCTCGTGGATGTACTTCTCAAGCGTCTCGGGCATCACGTGGAAGACGGAGCCGTTGGTGACGTCGGAGAGGCGGATGGGGGTCATCTCCGGGTCGCGCATGAGGCGGATCGGCTTGCCACCGTTCTCCTTCGGGTCCCAGATGGTGTGCTTGAGCTCGTCGATGTTGACCGGGCCGAGGGAGCCGACGACCTGGAGGCCGAGGGGGAGGGCGAAGAGGCCGAGAGCACCACCGAGGGAGTACTTGATGAGGGGGCGGCGGTTGATCTGCGTCGAGGCGACGCCCTCGCTGACGACCGCGACCGCCTTAGCGCGCTGCTCCGGCGTCGAGGCCTGCGGGTGGCGCTCCTCGACGATCTCCACGTCGGACATCAGCGTCTTGGCCCAGTGCACCGCGCCGATGCCGATGAGGAAGATGGCGAACCCGAGGGAGAGCCCGAGCACGACGTTCTGGGTCTTGGCCTTGCCGATGCCGGGGAAGAAGAAGGTCGCCTCGTCGGGGATGGCGAAGTAGCTCACGATGAACACGAGCGTTGCGAGCATCGAGAGACCGAACATCGTGGCGACCTGGCGCTCGGCGCGCTTGGCGGCGGCCTCGTCGTCGTCAGCGGCGCGGTGGACGTGCGGCGGCAGACCCGGGTTCTCGAACCGGTCGCCGTCGCTGCGCAGGTAGGCGGGGAGCACCTCGCTCTCGTGTCCCGCTGCGGGGGTGAGGGCGGTTCCCGGCCCCTGGTCCGTGGTCTCGTGGTCGTTCATCGGGAAGTGGTCCTGTCGTGGTTCGTGAGCGGGACGATGCAGTGCGGGCTCATGCCGCCTTCTTGCCCAGCCAGACGGCGCAGCCAATGAGGATGCCCATGCCGAACACCCACGCGAACAGGCCCTCGGAGACGGGGCCGAGGTTGCCCAGCGTGAGACCGCCGACGTTGGTCTCCGACTCCTGCGCCTTGAGGTAGGAGATGACCTTCTGCTTCGCCTCGGGCGAGATGTTCATGTCGTTGAACACGGGCATCGACTGCGGGCCGGTCACCATGGCCTCGTAGATGTGCTTGGGCGTGGTGTCCTGCAGCGACGGGGCGTACTTGCCACGGGTCAGGGCGCCACCGGCACCGGCGAAGTTGTGGCACATGGCGCAGTTGACGCGGAAGATCTCGCCGCCCTCGGCGATGGCCTTGTTGTTCGCAGGGGTGCCTGGCTGCAGCACCGTCGTGTACTTCGAGTCGGGGATCGACGGGCCGGGGCCCAGGGAGGCGACGTAGGCGGCCAGCGCGGCGATCTGCTCGTCGTTGAACTTGACCTTGTTCTGGGGGGCCTGGACGTTGGGGCCCGGCAGCGGCATACGGCCGGTGCCGACCTGGAAGTCCACCGCGGCGGCTCCGACACCGACCAGGGAGGGGCCGGACTTCGTGCCCTGGGCCTGCACGCCGTGGCAGGTGGCGCAGTTGGCCACGAAGAGGTCCTTGCCCTGGGCCACGGCGTCGGCCGCCGCGGTGGGGGCAGCGGCCTTCGCGTCCGTCGGGGCGAGGAAGGAGTAGGCGCCACCGGTCACGAGCAGGCCGAGCAGCAGCAGCACCGCGATCGCGGCGGGGTGTCGGCGTCGGGCGGCCAAGGCGTTCACTGTTGGTTCCTGTCGTCCATGGAGGTGGGAGAGGGGCTCGTCTGCGTGGTCCTGCGCCGGATCAGCGCAGGAGGTAGATGGTCGCGAACAGGGCGATCCACACGACGTCGACGAAGTGCCAGTAGTAGGAGGTCACGACGGCGCCGGTGGCGTTCGCGTGCGTGTAGCGGCGGGTCGTGAAGGTGCGCGCGATGATGAGCAGGAACGCGATGAGGCCGCCGGTCACGTGCAGACCGTGGAACCCGGTCGCCATGTAGAAGATCGAGCCGTAGGCGTCGGAGCTGAGCGTGATGTTGTCGCTGGTGAGCTCGGAGTACTCCATCACCTGGCCGGCGATGAAGAAGGCGCCGAAGAGGTAGGTCACGACGTACCACTCGCGCATACCCCAGTTCTTGAGGTCGAGCAGCCGACCGGTGCGCGCCTTCTGGCCACGCTCGGCCTTCCAGACGCCGAGCTGGCACCACACCGACGAGATGACGAGCACGAGCGTGTTGATGCTCGCGAAGGTCACGTTCAGCTTCTCGGTGTGGGTGGCCCACAGGTCGCCGCGAACCGACCGCAGCTGGAAGTACACGGCGAAGAGGCCCGCGAAGAACATGAGCTCGCTGGAGAGCCACACGATGGTGCCGACGGCAACCATGTTGGGGCGGGTCGCCGGCCCGTGATGGGCCGTGCTTGCCACTGTGCTTGAAGGAACTGCCGATGCTGTCGCCACGTTGGACATTATTCCCACATTCGGGTCCGGCTACGCGAGGGACCCCCCGGGGAGGCGGCTTGTCGCGCAGGTGTAGAGAGTTCGTGACCGTTTCGACATGAACCCTGAACAGCCGTGCCGAGGCCGTCCACCTCCACCCTCCCACGTTCCTCCCGCCCGGTCACCGCCCCCTCGCGCGGGAGGAAGTGCCTCCCGGAGAGCGGGGCGAGGCGCGTGAAGCGGGTGCGGGCCAGCCCGGTAGCATCTGGCGCATGACCGCCTCGAACGACAGTGCAGCACCGGGCACGTCCACGACCGTCGCGACGACCGGCGCGACCGCGTCCTCCGAGTCGCGACAACCGGTGATCCAGGTCAGCGTGCTGCTCTACAGCGACGACATCACCACGCGGGACGCCGTCCGCGTGGCCGTTGGTCGTCGTCCCGCTCGTGACGTCGAGGTGGTTCGCTGGCACGAGTGCGCCACGGCGGACGCGGTCATCAGCGCCGTCGAGAACGACCACTTCGACATCTTGATCCTCGACGGCGAGGCGGCCAAGGTCGGCGGCCTGGGCCTCGCCCGACAGCTGAAGAACGAGATCTTCGAGTGCCCGCCCATCATCGTGCTGACCGGCCGCCCCCAGGACAGCTGGCTCGCTGCCTGGTCCCAGGCCGACCTCGCCGTCCCGCACCCGCTCGACCCGATTGCGCTTTCGTCGGCCGTCGCCACGCTCGCGCGCGCGAGCGCCCGCGTGCGCACGGCCTGAGCATGGGGCCGGACGCGACGCCGACCTGGCCTGCTGTCCTCAGTGCGCTGATCGCCGGTCGAGACCTCGACCGCGCTACGGCCGAGTGGGCCATGGCCCAGATCATGAGCGGCGAGGCGACCCCCTCGCAGGTCGCCGGCTTCCTCGTGGGCCTGCGCGCCAAGGGGGAGAGCGTCGAGGAGATGCGCGGCCTGGCCGAGCAGATGCTCGAGCACGCGCGCCGCATCGACGTGCCCGGCCCGAGTCTCGACATCGTGGGGACCGGTGGCGACCGGGCCCACACGGTGAACATCTCGACCATGTCCTCGATGGTGGCCGCCGCGGCAGGCGTCCGCGTGGTGAAGCACGGCAACCGGGCCGCGTCGTCCTCCTCCGGCTCCGCCGACGTGCTCGAGGCTCTCGGCGTCGACCTGTCCCTACCGCCCGAGCGGGTGGTCGAGGTGGCCTCCGAGGCAGGCATCACCTTCTGCTTCGCCCAGACCTTCCACCCATCGTTCCGGCACACGGCCGTGCCTCGTCGCGACCTCGGCATCGGGACGGCCTTCAACTTCCTGGGCCCGCTCACCAACCCCGCACAGCCGACGTATGCCGCCGTGGGTTGTGCCGACGCCCGCATGGCGCCGCTGCTGGCCGGGGTCTTCGCCCACCGGGGCAAGGATGCAGCCGTCTTCCGGGGTGACGACGGCCTCGACGAGGTGACGGTCTCGACGACGACCCACGTGTGGTGGGTGCGTGGTGGCGTGGTGACGGAGAGGTTGCTAGACCCGACACGGCTCGGTCTCTCGCTGCACCCGGTGGAGGACCTCCGCGGCGGCGACGCGGCCCACAACGCCGGCGTCGTCCGCGAGGTCTTCGCGGGCGCTCGTGGTGCGGTGCGCGACGCCGTGCTGCTCAACGCCGGGATCGCGCTGGCCCTCACGCGAGCCGACTCGGGGCCCTCACAGGCACAGTTCGACGCGGACCTCCGGGGCGGTATGGATCTCGCAGCCGCTGCCATCGACAGCGGGGCCGCCGCCGAGGTCGTCGAGCGATGGGTCGCCGCGACCCGTCGCTGATGGTGCTGGCCGCCTAGTCGCCCTCGAGGCCGAGGCTGAAGGCTGCCTCGAGATCGTGGGACGAGTAGGTGCGGAAGGCGATGTGCGTCGACGTGCCGACGATGCCCTGCACCTTGTTGAGCCGGTCTGCGATGACGTCGGCGAACTCCTCGTGCGCCTTGACCCGCACCATGGCGATGAGGTCGGCGTCGCCAGTGACCGAGTAGACCTCTGAGACGGCGGGGATGTCGGCGACGGCCTCGGCCACCTCGGGGATGCGGTCGACCTCGCAGCTGATCATGACGATGGCGGTGATCACGAGGACACCCTAGTCGGGCCTAGCCGGCGCGGCGCAGGCCGATGCCGGAGCGGCCGGGTCGGCTCCGTGAGCCTCCCGGTGCGGCAGGGGCGTCGTTGTCGAAGCCGATGACCTCGTGCGCCGACGCGACGGCGGGCTCGAGCTGGCTGCGGACGAGACCAGCACCACCGACCGGGCAGGTCCAGGACCCGTCCAGGTCGACGATGCGCACGCCGGGTGACTCGAGCCAGCGGAGCAGGATCTCGGTCTCCTCGGTCAGCGCAGCCGGGCGCGCCGGCGTCGGTGGGGGCACGGCCTCGGCGGTGGCCTGCATCGAGTGGACGTAGGGCATGGGGTCAGCGCCGCGCGGGCTGACGACGGTGCCGGCGAGCCGGCCGTGACGGATCGACACGAGCTCCCACCCACCCAGGTCGCTGCGGCGGGCGGCGACGATCTCGGGCGAGTGGACCAGGGGTGCCAGACGCTGGGCACGGGCGGCGCCCCGAACGAGCTGGAGAAAGCGGTCGCGCACCCGAGCGGCGTCCTCGAAGCGTTCCTGGGACGCCAGCTCGTCGAGGCGGGCGTGCAGCATCTCCGCTGTCGGCCGGGCGTCACCGGAGAAGATGGCCCGGCAGCCGTCGACGACCACGGCGTAGTCGCCCTCGGTCTGCGCGCCGGTGCACGGGGCGCCGCAGCGCCCCATGTCCGCCAGGGCGCAGGCCGTGCCACGGCCGGTGACCCGCCCGGTGCACTGGCGTAGCGGCACGACCTCGTGGACGGCGTCGATGGCGGCCTGGGCGGTGGCCCGGGACCGAAACGGGCCGATGTGGTGGGCTCCGTCGTCGCTGACCTTCTTGACGATCGAGAGCCGCGGGAAGCGCTCCTGCGTCAGCCTCACCCACACGCCGGCTCGTCCGTGCTTCGAGCGGCGGTTGAAACGTGGCTTGTGCTCGTCGATGAGGCGCAGCTCCCGCACCTGCGCTTCCAGCGGGGTCTGGCACACGATCGGGTGCACGACGTGCGCCAGCCGCACCATCTCGGCCATCCTGCTGCGCTGCTCCGAGGCGGTGAAGTAGGTGCGCACCCGGGTCCGGATGTCGCGGCTCGTGCCGACGTAGAGGACCCGGTCGCTGCCGTCCTTGAACAGGTAGACGCCGGGGGCGCTCGGCAACGGGTCGGCGAGGAACCGCTTGCGCCGCTGGGACGGCGTCACCCGTGAGCTGTAGCTCGAGAGCTCCTCGAACGTGTGGACGCCCAGGTTGCCGACGCGCTCGATGAGTCCGTGGAGCACGTCCACGGTGGCCCGAGCGTCGTGCAGGGCGCGGTGGTCGGGCGTGGTCGGCGAGCCGAAGACCTGGGCGAGGGAGGACAGCCGGTGGTTGGGCGACTCGTCACGAGCCACGAGCTGGCGCGCGAGCTGGAGGGTGTCGAGGACGGGAAACCCCGGCCACGGCGCTCCGACGCGGGAGGCCGCGGCCTTGAGGAAGCCGATGTCGAAGCCGGCGTTGTGGGCCACGAGCACGCTGCCGGCGGCGAACTCGAGGAAGGCGGGCAGGGCGCTCTCGATGCGCGGGGCGTCTCGGACCATGGCATCGGTGATGCCGGTGAGCACGGAGATGAACGCGGGGATCGGCTCCGACGGGTTGACGAGCGTCTGGAACTCGCCGACCACCTCGCCGGCGCGGACCTTCACGGCGCCGATCTCGGTGATGCCGCAGCGGGCGGGCGTGCCTCCGGTCGTCTCGAGGTCCACGACCACGAACGTGACGTCGGCAAGAGGGGTGCCGAGGTCGTCGAACGTGGCCTGGATCGCTTGCATGACGTGGACCGTATGCCGGGGCGCCGACAATGGGTCGGAGGCGCGGCCGGGACAGGATGGGCGGCCACCACGAGCCTCCGCGTCGCCGTGCACGCTGCCTGCTCCGACCACACCCCGCCTCGTCTCGAGTCCGGCCTGCCTCTCGGCTCGCCCCCCCGACACGTGGAGGTGGGACGTGCGGAACAGGGGGACATGGGGACTGTCGGTGGGGCGACCTAGCGTCATTCCCGACAGATCGCAAGGAGTGACGAAAGGTGGACCAGGATGATGCTCGTCGACTGCCAGACCTGCCCCGTGCGGGACGTCCACTGCGCGGAGTGCATGGTCACCGCGCTGACGGCGATTCCCCTGCGGCCGGGCGCCGAGGTGCCCGCTCCGCACCAGCACCGGGGCGACGCCCACGACGGCGATGCCCACGGCATGGTGACCGGGACCGTGGCGGCGCCTCTGGACCGTGCCGAGCGCCGAGCGGTCTCGGCGCTGCTCGCCGCGGGACTGGTCACCACCGCCACGGCCAACGCGGCGCGGGCCGAGCTCTCTCCGGCGGCACCTGTCACAGGCCAGCGGGCGCGCCACGCCGGGTGAGCGCACGACGACGTCAGCGGGCAGGCACCACACGTGGCACCATGGCGCGGTGCGCGGGACGAGATGCAGGGCGGCGACCCGGCGCGCACTCGCCGCCGCGACGATCGTCCTGGCGCTGACGGCCTGCACTACCGCAACGCCGTCCTCCCGGACCGCGGTCGGCAGCTCACGTCCCACGGCCGCGCAGCTTCCTGGCGAGACCCCGCCCCGCGCCACAACCGGCGCAGTGCTCACCACCCCCCAGATCACCCCGGAACAGTGGGTTACCGCCCGCCAGAGCGCCGTCGAAGCACTGGTCGAGGACCGTTTCATCGCCGTGGGGCGTGGTGACCGCGCCGCCTGGCTCGCGCGCCTCGGAGGCACGTCCGAGGCTTCCCTGCGTCCCTCACAGGCAGCGGTGTTCGACCGCATGACCCGCATGGGGGCCGGGCACTTCCACGTGACGGCGCTTCGCGAGACGGCCGCACCGGTGCCTGCCGCAGGAGGTGAGGCCGTCGAGTGGGACGAGAGGGTGAGCCTGACCTATCGTCTCGAGCGATACGACTCGGAACCGCGAGCCTTCGACCTCGACCTCACCTTCAGGGCCGACCCTGCTGCTCCTCGCCGCCTCGTGCTCACCGGGTCGCGGTGGTCCGGGCGTCCTCAACCGTGGGACCTCGAGGGCCTGGTCGTGCGCCGGACCCCGACCGCCCTCGTCCTCGCCGTGGGCGGGCCCAATCGGCCCAACGAGGTCAACCACGTGGACCGGGTCGACGAGGTCGGCCGCCGCGCTCAGACCGCTGCGGCGCGCGTCGCCGCGGTCTGGGGGGTGGCACGGCCGGCCGTCTGGATCGCGCCGGCGACCGACGCGGACGCCGCGGCGCTGCTCGGCCGTACGGCCGATGGGCTGCAGGGAGTGGCGGCGGCGACCGATGGACCCCTGACGCCCGGTCGCACTGCGGGCGCCGACCGTATCGTCCTGGTCCCCGAGGCCTGGACCTCGCTGAGTCCCGCGGGACGCGACGTCGTCATGACGCACGAGCTGACGCACGTCACAGTCCGGGCCTCGACCACCCGCGCCGTGCCGGTGTGGCTGTCGGAGGGTTTCGCCGAGATGGTGGCCTACGAGGCCGTCGACCTGCCCGAGGCGACGGTCGTCGCACCGGCGCTGGAGCAGGTGCGATCGACCGGCCTGCCCCGGGCGCTCCCGGCCGACACCGACTTCCAGCCCGGCACCCGCTCCCTCGACGCGGCATACGGGCTCTCGCTCCTCGCGCTGCGCACCGTGGCCGACGCGTACGGCACCCAGGCGGTCGTGCGCGTCTATCGCGAGGCGGCCGGTGGGCTCGACCTGCCGACCGCCCGGCTCGACGACCCCGAGGCCGCGGTGGACGAGGCCCTGCGGGCCGTCGTCCACACGAGCCGCCCGGCCCTGGTCACGAGGTGGCAGGCCCGGATCCGGCAGCTGCTGCGGTGACGGTCAGGCGTAGAGCTTCTCGACCTCGTCGCCGAAGTCCTTCATGACGACGTTGCGCTTGAGCTTCAGCGACGGCGTCAGGTAGCCGTTGGCCTCGGTGAAGTCTCCCGGGAGCACGGCGAACTTGCGGATCGACTCGGCCTTGGACACCGCCTCGTTGGCATGGTCGACCGCCTCCTGCAGGGCCTCGAGGACCTTCGGGTGGGTGCGGGCCTGCTCGAGCGTCACGTCTTCGAGCCCGTGGGTCTTGGCCCAGAGCGGCCACATCTCCTCGTCGAGGGTGACGAGGACGCCGACGAACGGCTTCTGGTCGCCGACGACGATGCACTGGGAGACGAGCGGGTGGGCGCGCAGGCGGTCCTCGAGGACTGCCGGCGCGACGTTCTTGCCGCCGGCCGTCACGAGGATCTCCTTCTTGCGGCCGGTGATGCGCAGGTAGCCGTCGTCGTCCATCTCGCCGAGGTCACCGGTGTGGAACCAGCCGTCGACGATCGCCTCGGCGGTGGCGTCCGGCTTGCCGTGGTAGCTCGTGAAGACGCCGACGCCCTTGAGCAGGACCTCGCCGTCGTCGGCGATCCGGACGCCCGTGCCCGGCAGTGGTGGCCCGACCGTCCCGATCTTGATCTTGTCGGGAGTGTTGACGGCGACGGGGGCCGTCGTCTCGGTCAGGCCGTAGCCCTCCAGGATGACGATGCCGATGCCCCGGTAGAAGTGGCCGAGTCGCGTCCCGAGCGGCGCGCCACCGGACACGGCGTAGCGCACCGCACCGCCCATGGCGGCACGCAGCTTGCCGTAGACCAGCCGGTCGAAGAGGGCGTGCTGCAGGCGGAGCAGGAGACCGGGACCGCCCGCGTCGAGCGCCTCGCTGTAGGCGATGGCCACCGTCGCGGCGCGCAGGAAGATCTTGCCCTTGCCCTCCGCCGACGCCTTGGCCTCCGCGGAGTTGTAGATCTTCTCGAAGACGCGCGGCACGGCGAGCACGAACGTCGGCTGGAAGCCGGCGAAGTCGTCGAGGAGGTTCTTGATGTCGGCCGAGTGGCCCATCCGTGCCTTGCCGGCCACGCACAGCACCTCGATGAACCGGGCGAAGACGTGGGCCAGGGGCAGGAAGAGCAGGGTCGAGGCGTTGTCGGTGATCACGACCGGCCCCAGCTTCTCGATGGCGTTCTCGGCGAGGTCGAGGAAGTTGCCGTGCGACAGCTCGCAGCCCTTGGGGCGGCCGGTCGTGCCGGAGGTGTAGATGATCGTGGCGACCGACCGCCGGTCGAGGCCGGCGCGTCGGGAGTCCAGCTCCGCGTCGGGAACCGCGCGGCCCTTCTCCCGCAAGTCGTCGAGCCCGCCGGTCTCGATCGTGACGACGTGCCGCAGCGAGGGCAGCTCCTCCCGGACCTGGTCGACCACGGCCAGGTGAGAGGGCGTCTCCACCACGGCCAGCTGGGTGTCCGAGTCGGAGAGGATCCACTGGACCTGCTCCGCGGACGAGGTCTCGTAGATCGGCACCACCACGGCGCCGGCGGCCCATGCAGCGAAGTCCAGCAGTGTCCACTCGTAGCGCGTACGCGACATCAGCGCGACGCGGTCGCCCTGCCCGACCCCCTCAGCGATGAGGCCCTTGGCCACCGCCGCGACGTCGTCGGCGAACTGCGCCCACGTCAGGTGGGTCCACCCGCCCGACGGCGTCTTGCGTGAGAACGCCGTCTCGCTCGGCGACTCGGTCGCGTTGCGACCGGGCAGGTCGGCGAGGCTGCCTCGCGTGGTGACGGGGGCTAGTGGTGCGACGACGTTGTCCTTCAACTGTCACTCCTGGTGGGGGCGGGAACTGTGCTGCACCATACCGACGGGTAACCGCGGGGGCCACGTCAGCATCGTCACAGCGAGACCCGCCGGGCCGGTGCGCCGCGCACGGCTGCCGTCGTGCCCATCTTGGCACGCAGCCGACGCGCTGCGGCGGCCCGCACCGCAAGCGGTGTGGCGCACCGGCGACGCGATAGCCTTCCGCGCATGGCCGATCGCACGGAGTCCTCCATCGTCATCGACGCTCCTCCCGGTGAGGTGCTCGACGTCATCGCGGACTTCGATGCCTACCCCGAGTGGGCCGGCGAGGTGAAGGACGTCAAGGTGCTGGCCGAGGAGGGCGACGGCTGGGCCGACCAGGTGCAGTTCACGCTCGACGCCGGCGCCATCAAGGACACCTACGTCCTGGACTACGAGTGGGATGTCGTCGAGGACGGCACGGGCGTCGTCTCCTGGTCCCTGGTGTCCGGACAGGTGCTCAAGGCGATGAACGGCTCCTACACCCTGGCCGGCGATGGTGGCGCGGGCGGCGGTACGAAGGTGACCTACCGGCTCGCGGTCGACGTGAAGATCCCGATGATCGGGCTGCTCAAGCGCCGTGCCGAGAAGGTCATCGTCGACACGGCCCTCAAGGAGCTGAAGAAGCGCGTCGAGGCCTCCGACCGCTCGTGAGCTCCACCGACGGTCCCGAGCAGGCACCCCGGCACGACGAGCCCCCCGGCCCGACCGGTCCCGGGCACCGAGCCGACGCGCCCCCGCCGGCGAGCGTCGCCGAGGAGGCGGCGCTGCTCGTCGAGCTGCTCTCCCGGCGGGGCTGGCCGCGTCCGTCGGGTATGCCGTCGGGCGCGCCCCGTGACCGAGCGACCGGCGGGTCGGCCGAGCCAGGCAGTGCCGCCGGGGCCAGCGAGAAGCCCTCTCGGCAGGACGCCGAGCAGCCTGTCGGTGAGTGCACCTGCGGCGGTACGACGCCGAGTGCCTGCCGGGTGTGCCCGGTCTGCCAGCTCATCGCGTTCGTGAAGCAGGTCAACCCCGACACCATCGACCGGGTGGCCGACTTCGTGGCCTTCGCGGCCACCGCGCTGCACGACCTCGCCACCGCCCAGCGCGAACGACAGTCCCCGCGGGACGAGACCGACGGCACCGAACCGGAGGGCGGGGCATGAGCAGGCGACTCGCCATCGGCATCGACATCGGGGGCACCAAGGTCGCCGGTGGCGTGGTCGACGAGACGGGGGCGATCCTCCACCGCACCCGTCGCGACACCCCGCACCGGTCCACGTCCCCCTCGGTCGTCGAGGACACCATCGTGGAGTCGGTCGAGGAGCTGATGTGCCGGTCCGAGCCCGGTGACGTCGTCGCGGTCGGCATCGGCGCGGCCGGCTTCGTCGCGGAGGACCGTGCCACCGTCGTCTTCGCCCCGCACCTGTCGTGGCGCAACGAGCCGCTGCGAGACGCCTTGTCCCAGCGCATCGACCTGCCCATCACCGTCGACAACGACGCCAACGCGGCAGCCTGGGCGGAGGCGACGTTCGGAGCCGCCCGCGGCGAGTCGCACGTCGTGGTCATCACGCTCGGGACCGGCATCGGTGGCGCGCTCATCATCGACGGCAGGGTGCAGCGCGGCCGCCACGGCATCGCCGGCGAGTTCGGCCACATGCAGATCATGCCGGGCGGCGTGCGCTGCGAGTGTGGCAACCGCGGCTGCTGGGAGCAGTACGCCAGCGGTAACGCGCTGGTCCGGGAGGCGCGGGCGATGATCGATGCCGGATCGCCCGTGGTGGCCGACCTGCTCTCGCGCCTCGGTGGCGACGCGGGCGCGCTCACCGGCCCCTTCATCACCGAGGCCGCCCGCGAGGGCGATGCGACGGCGCGCGAGCTGCTGGCCGACATCGGCGAGTGGCTCGGGATCGGCCTGGCCAACCTGGCCTCTGCCTTCGACCCCGGCCTCTTCGTCATCGGCGGTGGCGTCAGCGCTGCAGACGAGATGCTCATCGGGCCGGCACGGGAGGCCTTCAGGCGCCAGCTCCCGGGACGCGGGTACCGCCCCGAGGCGCGGATCGTGCGTGCCGTCCTGGGCAGCGACGCCGGCCTCATCGGCGCGGCCGAGCTGGCTCGCGCCGGGCGCTGAGGGACACCGGCGCGGTGGGGGAGACCCGAGCACCGCACACGTTGCGGGTCATGAGCTACAACCTCCACGACCTGCGCGACGACCGGGCGTCAGCGGCTCGCGTCATCCGCGCCGTCGACCCCGACGTCCTCTGCCTCCAGGAGGTGCCGAGGAGGCTGACGACCGAGATCCGGCTGCCGCCGTTCACGCGAGCCTGCGGCATGGTCTGGCACCGGCGACGGCTCGGCTCGGGCGGGACGGCCGTGCTCACGGCCCCACGCGTCGTCGTCCACGGCGTGACCACCGGACGCCTGCACGTCCGCTTCCCCGACCGCACCAGGGGGTATGCCGCCGCGACCGTCTCGCTTTCGGGCAGCGGACCGTGGGCCGCCCCCGTCACCGTCGTGAGCATCCACCTGAGCCTCCGGGCGGCCGAGCGAGCGGCTCATGCGGCCGTGGTGCTGCAGGGCCTGGGGGAGCGCGCCGTCGTGGCGGGCGACCTCAACGAGGGACCCGGCGGCACGGCATACGACCTCGTGGCCGCGCACTACCCGCGGGCCTCGGCGGGGCAGCCGACGTTCCCCGCGCAGCGCCCGACCGTGCCGCTCGACGCCGTCTTCGCCGCCAGAGAGTTTTGTGTCGTGCCGTCGACCCCGGTCGTTCTCGAGGAGGGCGACCTGCGGGCGGCCTCGGACCACCGGCCGGTGTGGGTCGAGCTGGACGTGTCGCCGACCTCGGCCCGCGCGGGGCGTAGCCGACCAGTGCCGGACTAGAGCCGGGTGCCGTCGTCGAACGGGTCGCGCTCGGTGCCGCCACGCAGGACCAGCAGCACGAACCCGACCACGACCATCGCGAGGGCCGTGACCACCCACCACCCGCTGCCGTCGCGGTCGAAGAAGAGGAGGTAGAGGAGCAGGAGCGGGCCACCGACGAGGCCACCGACGATGGCCCAGAACATCGGGTCGTTCTCGGCCGAGGGCAGGTCGATCTCGGACGGCGGGACGAAGTGCTCGTCGTCGTCGAAGGGGTCGTCTGCCGCGTCGCCCGTCGTCCGGCCCGGGGTCGTGCGAGCGTCCTCGGTGTCGTCCTGCGACGCAGCGCCGCCGCGCCACACGTGGGGGGTGTCGGGCGCGATCGGCAGCTCCAACAGCCCGGAGGACGCCGCTGCCGCGGGAGGAGCGGGCGTCCCCGGCGAACCCGGTGTCCCGGAAGCCGGCTGTCCATTCGAAGGCGGCGTCCCGCCGTCCTTGTCGTCGGCAGTGTGGCCGTCGGGGTCGGTGGCCTCGTCCGGCTGCGACGGCATCGCCGGGCCGGTGTGGGCCGTCGGGCCACTGGGGCCGGAGGGGTCGTCCGTCTCCGGGCGGCCAGCATCGGATTCGGCCTGCTGCGGCTCGAGCGGCCGGCGCAGCTGCGGGTCTGGCGCCTCGTCGTCCCAGCCGGCGATGATCCGGGCGAACTCGGCGTCGAGGTCTCGATCACTCACGACGGGCTCCTGAGGCGAAACGACTGGATCTGATGATCCTCGCATGCGGCGCTGGCCGCGCGCGAGTGACGTAGAGTTCGAGCGGTCACAGACGGAAGGCGGACACGGTTGTTCTACTGGTTCCTCAAGACGATCGTCATCGGGCCGATCATCAAGCTCCTCTTCCGTCCGTGGGCGGAGGGCGAGGAGAACATCCCCGAGGAGGGCGCCGCGATCTTCGCGAGCAACCACCTGTCGTTCTCCGACTCCATCTTCCTGCCGCTCGTCGTGCCGCGCCGGATGACCTTCCTCGCCAAGAGCGACTACTTCACCGGGCGCGGCGTCAAGGGTCGCCTCACCGCGGCCTTCTTCAAGGCCATCGGGCAGGTGCCCGTCGACCGTTCGGGCGGCAAGGCGAGCAGCGCCGCGCTCAACTCCGGCCTGAAGGTCCTGCGACGCGGCGACCTGCTCGGCATCTACCCCGAGGGCACGCGCTCGCCCGACGGGCGGCTCTACCGGGGCCGCACCGGCGTCGCGCGGATGGCGCTCGAGGGCAAGGTCCCGGTCATCCCTGTCGCCATGATCGGCACGGACAAGGCCCAGCCCACCGGCAAGGTGATCCCGCGGATCATGCGGGTAGGTGTGCGGGTCGGCAAACCCCTGGACTTCTCGCGCTATGAGGGCATGGAGGACGACCGCTTCGTCCTGCGCTCGATCACCGACGAGATCATGTACGAGCTGATGCTGCTGTCCGGGCAGGAGTACGTCGACATGTACGCCACCTCGATGAAGGACCGGCTCGTGTCGGCAGCCCGGGCCAAGGCCCGAGAGCTGCAGGAGGCCGCCAAGCCGGGCACGGCCGCTCCAGAGCTCGAGGAGGCCCTCGATGCCGCCGAGGGCAAGGCGCGGGCTACCGAGGACGCACGGCGAGCCACCGGCATGCCCGCCCGAAGCGACGGCACCGGCCGCAGCGTCGATGCCGGCGCAGCCGGTGATGGTGGCACAGGGGCGGCGGAGGGCCGCGACGACGACGGGGACACGCCCGTCGTGGCGGCCTCCTGAGGCATGGTCGCCCCTCGAGCCGTTGCGGGTGCGCAGCCCGAGGGTGAGCCGGCCGTCCTTTCCACGTCGGTGGGACAGCCGGCGTATCGGTCACCGGGGCAGGTCCTCGCGGACGAGCATGCCGTCGTGCGCGGTCTCTGGAGGGTGATCGACGTCTTCCGCTGGCTGGCGCTGGCGTATGCGGCCTGGTCCGCGTGGGAGCGGCACGACCGGATCGCGCACCCCGCCGCCGCCGTCGCCGTCCTCGCCGTTCTCGCTGCGTGGACTCTCGCGGTTACCCTTCGGCCGGTGCGAACCGTGCGTGCCTACGCCCTCGAGCTCACGATCGGCTGCGCCGCCATCCTCGCCACCCGGCTCGTCGACGACCCCGCCGTCATCACGGCGGGCGCGAAGACGATCCCGTCGATCTGGCCCACGGCTGCGGTCGTCGGCTTCGCGGTGCTGCGCGGGTGGCGCGGCGGACTGGTGGCCGCAGCGGTCGTGGCGGCCTCCTCTTTCGCCGAGGTGGTCGAGCCGACCCCCAACACCGTCACCAACTCGATCTTCGGCCTGCTGCTCGGCGGCTGCCTCGGCTACTGCGTCGACCTCGCGCGCTCGAGCCATGCTGCACTCGCCGAGGCGATGCGCCTCGATGCCGCGCGCGCCGAGCGGGACCGCCTGGCCCGTACCGTGCACGACGGCGTGCTCCAGACGCTGGCCTTCATCAACCGGCGCGCCAGCGACCTCGGCGGCGAGGCCGCGCGGCTCGGGGCGATGGCGGGGGAGCAGGAGCGGATCCTGCGCACCCTCGTGAGCCAGACGGACCTCGCCGAGGTCGGACGTGCCGTCAGTGGCGAGACCGACCTGCGGGCGCTCCTTCGGCACGTCGAAGGACACGGCGTGCAGCTCGTCTCGCCCGCCGACCCCGTCCTGCTGCCCCGGCGAGCCGCCGACGAGCTCGTCGCCGCTGTCGAGGCGGCGCTCGACAACGTGCGTCAGCACGCCGGGTCCGAGGCCCGGGCCTGGGTGCTGCTCGACGACACCCGCGACGAGGTGGTGGTCACGGTCCGCGACTCGGGCCGAGGTGTGGCCACCGGTCGGCTCGAGGAGGCCGTGGGGCAGGGCCGCCTCGGCGTGTCCTCGAGCATCCTCGGGCGACTCGCCGACCTCGGTGGCACGGCTGCCGTCACGTCGGGACCGGCAGGCGGCACCACCGTCGAGATGCACCTGCCGAAGCACTCGAGACCACGAGTGGCCGACCCACGGATCGGCCACCATCCCGACGCCCGGACGCACGCACGAGGAGCATCGTGACGACACCGCAGGACGCCACGCCGCAGGGGGCGCCCACAGCGCCATCCGCAGGCGTCTCCGAGCACATCCGTGCCGCCGAGCACATCCGTGTCGTCGTGGCCGACGACCACCCGATGTGGCGCGATGCCGTGGCACGGGACCTCGCCGACGCGGGCTTCGAGGTTGTCGCGACCGCCGATGACGGGAGGTCTGCGCTGGCACGCACCCGTGCCACGGTCCCGGACGTCCTCGTCCTCGACCTCAACCTGCCCGGCATGGGGGGTGCGCAGGTCTGCGCCGCCCTCGCCGCGGCCGGTGTCGCGACCCGAATCCTCATCCTCTCCGCCAGCGGTGACCACCAGGACGTCCTCGACGCCGTCAAGGCCGGGGCCCTCGGCTACCTGGTCAAGTCCGCAGGTCGCGAGGAGTTCCTCGCCGCGGTCAGGGCGACTGCGGCGGGGGAGCCGGTCTTCACCCCCGGGCTGGCCGGCCTCGTCCTCGGCGAGTTCCGGCGCGTCAAGGCGGCCGGCGTCGGCACCCCCGAACGCCCGATCCCCGAGCTGACCGACCGGGAGACCGAGATCCTCAAGTACGTCGCCACGGGGATGGGCTACAGGGAGATCGCCACCACGCTGTTCCTGTCGCACCGCACGGTCCAGAACCACGTGCAGAACATCTTCGGCAAGCTGCGGATGCACAACCGGGTGGAGCTCGTGCGCTTCGCCATGGAACGCGGCCTCGACCTCGCCGACCCCACATGAGCCCGGGGGCGCCACGGGCCGAGGAGACGGCCCGTCGGTCGGGGCGCGGCACACGTCCTCGGGGTTCGTGAGGTTTCGGGATGCGGACCCCGGCAGGGGGCGCCCAGTCCGGCGTCTACGCTTACGGGGTGAACACGAGGACCGTCACCACCGATGTCGGCCTTGCACCCGTTGACGGGTCCGAGGCCCTCGCCGCCCTCACGGCTGCTGCCAGCGAGCTGGAGGCCGCGCAGCAGCCCGCGTGGCCCGACACGGCCGCCCTGGCCGAGGTGATCGAGACGCTCTCCTCGTATCCGCCGCTCGTCTTCGCCGGCGAGTGCGACATCCTCACCGACCGGATGGCCAAGGCCGCCGTGGGCGAGGCCTTCGTGCTCCAGGGCGGCGACTGCGCCGAGACGTTCGCGTCCGCGACGGCCGACAACATCCGTGACCGCATCAAGACGATCCTGCAGATGGCGGCCGTGCTGACCTACGGCGCATCGGTTCCGGTCGTCAAGATCGGCCGCATGGCCGGCCAGTACGCCAAGCCGCGCAGCTCGACCGTCGAGACCCGTGAGGGCGTGACGCTGCCCGCCTTCCGCGGCGACATGGTCAACGACTTCGCGTTCCACGAGACGGCGCGCATCCCCGACCCGCAGCGGCTCGTCCGGGCCTACCACGCGAGCTCAGCGACGCTGAACCTCGTACGCGCTTTCACCACAGGCGGATTCGCCGACCTGCGACACGTGCACGACTGGAACCGCGGCTTCGTCGCCAACTCGGCCAACCAGCGCTACGAGAAGCTGGCCAAGGACATCGACAAGGCGATGCGCTTCATGGCGGCCTGCGGCGCCGACTTCGACGCCATGCGCACGGTCGAGTTCTTCGCCGCCCACGAGGCGCTGCTCCTCGACTACGAGCGCCCGCTCACGCGCATCGACTCCCGCTCGGGTCGGCTCTACGACACGTCTGGGCACTTCGTGTGGGTCGGCGAGCGCACCCGCCAGCTCGACGGCGCCCACGTCGACTTCGTCTCGCGCATCAGCAACCCCATCGGCGTCAAGCTCGGCCCCAAGGCCGACATCGACGAGGTGCTGCGCCTCATCGACAAGGTCGACCCGAACCGCACCCCGGGTCGCCTCACCTTCATCACGCGCATGGGCGCCGGCACGATCCGCGACGCGCTGCCGGCGATCGTCGACAAGGTGACCGCCTCCGGCGCCACGGTGACGTGGATCTGCGACCCCATGCACGGCAACACCTTCGAGAGCCCGTCGGGCTACAAGACGCGCGACTTCGAGGACATCGTCGAGGAGGTGCGCGGCTTCTTCGAGGTGCACCAGTCGCTCGGCACGGTCCCGGGCGGCATCCACGTCGAGCTGACCGGCAACGACGTCACCGAGTGCCTCGGCGGTGCGGAGAAGATCATCGACTCCGACCTCGAGAAGCGCTACGAGTCCCTGTGCGACCCGCGCCTGAACCACCAGCAGTCGCTCGAGCTCGCGTTCCTCGTCGCCGAGATGCTCGGCCAGGCCTGACGTGGCGTCGGTGGGGGCGTCGGCGGGGTCGAGCGCGAGCAGCCCGTTCAAGGCGGACCTGCTGAGCGACACGCTGACCCGGCCCTCCAAGGCCATGCGCGAGGCCATGGCACGCGCTGACGTCGGCGACGACGTCTTCGGCGAGGACCCGACGCTGCGGGCCCTCGAGGAGCGCGTCGCCGGGATGCTCGGCCACGAGGCGGGGCTCTTCACGCCGTCCGGGTCGATGGCCAACCAGCTCGGCGTGCGGCTGCACGTCAAGCCGGGCGAGGAGCTGATCGGCGACTCGCTGGCCCACGTGGTCCGGGCCGAGCTCGGCGCCGCCGCCGTGCTCTCGGGCATCTCGTCGCGCACCTGGGTCTCCGAGCGCGGACGCTTCCGGGCCGAGGACGCCGCGTCCCTGATGATCACGGGCGTCGGCCCGTACCAGGTGTGCACGTCGCTGGTCATCGTCGAGAACACCCACAACTTCGGAGGCGGCACCGTCCAGTCCCTCGACGAGATCCGACGCGCGCGCCAGGTGACGCGTGAGCGTGGTGTGGCGATGCACCTCGACGGCGCGCGTCTCTTCAACGCCCACGTGGCCTCGGGTGTGCCGGTCAGCGACTACGGCCGCGAGTTCGACACCGTCTCCATCTGCCTCAGCAAGGGACTCGGCGCCCCGGTCGGCAGCGTCCTCGTGGGCTCCGCCGACGCCATGGCCGAGTCCCGGGTGTGGCGCAAGCGCTTCGGGGGAGGTATGCGCCAGGCCGGGATCCTCGCTGCGGCAGGGCTCTTCGCCCTCGACCACAACGTCGAGCGGCTCGCCGACGACCACGCCCGCGCGCGGCGTGCGGCCGAGGCCGTCGCGGAGGCGGCCCCCGGCGTCGTCGACCTCGCCACGGTCGAGACGAACATCGTCATCCTCGACGTCGCAGCGGCGGGATGGACGTCGGCGGCCTTCGTCGACGCTGCCCTCGCAGGCGGCGTGCGCACGTATGCCGTCGGGCCCGGTGCCGTGCGCCTCGTCTGGCACCTCGACGTCGACGACGCGGGCACCGACGTCGCGATCGACGTGCTCACCGGCCTCGTGCGGTCGGCTCCCTCGGCCTGACCGTGGAGCAGGGCGCCCGGCGCCCTTCCCTCTCGGCGTGCGCGGGGCCAGCGCGGGTCAGAGCTCGTGGTGCAGGGCTTCGGCGGGCAGCTCGCGGGGGCGGCGGCGCGTCGCGATGAGCTCGACGGCATACATGGCCGTCAGCACGAGGGCGCCCCCCGCGACCATGCGCCACGTCGGCGACTCGCCACCGAAGACCACGGCGAAGAAGGCCGCGAAGACCGGCTCCATCGTCATGACGATCGCGGCCCGCGTCGCAGGCAGGTGGGCCTGCGCCCACGTCTGCGCCCAGAGCGCGAGGATGCTGGCGAAGGCGACCATGTAGAGCAGCGAGGCCCACTGCCCTCCGGTCTGCGGTAGGACGATCCCGCCCGGCAGCGCGCCGACGCCGCACAGCACGGCGATGACGACCATCTGCACGACGGAGAGCCCGGTGGCGACCTCGGATGCGCTGTAGCGCCCGAGACCCACGATGTGGAGCGCGTAGAGCAGGGCGGACACCAGCGTGATGGCCTCTCCGGGCCCGACGGACAGGCCCCGCAGCGAGAGCAGCGCGAGCCCGGCGGTGGCCAGCCCCACGGCCAGCCACGTCGATGCCGCGACCCGTTCGCGCAGCAGCAGTGCGGTCAGCAGCGGCGTCAGCACGACGTAGGTGCCGGTGATGAAGCCGGACACCGACGCCGGGGTGGAGGTCAGGCCCACCGTCTGGGCGATCTGGGCCAGACCGTAGAGCGTGCCCAACCCGACACCGATGAGCACCTGCCGACGGGTCAGCGCACGGACCGGACGCCAGAAGAGCACGAGCATGACGACGGTGGCGATGGCGAACCGCACGGCGAGGAAGTCGAGGGGCGGCACGTGCACGACGAGGTCGTGGATCAGGAAGAACGTCGATCCCCAGACCGCGGTCAGGGACACGAGCAGGATCGTGGCGAGGCGCGAGCGCGCCGAGTCGTGCACCCCGGGCCTAGACGATCGTCAGGACGATGGTGCTGCCCTTGCGAGCGGAGTCGCCGCCCTTGACGCTCTGGTGCTGGACCAGGTCGAACACGGGACCGAAGAGGCCCGCCTCCTTCTTGACGGTGAAGCCGAGGTCGGTGAGGGCCTTCTCCGCGTCGCTGGATGCCCGCCCGACGACGTTGGGCACCTGCACCATGACCGGACCCTTGGAGACGACCAGCTTGACCGAGTCACCCCGGTGGAGCGTGCCCCGGTCCGGTGACTGCGAGACCACCTGGCCCGCGGGCACGCTGTCGCTGTTGATGTCGGGGGCCCGCACGACGACGAGCCCGGCCTTCGTGACAGTTGCCGAGGCCGCGTCGAACGACGAGCCCGTGACGGTGGGGACGTCGATCGGCTGGCGCCCCCTCGACACGACCACCGAGACGGGGGTGTTGCGCTTCACCGAGGCCCCCGGCTCCGGGTCCTGCGAGATGACGACGCCCTCGGGCACCGTCTCGCTCCAGGCCTTCGAGGTGTCGCCCAGCCGCAGCGTCAGTGGCGACAGGGCCGACCCGAGGTCGGCGACCGGGGCCCCGACGAGCCGCGGGACGGCATACCGCTCCCTGCCCTTGGAGACGACCAGGCGGACGGTGGACTGCTTGCCGAGCTCGGTGCCCGCGCCGGGGTCGACCTGCAGCACGACGCCGCTGGCCTTGGTCTCGGAGAACTCCTGGGTCTCGTCGACCCCGAGCGAGGCGCGCTGCAGTGCTCCGCGGGCCTGGGCGAGCTGCTGGCCGACAACGGCAGGCACAGCCGTGGAGCCGCCCGGGCCGGCCGTGAACCACCAGCCTGCGCTCCCGCCGCCGAGGACGAGCAGCCCGGCGGCCAGCCAGAGCGGCCACCGCCGGCGGCGACGGGACCGGTCGTGGGCCCCGACCGGCATGGCCGTCGTGTGCTCGAGGACCGGCGCCTCGTGATCGTCGTGCACGGGCCGCCCGGCCAACGCGGCCCGGCGGGCAGCGACCGCTCGGTCGACCGACTGCGGGGGCACCCCGTCCGGGGCGGTGGTGGAGAGGGTGGGGGCCGAGCGCGTCGCCTCGACGCGGCGCAGCCGCGAGGTCGTAGCCGGGTCAGGCGAGATCGCCGCACCGCGCCGGTCCAGCTCCCCTCCCGAGAGGCCACGCCGGGCCCCGCGCAGCGCGGTGACGAACTCCGCGGCCGACTCGAACCGGTCGTCGGGGTCGGTGGCCGTCGCCCGCGCCACCAGCTCGTCCAGTGCGGCAGGGACCGTCGGCACGACCGAGGAGGGCGGCCTGATGGTCCCGTGCACGTGGTTGTACGCGATCTGGATGGGGGTGTCGCCCGTGACGGCCTTGTGCCCCGTGAGCATCTCGGACAGGAGCAGGCCCGCGGCATACACGTCGCTGCGCGGGTCGGCGACCCCGCGCTCGACCTGCTCGGGCGAGAGGTAGGAGACGGTTCCGAGCAGGACGCCGGTCTGGCTCGTGGTCGCCTGGTTGGTGATGGCCCGGGCCAGCCCGAAGTCGGCGACCTTGACCTCGCCGTCGCCGCGGACGATGACGTTCTCGGGCTTGACGTCCCGGTGGATCATGCCGGCGACGTGCGCAGCGCGCAGCGCGAGCAGGATCGGCTCGAGGACTGCGAGCGCCTCGCGCGCCGTGAGGGGCGCCTCCTCGTGGATGACCTCGCGCAGGGTCTTGCCCTCGACGAGCTCCATCGCGAGGAAGACCTCGCCGTCGTCCTCGCCCTGGTCGAAGACGGCGACCACGTTGGGGTGGCTCAGGCGTGCGGCCGAGCGAGCCTCCGCGCGGAAGCGGTTGACGAAGACCTGGTCGGTGGCGAGCCCCGGGCGCATGATCTTGAGCGCGACCCGCCGGTCGAGGCGTCCGTCCAGCGCGACGTAGACGGAGGCCATGCCACCGTCCGCGAGGTGGGAGAGGATGCGGTACCGGCCGTCGATCACGCGACCGACGAGGGCGTCCGCCACACTGGACGTCACCGCACGGAGTTTACGGGCACAGCCCGCCCATCCGGCGCAGGCCAGCCGGTGCGCGGTGCGGCCGCGCGGACTGGTCTGCGGACCGGTCGCGCGCGCCGTTCTCGCGGGGCGCGCGCGACGGCGGCCCCGCGAGACCGGTCACATGCGGGCGTAGATGGCCAGCACGCTCGCGATGTAGCGCTTGGTGTCCTCGTACAGGCCCTTGGTGCGGACCGAGTAGAGACCCTGGTAGTAGCCGCCAATGGCCTGCTCGCGCGAGTCTGCGCCGGCCTGGAGAGCGCGGATGATCAGCACGCCGGCCGTGACGTTGTCCTGGGTGTCGTAGCGGTCGAGCGAGCGCCCGGCCAGCTCCGAGGCCCACGTCTGCGAGACGGGCATGATCTGCATGACGCCGACGGCGTCGGTGTAGGAGACGGCCCGCTGGTACCAGCCGGACTCCAGATAGCTGATGGCGAGCGCGAGCTTGGGGTCGACACCGTGCCGGATCGCGGTGGCGCGGACCATGGCGGAGGTGTCGGTGCGGCTCGGCACGTCCCGCGCGGCGAGCTTCGCCTTGCTCTCGGCGACGGCCTGGGCCGTCTTGTCGGGGTACTGGTAGCCGGCCGGCGGTGCGGGCGCAGGGGTGGGGGTGACCGGCTTCGCGGACGAGCCGACGCCCGGGACGACAATCCGCTGCCCGACGAAGATGAGGCCGGCGTTGGCCAGCCGGTTGGCGGCGAGCAGCTTGGTCAGCGAGACGCCGTAGTGCTGCGCGATGCCACTCATGGTGTCGCCGGCCCTCACGGTGTGGACCCGGTCGCCGGCGGACGGCTGTGCGCTGGGCCTGGGTGCCGACTGCACCGGCTTGGCGTGCCCGGGAGCCGACGGTCGCGGGGCCGAGGCGGCCGAGCCGGGCACCATGAGCTTCTGGCCGGGAAGGATCAGTGCACCGCCGTTGGACAGCCGGTTCTTCTCCGCGATGGCCCGGACGGTCGTGCGGTGCGCGATGGCGAGGTTCCACAGGGTGTCGCCCGGCCGGACCGTGACGGTCTTCCAGGAGGTCGTGGCCACGGGTGCCACGGCCGCGTGGGCGGGTAGGGCGAGCGCGGCGACGTCGGCGAAGGGCATGGGGTGGAGTCCTTTCCTGGAGCCCGAGCAGGTGGTGAGGAACGTGGAGGGGCGTTCGGGGAAGGGGGCGCGGTTACGAAGTGGTGTCTGGGTCTTGTGTGACGCTTGTGAGCCAAAGGGGCTGCTGTGACGATAGCGCATAGTTTCAGCACTAAAGAATAAATACATCGGTGTAATTCCGATGGTTGGTCCGTTCGCACGCGCGGGGCTGGGATGCGGAGTGGAGCACCCGGGGGCACATCTGGTGGGGGAGTCGGATGGGAGACGTCTCGTCCACGACGGGCCCTCGGCGGTGGCACACTCTTGTCCCGTGAGCGAGAACCCCCACCCGCAGTCCGCAGAGCCGGCCACCCCCGACCTCGAGGCGCTCGTCGGGCAGTGGCTGACCGTGCCCGATGCCGCCGAGCAGCTCGGTGTGCCGCTGTCTCGCGTGCGACAGCTCATCGCCGACCGGGAAGTGCTGGCCGCCCGCATCGGTGATCGCCGCGTCACCGCGATCCCGGCCAAGTTCTTCGACGAGGCAGGACCGCGCCCCGAGCTGCGTGGCACGTTCACCGTGCTCGCTGACGGCGGCATGGACGACGAGGAGATCATCGCCTGGCTGTTCACGCCGGATGCCACGCTGCCCGTCGAGGGGGCGCCGATCGACGCCATCCGAGCCGGCCACAAGACGGAGATCCGCAGGCGTGCGCAGGAGCTCGCCTTCTGAGCGGAGCGCGCCGCTGACTCAGGAGTGGCGGGCCGTCGCGACCGCGACGAGATCCTCGAGCACGTCCAGCGCCGACGGGTCGTAGGCCCCCGTCTGCCGCGCGCGGTCGACGGCTCGCTGCGCCTCGAGGGCCAGCTCGCCGATGAGGGACTCGACCCGCTCCACGGCGCCGGTGTCGACGAGGATGCGCCGGATCGACTCCACGCCCACCAGGTCGAGGTCGTCACGGCCGAGCAGGCGCTCCACGTCGTCACGGTCGTCGTCGGAGGCCGCGTCGAGGGCGTGGGCGACCAGCACCGTGCGCTTGCCCTCACGCAGGTCGTCGCCGGCGGGCTTGCCGGTGGCCTCCGGGTCGCCGAACACACCGAGCAGGTCGTCGCGCAGCTGGAACGCCTCGCCCAGCGCCAGGCCGTAGTCCGACAGGGGCGCGATCGCCGCCTCGGGGGCCCCGCCGACGAGGGCTCCGATGAGCAGCGGGTGCTCGATCGTGTACTTGGCGCTCTTGAAGCGGATGACCTTGCGGGCCGAGGCGATCCGGGCGTCGAGGCCGAGCCCGTCCCAGCCGCGGGCCGACTCGAGCAGGTCGAGGAACTGTCCGCCCATCAGCTGGGTGCGCATGTCGTCGAAGAGCCGGCGCCCACGCGCCAGCTGCTCGCCGGGGAGTCCGCACGTGGCGTACAGCTCGTCGCACCAGGTCAGGCAGAGGTCGCCGGCCAGGATCGCGGTGCCCTCACCGAACCGGTCGGCGTCGCCGGCCCAGCCGTTCCGGGAGTGCAGCGAGGCGACGGCGCGGTGCGCGGACGGCATACCGCGCCGCGTGTCGCTGCGGTCCATGACGTCGTCGTGGAGGAGCGCGGCGGCCTGGAAGAACTCCATGCTCGCGGCCAGGCGCACCAGCTCGTCGGAGTCGGGGCCGCCGGCGGCGCGGTAGCCCCAGTAGAGGAACCCGGCCCGCAGGCCCTTGCCGCCGCTGAGCAGCCCGGACACGGCCGAGACGAGGGGGGCTGTCTCCTCGCCGATCGCGGCGAGCGACTTCGTGGCCCCGGCGATCTGCCCGTCGATCGCCTGCTGCACCCGACGGCGCAGGACGTCAAGGTCGGTGGGGGTCTGCACGGGGTCCTCCATCGAGTCGCGGGAATCGTGGTCAGCCTACGGGGCACCGAGGCCGACCCGTGAGCAGGCCGCACGCCGAGGACGGGCGCCGCCTAGGGTGGTCGACATGGCATACGGCACGGCATCCTCGATGGCGCGAGCGGCGCGCTTCACCCGATCCATCCCGGCGATGATCGAGGCCGCCACCCCGACCTTCAGCTTCGAGTTCTTCCCGCCCAAGGATGACGCCGCCGAGGCGCAGCTGTGGGACGCCATCCGGCGCCTCGAGAAGCTCTCGCCGAGCTTCGTGTCGATCACCTACGGCGCCGGCGGGAGCACCCGCGACCGCACCGTGCGCCTGACCCGACGCGTCCTCGAGGAGACCTCGCTGACGCCCATGGCGCACCTGACGTGCGTTGGTCACTCGGTCGCCGAGCTGCGCGGCATCGTCGGGTCGTACGCCGCTGCCGGGGTCCGCAACATCCTGGCCCTGCGCGGTGACCCCCGGGGCGGCCTCGGCCAGCCGTGGGTCGCCCACCCCGAGGGGCTCGACCACGCCGACGAGCTCGTCATGTTGGTCCGCCGCCTCGGGCACTTCACCGTCGGCGTCGCGGCCTTCCCCGACGGGCACCCGGAGTCGCGCGACGTCGGCGAGGACGCCGACACGCTGATCCGCAAGGAGCACGCGGGCGCCGAGTTCGCGATCTCCCAGATGGTCTTCGACGTCGACAACTACCTGCGCCTGCGCGACGAGCTCGCGAGGCGGGGCTCCCGGCTCCCGGTGGTGCCGGCCATCATGCCGATCACCAACGCCCGGCAGGTCGTACGCATGGCGCAGCTCGCGGGTCAGCCGATGCCGACCGCCGTGACCGACCGGCTCGAGCGCCACGGCGAGGACGCGGCCGCGGTGCGGGCCGAGGGCATGGCCATCGCCACCGAGTCGTCACGCCGGCTGCTCGACGAGGGGGCGCCGGGCATCCACTTCATCACGATGAACCGCTCCTCGGCCACGCTCGAGGTCTTCGGCAACCTCTGACGAACCCTTCGGCCTACCGGCGCACGGCGGCAGCCTGCTGTGCCCGCCACTCCCGGGCGAGCAACGCGTACTGGTAGCCGTCGACCCAGCCGAGCTCGGCGTGCCACGAGTCCTCGACCCCGTGCTGCTCGCGCCGCATCCCGGCCTTCTCGAGCACCCGCGCCGACGCCCGGTTGTCGGCGAAGCACCCGGCCGTGACGCGCCGGAGGCCGAGCCGGTCGAACGCGGCGGCCAGCAGTCCGCGGGCGAGCGCGCTCGCGACGCCGCGGCCGGTGAACGTCGGGTCCACGACGTAGCCGATGACGGCCTCGGTGCGCTCGGGCATCCCGGGCTGGCCCATCCCGTCCGCCACGTCGAGGAAGCCCATCGCGGCGACCGTTCCATCCACCTCGGCTACGCAGGAGAAGTCCGTGTCGCTGGCGCCGATCGCCGACCACTCCGCGCGGAAGACCGCCGGGTCGACGTGGGTGCGCAGCATGAAGCGGTTCACCGACGGGTCGTTGCGGAAGGTGAGCAGGCGCTCCACGTCGGCGGCCGCCGCCTCACGCAGGTGGAGCGGACCGACTCGCATGGGCCACGGGCTGGCTGTCACCGCTGCATCCTCCCTGACGAGCGCGCGCGTCGCCACGTCGTTTCCGCCTTGAAGGACGCCGTATGCCGGAGGGTGACCGCACCGCGACCGGGCCCCCGGCTCACCGGGCCCCTCCTCCTGGACGCGGTCACGGCGAAGGACGAGTCGACGTGACGGTGATGTGCGTCGGCCTGTGAGCAGCCGCGCGCGGTGGCTCAGGTCTCCTGGTCGAAGGGCCGGGCGGACCGCTCCACCCGCGCCTCCACCGGTGTCTCCACCTGTGTCCGTGGACGAGGTGGAGGCGACTCGGGCGCAGGCGGGCGCCTCCGGGTCCGCGGGGCTGCGATGCCGACGCGCTCGCCCCACGCGTCGTAGCGGCGCTTGTAGCCACGGATGCGTGCCGCCAGCTTGTAGACGAGGAAGGCGCCGGCCGCGAGGAGGACGAGGGCGATGGAGGCTGCCCACCACGGGTGGGCGATGGCGAGCGCCGTGATCCCGGTGACGGCGACGTCCTCGGTGGTGCTGACGACGACGTTGCTGGCCGGCTCCGGCGAGGTGTTGACGGCGGCGCGCAGGCCGGCCTTGATGCCGTGCGAGACCAGTGCGGTGACACCACCGGTCGCCGCGCCGATGGCGGCGTCGAGGCTAGCCGTCTCATGGCCGATGAGGTAGCCGATGGTCGCCCCGACGGTCGGCCGCACGACGGTGTGGACTGAGTCCCAGACCGAGTCGACGTAGGGGATCTTGTCGGCGAGCATCTCGACGGCGAAGAGGATGCCGGCGCCGACCAGCACGTCTGTGCGCGCCAGGGCGTCGGGGATCTGGCCGAGGCCGAAGATCCGGTCGGCGAGCCCGAGGACGAGCACGACCGCGTACGCGTTGATTCCGCTGCCCCAGCCGGTGGTGAAGGCCAGGGGGATGAGCTCGGCGCCCACGACACTCCTTCGGTCACGCGCCGTCACGGGAGCGCCGGTGCGCCTGCTGCCTCGGACGAGTGAGCAGGGGTTTCAACGAGCCTGACGTTCTCGTATTACCCGGGACGACGCAACGGGGCACGATCCCGGCACGGGAACGGGCCCGATCCGTGAGCGGACGGGACCCCTGCACCCCTCCGTTCGCGGACCGAACCCGCGACGCCCAGTGTCCCCCGGGGTTGGATCGCAGGCCTGAGCATCGCTACTCAGATCCGTGGGAGGGTCGCCGATGGCGATCTTGACACGCTGTCGGCGGCAGGGGTTAGGCTTCGAGTATCGAACAGGTGTTCGAATGTCAGGTAGTCAGTTCAGGTCAGTTCAGTCGTCGGTTGGTGTCGGGCTGCTCGTGTGGGGCGCGGGTGGTCTGGGTCGTGATGTCGGCCTCGACGTGTCCGAGGGAGACGTGTCGTGGTGCGTAGGTTCAGTGACTCCGTGCAGGTGAGACTGCGGGAGCGTCAGCAGCATGGGGTGACCCAGCGCGTCGACTCGGTGGTCGGCGTTGCCGGCTCGCACCGTTCGTCCGGGGCGCATGGTTCGTCGGGCTCGTCGGATGCGGCAGACCCCTTCGAGGGAGGGGTCTGCGGGCCGCCGCCGGAGGCCTTCATCTGGCGTGGCCGGCTCTACGTCGTGCGCCGCGTCCTCGCCCAGTGGCGCGAGCGCCGTGCCTGGTGGCATGACGCGCTCCAGGCCGACGAGGCACAGGTTCGTCCCGGCGAGACGCTCGTCGCCGCGGCCAGCGAGCGGCATCTCTGGCGCGTCGAGGCCAGTCCGGGGTGGTCGTTCGCGCCCGGGGTCTACGACCTCGCCCACGACGAGTCCGCGCGAGGCGACCGGTGGTCGCTCGTCCGGGTCGCCGACTGACCGCTCCCAACGTCCGGAGAAGAGGAAACACCGTGACCGCAGCACACCTGCGCCCACCCATCTCGCGTCCACCGACCTCGCGTCCGATCTCGGTCGCCGTGCTCGACCTGCTCGAGCGGGCCCGCACCACGCTCGAGTCGGCCTGCCGCACCAGTGACGCCTCCGAGCGCTACCGCGGCGCCCACCTCGGGGCGCTCCGGGCAGCCGCGGCCCTCGTGGCGGCCCGCACCGTCCCGACCCCGAGAGCCCGCCCTCGCAACGTCTGGCAGGTCCTGCCCGTGGTTGCCCCCGAGCTGGGGGAGTGGGCCGCCTTCTTCGCGGCCTGCTCGGCGCATCGTTCGGCCATCGACCGCGGCGACCACGTCAGCGCCCGTGAGTCCGACGACCTGCTGCGGCAGGCCGAGATGTTCCTCGAGATCGTCCAGGACCTTCTCGGCGTCCCGCTGACCGTCCCCCTGCCGCAGTCGATCACGCCCGTCTCCAGGAGCCGGGCCAACGGAGCGTGACCACGGCATGACCCCCACCACCGCCCGCACCCCCGCCGCGGAGAGCTTCGTGCACCTGCACGTCGCCTCGGGCTACTCCATGCGCTACGGCACCGCCAAGCCGCACGATCTCGTCGAGCGGGCCGCAGCGTTCGGGCAGCCGGCGCTCGCCCTGACCGACCGCGACGGGCTCTACGGCGCCGTCAAGTTCGTGCGCGCATGCATGGAGCACGACGTCGCCCCGATCATCGGCGTCGACCTCGCCCTCGGACCCGAGCAGCCCGAACGCTCACGGCCCGTGCGCACGCCGGTGCGCGGTGGTGCGCTCGTCGACCCCCGGCTGCCTCGAGTCACCGTGCTCGCCCGGGGCAGCGGTGGCGGTCTCGCGCCGGGCGAGGGGTGGGCGGCGCTCTGCAGGCTCGTCACCGCGACCCACCTGCGCGGGGAGCGCGGCAACCCCGTCACGACCGTCGGGCTCCTCGCCGAGCACGCGAGCTCCCACCTCACGGCGCCGCCCGCTCCGGGGCCGATGCCGGCCTCGGCGCCGGTCTCGCCCTCGATGGCGGACGGCAGGCCCTCTCGCCTCGTCGTGCTGCTCGGTCCCGACTCCGACGTCGGGCGTGCGGTGCTCGCCAAGCGACGCGACCGAGCCCGCGCGGCCCTCGAGCGGTGGGTCGCGCTGCTCCCGCGCGGCGCCGTCGTCGTCGAGGTCGTCTGCCACGGCGGCCCGGAGCACCAGCCCGGCAGCCTCGGCCAGGCCGCGCGCATGCTCGCGCTGGCCCGAGAGGTCGGCGTGCCGAGCGTCATCACGGCCGCGGTGCGCCACACCGACCCCCAGGACGCCGCCATCGTCGACGTCCTCGACGCCGCGCGCCGGCTCGTCGCCCTCGACGCACGGCACCTCGACCGGGTCACCACCGCCGGGCACCTGTCGCCCACGCCCCTGATGCACGCGCTGGCCCTCGACGTCGTGCAGGTCTCCGGACCGGGCCTCGTCGGCGGCGGCTCGCTCGCACGCGAGCAGGCGCGTGAGCTGCTCGCCCGCACCACGGCCCTCGCCGCCGAGTGCGTCCAGGACCCACGGGCCGACCTCGGCATCGGCTCGGTCCACCTGCCCGAGCCGGGCGTCCTCGGCCTCCGACCCGGGACCAACCCCCACCGCGTCCTCGCGCGCCGGTGCCGTGAGGCCATCCCGACCCGCTACCCGGGGCGCTCCGACTCCGAGCTCGTCGCCGTCAGCGACCGGCTCGAGGACGAGCTCGGCGTCATCGAGACGCTCGGCTATGCGACGTACTTCCTCACCGTCGCCCAGGTCTGTGACCTCATCCGCGAGATGGGGGTGCGGGTCGCGGCCCGAGGCTCCGGGGCGGGGTCGCTCGTCAACTACCTCCTCGGGATCTCCGGGGTCGACCCGATGCGCCACGGACTGCTGATGGAGCGTTTCTGCTCCCCGCTGCGCGCCGAGCTGCCCGACATCGACATCGACGTCGAGTCGGCCCGCCGCACCGAGATCTACGAGCGCATCCTCGACCACTTCGGCGGCGAACGGGTCACCTGCGTCTCGATGATGGACACCTACCGGGTGCGTCACGCGATCCGTGACGCCGGCGCCGCGCTCGGGCTGCCACCGCCCGAGGTCGACGCAATGGCCAAGGCCTTCCCGCACATCGCGGCCCGCAACGTGCGCAACGCCCTGGCCGAGCTGCCCGAGCTGCGGGCGAGCGGGCTCGACGTGCCACGCCTGCAGCTGATGTTCGACATCGTCGAGCGCCTCGACGGCCTGCCTCGGCACATCGCCCTGCACCCGTGCGGGGTCGTGCTGTCCGACTCCGTCCTGCTCGACCGCACGCCTGTCGAGGCGAGCTGGCTCGGCTTCCCGATGAGCCAGTTCGACAAGGACGACGTCGAGGAGATGGGGCTGCTCAAGCTCGACGTCCTCGGCATCCGCATGCAGTCGGCGATGGCTCACGCCGTCGCCGAGGTCGAGCGGGTCGACGGCGAGCACGTCGACCTCGACGACGAGTCGCAGGTCCCCTTCGACGACGAGCCCACCTTCGAGCTGGTCCGCTCGACCAAGACCCTCGGCTGCTTCCAGATCGAGAGCCCCGGTCAGCGCGAGCTCATCGGCAAGTTCGGACCGCGCAGCTTCGACGACCTCATCATCGACATCTCGCTCTTCCGGCCCGGGCCGGTCAAGAGCGACATGATCATCCCGTTCCTCAACGCCCGGCAGGGCTGGGCGGACCCGTCCTACCTGCACCCGTCGCTCGTGCCAGCGCTCGAGGAGACCGAGGGAGTGGTCGTCTTCCACGAGCAGGTGCTCATGATCGTCGCCGAGACGACCGGAGTGACGCTGGCCCAGGCCGACGAGGTGCGCCGGGCCCTCGGCACTCCCGACGGGCAGCAGCGGATCGAGGCCTGGTGGCGGCCGGCCGCGAAGGCGCGCGGCTATGCCCCGGAGGTCGCCGACAAGATCTGGGAGGTCCTCAAGGCCTTCGCGTCGTTCGGTTTCTGCAAGGCCCACGCCGCCGCGTTCGCCCTGCCGACCTACCAGTCCGCGTGGCTCAAGACGCACCACCCGGCCGCCTTCCTCGCCGGGGTGCTGACCCACGACCCCGGTATGTACCCCAAGCGGCTCATCCTCGATGACGCGCGCACGTTCGGCATCTCGATCCTCGGGCTCGACGTCAACGTCTCGACCGGCGCCTACCGCTTCGAGCGCACCGACGACGGCGGCGAGGCGATCCGGCTCTCGCTCGCCGACGTCCACGGCATCAGCGAGGCCGAGGTCGCCCAGATCGTCGCGGGGCAGCCCTACGCGAGCCTGTCCGACTTCTGGCAGCGTGCGCACGTGTCACGGCCTGTCGCCGAGAAGCTCGTGCTGGCCGGCGCCTTCGACTCCCTGCACGGCATCGACCTCGGTGGCCCGACCCGGCTCGACGAGGGGGCCGCCGGCGTGGTGGCCCGCACCCGAGGCGGTCTCGGCCGCCGTGGGCAGGTCACCCGGCGCGACCTGCTGCTCCACGTCGCGGAGCTGGACCGGTGGTCCACGTCGCAGCGCTCGTCACGTCGGCGGGTGTCGGCCGCGAGCCACGGCCGGTCCACGGGTCCTGGGTCCTCACGGGGACGCGTCACGTCGGTCTCGGCCACCGGCGACATCAGGGCGCTCGCGGCAGCCCAGTCCCAGGCCTCTGCGGGCGCACCCACCCACGTCGCCACCCAGCTGACGCTCGACCTCGGTGACACGCCGAGGCTCTCCGCGACGAGCGGCCTGCCGGAGATGACCGGCCCCGAACGGGTCCGCGCCGAGCTGGAGGTGCTCGGCCTCGACGCGAGTGGTCACGTCGTCGACTTCTACCGGCCGATGCTCGACGCGCTAGGCGTCACCCGGGCACGTGACCTGCTCTCCGGGCGCAGCGGCCGGGAGGTCCTCGTCGCAGGGGTCAAGGTCGCCACCCAGACCCCGCCCATCCGCACCGGGCGCCGGGTCGTCTTCCTCACGCTCGACGACGCCACCGGCCCGGCCGACCTCACCTTCTTCGAGGACGTGCAGGGTCCGTATGCCGCCACCGTCTTCCACTCGTGGCTGCTGCTCTGCCGAGGGGTCGTGCGCCGCACCGGCCCTCGCGGCGTCTCGATCCGGGCCACCGGAGCGTGGGAGCTGTCCGCGCTGCAGGAGGCGTGGACCTCAGGAGGCATCACCGCCGTCCGCGACGCCCTCGACGGGGCCGACCGGGCCGCCTGGGAGCGGGCCAACGCGCTCGCTGGGCCGGACGGCGCGAGGGGTACCGGGGTCGGCGAGGGTCCGGACGGACGCCGCGTCCTCGTCCATGCCTCCGGGTTCAAGCAGTCGCCGTACGCCGACATCAAGCCGGCGGGTGACGACGTCAAGGGGCCGCGTGGCACGAGCGGGCTGGTGCCGACCGGTCCCATGGGCGGGGCGCCACGCAAGCTGTGGCACGCGAGTCCGGGAAGCTCAGGGCACTAGGGTGAAGCTGCAGATGACACATGCGCAGCACCACGCGTACCACGTTCCCCGACGGAGGACCCCGTGCCCGACGAGCAGCGCCCCCAGCGACGTGGAGGGCTTCGCCCGTCGGCCGTCGTCGCGGCCGTGGGTCGCATCGCCGACGAGTGCGGGGCACGGCTCGGTCGACCGCTCGAGGTCCTCGACCTCGGGGGCGGCACCGGGGGAGTCGCCGTCCCGCTCGCCGAGGCCGGCCAGCGCGTCACCGTCGTCGACCCCAGTCCCGACGCCCTCGCCTCGCTCGCTCGCCGCGCTCGCGAGGCCGGGATCGTCGACCGCGTCACCGGCGTGCAGGGCGACGGCGACTCGCTCGATGCCATCCTCGCCGGCCGCCAGGTCGACCTCGCCTGCTGCCACGGCACGCTCGAGTTCGTCGACGACCCCGCCGCCACGCTCCACGCCATCGCCCGGGCGCTCGGCGAGGGCGGCGTGCTCTCCCTGCTCGTCTCGGGACGGTTGTCCGTCGTCTTCGCCAAGGCGATCGCCGGAGAGTTCGGCCAGGCTCGCGCCGCCCTCGTCGACCCCTCCGGCCGCTGGGGGAGCACCGACCCGCTCCCGCGCCGCTTCGACGTCGAGCAGCTCGAGACGCTGCTCGCCGAGGCCGGCTTCACCGACGTGCAGGTGCGCGGCACCAACATCCTCGGCCACCTCGTCCCGGCATCGCTCGTCGACTCCGACGCCGACCGGGCCGCCCTGGCCGAGCTCGACGAGCTGCTCGTCACCGGTCCCGGACGCGAGTTCCTCCGGAGCCTCGGCAGTGCCCTGCACGTCGTCGCGCGTCGCGGCTGAGGCGACCGCGCCGACGCCGTCGACCCGACGGGCGGGTCGACGATGAGCCGCCGCCAGTTCACCGCACCGACCCGGGGGAGCGCCGAACCCCCCGACGACACCGGCTGCACCGTCCTGCACGTCGACATGGACGCCTTCTACGCGTCGGCCTCCCTGATCTCGCGCCCCGAGCTGCGCGGGCGCCCCGTCATCATCGGCGGGGCGAGCGGGCGGTCCGTCGTGCTGTCGGCGACCTACGAGGCGCGCGCCTTCGGCGTCACCTCCGCGATGCCGATGGCTCGGGCCCAGCGGCTGTGCCCGCAGGCCGTCATCATCGAGCCGGACCACCGCCGCTACGCCGCCATCTCGGAGGCCGTCATGGCGACCTTCGCGACGATCACCGACAGTGTCGAGCCACTGTCGCTCGACGAGGCATTCCTCGACGTCTCGGGGGCCGTACGCCGTCTCGGCCGGCCCACCCAGATCGCCGAGCAGCTGCGCGACACCATTGCCGACGAGCAGGGCATCACCTGCTCGGTGGGGGTGGCCGCTACCAAGTTCGTCGCCAAGCTCGCCTCCAACCTGGCCAAGCCCGACGGGCTCATCGTCGTACCGCGCGAGGAGGTCGTCTCGTTCCTGCACCAGCTGCCCGTCGGCGCCATCTGGGGCGTGGGAGACAAGACCGAGGAGCACCTGCACCGGCTCGGCCTGCGCACCGTGGCCGACCTCGCCCACACGCCGGTCGAGACGCTCCAGCGTGCCCTCGGCGACGTCGCGGGCCGTAGCCTGCACGACCTCGCGTGGGGACGTGACCCCCGCCCCGTCAAGCCCGAGCGCCGGGAGAAGTCCATCGGCGCAGACGAGACCTTCGCCTACGACATCGACGACCCCGTCCGGATCCATCGCGAGCTGCTGCGGCTCGCCGACCGCACCGCAGCCCGCGCCCGCTCCGCCGGGATGATGGGACGCACGGTCTCGATCAAGGTCCGGTTCGCCGACTTCACCACGATCACCCGGGCCAAGACGCTGCGCCACCACACCGACGTCTCGCGCGACATCTTCGCCACCGCCCGCGAGCTCTACGACCGCCTCGGGCTCCAGCGCGCCCGCATCCGGCTCGTCGGCGTGCGGCTCGAGGGGCTCGTGCCGTCAGCGGTCGCGCCCATCCAGGCGACCCTCGACGAGCCCGAGCACGGGTGGCGCGAGGCCGACCGGGCGGTCGACCGCGCGAGTGCGCGTTTCGGGGCCGGATCCGTGCGTCCAGCATCCCTGATGGGTGATCCACCCTCGGGTTCCCAACGTGCTCGGCGGGACCTATCCTGAGGTAAAGAAGTCCGCGTCGGCCCCTCGGGATCTACGATTCGGGCACAGTCGATTTCGCACCAGGGAGGTGCCGGGTGGCACTCTCGGAACACGAGGAAGCACTCCTCCAGCAGATGGAGGAAGCCCTCTACGCCGAAGACCCTCGATTCGCATCGCGCATCGAGAAGACGAAGTCGCGCGCCCTGGGGCGAGGCCGTGTCGTCGCCGGTGTCGTCGCGGGCGTGGCGGGTCTCGCCCTCGTCGTGTTCTCAGCGATGAGCAGCTCCATCTGGCTCGGTGCCGTTGGGTTCGCCGTCATGGTCGGCGGCATCGTCTACGCCATCACCCCGTCGAAGGCGAAGCTGGCCGCGGTCGGCGCCGACGGCAACCCCAAGCCGCGTCCCGGCACTCCCGGCAAGGCCAAGGCGGGCACGCGCAAGTCGGCCACCTTCATGGAGCGCCTCGAGGAGCGCTGGGAGAAGCGGCGCCGCGACCAGTGGTGAACCCGAACTGACACGCCCCGGGTCCCGGCCGGGGAACACGCACCGAGAAGGACCCGGACGGATGCCGTCAGGGTCCTTCGGTGTAGGTCGGGGTCACGCCCGCGTCGACAGGACGCCGATACCCCAGGTTGCGATGATGGCGAACGCCGTGGCCAGCTCGATCCCGACGTTGAGGGCGACGGCACGGATGGCCTGGGTCGTCGCCCGCCACGCGGCCGCGTGCTCCCGGTGCTTGACGTGCTCGAGCACGTAGACGGCGAGGACGAAGCCCAGCGGAGCTCCCACGACCGGCACGACGAAGAAGCCGACAACCGCGACGGCGAGCGCCACGCCGACCACGATGCCATCGACTCCGGCGTTCTTCATCCGGCGTCCGGGCAGCAGGTACTTCGCGACGAGGCCCACGGCATACAACACGGTGGCGACGCCGAAGACGAGCCAACCCGGCCCGTCCTGTCGTGCGATCGCCCACGCGAGCGTCGCACCCCACACCACGATCAGCCCCGGCAGGACCGGGACGACGACACCGACGGTCCCCACGAGCATCACGAGCAGGACGAGAGCGTCCGTCGCGGTGGTCACTGGTCAGCCGTCGGTGGCGTCAGGATCGGGATGAGGTCAGGAAAGGGCCGGGTCGGAGTCGTCTGCTGGACTCAGCGTTCGTCGACGGGAGCTGATCCCGGTACGTCGTTGAGTCGGTCCGTCTCGTCGCGGATGTCGAGAGCCTTGTCCTTCAGCGCCGGGAGGTGCTCCCGACCGTGGTGTGCGCAGAAGAGCAGCTCTCCGCCGGAAACGAGGCGGGCGCGGATGTAGGCCTGGGCTCCACATCGGTCGCAGCGGTCGGCAACAGTCAGCTCGGGGGCCAGTGTTGTCGTCATCGTGTTTCGCCTCTTTCCTCCCTCAGGGGCCTCCTCATGGGAGACCCTGTCATGTACCTGCGACGCTCGAGCGGTCCAGCGGGTGGACCCTTCGTGCTTCGCGGACGTTCCAACAGTGAACCATGTCGAATCCTTCCCGTAGAGAAGGCTCGGTCGCTGAGACGCCGGTCGCACCAACATCGTTACGTGTCGGTGATTCGCGACGGTGGTCCGTCTGGATTTGTCGTACCCCACAGCGCCGCGCTCAACACCGGCATCCGCGCCGCGGACGGCGGCCGGCGTAGGCCTCGAGGACGTCGTGCCGCAGCGAGCCTGCCCGGCGACGTCGGTGCTTCTGGCTAGGCTTCCCCTGCCAGCCCTCCACAGCCCGACCGCTGGCCGCTTCCCGACCGAAAGAGATCGACACACCGTGGCCTCCGCCTCCCGACCTGCTCCCTCCGGCAACGGCGACTACACCGCACGGCACCTCCAGGTCCTCGAGGGCCTCGAGGCCGTGCGCAAGCGCCCCGGCATGTACATCGGGTCGACCGACCAGCGCGGCCTCATGCACTGCCTGTGGGAGATCATCGACAACGCGGTCGACGAGGCCCTCGCCGGCGTGTGCACCGCCATCGAGGTCATCCTCAGCTCCGACGGGTCCATCGAGGTCCGCGACAACGGCCGCGGCATCCCGGTCGACATCGAGCCGCGCACCGGTCTGTCGGGCGTCGAGGTCGTCTTCACCAAGCTGCACGCCGGCGGCAAGTTCGGCGGCGCCTCGTATGCCGCCACGGGTGGCCTCCACGGAGTCGGCGCCTCGGTCGTCAACGCCCTCTCGGCCCGGCTCGACGTCGAGGTCGACCGCGCCGGCAAGACGTACGGCATGAGCTTCCGCCGCGGCGAGCCGGGCACCTTCGGCGACGCGGCTGGCAGGCCGCACTCGCCCGAGGCGCCGTTCACGCCCTACGAGCGCAAGAGCGCCCTGCCGGTCGTCGGCAAGGCGAAGCGCGGCGTCACCGGGTCGCGCGTGCGCTTCTGGCCCGACCGGCAGATCTTCCTCAAGGACGCCGAGCTCGACTACGACGCCATCCTCGGCCGCGCCCGGCAGACCTCGTTCCTGGTGCCGGGGCTGCGCCTTGCCATCCGCGACGAGCGGCGCCTCAAGGGCACGCCCGGTGAGGAGGGCCCCATCGAGGAGGTCTTCCAGCACGACGGGGGCATCACCGACTTCGTCGAGTTCCTGGCTCCCGACACGCCGATCACCGACGTGTGGCGGCTCGAGGGCTCCGGCACCTTCACCGAGACCGTCCCCGTGCTCGACGTCAACGGCCACATGACGCCCACCGAGCTCGAGCGCGAGTGCGTGGTCGAGGTCGCGTTGCGCTGGGGCCAGGGCTACGACACGAAGGTGCAGTCCTTCGTCAACATCATCACCACGCCCAAGGGCGGCACCCACGTCACCGGGTTCGAGCAGGCCGTGCTCAAGGTCTTCCGCAAGCAGCTCGAGGTCAACGCCCGACGCCTCAAGGTCGGCAACGACAAGCCGGAGAAGGACGACATCCTCGCCGGCATGACGGCGGTCGTCACGGTGCGCCTGGCCGAGCCGCAGTTCGAGGGCCAGACCAAGGAGGTCCTCGGCACCAACGCGGTGCGCGCCATCGTGGCCAAGGTGGTCGAGAAGGAGCTCACCGAGCGGCTCACCTCCACCAAGCGTGGCGACAAGGCGCAGGCGGCGCTCCTGCTCGAGAAGGTCGTCTCCGAGATGAAGTCGCGCATCAGCGCGCGGCTGCACAAGGAGACCCAGCGCCGCAAGAACGCGCTCGAGAGCTCGACGTTGCCCTCCAAGCTGCGCGACTGCCGCACCTCCGAGGTCGAGCGCTCCGAGCTGTTCATCGTCGAGGGTGACTCGGCCATGGGCACCGCCAAGGAGGCGCGCAACTCCGAGTTCCAGGCGCTGCTGCCGATCCGCGGGAAGATCCTCAACGTCCAGAAGGCGTCGGTCTCCGACATGCTCAAGAACGCCGAGTGCGCCTCGATCATCCAGGTCATCGGGGCCGGCTCGGGCCGCAGCTTCGACCTCGATGCCGCGCGCTACGGCAAGGTCATCATCATGACCGACGCCGACGTCGACGGCGCCCACATCCGCACCCTGCTGCTGACCCTCTTCTTCCGTTACATGCGCCCTCTCGTCGACGCCGGCCGCGTCTACGCGGCCATGCCGCCGCTGCACCGGCTCGAGGTCATCAACGCGGGCGCCAAGAAGAACGAGCTGATCTACACCTACAACGAGGTCGAGATGCGGCGCACCCTCGCTCGGCTCGAGAGGTCGGGCAAGAAGATCAAGCAGCCGATGCAGCGCTACAAGGGTCTCGGCGAGATGGACGCCGACCAGCTCGCCGACACCACCATGGACCCGCGTCACCGCACCCTGCGCAAGGTCACCATGCGTGACCTCGAGGCAGCCGAGCGGGTCTTCGAGCTGCTCATGGGCAACGAGGTGGCGCCCCGCAAGGACTTCATCATCGAGTCCGCGGCCGAGGTCGACCGCGAGCGCATCGACGCCTGACGGCCCGCGCCGCGGCAACCCCGCGGCTCAGCGACTGTTCACACCGGCCTCACACCACGGCGCGCCGTGCTTACGATGAGGGCCTGCCGGGGCGACCCGCTTCGCCGGCACGCGTCGAGAAGGGGAGCCGATGGTGGCCAACGTCAACGCCGAGGAGTCGGTCGCGGACGACCACCTCACCGCGCCGCCGCAGCGCACCGGTGAGGAAGCGGTCGACGGCCAGTCGTTCCCCGTCGACCTGCCGGGGGCGTCGGACCGGCCGGACAGCGGGCAGGACGCCGCGCCGGCCCCGGCTCGCTTCCTGACCGCCGACGAGCTGCGCTGGGCGGATGAGACCGTGGGCGCCATCTCCTCCGCCTACTCCGCGAAGGTCGTCGGCCAGTCGAGGCTGCAGGAGACGCTGCTGATCGCCCTGCTGACCGGCGGCCACGTGCTCCTCGAGAGCGTGCCGGGGTTGGCCAAGACGACGGCGGCGCAGACGATCGCGCAGGCTGTCGGCGGCCGGTTCCACCGCATCCAGTGCACGCCCGACCTGCTCCCGAGCGACATCGTGGGCACCCAGGTCTACAACCAGCACCTCGGCACCTTCGAGACGCAGCTCGGGCCGGTCCACGCCAACTTCGTGCTGCTCGACGAGATCAACCGCAGCAGCGCCAAGACGCAGTCGGCGATGCTCGAGGCCATGCAGGAGCGCCAGACCTCCATCGGTGACAGGAGCTACGCACTGCCCGACCCCTTCCTCGTCCTCGCGACGCAGAACCCCATCGAGCAGGAAGGCACCTACCCGCTGCCCGAGGCGCAGATGGACCGCTTCATGCTCAAGGACGTGCTGGACTACCCGTCGCCGGCGGAGGAGGCCGAGGTCCTGCGCCGCATCGACTCGGGGGTCTTCGACGGGAGCTCGGAGCCGGTGGTGTCCGTCGAGGACGTCAAGCGTCTCCAGGGGCTCGTCCAGCGCGTCTACGTGGATCCCGCGATCATCAACTACATCGTCGGCATCGGCTATGTGACCCGTCACCCGCGCGACTACATCGAGCCCCGCCTCGCGGCCTACGTCGGCTTCGGCGCGAGCCCCCGCGCGAGCATCGCCTTCGCGAGCGCCGCGCGCGCCCGCGCCCTCGTGGACGGCCGCAACCACGTCGTCCCCGACGACGTGAAGGCCCTGACCCACCGCGTCCTGCGGCACCGGGTGACGCTGGGTTTCGAGGCCGTCGCGGACGACGTCGCCGTGGAGACGGTCATCGACGCCATGGTGGGCGGGATCCGCACTCCCTGACCCGGGACGTGAAGGGGACGCGACAGGACTCGACATGACGACGATGCTGCTGACGAGGGTGAAGAGCAAGCTCTTCGTGCACGCCCGGCGTCGGTCGCGCAGCCTGCTCGAGGGGGAGTACGCGTCGGTCTTCCACGGCCGCAGCCTCGACTACGACGACCTGCGCGACTACGTCCCCGGCGACGAGGTGCGTGACATCGACTGGCGCGCCACGGCCCGCCACCAGGCGCCACTCGTCAAGCGCTACGTCGCCACCCGCAAGCAGAACGTCATGCTCGTCATCGACACGGGCCGCGGGATGGCGGCCTGCACGCGCAGCGGCGAGCCGAAGAAGGCGGTGGCCGTCGCCGCAGCCGGGCTGGTCGGCTATCTGGCGCAGCGCCACGGAGACCTCGTCGGCCTGGTGCGCGGCACGGCCGGCTCCACGGTGGCGCACGACCTGCGGGGGAGCGAGGGGCACCTCGAGCTGCTGCTGCGGGCCGTCGACACCGCCACCGTCCTGGACGGCGACCAGAGCAACCTGGCCACGCAGCTGCGCTGGGTCGCTCGCCACGTGCGGCGCCGGCTCGTCCTCCTCGTCGTCGCCGACGACAAGGACCTCGACCCGGCGCTCGACGACCTGCTGCGCCGGCTGCACGTCCAGCACGAGATCCTCTGGATCACGGTCGAGGACGCCGACCCCACGGCCATCGGAGGCGACCGGACGGCATACGACGTCGCGGACAGCTACACCCTGCCGACGCTCGTGCGTCTCGACCCGAAGGTACGCGCGGCGTATGCCGCGTCCGTGGCCGAGCGCGTGCAGCGCACCACTGCGCTGCTCGACCGACGCGGGATCAACCACGCCCGGCTCGGCTCGACCGACGAGGTCGTGACGACGGTCTTCGCCCTGCTCGAGCGGCAGCGACGTGCACGCCGCTGACGCCCCGCCGCCGGGCTTCTACGCCCCCGACCCGTATGCCGACCGCTGGCTCTGGATCGGCGTCGGCATCCTCGCGCTCGTGGCGGCGTGGTACGTCGTCGTGTGGTGGACGACGCGCGAGCGCAAGGTCGCCGCGACGCCGCAGGCCGTCTCACCCGATCGCGTCGCGCAGCTGCGCGCCGACTACACCCGCCGCATCGACGCCGTGCTCGCCCGCGCGGCTGCGGGTGAGATCAGCCAGCGCCAGGCCCACCAGCAGCTCAGCGGGCTCGTGCGCCATTTCGTGCAGGCGGTGTCGGGCATCGCGGCACCCACGATGACCCTCACCGAGCTGACCGGTGAGGGCCCGCGCCTGACGCCGGTGTCCGAGGTGGTAGGCGTGCTCTACCCGGGGGAGTTCGGCCCGCGTGAGACGGCCACGATCGCCGGAGCGGGGACCGTGGCCAAGCAGGTGGTCGCGCGATGGAGCTGAACGGCCCGGACCTCAAGTGGCCCGCCGTCCTCGTCGCGGGGACGGTCCTCGCGCTGCTGCTCGCCTACGCCGTCCACCGGTGGATGTCGCGGCGGTCGGCACGCGCGGCCGCTGCCGTCGCCAACTCGACCGCCCTGACCGAGCTGCCCGAGTACCGCCGCGCCCTGCAGCTGCACCGCATCCGGATGGCGGTGCTGGCGTTGAGCGCCGTGCTGCTCGGGGGCGCGGCCCTGGTGGGAGCAGCCCGGCCCCTCGACACGACCATCGACAAGCCGCAGACGCGCAGCCGGGACATCATGCTCTGCCTCGACATCTCCGGCTCGATGGCCGCCTACGACGCGACACTCGTGGCGACCTTCAGGACGCTCGTCAAGAGCTTCCAGGGCGAACGCATCGGGCTGGTGATCTTCAACAGCTCGGCGGCGACCGTCTTCCCCCTCACCGACGACTACGACTTCATCAACGACGAGCTCGACACGGCGAGCAGCGCCCTGTCCGGGAACCCCGCCTTCGAGTCCTTCTTCGCCGGCACCTTCAACGGTCGCGGCACCTCCCTGATCGGCGACGGCCTGGCGACGTGTGCGTCCAGCTTCGACAAGGTCGACACCCAACGGGCGCGCTCGGTCGTCTTCGCCACCGACAACCACCTCGCGGGGCGGCCCATCATCGACGTCGAGCAGGCTGCCGCGCTCGCCAAGGCCAAAGGGGTGCGCGTCTACGGGCTCAACCCTGAGGAGGACGGTCCCGACGAGGAGGCGATGCAGATGCGCGAGCTCGTGACGGGCACGGGGGGCCAGTACTACGCGATGACCGACCAGGCGGCGATCAAGGGCATCGTCGCCTCGGTCCAGGCCCAGGAGGCCACGCTCATCGACGGGGCCTCGCGATCGCTCTACTCCGACAACCCGAACCTGCCGATCGCGCTGGCCGGCGTCGGGTTGCTCGGCGTCATCGGGGCCAGTCGAAGGTGGGCGTCGTGACTCTCCTGCCCGTCGCGCCCTGGCCGGTCCTGCTCGTGCTGGCCGTCGGCGCCCTCGCGGCCGTCTGGTGGAACCCCTCGTCGCGGTCCGTGCCGGGGGAGTCGCGCGCGACACACTGGCGCCTCACGGTGGCCGTGCTCCTGCTGGGGGCCGCCGCCCTGCGCCCGGCCGTGGCCGGCGAGCAGGCCGACACCACGGCCGCCAACCTCAACGTCTACTTCGTGGTCGACACCACGAGCAGCATCATCGCCGAGGACTACGGCGCCGAGCGGCCCCGCATCGAGGGGGTTGCCGCCGACATCTCGGCCATCGCGGCGAGGCTGCCCGGAGCCCGCTACAGCGTCGTGACCTTCGACCAGGACACCCGGGTGCGTCTGCCGCTGACCACGGACACGACGGCCCTCGACGCCGCCGTCGAGACGCTGCTGCCCGAGTCCTACGAGGTGTCGCACGGATCGTCCGTCACGGCGGCGAACTCGCGGCTGAAGACGCTGCTCCAGCAGGCGGACTCGCGGGCCCCCGAGCGAGGCCGGGTCGTCTACTACTTCGGCGACGGCGAGCAGACGGCTCCCGACCCGCCGGCGCCCTTCGACATCGACAAGCGCCTGGTCAACGGCGGCGCGGTCCTCGGCTACGGCACGAGCAGTGGCGGCCGCATGAAGGCCACCCGATCGCGCTTCGACACGAGCGGCAGCTACATCAAGGACCCGAGCACCGGTGAGGACGCCCGCTCGGTCATCAGCGAGGACACCCTGCGGACGATCGCCGGGCAGCTGGGCGTGCCGTACCTCCACCGCGACGCCGGCGACGACATCGGCCCCGCCGTGGAGGGGGTAGACCTCGCGCAGTTCGGCACGAGCGAGCAGATCGAGAGGCAGAAGGTCCTTGCCCGCCGGGAGCTCTACTGGCCCCTGCTCCTCGGGGTGGCCGGCATCGCCGCGTGGGAGGTGGGGGCCGCCCTCACGGCCCTGCTCCAGACCCGACGACGGAAGGAGTTGCGACCATGACCGTGCTCGACCAGCCGCAGGCCCGGCGCGACCATCCGGCGAAGGAGGGCGTAGGCCGTCGGCCGGCCCTGCGCTCGCGCCGCCGCCGCGCCCTGCCGCCACACCTGCGGCGCCGCCGGCGCCGGCTCCTGCTCGCCTCGGCACCCGTCGTCGTGCTACTGCTGCTCGTCGCCGCCCGGCTGACCACCCTCAACCTCGTCCACGAGCAGACCCTCGCTGCCTACCAGGCCGGCGACAAGCCGCGGGCCCTCACCTGGGGCGAGCGGCAGGGGTGGGTCAACGTCGTGGAGCAGTTCCGCTCGCCCTTCGCCATCGGTGACGCGCACGTGCTCTCCGGCCACTTCGACCTCGCCCGGCCGTGGTTCGAGCAGGCGTTCGAGCAGGTGCCCAAGGGTGGCATCGATGACTGCAAGGTGCGCGTCAACCTGGGCCTGACCTACGAAGCGCTCGGCGACGCCGCGAAGGCGCGCGAGCGCACCGAAGAATGGAAGCAGTTCTACGACAAGGGCATCACCATCACCAAGGAGCGCCCGCCGCTGTGCGACGCTCCGCAAGGCGGGCAGACGGGCGAGCAGCTCGACCAGGCGCAGCAGCGCATGGAGACGAAGCGCTCCGACGCGCCTGGGCAGGGCCAGCAGCCACCGGGCGCACCGCAGCCGCAGCCGGGACCGAACCAGCCCGCGCAGCCCAGCCCCGACCCGGGCAAGACGCCCAGCCAGGAGGACCAGAACTACCTCAAGGAGCAGCAGCGCCGGAACACGATCGAGCGCAACGAGCAGCAGCAGGGCAGCGACACGGTGCCCGGTGACGGGAGCCCGACCTACCCGAAGCCCTGGTGACTCCACGGGCACGAGCGGTCGAGGCGGGTTGCCGGGGCTGGCGGGCGCTGGGTTGACCTGTCGAGCTCCACCCAGGGGTGGCCTCCGACCCCGAGGGGTCCGGTTGGTTCCGTTCGTCCACATCCGGGTAGGTGGGTCGCTGGCATCGTTGCACCTGGGCAACGAGCTGACCACGACGAGAGGCAGCCGATGGCAACGGTCGAGACCAAACCCGATCAGGAGACGCCGGTCCTCAAGAGACATGTCGGGGTGGTCGGACTCCTCTTCGCCAGTGTCGGCTCGATCATCGGCTCGGGGTGGCTGTTCGGCGCCCTGAACGCCTCCCAGGAGGCCGGACCCGCGGCGATCATCTCGTGGGTGTTCGGGGCGATCCTCATCATGCTCATCGCGCTCTGCTACGCCGAGCTCGGGACCATGTTCCCGCTGTCCGGCGGCGTGGTCCGCTTCCCGCACATGGCGTTCGGCAACTTCGCGAGCTTCACGAGCGGCTGGATCACCTACGTGGCGGTGGGCACCACGGCCCCGATCGAGGTCGAGGCGGCCCTGCAGTACGGCACGCAGTACGCCGACTTCACCACCAAGCACATGATGGGCGGCGAGCCGGTCTACACGCTCACCCCGCTCGGCTACGCCGCCGCGGTGGTGCTCATGGCGGTCTTCGTCGTGATCAACTACTACGGCGTCCGCTGGTTCGCGCGCATCAACAACGCGCTCGTGTCGTGGAAGCTGTTCATCATCCTGCTCGTCATCGTCGCGTTCTTCCTCGCGGCCTTCCACGGCGAGAACTTCACCAGCCACGGGTTCACGCCCTCGGGCTGGCACGGCGTCTTCACTGCCATCGCAACGAGCGGAATCGTCTTCTCCTACCTGGGTTTCCGTCAGGGCATCGAGCTCGCCGGTGAGACCGACAACCCCAAGCGCAACGTGCCGCTCGCCGTCATCGGCTCGGTGCTGATCACCGCGGTGATCTACATCCTCCTGCAGGTCGCGTTCATCGGGGCGCTCGAGCCGTCCACCCTCTCCTCCTCGGGCGGCTGGGCCAAGCTGTCGTTCGAGAACGACTTCGGACCCCTGGCGGCTCTCGCGACCCTCCTCGGCATGGGCTGGCTGGCCGTCCTGCTCTACATCGACGCGATCGTCTCTCCCGGGGACACCGGCCTGATCTACACCACCGTCACCTCGCGCATCTCGTTCGCGATGGCTCGCAACGGCAACGCGCCCAAGGCCCTCGGCCGCACGAGCGACCGCGGCGCGCCCGTGATCGGGCTGGTCCTGGCGTTCGTCATCGGCCTCATCGCCTTCCTGCCGTTCCCGAGCTGGCAGCAGCTCGTCGGCTTCATCACCTCGGCCACCGTGCTCTCCTTCGCCTCCGGACCGCTCGTCCTGGCGGCGCTGCGCAAGCAGGTGCCCGACGCGGAGCGGCCGTTCCGCCTGCCCGGCGGTCACACCGTGCCGTTCCTCGCGTTCTGGGGCTCCAACCTGATCGTCTACTGGTCCGGCTGGCAGACCGACTGGAAGCTGATGGTCGCCGTGCTCATCGGTTTCGTCCTGCTCGGCGTCTTCTCGGCGACCGGTGTGCTGCGCGGTCAGTCCCTCGACCTCCGGGCCGGCCTGTGGGTGCTGCCGTGGCTCGGGGCGCTCACGCTCGTGTCGTGGCTCGGGGACTACGACGGAGGCCTCGGGGTCATCGGCTTCGGCACGGCCATCCCCGTGCTCTTTCTCGTCTCGCTGGCGATCTACGTCATGGCCTACCGGATGCGCCTGCCGGACGAGCGGGCCCGGGCCTACATCGAGGAGACGACCCGCGAGGCAGCAGTCGAGGAGCACCAGCTCCAGAGCTAGCCGAAGTCCATCGGGGACAGGGATTTCGCTGCCGCGGGATCTCTGTCCCCTTCTCCGTGTGTCGAGGTGGTCGGGGGCGCCACGACGGGGTCGGCTGGGACCAGACGGGCGGTGTCTAGAACCAGGCTTCCAGCGTGGTCGCCCGGTACTCGAGGACGTCGACCGGATTCTTGCCGCAGGACTCGGGGCGCATGAGCCCGACCGGCTCCCGCGTGACGTGGACACGCCACCGGCGGCCGTCGGCGTGGGTCACGATCACCTCGGAGCCGTCGTCGACCGGCTCCGGCTCGCTCGCCCAGAGCGCGGCCAGCCGGGTCTCGCCCGTCTCCACCCGGACGTGCGACTCGGCACACTGCGACGCACCGGGGACCGCCGAACGGCCGCGGTCGTGGATGGGGCCCAACAGCTCGAGCGGCAGCTGTCCCGTCTCGCTCGTCGCGAGGACCGATTCGCAGGCGTGGTCGTCGAGCCGGCCGAGCGTCTGGCCCCAGGGCAGGAGCACTGCCGTCGGCGCGAACCGGTGGCCACCGGTGTGTGAGACCTCCCACGCGCGCCCCGGGGCGACGCGGGCGGCATGCGCGGCGAGGGGCCGTCCCCGGACCGCGCAGCACACGTCGCGTCGCCCGTTGGTGCACACCAGCAGGGCGGGCTCGGCCGGCTGGGACCCCAGCAGGGACGCCTGGACCAGCGAGCGGCTGCCGCGAGCGAGGGCGCCCCAGTCCAGACCGAGCAGGTCGCCGACGTCCGGGACCAGGGCCGTGAGGAGCCAGGCGTCTGCCGGGCGCGCCCCTGCGTAGGCGACGAGCACGTGACGCGGACCGGGCTTGGCCGGGTGTCCGCCGGGCCGGCGGATGAGCATGAACCGCCCGCCGGCACCGCTCGTCCGGGCGTCCAGCTCGGCACCGAGCTCGTGGTCGAGGCTGGACTCGCGGGCGGCGTCACGGCCCCAGGGCCCCGGCTGTTCGACGGCGACGAAGAAGCGGGCGACCGCTGCCGTGCCGTAGGCGCTGGTGCCGTCGCGGTCCCACTGCACGGAGCAGGCCTCGGACGACAGGGTGCCGTGCCCGACGGTGGCCGGGTGCACTCCCTGCTCGGACGCGTCCCCGCCGACGGTAGAGGACGACTCCGAGCCACTGGGTGGATCCCCAGCCGCCGCGGCTGGAGCTGCGTCGACCTCCTCGCCGGTCTCGACGTTCTCGGGCGACTCCGTCGTGCCGGCCTCGGGTGCGGAGCTCGACGCGCCCAGGACGTCCTTGATCGAGCCGACCACATCGGCCACCTTCGCCGACGCCGCCGCAGCGGCTTCCGCCACGACTCGCTGGGCAGCATGACCACCGGTGTCGCCACCGCCGTCTGCGCCGGCCTCGTCGCCCACGCCGGCCTCGTCGCCCAGGCCGGCCTCGGTGCCCACATCGGCCTCGGTGCCCACATCGGCCACGTCGCCCACGCCGTCGCCCGCGGTGTCCGCGGTGGCCCCGCTCACGCGCTGCCGCCGTCGTCCGGCGTCGCGCCGGCGGTGCTGTCGTCCGGCCCGCCGGCAGCGTCCACCGACGCGGCCGGCGCCTGCGGCGGCGGTCCAGCGACGTGGGCGATCACGGTCGTCGTGGGCAGACCCGACCCGTCGCGGCGGCCGTCGGCTGCGGGCAGCTCGATGGCGACGCCGTTGGCGGCTGCGGCCCGGGCCGGCGTGTTGCCCGCGAAGGCGAGGACGAGGGTGTCCTCGCCCTTGAGCAGGCGGTGGCAGCGCACGCCTCCGGTGGCGCGCCCCTTGGCGGGGTACTCCGCATACGGCGTGACCTTGAGCGAGCCGCCCTGCGTCCCCGGGAGCGCGCCCGACGAACCGGCGGACGTCACGACGACGCCCTCGCGTGCGGGGTCGACGATGCCGAAGAAGGTCACCCGGGCCCCGGCGCCCAGCTTGATGCCGGCCATGCCGCCGGCGCTGCGGCCCTGCGGCCGCACGGTCCCGGCGCGGAACCGCAGCAGCTGGGCGTCACTCGTGACGAAGACGAGGTCGAGGTCGTCACGGTCGGCCACGCCGGCGCCGACGACCCGGTCTCCGTCCTTGAGTCCGATGAGGCCCCAGTCGTTGCTCTTCGGCGCGTCGGGTGTCACGCGCTTGACCACACCGGCCGCGGTGCCGAGCGCCACCACGGGTGCCTGCTCGCCGATCGGCACGATCGTGATCGGCTCCTCGCCCTTGCCGAGGTCGACGTAGGCTGCGAGCGGCGCGCCGCCCGACAGCGTGGGCGCCCCGTTGGTCGGGGGGAGCGTCGGCAGGTCGAGCGCGGAGAGCCGGACCATGCGCCCGGCAGAGGTCACGAGGCCGAACTCGCCACGGGCGCTGGTGAGCACCGCGCCGATGACGACGTCGTGCTTGGAGCGCGATCCCTCGGCCGGCACCGGGTCGGCCGTGCCAGTGCGGGCGAGCAGGCCGGTGGACGACAGCAGCACCCAGCAGGGGTCGTCGGCGACCTCCAGGGGCGAGGTGGCCGACGCGGCGGCGCTGGCCCCCGAGCTCTCGAGCAGCACCGTGCGCCGCGGCGTGCCGTGGGCCTTGGCGACCTCGGCCAGCTCGGTGGAGACGAGCCGCATCAGCAGCTTCTCGTTCTCGAGCAGGGCCCGCAGCTCCTCGATCGCGCGCTCGAGGTCGGTCTTCTCGTTCTCGAGCTCGATCCGGGAGAACTTGGTCAGGCGGCGGAGCTGCAGGTCGAGGATGTAGGTCGCCTGGACCTCGGTCAGGTCGAAGACGTCCATCAGGCGTCCGCGTGCGGTGGCGGCGTCGTCTGAGGAGCGGATGACCTGGATGACCTCGTCGATGTCGAGGATCGCGATGAGCAGGCCCTCGACGAGGTGCAGCCGCTCCTCGCGCTTGGCGAGGCGGTGGGCGGTCCGCCGCCGCACGACGTCGGTGCGGAAGTCGACGTAGACGCGCAGCAGCTCCTTGAGCCCCATGGTGCGCGGCTGGCCCTCGACGAGCGCGACGTTGTTGATGCCGAAGTTCTCCTCCATCGGCGTCAGCTTGTAGAGCTGCTCGAGGACCGCGTCGGGGTTGAAGCCGTTCTTGACCTCGATGACGAGCCGCAGGCCGTGGGCGCGGTCGGAGAGGTCCTTGAGGTCGGCGATGCCCTGCAGCTTCTTGCCCTGGACGAGGTCCTTGACCTTGTCGATGACCTTCTCGGGGCCGACGAGGTAGGGCAGCTCCGTGACGATGATGCCCTTGCGCCGCGGGGTGATCGACTCGATCCGGGCCGTCGCCCGGGTGCGGAAGCTCCCGCGTCCGGTGAGGTAGGCGTCGCGGATGCCCTCGAGCCCGACGACCTTGCCACCGCACGGCAGGTCGGGCCCGGGGACGAACTTCATGAGGTCCTCGAGCGAGCAGGTCGGGTTGGCGATGAGGTGCCGCGCGGCGCCGATCACCTCGACGAGGTTGTGCGGCGGCATGTTGGTGGCCATGCCGACGGCGATGCCGGCGGCGCCGTTGACGAGGAGGTTCGGGTATGCCGCGGGCAGCACTCCCGGCTGGAGCTGGGTGTCGTCGTAGTTGGGGACGAAGTCGACGGTGTCCTCGTCGAGACCCGCGACCATGAGGAGCGCGGCACTGGCCATGCGCGCCTCGGTGTACCTCGCCGCGGCCGGCCCGTCGTCGAGGGAGCCGAAGTTGCCGTGGCCGTCGATGAGGGGCAGGCGCAGCGTGAAGGGCTGGGCCATGCGCACGAGGGCGTCGTAGATGGCCTGGTCGCCGTGCGGGTGGTACTTGCCCATGACCTCGCCGACGACGCGCTGGCTCTTGACGTGGCCGCGGTCGGGGCGCAGCCCCAGCTCGTTGGCGCCGTAGAGGATCCGCCGCTGCACGGGCTTGAGGCCGTCGCGGGCGTCGGGCAGCGCCCGGCTGTAGATGACGCTGTAGGAGTACTCGAGGAAGGCGTTCTGCATCTCCTCCTCGACGTCGATCCCGACGATCTTCTCCTCGAAGTCCTCGGGCGGAGGCGGGGTGGTCGTTCGACGGGCCATGCCGGGTGGTGCTCCTTGCCGCTAGCGGGTCAACGCCCCATCATCCCGCAGGCCGCTCACGCCTCCTCACCTGCCACGCCGAAACGGCCCCAGTGGGCGACCTCTCGGCCGGTGCGGCGGTGCCTTCGCAGGCTCGGGCTCCTGGGCCCCGGGACGGCATACCCCATCGAGACGGCCCCGACGAGGCTGCGGTTGGCGGGGATGCCGAACGCCTCGCGGACGGCGGCGTGCCGCTCGGGGGGGACGCCGAAGAAGAGGCTGCCGAGCCCCTCGTCGGTGGCCGTGAGGAGGATGAGCAGCGAGGCCATGCCGGTGTCGACGTCCCAGTAGGGCACCGGCCAGCGCGCCTCGTCGCGGTCGGTCCAGCCCTTGTCGGGCGCGGCGTAGCGGTCGAGGTAGGCGTCCTTGTGCGAGAGGCACAGCACGAGCACCGGAGCAGCGCGTATGCCGTCCAGCCACGGATCGCTCGTCCCGCCCGGCTCCGTCGTGGCTGCCCAGAAGGCGTCCCGCTCGGCCGCCGTCGTGAGCACGAGGAAGTCCCAGCCCTGGCTGAAGCCCGCGCTGGGAGAGCGCACCGCGTTGTCGAGGCAGCGCTCGACGACCTCGCGCGGCACCGCGCGCTCCGAGTCGTAGCGGCGGACCATGCGGCGGGCGCGGACGACTTCGGTGAACTCCATGTGACCACTTTGTCACCAGCGGGGGACAGCAGCCGCGACGTGGCACGATGAGCGCATGGAGCGCGGCGAGCCGAGCGACGACACCGACGTGATCGAGCGCGTCGCCGCGCGGGCCACCGGCGCGCCCGTCGAGTGGGAGGCCGACGTCGTCCTGCGCGACGGCACGGTGGCGCACATCCGGCCCATCACGCCCGACGACGCGGACGGCATACGCCAGTTCCACAGCCGGCAGTCGGCTGAGTCGATCTACCTGCGATTCTTCGCGCCGCTCCGCGAGCTGAGCGAGCGCGACATCCACCGCTTCACCCACGTCGACCACCACGACCGCGTGGCCCTGGTCGCGACCCTCGACGGCGAGATCATCGGGATCGGCCGCTTCGACCGGATCGACCCGACCTCGGCCGAGGTCGCCTTCAACATCTCGGACCAGTACCAGGGCAAGGGCATCGGCTCGGTCATGCTCGAGCACCTGGCCGCCATCGCGCAGGAGCTGGGCATCAACCGGTTCGTCGCCGAGGTGCTGCCCCAGAACCGCAAGATGCTCACCGTCTTCAAGGAGGCGGGCTACGAGGTCAAGCACCACATCGAGGACGGCGTCGTCGAGGTCTCCTTCGACATCTCGCCGACCGAGAGGAGCAAGGCGGTCCAGCTCTCCCGCGAGCACCGCGCCGAGTCCCGGAGCATGCGCACGATCCTCTTCCCGGAGCGGGTCGCGATCATCGGCGCCAGCCGGCGCGCGGAGTCGATCGGCGCCCTGGTGATGCGCAACATCCTCGCCGCCGGCTACCAAGGCGAGCTCTACCCGATCCACCGCGAGGCCGAGCGGATCCAGGGCGTCAAGGCCTACCCGAGCATCCATGACGTCCCCGCGCCCGTGGACCTGGCGATCATCGTCGTGCCGGCGGCCCGGGCCCTCGACGTCGTCAAGGACTGCGGCAAGGCGGGAGTCAAGGCGCTGCTCGTGATGTCGGCCGGTTTCGCCGAGGCAGGGGAGGAGGGCGTGCGCCTGCAGGAGAAGCTGCGCCGGCGGGTGCGCCGGGCCGGCATGCGGGTCGTCGGTCCCAACAGCTTCGGCCTGGTCAACAACGACCCCGACGTGCGCCTCAACGCCACGCTGGCCTCGGTGATCCCGGGGCCGGGCCGGCTCGGCCTCTTCGCCCAGAGCGGCGCCCTCGGGGTCGCGGTCCTCGCCTCGGCGGCCCGGCGCGGGCTCGGCATCTCGGTCTTCGCCTCCGCGGGCAACCGCGTCGACGTCTCCGGCAACGACCTCATGCAGTACTGGATCGACGACCAGGAGACCGACACCGTCGGCCTCTACCTCGAGTCGATGGGCAACCCTCGCAAGTTCTCGCGGATCGCGCGGCACCTCGCGACGGTCAAGCCGGTCATCGTCGTCAGCTCCGGCGTGTCGAGCTTCGCGGCCCCTCCCGGGCACCGCACCCGGGTGACCAACGTGCCGCCGCAGGCGTTTCGCGCGCTGCTGCGCCAGGCGGGCGTCATCCGGGTCGAGAACGTCCACCAGCTCTTCGACGTCGCCCAGCTGACGCTCCACCAGCCGCTGCCCAAGGGCGACCGGGTGGCCATCGTCGGCAACTCCGACGCGCTCGGTGCCCTCAGCGCGAGCGCGTGCCTGAGCTGGGGGCTGAGGGTGACCCACGGTCCCGTCTCGCTGCCGCCGCAGGCGTCGGCCGAGGAGTTCGCGGCCGCCCTCGACGCCGCCTTCGCCGACGCCGACGTCGACAGCGTCGTCGCCGCCTTCATCCCGCCCCTCGTGACCCAGGACGAGGAGGTCCACGCCGCGGTGCGCGAGGTCGTCGCGCACCACGAGAAGCCTTGTGTCGCAACGTTCCTCGGTATGCGTGGGGTCGGCGACGGCCTGTCCTACGAGCAGGGCGGCGTGCGGCGGTCCGTGCCCGCGTACTCCATGCCCGAGGACGGCATCCGCGCCCTCAACGCCGTCACCCGGTATGCGTTGTGGCGCCAGCGTGACCGTGGCACCCAGGTCTCCCCGGTGGGCATCGACCGGCTGCGTGCCGAGGCACTCATCGACGCCTTCCTCGCCGACAGCCCGCAGGGGCGCGTGCTCACGCGGGACGAGGCCCGCGAGCTGCTCGGCACCTACGGCATACGCGTGTGGCCGGCTGTCGAGGTCGTCGGCGTCGACGAGGCGGTCGCCGCCGCGGACGCGCTGACCTACCCGGTCATTCTGAAGTCGACCTCCCCGGTCGTGCGCCACCAGCCGGGCCTCGTCGGCGTGCGCGGCGACCTCGTCGACGCCGAGGCCGTGCGCGACGCCCACGCATCGCTGACCCAGCGGCTGGGCCCGCTCGGCGCCGACCGGTTCGTCGTGCAGCGCATGGCCGTGCCCGGCGTCTCGTGCGTCATCCGCGCCACCGAGGACCCGCTCTTCGGCCCGGTCATCAGCTTCTCCGTGGCGGGTCCGCCCACGGAGCTGCTCGGCGATGTCGCGTACCGCGTCCCGCCGCTGACCGACGTCGACGTGACCGACCTCATCGACGGGGTGAAGGCGGCGCCGCTGCTGAACGGCCACCGCGGGTCCGCGCCGGTGCACCGGGCCGCGCTCGCCGACCTCGTGGCGCGCCTGTCGGTCATGGCCGACAACCACCCGGAGCTCGCCTCCGTGGAGCTCAACCCGGTCAACGCGTGGACGGGCGGCGTCGACGTGCTCGGCGCCGAGGTCGTCGTGCGGCCGGCACTCGTGCGGAAGGACCCGGGCCGTCGCCGCATGACGTGAGGCCGGCAGGGTTGTGGGTGGATGGCCGGTGCTCGCCCGAGCGGGTGCAAGGATAGGCGCATGCGAAGCGCCACCCCCGGCACCGGCCGGACCCTTCCCGACGACCTCACCGACGCCATCACGCGAGCCGGGTACTACCCGTCGCTGGTGTGCGACGTCGTCGAGTCGGCCGTCGCGGACGACGAGGTCGTCGCCCACCTGGTGCACCAGGAGACGACCTTCGACCACGAGACGGTGCGCCGGCACGTCACCGTCCTCGTCGTCACGCCGCTGCGTCTCGTCATCGCCCACGCCGACGACCACGCCGAGTCCGAGGACAAGCTGATGGCCACGGCGACCACCGAGACGGTGCCGCTCGCGGCCGTCCGCGGGGTCATGCTGACCCACGTCGTGGCACAGCCTGACTCCTTCACGCCCGGCACGCACGGCCGCGACCTCACGCTGACGCTCGGGTGGGGCGCCGTCAGCCGACTGGACATGATCCCGGCCCAGTGCGGCGACCCCGACTGCACCGCCGACCACGGCTTCGAGGGCACCATCGCCTCCGACGACATCTCGCTTCGCATCAGCTCCGCCGCCGACGGCGAGGACGCCGTCGGTCGCGCGATGCACTTCGCCCGGGTGCTCTCCGCGAGCATCGGCACCGGCACCGTGCGCTGACCCGACCGTGAGCACCGAGCCTGCCGACGGGACGCAGAAGCCCATCGACTGGTCCGCCGGCACGCTCGCGTCCGTCCTGCCGTCGGTCGCCGACCGGCTCGGCGTGCAGCGGTATGCCGGCCGCGACGTCTTCGGGCTGCCTGCCGCGCCGCGCACGGTCGTCGTGCTCGTCGACGGCCTCGGCTACGACCTGCTGCGCCAGCGCAGCGGCCACGCGCCGTTCCTGCGCAGCCTGCTCCCGACGGCGAGGCGGGTCCCGTGCGGGTTCCCGACGACAACGGCGACCTCGATGGGGACCTTCGGCACCGGCCTGCCTCCGGGAGCCCACGGACTGGTCGGGATGCAGGTCCTCGACCCGGCGACCGACCGGTTGCTCAACGAGCTGTCCTGGGAGGACGGGCCCGACGCGCGCGCCTGGCAGCCCAACGAGACGGTGTTCGAGGCCGCCGAGAACGACGGCGTGTCGGTGACCATGGTGGGGCCGCACTACTTCGACGGGTCCGGGCTGACCACGGCGGCGCTCCGCGGCGGCCGGTTCCGTGCCGCCCGGTCGCTCGACGACCGGGTCGATGCCGCCGTCGCCGCGGTGCGGGCGACCCGACGCTCGCTGGTCTACCTCTATTGGGGCGACGTCGACAAGGTCGGCCACGTCCACGGCTGCCAGTCCTGGCAGTGGGGCGACGAGGTCGAGGCCGTCGACGCCGAGCTGCGCCGGCTGACCGCGCGCGTGCCGGACGACACCTCCGTCGTCGTGACCGCCGACCACGGCATGACCGACGTCCCCTTCGAGGACCGCGTCGACCTGGTGGCCGAGCCGGCCCTGATGGCGGGCGTGCGCCACCTCGGCGGCGAGCCGCGCAACCTGCAGCTCTACACCGAGCCCGGTGCGGCACACGACGTCGAGACTGCGTGGGCCTCACGATTCGGCGACCGCGTCCGGGTGCTCACCCGCGAACAGGTGGTCGACGAGGGCTGGATCGGCCCCGTCCGACCGGGTGTCGAGGCACGAGTCGGCGACCTCGTCGTCGTCACGTCGGGGTCCTTCGCCGTGGTGCACTCGGGGCTGATGCGCCCCGAGGTGGTGGCCCTGCTGGGCCTGCACGGGTCCACGAGCGACGCGGAACTCGCCGTGCCAGTGGTCGTGGTGCCACCGCGCCGCGGCGCCTAGGGTGGTGCCTCGTGGCTGAGCTCGTCTTCTTCTCCGGGACCATGGACTGCGGCAAGTCGACCCTGGCCCTGCAGATGGACCACAACCACGGCGCTCGCGGCCGCGTGGGCCTCATCTTCACCAAGATGGACCGGGCCGGCACCAACGTCCTCAGCTCGCGCCTGGGCCTGTCGACCGGTGCCCTCGAGGTCCGCGACGACCTCGACTTCTGGGATGCGATCGTCGACCGCGCCACCGCCGGGACCCGCATCGACTACCTCATCTGCGACGAGGCGCAGTTCTACACGTGCGAGCAGGTGGAGCAGCTGGCCCGGATCGTCGACGAGATGGACGTCGACGTCTTCGCCTTCGGCATCACGGCCGACTTCCGCACCGAGCTGTTCCCCGGTAGCAAGCGGCTCATCGAGCTCGCCGACAAAGTCCAGGTGCTCCAGGTCGAGGCCCTGTGCTGGTGCGGCCGACGCGCCACCACGAACGCGCGCGTCATGGACGGGCTCATGGTGGTCGAGGGCGAGCAGGTCGTGGTCGGTGACACCAACCCGGGCAGCTCGGGCCTCGTCGAGTACGAGGTGCTGTGCCGCCGCCACTACATGCGCCGGATGACCTCACACGCCGCGCGCGCCGCCGCCGTCTCGCCGGAGGTCCTGCCCTTCGACCTCGACGTCTGCCCCGTCCCGCCGCCGCTCCCGATCACCCAGGCGGACTGAGGCGGCCTCGGCGCCTGCCCTGCCGGGCGCCTGACCGCAACGATCCCGCCACGGCGGGATCGCTGCGCTCGACTCGACCCTCGGACCGCAACCATCCCGCCACGGTCGAGCGAGCGCACGGAGAGCCCCGGCACGGGCGCGTATGCCGCTTGGCCGGGTTCCGGCCCGGGCTCAGTCGTTCTTGCGGCCGAACATGATGTCGTCCCAGCTCGGCACGCTGGGGCGGCCGGACTTGCGAGCCGGAGGAGCGGGGCGGGGTGCCGGCTTCGGCGCCGAGGCGGACGGACGCTGCTCGACCACGTCGTAGCCCTCGTCGTCCCGGTCGTGGCGTCCGCCACGCGCGCTGCCGCGCTCCTCCGTCGCGCCGTCCCTCCTGGGGGTGCTCTGCGTGCCGCGGCCTCCTCGGTCCGCAGCCCTGCGCCTCTCGTCGCCCTCGCGCAACCGGGGCGACGGTCGTGACCCGTCGCGGCGACGCGCGGCCGGCCGCAGTGGCTGCTCAGGGGCGACCCGCTCCTGGGGGGCGTCCGGCACATCGGAGTCCTCGGAACCATCCGCGTCCACGGGTCGCTCGGCCTCGTCAGCCTCGGCGGAGTCCGCGGGCTCGAGCTCGTGAGAGGCCTGGGGCTCGAAGTCCTCGGGCTGCTCGGGTTCCTTCGCGTCCCCGGTCTCCTCGCGGTCTGCGGAACCGTCGGACGGCCTGGCGAAGCGGGTCTCCCCGATGGTGCTCGTCGCCCCGAGGTCCGAAGGGGCGTCGTCAGAGGTCTCGAGAGTGTCGTCGACGGTGCTGGCGACGGTGTTGGCGACACCCGCGACGCCGTCCGTGTCGGCCTCGCCCGCGGGGCGTACGCCGTCGTCGGTGGTCCGGCCGGTCGGCTCGTCGCCTGCAGCCTCCGGCGGCACGGTGCGCGCCTGGCGCACCGGCTGGGTGGGCTCGGTGCGGCGCGCCTGGCGCCGTGCCGCGTCGGCGCCGACGCGGTCGGCCATCGACCCGGTCTTGATGACCTCGGGGTCGTCCTCCGGGTGCGTGTGGGCGGGCGGCGGGAGCTCGTCGCGGGGGTCGCGCGCGAGCTCCTCCAGCGGCAGGGCCTCCTCAGGCGCCTCGTCGAGCCCGGGCACCTCGGCCGACTTCGGCCGACGCCGACGCCCGCGCTGGGAGCTGCGCTCGCGGATGGCGGCCATGAGGTCGACGGTCTCGCCCTCGCGCCGTCGCGTCGCGGAGGCCCCGACGCCACCCTCGGCCTCGACGTCGTAGACGCGGCTGGGACGGGTGGACGCCGTCAGGTGCGGTGCCGGGATGGGGCCGGGCGCCTGCTGGTCCTCGTCCTCGCTGAGCCACCGCGCCTCGTCGTCGACGGGGGAGACGGTGCGGGCCAGCGGGTCGAACTGCCACAGCGCCTCTCGCCGGCGGCCGCCGGCGTTGAAGAGCAGCACGACCGTCCAGGCGCCCTTGTCGGTGCGGCGCGAGTCCCACCGGGCGCTGCCCGCGTCGATCTCACGGGCGCGCAGGCGCTCGGTCACCCTGGTGTCCAGGGTGGGGGCCGTCCCGTGCGAACCGCCGCGGGGACGGAGCCTGACCTGACGGGCCAGGCCCGCCACGTGCTCGCGCTCGGCGAGGATCGGTCCCTCGTAGCGGTGGACCTTCTCGACCGTCCACCCGGCCCGGTCGGCGACGTCCTCGGCCGTCATACCGGCGCGGATCATGGCCTGGACGTCCTTGGGACGCAGGCCACCGGACGTCTCGATCTGGAGCTGCCCGAGCCGCGGGCGGTCGCGACGCGCCGCCGCGCGCAGCGCGTCGTCGAGGGGGAGCGAGTAGCGGCTGCCCTCGTCGTCGGCCAGCAGCAGGTGCAGTCCGTCCTCGTGGACGCCGACGAGCCTGAGGTGCTGCATGCGTGGGTCTCCCGGTGGCGAGTCTGCGGGTCGTGCCGTACTGGTTGGTGCGTGTTCACGCGGGCACGAGGCCCTGCGATCCCGGTGGAGGGAGGTGGGTCCGGTGTGCGTGCAGTCGAGCATGCCACCGGCCGGGGCACGCACCCAAGCGACCACGCCGCACGGGTAGCGTTTGCCCTGGCATGCCTACCTCCTTCCCGTCCGCGCAGCTCGCCCTCGACATCGTCGGCGTGTTCGTCTTCGCGCTGTCCGGTGGGCTGGTCGCCGTCAAGAAGCGCTTCGACCTGTTCGGGGTCCTCGTCCTGGCCTGTGCGGCTGCACTCGGTGGCGGCATCCTGCGCGATCTGCTGATCGGTGACGTGCCACCCGTTGGCATCAGCGACTGGCGCCTGCTCGCCGCGGCCGCCCTGGGCGGGCTCGTCACCTTCGTCTACCACCCCGGCGTCGAGCGGATCACCCGCTTCGTGCGGGTCCTCGACGCGGCCGGCCTCGGCGCCTTCGCCGTCGCCGGCAGCCTCAAGGCGGTGACCACGCACGGTGTGTCCCCGATCGCCGCCGTCTTGGTCGGCGTCATCACCGCGGTCGGTGGCGGTGTCGTCCGTGATCTCCTTGCGGGCCAGGTCCCCGAGGTTCTGCGCCGCGAGCTGTACGCCGTGCCCGCCATGCTGGGCGCGGCCCTCGTCGTCGTCGCCGCCCAGCTCGGCTCCCTGCAGGACTGGGTGCTGTGGACCGCCGCGGGCCTCGTCTTCGCGCTGCGCCTGCTCGCGGTGCGCCTCGACCTCAACGCCCCGACTCCCTTGCGCTCCAGCGCGACGTGACACCGGCCCCAGCCAGATTCCGGCACCCGATCGTGTCCCACCCCAGGCCATCCACCGAGTCCACCGAGTCCACCGAGTCCATCCACCGAGGCAGAGACATGACACCTGAAGCAGCTTCGACCTCCCAGCCGTCGCCGTCCGCACTCGCGCCCTACGACGCCGTGCTGCTCCTCGGCTTCGGCGGTCCCGAGGGCCCCGAGGAGGTCATGCCTTTCCTGCGCCGGGTGACCGCGGGCCGCGGCATCCCGGACGAGCGCCTCGAGGCGGTCGGGGAGCACTACCACCACTTCGGCGGACGAAGCCCCATCAACGACCAGAACCGGGCGCTCATCGCGGCACTGCGCGCCGAGCTCGACTCGCGGGACATCGACACCCCGATCGTGTGGGGCAACCGCAACAGCGAGCCTTTCATCGACGAGGCGCTGCGCGAGAGCCACGCCGCCGGCCACCGCCGTCTGGTCGCGCTCACGACGAGCGCCTACTCGTCGTACTCCTCCTGCCGGCAGTACCGCGAGAACCTGGCCGACGCCGTCGCGACGGTCGCCGAGGACGGCATCGCGGTCGAGATCGACAAGGTGGCGCAGTACGCCCCGCGCCCCGGCTTCGCCGAGGCGAACCTCGGCGAGCTCGTGCGCGCCCTCCGGGCGCTCGACGGGGCACCGGACGAGGATCTCGCGCTGCTCTTCGTCACCCACTCGATCCCGGACGCCATGGACGACACGTCGGGCCCGGGCGACGGTGACGGCAACCTCTACCAGCGCCAGCACCTCGCGCTGGCCGCGCGCCTGACGCAGGAGGCCAACCGCATCCTGGGCCGCGACCTCACCGGCGAGCTCGTCTTCTGCTCCCGCTCGGGCCCGCCCAGCCAGCCGTGGCTCGAGCCGGACGTCAACGACCGCATGCGCGAGCTCGCGGCAGCCGGCACACGGACGGTGGTGACAGCGCCCATCGGGTTCGTCAGCGACCACATGGAGGTCGTCTACGACCTCGACACGGAGGCCCAGGAGACGGCGGACGAGCTCGGGCTCACGCACGTGCGCGTGCCCACCGTCGGCACCGACCCCGGCTTCGTGCGCGACCTCGTCGACGCACTTCTCGAGCGGGCGGCCGAGGCGCGGGGGGAGACGGTGCCGCAGTTCGAGGGTCGGATGCCCTCGGTGTGCGCGCCGGGCTGCTGCCCCAACCTGCGCCAGGCGCGTCCGGCTCTCTGCGGGAGGGACTGAGATGGCGGAATCCCGGGCCGTCCCCGCACTCCCCGACGGAGTCACCGTCGCCGAGCTCGAGCGGCTCTGCGTCACCTTCGCCACCGAGGCTGCCGGCTTCGTCCGTGACGAGCGTCCGCCGAAGGTGGGCGTCTCGGCGACGAAGTCGAGCGAGACCGACGTCGTCACGGTCATGGACCGCCGGTCCGAGGAGCTGCTGCACGCCCTGATCCAGCAGTCGCGTCCCGACGACGGCATCCTCGGCGAGGAGGGCGCCGACGTGGCCGGCACATCCGGCCTCACCTGGGTCATCGACCCCATCGACGGCACCGTCAACTACCTCTACGAGATCCCCGCGTATGCCGTGTCCGTCGCGGTCGTCGCCGGCGATCCCCACACGCACGGGGCCTGGTTCCCGGTGGCGGGTGCCGTCGCCGACCCGTCGCTGCGGCTGGTGCACCACGCAGGGCGGGGGACCGGCGCGTGGACCACGCCCGAGGACCCCTCAGGCGGCGTCGCCCCGGCGCGGCTGGCGGTCTCGGGGGAGGACCGACTGGCGCGCACCCTGCTGGCCACCGGCTTCGGCTACGCCTCCGAGGTGCGGGCGAGGCAGGCGGAGGTCATGCTGCGGGTCCTGCCCCTCGTACGCGACATCCGGCGCATCGGCAGTGCCGCCCTCGACCTCGTCCGCGTGGCCGACGGATCCGTCGACGCGTATGCCGAGTCGGGACTCAACGCCTGGGACCTCGCGGCCGGCTGGCTGATCGTCGAGGAGGCCGGCGGTGTGGTCGTGGGGGAGCGCCGCGACGGCCCGCCCGGCACGATGCTCACCGTCGCGGCAGGGCACGCCCTGGTGGAGCAGGTCCGCACCCTGTTCGTGCCAGGGGCCGACGCCGCACCCGAACCGGACTGACCGGTCCGCCGACCCAGCAAGGAGCGCCCCACGCGGCCGTAGCGGGTGGGGCGCTCCTCGTGGAAGGGGTGCGGACGGCATACGGCCGCCAGCGGGAGAGACGAGCTCAGGCGGCCTCGAAGCGCGCCAGCTCCGGAACGCGGACACCGTTCTCGGCCGCGAGCCGTGCGTACGACTCCAGCTCGCCGGTGCACACCTGCACGCGGTAGTCATCACCGGCCTGCCGGGCGTCAGCGAGGTCGCCCAGCGCGTCGTTGACGCGTTGCCTGATCTGGTCGACGAACTCGGTCATGGTGCCACCTCCGGGCCTGGGGTTGTCGATCGGTCGGGTCCGCAGACCCTATCGCGCCTTCAGACCACCAATGTGCACGCCCGATGGTCGAGGGAGGGCAAAGCGCCGGTGTGCGCTTGGCCTGAAAAGGGTAGGAGTGGTGCGCGGCGTCCCGCAGCAGTCTCAGGCCTCGGCTCCGGCAAGGTGACAACGGCTCGGGGATCAGGCACCATACGCGCACCCGGACAACATCCGGACCCCTCCGAACGCCCTCGGCTGCGCGGCTCTCCCGGGGAATTCCCTTGGGAACAAGCACGAGGCCATGAGCGTTCACCGCGTCACAGGCCGCAGGCGCATCACGAGTAGAAGCGAGACAACGAGATGGCAACCGATTACGACGCGCCACGCAAGACAGACGACGACCTGAGCGAGGACTCGATCGAGGAGCTCAAGTCCCGTCGGGTCGACAAGAGCTCATCGAGCGTGGATGTCGACGAGACAGAGCAGGCCGAGGGCTTCGAGCTCCCGGGTGCCGACCTCTCCGGTGAGGAGCTGTCGGTCCGGGTCCTGCCCAAGCAGGCCGACGAGTTCACGTGTGGACGGTGTTTCCTCGTCCACCACCGCAGCCAGCTCGCCAAGGAGAGCAACGGCGTGATGATCTGCACGGAGTGCGCGGCCTGAGCGCACCCCAGTCGCGCCACCGGCAGGTTCAGGAGCAAGTAGGGTCGGTCCTCGTGACCGACCCTTGTGCTGTCCTGGTGCGCCGGGTCGACCCGGACCTGCCGCCGCCGGCCTACGCCCACCCCGGCGACGCCGGCGCCGACCTCTGCGCTCGTGTCGACGTGACCCTCCAGCCCGGCGAGCGCGCCCTCGTCCCGACGGGGGTGGCGCTGGCCCTGCCGCCGGGGCACGCCGGCTTCGTCCACCCGCGGTCCGGTCTGGCCGCGCGGCACGGGATCTCCGTCGTCAATGCGCCTGGCACCGTCGACGAGGGCTACCGCGGTGAGATCCTCGTCAACCTCATCAACCTGGACCCGCGGGAGCCGTTCGAGGTCAGACGCGGCGACCGCATCGCCCAGCTCGTCGTCCAGCGCGTCGAGAGGGTGGAGTTCATCGAGGTGGACTCGCTCGACGAGACCAGTCGGGGTGACACTGGACATGGATCGACCGGCGGCTTCGGTGGTGCCTCGCTCGGTGCCTCATCCGGAGCCTCACTCGGTGCCCCACGTGGTGCCGCCTCGCCGACGCCGGGTTAGACGACCGGCGTGGCGTGATCATCGGATACGGTTCGCCGGGCGCTGGCTCAGCGGCACGACGACCACTTCTCCGGTCGGGCGAGATGCCCATCGGGCCGCAGGACTCAAAGGACGGATTGACGTGGGATTCTTCAACCGGGGCAAGTCGAAGGACGACCGCCCGGACACCGGTGCCGTGGACGTGGAGCGCGCTGACGACGTCGTGGACGACGCGGTCGCGGCGGACGACGCGGTCGGCGCCGTGGACCTGGACGCGGACGACACCGCTCTCGGCGGTCGCCGGAGTGGCGGACCGCTCGATCGTGCCGAGGTCGCGGACGACCGCGACTACCTCAACCTCGGCGCCATCTGGCTGCGCGGCCAGCAGGGCATGGAGCTGCGACTCGAGGTCAACGAGCAGGAGCAGCAGATCACCGGTGTGACGGCGGTCCTCGGCGAGTCCGCCGTGCAGCTGCAGGCCTTCGCCGCCCCCCGCACCGAGGGCGTGTGGGTCGACATCCGCAACGAGATCGCCGCGAGCATCGTCGACGCCGGCGGCACCGCAGAGGTCCTCACCGGCGAGTTCGGCGAGGAGCTGCTGACGCGGATGCCGCAGGCCGGCCCCGACGGACGCACCGTCTTCATGCCGGCCCGGTTCGTCGGTGTCGACGGTCCTCGCTGGTTCCTGCGCGCGGTCGTCTCGGGTCGAGCCGCCATCGAGGCGGCGGCCGCCCAGGCGGTCCACGAGGTCATCCGCACGACCGTGATCGACCGGGGCGACGAGGCAATGCCGCCGCGTGAGCTGCTGCCGCTGCGGCTGCCGGACGCCGAGCCCAGCGGTGAGGTCGAGGGCGTCGGCGACGCCGAGGGCGCAGAGCAGGCGGGACGGCCCGGGGTCGATGACCTGAAGCCCTTCGAGCGCGGACCCGAGATCACAGAGGTCCGATGATGACCGTGCCGTGCCGCGCGAGGGGGAGCGAGGAGGGGCCCTCGTCGACCCCCGCAGGCCGACCGGACGGGGCGCCCCGGTGACCACCGGGCACCCCGGCGCCCTGCGCCGGCTCACCGAGCGGCTGACGCGCTCCTCCCACGACCTCGAGGCAGCCGAGCTGCGTCGCGAGTCGTCCGACCTGCTCGGCGTGGTCCACATCGGCGACGCACGGCTGCGCGCCAAGGTCACCATCTGCGGCGAGGTCCGCTCGGTGACCCTGCGTCCCCGCGAGGAGACCCCGGCCCTGGACGTCGAGGTGTGGGACGGCACCGAGTCGCTGCACCTCGTGTGGCTCGGCCGACGGCGTATCGCCGGCATCGTCCCGGGGATCAAGGTGCGGGCCACCGGCCGCATCACCGTCCAGCGCAAGCTGAGGACGATGTTCAACCCCGCCTACGAGATCGTCGGCAGGGCCGGTCAGGCCCATGGCTGAGTCTCCCGGCGACATGGCCCTGTCCGAACCCGACGACGGCGACGGGGTCGCCCGCTCCGAGGCCGACCTGCGCCGCTACGACTTCGTCGAGGAGCTGCTCCGCGACAAGCTGTCCGAGGCGCTCGGCGGCTGGCGCGGGGCGGTCGAGTCGGCTGTCCCGACGCTGGCCTTCGCGCTCGTCTGGGCGGGGACCCAGAACCTGCGCGCCGCCGTCGCGGTCGCCGGTGCCTGTGTGGCCGTGCTGCTGCTCGTCCGACTGGTCCAGCGACAGAGCCCCCGCTTCATCGCGTATGCCGCTGCGGGGGTGGGCATCTCGGCGTTCTTCGCGCTGCGGTCGGGTCGCGCCGAGGACGCCTTCCTGCCGGGGATGCTGCAGAACGCCGGGTTGCTCGTGCTCCTGCTGGTCACGAACCTCGCCCGCTGGCCGCTCTTCGGTTTCGTGGTGGGGGTGGCCGAGCCCGAGGCGTTCGCCGAGAACCCGACGTGGTGGCGCCGGCACTCGGGCATCGTGATGGTCGCGGCGCGGCTCGCCTGGGTGCTGATCGCCCTCAACGTCGTGCGGCTGGCGGTCATGGTCCCGCTCTACCTCGCCGAGCAGGTGGCGGCCCTCGGCGTCGCCAAGGTCGTCCTGGGCTGGCCGGCGTACCTCGTGGCGGTCAGCGCGATGGGCGCGATCCTGCTCCGTGGCCGCACCCCGATCGACCCCAACCGCCTCGCCTGAGGCTCCCCGTCGCCCAGCGCCGTGCCGGCTGAGCCGGGGCTCGGTCCGCGCGGGGTACGGTCAGCCCTCGGCGACCGCGTGGTGGCGCTCGTCGGGAGCGACCAGCTCCTGCAGCCGGTCCTCCTGCTCGGTCGTCGTGATGAAGAGCAGCTCGTCGCCGGCCTCCATCGCGTCGTCCGTCGTGGGGGCGAGCGGCCGCTCCTCGCGGATGATGGCGACGAGCACCGTGTCGGTGGGCCACTCGACGTCCCCGACCCGGCGTCCCGCGAAGGGGCTGCCCTCGGGGAGCGTGATCTCGACCATCGAGGCACGGCCCTGCTGGAACTCGAAGATGCGCACGAGGTCGCCGATGCTCACGGCCTCCTCGATGAGGGCGGTCATCAGCCGCGGCGTGGACACGGCGACGTCAACGCCCCAGGACTCGTCGAACATCCACTCGTTCTTGGGGTTGTTGACCCGCGCGACGGTGCGCGGCACCCCGAACTCGGTCTTGGCCAGCAGCGACAGGACGAGGTTGGCCTTGTCGTCGCCGGTGGCGGCGACGCAGACGTCGGACTCCTCGAGCCGGGCCTCCTCGAGGGCGGCCAGCTCGCAGGCGTCGGCGAGCAGCCAGGAGGCCTCCGGCACCCGGGACGCCTGGACGTCGTCGGCGTCCTTGTCGATGAGCAGCACCTGGTGTCCGTTGCCGAGCAGCTCACGGGCGATGGAGCGGCCGACGCTTCCGGCTCCGGCGATGACGACGCGCATGGTTCTCTCCTGGATGCCGGTCAGTGGGGGGCCGGGGCCTGGTCAAGGAGCCGCTCGACACGGGCGAGGTCGTCACGCAGGACGGCCAGGTGCACGAGGTCGCCCTGCTGGACGACCATGTCGGGGCGGGGCAGGGTGCCCTCGCCGAGCCGGGTCACGTAGGCGACCCGTGCGCCGGTCTGCTCCTCGACATCCGTGAGGTGCCGGCCGACCCACGGCTCGGCGAGCGGCACCTCGGCGATGACGATCTTGCCGCTGGGATCGGTCAGCTCGGGCACGGCGCCCTGGGGCAGCAGCCGCTGGATCATCTGGTCGGCGGTCCAGCGGACGGTGGCGACCGTGGGGATGCCGAGACGCTGGTAGACCATGGCGCGCTGTGGGTCGTAGATGCGGGCGGCGACGTGCTCGACCCCGAACGTCTCCCGGGCCACTCGGGCGGCCAGGATGTTGGAGTTGTCACCGCTGCTCACGGCGGCGAACGCGTACGCGTCCCGGATGCCGGCGGCGATGAGCGTGTCGCGGTCGAAGCCGATGCCGGTGACCGTCTGGCCCTCGAAGGAGGTGCCGAGGCGGCGGAAGGCCGACGCGTCGGAGTCGATGACCGCGACGTCGTGACCGGCGCGGCCGAGGGTGCGGGCGAGCGTCGAGCCGACGCGGCCGCAGCCCATGATGACGAAGTGCACGGACGCGACGCTACACCGTGGGGCGCCTGCCGACCGTGCGGCCCACGGGCAGTGACAAAGGGGGCGGACGGCATACGCTCAGTGCTCGGCCGACTGGCTCCGTGTCGGACCCGGGGGACCCCTGGCGTCCGGTGTGCCGGCGCTCGGGAGCCGGTCTGTGGGCCTGCAGGATCCGTCATACAGTGTCGTCGTGCCCGGTACCGGTTCGCTGTTCAAGCGGCTCCTCCTCGGTCGCGCCATGCGCAGCGACAAGCTCGGTGAGACGCTCCTGCCCAAGCGGCTCGCCCTGCCCATCTTCGCCAGCGACGCGCTGTCGTCGGTGGCGTACGCGCCCGACGAGATCCTGCTCATGCTCGGTCTCGCCGGTGGCGCGTTCGTCGCGACGCACAGCTGGCAGGTCACCGTGGCCGTCGTGCTCGTCATGGTCGTCGTCGTCGCGTCGTACCGCCAGAACGTGCACGCCTACCCCTCCGGTGGCGGTGACTACGAGGTCGCGACGGTGAACCTCGGGCCCAAGGCCGGGCTGACCGTCGCGAGCGCCCTGCTCGTCGACTACGTCCTCACGGTCGCGGTCTCGATCTCGTCCGGCGTGCAGAACGCCGCCACGGTCCTGGGCTTCGTCCGCGGCCACGAGGTCATCGTCGCCGTGGCGCTGATCGCCTTCCTCACCGCCATGAACCTGCGTGGCGTGCGCGAGTCCGGCAAGGCCTTCGCCGTCCCCGTCTACGCGTTCATGGTCGCGATCATCGGGATGGGCCTCTACGGCTTCATCCAGCACTTCACGGGAACGCTTAGTCCCGCTGAGAGCGCTTCGCTCACCCTCGAGCCCCAGGAGGGCCAGGGCGTGACGGGGCTCGCCGCGGCCTTCCTGCTGCTCCGGGCCTTCTCGTCCGGCTGTGCGGCGCTCACGGGTGTCGAGGCCATCTCCAACGGAGTGCCGGCCTTCAAGAAGCCCAAGAGCGACAACGCGGCGGCGACGCTGCTGCTCATGGGCACCATCTCGGTCTGCATGCTCGGGTCGATCATCGCCCTCAGCCAGTGGACCGGGATCAAGATCGCCAACGACCCCGCGACACAGCTGCTCCGCAACGGGCAGCCGGTCGGCGACAGCTACGTCCAGCACACGGTCATCGGCCAGCTCGCCAACGCCGTGTTCGCGAGCTTCCCGGCGGGCGTCGTCTTCGTCTCCATCGTGACCGGCCTGATCCTGGTCCTCGCGGCCAACACCGCCTTCAACGGCTTCCCGGTGCTCGGCTCGATCCTCGCCCGCGACGGCTACCTCCCGCGCCAGCTGCACACGCGCGGCGACCGGCTGGCCTTCAGCAACGGCATCCTCATCCTCTCGAGCGCCGCGATCGTGCTCGTCATCGTCTTCAAGGCCGAGGTCACGGCGCTGATCCAGCTCTACATCGTCGGCGTGTTCGTCTCGTTCACGACCTCGCAGATCGGCATGGTGCGGCACTGGACCCGCCACCTCCGGCTCGAGCGTGACCCCAAGGAGCGGGCCCGCATGCAGCGCTCCCGGGTCATCAACGCCGTGGGCGCCGCGATGTCGGCCATCGTCCTGGTGGTCGTGCTGCTGACGAAGTTCCAGGCGGGCGCGAAGTACGCGATCCTGGCGATGATCGTGCTCTTCGTGCTCATGCTCGGCATCAAGAAGCACTACGCCCGCGTGCGGGACGAGCTCGAGATCGACTGGAGCATCGAGCGGCCGATGCTGCCGAGCCACGTGCACGCGATCGTCTGCATCTCGAAGGTGCACAAGCCGACGATGCGCGCCCTTGCCTACGCCCGGGCGAGCCGCCCGTCGTACCTCGAGGCCGTCACCGTCGACGTCGACCCGGACGAGACCCAGGCGCTGCTCGACGAGTGGGACAGGCACGAGATCCCCGTGCCGCTGAAGGTCCTGGCCTCGCCGTACCGCCAGATCACCAAGCCGATCCTCGACTACGTGCGCTCCATCCGCAGCGGCAACCCCCGCGACATCGTCACCGTCTACCTGCCCGAGTACGTCCTGGGGAAGTGGTGGGAGCAGCTCCTGCACAACCAGAGCGCCCTGCGCCTGAAGGCCAGGCTGCTCTTCACGCCCGGTGTCATGGTGGTCAGCGTCCCGTGGCAGCTCCAGTCGTCCGAGGGCGCCGAGCGGGACTGGATCGACGAGCCGCCGGTCAGCGGCTCGGTGCGCGGCGGCGCGCTGTGAGCGCCGATGAGTGCCCGATGAGTGCCAGGCGGACGCGTGAGCGTGCCGAGCGCGGACCGTCCCTCGTCGGGGAGGAGTGGACCGTCGACGTCGGGCCGGTGGCCCACGGCGGCCACTGCGTGGCCCGGCACGAGGGGCAGGTCGTCTTCGTGCGGCACACCCTGCCGGGGGAGCGGGTCGTCGCTCGCGTCACCGAGGGCCGCGTCGGCGACAGCTTCGTCCGCGCCGACGCCGTCCAGATCCTCGAGGCCGCTCCCGGCCGCGTCGAGGCACCGTGCCGGTATGCCGGCCCCGGCCTCTGCGGGGGCTGCGACTTCCAGCACGCCTCCCTCGACACCCAGCGCTCGCTCAAGGGCGCCGTCGTGCGGGAGCAGTTCGCACGCATCGCCGGCCTCGACGTCGAGGTGAAGGTGCGTCCCGTCCCGGGCGACCAGGAGGGCCTGCGGTGGCGCACCCGCGTCGAGTTCGCGGTGGACGGCTCCGGGCGGGCGGGACTGCGCAAGCACCGGTCGCGCGAGATCCTGCCCGTCGACACCTGCCTCATCGCGACGCAGGCAGTCCTGGACTCCGGTGTGCTCGACACCGAGTGGCCCGGCGTCGAGGCGGTGGACGTCATCGACGCAGCCCACCCCGATGAGCCGGTGCTCGTCCCGCTGCCGATGCCCGAGGGGTCCGACGCCGGCGGCGGCCTGGTCGGTGAGCTGGTCCGCGACGGGGACTGGGAGGGCGAGTACGTCGTCGCCGCTCGCGGCTTCTGGCAGGTGCACCCCGGTGCCGCCTCGACGTTCCTCTCGCGGGTGGTGGCGCTGCTCGGCGCCCGGCCGGGCGACCGGGTGGTCGACCTCTATGCGGGCTCGGGGCTGTTTGCCATGCGCCTCGGTGAGCTCGTGGCTCCCGACGGGTTCGTCCTGGGGGTCGAGGGCGACCGGCGTGCCGTCGACAACGGCGCCCACAACACCGAGCACCTCGACAACGTCGAGTGGCGTGCCAACCGCGTGGACCGTGAGCTGCGCTCGCTCGTGAGCCAGGGGGTGACCGCAGACCTGGCGGTCCTCGACCCGCCGCGGACCGGAGCGGGCAAGGACGTCATGGGCCTCCTCGCGTCGATGGCTCCCCGGCGGGTCGTCTACGTCGCCTGCGACCCGGCGGCGCTCGCCCGCGACGTCAAGGCCGCTGCGGCGCACGGGTACTCGCTCGCGTCCTTGGAGGCCTGGGACGCCTTCCCCATGACGCACCACGTGGAGTGCATCGCCGTGCTCGAGCCGACAGATGCGAGCTGAGCGCGGTGGTCGGCAGGAGCGGAAGGAGCGGAAGGGGCGGCGCGAAGGGGCGCTCGGCCGTCACGAGAGCATGGGCACCATGCCCTTCAGCTATCCCGTCGCCGTCAAGTTCTCCGAGATCGACCTGGCCGGGGTGGTCTTCAACTCGCACTACCTGACGTGGTGCGAGGACGCGAAGATGGCCTTTCTCGACGACGTGGGTTTCGGGCCCTACTGGTTCGCCGAGCACGGTCGTCTCGCACTGGTGCGTCACGCCGAGATCGACTGGACGGCGAGCCTGAAGCCGCTGGACCACGCCGACATCCGGGTTGTCGTCGAGCGCATCGGCACATCGTCGTTCACCCTGCGCCATGAGATCTGGCGTCGCGGTGAGGCGCCCCTGCTGACGGCGACGTGCGTCATCACCTACGTGTGGTTCGACACGGCTGCGGGAGCCAAGGCTGCCCTCGACCACGACTTCCGGGAGGGGCTCGAGTCGGCCCGCGTCGCGTGAGCGCTCCCGCGGCACCCCGAGACAGGTGGGCGGGACCGCGGAACGATTGGCGGGTAGGGGTCCACTGACAAGAACTGACCCTTGTGGTTAGATATCTTGACGTCAAGATAAATGGCGCAGCGTGACATCAGAGTCGCTGGAAGGAGCCCGTCGTGGGCAGTGTTGACAGCTTCAAGGCCAAGGGAACCCTCGAGGTGGGTGACCAGTCCTACGAGATCTACCGGCTGGCAGGGGTCGAGGGTCACGAGACCCTCCCGTACAGCCTCAAGGTGCTCCTCGAGAACCTCCTGCGCACCGAGGACGGCGCCAACATCACGGCCGACCACATCCGCGCGATCGGCTCGTGGGACGAGAACGCCGAGCCCTCCACGGAGATCCAGTTCACCCCCGGGCGCGTGATCATGCAGGACTTCACCGGTGTCCCGTGCGTCGTCGACCTCGCCACCATGCGCGAGGCCGTCGCCGACCTCGGCGGCGACCCGGCCCGCATCAACCCGCTCGCGCCGGCCGAGCTGGTCATCGACCACTCCGTCATCATCGACGTCTTCGGCCGCGCCGACGCCTTCGAGCGCAACGTCGAGATCGAGTACCAGCGCAACCGGGAGCGCTACCAGTTCCTGCGCTGGGGCCAGAGCGCCTTCGACGACTTCAAGGTCGTGCCGCCGGGCACCGGCATCGTGCACCAGGTCAACATCGAGCACCTGGCCCGCACCGTCATGGTGCGCGACATCGACGGCGAGCGTGTCGCCTACCCCGACACCTGCGTGGGCACCGACTCGCACACCACCATGGTCAACGGGCTCGGCGTCCTCGGCTGGGGCGTCGGCGGCATCGAGGCTGAGGCAGCCATGCTCGGCCAGCCCGTCTCGATGCTCATCCCGCGCGTCGTCGGCTTCAAGCTGAGCGGCGCCATCCCCACCGCGGCGACCGCGACCGACGTCGTCCTCACGATCACCGAGATGCTGCGCCAGCACGGTGTCGTCGGCAAGTTCGTCGAGTTCTACGGCGAGGGGGTCTCGCAGGTCCCGCTCGCCAACCGCGCCACCATCGGCAACATGAGCCCCGAGTTCGGCTCGACGTGCGCCATCTTCCCGATCGACGACGTGACGCTCGACTACCTGCGTCTCACCGGCCGCTCCGACGAGCAGGTCGCCCTCGTCGAGGCGTATGCCAAGGAGCAGGGGATGTGGCTCACGGCCGGCCCCGACCAGCCCGAGGCCCGCTACAGCGAGTACCTCGAGCTCGACCTGTCGACGGTCGTGCCCTCCATCGCCGGCCCGAAGCGCCCCCAGGACCGAATCGCCCTCAGCAACGCGAAGGAGGCGTTCCGCAAGGTCCTGCCGACCTACGTCACGCACGCCGAGGGCGACCCCGGCGACGTCGAGTCCTTCCCGGCCAGCGACCCCGGCATCGAGAACGGCGGCGACAAGCCGGCCGAGGGCGCCACGAACGGCCGTCCCTCCACGAAGGTCCCGGTGACCGACGCGGAGGGCCGCACCTTCGAGATCGACCACGGCATCGTCTCGATCGCCTCGATCACGAGTTGCACCAACACGTCCAACCCGTCGGTCATGATGGCCGCGGCGATGCTCGCCAAGAACGCAGTAGAGAAGGGCCTCTCGGTCGCCCCGTGGGTCAAGACGTCGATGGCGCCCGGCTCCAAGGTCGTCACCGGCTACTACGACAAGGCCGGCATGTGGCCCTACCTCGAGAAGCTCGGCTTCCACCTCGTCGGCTACGGCTGCACGACGTGCATCGGCAACTCGGGCCCGCTCAACGAGGAGATCTCCAAGGCGATCAACGAGCACGACCTCGCCGTCACCTCGGTCCTGTCGGGCAACCGCAACTTCGAGGGGCGCATCAACCCCGACGTCAAGATGAACTACCTCGCGAGCCCGCCGCTGGTCATCGCCTACGCCCTCGCCGGCACGATGGACTTCGACTTCGACACCGAGCCGCTCGGCCAGGACCCCGACGGCAACGACGTCTTCCTCGAGGACATCTGGCCCGCCCCGGAGGACGTCGAGCAGACGATCGCCGCGAGCATCAACCAGGAGATGTTCACCGAGGACTACGCCGACGTCTTCGCGGGTGACCAGCGCTGGCAGTCGCTGCCGACGCCCGAGGGCGACACGTTCGCGTGGGACCCCGAGTCGACCTACGTGCGCAAGCCCCCGTACTTCGACGGCATGTCGATGGAGACCACCCCGGTCGCCGACATCGAGGGTGCCCGCGTGCTCGCCAAGCTTGGCGACTCGGTCACGACCGACCACATCAGCCCGGCCGGCGCCATCAAGGCCGACAGCCCCGCCGGCAAGTACCTCGCCGAGCACGGCATCGAGCGCAAGGACTTCAACTCCTACGGCTCGCGCCGCGGCAACCACGAGGTCATGATCCGTGGCACGTTCGCCAACATCCGCCTGAAGAACCTCCTGCTCGACGGCGTCGAGGGCGGCTTCACGCGCGACTTCACCAAGGGCGGCGAGCAGACGACCATCTACGACGCCGCGCAGAGCTACGCCGCGGCCGGCACCCCGCTCGTGATCCTCTCGGGCAAGGAGTACGGCTCGGGCAGCTCGCGCGACTGGGCGGCCAAGGGCACCAGCCTGCTGGGCGTCAGGGCCGTCATCGCCGAGAGCTACGAGCGCATCCACCGCTCCAACCTCATCGGCATGGGCGTCATCCCGCTGCAGTACCCCGCGGGCCAGAATGCCGACTCGCTCGGCCTCGACGGCACCGAGACCTTCTCGATCACCGGCATCACGGCCCTCAACGAGGGCACGACGCCGAAGACGGTCAAGGTCGTCGCCACCAAGGAGTCCGGCGAGACGGTCGAGTTCGACGCGGTCGTGCGCATCGACACGCCCGGTGAGGCCGACTACTACCGCAACGGCGGCATCCTCCAGTACGTCCTGCGCTCGCTCGTCAGCGCCTGACCCGACCTGCGGCCACCCGGCCGCCCACGGGCCCCGTATGCCGCATCGCGCGGTGTGCGGGGCCCGTTCGGTGTCGCGGAGGGCCCCCGCCCGACGGCATGCGTCGGCAGGTGGCATGCTCTCCAGCGTGAGCGAGCGACACGCGGCCCTGGCCCTGTGGGAGAACGACTTCGAGTGGGTTCAGGCGCCGGACGTGCGCTACGCCGACCCCCATGTCGAGGGAGCCCGGGCCACGACCTATCGCGCGCGCTCCTGGGAGTCTCCGGTCGTCGAGCTGGACTGGGCGGCAAGGGAGCTCATCCCGTCCTGGAACGCACGCACGCCGGCCGGCACGTGGTTGGAGGTCGAGGGCCGCGTCTCCGATGAGCGCGGATGGTCGCCGTGGTTCACCTTCGCCCGGTGGGCCGAGGACGACGTGGCGGGGGAGTCGCCGATCACCCGCACGTCCGTCCCCGGACAGAGCTTCGAGGCAGGGCACGTCGAGGCCGACAGCTGGGTCGCGGCTGCCGACCACGAGTTCGGCCGCTGGCAGCTGCGCCTCACCGCCCTCGCCGGGGCGGGCGACGAGCAGCCTTGGCCCGATGTGTCGCTCGTGGCGGCGGTCGCCACCCGGGTCAGCATCGGCCACGACGAGCCGACGAGCGCGCCCGGCGTCGGACGCGGTCTCGAGGTTCCGGTGCCGGCGCACTCGCAGCGGCTGCACGTCGACTCGTTCCCGCACTGGGACGACGGCGGACAGTCCTGGTGCTCGCCGACCTCGACCACGATGATCCTGGCGCACTGGGGGCTGGCGCCGAGCGCTGCCGAGTCGGCCTGGGTGGGGCACGACACCGACCCCGAGGTCGTGCACGGTGTGCGCCGGGTCTTCGACCGCGACTACGGCGGGGCGGGCAACTGGTCCTTCAACACGGCCTATGCCGGCGCGCGCGGCCTGCGTGCGTACGTGACGCGGCTGCGCGACCTCACGGAGGTCGAGGCCTTTCTGGCGGCCGGGGTGCCGCTCGTGCTCTCCGTGACCTTCCGCGAGGAGGAGCTCGACGGGGCCGGCTACTCGACGAAGGGCCACCTGCTCGTCGTCGTCGGCTTCACGCCGGACGGCGACGTCATCTCCAACGACCCGAACTCGCACCGGGTGGCGGACAACGAGCAGGTCCGCACCGTCTACCGGAGGGACCAGTTCGAGAAGGTGTGGCTCGGCACCGACGGTGGCCTGGCCTACGTCATGCACCCGCGGAACGTTGCGCTGCCGACGGCGCCGGCCGAGGCCAACTGGGCATGAGCGCGGCCAGAACGGTCAAGGGCGCGTAAGTTTCCTGCAGCACCTGCCCGCATCGCGAGAATTTTCCACGCCAACGACCCCACGGGACCACGGTGCGGTGTTGACTGACCGCGCCCAGCCCCGTCCGGAAGGTGTGCCAATGTCGCGTCCCCCCGTCCCCACCGCCGGTTCGCCGAGCCGGCGACTCGTCCTCGGCTCCGCAGCCGGCGCCACCCTCGTCGGGCTCGCGGGCGCCGGAGCGGCCGCCGCTGGGTCGGTCCCCACCGCGCGGGCCGCCGCGCCGGTGTCCTCACCCCACTACGACACCGGTGACCGCCACATCGCCTACCGCGAGTGGAGTGGCCGGGAGCTGCGGGTGGGACCGTTCTCGGGGCAGCGCGACTACGTGGACCCCTTCGACCCCACCGCGACCTCCCGCTCCTACGACGTCGCCACCTGGGTCTCGCCCGTCGTACGCCCGGGGTTCGGACTCACCGAGCTCGTCTCCTCCTGGAACGCGGACACCCCGGGCCGGTCGTGGGTCGAGGTCTCGGTCCGGGGTCGCAGCAACGGCGTGGCCACCAAGGAGTACGTCCTCGGCCGCTGGTGCCGCTACGACCCGGACCAGGGTGGCGGCATCCACCGCACCTCGGTCAACGGCCAGGGCGACACGGTCGCCACCGTCTACACCGACACCCTGGCCACCCGCTCGGGCCACGTCCTCGACGAGTGGCAGCTCGTCGTCCGGCTGATGCGCCCCACGGGGACGCACCAGGCGCCGCGGCTGCGTTCGGTCGGCGCGATGGCTTCGGCGCTGCCCGACGACCCGCGAGTGCCCCGCAGCCCCAAGGGGCGCGCCCGCGGCCGCGTGCTCGACGTCCCGACGTTCTCGCAGGAGAAGCACATCGGGCACTTCCCGCAGTGGGACAACGGCGGCGAGGCGTGGTGCTCGCCGACGTCGACGTCGATGGTGCTCGCGTACTGGGGCGCCGGCCCGCGCCGCGACGAGACCGCCTGGGTCACCGAGGCCCTGCCCGACGAGACCGACCCCCAGGTCGACTTCGCGGCACGCAACGTCTACGACTACACCTACGACGGCGCCGGCAACTGGCCCTTCAACCCGGCGTACGCCGCGACGCGTCCGGGCATGCGCGGCTTCGTCACGCGGCTGCGCTCGCTGACCGAGGCCGAGGAGTTCATCGCGGCCGGCATCCCGCTCGTCACCTCCGTCTCCTTCAAGAAGGGGGAGCTCGGCGGCGCGGGCTACGGCACGAACGGCCACCTCATGGTCGTCGTGGGCTTCACGCCCGACGGTGACGTCGTCTGCAACGACCCCGCCTCCCACCTGATCCGCGACAACTCACAGGTGCGCGTCGTCTACGACCGGGAGCAGTTCGAGAACGTGTGGGTGCCCCACAGCGGCGGCATCGTCTACGTCATCCACCCGGAGCGCCACCGGCTGCCGCCGCCCCCGCGCAACGAGCCGAACTGGTGAGCGGGTAGGACGGTGCCCGCTCGAGCTCGGACGACGCCGAGTGGGCACTGTCGCACGGCCGGTGGGCAGACCCCCGGGGCGCCTCAGCGGCCGAGACCGGACCGCGGGTCGCGGTCGGTGACGCAGTAGAGCGCCCCGGTCGGGTCGCGCAGCGTCGTCCATCCGCCGCCGTGGTCGGCGACGACGCTCGCACCGAGTCCGACGTGCCTGGCGACTTCGGTCGGTCGGTCGTCGCAGGCGAGGTCGAGGTGCCCGGTCACCGGCCCGGGATCCGGCTCGTCGAGCCGCTGCAGGAGCAGGCGGATCGGGATGCCGTCCGGGCGCACGAGGTGCCGCAGCTCCGGCCGGCTCACCGAGCGGCGCACGGGCCAGCCCGTCAGCGCCGACCAGAAGCCGCACTCGGACTCGTAGCCGTCCGCCGCGACGTCGAGCGACACCTGGTCGACGATGCTCTCGTGCTGCTGCGGCCAGCGGGTCGGGAAGGGGCGCTGCGCCAGCGGCTCGTGGACGAGGCAGAAGGTGAACCCGCCGGGGGAGCGCAGCACCACGTAGCCGTGCTCGGACCGGTGCACCAGCTCCGCACCGAGGCCCACCGCCCGGTCGGCCGCCTCGGGCGCCGACGTGACGTGCAGGTCGAGGTGCAGGGCCGGGCCGGTCCCGGAGCCGTCGCAGGCGCCGGTCCGCTGGATCGTGAGGAAGGGGTCCCCGACGGGCGGGACGAGCGTCGTGAACTCGGCGTCCTGGCCCCGAGGCGGCGACACGGCATACCCCGTCACTCCGGCCCAGAAGCGCGTGCCCGCCTCGTGGAGCTCGGGCGGCAGGTCGACGAAGGCCGTGACCCAGCTGACCCTCGTCATGCTCCGAGCGTAGGCGAGGCAGACTGGGCGCATGGCGACTCCGACCCCTCCTGCCGCAACGGGGCACACCCCGCCGGGGTGGCCGCCGGGCGTGCCGCCGGCGCACACCCCGGGCTGGGAGGATCGGGCGGTGCTGTGGCTGCTCGACCAGTGCCCACCCGACTACCGGGCGTATGCCGGGTGGCGGCGCCACCCGATCGCGCTCGCCTGGCTGGCCGGTCGGCACATCGACGGGCAGGTGGTGGCCATGCGTGAGGCGTGGCGCGAGGCGAGGGTCGCCATCGGCCCGCACGTCCCGGCCGAGGCGCTCACCGAGATCCTCGGCCACATCGAGGCCGAAGGCATCCGGCTGCTCGCGGCGTCGCGCTCCGCGCGGCTGCTGCACGAGGCGCTGCAGGGGAAGGTCTTCGCGCCCCGGCTGTGACCGCTGTGACGGTTGTGACGCGTTCGTGGACCTGCTGTGCGGCGCGGGAGGGGACTGACGTGCAGGTTCGGACGGTGCGAGGCGCGCGCCGTAGACTCGACCGCGACCCACCCGTGCTCGAGGGACGGGTCGATGATCGACCGACAAGGACCGGAAGGACGGCGCCGCGTGGCTCTGCTGGAGACGATCACGAGCCCCGCCGCGCTCAAGGCGCTGCCGGCTGACCAGCTGCCGGCCCTCGCCGAGGAGATCCGTACCTTCCTCGTCACCGAGGTCTCCAAGACCGGCGGTCACCTCGGTCCCAACCTCGGCGTCGTCGAGCTGACGGTCGCCCTGCACCGGGTCTTCGACTCGCCGCACGACACTCTGGTCTTCGACACCGGGCACCAGTCCTACGTGCACAAGCTCCTGACCGGTCGCCACGACTTCAGCAAGCTCAAGAAGCGCGGTGGGCTCTCCGGCTACCCGAGCCGCGCCGAGTCCGAGCACGACGTCGTCGAGAACTCGCACGCGTCGACGGCCCTGTCGTGGGCCGACGGCATCGCCAAGGGCCGGCGTCTGGCCGGCGAGACCGATCGGCACACGGTCGCCGTGATCGGCGACGGCGCCCTGACCGGGGGCATGGCCTGGGAGGCGATCAACAACATCGCCGTCGACAAGACGCTCCCGCTCGTCATCGTCGTCAACGACAACGAGCGCTCCTACGCACCGACCATCGGTGGCCTGGCCGACCACCTCGCGACGCTGCGCACCACGCGCGGCTACGAGCGCTTCCTCGACTGGGGCAAGCGGTCCCTGGCTCGGACCCCCGTCGTCGGCGGCGCGATGTTCGAGACCCTGCACGGCGTCAAGAAGGGCCTCAAGGACATCGTCGCGCCGCAGGGCATGTTCGAGGACCTCGGCCTGAAGTACCTCGGCCCGGTCGACGGCCACGACGAGCAGGCGCTCGAGCGTGCCCTGCGCAAGGCCAAGGACTTCGGCGGTCCGGTGCTCGTCCACGTCATCACGCAGAAGGGCCGCGGCTACCAGCCGGCCATCGACGACGAGGCGGACCAGTTCCACGGCGTCGGCAAGTTCAACCCCGAGACCGGCCTGCCCTTCGAGGTGTCCGGCCGCATCTGGACCGACGAGTTCAACGAGGAGATGGTCGCGATCGGTCGCGACCGCCCCGACGTCGTCGCGCTCACCGCCGCGATGCTGATCCCGGTCGGCCTCGACGGGTTCGCCGCCGCGTACCCCGAGCGCGTCTTCGACGTCGGCATCGCCGAGCAGCACGCGGTCACCATGGCCTCCGGCCTCGCGTATGCCGGCAGGCACCCCGTCGTCGCCGTCTACGCGACCTTCCTCAACCGTGCCTTCGACCAGCTCCTCATGGACTGTGCGCTGCACGGGGCCGGGGTGACCTTCATCCTCGACCGCGCCGGCGTCACCGGCAGCGACGGCGCCTCCCACAACGGCATGTGGGACATGACGCTCTCCTCGATCGTGCCGGGGCTGCGGCTGGCCGCGCCCCGGGACGGCGAGCAGGTGCGCAGGCAGCTGCGGGAGGCGGTGGACGTCTCCGACCGCCCGACCGTGATCCGCTTCCCCAAGGGCGACGTCTCCGACCCCCTCGACTCGGTGCGCCGGATCGGCGACGTGGACGTGCTGTTCGAGAACGCCGGGGACGAGGTGGACCTGCTCGTCGTCGGGGTCGGCGCCTTCGCCGGCCTCGCCGTCGAGGCGGGGGAGAAGATCGCCGCACACGGCCGGACGGTCCGCGTCGTCGACCCGCGCTGGGTCCTGCCGGTCAGCGACGACGTCGTCGCGCTCGCCCGGAACGCCGAGGCGGTGGCGGTGGTGGAGGACAACCTCGTCAGCGGCGGCGTCGGCGCTGCGGTGACGCTCGCCCTGCGCGAGGCCGGCATCGACGTCCCGGTGCACGGCTACGGCATACCGAAGCGCTTCCTCGAGCACGCCTCCCGTGGCCAGGTCCTCGAGGACCTCGGCCTGACGGTCGAGCACGTCGTGGCAGACCTCGAGCCCCGGCTCTGACCGAGCGGGCATCCCGCTCGACCCCCACCTCCGCGGCTCAGGCCGGCTGCCTACCATCGGGGGATGCAGCTTCGAGACGCAACCGACGTGACGACCGCCCCCATCGCAGCCCTCGGGCTGGTCGGCGGCTATGTCGCCGCCCGCGAGACCGGCATCCGTCCCCTCGGGGGTGTCGTGCTCGGCGCAGCCGGGCTCTATGCCGGGCGCACCTGGCTGGCGAAGACCGGGGCTACGGCCACAGCGGGGCTCGCCGTCCTCTACCTCGGTGGCTTCGGCGCCTCGCACCCGCTGGCCAAGCGGATCGGCGCCTGGCCCTCCGTCCTGACCGTTGCCGCCGCCAGCGCGGCGGCGTCGTGGGTCGTGGCAGACCGGCGGCGCTGAGCCGCGCGAGCGCTCAGTCGCCCGGCCTCGACCCGCCGAGGCGACGGATGAGGGCGTGGGCGTCGCCGACCGGGCCGAGGTGCGCGAGCTTGTCAGGGTTGACGATCGCGCGGACGCCGGCGACCTGTCCGTCCCGGACGTCCAGTGCCCAGACGGCCAGCAGGCGACCCTCGACGAGGAACGTCGCACCGGGGCCGCCGTTGACCTCGGCGAGCCGGATCTCCGTCTCGGGCAGGCGGCGCAGGGCACGCAGCCAGTTGGTGAGGGTGTGCGCGACCCGGCTGCGGCCGCGCTGCGAGCGGGCGAGCGAGGGCGCCTTGCCGCCGCCGTCGCCGACGAGCTCGACGTCGTGGGTGAGGAGCGACTCGAGGGCGGCGAGGTCGCCTGTCCGCGCTGCGGCGAAGAAGCGGCTCGCCAGCTCGCCCTGCTGCTCGGGAGTGGTCGTGAAGCGCGGGCGACGCTCCTCGACGTGGCGTCGCGCGCGCACGGCGATCTGGCGCACGTTGGCCTCGCCCTTGCCGACGATCGACGCGACCTCGTCGTAGCCGTAGCCGAAGACGTCGTGCAGCAGCAGGACCGCCCGCTGCTCCGGCGACAGGCTCTCCAGCACCACGAGCAGCGCCATCGACAGCGAGTCCGCGGTCTCCGTCGCTCGTGCCGGGTCCGTGTCGGAGCCCTGGTGGTCGGTGAGGATCGGCTCCGGCAGCCAGTCCCCGACGTAACGTTCACGCCGCGCGCGTGCCGACCGCAGCTCGTCCATCGCGAGCCGGGTCACCACCGTGGCGGTGAACGCGCGCGGCGAGGCGATCCGCTGGCCGGCCTCGAGCGAGCGGTGCACCCGGAGCAGCGTCTCCTGCACGATGTCCTCGGCCTCGGTGACGCTCCCCAGCATCCGGTACGCGATGCCGAAGGCCACCGGCCGGAGGTCGGCCAGGAGCTGCTCGCGGTCGGGGCCGGCAGCCGTGGGCGGGCACTCGTCGGTCACGCCGCCGTGCCCCTCTCGTCCCGAGCCAGGGCACCGAGCTCGCGGAAGCCCTCCCGCCAGGAGGCGTGCCTCGGGGTCCAGCCCAGCTCCTGCGTGGCCTTGGCGTTCGAGGCGCCGCGCAGCTCGGTCATCATCACCGTGCCAGTCTCACCCGCCAGGAGCCTGCCGACCAGACGCGGCACGCGCATGGGGGGCCTGGCCCCGAGCGACTCGGCGAGCACCGGCAACCACGTCGCCACGCTCGCGGGCTCGTCGTCGACGACGTTGTAGACGCCCGGCGCGCCGCCCTCGACAGCAGCCACGGTCGCCTCGGCCGCATCGGCGATGTGGATGAACGACCACACCCCGCCGCCGTCGCCGACGACGGGGAACCGGCGCCGTCGGACGGCTTCGGTCTGCTCGCCGTCCACGCCAAGGGACGTGTGCGGACCGTAGAAGCCGCCGTACCTCAGCACGAGACCCTCCGTCCACGACGCAGCAAGCACGCTGTCCTCGACGTGGCGAATGGCCCCGACCGTCTGCTCCATCCCGGCCGGCGGCTCGGTGCCGAAGGGGTCCTCCTCGGTCTTCACGGGGCCTCCGACCCGGTCGTAGCCCGCGAAGAAGCTCTGGGCGACGACGCGCCTCACCCCTGCGTCCCTCGCGGCCGAGAGCAGGTGGTCGGTGCCCTCGGTGCGGAGCCGGTTGGTCGGGGCGAACGACCGGTCGAAGTGCCGCAGGTCCATCGGCCCGATGGCCGTCAGCTGGTGCACGACCACCTCCGGGCGCGACTGGGCAACAGCGCGCGCCACCTGCTCGGGGTCGAGGGCATCGGCCACGACCGGCACCGCCCCGAGCTCACGCAGCAACTCTTGTCCCGTCTCGCTCCGGGTCATCCCGTGGACCTCGTGCCCTGCCCCCACCAGGCGCGGCACCAGCTGCCGCCCCATCGCCCCGGTCGCTCCAGCCACCAGAACCCTCATGGCCAACTCCTTCTGCCGCTGTGTGCCTACGTCCTCTCAGACGAGACAGCCCTCGGTCCTGTGACACCTCGGTCGCCGACGCGATCGACCGGCGGCTCGTGGGCTGATCGCCCCGGCTGTCGGGGCGGGTCGTGCGGCTGGGTCAGAGCCGGGGCATGCCGTGGGTCGACGCCTGCAGAGCGCGCAGGCGCAGGGCCAGCTGCAGCTCCAGGGAGTGGTCGGGCTGCTGCCACGACTCGCCGAGCAGGGCGGTGATGCGTTCGAGGCGCTGCGAGACGGTGTTGACGTGCACGTGGAGACTGCCGGCGGCGTGCCGCGGGCTGCCGCCCGCGGCGAAGTACGCGGCCAGCGTGCCCACGAGGTCCGTGCCGCGCCGCTCGTCGTAGTCGAGGACCGGGCCCAGCAGGCCGCGGACGTACTCGCCGACGTCCGGCTCGGAGCCGACGATGAGCCCGGCGAAGCCGAGCTGTGTCGCAGCGGCGCCCCTCCCGCGGTGCCCGAGCGCGATCAGCGCCGCGACCGTGCGATGCCCCTCCTCGTAGGCCTTCGCGATGCCGTCCACGTCGCCGACGGGGCCGGCCCCCGCGACGGTGACGCACGTGCGCTTGCCGATGCGGGCCGCCACGGTGCGGGCCAGCGCGTCGGCGTCCGTGCCGGGGACGAGGGCGATGACGTCCCCGTCGTGGCTGCCGACCAGGGACGCGTCACCGGTGGCGGCGCTGGCGGAGATGAGCAGGGCCCGGTGGCCGCCGGGCTCGTCGCCCCGCAGGACGAGCAGGCAGAACGGTCGCTGCGGGTCGAAGCCGACGTTGCGCGCCAGCGACAGCCGCTCCTCACGGGAGCCGCGTGAGCTGACGAGGTCACTGACCAGGCGGTTGCGGGCGGACTGCCGGGCGTCGGCAGCCTGCCGTTCGAAGAGCAGGACGAGGGCCGTGACCACCCCCGCGCGCTCGACGGTCCGCTGGTCGGAGTCGATCAGGCTCAGGCCGCCGACGAGGATGGTGCCGAGTCGCTCGCGCGCAGCCGTCACCGCGACCGCGTAGACGCCCTCGCGTTCGACGAGCCGCCCGGTCTCGAGGCCGGGCAAGCCGTCGAAGGACGCCAACGGGTCGGCGCCGGAACGCTCGGCCGTGGGAGCGGGGCCGGCGGAGCTCTTGCGCTGGCCGTTCTCGTCGACGAGCACGGCCCAGCCGCCGAGCAGCTCGGCGAGGGCGTGGGTGATGTCGTCGACCCCGCCGCCGCCGAGCACCAGCGAGGCGAAGCGGTCGTGCGCGGCTGCCGCCTTCTCGACGCCGTCGGCATACTGGCGCACCGTCTCGTGAGCGACGGAGAGGGCGGCGAGCGCGCTCTCGGAGTCGGCGAGCGCCCGGGTCTGCACCAGTGTCAGCGCCGCCAGGGTCGCGAGGTTGCCGAGCAGCGCCACCTCCTCGCGGGTGAAGGGGCGGGAGGAGCGGTTGGCTGCGAAGAGCACGCCCACGAAGTTCGACTCCACGATGAGGGGCGTTCCGCAGATCGCGATGATCCCCTCCTCGCCCACCGCGCCGTCGATGGCACCGGTGTGGCGGAAGCGATCGTCGGACCAGTAGTCGGCGGTCCAGTACGGCTTGTGGGTGGACGCGACGAGGCCCCCGAGGCCGGCTCCCAGGGCCAGGCGCACGGACTGGAAGGCCGCCGACACCGAGCCGTCGGTGGCACGCATGAAGGTGTCGCCGGCCTCGGGGTCGTAGAGCGTGAGGTAGGCCAGGTCCGTGCGGACGAGGCGACGGGCCCGCCGCACGATGGCATCGAGCACCGAGCCGGGGTCGCTCGCCGTCGCCAGCTCGCGGGCGGTGTCGAGCAGGGCCGCCAGTCCCGCCTCGCGCTGCCGGTGCACCTCGCGAGCGCTCGCGATCCGCAGGGCCAGCTCACGGGCCGCCATCGGCGCCTCGACCGCAGCGACCGTCGCGACCGGCGCGTCGGCAGCGAGCAGCTCCAGCAGGTGGACCACCTGGTCGGGCTCGGGCTGCGCCGACCGGCCGGCCCGCTCGACCCGTTCGACCCACTCGCCGGAGGTCGGGGGCCGCTGGTCGGGCGTCCGCGTCTCCGGGCTGGTGGTCACGCGGAGATCCTAGGTGTCTGGTGTCGCGTGGCGGGCTCCTGGATCATGACGAGGTCGCGGCAGTGCTCGCTCAGTGCTCGCTCAGTGCGCGGTCCACCCGCCGTCCATCGAGAAGGACGTGCCGTTGACCGACGCGGAGGCCGGTCCGCAGAGGAAGAGCACGAGGGCGGCGACCTCGTCGGGCTCGACGAGCCGCTTCACGGCAACGGGTTCGAGCATCACCTTCTCGAGGACGTCCGACTCCGGGATCCCGTGGGTGCGGGCTTGGTCGGCGACCTGGGCCTCCACGAGCGGGGTCCGCACGTAGGCGGGGTTGATGCACGTCGAAGTGACGCCGCGGGGGCCGCCCTCGAGGGCGACGACCTTCGACAGGCCCTCAAGCCCGTGCTTGGCCGTGACGTAGGCGGACTTGAAGGCGCTGGCTCGGAGGCCGTGGACGCTGGAGATGTTGACGACCCGACCCCAGCCGCTGGCATACATGTGGGGCAGCGTCTGACGGATCAGCCGGAACGGCGACACGAGCATGAGGTCGAGGATCAGGTCGAAGCGCTCGGGCGGGAACTCCTCGATCGGGCTCACGTGCTGGACCCCGGCGTTGTTGACGAGGATGTCGACCTCGGTGGGGAGCGCCGCGAGGCCGTCCAGGTCGGCCAGGTCCATGGCCACGGTTCGGATGGAGGACGCGCCAGAACCGCCGAACCCGTCGGCGAGCGCCCGGAGGCCGTCCTCGTCCCGGTCGACGGCGTGGACGGTGGCGCCCGCAGCCGCGAGGGCTCGCGCCACGCTCGCCCCGATGCCGCTCGCGGCGCCCGTGACGAGCGCGGTCCGTCCGCGGAGGTCGACGGGCTCGTTGACGGGGTGGCGCGCCGGCTCGCGGCGGGCATCGGCACCGTCGAAGGGGTGGTCCGTGGCGTGGTCGCGAGCGTCATCGCGGGCGTCTGGCATGCGGGAAGACTAGGTAGCGCCCCGCCGAGCGCCTGTGTGGCCGCCGAACACAAAACGGCCGATCCCATGTGGGACGGATGGGGTGGGCGCCACTGCGCCGTGGGCGAACCAGTTACCGGCGTCGGCGGACCGTGAATGTGTGCAACCGCCTGTGGGGACACGGCAACAGATCTAGTCTTACAAGACGTAGTAGACCTGCTGCCGCAGGGGCGACTCGCAGATCCTCGCGCTTCAGGAGGTCTTCGATGTCCATCACTCTCGCCGCCGCGACGCAGCCGACGCCTGCCGGTGCGGTCGTCCAGTGGGGTTTCCTGACGATCACCGTGGCCAATCTCGTCACCATCCTCGTGATGCTGCTCGTGTTCGTCCTCGCAGTGCTGCTCCCGTTCCCGGCGCCTCGCGAGGAGGGGGAGGAGCCATGAGCACCGGTCCGACCGAGTCGACCCGGCCCACGACGGGCGGCTCGGACACCTGGACCGCGAGGCTGAGCAGGTGGATCGAGGGCCTCGTGCCCAAGGGGCAGTGGCTCCCCGACCGGCAGCCGGCGTACGTCGCGTCGTGGGTCTACGTCTTCGGCGTCGCCTGCCTCGCGAGTCTCGTCGTCGTCATCGTCTCGGGCCTGGTGCTGACCCTGGGCGGCGTCACGTGGTGGCACTCGAGCTCGGTCGGCCACTTCGTCAACTCCGTGCACCTGTGGAGCGTCGAGCTCTTCTTCGCGACCATGGTCATCCACCTGTGGGGGAAGTTCTTCATGGCCGCCTGGCGCGGGCACCGCGGGTTGACCTGGGCCACGGGTGCGCTCGCGTTCTTCGGGTCTCTCGGCACCGCGTTCTCCGGCTACCTCATCCAGACGAACTTCGACTCGCAGTGGATCAGCACGCAGGCCAAGGACGGCCTCAACGCGGCGGGGATCGGCGCGTACTTCAACGTCATGAACGTCGGCCAGATGGTCCTCTGGCACGTCTCCCTGCTGCCCCTCGTCGTGGGGGTCATCGTCGGGCTCCACCTGCTCCTGGTGCGCCGGCGCGGTGTCGTCCCGCCCATCGGTGCCGAGGCGCCTGCCCAGGTCATGGAGCCCGGGGCAGCCCGGGGACCGGATGGGCCCGCACCTTCGGAGCCTCGCCCGGCGCCCGAGGTGAGCAGCGACGACCGAGTGCGGACTGGCTCGGGGGTGCGGCCGTGAGCACCGTACGCGTTCCGCGGAGCGAGCGGCGAGGCGCCACCTGGGCGCCCGACTCGCACGCCTTCCCGACCCGGCGCTACGACCTCGTCAAGGAGTTCGTGATCGCGCTGGTCGTGATGCTCGTGCTCGCCGTCGTCGCGGCCATCGTCTTCTCGTCGCCCGACGAGCCGGCGATCTCCTTGCAGCAGTGGGCCCGTCAGGCACCGAACGACGTGGTCGCGACGGCCACCGGTGAGCTGGCCGGCACCACCACCTCGGCGTCCTACGGACCGCCCTACAACACGGCGGGCGACGGGCAGACCCTCGGGCCACTGGCGTTGCAGAAGCTGGCCGGTGTCGCCGACCCGGTGGACCCGGCGAACGACTTCGTCATCACCCCGCTGCGGACCCTCTCCGCGCAGCCCCTCGTCGCGGCGGCGCTGCGGCAGTGGGCGGCGGCCAGCGCGGACCAGCGGACAGCCTGGGCCCAGGCCTACTCGGACGCCCTCGGCAAGGCCCCGGACGGCGACCCGACGAAGGTGGCGCCAGGGGACTACGGGCCGGTGCCGGTCCTGGCCCGAGGAGTGCTGGCGCTCGCCTCGAGCGGCGCCCTCGAGGGTCTGCTGACGTCGCGGACGAGCTTCTTCGGGGTCGACAGCACCAAGCCGCTGCTCCTACTCGCGGACGGCTCCCACCTCGAGGACCGGGCGCGGGCCCAGAACCTCGGCGGCGACCAGTGGGGGATCATGAACGAGACCGGCAACTACCCCGGGCAGCCGTGGCTGTGGCTCTACACCCTCTGGTACCAGATCCCACCCTTCTCGACGTCCGACAACGCCGACGTGCAGGTGTGGGCACTGATGATCCTGCTCAGCATCGGCTTCATCTGCATCCCGTGGATCCCCGGGCTGCGCACGCTGCCGAAGCACCTCGGCGTGCACCGGCTCATCTGGAGGAACCGCCCGCGCTGACGCCCGTTCTCCCAGGCCGGCGGTCACGGCACACGGCCGAGGTGGGGACCGTCAGCGTTGGGGGGTCAGGCGCAGGATGACGCGGGCCTGGTCGTCGGCGACGAAGACGGTGCCCGAGGGAGTGACGAGCAGGCCCTGCGGCTCGATGAGGCCGGAGCGCGCCAGCACGGTCGATGCCCCTCCGCCGCGGGGCCACCGGCGCAGGTCGTGCCGGGTGTGGCGCACATCGGTCACCAGCAGGTTCCCGGCTGCGTCGAAGGCGACGTCGTCCGGCATGACGGCCTCGGCCACACGGACCCGGGACCCGCCCGGCCCCAACCTCCAGACGCCGCCGCCGCACTCGTCGGCGACGTAGACCCTCCCGTCGGGACCGACGGCCGCGCCGACCGGGTGGACGAACCCGCGGGCGAGGACCGAACGCGACGCCCCGTCGGTGGAGACGCGGTAGACGGTGCCCGTCACCGGGTCGGGCACCACGAGGCTCTTCGAGGCGGGGTCCCAGGCGATGCCGTCGACGCCCTGGTGGCACGTCGCCCTGACCGACGCGCCGGGGAGGTCGGCGAGCACGCCGGGCGTCGACTGACCGGGGCGGAACTCGACGAGGCGGTTGGCGTCCTCCTCGGCGACGACGAGAGTGCCGTCCGACAGGAGCACCATGCCCTCGGGGCCGGGCAGTCCGTGGTGCAGGACGGTCGCCGAGCCGTCCTTCGCGAGCCGGCTGATCGTCCCGTTCGTGTAGTCGCTGTAGAGCAGGGCACCCGAGGCGTCGAGCACCAGGTCGTCCGGGTGGTCGGCACCCCTGTGGAACACGTCGACGCGGTAGCTCCCCGGCGTGCGCGGGCTCGTGGACGTGGGGGCGCGTGACGGGGCGGTCGTATGCGTGGGGCTGCGTGACGGCATACGCCTGGGAGAGCTGGTGGGCGGGACACCGCCGGCGGTGCTGCTGTGCGCGTCGGTGGCCGTCGCCCGGCTGGTCTGCGTCGCCGGGGTGGCCGCCGCCGTGCAGCCGGCGAGGGCCAGCGTCAGGCCCAGCAGGGCGGCGAGGGACGAGGCACGCCTCATCCGAGCAGGTTAGGCCGGGGCCCTGTGACCCGCCGGGGAGCGGGCTGGGGTCCAGGTTCGGCCGCTCTGGGACTGACTCTCCCTCGCTGCCACGTGGTTGCAGGTAGCGTCAGAGCCATCAGACCCCTGGCTGGCGCGTAGAGGCTTTGTGAGATGTGGGGAGCACAGACCGAGCTGGACGCACGCACGACCCAAGAAGTTGCGGAGGTCAATGCCTCCGGGCGCCCGCCCGTGGTGTTCATCCACGGGCTCTGGTTGCTTCCCAGCTGGGACAGGTGGGCACAGGTCTTCGAGGACAACGGCTACGCGCCGTTGACTCCGGGCTGGCCGGATGACCCGGAAACGGTGGAAGAGGCCAAGGCGCACCCGGAGGTCTTCGCGGACAAGACGGTCGGGCAGGTCGCGGACCACTACTCGGCCGTGATCGAGGGGCTGAACCAGAAGCCGGCCGTCATCGGGCAGTCCTTCGGCGGCCTGCTCGCGCAGATGGTGGCCGGGCGCGGTCTGTCCGCTGCCACCGTCGCGATCGACGCGGCGCCGTTCCGCGGGGAGTCCTGCCGCTGCCCATCTCGGCCCTGAGGTCTGGGTCCCCGGTGCTCGGCAACCCGGCGAACCGACTCCGGGCCGTGCCGCTGACGTACGAGCAGTTCCGTTACGCGTTCGCGAACGCGGTCCCGGAAGAGGAGGCGAAGCAGCTCTACGACACCTTCGCCGTGCCGGCTCCGGGGGCGCCCTGTTCCAGGCGGCTGCCGCGAACGTGAATCCGTGGACCGAGGACAAGGTGAAGACGAAGGGCCCCGATCGCGGGCCGATGCTGATCATCTCGGGCCAGAGGGACCACACCGTTCCGCACGCGATCTCGTATGCGACGTACAAGAAGCAGAGACGCAACCACGACGTCACCGAGCTCGTCGAGATCCCCGACCGCGGCCACGCACTGACGATCGACCACGGGTGGCGTGAGGTGGCCGACACCGCGCTCGCCTTCGTGCAGCGCTTCGTCAGCGGCGAGCGTCGACAGGTGCGGTCCGACGCCGACTAGGCCGACCGGGCCTTCCATCCGTCCGGCGCCGCCGTCGAGGGCAACCATCACGCGAGGTCGATGACTCCCGGGTCATCGGACCAGATCGCCCGGGACACCTTCTCGGGGTATGCGGTCACGCGCGGCTGGACGTCGAAGATGCGCGTCGTCTCACTGTCGGGGTGCGGGTCGAAGTGTGGCCAGCCCGGGTCACCGCGCGCGGCGAAGGCCGTCCACGCCTCTCCCATCTGTCGGGAGACGATGGTGGCCTCGGGGGACGGCCCGCCGATGAGGAGTGCCGTCTGGCCCACGGTGAGGTTGCCGAAGACGAGAGGCACGTCGAGCCCGTGGCAGGCGCCGAGTGCGCCTCCCATCCGGGGCGCTTCCCAGGTCAGCTCGTAGAGGTGGGCGGTCCGAAGTCCTGAGGCCGCACCGGCGGCGTGCTGTGCCTCGGCGAGCTTGAGCGAGGGCATCCGGAAGAGCCAGTCGGACCGAACGACGTCGTACAGCTCCTCCGGGTCCGGGAAGGCGTCGCGGTACCGCTGCGGGTCAGGAGTGAAGACGGCCACGGTCTCCTCGGCCAGGGCCGGCGCGACGTGACCGAGCACCCCGGTCAGGGCCGAGAGCAGCCGCTGCTCGTGTCGGGTGTGCCCGACGACGAGCGGGATCCGCCCCGTGAGCCCACGCCACGGGGCGGATCCCGCTCGTCGGCAGGACGTCGCCGTCGACGACCGGGGCCAGGGGCACCCGGGCGTGCGCCGCCAGACCCCAGCGGCCGGCATACTCCCCGATCCGCGCTGTCACCGCGTCGACAGCACGCGGGAGCAGGCGCGGTGGGACCTCGGACAGCCCGCCGTGCTGGACGCCGAGCTGGTCGGCGCAGGCACGCGTCACATCGGCCGCGAGAGTGGGCGTGAAGTAGGTGCCCGGAACGCTCTGCGCGATGGCCCGGTGGAAGAGACCCTCAGCCCGCGGCATGGCCAGCAGTGCGGCGACCGACCCGGCGCCCGCGGACTGGCCGAAGACGGTGACCCGCGAGGGATCACCGCCGAAGGCAGCGATGTTCTCGCGGACCCATTCGAGGGCCGCCATCTGGTCGAGCAGCCCGCGGTTGACGGGCCGCCCCTCGATGAACCCGAACCCCTCGAAGCCGACCCGGTAGTTGAAGGTCACGAGCACCACGCCGTGGCCCGCGAGGACGCGGCCGTCGTACTCCGGCAGGCCAGACGTGCCGAAGAGGTAGGCGCCGCCCTGGACCCACACCATGACCGGCAGGCGCCCCTCGAGGTCGGGCGACCAGACGTTGACGGTGAGCCACTCGTCCGGAGCCGCCGCCGCAGACCCGCTGTCACCCGCCGCGCCGGACTGCGGCGGTGGAGGCCCGAACGACAGCGCCTCGCGGATCCCCATCCACGACGGCGCAGCCTCGGGCGCGCCGAAGCGCACGGGCAGGGACGCGAACGGAACTCCCCGAAACACCGCCACATCCGCCGCCCCTCCCAGTTGCTCGACCAAGCCCCGGACGGCCCCAGTGCTCATCTCAGCAACGACCTGCATCCCACGAGAGTCTCAGCGCGCCGGCCGCGGCGCCACCGCTTCGGTGTCCACCCGGCAGGTGCACGTTCGTGGGAGCCGCCGTGGAGCGTTCACGGCGGGGACGCTGCCACGAGGCTGTTGCGTTGGGCCGCGACACAGGGCACCCCTGAGGTAATCCTCACTGTTGACGCGTTACGATAAGGCGCACGAATCCGAGACAAGGGGCGAGCACCGGCGTGAGCAACGAACCGCAGCACGTCAACCGGCTGGACCGTCGGAAGGCCCGCACTCGAGCGGCGCTGATCGGGGCTGCGCAGACACTCATCGCCGAGGGCCGGACCAACGCGCCCATCCTGGAGATCACGCAAGCCGCCGACGTCGGGATGGGTTCGTTCTACAACCACTTCGACACCAAGGAGCAGCTGTTCGAGGCTGCGGTCGAGGCGGCAATGGACGCGCACGGACAGCTGCTCGACACCCTCACGGCTGACATCGAGGACCCCGCCGAGATCTTCGCCTGCAGTTTCCGGCTCACCGGGCGGCTGCACCGGAAGGCGCCAGAGCTGAGCCGAGTCCTTCTCAGCAACCTCCTGCGACTGCTCAGCGCCGACGACGGCTTGGCGCCACGCGTCCGCAGGGACATCGCCGCCGGCGTGGCGGCCGGCCAGTTCGACGCCGAGGACCTCGACGTAGCGGTCGCGATGGCCGCCGGATCCCTCCTCGCGCTCGGCCAGCTGCTCCACGACCAACCGGAGCGCGACGTGGACGAGACGGTGGACCGGGTGACCGAGGAGCTGCTGCGCATGCTGGGCGTTCCACGGCGACGGGCGCAGCGGATCAGCACCTTGCCGCTGCCCGACATCGACGTGGCGGGCGGCGGCTCCGCCGCCTGAGCCCCCTGCCGCCGCACGGCGCACCGGTGCCCAGCGCCCGGCGCTGAAGCTGGGCGGCCGGGACGGCATGCCGAGCGGGCGTGGCCGCCACGAACTCGCGGCGGCCCGGCCCGATACGTCGACTCAGGCCGTGCGGCCTGCGTGCGCTCCCGCACGAGCCACCTTCCACGGCAACGGTCCGGGCCGTCCACTCCGGTGGCGCTCGTCACACCGACGGCTTAGCCGTTGATCCCTGCAATCCACTGACGATATCGTCAGTAGTGCAACAGATGAACAACTGGCTCGAATCGGCCAGATACAACGAAGGTGGGAACTGATGACGGAGCACACGAACTTCTACAAGCGCCTGGACGCTCTCGAGCAGCGGGTCGGCAAGGCCCGCTCTGCCGTGCAGACGGCTGCGAGCGAGTCCGATGCGCAGCTCAAGCAGCGCATTGACCGGGCGCAAGCGGACTTGGACCGGTCGGTCGAAGACGCCCGCCGAGACGTTGCGCAGGCCGCCGATGACGCGCGAACGACGTGGGCGCAGGTGAAGGCCGACGCCGCGGCGAAGATGAGCGACGTCAAGGCGAACATGGACCGACGGGCTCTTCACGTGGACGCCAAGGTGGCCGCGCACGACGCCGAGTTCGCCGAGTCCGATGCTATGGACGCCCTCGACTTCGCCGACTGGGCGCTCGAGAACGCACAGCTTGCGATCCTCGACGCCATCCACGCCCGCGCCTACGCCGACCGACTCGCCAAGGACGAGGCCAACGCATAGCGCCACGTCGGACCGACAGTCAGAGCCCCGCTCGTCGACGCAATCGTGCGGCGGGGCCGCTGCGACCCTGGCCAGCGCCGAGCGCCACCCCCGTCATGCCTCAACCTGATCGGACGCCCCACCTTTCGACGCTGAAGGGTCGTGGCTGGCGCCCGGTCGATCCTCGTCGCCGACCCGGCCTGTTCGTCAACACCCGGTCCGGAGACGGCGCGGCCATTCGCACGAGCATCATGGAGCGGGCGCGCGAGCGAGGGATCCAGGCCATGGCGATGCGGCCCGCGGATGACGTGGAGCACGGGCCCTCGAGGTCGCGGCCGACGGCGTAGATGCGCTCGGCGTGGCCGGTGGCGACGGATCTCTTGCCGAGGTGGCTGCCGTCGCCGTCGCCCAGGGGCTGCCCTTCGCGTGCATCCCGGTCGGGACGCGCAACCACTTCGCGCTGGATCTCGAGGTCGATCGCCAAGACGTCCCGGGAGCACTCGACGCGTTCACCGACGGCGTGGAGCGACTGGTGGACGTCGGGGACGTGAACGGTCGCATCTTCCTCAACAACGTCTCCCTCGGCATCTACGGAGAAGCGGTCCACCAGGCTGCCTACCGCGACGCCAAGGTCCGCACTCTGGCGGAGACCGCGCGCCGGGCGCTCGGGCCCAGCGGGCCCATCCCTGCACTACGCGTCGTGGACGACGTCGGGCGACAGCACGACCTTCTCCCCGTGCTGCTCGTCTCCAACAACCCCCATGCGTTGAGTGGTCCCGGCATCGCCACCCGGCCAACGCTCGCCGGTGGCCGGTTCGGGATCCTGGTCATCGACACGCCGGACGAAAGGCCACACCCGCCCTGGAAGGCCTGGAGCGTCACTGGTCTGCGAGTCGACGGCGCAGGGCCCGTCCGGGCGGGTATCGACGGGGAGTCCGTCGAACTGTCCGGCCCTCTTGAGTTCGCCGTTCGGCCCGCATCGCTGCGAGTACGGATCTGCGCGAACCATCCAGGGGCCTCGCCGGCAGCGCTGGCCGGGTCCATCACGTCGCACAGTCCCAAGCGTCCCGTGCTTCGAGGGGGGGGTGAGGCTGCCGCCGCTTTACCCGTGCGCCGGTTCGATTTACCGTGAAGTCCAAGAAGGGCGTTTCGGCACAGGCTTCTCCGACTGCCGGGCGCCGAGCCGACAACCTGAGTGGGACCCTATGGCGAGCGCAGACGCATCCCTGCGCGCCGAGATGACCCAGATCGCCGCAGAGGCGGGCACCCTCGAGCACCGAGCAGACGCGCTGCTGACGTGCCTGCGCCGAAGGATCCCCTACGCTGCGGCCTGGATCGGGTTACGTGATCCGGAGACCCGTATCCACCACCGGGTCGGCTCCGACGGCGACACCGACGCGTTGGTCCGCTACTTCACGCATCCGGCGGCCGACGACGAGCTGGAGGCGTTGGGGCTCAACCGGTTCCAGCCGCCCGTCTCGGCCTCGAACCTCGGGGTGCCTCTCGCCGAGACACGGGCATGGGGGGAGTACCTGCTCCCGGCAGGGTTCGTCGACGGTGTGATCGTGGGGCTGTTCGCCGACGATGGGCGGCACCTCGGCTTCCTGAGCCTGCTCAGCGGTGACCCCCCAGAGCGCACCACCTCCTACGCCGGCGCACTGGCGGACCTCCGGCCGATCATCGTCGACGCGGTCGACCGGCTGCCCTCGTTCTCGGCCGCGGCACGGCTGGTCGGTGATGCAATCGGGGGTCTCGTCATCACCCGGGCGAGCGGCCGGGTGCCGGTCCCGGGCCTGCCCAGCCATCCGATGCTGGCCGACGGCTCCGCGACGCTCGCCGCGGCGCGCCGGCATGCCGCCGCCCCGGGCACGGCCGCGACCTTCCTCAGCCCATGGTCAGGGAGCCTGCTGAGGATCAGCGTCCTGGACTTCCGTGACGGCACCGACCACCTCAGCGCGCTCGTGCTGGTTCGTCCTGCAGGTGACGTCGGTGGCCTCGAGATGCCCGACGTGCGGCTGCTCGGGGCGCTGGTGGAGGGCTGGGACGATGACCGCATCCGAGCAGGCGCCGGCCTGGCCCATCCCTCCGATGACGCGTTGCGACTGGCTGGCCGGCTCGGCTTGCCCTCCGTCGAGGCACTGGTGCAGCACGCGGCTCGGAAGGGCTGGTACGTCCCCCCAGCACTGTGGCAATGATGGGTGGGTGGTCTCGAGGTCTTGAGCGGTTGCTCTTGGGCCGGCGTCGGCGTCGCGCCGTGTCAGCGCCGTACTCGGGGACCCGGCGGCACGTAGCAGCCTTCCCGCTCTGCCTGGACCGCCGCCAGAGTTCTCGTCGGCACCTCCAGCTTGTGCAGGATGTGCTCCACGTGAGCGGCCACGGTCCGGGGGGCGACGCTGAGTCGCGACGCGATCTGCTGGTTCGAGTGGCCGTCGACGATCAGCCCCAGCACCTGCATCTCGCGGGGCGTGAGGCCATGGCCCCCCGCTTCCGGTGCCAGCAGGACCGTGCCCAGCACGAAAGCGGGCACGTCGGTTGCAGCGAGGACGGTGATGCGCGCGTGATCGGCGAAGCCGGGGCCGTCCTGCGACGGCCACATGAAGGACCGGTAGACCTCACCGGCCAGCAGCGTCCGCCGGGCCATGTCGAGGACCAGCGAGTCGACGAGCGACGGGTGGTGCTCGAGTCCTGGGAGCGGGTAGGTGCTGCCGTCTCGGAGCAGCACGGCGCCGGCCGTCGCACCCCGCACGAGGCGCGCGGTCGCGATCAGCGAACGCAGCGGCGACACTGCCCGAGCAATCAACGGAGCGAGCCGCCCGACGCTGTCACGCTGCACACCCGATGGTGGCTCGGTACTGGAGCACAGCAGGCCGAGCATCCCGAGGTAGGGGCCACCGGGCTCGACGAGTGGCACTGCCAGGCCGTCGCGAAAGCCGGCCGGGATCAAACACTCCGCCCACGTCGGCCGATCCTCTATGGGGACCGGCAGCTCCGTCACGGCAACGGGCGGGCGGTCCTGGTTGAGCTCGGCCAGCTGGATCTCCCGCGCCACCGTCGGACGATCCAGGTAGTCGAGGACGGATCGCTCCAGCCCGGTGCTTCCGACGGTCGCGTAGACGTGCGACTCGGGGTCGGACAGGGTCAACCAGATGGCTTCGACGGGCAGCCACCGGTCCAGGCTCTCCACGAGGCCGCGTGCCCGTTCCAGCAACGGAACCGTGGACGCCGCGATGTCGATCGTCTCGGCAATGGGCACATCGTTCAGCACGGGGTTTCCTTCCGCTACTCGCAGCCAGAAACGGACGCGAAGCTCGGGCGGGCGATGCCACGCCCACTCGCTCGGGAGCGGCGCCGGCAACATTCGCATCGAAACCTCCTCGTACCCAAGGCGGCAACGCCGAACCTCCCTCTCTCGAGGGGCCACCAGGCCGGCGACGGTGTATAGCATGGAGGCCTTGGTAGCTGAACGCGAGGTACCGTAGCGACCGGAATCTGCTGCTTCACCAATCGGGCGCTGCTCCACGTGTGGTCGAGCCTCGTGCTGATCGAGCGTGGCGCTCTCGTGACGTGCCACCCCGAGAGCGACGGAGCACCCTGATGTCGACGCCACCCATACCGACGGTCCGACTGCCCGCGGGGGAGTCGATTCCCGTGATGGGGCTGGGCACCTGGTACCTGGGCGAGAGTCCCGCCCGACGCGCTTCGGAGCTCGCTGCCCTGCGCCTGGGCATCGATGTGGGGCTCACGTTGATCGACACCGCCGAGATGTACGGCAACGGTGCGGCGGAGGTGCTGGTGGGTGAGGCGATCGCCGGACGCCGGGACGAGGTGTTCCTGGTCAGCAAGGTGCTGCCCTCACACGCGTCGTACACAGACACGATCGAGGCCTGTCGGCAGAGCCTTGGCCGGCTCGGGACCGAGCGGCTCGACCTGTACCTGCTGCACTGGCGTGGCCCGGTGCCGCTCGAGCAGACGGTGCGCGCCTTCGAGGAGCTGGTCCGGCTGGGCATGATCCGCTACTGGGGCGTCAGCAACTTCGGCATGCGGGACATGGACGAGTTGCTGGGCGTCCCCGGCGGGCAGGCGGTCCAGACCAACCAGGTGCTGTACAACCTCACCCGCCGGGGCATCGAGTACGACCTGCTGCCGACCCTGCAGGAGCAGGGCATCCCGGTGATGGCCTACTCGCCGATCGAGCAGGGCCGCCTGCTCCGCCATCCCGTGATCATCGCGATCGCGGACCAGCACGGGGCCACCCCGGCGCAGGTCGCGCTCGCCTGGCTGATGACCCGGGACGGTGTGAACGTGATCCCGCGTGCCGGCAGGAAGGAGCACGTCCTGGAGAACCGGGCAGCGGTCGCCCTGCGTCTCACCGATCGGGAGCTCCTCCTTCTGGACGAGACCTTTCCGCCGCCCGGCCGACCCCAACCCCTCGAGATGCTCTGACGGACGTGCGTCCGCCGGGCAGATCAGATGTCGCGGAACACGTCGAGTGCCACCCTAGGGGCGAGCCCGGGACACCTCTGACGTGCACGAATACCCAAGCTGCACAGGGAAGCTGAGCGCCCTGCTAGGCGCCCGATTGGTCCTGGTTCGGCGTTGAGTCGGTGCCAAAGCTGTGCCAAACCGCTCTCTCGGACGGCGCTTAGCCCCCCGTGCGGACGGATGAAGCCGCGGACGGGGGGAAGGAGGATCGGGCCGGTGGCACTCACCCTGCTGGGGGTTGCGGCGAGTGGGGCGGTGCGGCTTCTGTCGCGCGGAGATCGGTGAGCAGTACCGGCAGGAGTACCTCCTTATGGACAGCCCAGCCGGCCTCGTGCATCGCGGTGGTGAGCTCCGGATCCCACAGAGCCCGGCCCGTCCCGTCCAGGGGCAGTTGCGCATCCGCATCGACGGAGGTGCCGCGGCCCGATAGTCGGCGGCGGTCATCCGCCACACGGTTGCGCCGGCCGCGATCATCCGCGCCGCGATCTGCACCCTGGCCAGTCGAAGTCGCCGTGATACCGGACGGGGACACCCGTCGAGATGAGACGCTCCAGCAGGAGGGCGCCCGCGCCCGCGGCGTGGCCGGAGAAGCAGATCAAGGGTCGGGTCACCCCAGCGCATGCGGCGGCTTGGAGCACCTGGGGTTCTCGCAAGCGTGCATCACGGCGCCAGCGGCCGCGAGCGGCAGGTCGGCCGGGAACGCGGCGAGCTCCTGCAGCGCCAGGTGGGTGACCAGGCCCAAGTCGGCGCGGGCCCGCATCATCACCGCCCACGGGAGATTCGGCTTCGGGACGCAGCGCCCACACGAGGACCGTGCCCGAGACGGTGTCGCTCGTGGTCACCGCCCGATCCTCGAGCCGTCTCGACATGCGGAACATCGCCGAGGTCTTTTCCTACTGTGTCAGTGGGATATCGGGGTGGCCGCAGCGCTGTAGCGTGAGCGAATCGCATTGTTCTGCAATGTGTTTCGGTCAAGCCGAGCCCCTCCGGCTATGTGTGTGAATGGCCTTGAAGTCCGCATCCAAATGGTTGCCCGCTTCGTGTCGGTGTGCGTACGCTCACCGCAGGTCACGAGCTCCAGTGCACAGCCCCGGCTTGCTGGACAGCAACCCTCCTCCGCGGCGGGGTGCTCCGGGTGAAGACCTGGCCGGTAGCCGATGGCACCGGCAAGCGCGGACTCGATGGTCGGGTCCCGGAGACCCGAGGAGCAGAGATGACCGCACGGACGACCACTCTGGTGGGCCGTCGTCACGTCGACCTGCTCCGGGTCTCCAGCGCGCTCTGTCGTCGGTGACGTACCGCTCCGCTCGCGTCGCCTGACGTAGCCCCGGCGGCACACGACCCGGCCGCGCGGCGACCCCGTGCGCCGGGCGGTACCGACGCAGACCCTATCCACGCCACCCGTCCCCGACGGGCGTGCCCGTGTCCCCAGGAGACCTCAGTGTTCACCACCTCAGTCCCAAGAACCGCTCAGGCGGCACCTCCTCCATCCGCTCTCGCTCCACCACCCGCGACGGCGGTCCTCACCGCGGAGCCCGACACGTCGCCCGTCCTCACCGTGGTCCCTCGGCGCACGCCGTGGACCTGGGTAGGTGTGGCGGGCTTGCTCGTCCTCGTCGCGATGTTCGTCAACGGGCTGGCCACGAACCCCGGCTGGGAGTGGTCGACCTTCGCCGCGTACTTCGCCAGCGAGACGATCCTGCGCGCCCTCGGCACGACCATCCAGCTCACCGTGCTCGGCACCGTCACCGGGTTCGCGCTCGGCGTCGTCCTCGCCGCAATGCGCCTGTCCCGCAACGGCTTCCTGCGGTCGGTGGCGTGGACCTACATCTGGGCCTTCCGGTCGATCCCACTCATCGTGCAGCTGCTGTTCTGGTTCAACATCGCCTACCTGTACCAGACCATCTCCTTCGGGCTGCCCTTCGGTCCCTCGTTCGGGAGCGTCTCCACCAACGACCTGTTCGGCGCACTGGGCGCCGCCGTCCTCGGTCTGGCGCTGCACCAGGCGGCCTACGCAGCCGAGATCATCCGCGGCGGGATCCTGGCGGTCGACGAGGGACAGCGCGAGGCCGCCGCGGCGTTGGGCATCCCGCGCCTGCGCCAGTTCACGAAGGTCGTCCTGCCCCAGGCTATGCGCTCGATCCTGCCGAATGCCGCCAACGAGGTGATCAGCCTCTTCAAGGGCACCTCGATCGTGTCGGTGCTCGCCATCCCCGAGCTCTTCTACCAGGTGCAGGTGATCTACGGACGCAACTCCCGGGTCGTGCCACTGCTGCTGGTGGCCACCGTCTGGTACATCGTGCTGACGACGCTGCTGTCGGTGGGCCAGTTCTACGTCGAGCGGCACTTCGGCAAGGGCAGCTCGCGCACGCTGCCACCGACCCCGCTGCAACGGTTGCGCGCTCGCCTGACCGCATACGCCATCCGGTCCGCGAGCGCCCGCACCGGCATAGCGGGGACCCGCCACTCGGAGACCGCAGAGGTGGCCCGATGAGCACAACCAGCACGTACGCGCCCGTGGTCGACCTGCGCGGCGTCACGAAGTCCTTCGCCGGCCAGGTGGTCCTCGACGGCATCGACCTGCGACTCGAGGAGGGCACCGTCACCGTCGTGCTCGGCCCCTCCGGCTCTGGCAAGTCGACGCTGCTGCGCACGATCAACCACCTGGAGAAGGTCGACCGCGGCCAGGTCCGCATCAAGGACACCCTCATCGGCTACCGGCAGTCGGGGGACCGGCTGCACGAGCTGTCCGAGCGGGAAGTCCTGCGCCAGCGCAGCCGGATCGGGTTCGTCTTCCAACAGTTCAACCTCTTCCCGCACCTGACGGTGCTGGAGAACGTCGTGGAGGCGCCCGTCTCCGCCCAACGCCGCCGCCGCTCCGAGGTGGAGGCGGAGGCCAAACAGCTGCTCGCCCGGGTCGGCCTGGCCGACAAGGCCGCCGCCTACCCGCGCCAGCTCTCCGGCGGCCAGCAGCAGCGGGTCGCCATCGCACGAGCGCTGGCGCTACGGCCCGACGTCATCCTCTTCGACGAGCCGACCTCGGCGCTGGACCCCGAGCTCGTCGGCGAGGTCCTCGACGTCATCAAGGAGCTGGCCCGCGACGGCGCGACCCTGGTCGTCGTCACCCACGAGATCGGATTCGCCCGCGAGGTCGCCGACACCGTGGTCTTCCTCGACGGCGGCCGCCTCATCGAGCAAGGGCCACCGGCACAGGTGCTCGACAACCCAAGCCACGAACGGACCCGCGCCTTCCTCGACCGCGTCCTCTGACCGCGCCGCACCCCCGGCACTGACACACCCTTCACCACGACTCGCGCCCTCGGGTGCCGAGAGGAGCTCCACCATGCCCGACCACGCCTCCCGCCCGGTCCACGCCGGCCCGGTCACGACCACCTCCACCACATTCCGCGCCAGCCGGACGTCGACCTTCCGGCTCACGCTTGCCGGTCTCGCGGCCCTTGCGGCGCTGACCGTGAGCGCCTGCTCCGGTCCGGCTGAAGCCAGCTCGTCCGGCTCCGCCCCCTCCGCCCGGCCCGGCGCGGCCGCAGCCGGGATCAACACCTCGCCGAACCAGCAGCGCATCAGCGCCGCCAAGGACGAGAAGGCCGCGGCGCTGCTCCCCCCGGCGATCCGTGAGCGGGGCACCATCACTGCCGCCAATGCCGGCGCCGGCGGCGGCACCCCGCCCCTGGTGTTCACCGCCGACGACGACAAGACCGTCATCGGAGTCGAGGTCGACCTCGCCCACCTCTTCGCCGACAAGCTGGGCCTGAAGGTCGAGACGCCAGCCACCAGCTGGGAGAACGTCTTCCTCGGCATCGACTCCGGCCGCTTCGACGTCGCCATCACCAACGTCACCGTCACCGAGGAGCGCAAGGAGAAGTACGACTTCGCCACCTACCGCAAGGACGACCTCGCCTTCGAGGCACCCAAGGGCGGCAGCTGGAGAGTCACCAGCGGCAAGGACATCGCCGGAAAGACCATCGCCGTCGGCTCGGGCACCAACCAGGAGAAGATCCTGCTCGACTGGAACAAGGCCAACATCGCAGCCGGCCTCGCCCCGGCGAACATCAAGTACTTCCAGTCGCAGACCGACTACTACCTCGCCCTCGCCTCGCACCGGATCGACGCCTACTTCGGGCCCAACCCGAGCGTCGCCTACCACGTCGCAACGGGGGGCCAGGCCGAGGCGATCGGTCACTTCTCCGGCGCGGGTGACTCCCTGCAGGGGCTCATCGCCGTCCTGACCAAGAAGGGGTCGGGCTTGGCCGCGCCCTACGCCGCCGCGATCAACTCCGCCATCGCCGACGGCAGCTACGCCAAGGTCCTGGCCCGCTGGAACCTCAGCAGCGAGGGCGTCGCGAAGTCGCAGGTCAACCCTCCCGGGCTGCCGAAGACCAGCTGACCCCGGCCGACAAGGCCCCGCCGCACCCCAACCAGGAGACGAAAACCATGAGCACCACCCCGACCCCGCCACGAGCCGGTCGCCGCGTCCTCGTCCTCACGGCCGCGCTGCTGACCACCACCGCCTCGCTGGCTGCCTGTGCCGATCCCGTCGCACCAGCGGCCAAGAAGGTCGATCCCAAGGACCTCGGCGGGTCCAAGGTCCTCCCCGTCGCCTTCGACACCTCCGCGAACCAGAAGCGCCCCGCCGGCACCCTGCACCCTGAGATCGCCGCCGAGCTGCCCGCCGACGTCCGGGCCAGCGGCCGACTCGTGATCGGCAGCGGCGGCGCCGGGGGAGGCATCCCGCCGCTGGCTTTCACCGCCGACGACAACCACACGCCGATCGGCGTCGAGGTCGACATCGCCCACCTCGTGGCCGACGTCCTCGGACTCAAGCCCGAGGTCGAGACCACAAGCTGGGAGAACCTCTTCATCGGCGTCGACTCCGGCAAGTACCAGGTCGCCATCTCCAACGTCGGCGTCTCCGAGGAGCGCAAGGAGAAGTACGACTTCGCCACCTACCGACTGGGCCTGCATGCCTTCGAGGCGAGGAAGGGCTCAGGCCTGACCGTCCGGGGACCCGCAGACATCTCCGGCAAGAAGGTCGCCGTCGGCTCGGGCACCCTGCAGGAGGCGATCCTGCTGCGCTGGAACGCCGAGAACGAGAAGGCCGGCCGCGCCCCAGCCCGGCTCGTCTACTACCAGGGCGCCACCGAGTACTACCTCGCCCTCGACTCAGGACGCATCGACCTCTACCTCGGGCCCAACCCCACCGCCACCTACCACGTGGTCACGGCCGGCAAGACCCAGATCGTCGGCAACGTCTCGTCCAGCTACCCCATCCCCGGAAAGGTCGGCGTGCTGACGAAGAAGGGCAACGGTCTCGTCAAGCCCATCTCCGACGCGATCAACGCCGCCATCGCCGACGGCAGCTACGCCAAGGTGCTCCAGCGCTGGGGCCTGACGGCCGAAGCCGTGCCGGCATCCGAGGTCAACCCCGCCGGGCTGCCCAAGCCCGCCGCAACCAAGTGAGGACCAGTCATGGCATCGATCGTCACCCTGTCCGGTAGCCCGTCCGCACCCTCACGCACCGAGGCGGTCCTGGGCCACGTGGAGCGGCGGCTGCGCGCCCGCGGCCACGACGTCAGTCGCGTCGTCGTCCGGGACCTGCCCGCCGACGCGCTCCTGCGAGCCGACACCTCGGACCCGCAGATCGCGACCGTCGTGGCGGCCATCGCGGCCGCCGACGGCCTCGTCGTCACCACCCCCGTCTACAAGGCGGCCTACACCGGACTGCTCAAGGCCCTGCTCGACCTGCTGCCGCAGTACGCCCTGCGCGGCAAGACGGTCCTGCCCGTGGCCACCGGAGGCAGCCCCGCGCACGTGCTCGCCCTGGACTACGCCCTGCGACCCGTGCTCGTCTCGCTCGGTGCAGAGCACGTCACCCAGGGGTGGTTCGTGCTCGCCTCGGAGGTGACGCTCTACCCGCAGGACGCTGGCGTGCTGCTCGCCGAGTCCGCCGCCCGCAACCTGCATCTGGTGACCGAGTCGTTCCTCACCCACCTCGCCCGGCACCGCAGTCAGATCGTCACACAGCCGGACGACGACGTGGTCCTGCGCGTATCCCCGCACGATGACGCCGCCGCGCCCCTGCTCGAGGACCTCGTCGTCGAGTACGGGACCCGCTACGGACTCTCGACACCCAACACGCAGCTGACCGAGGTCCCGATCAGCGACTTCGAGGCGCCCGACGGCGCGTTCCTGGTGATCTCGCGGGCGGGCCAGACCATCGCCGGTGGCGCGATCCGTCGCTACGACGAGCAGACGGCCGAGGTCAAGCGGGTCTGGGCCCATGCGCAGTTCCGCCGACAGGGCCTGGCCAAGCGGGTGCTGCACGAGCTCGAGCTGGCCGCAGCCTCACTGGGCTACAAGCGGATCCACCTGACCACGGGGCCGCGCCAGCCCGAGGCACGCGCTCTCTATCTCGCTGCCGGCTACCTGCCGGCGTTCGACCTGCACGCCGACCCAGAGTCGATCGGCCCGCACGCCTTTGACAAGGAACTGCCGTCCGGCACCCGACGCGCCGCCCTGCCTCCCGGGGTCCGGGCACCGGGCCACCCGGCCGATGCAGTGTCCAGGACGGCCCTCGACCCCGCCGGGTCCACGACGCCGGTCCCCTCCTACCGGGACTGGGGCGCGGCGTGAGCCTGCGACGGATCGTCGTCGTCGGTGCCGGCCCGCGAGCCCTCGGCCTGGTGGAACGCCTCAGCGCCAACGCCGCCCAGCTCCTGCCGCCGGGGGAGCGAGCCGAGGTGCACGTCGTCGATCCGCACCCGCCGGGTGGCGGGCGCATCTGGCGCGCTGCACAGTCGCCCCTGCTGTGGATGAACTCCGAGGCCCAGGACGTCACGGTCTTCACCGACGCCTCCGTGACGTGCGAGGGACCGGTCGTCGACGGCCCATCGCTGGCGCAGTGGGCTGCCGGCGACGAGGCCAGCGAGGCTGCCGCACAGCTGGGGCCACGCTCGTTCGCCCCTCGCGTCGTGCAGTCGGAGTACCTGGACTGGGCCTGGCGTCGCACCGTGCAGACGCTGCACGAGCGCCTGACCGTTCGCGTGCACGCCGACCGCGCCGTGGCACTCGAGGACCACGGGACGACCCAGACCGTCACCCTCGCCGGCGGCGCAGCGCTCGCGGCCGACGTCGTAGTCCTGGCGCAGGGCTACCTGCAGCAGTCGCCCGCCCCAGACGAGCAGCGGCTGCTGGCCCAGGCGGAGCAAAACCGGCTCACCTACGTGCCGGCCGGGCACACGGCCGACCTGGACCTCGCGCACCTGCGTCCCGGCGAACCGGTCCTCGTACGCGGCATGGGCCTGGCCTTCGTCGACCTGTTCGTCCTGCTCGGACAGGGGCGCGGCGGGTGCTACAGCGGAGACGGGGACCGGCTCACCTACCACCCGAGCGGCCGGGAGCCGGTGCTCCACGTCGGGTCACGTCGCGGTGTGCCGTACCACGCCAAGCTCGGCTACGAGATCCGCTCACCGGCCGACGGGCCCGCCCCGCTGCGGCACCTGACCCGTCACCGCCTGGCCGACATCGGTGACGGAGTGACAGCCCTGGACTACCGCACCCAGGTGTGGCCGCTCGTCGTGCTCGAGCTCGCCGTCGCGCACTACCGCCGGCTCTTCGAAGCCCATCCCGAGCGGACCCGGGGCAGCTTCGAGACCCTCGAGCGCGACCTGGCCGCGGACGTGACGGGCGGAGGGCTCACGGCCGTGGCCCGCAGGCACCTCACCGACCCCGAGGACCTCTTCGACATCGACCGCATCGACCGACCGCTGATGGCGGACATCAGCCCGCAGACACCGTGCCCAGAGGTCGAGCGGCTCGTCGCCGAGCACATCACCCGTGACCTGGCACGCCGGGCGGACCCCGAGCGCTCCACCGACCGTGCCGTCTTCGACGCCCTGCTGGGCGTGTACGCCACCCTCGCCGAGCTCGTCGTCATCGGCCGACTGCCCGATGAGGACCGGGTGCGCCACGTGGAGGGCCACTTCCACGGCCTCTTCTCCTTCCTGGCAAGCGGACCGCCACCGCGGCGGCTCGCCGAGCTGCTCGCGCTCCACCGCGCCGGAGTCGTCCGCTTCCTGGGGCCCGACGTCACCCTCACGGTGGAGGACGACACGTTCGTGGCCCGGTCGGGGGACCGGGTCGTGCGAGCACGGGCGGCCGTCGATGCGCGACTGCCACGCCCCGACAGCTCGCTCGTCACGGACGCGCTCGTCGCCGGCCTGCTCAGCTCCGGGCAGCTGCGGTCGCGTCCGGTGACCGCTGCGGACGGCACGAACCTGGGTGCCGGCCAGCTGGTCGCCGACGCGCGCGCCCGCGCCGTCCGGGCCGACGGTTCGGTGCACCCCAAGAGATTCCTGCTCGGTCCGGCCGTCTCCGGGTCGGCCGGCGCCGGCGGCTTCTCCCGCCCCGGCTTCAACGGGCCGGGCTTCCGCCAGAACGACGCGGTCGCCCGCGACCTGCTCACCGTGCCCATCACGCCCGCAGCCGCTGGACCGCAACACCTGTACGCCGCGCCCCCGCCGAGGGCCGCAACCCACCGCCACACCACGACAGAGAAGGACCACCGCCATGCCAGTTGAGTTCCTCGGCATCGCCGCCACGAACGACGGCACCGAGACCACCGCCCGCAGCGGCGGCGCGCTCGACCTCGCCTACACGACCAAGCTCGCCCGCGCCCACGAGGACAACGGCTGGGACCGCATCCTCTTCGCCTACCACTCCGGCTCACCCGATCCCGCCCAGGTGGCCGCGCACGTGGCCGCGAACACCGAACGGCTCAACCTCGTGGTCGCCCACCGCCCGAACACCGCCTACCCCACCCTCACCGCCAAGACCTTCGCGACCCTCGACCACATCAGCGACGGCCGGTTCGAGGTGCACGTCATCACCGGCGGCAGCACCGCCGACCAGGCTGCCGAAGGCGACCACCTGCCCAAGGACGCCCGCTACGAGCGCACCCGTGAGTTCATCCAGATCCTCAAGCAGGCGTGGACCCGTGACGAACCGTTCGACTTCGCCGGCCAGCACTACCGGTTCGAGAACTTCCTCGCCGACATCAAGCCACTCCAGCAGCCGCGCCCACGCATCTCCTTCGGCGGCTCCAGCGCCGCCGCCTACCGCGTCGGCGCCCAGGAGGCGGACGTCTTCGCGCTCTGGGGCGAGCCTCTCGCGGGTACCGCCGAGCAGATCGCCACGATCCACGAAACCGCAGACGCGGTCGGGCAGCCGTCGCCCGCCATCCAGGTCGCCTTCCGGCCGATCCTCGCGCCCACCGAGGAGCTCGCCTGGGACAAGGCCGAACGCACCCTCGGAGCCATCCACGCCCGCAGCGCCGACGGCGCCGCCCCTCGAGGGCGACTGCGGCGCAACGGCGGCCAGCCCGAGAACGCCGGCTCCCAGCGGCTCCTCGCCGCGGCCGCACGCGGCGAACGCCACGACCGCGCGCTCTGGACCGCGACCACGGCCGCCACCGGCGGCGGGGGCAACAGCACCGCCCTCGTCGGCACCCCGGAGACCGTCGCCGCCGCCCTGCTCGACTACTACCACCTCGGCGTACGCATCTTCTCCGCCCGCGGCTACCACCTCTACGACGACGCCGTGGACTTCGGCCGCCACGTCATCCCCCTCGTGCGCGACGAGGTGGCCCGGCGCGAGTCCGACGCCGACTGTGCCGCCGCCGCCACCGACGACGCCGACTCCGACCGCGCCGACCGTGGCAACATCCGGGAGGCAGTCGCATGAGCGCGCGCCAGCACTGGGTCCAGTGGCGCGCGACCCGGGAGGTGACCCTCGCGCAGGAGCACGGATGGCTCAGCCTCACCGGTTTCGCGTGGCTTCCCGACGAGCCGTCCACCGTGCCGGGACTGCCCGGGCTGTGGTGGGTCGACGACGACGGCGCCCACGTCCGGGCAGACAAGAACGACCGTCTCGCTACCGAGACCGGACCCATCCACGGAACGGCATCCGCAGACGTCCCCGAGAGCGGGTCGTTCACCTGGGTGCACCACGACGCGCGAGTCGTCGAGCTGCTCCGTCGGGGTGGACGTCTCGCCGTGCGCACCCGCGACCCCCACGCTGCCGCCCGACTCGCCTTCAAGGGCGTCCCCACCTGGGACCACGACACCGACTGGGTGCGGCCGGCGAGGTTCACCCCTGCCGAGGAGCCCGCCACCGTGGAGGTCGGCACCGCCCGCCACGACCTCGTGCAGCAGGCCCGTGTCGTCGGGACCGTCGACGTCGACATCGCCGGCGTACGCCACCGGCTCAGCGCCACCTCCGCGGGGGATGGGCTGGCCCTGACCTTCCACGACGCCACGAACAACGACACCTCTGCGCCCTGGCGCACCGTCACGACCGAGGCCCCGGACGACGACGGCAACCTCGTCGTGGACTTCAACCGCGCCGTGAACCTGCCCTTCGCGTTCACGGCCTACGGCACCTGCCCGGCGCCGGTGCCGGGAAATCGCATCGCGCTGCCGGTCACGGCAGGGGAGAAGCGGCCGGTATGAGGTTCTGCACCTACACCTTGCTGGACACCAGCCCCGACCCAGTCACCGGGGTCGCCCGCACCCAGAAACAGGCGTTCGAGCTCGTGGGCCTCCAGGCGGAGTGGGCCGAGGAGCTCGGCTTCGACGCCTTCGGGGTGGGTGAGCGGCACGCCCAGCGTTTCGTGTCCTCCTCCCCACCGGTGGTGCTCGCCCACGTCGCCGCGCGCACCACACGCATACGGCTCATGACGACCGTCACCGTGCTGTCACTGCTCGACCCGGTCCGGGTCGCCGAGGACTACGCGACGCTCGACCACCTCAGCGGCGGACGCCTCGACGTCGTCATCGGCAAGGGCAACGACCCGGACCAGAACGCGCTCTACGGCTACGACCTTGAGGGCCAGTGGGAGCGCAACGCCGAGAAGTACGAGCTGCTCCGGCGGCTCTGGCGCGAGGAGCGCGTGACGTGGTCCGGGCGGTTCCGCCCCGCGCTCGTCGAGGCCACCACGCAGCCGCGCCCGCTCCAGCAGCCGATCCCGGTCTGGCACGGCTCGGCCAGCTCCACCGAGTCGACCGAGCTGGCCGCCCGGTGGGGTGACCCCCTGTTCTCCGCCAACGGCTTCCACGCGATGGAGAAGTACGCCGCCCTGGTGCGGCACTACCGGGAGCGGTGGGACGCGTACGGCCACGACCCGGCCGACGCCCTCGTCGGGGCCGGGTTCCTAGGGCTGCTGGTGGCCGACACGACCCAGGAGGCGCTGCGGCTCTACGAGCCCGCCTTCGAGGCCTTCCGGCGCTCACCCGGCGCGCTGCACAACAGGCTGCCGTTCACCACCGTCTCGGAGTACGCCCGGGACAGCTCCGCGCTCATCGGCTCACCGGAAGAGGTCATCGACAAGATCGGGCGCTACCACGAGGCGTTCGGCCACGACCTCTCCGGCATCTCGCTAGACGTCCCGGGCCTGTTGGAGGCGGTCACCCGACGCAGCGTCGAGCGGTTCTTCACCGACGTCGCGCCCGTCGTCCGCCGCGAGTACCCGTCGCGGCAGAGAGCCGGACAGCCGACGAGCCGGGAGTCGGGTGGGCCGGGCAGCGACCCTCCCCGTGCCGCCGCCCCGGATGCGTGGGCCACCCCGACCGCTCCGCTGTCTCGGCGCGGGTCGGGTGAGCCCCTGCCCTCGCCCTGACCCGTCCTTCTCTGCACACCTTCACGACCTCGAGGAGAGCCCCAGCAATGCCTCTCAGAACACCAACCGCGCCCGTCCGCCCTCCGGACCCCGCTCGCGCACCCGTCCAGGCGGAAGGTCCGCGTCAGGCGCGCGCCGCCGTCGACCTCGCGGCCACCGCCAGACGCCTCGCCGGTGAGCGCACCCTGTGGGCCGGTCTCGTCGACTTCGACCCGATCAGCCGCCACTACGCGCGCATCGCCGCCGAGAGCCACCACGAGGCGTGGCTGCTCACCTGGCTTCCCGGCCAGGGGACGGACTGGCACGACCACGGCCAGAGCGCCGGCTCGTTCGTCGTCCTGCAGGGACAGCTGACCGAACGGGTCGCTACCCCAAGCCATCTCGACGGAGCACCGCAGGTGGAGAAGGAGGCCAGCCGGCTCCGCGCCGGACAGCAGCGGACCTTCGGACCCTCCTACGTCCACCACGTCAGCAACGTTGGCCCGGACCCCGCGATCAGCCTGCACGTCTACGCCCCACGCCTGACGGTCATGACGACCTATGCGGTGAACAGCGGGCGCCTGCAACCGGTGGAGGTCCAGCAGAAGGGAGTCGACTGGTGATCGCCACTCCCCGGGTCGGTGGCACCCCTCACCCGCTGCACCTCGCGGTCGCGTTGGACGGAGCCGGCTGGCACCCGGCCGCCTGGCGCGAGCCCGGGGCCCGCGCGGGCGAGCTCTACACCGCCCGCTACTGGACCGACATCGTCACCGCCGCCGAGCGTGGCCTGCTCGACTTCGTCACCATCGAGGACAGCCTGGTCCTGCAGTGCGAGGACCCGTTCTCCGGCGGCGACGACTCGCGCACCGACCGGGTCCGCGGACGGCTCGACGCCCTGCTCATCGCAGCCTCGGTGGCACCGTCCACCGAGCACATCGGCCTGGTGCCGACCGTCACGACCACCCACACCGAGCCGTTCCACGTCTCCAAGTCGGTCGCCACCTTGGACCACGTGAGCCACGGCCGGGCCGGCTGGCAGGTCAAGGTGGGCGGGACGCCCGGTGAGGCGGCGCACTTTGGTCGCCGGACGTTCCCCGGCATCACGCGCGACTTCGCCACCGACCCGGTGGCTCTCGCGGCACTGCAGGAGACGTTCGCCGAGGCGGCCGGCCACGTCGAGGTCGTCCGTCGACTGTGGGACAGCTGGGAGGACGGCGCCGAGATCCGTGACGTCACGACCGGGCGCTTCATCGACCGGGAGAAGCTGCACTACATCGACTTCGAGGGTCCCCACTTCAGCGTGCGCGGACCCTCGATCACCCCACGTCCGCCACAGGGGCAGCCCGTGGTCACGGCCCTGGGCCACCACACCATCCCCTACGAGCTGGCCGCAACGTCCGCGGACGTCGTCTTCGTCACCCCACACGACGACGAACACGCCACGGGCATCCTCGCCGAGGTCCGGCAAGCCGAGCAGCGCATCGGCCGGACCGACCCACCGCTCAAGGTCTTCGCCGACGTGCTGGTGATCCTCGACAGGACCACCGATGCCGCGCTCCGACGTCGGCGTCGTCTCGACGAGGCCGCCGGGGCGCCCCTGTCCTCGGACGCCCACATCTTCACGGGAACCAGCAGCGAGCTCGCCTCCCTGCTCCTGCGCTGGCGGTCGCTCGGCTACGCCGGCTTCCGACTGCGGCCGGCCGTCGTCGCGGACGACCTCGTCTCGGTCGTCGACGGGCTGGTCCCCGAGCTGCAGCGGGCAGGCGCGTTCCGGACGGCATACGACCAGCACACCCTCCGCGAGCGCCTGGCGCTGCCCGTTGCCGCTAACCGATACGCCCCCACCCCGGCGTAAGAACGGACCCTGAATGACCCACCAACGCAAGCAGGTCGTCCTCGGCGCGCACTTCCCGGGCGTCAACAACACGACCGTGTGGAGCGACCCCGCCTCCGGCAGCCACATCGACCGCGCATCCTTCACCCACTTCGCGCAGACCGCCGAACGTGGCCGCCTCGACTTCCTCTTCCTCGCCGAGGGGCTGCGGCTGCGTGAGCAGCGCGGCCGCATCCACGACCTCGATGTGGTCGGCCGGCCCGACACCTTCACGATCCTGGCCGCGCTCGCGGCCGTGACGGAGCACCTGGGCCTCGCCGGGACGATCAACACGACCTTCAACGAGCCGTACGAGGTCGCCCGACAGTTCGCCACCCTGGACCACCTCTCGGTCGGCCGGGCCGCCTGGAACGTGGTCACGAGCTCGGACGCCTTCACGGGGGAGAACTTCCGCCGTGGCGGCTTCCTGCCGCATCCCGAGCGTTACGAGCGGGCCGAGGAGTTCATCGCCACGGCACGCGAGCTCTGGGACTCGTGGCCAGAGGAGGCGATCCGAGCCGCGGACGACCAGTTCCTCACCGACGCCGCGGCGGGCTCCTTCGAGCACCGCGGCAAGCACTTCGCCGTGACCGGCCGCTTCACCGTGCCCCGCAGCCCGCAGGGGCATCCGGTGATCTTCCAGGCCGGCGACTCCGGCGACGGTCGGGAGTTCGCCGCGCGCAGCGCGGACGCCATCTTCAGCCGGCACTCCACCGCCGAGGCCGGGCGCGTCTTCTACCGCGACGTCAAGGGCAGGCTCGCGCGCTACGGCCGACAGGAACGCGAGCTGCTCATCCTCCCGGCCGCGACCTTCGTGCTCGGCGACACCGACGCCGACGCCGCCCAGCGCGCCGCCGAGGTGCGTCGTCAGCAGGTCAGCCCCCAGACCGCGATCCTGCTGCTCGAGCAGGTCTGGAACCGTGACCTCTCCGGCTACGACCCGGACGGCCCCCTGCCCGCGATCGACCCGCTGGTCTCCGACGAGACCTCGATCGTGCGAGGGCGGGCGCGCCAGGTCGGCGACGCCCTCGCCGAGGCGGCCCGGTACCGCGCCGTGGCCGAGCTCAAGGGCCTCAGCATCCGTGACACCGTCATCGAGCTGACGGGCCGTCAGACCTTCGTCGGTTCGCCCCAGACGGTCGCCGCCGCGATCGCCGACGCAGTCGCCACGGACGTCAGCGACGGGTTCATCCTCGTGCCCCACATCACCCCCGGTGGCCTCGACGGGTTCGTCGACGACGTGGTCCCGCTGCTCCAGGAGCGCGGCGTGTTCCGGCACGACTACACACCTGGAGCCACCCTGCGCGACCACCTCGGCCTGCCCCCGGCTCGACCGGCAACCGCCTGGGCGGCATGGGTGCCCGCTCGAGAGACGGTCACGGCCGGGGCCGCCGGGCCGGACGCCAGGGCGACGGCATGACGACACGAGACGTCCCCGCGGTCGAGCTCATCGGTAACCCGCGGGTCGGGTCGCGTGCACGGGCCTGGCGGACGCGGTCGTGCATGCCGTGAGAGACACGCTGCCCATCGTCGGGGTCTCACACGCTGACGGCATACCGCGCGATGAGCCGGTGGTCATCGAGCTCGGAGAAGCGATCGGCGTCAGCTTCGGCCCCGACCCGGCGACCGCCGCCGCGGCGCGTAAGTAGCCACCAAGGACTCGCCCGGAGAGCGGCTACTTGTTTCATTGACGCAGGACCGGTGCCTGCGCAGGCTCGGTTCAGGTGCCCGGGCTCGTCGCTCGAAATAGCGGCTGCCCACGCTTGGTCGTGTGGCTCTCTCATGGGTTGCGCCGCCCGGGCACCGCCGGGCAGGAGAGGCTCAAGAAGGGATTGCTGTGCTCTAAGTAGCGATGCCCTCCACGCCCATCGAAGTGATCGGTTCCGGGCGAGGGAGGTTCATATGGAGGAGCAGGTTCCGCGGGTTGTGATCGGGATGGATCCGCATAAGCGCAGCGTGACGATCGAGGTGATGGCGGCCGACGAGTCCGTGGTCGGCGGCGGCCGGTTCGACACCACGGTCGAGGGCTACAAGGCGATGCTCGAGCACGTCGCGGCCTGGCCGGACCGGGTGTGGGCGATCGAGGGCTGTGAGGGGATCGGGCGGCACATCGCGCACCGGCTGATCGCGGACGGGCAGGACGTGGTCGACGTGCCGGCGAAGCTGTCGGCGCGGGCGAGGGTGTTCGCGACCGGGCAGGGCCGTAAGACCGATGCGACCGACGCGCACTCGGTCGCGCTGGTCGGAACGAGGATGGCGGGGCTGCGCCCGGTCGTCACGGATGCGCAGCTCGAGGTGCTGCAGCTGCTGGTGGACCGGCGCCGCTCAATCGGGGAGGAGCACACCCGCAAGGTCAGCCAGCTGCACCGAATCCTGTTGGAAATGCTGCCTGGTGGCGCGAAGAAGTACCTCTCCGCAGCCCAAGCGAAGACCCTCCTGGCTGGGGTTCGGCCGCGGGACGCGGTCGGCAAGACCCGCAAGCGGGTCGCCGCGGAGCTGGTCGCGGACTTGGAGCGGATCTATGCCCGGAAGGAGGCCGCTGACAAGGAGCTGAAGGAGCTCGTCGCGGCGACCGGGACCTCGCTGCTGGGGCTGCACGGGGTTGGTCCGTCCGGTGCGGCGCGGCTGCTCGTCGAGGTGGGGGACCTGGCCCGGTTCCCGGACCGCAACCACTTCGCGTCCTGGACCGGGACCGCGCCGATCGACGCCTCATCCGGGGACCACGTGCGCCACCGGCTCTCTCGTGGTGGGAACCGTCAGATCAACCGGGTGCTGCACATCATGGCGACCGTGCAGCTGCGGACCCCGACCGAGGGACGGGCCTACTTCGACCGGAAGAAGGCCGCCGGGAAGAGCTCGATGGAGGCGATGCGCTGCCTCAAACGGCGCCTGTCCGACCTGGTCTTCCGGACGATGCTCGGCGACTACGTCGCCGGCCGGGTCACCACAGCGACGGGGCAGGTGACGGGCCCGGGAGGGCACCGGGGCAACGACTCTGACTCCAGCGCGACCGGCTCACAACCCCGCACCGGCTCTTCGGACAAGCCACTTCCCGGACCCGTCGCCACCCAGCGTAGAACGCCCCTGCCGACGGCGTCTTGACACAGAAGGGAGCCATGACCGGGCGTTCGTCGGCGCCTACGTCGAGCCGTAGAAGGCGCATCGCGAGGTGCCGGCGGCGCGAATCCGGCCCGGGCCCTTGTCGACTACATCCACCACGCCGCATGTAGAGCGATGGCCAGGGCGACATTGAGGCTGGCACCGAAGACCAGCGTGGCGATCAGGAGACCAGCCTTGGTGACGTCAGATCCCGAGGACATCAGGATTTTGGTGTTGACCGAAAAGGCGACCCCCGCGACCAGAATGCCCGGGCCGCCCTTGACCAGCAGGATCAACAGCAGCGGTAACACCGCCAGAATCTGCAGGTCCCGAGGGACACGTGGCCCAATGCGGTACGTGGTGCCGGCAGCCACCAAGGTCTGTGCCCCGGGTAGGAACCCGTTGAGCGTGGCGTCCACGTTCTCGGGAATGCCGGGAAGTGTGACGCGGCGGCGAAAGAATCCTCGCGGCTGGTAGCGCTGTCCCTCGACGATGAACGTCCGGCCGCTCCAAAGGGAGAAGTCACTGAAGACCGCACCGGGCACGCCAGGAATCCTTCCCACTTCAAACAGCATGAGAGAATGCTCCCAGACTGACGGTGTCCGAGGCGTCCTTCCTCGGCTCGCGCAGTGCGTGCCTTGCCGGCCTCAGGCGGGGCCACGTCTACGTTGATGACCGTGCAGACCCCCACCCATGACGTGACGTTCGCGCCCGACCATGTGCGGAAGCAGTTTGTGTCCTGGGACCGCGGTGAACCCGACCGGGAGTGGGCCTGCCTGACGGTACTGGCTGAACACGCGCCCGGGCTGGCCCCGCGACCGCTGCGCCGGGGCTGGGACGGTGGCCGGCCCTTCGTCGTCATGCAGCGCTTGCCGGGCCATCCGCTGGGTGGTGCGCCCCTGTCCGGGGTGCAGATGGCAGGGCTCGGTCGCGCCCTTGGCAGGTTGTTCGCGGTGCCTGCCACGGCAGTCGGCGCGGCCGGTCTCGGGGAGCGGATCCTCGGGCCGGCGACGATGGCGAAGAACGTGTCGGAATGGCTCGCCGAGCCGGGGGATCTGCGGGCCTGCCTCGATCAAGCGCATGTGTCGTTTGCCATCGACGCTGCCCTGTCGTGGTTGGCGCGTCCGGACGCGGTGCCGCAGCCACGGCTGACGGCGCTTGGCATGGCGGACCTGAACCCGGCGAACCTGATGTGGGACGGGACAACGTGTCGACTCCTCGACTTCGAGGACGGCGGTCTCAGCGACCCCGCCTACGAGATGGCGGACCACATCGAGCACATCGCGGGCCGTCTCTCCGGTGTCATCGACGGTGAAGCTCTCCTCGCCGCGGTCGGCCTGCCGCAGGAGGAGCGCGAACGAATGCGGGCCTACCGCCCGCTGTTTGCCGCCTTCTGGCTCGCGATGTTGCTGCCCGAGAACTCCGGCTCCCACCGAAACCCAGCAGGCGCGACGGAGATGCAGGCAACCCATCTACTGTCCTTGCTTCCCTGACCAGTCGCACCACCGAAACAAGCCCGGTTACGCCCGACGTCCTTTTCGATGGGACGACACCGCTCGCGGCATGAGCGGCTGTTCGCCGTTCGTGGTGGCGGGAAGCGGTTCTCTGCGGCGGGTCACCAATACTGTTTCCTAGGGAAGGGGACCGCGACGGCCCGCACCGAGCCGCCCGGCTCATTCGTCCGCGGTGACACACATGACGGCCCGAGGACAAAACGAGCAGCCGAACTGGCGGGCGCGTCTGCGTGCCTGGCTGCGCGAGGTCGGCACCACGACCAGCACCCCGCAGGCGGAAGACGAGGCGAACGCCGCGATCATCAGCCACATTGCCGGCAGCGGCGACAGCTGAACGACCCCTGATCGCGGCAGATGAGGATGTCTGCCCAGCGCTACACCCCGTCGAGCGGAGATGCCTTTCCGCCCAGCCCGAGTGGCACCAGCGGCCGGCGGCTGCCGAAGCGGCGGCGCCGGCAGGGGAGAGCGGCTGTCCTGCGGCGGGCCGGGCCGGGGTCGCCTTGCGCGTGTCCCGCTTGGCGAGGAACGCCGAGCGGCGGGCCAGCTGCGCGGCCGAGCGCTCCGCGAGCTTCTCGTGCACTGCCGCCGCGACGAGGCCCTTCGACCGGCGCAGGCCGTGCTGGACCTTGTACTCCGATGCTGTCAGCCCGTGGGCGCGATACGCGTGAAGGCTACGACTTGCGGTCGCCCTTCGGCTCGCGCTTCTTGTCCGGAAGGTGCTCGCGCTGCTTCGAGGCGCCTGTGGAGACTCCGGCCTCGCTCGCGGACATCCCGTGCCGTCGGGCCTCGGCGGCTTTCGCGCGCTTCTCGTCGGCATCGCCCTTCTTCTCCGGCATCCGTCTCACCTCCTGATCGGTGTGACGTCAGTACCCGGCGGCCTTCGGGTCACCGCGCAAATCCGTGTCGGCCGCGATATCGGCAGACCTGCCAGTAGATCGGGGCCCTGTGCAGTCGACAGACTGCTGGGAGGCCGCCGGAAGGGGAGTGAGGGCCGTGAAGTACGACGAGTTCATCAGATCGGTGGCACAAGGCGCCGGCATCTCGTATGAGGACGCGGAACGCATCACGGAAGCGACCTTGCGGACCCTGGCAGAGCGGATCACCGGGGGGGAGGCCAAGGACCTCGCGTCGCAGCTTCCCAAGCAGCTGAAGCCCTTCCTGACGATAGGTGTCCGGGAGGAGGCCGAAGCGTTCGACGTCGACGTCTTCGTAGCGCGGGTGGCCGACCGTGCCGGGATCGATCCGGACCAGGCGCTGGCGCAGATGGGGGCCGTCTTCGCCACCCTCCGCGAGGCGGTCACCACCGGAGAGCTCGATGACATCGCTGCCCAGCTGCCCGACGGTCTGCGCGACCTCCTCGGCTTCCACTGACCCGGTGCGACGGACTGGACCAGCTACTGGTGACCAGGCGGGACGGGCACTATCAGCCTAGATGGACGCCTCTCCACCCACAGTCAGCACACAGCAGCAGCCCGTCCTCGTCCTCGTCGAGCACCCCGTACTGTCCATGCCCATCCGGGCCCCGACCTCGGAAAGAGGGCGGGACGTGCCCAGCTGACGCGGCGCGCCTTCCAGAGGGTCACGGCGCTGGCCGTAACGCGGCAGTTGAGGGCGTGCCCGGAGTCAGTCCAGATGGACCCCGTACGCCTCGAGGAGCGCACGCAGCCTGTCCATTCCGTCGGTGTGTGACCAGCATTCAGCGTTCAACCCTGCGGACCTAGCTCCCGAAACGTTCCCCGGCTGATCGTCGATGAGCAGCAGTTGCTCGGGTGCAAGCCCAAGGTCCGAAGCAATGTGCTCGAAGAACTCCGCCGACGGCTTTGCCGAGCGGATGTCGCACGAGTAGTAGGCGCCGTCGAGGATCTCGTCGTACGGAGCGCGGGCACGCATGCAGGCCGCGCGGTAGGAATCCTGGTTGGTCGCCAGATAGCAGGAGACCCCGCCGGCTCGCACTCTCGCGACGACCGCCAGCGTTGGCTGCAGGATGTCGAAGGTCCACCAGACGGAGAGCACATCGTCGACGTGACCGCCCAAACCCATTTCGTGCGCGACGGCTCGAATGCGATCCTCATCGATCGCTGTTCCGGTGATCGCGCCGGGGAACTGAGACACCACCGAGACCGCGAGGTCTCAGGTGCCGGCCGGCGTGTCCTGTAGTACGCCGTCGGCGTCCCAGAGGACGGCTCGGACGGGTCGAAGGTGGATGTCGGCCTCCGATTCTCGAGGTGTGAGTCGTCTGATAGTAGAAGGGATTAGCTCCACGTCGCCTTTCTCTGCACCCTCGCGAGCCCGTCCGCGTTTCAACATCGGCACTATCGATCTGCGGCGTGTCCGGGCGTTCGCCCGTTGCGAGCCTGTCGGGATGAGTGAGCGCTTAGCATCCGTGGCATGAGGCCGATTGGTCTGTCTATTGGGAACGAGTCGCGGCTTTGGTCCGACGGCGAGCATGTCCACGCTGACCGCACACCTGGCCGACGGGTCACAGGGGCGGAGGAGCGAAGATGGAGCAAATGCGCGGCGAGCTGTGGGCAGACCTACTTATCCGGTCAGCTCTCATGGCGGTATGTCTCGGAGCGGCGTTCTGGGCCTACAGCAACGGACACGACGTAATCGGTGCAGTGGGGGCAACCGCAGTAGGAGGGCTTCTTGGCGGCTCGCTGAGCGGAGCAATCCGAAAAGTCTGGGCGCTCAGAAAGAAACAGGACTAGCGCGAAGCTCGCTGTGGCGCTCGTCGGACGTCGCCCGAGGAGCGGCCTGACCGGGCGAGCGTAGCCGCCCTCAACGCGGCAGTTCCGGATAGCACACGAGGAGAGGCCAGCGTGGATAGAGACTGGCCCTCGTCGTGTCCTAGGGGCTGCCGTGACATTGTTCGAGTTCATCATCGGTTTCGCGGCCCCCCCGCTGGCGCTCGTGGGTTTGCCCGTATTCCTTGGCTACGTGATATTCAGGTTGATCAAGCCCAAAGAGGCGCAGGCCGATGATGCTCGCGACCACGGAGACCCCCGGGTGTGCCGGAGAAGCGCGTGGCCGCACCTCAAGAACAGTCAGCGGCATGAGCGTGCGCTGGGATGGGCTAGGTGACGGGCGTATCGGGGTGGTCGCCTTGGTTGCGAGCCGGAACGAGGTCCACGCGTACCGAGCTTCTTCCTGGCGGGCTGCTGGCCATTCCCCTGATCGGCGCTTGTCGAGCGACTTATCGTGGGCATGGTGGCAAGGGGGAAGGACTTGTCGTGGATGCCCACATCTCACGCGGTGATGGCGTGGTCACGGTCAGCCTCGCAGGCGAGATCGACACCTACACAGCTTCGGAGGTCCGCCAAACCTTTGACACACTGTCCGTCCGGGCCGATGACGAGGTCGTCGTCGATCTTGGCGAGGTCACCTTCCTCGACTCAACGGGAATCGGTGCGATCCTCTCGCTGCACCGCCGGGTCACGGCTGCGGGTGGTCGGCTGCAGCTGAACTGCAGCGGCATTACGTTGCAGTTGATGCGGCTCATGGGCATCGACCAGGTCATCGACGTCGTGCCCATCGCCCGCTGAAGACGGCGCAGTCCATCGACCGCTCATCGGACACCGGTCAGCGGCAAGAGCGGTAAACGGCTCAGGCAAGGCGGCCAACCTGCCGGTCAGCGCTCACCGAGTGGGGACAGCGGGAGCCTCAGCCGGGGCGGCGGAATCCTCGGCGGCGAGCAGGTACCGGCGCAGGCGCCGGCTGCTCGATCCGATCAGGAGTGCCACGGCGACCGCCGCCGACCTCCGCGATGCTGGAGGCGTACCGTCCGTTGCCGCCGTCGAGGACGACACGGCCGCCGGAGTTCGCGACGAGCACGCTGATCCCTTCGAGATCATCGAGGCCGCCCGGGTCGACGGCGCGGGCCTCTTCCGGGAGATCGTGCGCATCGTCCTGCCGCTCGTCCTCCCCGGGGTCGCGGCCGCGGCCCTGATCAGCTTCATCTTCGCCTGGAACGAGTACTTCCTCGCCCTACTGCAGACCAGCTCCGCGGCCCGGACGACACCTCCGTTCCTCGGCAGCTTCGTCGACGGACGCGGGCAGTTCCTTGCCGTCCTCTCGGCGGCCGCCACCATCGCCGCCCTACCCGTTATCGTCGCTGGATGGGTTGCGCAGAAGCAGCTCGTCCGAGGCCTCTCGATGGGAGCGATCAAGTGACTACCACCCTCCGGCCAGAAGGAGCACCTGTGACGCAACCCTACGGGCGCAGCCTGCAGGACACCGTGGTAGTCGTGACAGGCGCTGGCGGAGGCATCGGCGGCGCAACGGCTCAGCTCGTCCTGGAAAGCGGCGGCCGCGTGGTTGCCGGCGACCTGCGGGCCGACTCCCTCGCGAGCCTGCGCGAACAGTGGGACGAGACCCGTCTGGTCGTCAGCATCGGGGACGTGCGCGAGGAGGCGACGGCCGACGCGCTGGTCACCGCAGGCGTGGAGGCCTTCGGCAGGGTCGACTCGGTTGTCGCCAACGCCGCGGTGGGCTTCTACGGCGGCCTGCTCGACTACTCCGCCGACGAGGTGGCGCTGATGGTCGACGTCAACGTCAAGGGCACGATCTGGCTCGCCCGTGCGGCCGTCCGGCAGTTCCGGGCTCAAGGCGACGGCGGCGACATCGTCATCATCGGTTCCGTCGCAGGCCTTCTCATCGGCGGCGGTAAGGAGGCCGTGTATGCCGCCACCAAGGGTGCGCAGATCAACCTCGGGTACGCGCTCGACCGGGAGCTGCGCGCCGAGAGCATCCGGACGACGACCATCGCCCCGGCCGGCGTCAACACACCGTTCGCGGCGGCCGACGGCCGGTTCGGCGACCGGGACCCCTCTCAGGGCCACTTCATGGAGCCCGATGATATCGCTCAGGCGGTGACCTTCACCCTGCGGCAACCCCGACGGATGCGGACGGAGCTGTGGACCATGTGGAGCCTCGCAGAGAACCACTAGCCCATCCACCCCCGCCCGCCCTCCTGATTAGGAGACGATTCCTGACCCGCTCACAGGTTCCGCCGTCGTCCAAGGCCACTGCGGTCAGCCGTAGTCCGAGGAGCACAGAAGATGACGTCTCGGCTGGCCAGGAATCGGGCAGCCAAACCGTTCGCTCAGTGATTGGGATCGTGGGTCGTTCTCGGGTCTTGAGTGCCTCCATTCAGAGCAACGCGGAGGCGACCGCGAAGTCCGTCGCGCAATGAGGGCAGTGGCCGCGCCCGTAGAGGTAGGGCAGTTGCGCTGCGACAGCGGTGCGCTGGTTGAGTCGGGATAGGTGCAGCAATCGGCCTTCGACCGTGGCCGCTGGGGGCGGTGCCGGATTCACGCGTGTTGCGGCCTTGGAGGCGTCGGTGTCGCTGGAGAGCGCGCCGAGGTCGTCGTCGAGGTCGAGGTCGAGGATCAGGAGCTCGTGGCAGCTGGGGCATGCCATGGGCATCTCGCCATCGGCCTCGTGCTTGAGATTGCGTTGCGACTTCATGCCTGCGAGGGCGCTGCTCCAGGGCTGGGGCTGTTATCGCCAACGGCACGAGCGCTCCGCGGCATGTCCGTGCGTCGGCGTGCGGGGATGGGGCCGCTCGCGTGGTCGACCTAGACGACAGCTTGGCCCCGACGGGCTAGGAGTGCTCGGCAATCCAGAGCATCGGGTCTCCCCAGCCGAGCTCACCGAGGCCATGCTTGTCGAGCGCGAGTGCGACGAGGGTGCGGCGGTGGGCGGCGAACGTCAGCACGTGGGCGATCATGCCGCCGTAGGTGAAGACCTCTGCGGGTTCGCAAAGCGCGTCGACGAAGGTCTCGTCGAGGGCGCCGCGGCCGGCGACGTCGCGCACGTGGGTGAGGTAGGTCGGTCCCTCGACCGCGAGTCGGTCACGCAGGGACTGCAGCGGCTCGTGCTCCTCGACCGACCAGTCGTACTCGCGGTCGGCCATGGCGGCGTTCCACATTCCCATCTGCCCGACGAGGCGGGAGAGCAGCGAGCGGATGGTTTGGTGGTCCTCGTCGACGTCGACGACGATCGGGCTGTCGAGCTGCTCGTCGGTCAGGTTGCCGGCGACGCGGACCATTTCGCCGGTGAGCCAGATGTGGTGTTCGACCATGCTGGTCAGCAGGTCCATGGTGGTCAGCCTTTCTTCGGGTCGTGCTGGCAGCCGGAGGCTGCCGGGCGGGTGGAAGTGGACGCCGCTGGGCGCGGGGATCCGGATCTGGGTGGGGTGCGATCGCCATGCGGCGGGCGCGAGGCCGTAGGTCTTGGCGAAGGCCCGGGTGAACGCCTCGTGTGATCCGTAGCCCGCCTCGACGGCGATGTCGACCAGTGGCGCGGTGGTGGTGACCATGCGGTACGCCGCCCGCTCCAGCAGGAGACGCCGGCGAAACGCCGCCGGCGGTTCCCCGGCGACGCCCCGGATCAGGCGGTCGAAGTGGAAGCGGGAGAAGTGCAGCCGTTCCCACGCGCGCGCCTGGGGGTCGTCGAGAGCCTCGGCGAGGTGCTCGACGAAGGAGGCGAAGGTGTCGGTCGCAGTCACGTGATGATCGTGCCGCGTGCGGGGTCAGGTGCGCTTGATCGCGGTTGCTGATCAGAAGCGGTAGGGGCGGCGACGCTCTTGGCAGCTGCCTTTGCCCGGCTTCCGTCGTCTTCGGCCGCGACTGTCCGGACATTCGCCGCGGTGTCGGCCGCGAGCGATGGACATTACGGTGGGGGCAGCGGTGTGCAAGTGCCTGCGGTCCGTGCGGTTGAAGAACGGCTTCGGAACCTCAGACGCACGAATCTCCACGAGCAATCGGCGGCAGTTGCGGATGACTTCAGCCAGCGTGACTAGAGGCCGTCTGATCGGCTCCGCCACTGCCGGCGTACAGCGTCGACCTGCGTCGCCAGTGTCATGCCAGAGACGTCTACCTCCGAGTCGCTCGCGAGCGGCTCGGTCTGTTGGCGATGGAGCAACTCGAACTCGGCAGCAGTGAGGTAAAGCGGTCGGGTGCTTGCCCGCGCCCGCGCGGTCGAGAGGTCGCAGGCCAGCCGGATGACCACCAGCTCCGGCAGCAGGTCTCGGTAGACGCTCAATAGGTCTTGCGTGACGACATCGCTCAGGATCACGTTGATGCCCGCGTCGGTGAAGTTTCCGACCAACGCCGCAGCGTTGCGAATCCCCAAGAGATGTTGGGCGCGGCCTTCTTCGCCTTTCCATGGGGCAACGCCGCCGTTCTTGACCATCTGACGTACGTCATCCACGTCGACGTATGCGCATGTCTCCGTCGTCTCGGCCAGGGCTCGCCTGGTCGTAGTCTTGCCGACCCCCGGGCCGCCTGTGAGGAGCAGAGGACGGAGCGCGATCACGGATCGGAGGCTACGGGAAGAGCAGTTCCCGCGTCTGAAACCGATCGAGCACCGAGCATCCTCTGCGCGGCATAAGCGTGCGACCGACATGAAGCATGCTCACCTGATGAGCGGCTTCATCGAGCGGAGCAGGAGAAGACAGGATCGAGCTCGACGCTTGCGCGAGTTGGGCGACTGTCCCGATTGCCGCCACCCGTGGGTGGAGCACCCCGGCACCGGCAATGATCTGAAGGGCATGTGCGGCGAGTGCGCCTTCGAGTTCGAGCACGATCAGCGAGAGTCGGCTGAGCCGGGCTGCCGACTCCCAAGCCCGCCGTTGGACTGACGCACGGGTTGCGGCACGACACGACGTTCCGATCGCTCGCCTTACTTACGCAGCCTGCGCCACCACCGCCGTGGACCCATGATCGGGGTCGCGAGCGCGGGTTATGCCGCTGCCGATGCGACCTTCGGCATCACCTGTGTCCTTTCGCCGGCACGCTTGCATCATGGGTCCATGACCACATATCCGGACCACTGGGTGCGCCTGGACCTGGACACACCGGTACCGGCGCCTACCCCCGAACAGTGCGCAGCCGAGGTGATCGGCCCGCCGGACCCGGGCACCGGCACCCTCTGGGTGAGTCAGCCCTACCCGGGCGTGTGGCACGCGCTGTGGCTCAGTGACGACGGGCTGACCACCTACGAGGGTCCAGAAGAGTCGGTCATCGCGTGGGCGCGGGAGCAGCCAGCCGCGCGAGTCAACGTGATCGCAGAGGTCGACTCAATCTTCGACCAGGCAGGAGTCTGCGAACCGGGGCCGCCTCCGGCACCGGGCACCGGGGAGGTGTGGGTGATGGAGTTCCGCGGGGTCTGGCACGCGGGGTGGAGCAGCGACACCGGTGTCGCGGTGTTCGAGTCCGAGGACCGGGAGACGGCGCTGGACTGGGCGCGTCGCCAGCAGGCGCAGCGCATCATGCTGTCCGAGAACGGCCTTCCGCATCGGCCGCTGGACGACGGCACCTGATTTCCCACTCAACGGCGTCCCCTGTGCGCGACGCGAAGTCAGCGGTTCTCGTGATTCCACACGGCAAACACGCCTCGCGACGACGTGCCCGCTTACTGACCGATAAGGGGAGCGGGGGCCCTCTCGAGCCGGTGACCAACCAACACCGGGCGTATGTACCTCATGAGCATGTAGCTGTATCGGGAGAAGTCCACAACCGCCCGGCGGCAGATGAGGATGTCCGAGCCGCACGCTACGGGCGGTCCAGCGGCGACGCTAGCGGCCCCTTGGACGACGCCATGAAGGACTCGCCAGGCCTTGAGCCCGGCCACATGCGGGCCTCTCGCCGGTCGTCGAAGAACAACTCGACAGTTCCGCCCTCGCCCCATCTTGCTTCCACCCGGGTGACGGTCTCGAGCGTCCGTCGCGCCACGTCTTCCTTGCAGAGGGAGCCTGGATTGAGAAATGGAGGCTCTGCCGCTTGCGTCATCCAAGGCGCGTCGGTGGGACTTGGCACGACGTTGTAGAGCCAGACGTCTCCGACAATGTCTGCCCCATCGAGCAGGTAGGCGTAGGCGGCGCCACACTGGTCTTCCTCGAGGATGACTCGGAACGTGTGAGGTCCTTGCAGCTCAAGCCAGGGCCGGCGCGCTGAGTCCTTCACAGCTGCAGTGTGACAGGCGTGTAGGCGGTGATCGCGTCGGCGCGACCAGCGGCAGAAGAGTGCGTTAGCCGACGTCCACCTGGACCTCAGCGGTCACCCACAGGTCCTCCGGACCAATCTGTGTCACCGCTCGTAGACGCACGTACTCAGGAGTCGAGCTGACGATGTGCTCGGCGCGAAAGTGATACCGAAGGCTCTCCTCCCACACCCGCGACAGTTCCGCTGCGATGGAGCTGGCCTTTGTCGCTCCGTCCACTCGCACGACCAGTGATCAGCCACTCGGCGCCATCGGAACGACGAACCACCATGTCCTGCCAAAGATCGGGCCCCTCGTCGGCATATGCAGGGTCGCCAAGGTAGGCGCAGAAGTCGATCTCCATGCCGAGCAGGTTGTCGCCGTCGCTGGCGGGCCCCAATGCGCAAATCTCGCGCCGTGCCTGGTCGAACTCCTCCGCGCTGATCATGCCCTCATCGTTGCTCACACGGTGGGCTCGTGAACCACAACGCGCGCACGGCGGTTCGGCCTGCCCTTGGAAGCGGCTTTAACCCTGGTCCTTATCCCGAGTGCGGGGGTCATCCAAGCGCGGCGTATGGCGATCGACACCCGCCCTCGGAGGACCGCTGGCTTCGCGACTGGCGATGTCGAGGGACCAGGAGAATCTCGACGTTCCGCCCGCCAAGCCGGAGAAGAGGTCCACCCAGCCAAGCCACTTGTTGCGGCGGCGGATGTCGTCACTCTCTGAGGGCTCCGGGGCAGGCTTATCGGGCATTTCCCCAGCATCACGGCAGACGCGTAGGAGTGTCGCGAAAGTAGGAGTTTCTCATCGACGAGGACGAGCATGGCCGCGCTTCCGAGTGACCACTGATCGCGGCAGATGAGGACGCCAGCTCGTTCTGCAGCAGCGCCTGGCCGAGCGCCGCGACGAGCGACGGCATGTTTGTGGCAGCGACGTTTCGCTGCGTGCCGGACACTATGAGGTGTGGAGACTGGGGAGACATCCGAGGAGTGCGAGCTCTGGGCTGTCGCGCGCTCCGGCGATCCAGACGCATTCGGCAGGGTCTGGGACTTGCATCGCCGCCGAGTGTGGGTGCACGCGTGCCGGCTCGTCGATGAGCGGGAGAACGCCGAGGATGTGACCGCGATCGCGTTTCTGAAGCTGTGGCGTCGTCGCGACGACGTGCGGGTCGTGGAGGGGTCCGTCCTCCCATGGCTGCTGGTGACCACCTCGTATGTGGCCCGGAACGTGAGCCGGTCCCGTCGCCGTTACCGGGCGGTCCTGCAACGCCTTCCGAGGGAGCAGTCGGCGCCTGACCCGGCTGAGGTCCTGATCCGCTACGACCCGACGGGTTGGGACCCGGACCTCGTGGCCGTGCTGCGGCGGCTGGAGCGTCGGGACCTGCAGTTGGTGACGTTGGTGATCTTGGAGGGGATCCCGGTCGTGGAGGCCGCGCCCCTGGTCGGGGTCTCGGTAACTGCGGCTCGCTCGCGCCTCTCCCGCTTTAGGTCTCGTGCCCGCGGCGCGCTCGAACTGGACCTATCGGCCGACCGGCAGGAGGCCTCGCAGTGAACGCGGACCAGAACCCCATGCGGCCCCCCGACACCCAGCGCGGCGACCCGGGTGCCGGCATGAGCCAGACGTTTGCGGTGGCCGTCCGGGCGGAGCTCGTCGACGCCGCGTCATCCCGCCCGCCCAACCGTGTCGGCACCCGCGGGAGGCCCGGAGGTCGTGGTCGCTGGCCGTGGCGCGTCGCTGGCGCAGTCGCGTTGCTCGCTGCCGGCGGTACGGCGTACGCGCTGAGCACCGTGCTGCCCGGCGGCACTGAGGTGACGGGTCGCTCCACGCCCGCTACGACCACGTACACCGGCTCCGCCGTCATCGACCTCGGACCGGCGCCTACCGGCGCGACCAGCATCGAGCTCGGGGTGCGATGCCTGACTGCTGGATCCTTCCGGTTCCCGGACGGCAGCGGGGCTTCCTGCAGCGGCCCGCAGCCCTGGGCGCCGGACGGTCGAGCCCCAACCATCGCCCGGTTCCGTATCACTCCCGGACAGCACTCGATCCGCATCTTCACCGGACCCGGGACCCGATGGGAGGCCCAGACCCGCTACATCACCGAACGCGTGACGTCCTGGGCCGTCAACGCCAACGGACAGACCTACGGCGTCGTCAACGACCACGGCGAACCCGATCTCCAAGCGGTCATCGCGACCAACGGACGCCAGGGCTACGTCTTCACCCGCGACCTCAACGCTGCCGGTGGACCACCCCCAACGGACCCCGCCGACGCAGCCACCCGCACCCCCGTCAACGCCACCATCCCGGTCTACGAGTACGACGGTGTCACCCGCATCGGCGACTTCCACGTCGGCGGATGACGATCAAGACGCATCGACAACTCCCCGAGTGCGGCATGACCGGGCGAGCGTAGCTGCCCTCAACGCGGCTACTTAGAGACTGGTTGCAGGATCGGTGTCCGGCCAGACTCGGTCCTGGTGCTCGGCGAGACGCTCTCAGATGCGGCTGCCCGCCGGCGTCCTTGGTGTGGCTCTCTCATGGCATGCGCTCTCGTCGGGCACCGCGCGAGGAGAGGCTCTAAAGGGGTTTGTTCTGCTCAAAGTAGCGATGCCCTCCCCGCTTCCACATCACGGAGGGAACGAGGAGGTGCACGGCGATGGGCGTGATCATCGGGATGGACCCGCACAAACGCTCGGCCACGATCGAGGTCATCGACCAGGCCGGGTCGAGTGCTGCAGGTGGGCCGGTTCGACACGGACGAGGCCGGCTACGCGGCGATGCGCGCCGCGGGCCGAGCCCACGGCGAGGTGGGGGAGCGGGTGTGGGCGGTCGAGGGCTGCAACGGCATCGGCCGACACATCGCGCACCGGCTCGCGCACGACGGAGAGCACGTGGTCGACGTGCCGACGAAGCTGTCGGCGCAGGTGCGGGTCTTCGCCACCGGCAACGCCCGTAAGACCGACCCGGTCGATGCGCACTCGGTCGCGTTGGCCGCGCTGTACGCGCCGGCCGAGCCCGGGCTGCGGCCGGTGGTCGTCGAGGCTGACCTGGTCGTGATGGGCCTGATGGTCGACCGCCGCGACGAGCTGGGCCGGGCCCGGACCCAGACGCTCAACCGGCTGCATCGGCTTCTGCTGGAACTGATTCGGGGCGGGGCGAAGACGTTCCTGTCCGCGCCGCAGGCCCGCGCTCTGGTCGCCACGGTCAAGCCGCGCGACCTGGTCGGCAAGACCCGGCGCCGGCTGGTCGTCGAGCTGATCGGTGAGCTCGAGGTGATCGACCGCAAGATCAAGGCCACCGAGAAAGAGCTCACGATGCTCGTGACCGAGCGCGGCTCGACGTTGTTGGAGCTGACCGGGATCGGCCCGACCGGGGCCGCGCGGTTGCTGGCCGACGTCGGTGACATCCACCGGTTCCGCGCCAAGGACCGCTTCGCCTCGTGGAACGGGACCGCGCCGTTGGACGCCTCCTCCGGGGCGCAGCAACGCCACCGGCTGTCCCGGGCTGGTAACCGTCGGATCAACCGGACGCTGCACATCATGGCCGTCGTGCAGCTGCGCAACCCGAGCCCGGGGGGAGTTCTACGATGCCCGCAAGGCGGGCGGCACGCCCTCGTTGATGGCGATGCGGTCCCTCAAACGACGCCTGTCGAACATCGTGTACACGGGCATGGTCGCCGACCAGACCCAGCGCGAGCACACCCCTCCAGACCGGTGAGGTGACGGGCCTGGGAGGGCACCGGGGCAACGTCTCTGACTCCAGCGTGACCGGCTCACAACCCCACCCCGGCTCTTCGAACAAGCCTCTTCCCGGACCCGTCACCACCGAGCGTAGAACCGCGGCCATGTCTTGACCTAAAGGGGTGCCATGAGCGTGCGTCTGGTGGGAGTAGTGCGACCCTGCTGGCATGGCAGCAGGCGGACCGGCCGACCACTGGTTTACGGACATCCTCTCTTGGCGCCTCCCGGCGTTCGATGAGCCCTGCGATGCCCTGATCCGCGAGATCCACGACCTTGGCGGCGACAAGCAGCTCCAGGACGGCGCGCCGCTGGGGCGTCGGCTAAATAGCCTCTGGTGGCCATCGACGCGCGCTGCGAGCGGTGACCCCGAACTCCGCGAACTGAGGCAAAGTCTCCAATCCCTGCGGGATCAACTCCATGCCGAGGCGGTCGAAGCGGGGTGGGAGGTCGAGTAGATTCCCGGACCCGCTGACAGTAGTCGGGCGTTCGCGCGACGAGCGGCATGTCCGGATGGCGACATTCGGATGGCGACAGTGGCACACGGTGGCAGAAGGCAAGCCGGAGGTTCAGACTTTCACGGTATGAATGCCGTACTGGAGGTTTTCCGTCGGGCCATCGACACCGACGATGCGATGGCGATGCGCGACGGGCTAGAGCAGCTGTTCTCCGCCGCCGGCGGGCTCTCGGCGTCGGACGAGTTCGAACTGCGCCACGAGGACTACGTGATGGAGATGCCCCAGTCGGGGGAACGCATTACGGGCCGCGACCGGATGCGAGCGATGCAGGAATCCTTCCCCGGCCCGCCGCCGTCCTTGACCATCAACCGAGTCACGGGTGCGCACCGATCGTGGCTCATCGAAGCGTCCAGTGACTACGGCGAGGGCGACGTGTGGCATGTCGTCCTGCTGATGGAGTTCGCCCCGGACGGGCGCATGCTCCGCGATACCCGTTACTACGCTAAGGACTTCGATCCGCCCGCCTGGCGCGCCGCGTTCACCGATCCGCGATGAGATCCGCCGTCGGCGCGGCGCTGCCCATGGCGCCGGGCTTCAGCGTCGTGAGGGCTCGGTCGAGATCGTCAACGCCCGATCATCGGTGCGATCGACCGCGGCATGAGCGCGCGGCGAGAACTCAGCGACCGTTGGCCTCGGAACGGACCGAACGAATGATGTGGATGCCGCACCGGATCGCCGCGACCAGACTCGCCGCAGCAGCGACCCCGGCACCGATCCGCCCCTCGGAGCCGCCTGCTACGCCAACTACGGCGGCGTAGCAGGACCAGATGAGGAGCCCGAGTGCGGTTACAAAGAGCAGACCGAGCTTGGCGTATCGCACGAAGTGAATCGTAGGGTTCTGTCGTCACTCTGCCGAGGATTCCGACGCACCATCCGCGGCAAAGTCGGATGTCTTGAGGTCCTAGTCGCGATCGCCCCTTAGCCGCACGCCGGCGCGGTCACCGGCGTGTGACCACGTGGTGGAGCCGCGCCCTGCTCGCCGTACCCTGCGGGCAAGGGCTGAGGATCGGAGGGAGATGCGACCATGCCAAGCGCACGCGACCTGGAGAAGATCTGGGAGCAACAGGCACGCGAGTCACGCCCGCTACTGGACGACCTCGAACCCCTTGGATACAGCGAGCAGGACTGGGAACTGGGCACTGCGCCGTCGCCAGCCGTAGCAGCAATGCTCATCGAGCACCTGGACCGCCCTCACCCAGAGCACGTGCACTCGTGGTCCGCGCGCATCCTCGGGCAGTTGCGAACTGGCGAAGTGTGGGACGCCCTTGCCCGTGCTCTTGACCGGACTCGGCCGGAGCAGCGGAGTTTGCAGGAGTCACTGACTTCCTCTCTTGCGCAGATCGCCACGCGTGAGAATCTTCCGCTGGTTCGTGCCTACCTCGCCGACAAGCGCATTGGGGAGTCTCGAATGTTCTTCTACGGCACGCTGAACCGGCTTCGCGCACCGGATCGCTGGGAAATCATTGAGGCTGGTCTGGCAGATCCGCAGCTGCGGAAAGAGGCTGGCTATCGGCTGCACCAGCGAGAGCTACGCGAAGCTCGCAAGCAGAGGAAAAAGTAGGGCCCGATCTGGCCAACTGGGTCTTCGCGGAGCCGCACCCTCATCGCAAGAGCGCCACGGCTGCACCGATGCGGCATGACCGGGCGAGCGTAGCCGCCCTCAACGCGGCAAGCGCGTATCCACGCAGCGGCGTAACCGCAGTCGATAGGCTGGCAACTCCTTGACGGAGGGGCAACGATGACGGTGACTTTCTTCGAGTTCTTCATCGGCTTCGTGCTGCCCCCATTGCTTCTTCTGGCTCTCCCCGTCTTCTTTGGCTATGTCTTGTTCAGGTTGATCAAGCCAAAGGATCCGAAGGGCAAGGAAGGCGTGGAACATGCGGGGCCGCAGAACTGAGGCGCGGCCATGCGCGCGTGCTACGGCTCGGCATGACGGCGTGTGAGCCGACTTCTTGCGTCGAAGGCCACCAGGTGGTGTCCCCGAGGAGTCGGCTCAAGCTTTGGATCGGCAGCAAACCCGTCGCCATGTCGGCAGCCTCGCAACGTCCGCACATCGACCCGATCGCAACGTCCCATCATCGGCATGACTGATCGGGCGACGAGCGGCAGTTCCGGACGTTGGCCAAGTCGTCTGCCGGCGTTCCGGCGCCTCGTCGCGAAGGTGCACCTGTCCCGCGAGTGGTCGATCCCGCCAGCAGGTGACCTGCCGGCTTCACGACGCGACGGCGGCATGCGTCGGCAGTGCCCATCTGTGGCGCCTTCTACCGGTATGGGACCTGCAGATCGTCCGGCGGACGCCTGCGAGACGGGTGGCAAGCCGCTCCCCGCCGGGCGGCAAGGACGTCGAACCATCCGCCGCATCTGACAATGGATCCGGGGGACGTTCGACGTGGCGGGTTCAGCGGGACCGGCTAGCTGCGTCGAGGTCGTCGCTGGCCGGGTGCAGCTCGTTCAGCAGCGCGTACCTGCCGTACGCGCCGCGGAGGTGGCCTCACCGGGCGTGCCTCGTTGGCGACCTCCAAGAGGGGGACGACGCCCGCGATCGCGGATAGGCGCAGCTCGCGCCGGCGCAGCGCCGAGGCGAGGTCGGTCTCGTCCACGGCGGCCAGCGGGATGCGGGCCAGGTCGCATGCGACGAACTCGGCGGGGGCGCAGCCCAATGCGCCGGGAGTGCCGGCGTGTGAGGGCGGTCATCCGGGGCTATGCCTCGACGAGGATCACCAAGGTCTCGGGCAGCACGCCGTCGAAGGCCATCGCCTCGGCCGCGCCTTCGGACTGCATCGCGGCCTGGAAGGTGTCCATGTCGGGCACGTCCATGAGCACCGCGACGTGGTTCGGGTTCTGCGGGTCGACGAACGTGCGGATGTTGGTGATCCCGAGCGGGCCGAAGAGCTCCTCGCGCTTCGGCGACGCCAACCAGTGGTCGCGATCCTTCACGTCGTGGTGACCGATCAACGTCGGCATGGCTCCTCCTCGGCGTCCACGGGCCGACGGGTGTCAAGCCCTGTGTTTCGACGCTAGACCGGGGCGGCCGCCCGCATCAGCCAAAGCCCGATCAAGAGGCGGGCCACCCCCACGAGTAAGTCACCACCGCCCCGCGGGCGCATCACTCGGAGTGGGTGATGTCCCGCGAGGGCCGACGGCGTGAGCTTGGCAAGACCTCCGCCCCCTGACCAAGCGGGAACGGGTCGCACATGCAGTGCGGCAACCCTGAGGCGCCTGGCCGTCGCGCGAGCTGCACCCTTGTTGCCGTCATGTAGTGATAGTTCTTCGACGTCCGGATCGGGCATGATCGGACGTCGTCCGAGGAGGGCTGTTAGCTGGGCACCCGTGCCCTTACGACTCGTCGGAATGACTACGCTCCCCGCATGGCCGCATCCAAGTACTCGGCGGAAGACGACCCGAACTGGGAACGGCTTGGAGTCAGCCAGCCTCGCCTCGTAGCGGCCATCACTGACGCTGCGCGCCGCGATCGCAGAGTGGCCGCCACTATCGCGGCAGGGCTCTACGAGAACGTGTTGGTCTTCCTCTACCGGATGAGCGACCTAGATCCCCAGAACCTGCCTCCACTGCAGGGCCGCTGCTCGTCGCTCCTGAGCAGCCGGATGAGCTGCCCGCTAGGGTCGATCAGGCGGATGTCCAGGTGGCGTTGGAGCGGTTGGGGTGGAGAGCCGGCTGGCTCTAGGGCGCGAATCCCGTGCTCGCCGAGAGCGGCATGACAGGAAGTGTGTTGCCGGGCCACGGTCGGTCTGTCGTGGTGTGATCAGCACGCGAATGGTGGACTGCCCGAGAGGTGGCTTGTGAAGGCGCTTGAACGGAACCGGACTCGGTTGGCTGCAGTCGTGGCAGGCCTTCTGGTGCTCGTTTTGCTGCTGGTCGTCGTGGCCGTCACATCGTGGCTAGGGCAGCGTTCACGGGACGCCCATGACACCCAGTTGGCCGACGGTGCGGCGTGGGATCGTGCCGTTTCCGACGTTGCCTGGCTCAGTTCGGTCGGCTTGGAGTCATCAAAGCCGCGCCCCCCGTGCAGCGTGGAGGACGAGCCTTCCGGTCATCTCGGGTGGACATACCGCGGGTCGGACTGGTCCACGACGAGGTCGTCGATTCGAAGCCGGCTGCTTCAGCAGGGATGGGTTGAGGCCGCCTCGGACAGGGCGGCCGGTCTCACGGTCATGTCCCGAAGGACCAGTGGCCGGTCGACCTCACTGAGCCTCGTCACGAAGGCGACACCCACAGACGATGCGGCAGCGGTTCTCGAGTTGGACCCCCTGGGCTGCCTACTTCGGTGATCTCAGCGACTTCATGCCTGCGAGGGCGCTGCTCCACGGCTGGGGTTGTTATCGCCAACGGCACGACCGGTCGGCGGCATTATGCACGTGATCCGGGTGGGTGCCGGGGTCGCTGAGCGGTCCTTCCTCGCTGCCGAGTGTGTGCCGGTGCTGGTCGGTGTCAACGTCGTTCATGCTCGCTGCGCTGCGCGTGCTCCACGTTGACGCCTCGGGCGCGCCGGCGCGGGGCGGCATGGGTCGAGGAAGGCCCTGTTGTGGCTGGGCCGGCGGGCGGGGTGGGGTGGTCATGTCAGGAGGCCTCGTGGTGGGTGCGGTCGAGGAGGTTGGTGAAGAGCTCGGCTCGGTGGGTCTGTCCTTTGGCGGCCGCGTCGTCGTGCTGGGCGAGCAGGGTGGGCCGGAACTCGATGCTGGTCTGGAAGAAGGTGCACGTTTCGCAGATGTTCTCGAAGGCGCAGTCGAGCGTGGGCGGCCTGGTGCAGTAGCCGTTTCCGAGGTGGCGGTGGTGCTCGCGGGACAGGCGGGCCAGGTTCGGCCCGAGGACGTCGGCGGGCAGCTGGCGGGCCTGTTCATAGAGGGCGTCGACCTTCTCGGTGACGGCGAAGTATTCGTCGGCGACGGTGCGGTTGGCGATCTTGGCGTAGCGCAGGGTCATGTCGAGGGAGCGGTGGCCGAGCATGGCGGCGATGGCCTCGAGGGACATGCCGCGGTTGATGGCTTGGGTGGCCAGGGTGTGGCGCAGGACGTGCGGGTGGAGGTGCGGTAGCCCGGCCGCGGCGGCGACGTTGTTCAGGATCCGGGTGACGGAGTGCCGGTCGGCAGGTCGGCCGTTCTCCCTGGGCAGCAGCAGCGGGTGGCCGGGCGGGACGTACCGGTCGCGGTAGTCATCGATCAGCTGCACGAGCTGGGGGTGCAGCGGCAGGTAGCGGTCCTCGCGGAGCTTGCCGACTGGCACGTGCAGCCACGGGCCGGCGCCGATGAGTACGACGGCGTCGGCGCGTAGCCCGGTGAACTCGCCGACGCGGAGCCCGGTGCGCAGCAGGACCTCGACGGTGACGCGCACGAGCAGCCGGGGGTCGTTGTGCGCGGCCCGGAGCAGCTGCGCGGCGGCGGCGTCGTCGAGCGCCTTGGGTAGCGGGTGGTCCTGGCGGGGCAGGTCCCCGGGAAACATCGGCACCCGGGGCGGGGCCTGCTCCCAGCCCCACTCGTCGATCCGGACGAAGAACATCCGCAGTGTCCCGAGCCGGTGCGCGAGCGTCGCGGTCGATGCACGCGGCTGGTGCTGCCCGGGCCGGGCGGCCAGCCACGGCTTGTAGCCCTCGATGTGGCGGCGGGTCACCATGGCGACGGTGGTGACCTCGGGGGCCTGCTCGAGCAGGAACCCCGCGAACGAGCGCAGCGCCTGGTCGGTGTTGCGGACGCTGCCCGGGCGCAGCACGCAGCCGATCTGCTCGAGGTAGCGGCGCATCGTCGCGGCTAGCTCCGGACGTGCCGCGTCCAGCTCGGCCCAGGTCCGCATTGGCGCCGTGCCGTTGTGGCCGCTGGGGTTACCGGCCGGTGATCCGGGCACCGGGCCGGGCGACGCCGGCCGCTTCACCGCCACCGCGGTGCTCATGGCCGGCTCCCGCCACTGCCGTTCGGGTGGCCGGCGAAGACCTGCGCGTCGATGACCTCGGCGGCCTTGCGGTATTGGCTGGCGAGCCAGTCATCGGCCAGGTGCAGATAGATCCGGGTCGACTCGATCGAGGCGTGCCCGGCCTGGGCCTGGACCGCCTCGAGGGCCATCCCGGCCTCCCGCAACCGGGTCAGGCAGGTGTGCCGCAGCTCGTGACAGGTTCCGTGCGTCAGCCCGGCGCGCCGCCGCGCCCCGGTCAACACCTCGTCGATTCCCCTGACACTCAAAGGATTCCCTCGGTTCGGGCCCTTGAGGACGAGGAACACGCGATCGGTGTCGTCGGTGCCGGTGGTGCGCGGTCGTTCCGCCTCCAGATAGCTGGCCAGCTCGGTGAAGAACCGGGAGGACACCGGCACGAGCCGCTGGTGCCCGCCCTTGCCCTCGGCGACGAACAGCCGGCGCTCGGCCACCCGCACGTCCTGCATCCGCAGCCCGAGGACCTCACACCGACGCAGCCCACCGAGGACCATGGCCGCGACCATCGCCCGGTCCCGGTGGGTGCGCAGCGCGCCGGTCAGCGCGTCGACCTCGGGCGGGGTCAGGATCCGCGGCAGCCGCCGGACCCGACGCGTCAACGGCACACCCTGACTCGGTCGTTGACGCTCACGACGCGTGGGCAGTCCCCGCGGCACCGGGTTGACCGGCACGTCCCCACGCACCTGCAGGTATCCGAAGAACCCCGAGATGCTCGACAGCCGCCGAGCGACCGTGCTCATCGCGACCCCCGCCGGCTCACCGCCGACACCCACCGCCGCGACCAGGCCCGCATCGACGCGGCCGGTCCGCTGGGCGGTGATGAAGCCGAGCACATCAGCCGGCACGACCTCCTGCGGATCCTTCGCCACGACGGTGAAGAACAGCTTCAGGTCGTACGCCGCAGCCAGCACCGTGTTCGGCCGACACCGACCCTCCAGAAACTCCAGATAGTCGTCCACCAGCGGCACCCCGAGACGGACCACCACCTCGCCAGACGGCCGACGAGAACGGATCAGACACGGATACAAGACAGACATCTCAGGCCCTCCAACATCAGAGGCGAGCAGCCACCACGGCTCCTTGAAATGTCCTGCAAGATCACGTGCATAACAAGCATGTGCGGATGTTCGTGGGCAATGAAATCGGTTGTGGGTAGACACCGGATCGGGTCGACTGACCTCATGACCGACACCGTCAGTATCCGTCCGCTCAGGATGGCGGACGCGGAGGAGATGGCCGTCGTTCTCGCGCACCCCGACCTCTACGAGTTCTCCGGCGGTGAACCGCCAAGCCGGCCTGATCTGGAGCGGCGCTACGCCCTCCAGACCCAAGGTCACTCCCCAGACGGAAGCGCGCTCTGGATCAACCACGTTGTCGTGACGGAAGGAGAGCAGCGCGCTGTCGGTTACGTGCAGGCGACCATCCCGGCCGGCGGCGGACCGGCCGAGATCGCATGGGTTATCGGCCGAGCCTGGCAAGGCCACGGCTATGCGACTCAAGCGGCATTACTGCTGCTCGGTGAGCTACGTGATCGGGGGGTTAGGCAGATCTACGCCCATATCCATCCCGACCACAAGGCTTCTCAGGGCGTCGCACGACGGCTGGGACTGAAACCCACGGAGGTCAAGGAGGACGGCGAGACACGCTGGATCGGAGACGTGGCCTAGGAAGTCCGTAGTCCTACGCACTCAACACGGCTACTTAGAGACTGGTTGCAGGATCGGTGTCCGGCCAGACTCGGTCCAGGTGCTCGGCGAGACGCTCTCATATGCGGCTGCCCACCGGCGTCATTGGTGTGGCTCTCTCATGGCATGCGGCCTCGTCGGGCACCGCGCGAGGAGAGGCTCTAAAGGGGTTTGTTCTGCTCAAAGTAGCGATGCCCTCCCCGCTTCCACATCACGACGGGAACGAAGGAGGTGCACGGGCTATGGGTGTGATCATCGGGATGGACCCGCACAAGCGCTCGGCCACGATCGAGGTCATCGACCAGACCGGTCGAGTACTCGAGGTCGGGCGGTTCGACACCAACCAGGCGGGCTACGCGGCGATGCTCGCCGCCGGGCGTGCCCACGGCGAGCCGGGGGAGCGGGTGTGGGCGGTCGAGGGGTGCAACGGCATCGGCCGACACCTGGCACACCGGCTGGTGCACGACGGGGAGCACGTGGTGGACGTGCCGACGAAGCTGTCGGCGCAGGTGCGCATCTTCGCCACCGGCAACGCCCGCAAGACCGACCCGGTCGACGCGCACTCGGTCGCCCTCGCCGCGTTGTACGCGCCGGCCGAGCCGGGGCTGCGGCCGGTGCTGGTCGAGGATGACCTGGTCGTGATGGGGATGATGGTCGACCGGCGTGACGAGCTGGGCCGGGCCCGGACGCAGACGGTGAATCGGCTGCATCGGCTTCTGCTGGAACTGATTCCGGGCGGGGCGAAGACGTTCCTGTCCGCGCCGCATGCCCGCGCCCTGGTGGCGAAGGTCAAGCCGCGTGACCTCGTCGGGAAGACCCGGCGCCGGCTCGTCGTCGAGCTGATCGGTGAGCTGGAGGTGATCGACCGCAAGATCAAGACCGCGGAGAAGGAGCTGACCGCGCTGGTGCTCCAGCGCGGTTCCACGTTGTTGGAGCTGACCGGGATCGGGCCGACCGGCGCCGCACGGTTGCTGGCCGACGTCGGGGACATCCACCGCTTCCGGGACAAGGACCGGTTCGCGTCCTGGAACGGCACCGCGCCCTTGGACGCGTCCTCCGGGGCGCAGCAACGGCATCGGCTCTCTCGTGCGGGTAACCGCCGGATCAACCGGACGCTGCACATCATGGCCGTCGTCCAGCTGCGGAACCCGAGCCCGGGGCGGGATTTCTATGACGCCCGCAGGGCCGGTGGGACACCGTCGTTGATGGCGCTGCGGTCCCTGAAGAGGCGCCTGTCGAACGTCGTGTACGCGCGGATGCTCGCCGATCAGACCAGGCGTGAGCGCACCCTCGGAGCGGGAGAGGTGACGGGCCCGGGAGGGCACCGGGGCAACGTCTCTGACTCCAGCGTGACCGGCTCACAACCCCAGACCGGCTCTTCGGAGAAGCCTCTTCCCGGACCCGTCACCACCCAGCGTAGAACCCCGGCCCTCGCCACGTCTTGACCTAAAGGGGTGCCATGACAGTGCGTGTCGCGAGCAACGAGAAAATCGAACGCTTCGCCAGACAGCGTGACAAAGTCTGCGGATGGACGAACCCGACATCTCGATCGCTGAGTTGCGAGCGGCGTTGACCCTCCTGCTCGAAGCCGTAGAGGACAGGTTCGGCTCGAGATTGCAGTTCGATGAGGACTTCTACTGGAACGTGCCCTTGGGTGACGCGACGACGGTGGAGCAGGATCCAGTGCTGGATCTGGGGTCAGTGGTCGACGACGTGAGGTCCGTGCGCGAGCTAGTGACTCGGGCCCCCGACGATGGCGTGTACATCTGGCATGACGTCGATCATCTGGTCGGAGTGCTCCGCGCTATCGGTCGCCTAGACCTGCCTGGCTCTTGAGCCGACGATGTCGTGGAAACGTGCTGCCCGCGGCATGAGCGGAAGACGCTGGAGCGGTCGACGTTGGTCAGGCTGGCAGAAGAACTGGCCCGGCATCGGCCTTGGGAAGGCGGTGCCTAACGGTCAGTTTGGTGAGGTGTGACCGCTGGGTGGCCGATTCCCTCAAGGCGCCCCGGCGTCCTGTCACGACCACTGTGAAGCCCAGAAGGGTCGGAGCAGGTCCGCGATGCCAAGCAGACCTCCGGGTGTGGACCTCACACTTCGACCCGCTCCGTCGTCTCTTTCGTAGGGCCTCATCTCGGTGGTCCGATAACGAGAGAGCGGGTGTATGTCTCCTTTCAAGACCTCCAAGGTCCCGGTGCTGGTCCAGTACGTGCTGTTAGCCGTAGCGTGGGGTGCCAGTTTCCTGTTCATCAAGATCGGCCTGGAAGGGCTCTCGCCAGGGCAGGTCGTTCTTGGTCGCCTCGTGGCTGGAGCGGCCACGTTGGCGGTGCTGTGTCTCGTGACGCGCCGCACGCTGCCGTCCGCGCCAGTTGTGTGGGCGCACCTGACGGTCGTGGCGGTACTGCTGTGCGTGGCCCCGTTCCTGTTGTTCGCGTGGGCCGAGCAGCACATCTCCTCCGGACTGGCCAGCATCTACAACGCGACGACCCCGCTGATGACGATGGTTGTGGCCCTGGCGCTGCTGCCTCAGGAACGGCTCAGCCGGGGCAGGCTTCTGGGTCTCGCGCTCGGCTTTGTCGGTGTCATCGTGCTCGTCGCCCCGTGGAACGGGCTGGGTCAGGCGGGCACCTTCGGACAAGGAGCCTGCTTGGCCGCCACAGCCTGTTACGGCCTGGCTTTCACATACCTTCGCCGGTATGTCACCCCCCGAGGCCTGCCTGCCCTGAGCGTCGCGACCGTTCAGGTCGGCATCGGCGCCACGATCATGCTCGTGCTCGCGCCCCTGCTCGCGGCACAACCCGCCAGGGTCAATCTTCGCGTCGTGCTGGCCGTCCTCGCCCTCGGCGCCATCGGCACCGGACTGGCCTACGTCTGGAACACCAACGTCGTAGCCGCGTGGGGGGCGACCAACGCCTCCACCGTCACCTACCTCACCCCGGTGGTCGGGGTGGTTCTCGGGGTCATCGTCTTGAACGAGCAGCTGAGCTGGGTCGAACCCCTCGGCGCGCTCTTGGTCATCCTCGGTATCGCCGTCACCCAAAACCGGCTGCGAATCCTCCGGGACCGCCGCGCAGGCCGCGCGAAGAGGCACTCTCATGGCCAAACGGTCGATGACTACTCCATCTAGCCCTCGCGGGGTGGAAGTGGCTCGCACCGGTCGCGGCAGATGAGCGCGTTGCCGCGTGGCGCGAGAGGAAAGCAACACTGCGCGCAGCGGGCTACTTGGGCTGCACGGTGAAGTGGTAGATCGCAGGTGGTGTCCGATCGTCGGAGACACTGGCGGATCCGACCTTTGCAGACGCCGGCACATGCACCGTGACGCTGAAGCCAAGGTCATGGCCAGAGGGCGTCCGTGGGCCCAGATCGCGTGTGGAACCGTCCGGCAGGCGGAGCGTGAGGCGGACCGCCGGCAGGGGCCCTACCACTGCGGTTGCGTGGTTGTTGTCGTTGCAGGCGTTGGCGTACCAGTGCCCGTAGAGCGTGAGGGCGTCGCCCGGACTGACCGCTGCTGCCGGTGCCCCAAAGGTGCCGTTCGGGCCTTGGTCGTCGATGTAGGGCCCGATACATGACGCGGCCTCTCCCGAGGTCGAGTGGGTGCAGGCACCAAGGATCGCGAGTAGGGCGAATGATGCCACCAGTCGAGCAGCTCTCACATCGCGCATGATGCCAGCGGATCACGCCTGTTAGGGAAGATAGACAGTCACGTGTTTGAACGACGCCTCCACGCTCAGAGCGGCATGAGCGAGCGTCTCACGTGGGTGCATACTGCCGGCATGCTGAGCGTGCGTGCGGGGTTCGTCGTCCTCGTTGGCGCTCTGGCTTTGACCGCCTGCAACGCGCCCGAGGTCGATTCCGACGTAAGGCTCACCAACGGGACCCACCAAACCATTCGGATCACCGGCAACTGCACCGAAGATGACGCCTTCTTCATGTCTCCCGGCCAGACGGTTAACGAATGCCTTCCACGCAGATTCCTATTGCCGCATCGACAACGGAGACGGGCTTCACGGAATGCTCGGATGCGTGAGGCTCGGGTCAGCCCACACGACGGTTACAAGCGCAGATCTCCGGAAGCCGCCGGGCCGAATGATTGCTGGGGCTCGGACAAGACTCCGAAGGCAAGACTGGGCGGCTCGCCCTTCAGAGGAGGGATCGACGGTTCAGGAACGCCGCGCCGCCGCCATGGTGAGTAAGCGCTGAGTGCAGCTCACCGGCGCGACCGCACCAGGAGCGGCATGACCGGATGTCGGCAACTGGGATGGCACCCTCAAGGTATGCAACCGCGCATGACCTTCACGATCCGCGAGAACGCTACCCCGCAAGAGATCACGGCCGCGTGCCAGGCGGTACTCATTGCGCTCTGGGAGACCTTGGAATGGTTGGAAGTCGACCTGGCCGGCCTGGGGGATGATCCCGACTGCGCCGCCGCGTTGGCGGCCTTAGAGCCGCTGCGTAAGCGCCAGTTGCTCAGCAAGAAGTTGGACCGCACCACTGCGCGAGCGGATGCATCTTCCGGTCGTTCGCGGCCGCAACCTGTGCCCACGTCTTCCCGCCCGCCGGGTGGAACACTCGTACGACCCTCGGGAACCCGGTCGGCACGACGGAACCGGCCGGAACCCCGGGAAAGTGGTCGCCGAGGAGTCTCTCGTTGACCCAGTCACCAGCGTGTGGATCTGTGAGTCGGCTGAGCCCCGCCATGGGGCGATCATGCCTGACATCGGCAGCAACCGTGCGCTTCAGCAAGGCTCAGGCCGACGGCTGCCGCCGGCGCGCAAGCACGTCCCAACGGCGGCATGGTCGGACGTCGCACTGGACAGGTGGCAGTGCCTGCGCAGCGGTGCCACATGTGTAGGCGGCATCACCAGCGGCCGGTGCGCAGCTGCTCATGGCCCGGTTCCCGTGGGGTGCTTTGACTCACGGGGCCTCTCGCCCTCGCGGCCCGTCAGCACCTCAGGTGCGGCGTCAGTTCTGAACTGCGCGCTGGAGAGTCCTCGTGAGGGCCGCTGGCCAGTCCGCCTCGTGGGCGACGGTGAGAAGTTCGGAGGAGGAGGACAGCCGCAGCACGCGGCTTTGCCCCTGCTGCCACGCCCCGTTGACCTTCTTCGCGTCGACCGAGGCCGGCCACGTCGGCGACGGCAGTCCGATGAGGTCGTAGAGCGGCGTGGAGGACGACCCAAGACGTAGGTAAGCATCCCAGGACCGGGGATCGAGGCTCTCGCGGTTTCGCGCTGGGTCGTTGAAGTGGTCGAGGTCGATCCAGAGGTTGCTCAGGTCGACGTCGCCCGGGTCCTTCGGAGGCAGTAGGCGGGCCAACGCCCCGCGCGGGCCCCGGAAGCCGGGAGGGTCCGGGTTGATCAGCACCACGGCACGCGCGTCTTTGGCGTGTCGGCTCGCCCAAGTGAGCGCGATGGGGGCACCGAACCCGTCACCGAGCACCACGACAGGCTGGGTGAGCTTGAGCCCGGAGCTGACGCCGTCGAGGTCATCGGCCAGGGAGGTGAAGGTCTGCAATCGCGAAGCCGAGTCGCTGCGGCCGACGCCGAGCCGGTCGTACAGGCACGCCTGCGCATTCGGGGTCAGGTTATGCAGAGCCGGGCCCGTGTCATCCATGGAGCGCCCGTAGTCAGCCACAAGGATAACTGCGGGGCCACTGCCGTCGCACCGGGCTGCGAAGTGCCGGCTTCCCACGACGATGTAGCGCTCCGTGCCGGCCGTCGGCACCCGCGCGGTCGCAGACGCCGCTTGGCTTATCCCGCCAGGGGAGGTCGGGGCGGTGGCGGTGTGGTCCGGGGTGGAGGGGGCCTGGTTGGTGCCGGCGGTGCAGCCGGTGATGCTCAGTTCGACCGCTAAGCCGGCGGCAGCGAGCGCACTGCCAAGGGCGCCGCGATGCTTGCGCTCGTTGGTCGTGGTTCTCATGGGTGCCTCTCGCCGCGCCTGACCCGCAACACGTGGCTCGTGACCCAGCATGGGAGGTTCCAGAGTCTTATCTTCGAGTCTGCTCCGTCGGTGTCGGGCATGCAGCCATTCCTGGCAGATCGGTGGTTGCCGGCTGTGACGGCGCTGGGCGTTGACCGAGCGCCGTGCGGGGAGGATCGTGAGCAGTGCAGGGCCTCGTCGGACGGCCTGCCCGACCCGTGCCGTGCCGCACCATCATTGGGGGAGTGAACGAGGGGACGCGGTCATGGGGATCCGCGATGAACTGGGTCGTCTGACCCGCAAGGGCGACAAGGCCGGCCACGGCCATGCGTCGAGGCAGCACCCTCCGACCGAGGTCGAGCAGGCGCGCGACGTCGCGCGGTACAGGTACCTGCTGCGGGTCGCCTCCCACGAACGGCTGGAGCAGGCGCACCAGGAGGCGTTCACTGCGCTTGAACCGGGACAGCGCGAGCGTCTGTTCCTGCGCCTGTGTCACGACCTGCCGGAGGAGGATCGGCCGAGCAGCAGCTCTCCGGCCGAGCTCGCCCATGCGGCGGTGGTCGCGCAGCAGACCGACCGCGGGTATCTCCTGCGGATGCTGCGCCGGCCAGGGCAGGGCGTCACCGAAGGTCACGGCATCAACACCCCATCGGAGTCTGGGGACTCCCTCTTCGCTGGGTCCGTCCTCGCACCGGTGGCAGCGACCGCCACCCACTCGACCGCGGTGAGCGACTCACTGGAGGCCTTCCACAACTCGCCTGAGGCAGCGCAGGTCGATGCGTCCGTGTTCGTCCGGCCCCCGGGCCCCGTGGGACATGCCGCGTGGGAAGCAGGCCTTGGCGGCGCCCCAGACGGCGGTGGCTGACCCCGAGCGGCCCAGCCGGAGCCCAGATCTGTCTCGCCTCCTCCGTGCCAGCGACCCGGCGGCCCCATCCCCGAAAGGAGACGACTATGCCTTCACCTGACAGCACACATCGAGAGCCCGGCCAAGAGCAACGCCGGCCAGGCCGATGGTGGTGCCGCCTGCACCTGTGGCACCGCTGGCGGACGCACCGGTACCCGAACACCACGGACTTCGGAGCGCGGTACCAGGAGTGCCTCGACTGCGGAAAGCAACGGGACGTGCCGGTCGGCGGCGGCATCGTCGGCTGACAACGACGACTCTGCCGCGTTGGGGTGGGCCCACTATGGGACAGCGCTACGGAGTTCACGAAGGCAACAGGCGAACCAGGGCGAGGGCCGGCGGTTTGCGGCCTCCGAGGCCGTGACCTCCGGCGTCCGCACATCGGCATGACAGGAAGGGTGCTTCCACCTTCCACGAGCGCGTGGCGAGCAGAGGCCTGGTCTTGTGTCGGCGTCAGCTGGGGGCGCCGCCGGAACCGCAACGAACCAGGGCTGGGAGGGTGGTTCTACGTTCGTGGAGAGCCACTCCGGGAGAAGCCCAGTCCCATTCGCCCTCCTCGCTCGGCACCTCGCGCGTCGGCAGCCACCGGCCCTCGTACCAGCGGGGGTACTCACTCCAGGCCCAGGCTCGCGCCTCCGACAGCTTCCGTTGCAGGGACTCGATCCGCTGGACATGCTCTCGGGCTCAGGCACCCAGTCTCCGCGTTCGCTGCTCGCCCCGGCGCCTCGTGTTGCGGCGGTGAGAACACGGCGTCGATGCGGCTGCGCAGCGCCCATCGGCGCCTGCGGTAGTCGCTCCAGAGGAAGGGATGTCTGGGCGACGCGGAGGACCGTCTCCCTCGACACACCGGGTCGCGCCCCAGACCCGGCAGCCACCACGTCCTCCGGTCGCTGACGCGCGTGCTCCTCCCCGGTGGCGGGGTCCCACCAGAACGCGCCGCGGCCGACGTTCCCGGCCAGCCGGTGAACCCGGCTGGTGCTCGCCTCAGCCGCGGAGCACCTCCGTGACGGCCAGCGCGTCGGCGGGTGGCGGCTGCCCGGCCCCACGGTGGCGCGGTAGCGCAATTGTGTCAATCCTGTGCGGAAGCTAGGTCTCGCATTGAAGCACAGAACCTGTCGGCGCAGGTCAGCGGCGTTTTGGCTCTGACTTGCGCTGGCAAACCTCAGATGTCGCGGAAGACCTCGATCGTCGCGCCCAGGGCGTTGAGGCGCTCGGCGAGGTCCTCGTAGCCGCGGTTGATGACGTAGACGTTGCGCAGCACCGACGTGCCCGGCGCAGCGAGCATCGCCAGGAGGACGACGACGCCCGGACGCAGTGCCGGCGGGCACATCACCTCGGCTGCGCGCCAGCGGGTCGGGCCCTCGACGATGACGCGGTGCGGGTCGAGCAGCTGCACCTTGGCGCCGACCTTCGTCAGCTCGGTCAGGTAGATGGCGCGGTTCTCGTAGACCCAGTCGTGGATCATCGTGCTGCCCTCGGCGACCGCCCCGATCAGGGCGAAGAAGGGCAGGTTGTCGATGTTGAGCCCGGGAAAGGGCATCGGGTGGATCTTGTCGATGGGTGCGTGCAGCGGCCCGGGAATCGTCGTCAGGTCGACGAGGCGGGTCTTGCCGTTGGCCGAGGTGTACTCGGCCGACAGCTCGTACTTCATCCCCATGCCGTCGAGGGTCGCCAGCTCGATCTCGATGAACTCGATCGGCACCCGTCGGATCGTGATCGAGCTGTCGGTCACGACCGCCGCGGCGATCAGGCTCATCGCCTCGATCGGGTCCTCGCTGGGGGAGTACTCCACATCGACGTCGATCTCGGCCAGGCCATGCACGGTCAGGGTGGTCGTGCCGATGCCCTCGATGCGCACGCCGAGCTTCTCGAGGAAGAAGCACAGGTCCTGGACCATGTAGTTGGGGCTGGCGTTGCGGATGACAGTGGTGCCGGCGTGGCGCGCGGCCGCCATGAGGACGTTCTCGGTGACCGTGTCGCCCCGCTCGGTGAGCACGATGGCGCGCTCCGGGTTGACGGAGCGGTCGGAGTGGGCCTCGTAGAAGCCGTGGGTGGCCGTCACCTCGAGCCCGAACGCGCGCAGCGCGCTCAGGTGGGGCTCGACGGTGCGGGTGCCGAGGTCGCAGCCGCCGGCATACGGCAGCTGGAAGCTCTCGTAGTCGTGCAGCAGGGGACCGAGGAACATGATCACCGTGCGGGTGCGGCGCGCAGCGGCGACGTCGATGCCCTCGAGGTTGAGCTCGGCCGGCGGGATGATCTCGAGGTCGCTGCTGTCGGGCAGCCACCGGGTGCGCACGCCGATCGAGGCCAGCACCTCGAGGATGCGGTTGACCTCCTCGATGCGCGCGAGGTTGCGCAGGGTCGTGCGGCCGCGGTTGAGCAGCGCCGCGCACAGCAGCGCGACGGCGGCGTTCTTGGAGGTCTTGACGTCGATGGCGCCGGTGAGCTTCTGGCCGCCGACGATGCGCAGGTGCTGCGGGCCGGAGTGGCCGAGGGAGACGAACTCCGAGTCGAGGGCGTCGCCGATCTTCGCGAGCATCTCGAGGCTGAGGTTCTGCTTGCCCTGCTCGATGCGGGTGACCGCCCCCTGGGAGCTGCCGAGCAGCTCCGCCAGGTCAGACTGGGTCATCCCCTTGTGGCGTCGGGCGTCGCGGATGAGTCCGCCGATCCGGGTGAGGTATGTCTGAGTCACGTCGACGAGGCTAACTCATATATGAGTTAGGGCAAATCAGCCACGCAGGGTGAGGTCACGGACGCGGGGGAGGTCCCGCGTCCGTGACCGCTGGGGGCCCGGGGGTATGCCGTGTGCCGCCCGCGTGCCCCGCCCGCCGTCAGCGCGGGGCGTCGGCCACCCCGGAGGGGAGGAAGCGCGAGCCGGTGACGGCCTCGGCGACGCCGCTCCGGTCGAGCAGCGGCGTGATGCCGCCGTTCCAGAACTGGAAGCCGGCGCCGGTGATCATCGCGAGGTCGATGTCCATGGGGGCCTGCGCGACGCCCTCGTCGAGCATCCGGCGGGCCTCGTCGGCGAGGACGGTCAGCACCCGCTGACGTACCTGGGCGAGGTCGAGCACGGCCGGCTCGGCCGGCCTCTCGATGAGCTCGGCGACCTCGGGGTCGAGGACCGGACGCCCGGTGCTGAGGTCGTAGAAGCCGCGCTTTCCGGCCGCGACGATCCGCTGGAGGGTCGGCGACGCGTAGAACCGGTCGGGAAAGGCCCGCACGAGCGTCTCGCCGTTGTGCAGCGCGATGGCCGGCCCGACGAGCCCGATGAGGACGAACGGCGGCATCGGCGCCAGTCCGGCGAAGGCGCGGTCGACGACCTCGATCGGGGTGCCCTCGTCGAGGATCTTCGCGGCCTCGCCCATGAACCGGCCGAGGAGACGGTTGACGATGAACGACGGGCGGTCCGCAGCACGGATGCACGTCTTCTTCAGTGCCCTGCCGACGGCGAATGCCGTTGCAAGAGTGGCGTCGTCGGTGCGCTCGCCCGGGATGACCTCGAGCAGCGGCATGACGGCGACCGGGTTGAAGAAGTGGAAGCCGACAACCCGCTCGGGGTGCCCGAGCTGCGCGGCCATCTCGGCGATCGACAGGCTCGAGGTGTTGGTGGCGAGCACGCACTCGGGCGAGACGACCGCCTCGACCTCGGCGAAGACCTGCTGCTTGACCGACATCTCCTCGAAGACCGCCTCGATGACGAAGTCGGCGTCCGCGAAGCCGTCCTTGCTCGTCGACCCGGTCACCAGGGCCTTGTAGCGGTTCAATCGGTCGGGGTCCAGCCGGCCCTTGCCGGCGAGCTTGTCGAGCTCGGCGTGGACGTAGCCGACGCCCTTCGCGACGCGCTCGTCGTCGATGTCGGTGAGCACGACGGGCACCTGGAGGCGCTGGATGAACAGCAGCGCGAGCTGGCTGGCCATCAGGCCGGCGCCGACGATGCCGACCTTGGTCACCTTCCGGGCGAGGGCCTTGTCGGGCGCCCCGGCCGGGCGCTTGGCGCGCTTCTGGACGAGGTCGAAGGCGTAGAGCCCGGCGCGCAGCTCGTCGCTCATGAGCAGGTCGGCGAGCACCTCGTCCTCGGCGGCGAAGCCCGCCTCGCGGGTCGCGGTGCGCGCGGCGGCGAGCAGGTCGAGGGCGGCGTACGGGCTCCTGGCCTGCCGGCCGGTCTTGGCATCGGAGAGCCTGCGGGCCTTGGCGATCGCGGCGTCCCACGCCGTCTCGTCGCGGTGGACCTCGGGACGCTCGACGGCGACCTCGCCGGAGATGACGCGTGCGGCCCAGGCGATGGACTCCTCGAGGAAGTCGGCCGGCTCGAGGAGCACGTCGGCCAGGCCGAGCCTGTAGGCGTCGACGCCCTTGAGCATCCGGTTCTGGCTCAGCGGGTTCTCGACGACGACGGTGATCGCCTTGTCGATCCCGACGAGGTTGGGCAGCATCCAGCAGCCGCCCCAGCCGGGGACCAGGCCGAGGAAGACCTCGGGGAGGGCGACGGCGGGCACGCCTGCGCTCATGGTGCGGTAGGTCGCCGACAGCGCCAGCTCCACGCCGCCGCCCATGGCGGCGCCGTTGACGAAGGCGAAGGTCGGCACCGGCAGGTCGGAGAACGCCGCGTATGCCGCGTGGCCGGCTCGGGCGATCTCGAGCGCCTGGTCGCGCGAGCCGATGAACGGCACACCGGTCAGGTCGGCGCCGACGGCGAAGATGAACGGCTTGCCGGTGACGGCGACGGCCGCGATCTCGCCCGCCTCGGCGCGCCGGCGGAGCGCGGCGATCGTCGCGGTGAGGCCGGCGATGGACTGGGGGCCGAACGTGTTCGGCTTGGTGTGGTCGAAGCCGTTGTCGAGCGTGATGAGGGCCAGGGTGCCTGCGTCGCCGGGCAGGGTGATGTCGTGCACCGGCGTGCGGGTGACGACCTCGCTGGCGAAATCGGCTGCAGCCCTGGTGTCCTCGGTGGTGGTGGCGCTCACTGGGCGATCTCCTCGTCGGTCGTGCTGGTCGGCGTGGTGCTCGTCGTCGCCGACGACTCGTAGGCCTCGTGGTGCGGGTTCTCCCAGATGACGGCGCCGCCCATGCCGATGCCGATGCACATCGCGGTCAGGCCGTAGCGCACCTCGGGGTGCTCCTCGAACTGGCGGGCGAGCTGGGTCATGAGCCGGACGCCGGAGCTGGCGAGCGGGTGGCCGGTGGCGATGGCGCCGCCGTACTCGTTGACGCGCGGGTCGTCGTCGGCGATGCCGAAGTGGTCGAGGAAGGCGAGCACCTGCACGGCGAAGGCCTCGTTGAGCTCGAAGAGGCCGATGTCCTCGATCGTGAGGCCCGCCTTGGCGAGGGCCTTCTCGGTGGCGGGGACCGGGCCGACACCCATGACCTCGGGTTCGACGCCGACGAAGGACCAGGAGACGAGGCGCATCCGGACGGGCAGGCCGAGCTCGGCCGCGGCCTGCTCGGAAGCGAGAAGGCAGGCGGTGGCGCCGTCGTTGAGGCCGGCGGCGTTGCCCGCGGTCACGTTGCCGTGCGCACGGAACGGCGTCTTGAGCTGGCCGAGGTCCTCGACGGTCGTGCCGGGGCGCGGCGGCTCGTCGGCGGTGGCGAGCCCCCAGCCCCTCTCGGCGTGACGGGTCGCGACGGTCACGAGGTCGCGCTGGATCTTGCCGTCGGCATACGCCTTCGCGAGCTTGTCCTGGCTGCCGACGGCGAAGGAGTCTGCGCGCTGCCTGGTCAGCTGCGGGAAGCGGTCGTGCAGGTTCTCGGCGGTCTTGCCCATGACGAGGGCATCGGGGTCGACGATCTTCTCGGCGACGATGCGCGGGTTGGGGTCCACGCCCTCGCCCATGGGGTGGCGGCCCATGTGCTCGACACCACCGGCGATCGCGACGTCGTAGGCGCCGAAGGCGATCGAGCTCGCTGTGTTGGTCACCGCGGTCATCGCCCCGGCGCACATCCGGTCGACGGAGTAGCCGGGGGTCGTGTTCGGCAGGCCGGAGAGAAGGGCGGCGGTGCGGCCCAGCGTCAGACCCTGGTCGCCGATCTGGGTGGTCGCGGCGAGCGCGACTTCCTCGACCTTGTCCTTGGGCAGGGTGGGGTTGCGGTGCAGCAGCTCGCGGATGCACCGGATGACGAGGTCGTCGGCCCGGGTCTGGGCATACATGCCCTTCTCGCCGGCCTTGCCGAAGGGCGTCCGGACGCCGTCGACGAAGACGACCTCATTGAGTGCGCGGGGCACAGTGCCTCCAGTGGGTCGAGGGTGGTCGCAGGGACCAGGTCGGTCGCAGGACCGGGACGGAACCGGGTCCAGAGGCGCGGGTCCGCGCCCCCGGCTCATGCTACTTCTCGGTAACTTCACCGCCAACGGGCCCGCGCGTGAGCATGCTCACCCGAGGTGGCTGACCGAAGTACGAGGCCTTGGCGCGGGCGGGTCAGGCGGGTGGGTTCTCGCTGCAGGCCAGGGAGACCAGCGGCGCCGCGATCGTGGTCTGCCAGCGGCGAGCCCCCATCGAGGAGAGCGCGTCGGCGACCTCGGTCGTGGTGGGCGCTGCCGGTCCCTCCCAGAGGAAGCGGCGCAGCAGGTCGGGCGTCAGGAGGTTCTCGACGGGCACGGCCAGCTCGGCGGACACGGCGCCGAGGAGCTCACGCGAGCGGGTCAGGCGCGCGGCCGCCACCGGGTCACGGTCGGGCCACGCCTTGGGCGGCGGCGGACCGGTCGGTGGCAGGGTCAGCGGCGGCAGGTCCGTGTCGGGCAAATCGAGGGCCCGGGCGACCGTCTCGATGATCGCCTCCTGGTGGCGGCGGATCGAGCGGGCCAGGCGCGGGTCGCTCGACGACACCGTGCGGGGCGCCCTGGTCGCGCGTTGGTTGGCGATGGCGATCTCACTGATGGCGGCGTCGGGCAGGACGCGGCCGGGCGAGGTGTCGCGCTGCTGCGCGGTCGCGTCGCGCCAGAACCACAGCTCGCGCACGATCGCGAGGCCGCGCCGGCCCCGCACCTTGTGCATGCCCGAGGTGCGGCGCCAGGGGTCGACGCGCGGCTCGGGGCCGGTGAAGTCCAGCAGGTGCTCGAACTCCTCGCGCGCCCACGCGTCCTTGCCCTGCGAGGCGAGCTCGGCGGCGACGGCGTCGCGGAGGTCGACGAGCACCTCGACGTCGAGGGCGGCATACCGGAGCCAGGGCTCGGGCAGCGGCCGCACCGACCAGTCGACCGCGGAGTGCTCCTTGGCCAGCTGCTGCCCGAGGTAGTGCTCGACCATGGCCCCGAGCCCGACGCGGGGCAGGCCGGCCAGCCGGCCGCCGAGCTCGGTGTCGAAGAGCGCCTGCGGGCGCAGCCCGACCTCGGCCAGGCAGGGCAGGTCCTGGGTGGCCGCGTGGAGGATCCACTCGGCGTCGCCGATGGCGTCTCCGATGGGGGAGAGGTCAGGACAGGCGATCGGGTCGATGAGCCAGGTGCCGGCCCCCTCGCGTCGGATCTGCACGAGGTAGGCGCGCTGCCCGTAGCGGTAGCCGGAGGCCCGCTCGGCATCGATGCCGACGGGACCCGTGCCGCCGGCGATGGCCTCGGCGGCGCGCATCAGGGTGCGCTCGTCGACCACGACGTCCGGCACGCCGTCGCGCGGGTGCGTCAGCGGCACCAGAGCCGGCGCGGCGTCCGTGCCGTCCGCCACGAGCTCGTCTGCCACGAGCTCGTCTGCCGCATCGGCAGCCTCGCTCACAGGGGGGTCTACGACCGCGTCGGTTGCGAGCACGTCCGTGGCCTCGCCGGTCGGCTCCTTCGGCTCCGCTGTCACCGGCGCTGCCCCGGCAGGGGGACGACGCCGTCGGGCAGGGGCGGGATGCCGGCGATGGTGCACAGCAGGTCGGCCCAGGCGCGCAGGTGATCGGCCGCGTCGCCGGCGACCGGCGTCCAGGAGGCGCGGATCTCCATCTCCACGCTCGCCGCACGGTCGGCGAGACCGGCGAAGCTCTCGCTGACGACCCGGGTCACGGTGCCCGCCTCGGCGGTCCAGGTGAGCCCTCGGCTCGAGAGCGACTCGCTGAGCCAGGACCAGCCGACGGCGCCCAGCATGGGGTCGCCGGCGAGCTCGGGCTCCAGCTCGGCGCGGGCGAAGGTGACGATGCGCCACTGGCCGTCCCAGGTCTCGGGGGCGGTCGGGTCGTGCAGCAGCACGAACCGGCCGGTCGCCAGGTCCTCGTCGGGGTCGGCGACGTCGATGACATCGGCGGTGATCGCGGCGGCATACGGGGCGATACGCGTGGGGGCCGGCACCTCGGTGAGGCGCACCTCGGAGCGCAGGCGGACGTCTCGCAGGGCGCTCAGCGTCCTTGCGAAGACCGCGCCGTTGCTGCCCGGCAACGTTCTCGTGTGCACCGGATGAGCGTATGCCGCATGCGGGCCATCTGTCCTCAGGCCACGCCGGGCGTGCGTGGCCCGTGGCCCCCTCGGGGCCATGGCAGGATTGACCGGTGCCGACCGCAGCCCTACCAGACACCCGTCAGAGCGACCTCGTGCGCGCTGCCCGCAGGGAGCCGGTCAGCCGCACCCCCGTGTGGTTCATGCGCCAGGCCGGACGCTCCCTGCCCGAGTACCGCGCGATCCGCGAGGGCGTGCCGATGCTCGAGTCGTGCATGCGTCCCGAGCTGGTCACCGAGATCACCCTGCAGCCGGTGCGCCGCCACGGGGTCGATGCCGCCATCTTCTTCAGCGACATCGTCGTGCCCCTCAAGGCGATCGGGGTCGACCTCGACATCGTGCCGGGGGTGGGCCCCGTCGTGGCGCGCCCGGTGCGCTCGGCAGCCGACCTCGACCAGCTCGTGCCGTTGACGCCGGAGCACGTGCCCTTCGTCACCGAGTCGGTGCAACAGCTCGTCCGCGAGCTCGGGGAGACGCCGTTGATCGGTTTCGCCGGCGCTCCTTTCACGCTGGCCTCCTACCTTGTCGAGGGTGGCCCCTCCAAGAACCACGAGAAGACCAAGGCGCTCATGCACGGCGACCCGCAGCTGTGGGACGCCCTGTGCGCCAGGCTCGCCCAGATCTCGGGTGAGTTCCTCCGCGTCCAGGCGCAGGCCGGTGCCAGCGCCGTCCAGCTCTTCGACTCGTGGGCGGGCGCGCTGTCACGCACCGACTACGCCGATCTGGCACAACCGCACTCCGCAGCCGCACTCGCCGCGGTCGAGGACCTCGACGTGCCACGCATCCACTTCGGCGTCGGCACCGGAGAGCTGCTGGCGCTCATGGGCGAGGCCGGGGCCGAGGTCGTCGGCGTCGACTACCGCGTGTCGCTGACCGACGCCGTCGATCGTCTCGGGCCCGGGTATGCCGTCCAGGGCAACCTCGACCCCGCGCTGCTGTTCGCGCCTTGGGAGGCGCTCGAACGGCGCGTGCGCGAGATCGTCGAGGAGGGGCGCCGGGCGCCGGGGCACATCTTCAACCTCGGCCACGGGGTGCTGCCGAATGTCGACCCCGAGGTGCTCACCCGCGTCACGGCGCTCGTGCACGAGTGCTCGAGCCGCGGATGACGGCAACGGCGCCCAAGATGACGACGGCAGCGCCCTCGGTCGCTCGCTCCAGCCTGACCATGCTGGGCGGCTCGATGGCCTCGCGCCTGCTCGGCATCCTGCGCAACGCCCTCATCACGGCGATCATCGGGCTCACGCTTGCGGGCGACGCGTTCTCGCTCGCGAACACTCTGCCCAACGTGCTCTACGTGCTGGCCGCGGGGGGCATCCTCAACGCCGTCCTGATCCCGTCGCTGGCGCGCGCGATGAAGCTGGACGACGGCGGCCAGGAGTTCACCGACCGGGTCATCACCGTCGCGCTCGCCGGGATGGCGGCCATCACGGTCCTCGTCATGGCAGGGGCAGGCGGCTTCGTCTGGCTGCTCGCACGCAACTCCTCGCCGGACTTCAAGAGCCTGGCGCTGGCCTTCTCGCTGATCTGCCTGCCGCAGATCTTCTTCTACGGCCTCTTCGCCCTGCTCGGCCAGATCCTCAATGCCAGAGGTCGGTTCGGCGCGTTCGCGTGGGCGCCGTTCATCGCCAACGTGGTCGCCGTGGCCGGGCTGTTGCTCTTCCTCGTCGTGTTCCCCAAGCCGCACCTCGTCGACGTAGCCGGCCAGGCCCGCGCGCGCAACCCGTCGGAGTGGACGGCGCCGATGATCTGGCTCTTCGCCGGCTCGGCCACCCTCTCGGTCGTCGTCCAGGCGCTGTCGCTTCTTCCGGCCCTGCGCCGCACCGGCTTCCACTACCGCCCCCGCTGGGGCGTGCGCGGTGTCGGCCTCGGAGGCGTGAGCCGCCTCGCCCTCTGGGCCTTCGCAGGCCTGGCCATCTCGCAGCTCGGCTTCTTCATCAGCCAGGGCGTCCTCAACAACGCGACGGCCTCGGCCGCTCGGATGGGACTCGGCCGCGAGGTGCGCGGCCCAGCGGCCTACGGGGTCGCCTTCACCCTCTTCATGCTGCCGCACGCCTTCGTGACCACCTCGATCATCACGGCGCTCTTCCCGCGATTCTCGGCGGCCGCGGCCTCCGGGGACAGGGCGGCCCTGCGACGTGACTTCCGCCAGGGCCTGACCATGCCGCTCGTGGCCAACGTGCCGATCATGGTCCTCGTCGTCGTCCTCGCCCGCCCGATCGTGGCCCTGCTCTATCCCAGTGGCACCGACCCGCGGTCGGTCGAGGTTTCGGCGAGCGTGCTCGTCATCATGATCCTCGGCCTCGTTCCGTTCGGGGTGGACCTGCTCTGCTACCGCATGTTCTTCGCCCTCGAGGACGGCAAGCCGACGGTGGTCATGCAGGCGCTGCTGACCGGCATCAGCGCCCTCGCGGGCATCATCACGATCTTCATCAACCCGGTGTGGGCGATCGGGATCATGGCCATGGGGCAGACCGTGGGCAACATCGTCAGCTCCGGCGTCGGGCTCTACCTGCTGCGCCGCCGCACCGGCAGCCTCGGCCTCATGGGCTCCGTCGTCACCGCGTCGCGGGTCGGCATCGCCGCGGTAGTGGCCGGGCTCGTCGCCTGGGCTGTCACGGTGGTGGTCCACCCGATCACCGCCGGAGCCATCGCTGGGGCGTCGTCCGTCGGCAAGCGGATCTTTGCCAGCGCCCTGGAGATCGGCCTGACTGGCCTCGTCTTCGGCGTGATCTACCTGGGCATCGCCCACGCGCTGCACGTCCGCGAGGTCAGGCAGGTCTCGGACATGGTGCGCCGCCGACTGGTCCGCTGAGGCACTCAGGCACTCAGGCACTCAGGCACTGAGGTCCTGGGGGGCCCCGCCGCCCTGGGGCAGCGGGGCCCTGTGGCAGCGAGCCACGGAACGAGCCACTGAAAGGCCTGGCACCGGAACCGTCACCGGTCCGGGTCGGAGGTCCCGGATGCCGAAGAGGTGCCGGTGGAAGAGGTGCCGGTGGAAGAGGTGCCGGTGGACGCGCTGCCGCCGGAGGCGGGAGTGCTCGCGGCGGGGACGGCGGGAGGTGAGCTGGTCGAGGCGGCCGGAGCTGCGCCGGCGCCGCGGCGGCGCCACAGCCGCAGGGCGAGCAGGCCGAGCGGCACGAGGACGAGGAGCCACGGGAGCAGGGCGGCCAGCCCGGTGAGGACGACCGTGAGCGAGCCGAGGAGGCTGTCCCACGCCGATCGCAGGCCCGTGACGATGCCGTTGCCGGACGGCGCTGGCGTGGGCCCGGTGGTCGCGGCGGTCCACAGCGAGACGGTGACATCGCTGCTCGTCGTCACGGCGTCGAGCTGCGCCAGCCGCTGGGTCAGCGAGTCGAGGTCGGCCTGACGACGGGTCAGCTCGCTCTCGAGCGTGATGATCTGCTGCAGGTCCGTCGCCTTCGCCAGCAGCGCACGGACCCGGTCGATCCCGTCGCGCATGGGCTGGATCCGCGCCTTGGTGTCGACGTAGCTGTCGGTCACGTCCTCCGACTGGGACGAGCGGTAGCTGACGGTGCCGAGCCGCGACAGCTGCGTCAGCACCTCATCGAGCGCCTTGGCCGGCACGTTGAGCACCATCCGCGCCTGGTCCACCCCGACCTCCTGCAGGGAGGCAGTCGACCGGCTGGGGGACTGGAGGCCCGGCGAGCTCGTCACCCCGCCGGAGAGTGGCCCGACCGGATCTCCGGTCGGGCCACCTGTGGGATCGATCGAGGTCACGACGTTCTCGGAGGTGACCTGGCCCCCCGCGTCGGTGGCGACGACGCGGGCCCGGGCTGCGGCTCCGGCGAGGTCTGTCACCTTCAGGCCGAGCCAGGCCGTGCGGGCGATCTTGGGACCAACCACGGAGTCGCTGGCGCCGGCGGAGGTGCTGGGGGCCTGCGCCCCTTGCTTGCCCGCGGCCGGACCAGAGGGGGCGGACGGAGCGGAGGGAGCGACGGCCGCACCGGCAGAACCGTTGCCGGCCCGCGCGGGCGCGCCCGCGCCGGCCGAGACCCGGGCATCGGCCGACCCTGCGACGGAACCGCCGGTCACGCCGCGCAGGCCGAGAGGGACCGCGAGCCCGAGCAGGACGACCGCCGCCGCGGCGGCGACGACCAGCCCACGCCGGGCCGAGGGTGCAGGCGAGGGCTCAGGTGACGACTGACGTGGCGACTGCCTGGGAGCCTCCGATGGTGGCTGCGCAGGTCCGGAGCTGGGGCGGGGCAGGTGCGAGAGCGCGGTCATGGGTCAGCCTTTCGACGGGTCGCCCTCCGCGGTGTCACGTGGTGGACACATGGTGGTCACGTGGTGGTGCTGGCTCCGCAACGCAGCCGTGGCGACGTGGTGCCTGCAAAGACACCTGAGTGACCGGGGACGTTGCGTGGCACGTGCCGCCCAGCCCCGCAGTACGCACCGCCCCGAGCACGGCACCGCGGGACGAGGGTGCGAGAGTGGCGGCATGGCAAGGACGGTCGCCGTGCTCGGCGGTGGGATCAGCGGACTGTCGGCGGCGTGGGACCTGGCCCGTTCCGACAGCGGCTGTCAGGTGACGCTGCTCGAGGGCACCGACCGCGTCGGTGGCAAGCTCCGCCTCGCGGACGTCGGCGGAGTGCGCATCGACGTCGGCGCCGAGTCGGTGCTCGCCCGCCGGCCGGAGGCCCTGACCCTCTTCGACGAGCTGGGGCTCGAGGACCGCATCACGCACCCGGGCCCTGCCGCGGCCTCGATCGTCTCCCGCGGGAAGCGGTGGCCGATGCCGCGCGGCACCCTGATGGGGGTGCCGTCGGACCCCGAGTCCGTGCGCGGGCTGCTGAGCCCCGACGAGGTCGACCGGCTCGCGCGCGAGGTCCTCGGCGAGGTCGTCGAGGGTGACGTCTCCGTGGGCGACCTCGTCGACCGTCGGCTCGGCACCGCGGTGACCGACCGGCTCGTGGAGCCGCTGCTCGCGGGCGTGTATGCCGGCCACGCCCGTGAGATCTCCGCAGAGCAGGCGGTGCCGGTGCTCGCTGCGGCGGCCCGCGAGGGGCGGCCGTTGCTGGACGTCGCACGCACCGCGGCCGCCGCTGCGGCCAACGGCTCCGCGGCCGGTCGCCCCGTCTTCGCGTCCCTCGTCGGAGGCCTCGGCACGCTGCCGGAGGAGCTGGAGCACGCGCTCATCGCGTCCGGCGTCCACCTCCGCACCAGAACGGTCGTCCGGGAGCTGCGCCGGGACGGCGACGGCTGGGTCGTCGCGACCGGTCCGACCACCGACGTGACCCGGGAGCGCTTCGACGCCGTCGTGGTCGCCACCCCGGCACCCCCGGCCTCCCGTCTGCTGAGGAGCGCCGCTCCCGCCGCCTCGCGTGCGCTGGCAGGCATCGAGTACGCGTCGATGGCGATCGTCACGCTCGCCCTCGACGGTCCGCCGCCCGCCGTGCTGGACGGCAGCGGCTTCCTCGTGCCGCCGACCGAGCCGCTGACGATCAAGGCGTCGACCTTCAGCACCGTCAAGTGGCCCTGGCTCGCGACGGCACACCCCGGACGGACCTTCCTGCGCGCCTCGGTCGGACGCCACCGCGAGGAGAGCTCACTCCAGCGGTCCGACGACGAGCTCGTCGACGTCGCCCTCGCCGACCTGCGGCGGGTCCTGGGTGAGCTGCCCGACCCGAGCGCCGCCCACGTGCAGCGCTGGGGCGGGGGACTGCCGCAGTACGCCGTCGGGCACCGTCTGCGCCTGGCGCCCACCCGTGACCTCCCGCCGGGGCTCGCGCTGTGCGGGGCCGCATACGACGGGGTGGGCATCCCGGCCTGCATCGCCTCCGGTCGGGCTGCTGCCCGAGCCGTCCAGACCCCGTGACAGGCGCCCCCATGGAAGTTGGGATGATGGCTCCATGAGCGAGCGCCTGACCCCGGCAAGAATGCGAGAGATCAACGACACCATCCGCTACTCGATGTGGTCGGTGTTCAGCAGCGTCACCCCCCTCGGTGACGACCGCGAGAAGCTGGTCTCCGAGCTCGAGGCCTTCCTCGAGGACGTCGCGGGCGAGGGCGTCGTCGTGCGCGGCCTCTACGACGTGGCCGGTCTGCGGGGTGACGCCGACTTCATGGTGTGGTGGCACGCCGAGACGATCGAGCGGCTGCAGTCGGCCTACCACCGGCTCCTGCGCACCGAGCTCGGCCAGCACCTCGAGCCCGTGTGGAGCAGTGCGGCGCTGCACCGGCCGGCCGAGTTCAACAAGAGCCACATCCCGGCCTTCATGGCCGACGAGGTGTCGCGCAAGTACCTCTGCGTCTACCCGTTCGTGCGCTCCTACGACTGGTACCTGCTGGAGGACAGCGAGCGGCGGGACCTGCTCCGCGAGCACGGGCAGATGGCGCGCGACTTCCCGGACGTCCGGGCCAACACCATCGCCTCGTTCGCGCTCGGCGACTACGAGTGGCTGCTGGCCTTCGAGGCCGACGAGCTGCACCGCATCGTGGACCTCATGCGCGAGCTGCGGGCCTCGCGCGCTCGCCTGCACGTGCGCGAGGAGATCCCCTTCTTCACCGGGCCCAAGGTCGAGCCTGCCGAGCTGGTGGCCAACCTGCGCTGAGCTCGCAGCCCCCCCGAGAGGCGAGTGCGCCCCGCTCCCGGTGGAGCGGGGCTCACTGGTCGAACGTCCTGGCGAGGATCGCGATGACCGGGACCAGCAGGAAGGCGAGCCACGACCGGGTCACGATGAACGCGCCGAGCGCGATGAACGGCGACAGGCTCACGAGGGTCCGGGCGAGCTTCGCTCGCGGTGAGGACGGCGCCGCAGGCGGCGTGTGCGGCGCGGGAGCGGAGGATGCCGGCACACCGACCGATGAGCCGACCGTCGAGCCGGGCGACGAGCCGGGCGACGAGCCGGTCGGCTGGCCGAGCTCCGGCCGAGGTTCGGGCAGGTCGACGAACAGCGACGTGATTTCACGCCGGACGACGGCGTCGTTCGCCCGGCCACGACGGTCCTCGTACTCGTTCGCGTCCAGCCGCCCGGCCGCGTGATGCTCCGCCAGGGCGGCCAGAGCCTGCTCCCGCTCGGCGCTGCTGATACGGATCTCCCCGTCGTCCATGGATCGAATCTAGGCGAGGGGTCCCGGGCTCGACACCCGACCGGCCGATCAGGCTTCGGTCGCCGAGGCGGTGTCGTCAGGCTCCAGCCTCAGCGAGATCGAGTTGATGCAGTAGCGCTGGTCGGTCGGGGTGTTGTAGCCCTCGCCCTCGAAGACGTGCCCGAGGTGCGATCCGCAGGTGGCGCACCGGACCTCGACCCGCTTCATCCCGAAGGAGCGGTCCTCGATGTACTCGACGGAGTCGCCGGCCAGCGGGGAGTAGAACGAGGGCCACCCGCAGTGTGACTCGAACTTGGTGTCGCTCCGGAAGAGCTCGGCTCCGCACGCGCGACAGGAGTAGACGCCGTGCGTCTTGGTGTCGGTGTACTCGCCGCGGAAGGCCGGCTCGGTGCCCGCCTGGCGCAGGACCTTGTACTCCGCCGGCGTCAGGGCCGCCCGCCACTCCTCGTCGGTGCGCTGGACTGCATACGGCTTCTGGGAGGTGCTGTGGTCGCTCATGTTCTTCCCAACGCCACGTCGCCGCGGTTTGTGCCCGTGCCCGGCTGGACGCCCCGCCCACGGCACGCCCCCGGGCACGCCTTCCGGCGCTCTGTCAGCGACCTGCGCCACGATGGGACCGTGCCGGTGCGCCGTGTGGTCTCCCGTCCGGTGCTCGTGGCGGCGGCCGCGGGCACCGGCTCGCTGCTGGGCGCGGCGACCGGCTCACTGGCAGCAGCCGCCTACTTCGCCCGCAAGGTCGTGACACCGGACGAGCTGCAGCCCGACGATGTCGAGATCGTCGCCCACGACCGGCAGTCCGTCACCTTCGCGACGACCCTCGACACCCTGGCTGCCGGGCGCTTCGGCGTCTGGCTCGACGGGGGGTCCGGTCACGCGCGTGTCGGTGAGGTCGTCGACGAGGGCGCCCAAACCGTGACGCGACGGCTGCTCGCCGTCGACCGAGGACGGCTCGAGGTCGGAACCGCACGCTGGAACCAGTACTACTACTGGGACCGGCCCTCGGTGAGCCTCGGCGTGCCCGACGAGGATGTGTACATCGAGTCCGACGTCGGTGCCCTTCCCGGCTGGCTCGTCCGCCCCGAGGGCGGCGCCCCCGGGACGGACTGGGCGGTGCTGGTCCACGGTCGCGGGGCACGCAAGGAGGAGACGCTGCGTGCCGTGCCCGTCCTGCGCCGCGCGGGCTGGACCAGCCTGGTCACCGCCTACCGCAACGACCGGGACGCGCCGCGCGGACTCGACGGGCGCTACAGCCTGGGCCTGTCGGAGTGGCGCGACATCGAGGCGGCCATGGCGTATGCCGTGTCGCACGGTGCGAGCCGGATACTCCTCCTCGGGTGGTCGATGGGTGGCGCGATCGTGCTGCAGGCGCTCGACCGCTCTCCGCTGGCGCCCCACGTCGTGGGCGTCGCCCTCGACTCCCCGGTGGTCGACTGGGGTGTGGTGCTCCGGCACCACGGAAGGCTGCGCAAGGTGCCGGTGCTGCTCGTGCGTGTCGCCACCGACCTGATGGGCTCACGCCGCAGCCGTCGCCTCGTGGGGGTCCACGAGCCCATCGACGTCGCCCGCACCGACTGGGTCGCCCGGGCGGGCGAGCTGCGCCACCCGATGCTCGTCATCGTCTCGGACGGCGACGACTTCGTCCCCGCCGGCCCCGCCGTGGCTCTCGCGGGGCGGCGGCCCGATCTCGTCCGGCTCGAGCGGTGGGAGACCGCCGGGCACTGCCGCGAGTGGAACCAGGACCCTCAGCGCTGGGAGCGGGTGCTGCGCGAGTTCGTCGAGAGCCGCTGAGTCCAAGCGGAGTCGGTGGGCCCCCCCGCGGCCGTAGGTTCGTGTCTCCGGGGCATCAAGGGCGCGCACGTCGCCCGCTCAGCGCCGCACCAGCCACCGTCCCATGAGCGTGTCGTCCTGCTCGACGAGCAGCTCGAGGTCCAGGTCGAGCGGGGGGCCCTGCGGCGCAACGGGCCGGCGGTGCTCCCCACCGACGACCTGTGGGGCGATGGTGAAGCACAGCTCGTCCAGCCGGCCCGCCGCGAGGAACGCGGCCAGCAGGGTCGGTCCGCCCTCCGTGAGGACGTGGTCCCACCCTCGCCCGTGCAGGGCCGACAGCAGCGCGGCGACCTCGACCTCGTCCTCGCCGCAGACGAGGACGTTCTCGTCGCCGAGGTCGCGTCGGGCCTGGGCCAGGCCCGGCGAGGAGGCGGGTAGGGCCATGAGCGCCCGGCCGTCACGGCAGCCGCTCAGCGTCGGGGGGACCTCTCCGCGGTTGCTGACCGCGACGAGGGGGAGCACGTCGGGCAGGCCGAGGCCGCGACGCAGGTCCAGCAGCGAGCCGGCAACGGACAGAGGGGGATAGCCCTCGGCCCGAACGGTGCCCGCCCCGACGACGAGCACCTGGCTGAGTGCCCGCAGCACCTCGAAGACGACGTGGTCGGCGACGTTGTTGAGCGAGCCCGACCGACCGTCGGGGCCGGTGGCGGCACCGTCGAGCGAGGTGATCATGTTGCAGCGCACCCACGGTCCACCCGGGGCGGCATACGCGGTGAAGAGGCCCGCGTCGTCGAGGTCGGCGAGAGCGGGCAGGCCGGAACGGCCGGGGACGAGCAGTCGCATGCCCGCCAGTATCCGCGACGTGACGGGCTGTCGGTGCGACGCAGCAGACGAGCGCATCCTTCGTGCATCCCGCCGCGCGGACTCTGGCTCGGGCAGGATGTCGCCATGGGCAAGGGCGCGAAGGGCAAGAAGGGCAAGGGCAAGACGGACGCGACGGCGCGGAGCGGCAAGCTGGCCGCTGCCGTGGTGGAGGACGCGGCGGAGCAGGACGAGCGGGTTGCGGAGCACGAGGCGGACGCCGTCAAGGAGATCAAGGACATCGGCAACGCCTTGCGCGTCGGCAAGGGCTTCGATCTCGCCTTCGTGGACACCTCCGGCACACCGGGTTTCACCGGCAACAAGCTCGAGGGCAAGGCCGCGCTGCGCGCCTGCGAGGCCGAGCTGTCCGACCAGCTCGAGCGCCTCTGGGCCGAGTCCACGGCCGGCGGGAAGCGGTCGGTCCTGCTGATCGTGCAGGGCATGGACACCTCCGGCAAGGGCGGCATCATGCGGCACGTCATCTCGGTCAACCCCGAGGGCGTCAAGGCCACCGCGTTCAAGGCGCCGAGCAAGGAGGAGCTGTCGCACGACTTCCTCTGGCGCATCGACAGGGCCCTCCCGGCGCCGGGACAGCTGGGGGTCTTCGACCGCTCGCAGTACGAGGATGTCCTCGTCGTCCGGGTCCACGACATCGTCCCGGAGGAGGTGTGGTCGAAGCGCTACGCACAGATCAACGCCTTCGAGCGGAAGGTCGTCGCTGCGGGAACCACTGTCGTCAAGGTCATGCTGCACATCTCGAGGGACGAGCAGAAGGCGCGTCTCCTCCAGCGACTCGACAGCCCCGAGAAGTACTACAAGTTCAACCCGGGGGACATCGACGAGCGCGGGCACTGGGACGCCTACATGCAGGCGTACCAGGCGGTCCTCGACAAGACGTCCACGGTCGGCGCCCCCTGGCACGTCGTCCCGGCAGACCGCAAGTGGTACGCCCGGCTCGCGGTGCAGCAGCTGCTCCTCGACGCACTGCGCGACATGAGCCTGCAGTGGCCGCCCGCCGACTTCGACGTCGAGGGGGAGCGCAAGCGGCTGGCGCTCAGCTGACCCGAGGACGTGTGGCGTCCGACGCGGCTGCCGGTGACGGCCACGCGACACGAGCGGCGCGGTCTCAGCCGGCGCGCGCGATCAGGGCAGCGGCGGCGCCCGCGAGGTCGACGTCCAGCGACCCGAAGGTGTGGCCGCGCCGCCCGGCGATCCGGCTCGCGACGAAGGCGTCGGCAACAGGGCCGGGGGAGTGTCGGACCAGCAGGGCGGCCTGCAGGGCGAGGGCGAGACGCTCGACGACGGCGCGCGCCCCGAAGGTCGCCTCGGCCGACGCCGGATCCAGTGAACGCGCTTGTGCCAGAGCGGAATCCACGTAGCCATCGAGCTCGGAGCTGTGGCCGCGAACCACGTGCAGCTCCTTCGTGAGGGCTTCGAGGGTGGTCGGTTCGCGGGTCACGGCGCGCATCACGTCGAGGGCGTTGACGTTGCCGGAGCCCTCCCAGATCGAGTTCAGTGGCGCTTCGCGGTAGAGCCGGGCCAGGCCGTTCTCCTCGACGTAGCCGTTGCCGCCCAGGCACTCGAGGGCTTCGGCGACCACGGGGGCCGTCCGCTTGCACACCCAGAACTTCCCGAGCGCCACCCCGATGCGTGCGAGCACGGTCTCGCCGGTGTCGACCGCGTGGGCCAGGCGGAGGCCGAGGACGGTGGCGGCCTCGGCCTCGAGGGCGAGGTCGGCCAGGACGTTGCGCATCAGGGGCTGGTCGACGAGCGGTGCGCCGAAAGCCGACCGGTGCCGGGCGTGGTGCACGGCCCGGGCGACCGCGTCGCGCATGGTGGCGCTCGATCCCAGCACGCAGTCGAGACGGGTGGCGCCGACCATGTCGATGATCGTCCGGACGCCACGACCCTCCTCGCCCAGGCGGCTCGCCCAGGTCCCCTCGAGCTCCACCTCGCTGGAGGCGTTGGAGTGGTTGCCGAGCTTGTCCTTGAGGCGCTGCAGGGCGAAGGCGTTGCGGGTGCCGTCGTCGAGGGCTCGGGGCACGACGAAGCAGGTGAGGCCACCCGGCGCCTGCGCCAGCATGAGGAAGACGTCGCTCATGGGCGCCGAGCAGAACCACTTGTGGCCGGTGAGCCGGTAGGTCTCGCCGGGCAGCGGCCCACCGGGTGCCGCGACGGCGCGGGTGGTGTTGCTGCGCACGTCCGAGCCGCCCTGCTTCTCGGTCATCCCCATGCCGGCGATGGCCCCGGCCTTCTGCGCCACGGGCCGGATGCCGAAGTCGTACTCGCGGCTCGCGAGGGCCGGGAGCCAGCGCTCGGCCAGGGTGGGGTCGTGCCGCAGGGCCGAGCCGGCCGCATACGTCATCGAGACGGGACAGCCGTGGCCGGCCTCGACCCGCGACCACAGGAGGAAGCCGGCAGCGCGACGGACGTGCGCTCCCGAGCCGGCGGCCGCGGTCCATGGCTCGGCGGTGAGGCCGGCGCCGACGGCGCGCGTCATGAGCCAGTGCCAGGAGGGGTGGAACTCGACCTCGTCGATCCGGTTGCCCCGCGCGTCGTGAGTCCGCAGGACGGGCGGGTGGGTGTCGGCGAGCCGCGCCTGCTCCTGGGCCCGCTCGGTGCCGGCCAGGGCGCCGAGGGGGGCCAGCTCGGCCACGGCAGATGGCCCGGCCCAGCGCTCGACGGACTCGCGGAGCGCGCCGTCGTCGAGGAGGAAGTCGCTGCCGAGGAAGGGCGGGACCTGGTTGGTCACCTCGTGTGTGCTCACCCGCCGAGGGTAGGGCCTGATCGGGCCGGGGCAGGAGAGCGCCGGGTGTCGCGCTAGTCACGGGTCACGGTGTGGCCCTGACCCCGTTAGCCTCGGACCACGATGAGCGCGCGGACGAGGACTCGAGCAGTGCTGGAGCGGGTGCGGTGGGGCCTCCGGCTCGGCCGGCTGGCCCGGGAGACGTTCCGCGTGTGCCTGCGCTACCGGGTGACCGGGCTGGCGGCCGAGGGCGCGTTCTTCATGCTGCTCAGCCTCCCGCCGCTGGTGCTCGGGCTCTTCGGCGGGCTGGGCTTCGTCGGCAACTGGATCGGGGCAGCCACGACACAGAACATCGTGTCGGCCGTCGAGGCGTACGCCTCGCGCTTCCTCTCCGAGTCCAGCATCAAGGAGCTGCTCCTGCCGACCGTCTCCGACGTCCTCGGCAGAGGCCGCGTCGACATCGTCTCGGTCGGCTTCGTGCTCTCGCTCTGGTCGGGATCCCGCGCCCTCAACGTCTTCGTGGACACGGTGTCGATCATGTACGGGCAGAACGGTGCTCGCGGGATCGTGCACATGCGGGCCTTCAGCCTCCTGCTCTACTCGATCGGCATCGTCTCGGCCGTCATCGTGCTTCCACTGATGCTCCTCGGACCCGGGCTGCTGTCCTCCTGGCTTCCGGACGTGGCCGCAACCGTCACCCGCGCGCTCTACTGGCCGGCGCTCATCGCCTTCGGCGTGGTGCTCCTCGCCTCGCTGTACCACGTGTCCACGCCGCACCGCAGCCCCTGGCGGCGCGACCTTCCGGGCGCGGTTCTGGCGATGGCCATCTGGATGGTGGCGTCCTACGTCGTGCGGATCTCGCTCGAGGCATCGATGGGGGGCTCGTCGATCTACGGGCCGCTCAGCACGCCCATCGTCCTGCTGGTGTGGCTGTACGCCCTGGCGATAGCCATCCTCATCGGCGCCGGGATGAACGCGGCGCTGCGCATCCTGTGGCCCGTCGACCTGCACGAGGGCACGGACGTCCGCCTGGTCAACTGGGCCAAGGAGGGCGCCGGTGCCTTGCTGGGACACGGCGAGGGCAGTGGCGGCGGGTCGGCCACGAGGCCCGGCGCTGGGTCGGGAGCCGGTGTCGGGACGGGTTCAGGTGCGGCGCACGGTGACGACACACCCGACCGTGGAGACGACCAACAGTTCCGCAGCAAGGAGCCAGGAGCTCTCGGCGCGGCCGTCCGGCGTGGGGTGGGGGAGGGGTCGAGGGAGGGTTCGGCGGGACCCTCGCAGACCGCGAATCCGCCTGAGGGGCGGCCCTGACCGGGGCACAGCAGCCGGTTTTGTATCTCGTGGACCGATCGGCTAATGTCTAGCAAGCACCGAGCGGGGAAGTTACACCGCTGGTGTTCCCGCGGACGTAGCTCAGTTGGTAGAGCGCAACCTTGCCAAGGTTGAGGTCGCCGGTTCGAGCCCGGTCGTCCGCTCGGAGGCAAAGATCCACTTGCCTTCCACGGTGGAGTGGCCGAGAGGCGAGGCAGCGGCCTGCAAAGCCGCGTACACGGGTTCAAATCCCGTCTCCACCTCGGTGAGACACCACGCAGGACGCAGCAGTACCAGTACCACCCACGGGCGATTGGCGCAGCGGTAGCGCGCTTCCTTGACACGGAAGAGGTCACTGGTTCAAACCCAGTATCGCCCACCAGTACGAAACAGCCCCTGGCCAGCGGAGACGCAGGTCGGGGGCTGTTCGCATCTCGTGCGGCCGCGGGGCCGCGCAGGCGCTGAGTGACCAACTGAGCGACCCACCGCCCGCAGGAGCGAGGGGAGCGGCGCGAGCGCTGACCCTCGTCGGTTCAGGCCCGCGCGAGCCGGCGGGCAAGGTACGGCGCGGTCGCGCTGCCCTTGGCCTTCGCGACCTCGGTCGGGGTGCCGGTGGCGACGACCTGGCCGCCCGCGTCCCCGCCGCCGGGGCCGAGGTCGATGACCCAGTCGGCGGTGGCGATGGCGTCGAGGTCGTGCTCGACGAGGACCACGGTGTTGCAGGCGTCGACGAGGCGGTGCAGCTGGCGCAGCAGCAGCGCGGTGTCGGCGGGGTGCAGCCCCGAGGTCGGCTCGTCGAGCAGGTAGAGCGCGTGGCCGCGGTGCGCCCGCTGCAGCTCGGTGGCGAGCTTGATGCGCTGCGCCTCTCCTCCGCTCAGCTCGGTGGCCGGCTGCCCCAGCCGCAGGTAGCCCAGCCCGACGTCGCGCAGCGTCCGGAGGCTTCTCGCGGCGGCCGGCGCGTCGGCGAGGAACGTCGCCGCCTCGTCGACGGAGAGCGCGAGCACCTCCGCGACGTTCTTGCCACGGTAGGTGATCTCGAGGGTCTCCTCGTTGTAGCGCGCGCCGTGGCAGGTGGGGCACGGCGCGTACGTGCCGGGCAGGAACATCAGCTCGACGGCGACGAACCCCTCGCCCTGGCAGGTCTCGCAGCGGCCCTCGGGCACGTTGAAGGAGAACCGGCCGGCACCGTACCCGCGCTCACGCGCCTCGTCGGTCGCGGCGAATAGCTTGCGCACTGAGTCGAAGAGGCCGGTGTACGTCGCGAGGTTGGACCGCGGCGTCCGGCCGATCGGCCGCTGGTCGACGAGCACGAGCCGGTCGAACTGGTCACCGACCGCCGGGTCCTCGGCGAGGACCTGGCTGACCAGCGTCGACTTGCCGGACCCGGAGACGCCGGTGACGGCGGTCAGCACACAGAGCGGGATGTCGACGGACAGATCGACCAGGTTGTGGCGGGTGATGCCGGCCAGCTGCAGCCAGCCCTGCGGGACGCGCACGGTGTGCTCGAGCCGCTCGGCACGGCCGAACAGGTGGGCGCTGGTGGCGGACTCCGCCACGGCCTGCAGCCCCTCTATCGGACCGCTGTAGAGCACCCGTCCGCCGGCCTCGCCCGCACCCGGACCGATGTCGACGACCCAGTCGGCGCGTCGTACGACGTCCATGTCGTGCTCCACGACGAACAGCGAGTTGCCCGAGGCCTTCAGCCGGTCCAACACGTCGAGCAGCGGTTCGGCGTCCGCGGGGTGCAGCCCGGCGGAGGGCTCGTCGAGGACGTAGACGACTCCGAACAGCCCGGAGCGGAGCTGGGTGGCGATCCGCAGGCGCTGCGCCTCCCCGGGGGAGAGCGTGGTCGAGCTCCGCCCGAGGCTGAGGTAGCCCAGGCCGAGGTCGAGGAGCACCTCGACGCGCGCGACCAGGTCTCTGCAGAGACGTACGGCGACCTCGCCCGCCTCCTCGGGCTGCTCGGCGTACGGCCGCAGCACCGCGACGACCTCGGTGAGCGGCAGCCGGTTGACCTCGGCGATCGAACGGCCGGCGAAGGTCACCGCGAGGGCCTCCGGTCGCAGCCCGCTGCCATGGCAGACGGGGCAGGGCGCGTCCACGACGAACTTCAGGGCCCGCTCGCGCATCCGGTCGCTCTTGGAGTCCGCCAGCACGTGCATGACGTGCTTGCGCGCGCTCCAGAACTTGCCGTAGTAGCCGTAGTCGATGCGGTCGCGTTCGGGCTTGATGAGTACCGACGGCTGCTCGTCGGTGTAGAGCAGCCAGTCGCGGTCCTTCTTCCGCAGCGTGCGCCACGGCTTGTCGACGTCGATGCCGAGACCGCTGACGATGCTGCGCAGGTTGGCGCCCTGCCAGGCTCCCGGCCAGGCAGCGATCGCGCCCTCGCGGATGCTCAGGGACGGGTCAGGGACCAGCAGCTCCTCGGTGACGTCGTGCACGACCCCCAGCCCGTGGCAGCGCGGGCAGGCGCCGGCCACGGTGTTGGGCGAGAACGCCTCTGCGGCAAGGTGCTCGGCGCCCTCGGGGTAGTCGCCGGCCCGCGAGTAGAGCATCCGCAGCAGGTTCGACAGCGTCGTGATGGTGCCGACCGACGAGCGGGAGGTCGCGGCGCCCCGGCGTTGCTGGAGGGCCACCGCGGGCGGCAGGCCGGTGACCTCCTGGACGTGCGGAGCGCCGACCTGCTGCAGCAGCCGGCGGGCGTACGGCGCCACCGACTCGAAGTAGCGGCGCTGCGCCTCCGCGTAGAGCGTGCCGAACGCCAGCGAGGACTTGCCCGAGCCGGAGACCCCGGTGAACGCCACCATCGCGTCGCGCGGGACGTCGACGTCGACGTTGCGCAGGTTGTGCTCGCTTGCGCCGCGGACGCGGACGAAGTGGTCGGTCTCCTCGGTGCTCACATGCCTGCCTTACCCCGCAACGCACCGGTGCACCCGTCTCGGCCCTGCGGACGAGGACCCCCGACTCGACCCGTGACCTCGCTAGGGACCTGCTTCACTCCAGGGGGTTCGCACGCGCGAACCGCACCTCCTCCTGGTCGAGACGGTGCTGCAGCCGGCGCAGCACGATGTCATCGATGCGCTGCTTGTCGCGCAGGTCGAGGAGCGCGTCGCGTCGTCGGCCGAGGAGCGCGAGTGAGAGGTCTCGGTACTGGTCGTCGTGCTCGATGATGGGGTCGTCCCCTTCACCAGCGGACGCCAGCAGCCGCTGCTTGTCCAGCTCTCGGCGTACCCGCTTGACCACCGCATCGCCGCTACCGAGCTCGTTGGCTGTGGTGTCGAGAGCATCGATCGCCGCCTCGAGGGAGTACTCGTCGGCGAACTGGAGCTCCTCGTCGACCGCCGTGTCCTTGGGCAGCCGCGCAAAGCGCACGACCGCTGGCAGGAACAGCGCTTGGAGCAGGGTCAGCACGATGACCCCGCAGGCGATCAGCACTATGAGATCCCTGTCGGGGAACGGCGCACCCGAGTGCAGGGTGTGCGGCACGGCGAGGACCGCGGCGAGGGACACGGCGCCGCGGAACCCGGCGACCGCGGTGACGGTGCGCTGCCGCGCCGAGACGCGGCGCAACCGCTGGGCGGGACGGCGGTCGAGGAGCCGGATCACGTACGGCGTGGTGTAGACCCACGCCCACCGCACCCCGATCACGACGGCGGTGACGACGAGGACGTCGACGAGCGCCCGCGAGATGGTGGCGCTGCTCAGATCCCGGAAGGCGGACTGGACGGAGATCCCCACGAGCACGAAGAGCGCACTGCTGAGCACTGTGGTGGACAGCGACCAGAACGGCAGCATGATCTGGCGCGCCGCGGCCCCGGTGATCCGTGGCGACACCTGGCTCATGAACAGTCCGCAGCAGACGACGGCCAGCACGCCGGAGGCGTGGGCGGCGTCGGCGAGCAGGAACGCGGCGAACGGCGTCACCAGCATCGCGATGCTCTCGAGCATCGGGTCGTCCATCCGGCGGCGCACCTGCCAGCTGAGCAGGCCGACGAGGGCGCCGGCGAGCACGCCCCCGACGTACGACCACGCCAGCAGCCAGGCGACGTGCGAAGGCGAGAGCTCCTGCTCACCGACCGTCACTCCCACCGCCAGCCCGTAGAGGACGAGCGCGGTGCCGTCGTTGACGAGGCTCTCGGCGCGGAGCACGGTGACGGTGCGGCGCGGCAGGTCGCGGGCCAGGACGCCGACCGCCGTCGCGTCGGTGGGTGCCAGCGCGGCGCCGAGCACCCACGCCGGCCCCCAGGCGAGCCCCAGTGCATGCGCGGCCGCGGCGACGGCGGCAGCAGTGGCGGCCACCAACACGGTGCTGCTGAGGACGACGACGCGCAGGTTGTTCCTGATCTCGCGCAGCGAGGTCGTCAGGCTCTCCCAGTACAGCAGGGCCGGCAGGAACACGAGCAGCACGACCTCCGGGGGCAGCTGGGCCTGCCGCAGCTGCGGCACAAAACCGACCAGCACTCCCGCCAGCACCAGCAGGATCGCCGGCGCGATCGGGTAGCGACGCGCCAGCGCGCCGCACGCGACCAGGGCGACACCGAGCAGCACGACCATCTCGAGTCCGAACACGAATTCATCTTGACTGGCCGCAGCCCTGCCGACCACCTCTGACCGGCGGCGGGCCACGCCCTCGCTCACTCACACCTCGCAGGTCCGGTCGTTTCGAGGCAAGCGACGTAGCCATCCTCGGCCCGGCACGTCGGACGGCTGTCCGAGGAGCAGGAGAGTCGTTCATGGGATGCACCACATCGTGGTTCCGTGATGGAGTCTGCTCGTGAGCATGCAGGGATGGCGGGACTTCCTCTCAGCCGACGGGGTCGAGGACTGGGTGGTGTTGCACGGCGGAGCGGCAGCCGCGTACGAGGTGGGCTCGATTGCCGAGGCGGCTGCCTTGGCGTCCGAGATCGCCACGGTGGAAGGGGTGGCCGACGCGGCTGTCCTCCTGACGCTCAGTGATCGCCGCCTGACCGTGCGGCTCACGCGTGGCGTCGAGTTCCTCGAACCGCACCACATCGACGTCGCACGCGCGATCTCCCACGTGGCCCGACGTCAGGGAGGTGTGGCCGACCGCAGTGCCGTTCAGGAAGTCCAGCTCGCAGTGGCCGCCCGTCCCGGCGACCTCGACGTCGAGTTCTGGCGGGCCGTGCTGGGCTATGACACGCTCGCCGACGACAACGGCGCCGACCCGCTCGGGCACGGGTCGACGTTCTGGATGCAGGAGCTCGACCCGGCCAAGCCTTTGCGACACGCCATGCACGTCGACGTGTCGGTGGCACGCGAGCACGCTGCGGCGCGCCTGGAGGCGGCCCTGGCGGCTGGCGGTCGCGTGGTCGAGGACGCCGCGGCGCCAGCGTTCTGGATTCTGTCGGACCGAGCCGGCAACCGCGTGTGCATCGCCTCCTGGCCCGACGGCGCCGAGACTCGATCGGGTGACATGAGCGGTCCTGAGGAAGAGTGAGAGCGGCGGGCACCTGGGCAGCCCCACAGGCGTGCGGCCGTGGTGACGCAGCGCCGGTGTGACGGCGCACATCCGAGCCCCCACTTCTTCGATGTCGCCTGCGGGAAAGCCCTAGGAGAGTGGCCCGGCCGTGCGTCAGACTGACCGACGTGGACGAGGTCGCGGTCGTGGTCGCCCATCACGAGCGCGCCACACTCCGCGTCGGCGAGGTGTTCCTCAAAGTCGACGGCGACCAGGATCGCGCCGATCGCGAGGTGAGGGCTATGGCGGCAGCACCCGTCCCGACGGCCGCCATCCTGTGGCGCAGCCCCCCCGTGGTCGCTCTCGCGGCCCTGCGAGGACGCGCCATCGCGCGCCTCGGACACCCCTCCAGCGCGTCGGCCGAGGCCTGGTCCGCCGCCGGCGCCGTCGTCCGCAGGCTGCACGACGCGGCCGTGCCCTCGTGGCCGGGAACCGGTCTGGACGAGAAGATGGCAAGCCTTGACGCCGAGTGCAGCTGGCTCATCGCGAACGACGTATTGCCTCAAGACCTGGTCAGGCGCAATCGGGCGATCGCTGAGGCCGCGCGGCGTCCCCGGCCCCCGGTCTTCATGCACGGCGACCTCCAGGTGGCTCACGTCTTCGTCGACGAGGACGGCGCGGGACGGGGCAACGTCACCGTCACTGGCATCCTCGACTGGTCGGAGGCCGGCCGGGGCGACGGCATGTACGACATCGCGAGCTTGACGCTCGGGCACCGGGAGCATCTCGAGGACGTCGTGGCGGGATACGGCTCCGGCGTCGACCTTGACGCGGTTCGCGGCTGGTGGTCCTTGCGTAGCCTCACCGCCATCCGATGGCTCGACGAGCATGGCTTCGACCCCTTCGCCCCGGGGTGCGAGGTGGACGTCCTCAGATCACAGCTTCAGCCCCACTAGTCGCGGGGACGTCACCGACGCGTTCAGCCAGCGGATGCCCGTCGTCCGTGGGACACGGCTCAGCGGGTTACCGATCCAGCGATCTGCGGCGTGGAACGGCGTTCTGCGCTCTCTGGCGTGGCGGACGTCCTCCCGTGGGGTCGACTTGGTCGACCGCAAGCATTGCCCGGGCGATTCGCTGTTGGTGCCCCCTGAGCGCGAGGGACCGGTCAGCGCGGATCGACTCGCTCGGCGTGCCAGCCGGGATAGGGGAGGAGGGCACGCAAGGTGGCCGTGTGGTCCGGTCCCAGGATGACCGTCGTCTCGAGGTTCTCCTGCGACAGGGTCTTCATGAACTCTCGACAGCGACCGCAAGGTGGGATGACGTACAAGACCCCATCGCTGGGGTCTCGCCAGACGGCTACAACTCGAGTGATGGTCGGTGCTGTGGTCGAGAGGAGTTGGCTCAGCGCGGCCATCTCGGCACAGATCGACAGGTAGCCGCCGATGCAGGCGCCTGTGTAGACCCGCCCGTCCGTTGCTTCGACGGCCGCGCCGACGTCCGCGACCCAGAACCCCGCGGCGAGAAGTTGCGGGTTGAGGGCTTCGGCCGCTCGGGCGATCAGTTCAGCGTCCGACAACCTCGTCCCGGTGCTTGCCGCCCGTGGGTTCTCTGATTGGGGCACGAACCCAGTGTGCCGTGACACCTGCCAGGACGCTGCTCCCGCGCTGTCTACGGTCGCACGAGGTGTCGGTCTGTCTCGTCGGGTCCGTCCCTTCCGGGGCGGCTTTCCCGACGTCCCACCGCTCAACTTGTCAGCGGTGCTTCGCGTTCCGGGCGGGGGCGAAGAAGTCGGCGAGCAGCTGGGTGACCTGGTGAGCCGCGTCGTGATGCACCCAGTGCGACGCGGCCGGCAGGCGTTCCACGCGGTCGAGGTTGGGTACGTCGTCGTGCTCAGGTTCGGCGAGGTCCTGGCCGAGGTAAGCGTCCTTCTCGCCCCAGATGACGAGGGTGGGCGCCTGAACCGGGCGGATCGCCGCCTCTGCATCCTTCTGCGGGGTCCTCACCGAGGAGCGGTAGTAGTTGATCATCCCGGTCGCGGCCCCTGGCTGCGACCATGCCTCCACGTAGTGGTCGATCTCCTCAGGCGTGTAGGGCGGGTTGGCGTCGTGCAGGAAGTGGCGGAAGAAGTGCCAGTCGTTGGCGTGCACGACCGACTCCGGCAGGTCTGGGAGGGCGAAGAAGAAGAAATACCAGGATTTGCGCAGCTGGCTGGGATGGTGGAGTCCCTGTGACAGCTTGCGCGGGTGGGCAGCGTTGAGGATGGCCAGCCGGTCCACGGCCTCGGGATGGTTCATCGCCGTGGCCCAGGCGACGGTTCCGCCCCAGTCGTGCCCGACCAGCAGTGCCTTCTCGGCGCCGCGCTCCGCGATGAGCCCACCGAGGTCGGCGCTCAGCTTGCCGATCTCGTAGTCGCTGACCGGTTCGGGCCGCGAGGACAGGTTGTAGCCGCGCATGTCCGGGGCGACGACGCGGAATCCTGCCGCCGCGAGAGGCTCGATCTGCTGCCTCCACCCGTACCAGAACTCGGGGAAGCCGTGCAGCAGGACGACCAGCGGGCCTTCGCCGGCCTCCACGTAGTGCAGTCGCACGTCGCCGACGTCGGCGTAACCCTCACGGAAGTCGCCGTCTCCGAGCCACGACGCCTGCTGGTCCATCAGTCCACTGGTGCCGCCACTGCGGTTCGTGTTGTCGCTCATGTCGCCTCCCTGGGAGTTGTCGGAGGGACGGCTCGGTCAGGGGGTGCAATGGAGTTGCTGACCAGTCAATGAGCCCCCGCGAGGGCTCCAGCGGTTCATTCGCCCGGCATGGACTGGCCCCAACCGGAGGACTCGACCCTATGGCGAGACTCCTATCCCGAATGGTGCTGGGCATCATCCCCGAGGGATGAGTCATGTGCCCCCGGCGCGTGTCAGCCTGCTGGGAAAACTGAACCCGCGTTTCCAGGAGGTTCGATCGTGTCAACGTCCACGGAGCAGCGAGCCGATGCCATCCGTCCGTTCTCGGCGGCTGTACCGCACGAGGCGCTCGATGACTTGGAGCGTCGCCTTGCCGCGACTCGCTGGCCGAGCCGGGAGCTCGTCGAGGATCGCTCGCAGGGCGTGCAGCTGGCCACGCTGCAGGCCATCTGCACCCGCTGGAGGAGCGGGTACGACCTCGGCCGCGTCCAGGCGCGGCTGAACGAGCGGCCACAGTTCATGACGCAGATCGATGGTGTGGAGATCCACTTCCTGCACGTGCGGTCACGGCACGAGGACGCGCTCCCGCTGATCATGACGCACGGCTGGCCGGGCTCGGTCATGGAGCTGCTCGACTCGATCGGTCCGCTCACCGACCCCACGATGTACGGCGGCAGCGTCCAGGACGCCTTTCATGTGGTACTGCCATCCCTGCCCGGCTATGGGTTCTCGAGCGCGCCGACCGAGGTCGGCTGGGACCTGGGCCGCACGGCTCGCGCCTGGGCGGAGTTGATGCGCCGACTGGGCTACACCCGCTTCGTGGCGCAGGGCGGTGACGTGGGCGCCGGCGTCACCGACGCGATGGGGCGCCAGGCACGGGAGGGACTGGTCGGGATCCACACCAACCTGCTCGTGCCGGCGTTGAACGACCCGGCCGCCCTGCCGTCGAGAACGGAGCAGGAGCGATCGGCGCTGGCAGCGATCAAGACGTTCCAGACCAGCGGCAACGGCTACTTCGTGGAGCAGTCCACCCGGCCGCAGACGATCGGCTACGCACTCCTGGACTCGCCCGCAGCCCTGGCTGCCTGGATGGTCGACCACGACACCGACGCCTACTACAAGATCTCCCGGGCCTTCGTCGACGGGCAGCCCTCCGGCAACCTGACCCCCGACCACGTCCTGGACAACATCACCACCTACTGGCTGACCGGCACCGGGGCCTCGGCGGCCCGGTCGTACTGGGAGGCCTACGGGCCGGACGCACCCGCCGCACAGAACCCGACGCCGCCACCTCCCGTCCGGGTCCCGGTCGGCTTCACCACCTTCCCGGGCGAGATCTGGCAGACACCGCACAGCTGGGCCGAGCAGGCCTATCCCACCCTCACCTACTTCAACGAAGCCGACCGGGGCGGGCACTTCGCCGCCTGGGAGGAGCCCGAGCTGTTCGCCGCCGAGCTCCGGGCCGCGTTCCGCCCGCTACGCAGCTGACCCCGGCGGCTTCCTGAGTCAAGAGATGGTGCCGTGCCCAGTCGGGGCCACCCACCACGAATCCGCCGGCACCAGCGGCCGCCGCCACCTGTTCACAGTCTGACCACCCAGGAGGTATGACCATGTCACAGTCAACAACGAGCTCCCCGCCACTGACCGTCGTGCTGGTTCACGGCGCATTCGCCGACAGCTCGAGCTGGAGCGGCGTGATCGAACGCCTGCAGGCGAAGGGCGTCCCGGTGGTCGCTGCCGCAAACCCGCTGCGCGGCATCGCGATCGACAGCGCGTATGTCGCAAAGCTGATCCAGCAGATCCCCGGCCGGGTGCTCCTGGTAGGGCACTCGTACGGGGGTGCGGTGATCTCGAACGCCGCGGCCGACGCCGCCAACGTGGCCGGCCTGGTGTTCGTCGCCGCCTTCGCCCCAGACGAGGGGGAACGGCTGGGCGAGAGCACTGCCGAGTCCAAGGACAGCGTCCTGGGGTCCGCACAGGTACCGCGGCAGTACCCGCAGAACGGGACCACGGCAACGGAGTTCACGCTCGACCCCGCCAAGGCACATGACGCGTTCGCGGCCGACCTGCCCCAGGCGCAGGCGGCCCTGATCGGCGTGATCCAGCGACCGGTGTCAGAGCTTGCATTCTCCGAACCATCGGGAGCACCGGCCTGGAAGAGGCTGCCCTCGTGGGCGGTGGTGGCCACCCAGGACCGGGCCGCCGGAACCGATGTGGTGCGCGCGCACGCCGCGCGGGCCGGAGCACAGATCACCGAGGTCGACGGCTCCCACCTGATCATGCTTTCCAAGCCGGACATCGTCACCGACGTGATCGAGGAAGCCCTCGCCAAGGTCAGCTGAGATGAACACCCAGTCGTGGGGACCAGTGCGCCAGATCGACGCCGGCGCCCTGGATGTCGGTTACGTGGTCGCCGGGCCGGCAGACGGTCGGCCTGTCCTGCTCCTGCACGGCTGGCCGTACGACATCCACAGCTACGCCGATGCCGCACCACTGCTCGCCGAGGCGGGCTATCGCGTCGTGGTGCCGTTCGTCCGGGGCTTCGGGACCACCCGCTTTCGTTCAGGCGAGACGGTGCGCAACGGCCAACAGGCCGCCCTCGCTGCCGACGTCATCGATCTCATGGATGCGCTGCACATCGGCTCGGCGATCCTCGCAGGGTTTGACTGGGGCGCTCGGACGGCCAACGTCGTCGCCGCGCTCTGGCCTCAGCGGTGCCGGGCGATGGTGTCGGTCAGCGGCTACCTGATCGGCAACCCGACGGTGAACAGGTCGCCGCTGCCACCAGCGGCCGAGCTCTCGTGGTGGTACCAGTTCTACTTCGCCACCGAACGGGGTCGGGCCGGCTACGACCGCTACCGACGGGACTTCGCGAAGCTGATCTGGCACACCGCGTCCCCGCAGTGGGGCTTCGATGACGAGACCTTCGACCGCACCGCCGGTTCCTTCGACAACCCCGACCACGTCGACATCGTGATCCACAACTACCGCTGGCGGCTCGGGCTGGCGCCCGGCGAGTCCCGGTACGACGACCTGGAGGAGCAGCTCGCTGCGACTCCAGAAATCTCGGTGCCCACGATCAGCCTCGAAGGTGACGCCAACGGGGCACCCCACCCCGAGCCCAACGCGTATGCCGGCAAGTTCTCGGGCAAGTACACCCACCGAACCGTCTCCGGCGGAGTCGGACACAACCTGCCTCAGGAAGCACCCGAGCCCTTCGTCGAGGCAATCACGGACGTCGACAACTTCGCATCCTGACGCAGGCGGGGCACCTCGATCGCGCCGCAAGTTGAGAAGCGCTGCGGCTTGCTCATCGGCACGACCGATCAGCGGCAGTAGAGGTGGCGCAGGAACCGTGATGCTGTCGCGACCCCGCGATGGGGTCAGTGGGCGAGCATTCTCCTCTCTACGGCCCGGACGACTGCGACTGACAGCAGTGCCAGCATTCCCAGGTCGGCATTGGCGAGGCTCACGACGCAACACACGCCGAAGACGGCCGTGGTCAGCCATGCCCAACCGGTTCGTCGGGGCGGTCCGATGGCTCGGTCGGTCACCGTGATGATGCCGGCGGTGAGCGCGGAGAGCACGGTCATGGTGCCGATGTACACGGGTGCCGAGGTTGTCGTCAGCGCGCGCCCGACGACGGCGGTGGGGAAGGGCAAGAAGGCGATCAGAAGCAGCCAGCCGAGGTTCAGCAGGTACAGAGCTGGGACCTCGGTGTGCGTCTCCTCGACCCGGCGGAACGCGACGCTGTGCGCGGCCCAGAAGACGTAGATCACCACGAAGCTGATGGCGAAGGACAGGAACAGGTTGCCGTGGTTGGCCAGGTAGGCGCCGATGCTGTTCGTACCGACCTGTCCGGCGACTTCGACCAGGGGCAGCACCAGCAGCGTCATGGCTATGGCGACCACCGCGTCGGTCAGCGTCAGGACTCGACCCAGACCGGGACCCTCCCGTGAGGCGTTGCGTGCACCCGCGCCTTGTGCGCTCGTCGCCGCCATCAGCGCACACGAGCCGGAGTGTCGGCGGGGAACAGGCGCCCTCGGGTGCGCGTCGCGACGGGGGATCGGCACAACGGGCTGAGGACCGCGGCGATCACCGGCAGTGCAGGCGCAGCCTCTCGTGGCACCGGCGAGGGGTTGCGATCGCGGTTTCGAGCTGCCGTGGTTGCCATGACGACTCCTGGTACGAGGGGCGCCTCCGGAACGCTCCGCACGGTGGGCACCACGGCGGACTCGCGATGCGGCGCCTTCGTCAGCGTGCGCCCATTCTCTCGGCTCTGACATCGAACGGTGGCTCTTTGGCAGGGCCGGAGGGCCAGGCCGGGGTCTGACGCGTCGTCGCCTCTTCGGTGAAGCACGCTCGCGAACCCACCGGCCCACATCGTGACGTCCGCCCCCTTACGAGCAGGGAAATCGCGTGGTCCACCGGCTGCAGATGAGTGCGTCTATTCAGCGGCCATGGCCGCGTAGGCGATGTCGACAATGTCCGCTGTGGCCCGGAGCCCCCCAACCTGGTCGAGCGGCAACCACTGGGCGAAGTCGGTGGAGCCGCCGACCTCTGTAGTGCCGAGGTTGCCTCCGACGATCGTCGCCGAGAACACGATGCGAAGGGACTTGTACGGGCGCTCGAACCTGTCGTAGAGGCGGCCTGGTTCTGTGCTGTCCCGCTGACGGCGATGGTGTCGTGCTGGCTGAGCAACGCGCTCATCTGCGGCTCGTCCCACATCGCGCCGGGCAGTTCCCAGCCGTCGTAGTCGGTGTCCACGGTCGTGTAGCCGCGCGGGCAAGAGCGTCGAGGACGGTGCTCTTGCCTGCGCCGGACATCCCGGTCAGCAGCACTCGGGCCATGCCGGAACCTCCTCCCGACTTGCGATCAGTCTTCGCTGCCCAGCGCCCGGACGATCTTGGCGGCCGTCTCGGATGGCGCGAGGTTGTCCGTGTCGATGACGAGATCCCATTTGCCTTCCGACCCCACGTTGAAGTGTCCGCGGGAGTTGCCCAACTGCCGGCCCTTCGTCCGAGCGTGTTCGCGCTCCTCCAGAACGGGAAGGGAGGCAGTCAACCGGACCCATAACGTGGAGGCGGCACGCAGGTCCTGACGCCACGCGGGGATGATCGAGTCGTCGACAGGCATCTCGTCGATGATGACGTTGTTGCCGCTGGCCAGCAGTGCGTTGACTGCGGCGCGCATCCCGGTCAGCATCCGCGCGCCCGCTTCGCCGTAGTGGATCCTGGCGCGGGGAGAGCCGTCCGGGTCGAGGGTCTCGTCGACCCAGAATCCTGGTCCGGGACCGCGGGGGTGGTCGCGCCACTCGTAGGGGAACATCGAAAAGAAGTGGTCGAGGCCGACACGCAGGTACGGCTCGCGAAGCACCAGTTGCAGGTGTTCGGACACGGACGTCTTCCCGACGCTCGACACGCCAGCAAGCACGATCGCGCTACCAGTCACGAGCGGCAGTCTGCCAGGGATGGGTCGGGCCAGAGGACACAGTGCTTTCCGGCGGCGACGACGAAGAGCGCCAAGGTGGACCTTCAAAGCGAGAGTGGTTCCCGAGTCCAGTAGGTGCAGGGGTCGCACTGCTCATGGGTCACGCCGTTTTCATCCGTCCAGGTCCAGACGTCAACTGGCGCGATCGTGGGATGACGCTCGAAGCCCAAGGACTCGTACAGGCGCACTGCTGGGGTGTTGTCGGCTTCGACGGCCAGGCCCAGGCGATTGCCGGGGCCGAGCAGCTCCGGAACGTGCTCGATGGCGCGCCGCGTCGAGGACGACATCCCAGGCCGCACGGTCGGCGACGCGATGCGCCATGTCCTCGCTCGAGAGCGGCATACCCTCCACGCCCACGAGGTCGTCCCCGTCGGAGGCGCGCCGCGTCGACCTCTTCCGCCAGGTCGTTCGGCCGATGGGTGTAGCCGAGAAATCCGTCCGGGACGACGGGGTAGGTTCCCGGGGCGTTCCGAGCCGGGAAGGTGGGGGAGAAGGTGGAATGACGGGACGTTGCCCTTGCCGGGAACCCGAGCTCCTCGCAGAACACGGCGAAGGTCCGTCAACCATTGCCCGGGTCCAGGCAGTCTGAGGGGTATGTGGGGTCACCAGATCGAGCCCGAGGGGTTCGCAGACTTTGTCCTGGCGCGGTCTGGGGCGCTCCACCGGACCGCGTATCTGCTGACGCGCGACCACGCCGCGGCCGAAGACCTCGTCCAGTCGGCGCTGCTCAAGGCGTGGCGACGGTGGGCCCAGGCTCAGCAGCCGGAGGCCTACGTCCGGCGGATTCTCGTCAACGAGTACCTGACCCAGTCCCGGCGACTGTGGCGCGGCGAACTGCCCACGGAGCGTCTTCCCGAGTGCGTCGCGCCGGATGCCGCCGAGAGGGTCGTCGCCGAGGACTCGGTCGCGCAGGCGCTGGCCGACCTCTCACCGCAGCAGCGCGCCGTCGTCGTGCTGCGCTTCTTCCACGACCTGACCGAGCGTCAGACCGCTGACCACCTCGGGGTGAGCATCGGGACGGTCAAGGCGCACCAGTCGCGGGCCCTGGACCGGCTCCGCGTCTCCGAGCATCTTGTCCCGGAGCGCCACGCTCCCGGGCCGCTGGTCGTTGCCGACGAGAGGAACGAGCCATGACGAGCACCGACGAGCTGCGTGCCGAGCTCGACCGGCTCGCCGATGTCGACAGGCCCTTTGACCCCCAGTCGACGCTCGCGGCCGTGCGGTCCCGCGCCCGACGCGAAGCCGCACGCCAGCGCGTAGCGGCCGTCGCCGGCGGACTCGTGGCGGCCCTCGTGGTGGCGGTGACCGCCGTTGCCCTCAGCGCACGACCCGTCCACCCGTCGGTGCCGGCGGGGGACACGACCTGGGACGCGCCGCAGCCCACCCCGACGTTTCCCGTGACCCGACCGACGGGCGCGCCCGCCCCGACGGCGCCCTTGCAGGGCTTCGACACGTGGACCGGTGGCATGCACCTCGTCAGGGTCGTGCACGTGCCGGTCGAGAGGATCGGGACGATCGGCCTGCCCGCGACCCGGTTCTCCGGTACGCCGCTGGATGTGACGTTGCCAGCCACCGGCGGACCGTACTTCGCGCTCTACCGCTGCTCTGCTGCCACCGGGCAGCCGCTGTCGCTCAGCGGCTCGATGGACTCACGCAGCCAGAAGGTCCAGGTGCAGTGGCCCGGCTTCGCGGGCAGCGGGTGCGCACCCGACGTGCCACGCCCGGGCATCGCCGACTGGATGGCATCGCTCCCAGTCAGGGACGGGCACCTGAGGATGTGGGCGTACACGACGACTCCCCACCCACCCACGACGATCCCCGTGGCGATCTACACTGCCGTGCCGTTCGAGGCCTATCCGGTCGGCAAGGCCCCCTTCACCGGAGCTGCGGACACCCGGGCGTGGGGTCGGATGGGACCCTCCACGACCATCCACAGCGGCCCGGACCCCAACGCGCCCGTCACCGTCCGGCTGGCGACTCCGTATCCGCGCGACGCGGCGCGGGCGTACGTCATGCCGACGACGACCGGGCAGATCCAGCTCACCGTCAACGGCAAGAACGCCCCGGACGAGCCGACCACCGCCAACCCGATGGTCCGCGACGGCTGGCTCAGCTTCTTCGACTCCGACCTGAGCAACAGCCTTGGCTACCAGTCGCTCCCGTCCGTGGACATCCTGGACGGCACCCTGACCGTCACCGTCCGCCCCCGGCACATGAGCGGGCCGTGGACGGTGGTGGTCGAGCTCTGAGCACCTGCGCCCGGGACACGTCCAGCTCGCGACGGGGTGCACCCCCTATGCGCAGCGCCGTGAAGGGCCTAGCCACCAGCTCTGCTGGTCGCGGTGGCCGTCGCGAGCTTCGAGCGCACGAGCACGAGGGGCGCGTCCGGGTTCTCGGGTTGTGGCAGGACCCCGAGGCTGAAGTCAGCGATGGCGCCTGGGCGGAAGATGAGGCAGTGCGTGGAGCCGCCGAACTGGAAGTGGCCCAGCTCGTCGCCCTTGGCCACGTGGTAGCCGGCGGTGACCGGTGGGGCGATCACGCAGGAGGAGACCTCGACCATGCCGACGAGAACGACCGCCACCAGCCCGATCGCCGGATCGTCGGCATCGATCAGGATGATCGACCGTGTCGCGACGTGGGCGAGATAGCCCTGTGAGTTGGTCGGTTCCACCGCGGCCGGCCCCTCGGAGTCAGCCTCGGAGTAGTACGTGCCGTCCTGGACGAACGCGCGCACGATCGTGCCAGCCACCGGAGCGTGCCAGCGGTGGTAGTTGGTGGCGCTGAGGAAGGCCTGGTAGACCGTGCCCCCGACGAACTGGTCGACCGACTCGTCGCCCGCCAGCATGTCCTCGAGCGAGTACGGCTGGGACTTCAGCCAGAAGCGGTCACGTCGCTGGACGCCGGTCTTGATGCTGTACGGCGTCGACTCGCAGGCGCTGACGATCACCGCGTCGTCGTCGGGTTCGGCGACCGGGCGGGCTTTCTGGTGAAACCGCCGGGTGAAGAAGTCGTTCCACGAGGTGAACCCCCAGTGCGGGTCAGCGGGGTCGTGCCGGTACTGCTCGATGCCGATCGCGCGACGGGCCGCCTGCGACATCCACCCGGTGTCGGAGTCATTGAGCACGTACAGCGACGCCGGGCTGCTCAGGAACTCGCACCAGACGGTGAGCAGCTTCTTGAGCATCGCGTTCACCCGTGAGTCTCGGTAGAACGCGAACCCGGACCTGGTCCCGGTCGTCCAGTCCAGGATCGCGGCGAGCGGGAGGGTCACGTGCTCCTCGCCGAACTCCGGCGCCACGGTCAGCACCTCGTCGATCAGCCGGAGCAGCTGGTCCACGCTCTGCAGGTGCCGCTTGCTGTAGGGCTTCCCGCTCGGGACCTCGGCGATCATCCGCTCGGCGTACATGCGAAGCACCGGATCGCCGTCGATCAGCTGCGCGAACTCCTGGACGACGGGGTGCAGCTGGCGTTCACCGTGACTCTCGACCCGTTCACGGTGCCCGGCGAGCCAGGCCTCAAGCGCGTCCTGGTCCTGGGGCAGCCAGCCGGCGCGGCGCTTGACGTCGATCTCCGGAGAGGGAGGTGTCATCACGCCAAACTAGTTGATGCGTCCGGCCGTCACATGGCACGAGCCCTAGCCCGTCATACGGGGTGGCTGCCTGACATGTCAGGGAACGTCCAACTCTGGTTGGCACCATCACGGTCGTGATCACTCCTGAGTCCGCCACCGGGCAGGCCCGCGCCACCCCCACCCGCCCAACTCAGGCCCGTCTGGCCCGGGTCCCCGAGCTGACCGCGCTCTTCTGGGTGCTCAAGGTCCTTACGACCGGCATGGGTGAGACCGCCTCGGACTATCTCGCCCACACCATCGGCGCGGTCCTCGCCGTCGGGCTCTCCGGCCTGGCCCTCGTGGCGGCGCTGGCGATGCAGCTGGCCGCCAAGCGCTACGTGCCGTGGATCTACTGGACCGCCGTGGCCATGGTCAGCGTGTTCGGCACCGTCGCTGCCGACGTCGCCCACGTCGGGTTCGGTGTGCCGTATGCCGTCTCGACCGTCGGCTTCGCAGTCGTGCTCGCGCTGCTGCTGGGTCTGTGGCACCGCCTCGAGGGGACCCTGTCGGTGCACAGCATCGACACGAGGCGTCGTGAGGCCTTCTACTGGGCCACCGTGCTGACCACGTTCGCGCTCGGGACGGCCGCCGGTGACCTCACCGCGGTGGTACTCGGACTCGGGTACCTGGGCTCTGCGGTGCTCTTCGCCGCCGCGTTCGCGGTTCCCGCGCTCGGGTACTGGCGCCTGCGGCGCGGGCCCGTGCTCGCGTTCTGGACGGCATACGTCATCACCCGCCCCCTGGGGGCCTCCGTCGCCGACTGGATGGGCGTCTCGGCGGCGCGTGGCGGCCTGGCGTTCGGCACGGGACTGGTCACGGTGGTGTGGGCGGCCGCGATCGCGGGCATCGTCGGGTGGGCCGTGACGAGCGGAAGGGCTCGCCCGGCGGCCCTCGACTGAGTCACCGCTGGACCACCACCGCTCGTGGAAGGCAGGCGCACGCAGCCCCATCGCGCCGGCGTCCGGCGCAGCGGCCACAGCGCGCACACAGGTGGATCAGGCACGCTGCGCGTGCCTTGCTCCCGTGCCGCACAGGGTCGCGAGCTCGGGACACCACGTCCAGGCCCTGCTGGACGGCCCGGTTCTTCGCTCCACGTCGACGATGAGAGAGCTGCCCATGATCGAGGCCTCGCGCCTGACCAAGCGTTACGGCACCAAGACCGCCGTGGACGACCTGACCTTCACCGTGAGGCCTGGGGTGGTCACCGGTTTCCTGGGGCCCAACGGCGCCGGGAAGTCCACCACGATGCGCATGATCCTCGGGCTGGACGCCCCGACATCCGGCAGCGTCTGCGTGAACGGCAAGGCCTACCGCGAGCACGCGTCCCCGTTGCACGAGGTCGGCGCACTGCTCGAGGCCCGGTCGATCCACACGGGCCGCAGCGCGTTCAACCACCTGCTCGCCCTGGCGCAGACGGCGGGCATCTCCCGGCGGCGGGTCGACGAGGTGGTGGACCTGGTCGGGCTGCGCGAGGTCGCCAAGAAGCGCGCCGGCACCTTCTCCCTCGGGATGGGGCAGCGGCTCGGCATCGCCTCGGCGCTGCTCGGTGACCCGCAGACGATCATCCTGGACGAGCCGGTCAACGGGCTGGACCCCGACGGGATCCGCTGGATCCGAACCCTGCTGAAGTCGTTGGCCGCCGAGGGCCGCACCGTGTTCGTCTCCTCGCACCTGATGAGCGAGATGGCCCAGACCGCCGAGCACCTGATCGTCGTCGGACGCGGGAAGCTGATCGCCGACACCAGCGTCCAGGAGTTCATCGCCAGCGCCTCCGGGAACCGGGTCCGGGTCCGCACCACCGACCCCGCCGCCCTGTCGGCGGTCCTCACCGGCCGCGACGTGCGCGTCGAGGCGACCGGCGGGGACGCTCTCGAGGTCAGCGGGCTGAGCACCGACGAGGTCGGCCTCGCCGCCGGCGCCGCCGGGATCACGCTGCTCGAGCTGGCCCCCCAGCAGACCTCGCTGGAGGAGGCGTTCATGGACCTGACCAGGGACGCTGTGGAGTACCACGGCACCACCACCACCACCGAGGGCGGCAGCGCGCTCACGACCGCTGGAGCGAACCGGTGAGCACCGCGACCACGAACAACGCGAGCAGCGCGACTGCAGGCGCCCGGGAGCGCCCGAGTGCTGCGGCCCCCAAGAAGGTCACCCAGGCCCGGGTCGTGCTGTCCGAGTGGACCAAGCTCCGCTCGCTGCGCTCGACCGTCTTCTCGATGCTTGCCGCGGTGGTCTTCATCCTCGGGCTCGCCGTCCTGGTGCCGTCCGTGACCGTTGCGCACTGGCCCCCGCACAACGCCCGGGAGGCGGCCGGCTTCGACCCCACCTCGCGCAGCCTGGCAGGGATCTTCCTGGCCCAGCTGGCCGTCGGCGTCCTCGGTGTGCTGCTCATCACCGGTGAGTACGCGACCGGGATGATCCGCGCCACGCTCGCGGCCGTCCCGTCCCGCCTGCCCGTCCTGTGGGCCAAGGCCGTCGTGTTCGCCGTCGTGACACTGGTGGTGACCGTTCCCTCGGTGCTGGCTGCGTTCCTCGTCGGGCAGTCGATCCTGAGGGGCAAGGACCTGCAGGCAGGGCTCGGAGACCCGGGCGTGCTCCGTGCCGTCCTCGGCGCCGCGCTCTACCTGACCGTGGTCGGCCTCCTCGGGCTCGGACTGGGAGCACTGTTGCGCAACACCGCCGGCGCGATCTCCGCGCTGTTCGGCGTGCTGTTCGTCCTGCCGATCATCGTGCGGTTCCTGCCGACCTCCTGGTCGGACCCGATCGACAAGTACCTGCCGAGCACGGTCGGCGAAGGGGTCATGCAGGTGCACACCGACCCCTCCGCGCTGGGTCCTTGGACCGGCTTCGGACTCTTCTGCGGATATGCCGCCGTCGTCCTGCTTCTCGCCGCCATCCGACTGCGACGACGCGACGCCTGACCCCCGCCACCGCCGCACCCCCGGCCTTCTCCCGCAAGACCTCACAGGATCAGATCCGGAGAGCGCTGACCCGCCAGCCAACCTCGATCTTCATGTCGACCTCACCCGGCACGCGCACCGTGATTCGCCGGCGCGCGTTACGTCGCCCGGCCCAGCCGCCGAACCACTTCAGGCCGCGCACGGAGGCGTCATGGGCGCCCGGGGGGAGCCGTGAATGGGCGGCGTCAGGTCTTGATCAGCAGGATGCGACAGCCGCCGTCGCGCGGGGTGTCGATGATCAGGTCGTCGACCACTCGCCGGGCCACCCACAGGCCCAGCGCGCCGTCGAAGTCGGGGAACCGATAGCCGGCGAGCGGGTCCACGCCTCCGGGACCGTCGTCGACGACCTGGACGACGATCTGGGTGAGGTTGGCCCACATCCTCACCAGCACGGGAGGCGCGCCTCGGATGACGCTGTTGGCCGTCACCTCGTGGACGGCGACGATGAGGTCCTCGATGGCGTCGAGTGCGACAGCACTGGCCGAGCGGGCCGTGGCCCGGACCATGCCGCGCAGGGAGACCAGGTCGTCGAGGCCGAACACATCGGTGGCCAGCTGCGGCGCCTCCCGCGGCGTCTGCGGCACCTTCGCCAGGGGGAGGGCGAGGAAGGCGGCGGGTGGGCGGTAGTCCGGGCAGGGCACGCTGCCCTCGCCGCTGTCGAGGCCCGGGTGGCTGGCGCGGGCGGCGGCGATCACCTCGGGCGGCGTGGACCGGGTGTCGTAGGTGCACATGGCCTGGAACGGGAACGACCCGAGCGCCTCGTTCACGGCCGACTCGTAGCGCGACCAGGCCGCCTGCGCCGCGCTCGTCGCCCCCAGCGGCACGGTGCCCGTGACCCAGACGTCCCGCGACCCCGGTGCCCGTCCGGCGAGCTGGCTCTGGTACGCGAACAGGGTCTGCGAGGGCGCCACGTACATCTGCTCGTCGTACCCGTAGGTGAGTCGCGGATGGGCTGTGAGCGCCTGCTCGAGCATCACCATCCTGCTGCGGGTGCCGTGGACGAGCACGTCCGCACCCGCGTCCAGGCCCTGTCGGACGAAGCGACGGGTCGCGTCGACCAGCGCGGCGTCATCGTCGTGGATCAGGACGTCGTGGCGGAAGTGCGGGTGCGAGGCTCGCTCGTCGTTCATGGCATCGCGGCCGGACCACCGACGGCATGTCGGCTTCCCGACTCCCTCAAACCGTACCCCGTGGCCACCCCACGGGCCCGGGCGGGCCAATCGTTTTCTTCCAGTGGGGGCGATCCACGCTCGGGCAGCGGGAACAACGTCCCTCCTTCTCGACCGCGCGGACCTGCGCGGCGGGTCTACCCCGGGTGGCGGCCGATCCGGATGCCGCGGCCGCCGTCTGGGACGGGCATCTCCTTCTGCTGCACGCCACGGAGGGGGGAGCGCTGGGCTGGGGTCCTGCCTGGGTTCGTCGCGGCCTGGACCTGGGCGGGAAGGTCATCATCACCGAAACGCCCGCCGCGTCCGCCGAGTCGCTGACACGCACGTCCGCGGGTCCCGCCAGTGTGCGCGGTCAACTGCGCAATGCTCGGGTTCGGAAAGGCACTCCGCCAACGGCGCCGCTGACGCCTCCCTGCTGGTTGCTGGCCCGGCTCGGACGCCGAACTCGCCTGTAATCCTGAGGTATGCCGGCGCCATCACCACCTAAGCGAACAACCCCGACGGATCACCGTCATACACCACCGATCGGGACTTGACCTCGGATCCGGTGGCGGCGGTGGCGGGAACACCGTGCCGCCCTACGCGGGAGGGGGAGTGGCAGCCCCAGAGGGCGATGAGATCGATGCGCATGTGGATGTTCTCCTCAGAATGAGGCGGACCGCGGCCGAAGCCGCGCGCTTCCTGGTCCGCATGGCTGCAGCCACGCCCGCTATCGGCAGATGGGGTCGGCTCGGACTGCAGGCCCCGATGGCCGTCGGCAGGTTTGCCGATATCGACCGCCAGCCCGGCCGTGTGTAATCGAGGCACCAACCGGACACCGGACAGCGCACACCGGGAACCGTGACCGTTCTGGCATTGGAGAACCACATGACGTATGCGCCAAACCTGGCCGCACCCGTCGAGGAGTCGACACCGCAGCTGGCCTCAATGAGCATCCGAGAGCTCATCGGCGCGTTGAGCGCCACCGAGGATCGTCTGCGCCAACTACCCCTGCTGGTGCCGTTCGGCGGCCGACTCATCACGAACCCGGAGCGTCGCCTGCTGCTGCGGCGCCAAGGCATGCTGATCGCGAGCCTGCGCAGGCGGCGAGCCGCGCTTCGCGCCTCCGTCGCGTCGCGCTAGGACCGGTTCCCCTACACGAACCACATCCACGCCCGAAAGGGCCCGGGGTAGGACGCCAGGTATGCCAGGAGGCGCACGCGCGTTGCGACCGGAAGCACGTCCTCAGCGCCGCATGAACGTGCGATTCAGTTCAGAGCTCGAGGGGCGCTCCAAAGCTGAGGTATGAGACCTGTGGCCCGTCGGGGGCCTTGTAGAGCCCGTCGTACCGGCTTCTACGGATGGCCAGTAGGGCGAGGCAGTCGGTCGCGAGAGACCTCGACGATCCGCTGAGTGAGTAGCCGGGAGCTGCGCATTTGGCCGACTTCGCGCAGAGGGCGCGATCGCTTCCCTCGTTGAGCCAAGCGTTGAAGGGTCCTTCGAGTTCGTGGCCACCCATTTCGCGGTCTTGTTCCGGCGCCACCTCACTCGGCGGATCTTGCCATTCCCAATGCTTCTGAGTCGCGAAGCGCGCGCGGCAAGGTGAGACTCGCGATGCCGTATCCACCGCCTTCGGCCGGGACGGGAGCAAGCGTCCTCAGCGCGGCTACTTGTTTCATTGACGGCAGGACCGGTGCCTGCGCAGGCTCTGGTTCAGGTGCCCGGGCTCGTCGCTCGAAATAGCGGCTGCCCACGCTTGGTCGTGTGGCTCACTCATGGGTTGCGCCGCCCGGGCATCGCCGGGCAGGAGAGGCTCAAGAAGGGATTGCTCTGCTCTAAGTAGCGGTGCCCTCCACGCCCATCGAAGTGATCGGTTCCGGGCGAGGGAGGTTCATATGGAGGAGCAGGTTCCGCGGGTCGTGATCGGGATGGATCCGCACAAGCGCAGCGTGACGATCGAGGTGATGGCGGCCGACGAGTCCGTGGTCGGCGGCGGCCGGTTCGACACCACCGTCGAGGGCTACAAGGCGATGCTCGAGCACGTCGCCGCCTGGCCGGACCGGGTGTGGGCGATCGAGGGCTGCGAGGGCATCGGGCGGCACATCGCGCACCGGCTGATCGCGGACGGGCAGGACGTGGTCGACGTGCCGGCGAAGCTGTCGGCGCGGGCCCGGGTGTTCGCGACCGGGCAGGGCCGCAAGACCGACGCGACCGACGCGCACTCCGTGGCCCTGGTCGGCACGCGGATGGCCGGGCTGCGACCGGTCGTGACGGACGCGCAGCTCGAGGTGCTCCAGCTGCTGGTCGACCGGCGCCGCTCGATCGGGGACGAGCACACCCGCAAGATCAGCCAGCTGCACCGGATCCTGTTGGAAATGCTGCCTGGTGGCGCGAAGAAGCACCTCTCCGCAGCCCAGGCGCGGGCCATCTTGGCCGGGGTCCGGCCGCGGGACGCGGTCGGCAAGACCCGCAAACGCGTCGCGGCCGAGCTGGTGGCGGACCTGGAGCGGATCTACGCGCGGAAGAAGGCCGCGGACCAGGAGCTGAAGGAGCTCGTCGCGGCGACCGGGACCTCACTGCTGGGGCTGCACGGCATCGGCCCGTCCGGTGCGGCGCGGTTGTTGGTCGAGGTGGGGGACCTGTCCCGGTTCCCGGACCGCAACCACTTCGCGTCCTGGACCGGGACCGCCCCGATCGACGCGTCCTCCGGGGACCACATCCGCCACCGGCTGTCCCGGGGCGGGAACCGGCAGATCAACCGGGTGCTGCACATCATGGCCACCGTGCAGCTGCGCACCCCGACGGAGGGCCGCGCCTACTTCGACCGGAAGAAGGCCGCCGGGAAGAGCTCGATGGAGGCGATGCGCTGCCTCAAACGGCGGCTGTCCGACCTGGTGTTCCGGACGATGCTCGGCGACTACGTAGCCGGCCGGATCACCACAGTGACGGGCCCGGGAGGGCACCGGGGCAACGGCTCTGACTCCAGCGCGACCGGCTCACAACCCCACACCGGCTCTTCGGACAAGCCACTTCCCGGACCCGCCAAGCCTCAGCGTAGAACGCCTCTGCCGACGGCGTCTTGACACAGAAGGGAGCCATGATCGGGCGAGCGTAGCCGCCCTCAATGCGGCAGTTGCGGACGACTCCTGCCAGTGAAAACTAGACGTCTTGCGATCGGCGCCGCCACCGCCGGCGTACAGCGTCGACTTGAGCTTCCAGCGTCATGCCAGACACGTCTAGCTCCGAGTCGGTCTCCAGTGGGTCGGTCTGTTGGCGATGAAGCATCTCGAACTCGGCCGCAGTGAGGTAGACCGGCCGGCTGCTTGCCCGCGCTCGTGCGATCGAGAGGTCGCAGGCCAGCCGAACGGCCACCAGACCCGGCACCAGGTCTCGGTAGATGTTCAGAAGGTCTTGAGTGATGACATCGGTCAGGATCACGTTGATCCCCGCGTCGGTGAAGTTGGCGACCAACGCGGCAGCGTTGCGAATCCCCAGAAGATGCTGCGCGCGGCCCTCTGCGCCTTGCCATGGTGCGACGCCGCCGCTCTTGATCATCTGGCGTACGCCAATCGACGTCGATGTATGCGCATCGCTCCGTCGTCTCGGCTAGGGCTCGCCCGGTCGTAGTCTTGCCCACCGCGGGACCGCCGGTCAGGAGCAGTGGGCGGAGTGCGGTCACGGGTCGGAGGCTACGGGAGCCGCTGCCACGCTGGAACGGCTTGCGCCGAACGCGCTCGTCGCGGCTGAGCATGCAGCGGGATCGGGACACGCCTGAGCACCGGCTCCGCCCGGACCGTCGTCCCGCTCACACCCGTTCGACGCGGTCGGCCTGTGGTCCTCGATCGCTCTGTCGCACGTGGTACCGAACCCGATCGCCCTGGTGCAGCGCCTCGGCGCCTCTCAGAACCGACACGTGCACGAACAGGTCCGCACCTCCCGCGTCCGGGGCGATGAAGCCGAACCCCCGCTCCGCGTCGTAGCGCGCGACCACTCCCTCGCCGCCGCGCGCCGGGACGTCGGATGCCTCCCGGCGTCCCGACCCAGCGCGGGTCGTCGACCTGGCGGGTGCGCCCGGCGGTGTCCAGCTGCGCGCGAGGCGCACGTCGCGCGCCTGCGGGCCCCTCTCGCTCACGACGATGTCGTACGTCACCCGGTCCCCCTCGCGCAGCTCGGGGAGCCCGTCGGCCAGCGCGCGGACGTGGACGAAGACATCGGGGCCGCCCGACTCGGGGGTGATGAACCCGAATCCCTTGTCTACGTCGTACCAGGACACGGTGCCGTCCGCCCCGTCGGATGCCACGCCCTGCTGGGCGGCCTGGGCTCCCAAGGGGAGCAGATGGTCAGCCTGCGGTCCCTTCTCCCCGTCGACGACGAGGAACGCCACCCGCTGCCCCTCCGAGACCACGCCGCCCCCCACGATGGCCGAACTGTGCACGAAGATCTCGGCACCACCACCGTCGGGCGTGATGAAGCCGTACCCCTTGGCGGGCTCGTACCAGGACACGGTGCCGAGCACGCCCAGCGGTGTATCGGCGGCCTGGTCGGCCGTGACCCGGACGCGGCGTGCCTGCGGGCCGCGGTCCCCCTCGCCGATCTCGAACTCGACCACCTGCCCCTCCCGGAGCAGCCTGATCGCGTCGTCGCTGACGATCTCGGACGCATGCACGTACAGGTCCTCTGCCTCCTGCCGGAGGGCGATGAAGCCGAACCCCCGGTCGGGATCGAACCAGCGGACGGTTCCCTCGGTCACGGCTGACTCCTTGTCGAAGCTTAGGTGGGCGTTCCCCCAGTGTCCCCTACGGGCTGCGACAAGCGCCCGGCGCCCGACGGTGCTCGCACCGTCGTGGCAAGTGCCCGACGGCGACATCCACGCCACCCGGCGCCGCGCCGACAGCGGCATGGTCGGACTCGTCCAACGAGCGGCGTGGTCGCTCCAGCAGCGATGCTGACCCCACTGGGTGAAGCCACGTCCAGGGTTGCCTGTCAATAGTTGTCTGCGGAGGGGGGTGAGGGTCGCTGCCAGTCGCCGGCGCCGCGATCGTCCCTGCCGCACCGGATGCAGCGACGGAACACCCCTCGGCCGGGCGAGTGGTCCATCTGCCACTTGTGGTGCAGGTTGAGGCGACAGAGCAGGGGTTTGCGAGGCTCGGTACTTGCCGTAGTCATGTCCTTCTCCTCGACGGGCGCGATGTTCGTGTGCGTGGGACGCCACGGCGCCGCAGTCGATGTTGCAGGTGCGCTGTGGCCGATCCTGCTGCTACGACCAGAGGTTGTCAGCCTTGTCGCGCATCCGCTTCATCCACCACAGCTCCTGGGCGCCGCAGCGCTGGCAGACGAGGACGTCCTTGTCGCCGGGCTTCACGCGCAACATGTAGCCCAGGACCCAGCAGGGATAGTTCCTGAGTCGCACCTCTCGAGTCTCCTCCCCGGGGACCGAGGCAGGCAGGGTTTTCGTCGCCGCGGTGGTCGAGCGCTGTGACGCCGCTGGATGTTGACCGTGAGCGGCGCCGAGAGGATCGTGGATCGTGCGGGGCCTCGTCGGACGATCGTCCGACCTGTGCCTTGCCCACCCAACTCCTGGGTGGGGTCGAGCGAGGGGGCGCGGCCATGGGCATCCGCGACGAAGTCGGTCGTCTGATCAGCAAGGCCGACCTGAGCCGTGAGCCGGGACACCACCGGCCGACTGCGGTGGAGCAGGCGCGTGATGCCGCGCGGTACAAGTACCTGCTGCGCGTGGCATCACGCGAACGTCTCGAGCAGGCCCACCAGGAGGCGTTCACTGCGCTCCCACCGGAACAGCGTGAGCGCCTGTTTCTGCGGCTGTGTCATGACCTGCCGGAGGAGGACCGGCCGATCAGCAGCTCTGCCGCCGAGCTGGCCCATGCCGCGGTGGTCGCGCAGGAGACCGACCGCGGGTATCTCGTGCGGATGCTGCGCCGGCCCGATCACGGCGTCACCGAGGGTCACGGCGCCCGCGACCCGTCGCCGGCGTCCGGGGACTCCCTCTTCGCTGGATCCGTGCTCGCGCCGGTGGCGGCGACCGCGACGCAATCGACCGCCATGAGCAACTTGCTGCCGGGCTTCGAGACCTCGCCGGAGGCGGCACAGGTCGATCCGTCGGTGTTTGCCCGACCGCCCGGTTCGTCAGATCCGCCAAGACATGCCGCATGGCAAGCGGGCATCATCCCCTGACGCGAAAGGGTCCTGATGTACACGGTTGGCTCCTGGTCAGGGTCATGCGCGCGAGCCGGGCCGGTCTGGTAGTGGCTTGTGGCCGAAGGCGGACGTGACGCGCGCAGGGCACCGCCGGCGCACGCACCGGTACCCGAACGGCACCGACTACGGGGCCCGCTACGAGGAGTGTCTCGACTGTGGGAAGCAACGGGACGTCTCTACAGCCAGCGGCATGATCGGCTGACAACCGGCACTACCTACAGCGGGGTGCGCGATGAGACAGCGCCGCGAAGTACGCACCATCAGCCAACCGGCTCCGGGAAGGCGCCGGTGGCTGCTCGGTGTCGCGATGGCCACCGCGCTTGGCGCGGCGGCGTGCACCGCAGCCCCGGAGCCCACCGCCGCGCCGGTACAGAGCACGACGTCGAATCGGGACGCACGGGCATCGAGCGCCACACTCTGCCCGTACACCGAGAGCGCCGCGGCCGGTCTGGGGACGCGCCTGTTGGGCATCGTCAAGGCCGAGGTAGCCGACAGCTACACCAACCAGTTCCGCGACCTGCGGGCCGTGCTGCTCAGCGTCTGCGGCAAGCCGGTCCTGCAGCACTACGAGAAGACGACCCCCGCCAACTACCACACCGTCGCCTCGGTCACCAAGAGCATCGTGGGCGCCCTGGTCGGGATCGCGCTGGCCGACGGAGCCCTGCGCGGCCAGAACCAGACCCTGGCCCAGCTGCTCCCCGACCGTCGCAGCGAGATGTCGGCTGACGTGGCGGCGATCACCCTGCGGCAGCTGCTGACCATGACCGCCGGATTGGACGCCGACTCGACCGATGACTCGGTGAGGTCCTGGCAGGACTCTCGGGACTTCGTCGGCGCGATCTTGCGCGAAGGGCTCCAGCAACCGACCGGGGAGTTCCACTACTCGACCGCATCCTCGCACCTGCTCGCTGCGATCCTCGTGCACGCCACCGGCCGCCCCCTCCTCGAGTACGCCCGCGCCAGGCTCTTCGACCCCTTGGCGATCGAGACCCGGCCCGCGACGCAGCTACGGCTCGGCCCTGCCTCCGCAGCCTCCCTAGCCGCGTCTGCCGTCGCCTACGACCGGGCCGGCTTCACTTGGCCGGTGGACCCCCAGGGGATCCATTTCGGCGGCGGGTACCTGAAGGTGAAACCCACCGACATGCTCAAGCTCGGCCAGCTCTACCTCGACCACGGCAAGGCGGGCAACCGACAGATCGTGCCGGCCCAGTGGGTCCAGGAGTCGACCACCGCTCACGTTCCCACGAACGGTGGTTTCGGCGGCGACGGCTACGGCTACCAGTGGTGGGTCACCAAGGCCGGCGCCGAGGACGCCTATGCCGCCGTGGGTTTCGGCGGCCAGCTGATCGAGGTCGTCCCGTCCCGTCACTTGGTGGCGGTCTTCACGACGGAGGTTCTCCTCACCGGTGATCACGTTTTCCGCGTGGACGCCCGGACCTACGAGGCCATGATCGATCGCCTCCTCAGTGGCAGCACATCGCCATCACCGACGGGCGGCCCACCCAGCAGCTGACGCCCCCCAAGAGGTGGGGCGTCTCAGCAGAGGGCAGCGGGTTCTGGTGGTCGGCGCCTCCGGGGCGGTGGGCAGCATCGCCGTGCAGTTGGCCAAGGCCTTCGGCGCGGAGGTGACCGGGGTGTGCGGCCCGCGTGACGTGGAACTGACGCATTCCCTCGGTGCCGAGCATGTCGTCGACTACTCCAGGCAAGACTTCGCCGACGGCGCTCGGCGATACGACCTGATCCTCGACGTGTTCGGCCGCACACCACTGCGGCGGCTGCGCCGCGCCCTCACCCCGAGCGGAACCTTGGTGATCGCGGGCGGGGAGGGGGACCGATGGATCGGGGGCCTGCAGCGGCAGCTGGGTGCCACCGTGCTGTCGCCGTTCCTGCGGCAGACGCTGACGTTCTTCGTGGCCAAGGAGACCGCCGCGGACTTGAGGGCGATCAATGAGCTCGTCGAGGCCGGGAAGGTCGCCCCCGTGATGGCGCGGACCTACCCGCTGATCGAGACCCCCGACGCCGTCGCCCAGCTGCAGACCGGCGCTACGTCGGGGCGGCTGGCCGTCACCGTGTGACGGTGACCGACAGTCTGCTTACATCCTTGGCCGACGCAGCCGCCGCGGCGCTGCAGCTCGAGTCGGCGGGCGACGTCGTGCAACGAGGTCAGGAGACGACAGTCCTCCAACCGCGGATAGCCGTACTCGGGAGGTCAGTGAGGGAACGCGCTCACTGTGACGATGGACCCGCTCCTCACGCCGCACGGTACGCAGCTCGGGGGGTGCCGCGAGCACGCGAACGCGTCGCCCAGGGTGCCGCCGTGGTCATTTCGTCAGTGGTCGGTTGTTTCGGACCGAGGACACGACGTCGAGGATGGCCCGGGTTGTGGCTTGCGCGTACCGCTCGTCTAGGATGAGCCCGGCATGGTTGGCGCCTTGAACGACCCGGTGCGAGGTGTCGGTCGACAAGTTGGCCAGCCTGTTCTGAGCAGCGTTGTGCAGTGCGTCGGTCTCGGCGCCCGCGGTGAGGACGACCAGCGGTTTGTGGTGGAAATCGGTGAGCATGACGGCCTCGACCCCTGAGGAGCCGGCCTGGACGAATCGGGGCGGCGAGCTCTAGCCGCACTCACCGGTGGAGGGCGGTGCAACGTTGATGCAGTGGGCAACCATGGTTGTCAGTGCTGCCGGTTCCCAGCTTTGTAGGAAGTCGGCGTGGGATGTCGCGCCTGGCGCGTCTGCGGGCCCGTCGGACGTGAGCCTGAGCTGCTTTCCCGCCCAGTAGCCGGGTGTCCCGTCGCCCCATGACACGTTCTCCAGCAGTTCCGGCAGCTTGATCGGGTAGCCGGCCGGACAGCTTGTGCCGCTCGCGCTCTTGGTGAAGAACGCCAAGTGGTTGGTGACCCCGGACGGTGCGAAGTCGGCGGTGTTTCCCGGTGTGGTGTGGTCGCCGCGCTTGCCATCCCAACATGAGGGGAAGGTGTAGTGCACGGTCAGTCGCACGGTGGTTCCGGTGGCGGTGGAGCAGTCCGGGATCGTCAGCTGTCGCACGATGGTGGACGATTCGTTGCACGACCAGCTGTACTTGGCGGTCACCATGCGTAGGTCTGCGGGGAAGGGTTGGGCGGCCCCGATGTCCTTGTGGTCGAAGCTGCGGTAGTAGGCAACGAATCGCCCTGCTGGCGCGAGCTTCCCGTTGACGAGAAGGCCGGGAGCCCAGTACGCGGCGCTGTCTCCGGGATGGGTGCACGCGGTCGCCTGGCCGACGAGCTGGTCGTAGGTGGCGTTGTGCGGCTCGGCCAAGTTCAGCAGGGCCTTGTTCCCGAAGAACTCGTGGAGGTGCGCCGAGGTCGCGGACCCTCGGGCCACGATGGGATCGACCTGGCGGATGCCGACACCGGGCTTGCACGGGACTTTGGCCAGCGCCTGAGCGGGCGAAGGTGCCAGTGTCGCTCCGGTGGCAAAGAGCACAGCCGCCGTGCAGAGTGTGGCGAGTAGTCGGTGCAGGCTACTTGACATGGTTTCCTCCTGATGAAGAAGGCCACCTCCTCCTTGGTCGCCGAGCGGAGCGCGGAACGCGCGTGAATCCGAAGCCTGGCGGTGCGGCTGAAGGAGGGTGACTCCTGTCGTCTGGGCTTGTCAGGCCGATTCCGTGCAGAGGTTGAGTGTCTTCACGGCTCTTGCTCCTCAGTGCCCCGGCGTCTCCAGGGCATCCATCCAGCGTCCCCGCGCCAGAACGGCCGCGACCGCGGAACGGGGCACACGGCAGGACCAGCGGCGCATAGCACCCGACTTGGGGCGGACGCAGTGCCCCAAAAGCCGCGCAGGTCTCAGGAACCGGGACGGGTGACCAGCATGCGGGACGGTTCTGCCAGCCCGCGCCGGGGCTCTACGAGAAGGCATCACTTCAGGGTGCCGTGGCGATTCACCCCCACCAGGCGAAATAACCCCGAGTGGGTCTTCGCCCTTCATAGCGGCCTTTCAAGTTGTATTCGTGCGCTCACGAGGCGTGCACACGAAGACCTACGACGTATGCAGACACGTTCAGCCCAGAAGGGCATGCCCACCCACGCCCGATCGCGCTCTGCGGCTACTTAGAGACTGGTTGCAGGATCGGTGTCCGGCCAGACTCGGTCCAGGTGCTCGGCGAGACGCTCTCATATGCGGCTGCCCACCGGCGTCATTGGTGTGGCTCTCTCATGGCATGCGGCCTCGTCGGGCACCGCGCGAGGAGAGGCTCTAAAGGGGTTTGTTCTGCTCAAAGTAGCGATGCCCTCCCCGCTTCCACATCACGACGGGAACGAAGGAGGTGCACGGGCTACGGGTGTGATCATCGGGATGGACCCGCACAAGCGCTCGGCCACGATCGAGGTCATCGACCAGACCGGTCGAGTACTCGAGGTCGGGCGGTTCGACACCAACCAGGCGGGCTACGCGGCGATGCTCGCCGCCGGGCGTGCCCACGGCGAGCCGGGGGAGCGGGTGTGGGCGGTCGAGGGGTGCAACGGCATCGGCCGACACCTGGCACACCGGCTGGTGCACGACGGGGAGCACGTGGTGGACGTGCCGACGAAGCTGTCGGCGCAGGTGCGCATCTTCGCCACCGGCAACGCCCGCAAGACCGACCCGGTCGACGCGCACTCGGTCGCCCTCGCCGCGTTGTACGCGCCGGCCGAGCCGGGGCTGCGGCCGGTGCTGGTCGAGGATGACCTGGTCGTGATGGGGATGATGGTCGACCGGCGTGACGAGCTGGGCCGGGCCCGGACGCAGACGGTGAATCGGCTGCATCGGCTTCTGCTGGAACTGATTCCGGGCGGGGCGAAGACGTTCCTGTCCGCGCCGCATGCCCGCGCCCTGGTGGCGAAGGTCAAGCCGCGTGACCTCGTCGGGAAGACCCGGCGCCGGCTCGTCGTCGAGCTGATCGGTGAGCTGGAGGTGATCGACCGCAAGATCAAGACCGCGGAGAAGGAGCTGACCGCGCTGGTGCTCCAGCGCGGTTCCACGTTGTTGGAGCTGACCGGGATCGGGCCGACCGGCGCCGCACGGTTGCTGGCCGACGTCGGGGACATCCACCGCTTCCGGGACAAGGACCGGTTCGCGTCCTGGAACGGCACCGCGCCCTTGGACGCGTCCTCCGGGGCGCAGCAACGGCATCGGCTCTCTCGTGCGGGTAACCGCCGGATCAACCGGACGCTGCACATCATGGCCGTCGTCCAGCTGCGGAACCCGAGCCCGGGGCGGGATTTCTATGACGCCCGCAGGGCCGGTGGGACACCGTCGTTGATGGCGCTGCGGTCCCTGAGGAGGCGCCTGTCGAACGTCGTGTACGCGCGGATGCTCGCCGATCAGACCAGGCGTGAGCGCACCCTCGGAGCGGGAGAGGTGACGGGCCCGGGAGGGCACCGGGGCAACGTCTCTGACTCCAGCGTGACCGGCTCACAACCCCAGACCGGCTCTTCGGAGAAGCCTCTTCCCGGACCCGTCACCACCCAGCGTAGAACCCCGGCCCTCGCCACGTCTTGACCTAAAGGGGTGCCATGACCGGGCGAGCGTAGCCGCCCTTAACGCGGCATTTCCGGACGTCAGGGGAGTCGCCGCTCGTAGCGTCGAAGCGTTGGATGCGGGGGGAAGGTGGTTCGGGTGGTGATGTCGGTGCGGACCCAGCCGCGCCGGACGTAGAAGCGCGTGGCGCGTGTGTTCTCGTCGAAGACCCGGAGAAAGATGTCTCGGTGCCCCTTCGCGTGCATGTGCTCGAGAAGTGCGGTGTGTGCGATGCCGGCTAGACCGCTGCCCCAGGTCCACACTGCCGTACCGAAATGAAGCAGCTCATCGGCTCGCGTCGCGGCGAATCCGGCTACCCGTCCGGCGTCTTTGATGACGAAGCAGTCGACGTCTGGATCGGCGATTTCGCGCTTCCACCGGTCACGAACCCGCTGCTCGGGGAAGGGGTGTGTCTCCTGCGGGAAAACATGGCCGAGTCCGGCGACGGCGCCCTCTCGCTGCACCGCCATCAAGGCCTCGAGCTCTTCAATAGTGAGCGGCTGTAGGGCGGCCATAACGGGAGGCTATCTGTGCGGCAGCCAGCGGGAGGACCTGATGTGCAGCCGCGGCCACGGCCGATGAGCGGCAGATGCGGGCGCCCGGGCACGCGGCGTTGTCGGGTGGGCTCGATCAGCGTCGCCGAGGTGCTCCACGCTCCCACCATTGATCCGGTGCCCGCTCACGGATGTCACGCGCCACCCACTCGACGTCCACGCCATTGCAGAACTTCCAGAGTTCCTTGGCCGCCCGGGAGTACTGGAACAAGACCTGGTCTGCCTCGAACGCGTCCAACTCACCGCCGCGGAAACGATCGATCTCAACCCCGACTCGCTCCAGCAGAAGGGCAAGTTGCGCCTCGTGATAGGCACTGACCGTCTCCCACGCCGCACGCCGTTCAGAACTCGGAGACACCCAACTCAGGCTAGTCCGGCGACCGGCGATGGGTGCCGCTCCGGCGTGATCCTGTACCCGACGTGGTCGGTCGGCCGTGCGCGCACCGCGGCAAACGAGGACCTTGGCCGGATGGCGTCAAGGACAAACTGGGTCGTGGTGGCCGAGCATGGGCAAGCGGGTTCCTCGCGTTGCACCTGGCGCGGCAACATCCGGGCGGGGGTCGAATGCAACTGCCGCCATTCGACGTGTTGGTGGAAGCGACGTCAGCAACTGTGAAGGAGAACGTCAATGCGCACCCTGATCTCCACCTCGTTCGTCTCGCTCGACGGGAAGCTCGACCCCACCGGCGGCGACCCAGGGCTGCACGACACCCAGTGGACCTTCAAGACCGTCGACTTCCTGCCGGAGGCCTACGAGCTCAAGGGCCGCGAGCAAGAGGAGGCAGGCGCCCTACTACTTGGACGCAGGAGCTACCAGCTGTTCGCGCCGGTGTGGCCCGGCATGGCCGAGTTCGCCCGGTACAAGACCCTGCCCAAGTACGTCGTGTCCACGGCCCTCGAGGAGGACGACCTGGTCGATGACTGGGGCCAGACGACGATCCTCCGGTCGGTGGACGAGGTCGCCGAGCTCAAGGAGAGCGACGGTGACCCGCTGCTCGTGCACGGGAGCGCGACGCTCAACCGGGCGCTGCAGGAGGCCAGCCTGATCGACCGCTACCACCTGCTGGTGTTTCCGGTGCTGCTCGGCGCCGGCAAGTCGCTGTTCAGCGACGCTGACACCGCCGCCCAACGACTACGCCTCGTCGAGCACCAGGTCTACGCCAACGGCATTGAGAAGCAGGTGCTCGACGTTCTCCACTGAGCGTTCAAACGGTGCGCTCATGCACGGGTGACGGCCCTGGGGGTCGGCCTAGTCCTCACTGGAGCCATCGTGCAGCTTGTCTGGTCCCTCGTGCGGTATTGGCACTGGAGAGCCGACCGTAAGCACGACTTGTCCTAGTCCTCAGGTCGGGGCTGGTTCACGCGATCGGCCGGAATCGCTAAGCGCCCATCCACACGGGCGACCCGACCTAGTCAGCCGCTACCAGGGCCTCGGATTCCGCTTCGCCCCGTCGGCGGACTCCTTCAACGAGACGCGAAACCACGCAGTGACGACCCAAGCTAAGACCACGATCAATGGGATGTCGACCGCCAGACGCACAGCAGCCGAGTCGGTTGTGAAGCGGACTCCATGGTGGAGGGTCTGCTGCACGAACGGGTGACAGTTTCGGTTAGGCCACCTGGGTGGCGGTTGTGGTCATGATCAACTCGTATTCGACCGGGGTCAACCGTCCGAGTCGCGGTTGTCTCCGGCGGCGGTGGTAGGTCCGTTCGATCCAGGTGACGATCGCGATCCGCAACTGTTCGCGGGTCGCCCAGGCACGACGGTCCAGGACGTTCTTCTGCAGCAGCGCGAAGAACGACTCCATGGCCGCGTTGTCGCCGGCCGCGCCGACGCGACCCATCGAGCCGACCATGCCGTGGCGGTGGAGCTGGTGGACCAGCTTCCGGGACCGGAACTGCGACCCGCGGTCGGTGTGCAGAACACACCCGGCCACGTCGGCGCCGTCAGCGTGGCGGCGGGCGACCGCGTGGTCCAGGGCCGCGACGGCGAGCGAGGACTTCATCCGTGAGTCGATGCTGTAGCCGACGATGCGGTTGGAGTACACGTCCTTGACCGCGCACAGGTACAGCTTTCCCTCGCCGGTCCAGTGCTCGGTGATGTCGCTGAGCCACAGACGATTCGGCGCTGGCGCGGTGAAGTCCCGCTCGACCAGGTCGTCGTGCACCGGTGGCCCCGGCGTCTTGCCGTTGCGCCCGCGTTTCTTGCCGAACGCGGACCACCAGCCCAGCTGGGAGCAGAGCTTCCACGCGGTCCGCTCGCCCATAGCCTCGCCGGCCTCGCGCGCCTCATCGACCAAGAACCGGTACCCGAACTCCGGGTCGTCGCGGTGGGCGTCGAACAACGCGTTCGCCCGGTACGCCGCGGTCAGCTCGGCGTCGGTGACCGGGTTGGTGAGCCAGCGGTAGTAGGGCTGGCGGGCGATCTTCAGCACCCGGCACGTCACCGTGACGGGGATCCCGTCGCCGGCGAGCTCGCGGACGAGCGGGTACATCATTTTCCCGGCAGGTGCGCCTGCGAGAGGTACGCCGCCGCGCGGCGCAGGACCTCGTTCTCCTGCTCGAGCAGCTTGATCCGCTTGTTCGCCTCCCGCAGCGCCTCGGACTCGCTGGAGGTCCGGGCAGGGCTCGCGGCACTGGCCGAGCGTCGCTCATCGATCGTCAGCCACCGCTTCAGGCACGACGGCGAGATGCCGAAGTCCTTCGCGACCTGGGCGATGGAGGCGTCCGACTCCTTGAAGACCCGGATCACGTCCTCGCGGAACTCCTTGGGGAACGCCTTGGGCATGGTGCACATCCTTCCAGCGCCGACACACATCGACGCAGATCAGATGTCACCTATCCGTGCAGCAGACCCAAACGACGTCCTCAGCGTCGTTCTCGCTCAGTGGACGCAGTTGAAAGCCTGAACGTGTGAGCGTGACGTCGTCGAATAGCTGAGGCACGGACTGAGTATGCCCGTCGTTGACTGATCGGCAGCCTGCGCCTTCCTCGACTTCAGAGAGTGGCACTACCGATCGACGGCATGGCACGACGTCCCATCCGAGGAGCGGCAGTAGAGGACGTTTGCTACCTACGATGCGCCCCCCGGGAGCCCGATGTGTCGGTCTGCTGGCACACCCGCATGAGAGCATCCGCACATGCCCAGCGACCGCCCAGCAGAGCCAAGGCTTTCCTACGCCCAGCGTGCCGGTCGGCGTTGGCCATACGCGCTGATGGCGTGCGTGACGCTCGGCGTTCTCGGACTACTGCTCGAGGGCCGGTGGGACTGGACCCTAATCACCCGCGCTTTGAGCTTGTCAGTGCCCATCGGCGCGACGAGTGTGATCATGGCACTCGTGCTTGGCGTGGTTCCGGAAGGAGGGCAGGGCCGCAGCCAGGGGCCGTTCCGCCGGCGCCCATTGCCCCAGGAGTCCGCACGCTAAGCGGCAGCCGCATACGTCAACGCGCTGGCTTCCCAGCCGCCGTAGTCGCCGCCCGGCGCCTGCTGAGCGACACCCTCGAAGAACGCTCGCGCATCCCTCGCGCTGATGGTTGTGCGGTGTACTCGGTTGTGCGGTCCCACCATCGGTTAGGTGGCGTGTCGGCGCCGGGGCTCCTCACATTCCGCCGGTCACCAGCCCTGTCCAGAAAATGGCCACGAGGGTGAGCATCAGGAGAGCAGCAACCGCCATCGGTGCGTGGCGCATACGCAGCATCGTTGCCACGCCCGTCGCGAAAACCGCAACCGCCACGGCAGCAATCAGCCAAGCGGCCCCGGTACTCCAGTCGTAGCGAGCGGTCAGCCCCGACATCAGGACGAGCCAGACCAGCGCGACTCCCGCACTGATGCGCACCCGGTTCCGAAGTCTCATGGAGACGACAGGATTGTCCGCATCGCTGTCGGTCCTGGGGGTGTGGTTTGGCATTGTCACCTGCGGCAAACTACAGCCTCGCGGTGCCTAGAGAGCGTATTCCTCGGGCTTCATCGACGACGCCATTGTTGCGGTTCAGAGGCGCGACCGGGCTAGCGGAGCCGCCCTCAACGCTGGTGGGCCCGACCCCTTGCGGCGCATACTGAGGTGTCATCCGAGGGCAGGGTCGTCGGGCGTTCTGCGCCTTTGGTTGCTGGCGAGGAGAGGCGTTCTGGGATGTGGAGCTTGGGGCCGTTGCACCGCTTGCACGACGACTATGTCTGGAAAGTCAACGCGGCTGTTGGCGAGGGCCGCGACGACCTGGTGCGCCAGTTCACGGATCAGTACATGGACGAGGCGTTGCGCCTGATCGCCTCCACGGAGTCACCGACCTGTGGCCGTGCGAACTGCCGCGTCTGCGCGCCCGAATACACGACAGAGCCACAGGTCACCCATGTCCGCCGCAGGTGGCTCCACCCGGCCTGAGTCGTGGGCACGCCGAACTGTTGAGCCGGTCGACGCAGCTGGCGAGGCGTGGGGGGCGCAGCGGTCTAGGTGACAGCCGGGCCTTGCCATGAACCTGCCTCAGCTGAACAGGCAGTGACCCGCTCGCGTCGCGGCAGGTGCTTCGTCTCGTACACACACTCCGCGCACTTGCCTTTGATCGCGGCATCTGTCGAGGCACCGGGATGTTCGCGCCAATCGTGTCCGCAGGCAGGGCACGCCGGAATGTGGTGCTCGGGCGTCCAGGGGTCACGCAAACCCCCGCCTGGAATTCCCAAGGCACGACGCGTCCCTTCGTCCGCAATGACATTGGTCATGTCCAGATGCTCGAGTCGTCTCCCGAGACGGCGAAGCATGAGTGCCTGGTCCGCAGCGCCCGGCATCAGATCGAGCGCCAGGCGAGGGTCGCTGCCGCCAATGGCGATCCTCGGGCCAGCCTTCGCCAGGTAGTAGCCAGCCACGGCGGTTATATCGCTCACCGGCAACACCAGCGCGGGGCGCAACCACGCCCTTCTGACGAAGCGGTCGCCGTCGAATGTGAGGTGTTGCGGCCAGTTCATCGCCCAAGTGAGGGCGAGCGCCCCGACGAGGCCAATCGGCCCCAAGACGGCGTCATGCCGCGCCATCCAGTCGGTGTTCTCAAGCACGAGCAACCACACAACGCATCCCACAACGGCGGTGGTGACGAAGCTCGAGGGGCGGATGAGCCAAATGCTCATCGTGGGATGGAGGGGTGGCACGTCGTCAGTATGTCCTCCCGCCTTGGTTCGGCAGGGGAGTGCCGGATGCCGCCCATAGAGCGGCATGTGGGGAAGCGACGCGGGACGCGGAATCACAGATCGCGAGTTGGGTGCCTCCGTGCGCTGGCACGAGGCAGCCGGGGTCCGCACCTTCGCTCTTCATGAAGCGCACTGTTTCGGTGTGCTGAGTGCTGGTGAGCGCGAAGCGGACTTCGGCGGCTGCGCTGTAGGAGGCGATTTCGCCTGCGCTCTCGAAGCTGATGCTCATGAGGTGCTCGGCGAAGGGAGCGAGCAGAAGGCCCAGTTCGAACTCCTTTGGGTTGCCTGGGTCCAGATCGTCGGCGATACCTGCCTGGCGATCGTCGAGGTAGCTTCGCCAGCGTTCGTCGAACTCGAGTCTCGACAGCTCACCTTCGACCTCGTCAGGCCACCGGTCGCCGGGTCCCATCGAAATCGCGATGTACTCCAAGTCGCGGCGCAGAGCGGTCAGGGCTCCTCGAAGAGCGGCTTCGACGTCGTGCCGTGGCGTGCCCGGCCTAACGGTGTAGACGTGTCGAGTTTCCCGGGCGGCCACGGCATCACTGTGGCACAACGGTGCGGGTCCCCAGCGCTACTCTGTCGGGTCGAGGCGCGCGGCTTGAGCCAGTACAGAAAGCCCCTCAACGAGCGACTGGCGGCATGCTCGGACGTCGTCCACGAGCCGCATGTTTGGACGAACGTTCATGTCTTCACGGCCACCGTGACCCAAAGTCGTTGCAAAAGCTGAATACCCGGTATACCGTCACGCTCACTCACAGGGACATACCGAGTATTCAGGGGGTTAGTCATGTCTGTCAGGCAAGGACTGCTCGCTCTGCTCGCCGAGGAGCCGATGTACGGCGCCCGGCTGCGCAGCGAGTTCGAGGCACGCACGGGCGGCACGTGGCCGCTGAACGTCGGGCAGGTCTACACGACGCTGTCCCGACTCGAGCGGGACGGCCTCGTCGAGCCCGTCGGCGGCCCCGACGAGGAGGGCCGCATCGCCTACCGCCTCACCGCCGCGGGCCGCGAGGAGAGCGCGTCGTGGTGGCTGACGCCGGTCGACCGCGACTCGACCCCGCGCGACGAGCTCGTCATCAAGCTGGCGCTTGCGGTCACGTCCCCCGGCGTCGACGTATCCCGCGTGGTGCAGACGCAGCGGACCGCGACGCTGCGGCACCTGCGTGACCTCACCCGGCTCAAGAGCCGCGCGACCGACGACCCGGACGCGAACGACCTCGCCTGGCTGCTCGTGCTCGAGAACCTGCTCTTCGCCGCCGAGTCCGAGGTGCGCTGGCTCGACCACGTCGAGGCGACCCTGAGCCGTATGCCGGCAGCCTCCCTCAGAAGGCCACGTGCAGTCCCGGGCGAGGCGGGGTCCGACGACACCGCACCGGCTCTCGGGACGAAGGGGGCGGGCCGATGAGCGCCGAGGCCTCCGTGCTGCTCCTCGACGACGTCTCGCGCGTGCACGGTGCCGGCGAGACCGAGGTTGTGGCCCTCAGCCACGCCTCCCTCACCGTCGCCAAGGGCGAGCTCGTCGCCGTCATGGGCCCGTCCGGTTCGGGGAAGTCGAGCCTGCTCAATCTCGCCGGCGGGCTCGACCGCGCGACGAGCGGGCGGGTCGTGGTCCAGGGCGTGGACGTCGCCTCCCTCGACCCGAAGGGGCTGGCGTCCCTGCGGCGCCGGTCGATCGGCTTCGTCTTCCAGGACCTCAACCTCATCCCCAGTCTCACCGCGGCCGAGAACATCGGCCTGCCCCTCGAGCTCGACGGATGGTCGGTGCGGCGCGCCCGCTCGCAGGCGATCGACGCGCTCGACCAGCTGCGCCTGCGCGAGCTCGCCGACCGCTATCCCGACCAGATGTCCGGCGGGCAGCAGCAGCGTGTCGCCATCGCCCGAGCCCTCGTCGGGGAACGCGCGCTCGTGCTCGCCGACGAGCCGACCGGCGCGCTGGACTCGCACACGGGCGAGGGCGTGCTCAAGCTGCTGCGCCAGCGGTGCGACGCCGGCGCGGCCGGGCTGCTCGTCACCCACGAGGCCCGTCACGCGGCCTGGGCCGACCGGGTCGTCTTCCTGCGCGACGGCGTCATCGTCGACGAGACAGGGTCCGCGCCCAGCGCGGAGTCCCTTCTGACAGAGGCGCGCTGAGGTGGGCCGCCACACCACGACCCCGCCACCGTCGCGGTTCGAGACCTGGCGGGGCAGCTGGCGGGTCTCGCTGCGGATGGCGCGCCGCGACGTGCGCCGACACCGCGGTCGCAGCCTGCTCGTCGTCATCATGGTCGGCCTTCCGGTCCTGCTCCTTGCCGCCGGCAGCACCCTCTGGTTCAGCGAGGACCTCGACACCTCCGAGCGCCTGCCCCTGCAGCTGGGCCAGACGCAGGGTTACCTCATGGATCCGCAGGACACGGCGCTTCATCAGCTGCTCGACCCGCGCAGCAGTTCCGGCCCCCGACCCGGCGGCCCCGCGCAAGAGGCCCCCGCCGCTCCGGTACCGGGCTACGCGCCGGGCCGTGAAGAAGCCGCGCTCAGCCGCCTCGTCGGGGCCCGCCTGCATGCCGCGACACTCTCCGGGGGCAGGGCCCGGGTCGGGCGGCACTCCGCCGCCGTCAGCATCCTTGGCATCGACCCCCGCAGCGCCGGGCTGACACTCGCCCCACGCGTCTCGCTCGAGTCCGGTCGTTGGGCCACGGCCCCCGACGAGGTCGTCGTCACGGAGGCCGGGATCGCCGCGGGTCTTCCCAGGTCGGGGACCTTCGCCCTGCAGACGATGCCACGTCCGGACGAGATGCAGTCGCAGACGCTCGTCGTCGTCGGGGTCGGCACCGGCTTCACGAACTCGAGCCCCGACGAGGTGCGCCCCGTCGACCTCGTCGGGCTCCCCGTCGCCGAGGGCGCCGAGCGCCAATGGCTCGTCGAGCGGTCGGCCCCGATCACCTGGTCCGAGATCGAGCGGCTCGACACCTACGGCGTGGGCGTGTTCAGCCGCTACGTCGCCGAGCACCCCGAGACGATCCGCCTCCCAGCCGACACCTACCTTCCCGGTGACACGAACAAGCTCTTCATCGTGCTCGCCGCGTCAACCGGGCTGCTGCTCCTGACGAGTCTCCTCGCCGGACCCGCCTTCGCGGTCGGCGCCGCCCGGCAACGCCACTCCCTCGCCCTGGCGGCCTCCAACGGAGCCACCCGAGCCCAGCTACGGCGGACCGTCCTCGGCCAGGCGCTCGTGCTCGGTGCGCTCTCGGCGGTCATCGGCGCAGTCGCGGGCGTCGTGGTCGGCCTGCTCGCGGCGCGCATCACGCACCAGATCGCGCCCACCCACTTCTTCGGCCCGTCCGAAGTCTCGTGGAGCTCGATCCTGATCGTCCTCGTGGCCGGCGTCGTCAGCTCGGTCGTGGCCGCACTGGTGCCCAGCCGGGGGCTCGGCAAGCTCGACATCGTCTCGGTGCTCAAGGGCCAGCACGTCTCAGCCCCGCTCCGGCGCCGCGTCCCGCTCGTGGGTGCCGTGCTGGTCGGGGCGGGCGTGGTCGCGGTGCTCTTTGCGTCGTACCGGTCCTCTGACGCCTACTTCTACGTCTTCCTCGGCGGGGTGCTCCTCATCGTCGTCGGCGCCTTGCTCATCGTGCCGCTGGTGCTGGCCGGGGTCGCCCGCATCGCCCACCTGCTGCCGCTGCCGACCCGGATGGCAGCCAGGGAGGCAGGACGCCTGCGCGGCCGCGCCACCCCCACCGTGGCCGCCATCCTCGGTGGCGCGGCCGTACTCACGACCGTGTGCATCGGCCTGCAGGCCGACACCGAGCGCGGAGCGCGCAGCTACAGCAACCAGACCCTCGAGGGCCAGGCTCTCGTATCGGCTCCCCTCAACCCGTCGTCGGCCGACATGGCAGCGGTCCTTCGCAGCACGGACCCGACGCTGCGCTCCCTCACCCTCCACGCAGCGTCCAACGACGGGTCAACGCTCGTCCGGCTGGTCGCGATCCGCCCCGGCTGCACCTTCGCGCAGACCGCGCCCGAGGTTGCCTACCGCGACGGCCTGACCATCGACAACGGGGCTCTGCCGCCCTGCGCCGCCGTCTCCACCGAGCCCTTCCTCCCCGGCGCGGCGCTGCCGATCGTCGACGCCGACGAGCTGGCGGACTTCGTCGGTCTTGATGCGGCCCAGCGCAGCCAGCTGCGGCGGGGAGCAGTGGCCGTCCTCGACCCGCACGTCGCCGACACCCTGCAACCCAGCCGGGGCTACGCCCGGCCGGGTGTCGACATCGCGGACCTTCGTCCGCTCGGTGTCCCCGCACCCGACGGCGTCAGCACGTGGAACCGCTACACCGTCTCGGTGGGCAAGGACGGGATGACTACGCCCACCGACGAACCGCCCACCGTCGTGCGCCTCCCCGTCGTGCAGCTGAGCCACGCCCAGTGGGCGCGGGTCGTCATCTCCGGCAACAACGGCGCCGGAGCGTTCTTGTCGACCGCTGCCGCCGCGCGCCTCGGGATCTCCCTCTTCACGGACCAGACCCTGATCCGCGGCGCCGGGCCCATTTCGGAGGTTCAGGAGGCGGCGTTGCGCGAGGCCCTCCAGTCGCGCGACGGGGACGCGAGCCTCACCGTCGAGCGCGGCTACCAACGTGCCGACACCCTCGTCGTCGGCATCGTCATCGGCACCATCGCGCTCATCATCCTCGTCGCGACCCTCATCGCCACCGCGCTCGGTCAGACGGAGTCCGCGCCCCTGCTCGGCACCCTCGCCGCGGTCGGCGCCACCCGCCGGACGCGACGGGCGCTGGCTGCGTCCCAAGCCCTCTACCTCGCGCTGGTCGGGGCCGTGCTCGGAGTCCTCGTCGGGATCGCGCCCGGCATCGCCGTCTCACGCATCCTCACCGCCTCCTACGACAACGGCGGGATGGACTACAGCACGGTCATCATCAGCATCCCCTGGCTGCAGATCCTGCTGCCGGTGCTACTCGTGCCGCTCGTCGCTGGGGCGCTGGCGTGGGTGTCGATCAGGCGGGCGCCCACGGTGACGCGCCGAGCCACCTGAGCCCGGCGACACGGCATAGCCCAGGATCTCAGGGCCCGCGCGACCTGACGAGGGCCGCGGGCCCTGACCACGGAAGCACCTCGCCCAATCGGACACGTGCACATCGTCGACGGCACCTCCTGCCGGTAGCCGACCGACAGCCGGCGCCCTTTCCTGAGGGCTTCACTGTCGAAAGGAACCAGGGCTTATCCAGAACCCAGTGACCGGTCCGGCACGAGACCGCGACCTTGTGCAGGCGGGTTACCTGGTCGCCCGGGCCCGGCAACGCACCTTCGGCCTGGCCACCGTTGCATGCCTCGGACGCCCCAGGGTCGGAGTCCCGGGCGAGAGCGCATCGCGCGCTCATCGGCAGATCCGGTAGAGCATGCACCTGGGGGAGGGGAGCGCCGTCCGACTGTTGCCCCACCGCCCACCCGCAACCGGGGCTTGGCGTCAGGAACAGCAGCATGAGCGGCCTCTCGCTAGAGAAGGTCCCACGTCAGTGGGTCGCCCGGCTCTGCGGCGCTGGTGAACGTGCGTCCGACGACGAGCTCGAACTCGTGCGGACCGAGCCCACCGGCGGGACGGAGCGAGCGGACGTTGTGGGTGGTGACCGGGTCGCCCGGCCGGACAGGCTCGGTGACCCGGAGGGAGCGGCGGTAGCGGCGGCCCGGCACGTCCTTGTCGGCCGGTGCGCCGGCCGCCGGGTCCCCTAATGCCAGCCAAGCGGCATACGTGCTCGTGACAAGGTCGGCCAGCTCGGGGGGCGTGAGGGAGAAGGCGGAGTCGATGGGTCCGTCCTCGCGCGACAGAGTCACGTGCTTCTCGATGATCACCGCGCCCAGGGCGACGGCAGCGACGGCGGGCCCAATGCCGACGGTGTGGTCGGAGAGCCCGACCGGGACGCCCAGGGCATCGGCCAGCACGGGAATGCTGCGGAGGTTGAGCGCGGCCGGGTCGGCGGGGTATCCGGGGGCGCACGTGAGGACGGCGACGTCGTTGTTGCCGGTCGAGCGCACCGCACGGACCGCCGCGTCGATCTCGGCAAGCGAGGCCATCGCCGTGGACAAGATCACGGGCTTCCCGGTCTCGGCAGCCGTGCGGACCAAGGGGAGGTCAACCAGCTCCGAGGAGGCAATCTTGTAGGCCGGGGCGTCCAGCGACTCCAGCAGCTCGACGGCCGTGGAGTCGAACGGGGCCGAGAAGCAGTCGATCCCGAGTTCGTCCGCCAGCGCGAAGATCGGGCCGTGCCAGGAGATGGGGGTGTGCGCCTCCTCGTACAGCTCCCACAGCGTGCGCCCCGGCCACAGCGGGTGGTCGAGCGGCAGGCGGTGGTCGGGCCGCTCCGAGCGGGTCGTCATCGTCTCGGGGCGGTAGGTCTGCAGCTTGACGGCGTGTGCCCCGGCCCCCGCGGCTGCCCTCACCAGGTCGAGCGCGGCCTCCAGGGAGCCGCCGTGGTTGCCGGAGATCTCGGCCACGACCATAGGGGGGTGGCCCGGGCCGAGGGTGTGCCGTCCGATTCGTAGGTCGGGTGTCATACCTCGAGCGTTCGCCACCTGAGGAGGCTCTGTCCAAGAGTGATCGCGGATAGGGTCATCAGCAGGACGAATCACCGCAGGTCAGGTCAGGCGGACGGGGTGGTGGATGCTCGTGGATCTGGACACCGGGCTGCTGCGCGCGTTCCTGGCCGTGGGGCGCACCGGCAACGTGACGCAGGCGGCCGCGGAGCTGTTCATCTCGCAGCCGGCGCTGTCGGGGCGGATCAGCCGGCTCGAACGATCGGTGGGGGCTCGCCTCTTCGAGCGGCACCAGGGCGGAGTCTCGCTCACCGACGCGGGGCACACGTTCGTGCCCTACGCGGAGCAGGTCCTCGCGGCCCTCGACCGCGGGGTCGGCGACGTCGTCGCGGCCTCGCGACTCGGGGTCCTGCGCCTGGATGTGCCGGATGCCGGCCTCGCGGTTCCGCGCCGGGCCGTCGAACTGCTGCGCGCGGCCCTGCCCGAGGTGGAGCTCGATGTGAGCGAACGGGGCTCGGTCGATCAGGAGCGTCGCATTCGCTCCGGTGAGCTGGATCTGGCTCTGGGCACCGCCGGCCCGCGTCTGGCCGGCATGGCGCAGCGTCGGATCGCGAGCGAACCGCTGGCCGTCGCCCTTCCGGCGGCCGACCCGCGCGCCGCCGCCGGAGGGCTGAGTGCCGAGGATCTACGCGACGACATCCACTACATCCCTAGCACCGCCTTCGCGCCCGAGTGGGTGGCGCTGGTCCACGCGGCGCTCGACGGTGCACCGCGCACGACCGTCCCGCTGCACACCGAGTCCACGCGCACTCCGCTCGAGACGGTTGCCAACGGAGGCTGCGTCGCCGTCAGCCTCGCCAGCACGCCGGTGCCAGCAGGAGTGGTCCTCGTGCCCCTCGTCGGAGCCCCGCCACACGTGTGGGTCGCGCGGCACCTGAAGAGGGGTCCGCATCGAGCGTTGGTCGAGACCGCCGTCCGAGCCGTCTCAGCTGTCCAGAGCGCAGCTGCCCGGGACGCGGCGGAGACCGAAGGCGAGACAGACGCCGCGAGACCGGGCCAGGACTGAGGAACGTCCCGCGGCGTGAACGCGCACCTCGATGTGGCCGTGCACCGGCAACAGCCGTCAGCCAGCTGTCCAGTTCCACGACATGGGTCCGCAATTAGGCAGTCCCTCGTACGCTGAGGCCGTGGCCAGACCGGCGATCATCACGGTGGACGACGACGCACCGGTGTCCGCTGCGATCGCGAGGGATCTCCGGGCCAGATATGGCGAGGAGCACCGCATCCTGCGCGCCTCCTCGGGCGCCCAGGCGCTCGACCTGCTGGCTCGGCTCGTCCTGCGTTCCCAACCCCTGGCCCTCGTCGCCGCCGACCAGCGCATGCCAGGAATGACCGGAATCGAGCTGCTGGCGCGCGTGCGCGACCAGGTGCCCGACGCGAAGCTCCTGCTGCTGACGGCATATGCCGACACCGACGTCGCGATCTCGGCGATCAACGACATCGGCCTCGACCACTACCTGCTCAAGCCGTGGGACCCTCCAGAGGACCGGCTCTACCCGGTCATGGACGACCTGCTGTCCGACTGGCACAACGCTCACCCCGAGCAGACGAACGACCTGCGCGTCGTCGGTCACCGCTGGTCCCAGGCCAGTGACCTGGTCAAGTCGTTCCTCGCGAACAACCATGTGCCATACGTCTGGCTCGACGTCGAGCGTGACGAGGAAGGCGCCCGCCTGCGGGACCTCGCCGGCGCCGGGCCGGATGACCTGCCGCTCGTGCTCGTGCCGGACGGTGAGACGCTGCGGGCACCGACGCCGTTGGCCGTGGCGACGGCCCTGGGCCTGCGGACCAATGCCGAGCGCGACCTCTACGACCTGTGCATCGTCGGAGGTGGGCCGGCCGGCCTCGCCGCGGCCGTCTACGCGGCCTCGGAAGGCCTGAGCACGGTCGTCGTCGAGCACGACTCCCCGGGCGGACAGGCGGGTCACAGCGCGGCCATCGAGAACTACCTCGGGTTCCCTCGCGGCCTGTCCGGAGCTGACCTGGCGCAGCGGGCCATCGCGCAGGCTCGACGCTTCGGCGCTGAGCTCGTCCTGGCCCGGGACGTCGTTGCCCTGGAGGCGCGTGGCCCGGTCCGCGCTGTACGCCTCGATGGCCTGGATGACATCGAAGCCCGCAGCGTGGTGGTCGCCACCGGGGTGTCGTACCGCCGTCTGGAGGCCCCTGGGATCGACGAGCTGGCCGGTCGGGGCGTTCACTACGGCTCGAACGCCGGCCAGGCTGCCGCGTGCGAAGGCGACGAGGTCTACGTCGTCGGCGCCGCCAACTCTGCGGGACAGGCCGTCCTCAACCTCGCTCGTTACGCCGCGCGGGTGACCCTTGTCGTGCGGGGCGACTCGCTCTCGGCGAGCATGTCCCAGTACCTCGTCGAGCGGGTGCGCCAGGAGGATCGAGTACGCGTCCTGTGCCGTACCGAGGTCGTGGGCGCCTCGGGTGACGGGCACCTCGAACGGCTGACGCTCGCCGACCGACACACGGGCGCCACGACCGAGGTGCAGGCGGCGTGGCTCTTCGTCTACATCGGCGCCTCGCCGCGCACCGACTGGCTCGGCGCCGACGTGGTCCGCGACCCTCACGGCTTCGTGGTCACGGGTCACGACCTCGTCACCGGCCAGGCGGCACACGGCTGGTCCCTCGCCCGACCACCGTTCGCCCTGGAGACCAGCCTGCCGGGGGTCTTCGCGGCCGGCGACGTTCGCTCGGACTCCATGAAGCGGGTTGCCTCGGCCGTCGGCGAGGGGTCCATGTCGGTCTACTTCGTCCACCGCTATCTCGCGACGATCTGAGCGAGCCGACAGACAGGACCTGCGATGCTCGAGCTCTCCGATCTCCGAGCGGTGCCGCTCTTCGACGGGCTGCGCGACGACCAGCTGGAGGAGCTGCTGAGCGGGGGCGACGAGGTGCCGATCCGCCCCGGGGAGGTGCTCTGGCACGAGGGCGAGCGCGCGGACTACTGGTGGGTCGTCGTCGACGGATCGCTCGCCCTGTCGCGCCGCATCGGCCGCGAGGACGTGGTCGTTGGCCGGATGGACATGCCGGGAAGGTGGGCCGGAGGTTTCCGAGCCTGGGACGAGCACGGCGTCTATCTCGCCACGGCTCGAGGCGTGGCACCGGGCCGGCTCCTGCGGCTCCCTGCCTCCCGACTGCACGAGCTCGCCGAGCTCTGGTTCCCCTTCGCCGCCCACCTCGTCGCGGGCCTCTACGGCACCGCCCGATCGATCGAGGCGACCGCCCGCCAACGCAGCGCGCTGGTGACGCTCGGGACCCTCGCGGCCGGTCTGGCCCACGAGATCAACAACCCGGCCGCCGCGGCCGTCCGCTCGGCGGTGGAGCTCGAGCGGGCCTGCGACGGTCTGCTGGACGCACTCCGGCAGATGGCCACGAGCGGGGTGACCGCGCCACAGTTCGGCACGCTCGACTCGCTGCGACGCGCGCTGCACCCCGTTGCAGGGCCGGCCGACGCACTCGAGACCGCCGACCGCGAGGAGGAGCTGCGGGACTGGCTCGACGGCGCGGGCGTAGAGCGTGCGTGGGAACTGGCCTCGTCGCTCGTCTCCGCCGGCGCGGACGTCGAGTGGCTCCACCAGGCTGCGGCGGCGACGGGCGACCGGCTGGAGCCCTCGCTCGTCTGGGTGGCGCGGACCCTCGATGTCGCCTCGCTCCTGGCGGAGGTGCGCGAGTCGACGCGGCGGGTCTCCGAGCTGGTCGCCGGGATCAAGTCGTACTCCCAGATGGACCGCGCCTCGCACCAACGGGTGAACGTCCACGAGGGGCTCGAGAGCACCCTGCTCGTGATGGGCCCCCGGCTTCGCCCGGGCATCACGGTCGTGCGCGACTGGGACGGCGACGTGCCGCTGGTTGACGGGATGCCCGGCGAGCTCAACCAGGTGTGGACCAACCTCATCGACAACGCTGTCGACGCGATGGGGGGCACCGGCACCCTGACCATCACCACCCGGCGCGACCGGGACGCCGTCGTCGTCGAGGTCGGCGACACGGGGACCGGCATGACGCAAGAGGTGCAGCAGCGCGCGTTCGAGGCGTTCTACACGACGAAGGACGTCGGACGCGGAACCGGCCTCGGCCTCGACATCGCGCAGCGCATCGTCGTCGACCGCCACGGCGGCTCCATCGAGGTGCAGTCCCGGCCCGGGGACACACGCCTGCGGGTCCGCCTGCCGATCCACGCTGCGGGCGCGCCCGCGTCCTGAGCCGTGAAGCTCCGGATCACGGTTCGGTCGGCAAAACTCCAGTTCGAACCAGCTCCTCGGCGACGACGGCCAGCTTGCGGTTGGTGTGCTGACTTGCGGAGCGCAGCATCTCGAACGCCTGTGCTGGCGTGATCCGGTGGCGCTCGACCAGCACACCGATGGCCGTCCCGATCGCGCGGGAGTTGCCCAGCGCGGCCTCGAGGTTGTCGGCGCGTTCCTCGACCATGGCGCCCTCGACCGCGATCGCGGTGTAGTCCGCAACCAGGCTCGCCCGCGCCCGGGCCTCGGCATCGAAGGTGTCGGCCTCGGCGCTGTAGAGAGTCATCACGCCCAGGACCTCCTGTCTGAGCTGCAGCGCCGAGGACAGCACGGAGCGGACAGGTGTGCGCGTCACCATCTGCTGCGGGTAGGACCCGAACCGGGACTCGGCCGCCAGATCCGGCACGTGGACTACGCCGCCCTCCATGAGCGCCAGCCGCCCCGGGCTCGATGGAGCAGCGACGGCGATCTCGGTCACGACCTCCAGCAGCTGTCGGTCGCTGGCCGTGTAGAACCTGGGGGCGCGCTCCGCTCCGTGGTGCGTCACGGCCACGACGGCCCAGTCACAGGGCACCGCCGTCAGCGCGTGTGCGACTGCTTCGTCGACTGTCGGTGCTATGCCGTCGGTCTCCACGAGAAAGCGTGCGAGTCTCCCCAGCAGCTCTTCCTTGGTCGGAGAGCCCTGGGGTGCGCCGACCGGTGACGTGCCGCCCGGCTGACCACTCTGGCTGGCTGCGATCACGGTCGAGGCCTGTATCGGTGACTGCTTCGCACTCTCGACCTCAGGCATGCATCGATCCTCGCACCAGACTCCCGTGCACAGCCAGAGCCCTCAGCACGGCCAGATGGAACACCCGCACGGAACCAACCTGATGCGCCGCGAGCGCTGTACTGCGTGCTCCAAGCGGGTAGGGGGGTAGGGAGCACGCCACCGGCGGGCTCAAGCAGCGAGGCGCTCCGGTGGCGGGCTCTCTTCACCGCCGGCGCGCCGCGGCGGCCGAAGGCCCGGTCCATCGCGGCTCGCGTCCGTCGCGGCTCGCGTGCATCGCCTGGCCGCGGCCGGGTCTGCGCAACCACCGTCTGCGCAACCACGATCTGCGAGCCTCGCGTGAATGCGCACGACGGAGGATGCTGTGTCTGTGATCCACCTAGAGTCCACGTCCGGCGACGGACGACCGCACGCCGCCGACCAACGTGACCGAGCCGCGGATACACGAGACCGGTTCGCGGACCGCCGCGAGCAAGCAGCCGATACTCGCGAGACCCGAGCCGACGAACGGGAGCTCGACGCCAACGGGCGTGAACACCACGCGGACGAGCGGGACCGTGTCGCCGACGAGCGGGAACGGGCCGCGGACGAGCGCGAACGCAGCCTTGACGAACGAGAGGAGCAGCTGGACCAGCAGACGGCCCATCTCGACCGGCTCGCCCGCAACCTCGGCGAGGAGACCGGCACGCCGCACCAGGACGCGCAGCACACGATCGACCGCGCCCGGGCGCGCCTGGCTTCCAGCCACGCTCGGATCGACCGCAGCGAGGCTGCCCTCATGCGTGGCTGGACCAGTGCCACCAGAGAGCAGAACACCATCGACCGGGAGGCCGACGAGACGGAACGCCGGACGCCCGTCGACGACGATGTCGAGGACTCGCCATGGCCGCCGCGCGCCCGGAGAGGTGACGCCGGCCCGACCCGGTAGACGACAGCCCCAGATCCCGAGTCCCTTCCGAGCGAGCACGCGCGATCCGCGGCCCTCGGCGCTGCTCTAGCCGGCTCAGAGGCCCCCTGGCAGGGGTGGCAGGTTCGAGGAGTCCAGGTGGTAGCTGCTGCCGGCTCCCTGGGGACGCCGAGTGTCAGCCGGCCACCGGCTCTATCGCTCGGTGCGGCTTCGTCGCTCAGTAGGCCTCTCCCGGCGCGGCAGGCAGGTGGAGGGTGTGGGCGCCGCTGCTGGCCTTCGTGGAGAGGTAGTGCGCGTTGGCCGCTGACACGTGCACGGCGGTGGGGACGACTCGCGTGATCTCGAGTCCGAGCCGCTGCAGCTGGGCCGGCTTGTCCGGGTTGTTCGTGAGGATCCGGACGCGGGGGGCCTCGAGCGCGAGGAGCATCTGCGCGGCGGCGGTGTAGTCGCGCTCGTCGGCGCCGAACCCGAGCGCGAGGTTGGCTTCGTAGGTGTCGAGTCCGCGGTCCTGGAGGACGTAGGCGTCGAGCTTGGGGTAGAGCCCGATGCCACGGCCTTCCTGGCGCAGGTAGAGCAGGTATCCGCCGGCGGCGGTGATCCGCCGGACCGCCTCGCTCAGCTGCGGCCCGCAGTCGCAGCGCCGGCTGCCGAAGACGTCTCCCGTGAGGCACTCGCTGTGCAGGCGCACGAGTGGCGTGGTGGCGGGTGAGCGCGGTGGGAGCTCGTTTGGCGCCGCCCGGTCACCCAGCCCGAGGGCCACGTGCTCGAGGCCGTCGACGAGCCCGGTGAAGGTGTGGGCCAGCGCCACCGTGTGGAAACCGTCGGCCAGTGCCAGCGGCACCCGGACCGAGGTGCGGACGGTTGCCCGCGGCGGGAGGGTGCCACCGGGCGGCTCGGGACTCGTGGCGGGTTGCGTCATCTGCCTGGCTCCATGTCTTGCTCCCTGTCTGGCTCCGTGTCCTGCCCCGTGTCTGGCCCCGTGTCTGGCTCCGTGTCTGGCTCCGTGTCGGGCTCCGTGTCGTGCGTGCGGGCGAGGCCGGCTGGGCGCAGCGACACCTCGCAGCGCGCGGACAAGGCGTAGCGCAGCAGGGCGACATCGCCGATCTGCCGAAGCTCTGTCAGCGTCGCGCGTCGGTCGCAGTCGAACGGGAACGCCGCGTCGCCGACGAAGCGCGTGGCGTGCGAGCTCCCGACGAAGAACGGGGCGACCACGAGCTGGAGCTCATCGGCGAGGTCGGCGGCGAGCACCTGGGTGTGCACGGTGCCTCCACCTTCGACCATGAGCCTCCCGACCCCACGCGCCGCGAGGTCCGCGAAGACGTGCCGCAGCTCGCACGCCTCACCCACCTCGACGACGGTGGCGCGGCTCCCCACTCGGGCCGAGGCCGCGCCGTATGCCACCGACGGGCAGTAGACGAGCTTCTCCACCCCGTCCTCGGCGAAGAACCGGGCCGTCGCGTCCAGGTCGCCCCTCCTGGTCACGGTGACCTTCGTGGGGGAGTGCGACAGCCCACGGGCCACGCGGTCGGCGCGCCTCGTGGCGGAGCGGACGAGCAGGCGGGGGTCGTCGTGGCGGATGGTCCTGGCCCCCACGAGGATCGCGTCGGAGGCGGCCCGTTCGGAGTCGACGCGGTCGAAGTCCGCGTCGTTGGACAGGAGCAGCCGTTGCGGGCCCGGGGTGTCGAGGTAGCCGTCGATCGACATGCCGCAGCTCAGCACGACATACGGTCGCTTCAGGGGTGCTGCGGACCTCGCACGCGCGGTCACGTCGCCTTCAGGCATGCGCCCTCCCCACAGAGGTCGGCACGGGGAGGCAACCCCTCCGGCGGCGGGCGTGGAGGAGAACCGCGGCTCCCGGCAGGCTGGCGACCATCACGAGGGCCCCGTAGACCGCGGCGACGACGAGGCCGCGGTCGGCACCGAGTCCTGACACGCCGAACGCCCAGGCCGCCGCGCCCTCACGCGGGCCCCACCCGGCGAGGCTGACAGGTACGGCGGCCGCGAGCAGCACCACGAACGCCACCGGGACGAGCTGCACGGACACCGCCGCGACTCCGGCGGCGCGGGCCGCGAGCAGGAACGTGCCGACGTGGCCGACCACTGCCACCAGCGACAAGACGACGGCTGCCGGCCAGACACGAGGTGACAGCAGTGCCCGACGAAGCCCGTAACGCGCATCTCCAGGCGCTGCATCGGCACGGGACCTGTTGCGTCGCAGGCAGGCTCGCATCCCGAGGCCGACGACGACGGCGCCGGCAACGGCCCCACCGACGGCCCCGGGCAGTTCCACGGACGGACCGGCCGGCCAGCGGAGCGGGGAGGGCACGATCGCCAACGCGGCGAGCGCCAGCCCGACCTGCACGGCCTGGCCGACGGCCCGCTCGCACACGACGGCATACGCCCCTCGCGCCACGTCGCCAGCAGCCCGGCCGTGGGTGACCGCGCGGTGGACGTCGCCGGCCACGCCGGCCGGGAGGGTCACGTTGAGGAACTGGGCCCGGTACGACGCGGCCACCGCGTCGGGAAGCGTCAGGGCCAGCCCGAGCCCGCGCGCGATGAGAACCCAGCGCCACGCCACGCACACGGTGGAGACCCCGGCGACGGCCACGGAGGCAGCGAGCGCGAGCCCGAAGGTCGCCGCGTCGACCTGGCGCCAGGCCTGAGCTACCGCTGTCGGTCCCACGCGCCAGGCCAGTACGCCGGCGAGCGCCAGCACCCCCAGCGGACGCACCCACCTGCGGACCCACCCCATGCACGCCTCCTGCGGTCCCTCGAGCCCTCGGTCTGCCGCCCGGCGCGGTTCCCGGCGCCACCCTCGAGGACGCCTTCGGGTCCGAGAGGGTTCAGTCGGGGAGCGCCGCGAGTAACGCCGCGACGTGCCGGGCTGTCCCTGACCACGGTAGAAGGCGCAACCGGCGGGCGGCGGCGTACTGTCGCAGCCGGTCACGAAGGTCCGCGTCGGTCAGCCACGAGCGCAGCCCCGCGGCGAGGGCTGTTGGGTCGCCCGCGGCCACCAGGAACCCCGGGAGGTCCGTGGCTCCGGCGGTGCCTTCGACGGCTCCGTCACCACCGGGCCGTTCACCACCGGGCCCGCGCAGGGTCGAGGGCAGGCCACCGGCGCTGCTCGCCGCGACGGGCACCCCGCGGGCCAGCGCCTCGGTGACGACCATCCCGTACGTCTCGACCCGGGAGGGCTGGACGAGCAGGTCGGCGCACGCATACGCGTGGGCGAGCTCGTCGCCGCGGAGCGGTCCCGTGAAGCTGACCCGATCGGCGATGTCGGCGGCTCGCGCCCGCCGGACGACCTCGACGGCGAAAGGTGCGTCGATCTCGAGGGACCCGGCGCACAGGCAGCACCACGGCAGGTCGGTGAGCGTGCCGAGCGCGTCCATGAGCACGTCCTGGCCCTTGAACGGAGTGACGGCCCCGACGCAGACGAGCCGGCCCCCGGCGGGTGTGCCGGCGGCCGGTGGCGCGAGGTCGACACCCGGCTCCACGACGTGGAGACGAGCCCCCTCCAGCCCGTCCGGTCCGTGCAGCTCGAGGAGACGGTCCCGGGACCACGCGCTCGTCGTGATGACCGCCGACGCTGCGAGCAGCCCCGCCAGCTCACCGGAGCCCCCGACGGGCAGGTGGACGAGGACGACGAGGGCCGTCCGGCGCGCCAGCGGCACCAGGACCTCCGGCGAGCCCGAGGCCAGCAGTCCGTCGACGAGCACGCGCCCACCGGTGGGAAGACGCGCAGCCGCCTCACCGAGCGAGCGACGTCCCGTCGCGTCGGGGACCGGCCACCGGCCGGCGACGAGGTGCTCCTCGACGCTCCAGCCGAGACCCTCCAGCCCCGTCAGGAGGCGCGCGTCGTAGGTGTTGCCGCCGCTGGGACGCGTCGGGTCACTGACCGCCTCCGGCAGCAGCGCGTGCAGGGTCGGCACCGTCGCCCCTCAGACGGTCCGCTCGTACGACGCCCATGCCAGGTGCGACTCGTGGAGGGTGACGACGAGAGCGGTCACCCGCCCGGGTTCGGTGCCGAGCGCGCCGGAGCCGACCCGCTCGGCCAGCCGGTCGGCGACGTGCCGGGCGAGCACCTCGGTGGAGGTGTTGCGCGGGAGACCCTCGACCTCGTCCAGGTTGCGGTAGCTGAGCTCGCCGACGACCTCGTGCAGCTGTTCGGCCGCCAGCCCGATGTCGAGCAGGATCCCGTCGGGGTCGAGCTCGGCTCCGCGAAACGTCGCGTCGACGATGAAGGTGGCGCCGTGCAGTCGCTGCGCCGGGCCGAACCGCTCGCCCTCGAAGCTGTGGGCGACCATCATGTGGTCGCGGACGGTGACGCCGAACATCCGTCAGGCCTTTCCGTTGGTGGTCAGGTCGGTGGTTCTGTGGGTGGTCGGGTACGTGATGGCGTGGCAGATCGCCGGGAGGCTGTTGTCGGCAAGCTGGGAGAGCACGTCGGGCAGCTCCTCGAAGGGCGAGCTGCCCGTGACGAGCGCGTCGAACGCGTCGTCGCGCAGTAGGTCGAGGGCGAGGGCGAGCCGATCAGAGGTGGAGTAGCGCGACTGGCGCGCCGGCGACACGACGCCGACCTGGCTGGCCCGGATGCCGAGCCGCTTGGAGTGGAAGGCGCCGCCGAGGGACAGCTCGACGGTGCGCTCGCCGTACCAGCTGAGCTCGACGACGGTGCCCTCCGGACGGAGCAGGTCGAGGGCGGTCTGCAGCCCGGTCGAGGTGGCGCTCGCGTGGACGACGAGGTCGCAGTCCCCGAGGGGCAGGCGGTCGGCCGCCGGGTTCGCGAAGCCGACTCCGAGGCGTTCGGCGGTCTCGGCGCGTGAGGTGTCGACGTCGACGAGGGTGCACTCGACGCCGGGGAACCGCCCGAGCAGTCGCGCCACGCTGCAGCCGACCATCCCTGCGCCGACGACGGCCACGCGGTCGCCGAGCAGGGGCGCGGCGTCCCACACCGCGTTGACGGCGGTTTCGACGGTGCCGGCGAGAACGGCCCGCTGCGGCGGCACACCGGGGGGCACGACGACGACGGCCGACGCCGGCACGACGTAGGCGGTCTGGTGCGGGTGCAGGCTGAAGACGGTTCGCCCGCGCAGCGCGTCCGGCCCCTGCTCGACGACACCGACGGACAGGTAGCCGTACTTGACCGGCCCCGGGAAGTCCCCCTCCTGGAAGGGCGCGCGCATGGCCTCCCACTGGCTGCGGGGCACCTCGCCGCGAAACACCAGCGCCTCGGTGCCGCGGCTCACTCCGGAGTGCAGCGTGCGCACGAGCACCTCGCCGACGTCGGGAGCACGCACGGTGACCGGCCGGATCTCACCCCGCCCGGGCTCGACCAGCCAGAACGCACGCGCGTCCGTCATCACGGCGTCAGCGTAGCGACGGGTCGACCTCGCGGCGGACCTTACCGGCGGACCTTCCGACGGCCCACACGGCTCGAACCAGGCCGCATGAACCCGGACGAGGCCGGTGGCGTCCTTGGGTACGGCGCGAGTCGGTCCCGCCCGAGCACCCCAGGAGGTGGCGTGAGACGCACGGTTCACCCAGATCTCCTCGTCGGCCTGCTCGCGGCGGTCGGCCTGATCACTGCACTGGTGCTCGGCGGGAGCCTCGGGTGGTTGGGGGTGGCCCTCGGAGGCTCCTGCGCGGCGGCCCTCACCGTGCTCGTGGCCCTCGGACTCGCCGCGTCGGGACGGCCGAGCCCCGGGCCCGCAGACCGCGTCACCCTCACCCGCGCCGTCCTGGCCTGCGGTGTTGCCGCCGTGGTTGCCGACACCTCGACCCACGACGGGAACGAGGGCAGCAGCACCGTGCTCGTCGTCCTGGCCGCGGTGGCGCTGGGGCTCGACGCCGTGGACGGGCGCGTGGCACGGCGCACGGGGACGACGAGCGCGTTCGGCGCGCGGTTCGACATGGAGTGCGACGCCTTCCTCGTCCTCGTCCTCGCGGTCCACGTCTCCCGCGGCCTCGGCTGGTGGGTGCTCCTGATCGGCGCGGCGCGCTACCTCCTGCTCCTCGCCCAGCGCGCGCTGCCGTGGTTGCGCGGCGCGATGCCCGCGCGGCGGTGGCGCAGGGCGGTGGCGGCATACGTGGGGGTGAGCCTCACCGTTGCCGCGTCAGGGTCAGTGCCGCACGAGGTCGCGGCCGCTGTCGTGGGCTCCGCTCTGGTCGCGCTTCTCTGGTCCTTCGGCACCGAGGCGGGCGGACTCTGGCGCCAGCGCGGGTTGCTCGAGGGCACAGACGACTCCGTGCACCGAGACGTCGCGCCTGACGTCCCCGGGCTTCTCGTCCGGGGGAGCGCCGGATGAGAAGCCGGTCGGGGCCGGGACGTCCACCTCGTGTCGTGCGCGCGAGGGGAAGGGCCGGTCGTGCGATTCGGGCGGCTGCAACAGTCGGGGCGACCGCGCTCGTCTGGGTGGCGCTCGTCGCCCCTGACTCGGGAGCGCCCACCGGGCCGGTGGCGCTGCTGCGTGTGCCCGTCGAGGGGCTGGTGCTGGGGGCACTCGTGCTGGCCCTGCCGGCGGCCGGCAGTCGGTGGGTGCGCCGGTGGGTGCTGCCACCGGTGGGGGTGCTCCTCGGCGTGCTCCTGCTGGTCCGGATCCTCGACCGGGTCTTCCGGGAGGTCTTCTTCTACCGACCCTTCAACTTGACCAGCGACTGGCGCTACGCGGCTTCGGGGGTCCAGCTGGTGCGCGACGCATCAGGGCCGGCGGTGGCCGCGCTGGCGGCGGTGGCGGCAGGACTGGTTGTCGGCGGCGTCCTGGTCCTGCTCCCGCTCTCGCTGCGGCGTCTCGCCGCCGTCGCGGACCGGCACCGGTCCGCATCCCGGCCGGTCCTCGCCGCGCTCGCCGCCGTCTGGGTCGTCGCCGCCGTGACCGGTTCTGCGGCGGCGCCCGGCCTGCCGGTCGCGGCCTCCAGCACCGTCGCGCTCGCCGACGAGCAGGCTCGCAAGGCCCTCGACGACGTCCGCGACCATGCCGTCTTCGCCTCGGCCATCGGCGCCGACGGCTTCGCCCACGCCGCTCCCTCCGCGCTCGTCCCTGCGCTCGACGGCAAGGACGTCGTCGTGGTGTTCGTCGAGAGCTACGGCAAGGTGGCGCTCGGTTCGCCGGGCGTCCAGCAGGCCGTGCACGAAGGACGGACGAGCCTTGTCGCTCAGGGCTATTCGATGCGCAGCGCCTGGCTCTCCTCGCCCACCTTCGGGGGATTCAGCTGGCTGGCGCACTCCAGCCTGCAGACCGGGCTCTGGGTGGACAGCCAGCAACGCTACGACCAGCTCGTCACCACCGACCGGCTGACCCTCAGCCGTGTCTTCTCCACGGCGGGGTGGCGGACCGTCGCCGTGGTGCCCGCCAACCAGCACGACTGGCCCGAGGGCCGGGACTTCTACGGCTACGACCAGGTGTGGGACGCCCGCACCCTCGGCTACCGCGGGCCGGGCTTCGGCTACGCGCCGATGCCGGACCAGTACACCCTCTCCGCCTTCGACCGCCTCGAGCTGCAGGCCTCGCCCCGCCGTGCCGTGATGGCCGAGGTCGACCTCGTCACGAGCCACATCCCGTGGGCGCCGCTACCGCGCCTGGTGGACTGGTCGACGCTCGGTGACGGGACCGCCTTCGTGCCGCAGGTCGCCCGGGCCACGCCGCAGTCCGAGGTGTGGCGAACCCCGGAGGGGGTTCACGCCGCATACGCGCAGAGCATCGCCTACTCGATCGACAGCATCGTGGCCTGGCTCTCGCACACCCGTGACGACCACCTGGTGGTTCTCGTCCTCGGCGACCACCAGCCGGCGACCGTGGTCTCGGGCGTGGGGGCATCCCACGAGGTGCCCGTGACGGTGCTGACCCGTGACGCCTTGGTGACGGGGCGCATCGCCGGCTGGCGGTGGCAGGACGGGCTCGCTCCGCGCGCGGACGCTCCGGTGTGGCCGATGAGCGCCGTACGCGACCGCATCCTGACGTCGTTCCGCTGAGCTTCCATCAGCTCCGCTGAGCTCCGCTGAGGTCCAGCCGACTGCACGCTGAACCGGATACCCCTTCGCCGGCGTCATCAGAGGTGTCACCGAACGACGGCCCGCGTGCTGGGGATCGGCTGTGGGGCAGAAAGGAAGGGCCATCATGTCTCTGCGACTCCTGGGTGCAGCAGCGCTGCTCGTCTCCGCCGGAGTGCACCTCTACCTGTGGTTCGACGGGGTGCGCAACCAGTCCGTCGGGCCGATGTTCCTCGTCAACGTCGTGTCCGGCGTCGTCATCGCCGGACTGCTCGTGGCCTGGCGCCACTGGGTGGCGGCGTTCCTGACTCTGGGCTTCGGGGTGGCGACCCTCGGAGCGTTCACCATCGCCTCGACCGTCGGCCTCCTGGGCATCCACACCGAGTGGCGCGGCGGCTCCGTCTGGGTGGCCGCGGTCGCCGAGGTCGTGTGCATCGTCACCGGCGGAGTGCTCCTCGTACGCCAGCGGCCCGTCGTCCTCCACCAGCCGACCCACCACGGCACGCACGCCTGACCCCGCGGCGTGCGGCCAGGCGCGACCACCGTCAGGCCCTGCGTGTGAACGTGAGGTGCGTGACACCGCTGGGGGAGGAGACCGCCTCAACGGCGTAGGCGGTCTCGAGCGCCTCCAGACCGTCCCAGATGCGCACGCCACGACCCAGCACGATCGGCACCTGGACGAGATGCATGTGGTCGACCAGCCCGGCGGCGAGGAAGTCGCGCACCACCGTCGCCCCGCCGCCGATCCGGACGTCCTGGCCGTCGGCTGCCGCGCGAGCCACCTCGAGAGCTTCGGCGGGGGAGGCGTCGAGGAAGTGGAACGTCGTGCCGCCCTCCATCTCCATGGGCGACCGCGGGTGGTGGGTGAGCACGAAGGTGGGGGTGTGGAAGGGCGGGTTCGAGCCCCACCAGCCCTTCCAGTCCGGGTCGTCCTGCCACCCGGGTGGCCCGAACTTGTTGGCGCCCATGATCTCGGCACCGATGCCGGGACCGTGGCGCTCGGCGAAGGCGTCGTCGACTCCGGCCGTGCCGCTCGGGTCCCAGAACCGGGTGGCCATCATCCACTCGTGCAGACGCCCGCCCGCGTGGCCGAACGGCGCCTCGAGCGTCTGCGGTTCGCCCGTGGCAAAGCCGTCGAGGGAGATGGAGAAGTTGTGGATCCGTGCGAGTGACATCCGGCGCTCCTGGGTCGGCGACTGCGGTCTCGAGGCGGCCTCGAGTCGGTCCCGCACAGGGTGTCGCGTGGTGACGCCGTCTGCACCCCGAATGCCGTCAACGGCTCGCCGACCGTGAACCGGCGACCAGGGCGGCGAAGAGCTCGCCGTACTGGATGAGGTGGCGGTCGCCGAGGAACTCTCTCGCCACGCGCTCGTGGGCGGCCGTCCCGATCCGTACCTGGCGTCCGGGGTCCCGGAAGAGGTCGGCGGCGAGCGTGGCGAAGTGGTCGAGGTCCGCGGGGTCGTGGAGCAGCACGCCGCTGACGCCGTCCTCGATCTGGTCCACGATGCCGCCGACGGCCGAGGCGACGACGGGGCGCTCCTTCCACATCGCCTCGGTTACGGTGAGCCCGAAGCCCTCCATGAGGCTCTTCTGCACCACCACGCTCGCGTGCCGCTGGAGCGCGTTGACCAGGTGCGCGTTCTCGTCGACGTCATCCATGGGCAGGCAGCACAGGTGCACCCGCGCACGCGTCGCCGGCGGGAGTGCGGCCCGCAGCTGACGGCACTCGCCCAGCACCTGCCCGCCCTCGGGGTCATCGCTCACGCCGCGGACGTCCGGACCGACGAGAAGCAGGTGCACGCCGTCGGGGAAGTGGTCGACGTGATCGGCGAAACCGGTGAGCACGCCGGCCATGTCCTTGAGCCGGTCCCACCGGCTGACCTGCAGCATCACGGCGGCGTCCGCGGGCAGCGGTCGCTCCTCGTCCACCAGCAGCTCACGGTGGACGCGGACCAGGCCCGAGGTGCCGTTCCGACGCACGAAGGCGACGTTCCCGTCCCCGTCGAGCCGCTCGACGATCCCCGCCCGGTGCAGCGCGCCGCGCACGCTCTCGTCCGCCATCGGGGCGTTCTTCGCACTGAACGGGTCGAGCGACGGCGGGATCACCCACACCCGGGACGCCGGTAGCCACGCCGGCGCGTACTCCCGCCGGGAGAAGACGTATGCGTCGGCGTCCTCGAAGTACGGCCGCAGGAAGGCCCAGCCCCGGCTGCTGTGCCCGTCGGCGCGGTCGGTCCCGATGTGGCAGCGCCAGATCACCTGCGCGCCGAGCGTCCGGAGCGCCCCGGCCAGCCCGACGGTCTGGGGGTCGTGCAGCAGCACGAGGTCCCCGGGCCGGACCCGTTCCTGCCAGCCGTCGAGGTTGCGGGCCAGGACCTCCCGGTAGTGGGCCTCGTCGCTCGCGTCGAGCGCGCCCCGGTCTCCGGCGAAGCCGTGGATCAGGTTGTGCAGCCGCTTGGTCACGGTGAAGAACCGCTCGTCGCCCGTGACGACGACCCAGCGCGTCCGCACCCCGGCGCCCTGGCCGTAGGCGACCAGCGTCTGGAGCATCTCGGCCACACCGCCGCCGCGCTCGGTCGAGCTGACGTTCCACACCGTGCGCCCGGTCAGCAGGTGGGCCGCCCTGTCGGCAGCGGTCTTCAGGAGCGCGACCCGCTCCTCCGGGAGCACCGCGGCGAAGCGATCCAGCGGTAGGGCACCGATCGACACCTCACGCATACTTCATCCTCCTGCACGCGGTAACGGCTGCCACGGCTTCGCTCGCACCCCACCCTCGGGCGACACGACGCCGCAGCTCGGCTCGTACGCGGAAGGGACGTCTCGCGGTGACGCGAGACGTCCCTTCCGTTGCCGGGCAACGCTGTCAGGCCAAGGCCCTCACCTTGATCTGGGCGAAGTCCTCGGTGGTGATCGCGCCGCTGTCGAGCAGCGACTTCGCCTTGGTCAGCTGGTCGACGGGTGTCGAGCTGTTCGACCCGGCGACGCTGCGGACGTACGCGTCGCGCGCATCGGTTCGGCGCAGGGCTCGCTCCATCGTGCGCTCGGCCATGCCGCGGCCGCGGACCATCAGGTAGACGAGGGAGGCGAGCAGGGGAAACACGATGAGGGCCACGACCCACACCACCTTCGCGAAGCCTCCCAGGTCCCTGTCGCGGAAGAGGTCGCCGAGGATGCGGAAGAGCACCATCAGGTAGGCCACGAACAGGAAGGTCCACACCAACAACCAGAAGTAGCTCCAGAAGTCCACGGCGACCCGGTCCTTTCATCACGACGCTTCGACGGCGTCAGCCTGGCGAGGTCATTCCTGACGGGCGACCTCGGCGGCGCCCGCTCAGGCGAGCGCCTTCTGCTTGATCTGGGCGAAGTCGTCGGCGGTGATCAGGCCGCTGTCGAGCAGGGACTTCGCCTGGGCGAGCTGGTCCACACCGGTCGATCCCTGCGGCGCTGCGACGCTGCGGATGTACTCCTCCTGCGCGGCGACCTGGCGCTGGTTGCCCTCCATCTCACGCTCGGCCATGCCTCGGCCGCGGACGATGAGGTAGATGAGCGCGGACAGGAACGGGAAGACGATGAGGGCGACGACCCACAGGACCTTGGCGAATCCTCCCAGGTCCCTGTCCCGGAAAAGGTCTCCGAAGATGTGGAAGAGGATCATCAGGTATGCCACGAAGCAGAAGGACCAAACAAGCAACCAGAAGAAGCTCCAGAAGTCCATGGTGAGACAGTCCTTTCAGAATGACGCGCAAGTGTGGCGGTGAGTGGCCGCCTCCACCACCCAAATCTGTCCCTGTGAAAGATCCGCGTCATCGCTCTCTGCGGACGAGAAGGCGGCTCACCGAGTGTCGGGTTTCCCCCTGCGATGGCGTTCGGGCGGCTCCTCCACGAGCTGCGTGGAAGTCACCTCCAGCCCCAGCGCGGTCAGGCTGCCGAGCACGGCCACCAGCTCCTGGCTGTCGTGCACCCGGACGGTCAGCGTCGTTCTCGTCCCGTCGCTGTCGCACCACGCGGCATACGGCCAGATGTCGCGCTCGTCCACATCCCCGGTCACGGTCACGACGGCATGCATGGTCTCCCTCTCTGTTCGCGGTCCCCTGGGCGTCAGAGCCATAGTCCGGGCGCCGCAGCCGTCTGCGCGTCGCCTGATCGGGGGGAGATGAGCGCCCGGTCCTCGCCTGCCGGGGGGAGTTGTCAGTAGAGCTCGAGCTCGGCGGCGCGGCGGATCGCCGCCCGTCGGCTGCTCACCCCGAGCTTCTGGTAGATGTGCGCGATGTGCGTCTTGGCGGTGTGCAGCGAGATGTACTCGGCCTCGGCGATCTCGGCCGCGGTGAGGTTGGTCGCGAGGTAGTGCAGGATCTCGTGCTCACGCTGGGTGAGCTGCTCGCTCCAGCCCGTCACGTCCTGCCGCTGCCCCGAGGAGATCCGGGCCAGCACCTGGGTCACCGCCGTCGGGTGGGCGGTGCCGTGCCGCAGGTGCGACCTCAGCAGCCCGCGAAGCTGCTCGCTTGACGCCAGGAAGGGACCGTAGAGCTCGTCCGGCTCCGCCGCGGCCAGGCCGAGCTCGAGGGAGGTATGCGCGTCCTGGCGACCCAGCGCAGCGCGTGCTTCCGCCTCGACGCAGCGCGAGGCGCACTCGACGTGCACGAAGCGGTCGGCGGGCACGTGGTCCAGCTCGGCCAGGGCCTCGGTCGGGAGGCCGGCGCGCACGAGCACCGTCGCACGGTGAGCCCCGGCCAACGGGTACTCCGGTTCGGCCGCCGGGCCCCCGGCCAGGGCCACGGCTTCGCGGCTGCGGCCCTCGGCCATGAGCAGCAGTCCCTCCAGCGCGGCGACCATCGAGGGCCACATCGGAGCGCTGTGGCCGGACTCGATGAGCGCTGTGATCTGGTCCACGGCGCGTCTCGCACCGGTCACATCGCCGAGGGAGAGGCAGGTCTTCGTGAGGAAGTTCAGGGTGAGGCCCCGCAGCTCCCAGTCGAAGGGCAGCATCATCGACAGGCTCCGCTCGAGCTGCGCTCGTGACTCGTGGGGGTTGCCACGCCAGTAGTCGAGCCACCCGAGGAACGCGACTGCGGGAGCGAGGGTGGACAGACCCACCCAGCCGCGCTCCTCGGCCCGTGCCAAGAGGCTGACGGCGAGGTCGCGGGTCTCGCTGAGCCGCCCCTCCGCCACGGCAGGGATGCAGGACTCGGCGAGTGCGGTCAGCTCCAGGGCCAGCAGGCCGGTGTCGTGCGCGGTGGCCGCAGAGGAGCGGAGCATCTCGAGCACGAGCCTGCCCTGGCCCTGGAGCCGCGCCTCACCCATCCCGACGAACATCTGGACCGACGCGAGGATGGCAGGCTCCGTGGGGCGCTGGCTCTGGCCGAACCGCTCGAGCAGCGCCGCCCCGGGCTCGACCGCCGCGCTCAGCCCCAGCCCGTATCCGGTCCGGAAGAGCTCCACGACGGCCATCCGGTCCTCCAAGGCTGCCTTGTCCACCGTCGGCAGCGCTCCGCTGGCAGCGCGGGCGGCGTCTATCTCGAAGCCGGCCTCGTCCATCTTTCCCTGCTGGACCAGGATCAGTGCCCGGGCAAGGTGGACGTCAGAGGAGTACGCCGACTGCTCGGGCAGCTGGTCGAGGGCGGCGAGAACCGCGTCCTCGCGGCCCTCGAGGAACAGCTCGAGCCAGTGTTTCGCGAAGATCCCGGACGTCAGGCCACCGTCGCCGGCCGCCGCGGCGTGCCGGATCGCCGTCGGAGCGTCGACGGAGCTCCACCAGGCCGCGGCCGCCGCGTGCTGCGATGTGGCGCGCTCGGGGTGGTCGACGACCAGCCGCCGGTGGATGTGGGCGGCGAAGAGGGGATGCCAGGAGTACCAGGGCTCGCTCCCGTTGTTGGCGCGCGAGAGGAAGAGACCGTCGGCGACGCACTGCTCGAGCAGCACCTCGGCGTTGTGCGTGCCGCGCACGGTGTCGACGAGGGACGGACACACCTGCTCGTCCAAGGTGCTGTCGAGCACGAACTCCCTGACGTCGTCGCTCAAGGACGCGAGCACCTCTGTGGCGAGGTACTCCGCGAGTGCCTGGTCGCGCCGCAGCTCGGTCGGCACCTGCTGGCGCAGGCCGTACTGGCGCGCCGCGAGGACCGCCATGCGCACGCCCGCCGGCCACCCTCCGGTGGTGTGGTGGATGGACTCGACCGTGGCTTCGTCGAGCTCGAGCCCAGCGACACGTACGGCTTCAGCCGTCTCCTCGGGCGTGAACGCCAGGTCCTCGTGCGTGAGGTAGGCAAGCCGGTCGTCCAGCCGGAGCCGCTGGAGACGAAGGGGCGGCACCACGCGTGCGCCGATGGCGATGCGCATGTTGGCCGGGGCCCATCGCAGCACGTGGTCCACGAGGCTGGCCGAGGCCGGGGAGCCGGTGAGGTTCTGCAGGTCGTCGAGGACGAGGGTCGACGGCACGGCGGCGTCGTAGAGGACCTCGAGGAGGGAGTCGACGAGGGTGAGGGGCTCGGCCCGCAGGGTTGACTCCCGCAGCGGGGCGAGGTCTGCCCCGGTCGCCTCGAGACTCGACATGGCGGCTGCGGTGACGAGGTCCGACACGAGGCGCACCGGGGCGCGGTCGGAGTCGTCGAGGGTCAGCCAGATGGCCACGCCGTGCTCCTGCTGGCGGCGAGCAGCCTCGGCGAGGAGCGTCGACTTGCCGTAGCCGGCCATGCCCGCCAGCACGACCACTGGGCGCCGGTCGATGAGTGGCACGAGTCGCGGGCGATCGATGGTGTGCGCGGACGCCAGTGGAGGGGTCATCCGCGCCTGACGTGGTCCGACCATGTCATCCCCGTCGGTGGATGCTTGCGTCTTTCTTCCCTGCCAGCGTAGTGACGCGCACCGGCGTCCGAGCCGACTTCGAGGGTTTGCGAATGTGAGGCCCCGCCATGCAGAGGTACGACATCGTCATCGACGGGGAGCTCACCGCGGACCTGCTCGACCCCGCACTCCCGCTGCGACGACGCAAGAGCGGCAGGGCGACCGTCGTCAGTGTCGACGCCGTCGACGCCGGCGTGCTGGGCCGAGCGCTGGCGCTGCTCGAGTCCCTGGGCATCGGTGTGACCGCGATCCACAAGGTCGAGGTCGCCGGTGGCGCCGAGGACGCAGACGGCATCGAGGACGTCCAAGGCATCGCCGGCGTCTTGGACGTCGAGGGCATCGCCGGCATCGAGGACGCAGAGGGCATCACCGAGGGGCAGCAGATCCCCGGTCCACGTGCGCCGTGACGGGCGTCAGACGACGAGGGTGCGTCAGACGACGAGGGCGGGACGCGTCGGCTCGAAGGGTCGGATCTCGTCGTCGCCGGGCTGGATGATGACGCACGAAGACTCGGGCACCTCGCGCCAGGCACCCGGCAGGTCCCGCAGCGGCTCGGAGACGACCAGGCGGGTGTCGTCACTCAGCCTCCGGAGCATCTCCACCTCCGGGTGCAGCTCGCGCAGCCTGGTGACGTCGGTGGAGTGGTAGAGCGTTCGGCTCTGGTGTGCGGTGGAGTAGCGGAAGGCCCACACCGAGTGCCCGTCGGTGGCTGCCATGGTGGCCTGGACGGGGTTCGGGATGCCGCGACGCTCGGCCTGGTCCTCGACGAAGCCCACGGCGCGCGCCACGCCGGCGATGGGGTCGTCCTCGAGACCGAAGGTCAGGGCCAGGAAGAAGAGTGCCTCGGAGTCGGTCGAGCCCTCGACGTCCGGGTAGAGCGAGGGGTCCACGGCGAACATGAGGTCGCGCTTCAGCTCGTGGAAGCCCGCGACGGCCCCGTTGTGCATCCACAGCCAGCTGCCGTGCCGGAACGGGTGACAGTTGCTGCGCTGCACCGGTGTGCCCGTGGAGGCGCGCACGTGCGCGAACAGCAGGCGCGTGCGCACCTGGGCGGCCACCTCCCGCAGGTTGCGGTCGTTCCACGCGGGTTCGATGCTCTTGAAGACCGCGGGGACGGGTCCTTCGCCAAACCACCCGATGCCGAAGCCGTCACCGTTGGTGGTCGTCGCCCCCATCCGCGAGTGCAGGCTCTGCTCGATGAGCGAGTGCTCCGGCTTGAAGAGGAGGTCCTCCGCGAGGATCGGATCACCTGAGTACACCATCCAACGGCACATGACTTCATTTCAGCGGCGCCCGGAGGGCCGGCTCATCAGCCACCGAGGATGAGTCGACCGCCCGCTCGATGTGGGGGCCAAGCCCTTCGCCGGGGGGAGTCCGACGGGCGGGCGTCACCACCAGTGGCGCGGCTCCTCGGCCAGGACCAGCCGTCCGAGGGCAGCCTCGTCGCGTTCAGCGTGCTCCTGGCGGACGTAGAGCTGCAGGTCGGCCACCCGACCCGCGTGCTCGTCCTCGAGGGCCAGGGGCGCCGGCCCGGTCGCGTGACCCACCCGCTCGAGCACCGTCTCCACGGCACGCCTGACCACCTGGCGTACGCGGAGGGCGAGCGCAGCACCCTCGGGTCCGGTGGCACGACCGTCGTCGACGCGTTCCGCCGCGTCCAGGAGGGTGGCCCGCGCCGCCCACAGCGTCGCCTCCACGGTCCCGACGTGCATCAGGGCGACCTGGTCCGGCTCACGCCCGGGCCTGGACAACCTGCGTGCCACGCCGACGGCGCCGCCGTACCAGACCGCCGCGACTCCGATGCCGCCCCAGGCGAACCCGGGCCGCTCCAGGTACCAGCCGGCAGGACCGACCGGGGTCGCGACCGAGCCGTCGAAGGTCACCGGCCCGCTCGGCACGTCCACGAGCCCGCGGGCGAACCACGCCGACTCGTGGACGGTCACGCCGTTCGCCTCGCCGAGCGGGACGGCATACAACCTCCGCGTCGTCGGGGTGTCCCAGGCGGTGACGAGCGCGTGCGTCAGCGAGCCGGCCAGGGAGCACCACGGCTTGGTGCCGTGCAGTCGGAAGGCGTCGCCGTCCGCCTCGGCCTCGACCCGCACGCCGGGTCCCTCCGCGGCGTAGACGCCCCAGCTCACCTCGCCGGCGACGTCGGCCGGCTCGTGCCCGACCGCGCGAGCCTCCGCCAGGATGGCCAGGGCGTCGAGGTGCGGCTCGATCGCCCGGGCCGCCGTCAGGCTGACGGCCGCCACCGAGGCGAGCGCCTCCCACAGCTGCGCCGTCCGTCCCGACCCGGGCAGCGGGAAGGCGTCGGGACGTCGCCGCGCGAGCGCCAGTGCGGCCATCGGGCCGGAGCCGGCGGCGAGGTCGTCCAGCAGCCCCTCCAACGCGCCGGTCACCTCCGCCGCCTCCGGCACCTCCGCGCACACTCCGCGGTGTCGGGCGGGTGGCTGCCCGCCGCGCTCGCTCAGGCGGACGGCGCCGGTCACAGGAATGCCTGGTGCAGGGGGGCTCACCGCGGTGTCATACCCCCGACCGTCCCCGCCGACGGCCGTTCCCCGAGACGGTTCTGCTCGGCAGGGTGGTTCGCGTCGCCAGCGCGGGTACGCGACCATCGACCCACACCCACCCGGACCCTCGCCAGCCAAGGGCGAGAGCAGGTCGACACCAGGAGGAAGCACCTTGATCTTCATCACCGCGAAGTTCGCCGTGAAGCCGGAGCACGCCGACGACTGGCCGCAGATCTCCCGGGCGTTCACGGAGGCCACCCGCGCCGAGGAGGGCTGTCTGTGGTTCGACTGGTCCCGCAGCCTCGACGACCCGACCGAGTACGTGCTCGTCGAGGCCTTCCGTGACGACGCCGCAGGTGGCGCGCACGTGCAGAGCGACCACTTCTCGCAGGCGACCTCGACCCTTCCCGCGTACCTGTCCGCCACGCCGAAGATCGTCAACACGACGGTGGAGGGGACGCAGTGGTCAGAGCTCGGCGAGATGGCCGTCGAGAAGTAGCCGGAGAGGGGCTGTACGGCAGCCGAAGGGCTACGCGCAGAGCGGGTTTCACACTCGGGCCGGCCGTCCGCTATGGTCTACCTCGCACCCCGGGCCCAACGGCTCGGAGCTTGGCAGGCGGACGTAGCTCAGTTGGTAGAGCGCAACCTTGCCAAGGTTGAGGTCGCCGGTTCGAGCCCGGTCGTCCGCTCCGCTGGAAGGGCCCGTCGACTCACGTCGGCGGGCCCTTCCGCTTGTCTCCGGGAGCAGGCGCGCGGCCTCCCGCAGCAGCAGGCGAGCGCGTGCCGCACCGGGTCGTATGCCGTGTGCCCCCTCGCGGGTCCGTAGTCTGTCGACCATGGCTGCGTCGAGCAAGACCCCCGCCGTGGAGCTCGAGGTCGGCGACCACACGGTGCGCCTGTCCAACCCGGACCGCGTCTACTTCTCGGAGCGCGGCGAGACCAAGCGCGACCTGGCCGACTACTACCTGTCGGTGGGCCCGGGGATCGTCAACGCGCTGCGCGAGCGGCCGTGCATGCTGCACCGGTTCCCCAAGGGCGTGGACGGGCAGAAGGTGCACCAGAAGCGCCTGCCTGCGGGCGCACCCCCGTGGGTGCAGACGGTGCGGCTGCACTTCCCGCGCTACGGCCTGCACGCCGACGAGCTGTGCGTGACGCAGCTGGCCGACGTCATCTGGGCCGTGCAGATGTCCACGGTCGAGTTCCACCCCTGGAACAGCCGGCGGGCCGACACCGAGAAGCCCGACGAGTGGCGCATCGACCTCGACCCGATGCCCGAGTGCGGCTTCGACACGGTGCGACGGGCGGCGGCCACGACCCACGAGATCCTCGACGAGCTCGGCGCCGTGGGCTGGCCCAAGACGTCAGGCGGTGCTGGCCTGCACGTCTACGTCCGCATCGCCCCCGAGTGGGGTTTCAAGGACGTCCGCCGCGGAGCGCTGGCCTTCGCGCGCGAGGTGGAGCGGCGGATGCCCGACGAGGTCACGACGACGTGGTGGCGTCGGGACCGCTCGCCCAAGGATCTCTTCGTCGACTACAACCAGAACGCCCGCGACCACACCATCGCGGCTGCCTACAGCGTCCGGGGCAACCCCCGGGGCACCGTCTCGGCACCACTGCGCTGGGACGAGATCCCCGACGCCGAGCCACGCGACTTCACCATCGCGACCATGCCGGACCGCTTCAAGAGGCTGGGCGACCTGCACGCCGGCATCGACGAGGCGGTCTTCGACTTCCGCCCGCTGCTCGAGTGGGCCGAGCGTGACGAGCGCAGCGGCAAGGACGTCCCACCCGAGCCCGACGAGGGCTCGGGCTGAGCTCTGAGGGCCCACCCATCCGACGCGGCCGCCGCTTCGAACCCCCACCACCGACCGAGCACAGAGGAGACACCGTGACGGTGCTGCACGACTTCAAGGCCACCGCCCTCGACGGGACGGAGGTCTCGCTGGACGCGTACTCCGGCGACGTCGTCCTCGTCGTCAACACGGCCAGCGAGTGCGGCTACACGCCACAGCTGGCGGGGCTCGAGACGCTCCACGAGACCTTCCGCGACCGCGGCTTCACGGTCCTCGGGTTCCCGTGCAACCAGTTCGGCGGCCAGGAGCCGGGCACCGAGGAGGAGATCGGGGCCTTCTGCCTCAAGAACTACGGGGTGACCTTCCCGCTGTTCGCCAAGGTCGAGGTGAACGGGCCGGGGGAGCACCCGCTCTTCACGTGGCTCAAGTCCGAGAAGGTGGGCCTGCTCGGCGCGAGCATTAAGTGGAACTTCACCAAGTTCCTCGTCGGGCGGGACGGCGCGGTCATCGGCCGCTACGCGCCGACCACCGAGCCCGGCGACCTCGCCGACGACATCGAGAAGGCCCTCGGGGCCCGGTAGGCCCACCCCCTAGGATCGGCGGGTGGACCAGGCCCGCTTCGTCGACCGGGACGCCCACGGCGTCCTCGACGTCCGCCACGGCCAGGACGCCCTCGAGGCGATCTCCGGCGACGGGTTCTGGGTCGTCGTCGCCACCTTCGAGGGCGAGGTGACGGCGGTGCGTTTCGAGCACGTGACCAAGCGGCCGTATGCCGTCACGTCCGGCCACGTCGTCGACCCGGGGCCCGCGGCGGGCTGGCACCCGCTCGACCGGCGCTGGCACAGCTCGCTCGACCGGACGGCATACGTGGGCGCGGTGCAGGAGGTGCAGCGTCGCATCGCGGCGGGCACCGTCTACCAGGTGAACGTCTGCCGGGTGCTCAGCCACGAGCTCTCGGCCGACGCAGATCTCGATGCGCTGGACCTGCTTGTGCGAGTAGGCAACCCGTCACCGCATGGCGCTCGCATCCGGTGCGAGGCGGCCGGGCTCGACGTCGTGAGCGCCTCGCCGGAGCTCTACCTCTCGCGGCACGGCCGGCGACTCGTGACGCGCCCGATCAAGGGCACCGCCACCACGGCCGACGCGATGCTCCCGAAGGACCATGCGGAGAACGTCATGATCGTCGACCTCATGCGCAACGACCTCTCCGGCGTCTGCGACCCGGGGACCGTGTCCGTCGACGCGCTGTGCGAGCTGGAGGAGCACCCGGGGCTCGTGCACCTCGTGTCCACGGTCAGCGGCCAGCTGCGCGAGGACGCCTCCTGGCCCGACGTCTTCGCGGCCGCCTACCCACCCGGCTCGGTGTCGGGGGCCCCGAAGTCGAGCGCCCTGGCCGCCATCCGCGACCTCGAGACGGCGCCGCGCGGGCCCTACTGCGGGGCGGTCGGCTGGGTCGACGCCGGGGCGGACGAGGCCGTCCTGGCCGTCGGCATCCGCACCTTCTGGGCCGAGTGTGACGACGGCGGCCGGCGCTGGTTGCGCTTCGGTACCGGCGCGGGCATCACCTGGCACTCGGACCCGGCGGGGGAGTGGGCCGAGACCGAGCTCAAGGCGGCCCGGTTGATCGGGCTGGCCGCAGGCGCTGTGACACCATGAACCCTCGCGGTCGGCCGCCCTCCCGGCGGTTGCGAGGTCCGGAGGAGAGGGACGTGCACATGAGCAGCACCACACGCGTCTGGGTGAACGGGAACCTCGTCGACCCGGACGGCCCCTCCGTGTCGGCCCTCGACCACGCGGTCACCGTCGGCGACGGGGTCTTCGAGACCGCCAAGATCGTCCACGGCCGGCCGTTCGCGCTGACGCGCCACCACAGGCGGCTCGAGCGGTCCGCGGCGGGCCTGGGGCTGCCGCCCCTGGACCTTCCCCTGCTGGACAAGGGAGTCGCCGCAGTCCTCGATGGTCCGGCCATCGACTTCGGTCGCCTCCGCTACAGCGTCACGGGTGGCCCCGGACCGCTCGGCTCCGACCGCGGTGACACGGCGATGACGTACATCGTGCTGGCCGCGCCACAGGCCCTTCCGCCGCAGAGCGGCAAGCTGACCGTCGTGCCGTGGACCCGCAACGAGCGCTCGGCCGTGGTGGGGCTCAAGACCACCTCGTACGCCGAGAATGTCGTGGCGCTGGCCCGGGCCAAGCAGGAGGGCGCCGTCGAGGCGGTCTTCGCCAACACGCGCGGGGAGCTGTGCGAGTGCACCGGCAGCAACGTCTTCGTCGTCGTCGACGGCACCGTGCTCACCCCGCCGACCGACTGCGGCCTGCTGCCCGGCATCACGCGGCAGCTGACGATCGAGTGGGGCCGGGCCGCCGGCATCGAGATCCGCGAGGAGGCGCTGCCGCTCGACATCCTCCACACGGCCGACGAGGTCTTCATCACCAGCACCACCAAGGACGTCCTGCCCATCCACGCCGTCGACGAGCGCATCCTGCCCGTCGAGCACCCGGTGACCGACGAGCTGCAGCGGGTGTTCCGCAGCAACTCCGAACGGGACAGCGACCCGTGACGCCTCCGGGGGGGACCCGCGACCGCCCGGGGGAGGGCGAGCGCACGCCGGTCGACTACTCCGACGCGGGCGTCACGCTCGACGCCGACGAGGACCGCTGGGCCTGGCGGGCCCGGCTGCGCCGCAACCCGGTCACGCACGCGATCTGGCGCACCGCCGTCGGCGTCGTCGGGGTGCTCGTCACCGTCGCCGGCCTCATCATGGTGCCGGCACCGGGCCCGGGGTGGCTCGTCGTCTTCTTCGGGCTGCTGATCCTCGCCAGCGAGTTCGAGTTCGCCCAGCGCTGGCTCGACTTCGCCAAGCGCCACGTGAGCCGTTGGAACGACTGGATCATGTCGCAGGCGGTCTGGGTGCGCGGCCTCGTGGCGCTCGGCACGCTCGTCATCGTCTGGGTCGTGGTCTGGGGCTACCTCGCCGTGGCGGGCATCCCGCAGTTCGTGCCCGAGTGGGCGGAAGAGCTGCTGACGCAGGTGCCCGGAGTCGACTGAGTGCCGCGGCGCGCACCGGCCGCCGCACGGGTTGTCCGCCGTCACCACGGACCGATTACCGCGTCGACGTCCCTTGCGGCTATTGTTTGCAACCGTCGCCCCGAGGCCTTCTCGGCACCGGGGCGCCCGGACGTGTAGCTCAGTTGGTTAGAGCGTTCGCTTCACACGCGAGAGGCCAGGGGTTCGAGTCCCTTCACGTCCACCAGCACTACACGGCCCCCCAGATCCAGACGGGGGCCGTCGCCGTTCCCGGGGCCCGGGCCGGCGCCCGCTCGGGACCAAGGTCCCTGCTGTGCGCGCCCGTGCTCTCGGTGCACCATGGTCTGAGACACGAAGCCGGCGGGTGGCTGCGCCCTGACCGGACGAGACCGGCCGGGACCGCGCCATCGCGCGACCTGCGCCTCCGCCGCTCGGTGTCCGAGCCGAGGGAGGCCACGATGGTCGTTTTCGAGGATCGACGGGATGCGGGCAACCGACTGGTCGACGAGCTCGGCCACCTCCGGGGCGAGGACGTCGTCGTGCTGGGACTTCCCCGAGGCGGTGTGCCGGTCGCGGCAGTCGTGGCAGAGGCCCTCGACGCCCCGCTCGACGTCATCGTGGTCCGCAAGCTCGGGGTGCCCTTCCAGCCGGAGCTCGCCATGGGCGCGATCGGGGAGGGCGGCGTCAGCGTCGTCGACGCCAGGACCGTCAGGCGGGCCCGTGTCACCGACGAGGAGCTGGACGCCGTCGAGGCGCGGGAGCGGGAGGTGCTCGACGCCCGTGTCGAGCACCTCCGGCGTGGCCGTCCTCGGATCGATCTCCGGGGCCGGGTGGCGGTCGTCGTCGACGACGGGATCGCCACGGGGGCCACGGCGCGGGTGGCGTGCCTGGTGGCCCGGCGCCTCGGTGCGGCACGGGTCGTGCTCGCGGTCCCCGTCGCACCTCCCGACACCCTGGCCCGCCTGCCCGAGGCCGACGAGGTCGTATGCGTCTCCGCACCGTCGCACTTCCGCGCCGTCGGTGCCCACTACGACGACTTCTCGCCGACCTCGGACGACGACGTCGTCGCCCTGCTCCGACAGGCCGACCGTCGTTCGCGGGTGGCGGGCGTCGCCAGAGCCACCGCCTGCGACGTCGACGAGGACGTCGCCATCCCAGCCGGGTCGGTCACGATCGAGGGGCACCTGCGGCTCCCCGAGGGCGCCACTGCGGTCGTCGTCTTCGCGCACGGCAGCGGCAGCAGCCGCCACAGCCCCCGCAACCGGTATGTCGCCGACGTCCTCCACGGCGCCGGCCTCGGCACGCTGCTGCTCGACCTGCTGACCCCCGAGGAGGAGGGCGACCGGGGCAAGGTGTTCGACATCCCGCTCCTCGCGGGGCGGCTCGGGTCCGCCTGCATCTGGCTGGAGCTACGGCCCGACACCGCCTCGTGCCGGGTGGGCTACCTCGGCGCGGGCACCGGGGCCGGCGCAGCGTTGTGGGCCGCCGCCGAGCCGGGCGCGCGGGTGGCTGCCGTCGTGTCCCGTGGGGGACGTCCCGACCTCGCCTCGCCACGTCTGGCGGACGTACGCGTACCCACGCTGCTGATCGTCGGCGGCGCCGACGACGTCGTCCTGGGGCTCAGCCGGACGGCGCGTGCAGCGCTCGTGAGCTGTCCCAGCGAGCTGGCCGTCGTGCCGGGCGCAACCCACCTCTTCGAGGAGCCGGGGACGCTGGCGCAGGCGGCGCAGCTGGCCAGGGACTGGTTCCTGCGCCACCTCGCCCTCGACCCGGCACGGTCGACCCACGGGAGCCCGTCCTGACCGCGTCCCCACCCCCATCACCACCGGGCGGTGCGGCGCGGCGCCGACGGCTCCCGTGCGGACTAGCGTGGGAGGCATGATCGCCACGGTCTCGAGCCTCTACATCTATCCCGACTCCGACGCGCCCGGACAGGAGCTGGACTCCGTCGAGGTGACCGAGTCGGGTCCGGAGGGCAACCGCTCGAAGAAGCACGCCGTGCACCTGGTGTCCGTCGACGACTACGTCGAGACGCACCCCAAGGCCAACATCGTGCTCGACATGGACGCCTCGGCGCTGGAGAAGCTGGTCGGTCGCATCGTGCGCCTCGGCGACTGCACGCTCGAGGTCACCCAGACGCCCTCCCAGTGCGCCGGGGTGTACGCCCGGGTCGTCGAGCCGGGCACGGTGTCGGTGGAGGACTCCCTCCTCGTCGCCGAGCGCCAGTGAGAGGGTCCCGCGCCTTCCCATGACCATCCACACCGGGCATCCCTTCGAGACCCCCGAGGACGACCGTGACCAGCTGCGCCGTCTCCGTGGCCGCATCGGCGGGGCCGTCTCGCTCTGGACGGCCGGTCAGGGGATCGATCGCGCCGGCCTGACCGTCTCGTCGTTCCTCGTGGCCACCGGCGACCCCGGGCGCGTCGTCGGGCTGCTGCACCCGGACTCGGACCTGCTCGACCGGCTGCAGGAGACCGGGACGGCCGTTGTCGCGCTGCTCGGCGCGCGCGACGAGCGACTGGCCGACGCCTTCGCCGGCACGATGCCCGCGCCGGGCGGGCCCTTCCGCCTCGCCGAGTGGGAGCAGACCGAATGGGGTCCGCGGGCGGTCCACGCGCAGACGTGGGCGGGGGTGCGGCTCGACCCCCCGAGCCTGCACGAGGTGGGGTGGTCGGTGTTCGTCGAGGCGAGCGTCGAGCACCTCGTCGTCGGCGCGGACGACGACGTGCTCGTGCACCGGCGGGGGCGCTACCAGCGTCCCTGCTAGCGCGTACGCGTGGAGGGCCGCCGTCCGCCTGGACGTCGGCCCTCCACCGCGTCGTGACCTGCCTCAGGCCGTGCCCGACATCTCCGTCGTGAGCAGACCGTCCGGGATGCCGAAGGCATCGACGAGCATCTGGGCGTGGGGGCGCAGCTCGGCGCAGACCTCGTTGACCACAGCGGTGAGCGCCTTGGCGCGGGCCGGGCTCAGCCGGTCGTGCTCGAGGTACCACGCCTTGTGGCGCTCGATGGTGGAGAGGACGTGGAGGTCGCAGACGCGGGCCAGCAGGGCGCGCGCGTCCTCGTCGGTACAGGACTCGACGGAGGCCGCGAACGACTCGGCCACCATGCGCTCGACGTGGGCGGTCGCCGCCTCGACGAGGTGGTCCTGCGTCGCGTTGAAGACGGCGAAGGCGTCGACCCCGGGAGCGGTGGCGCGGCGCAGGCGCCGGGCCAGCCCCTCGATGAGGTGGTCCTCGCGCTCGCGCAGCAGCCGCAGCTGGGTGCCGCGGATCCCGAAGGCGACGACCTCCTCCCGGCCGGGGGCGGCGTCGACGATGCGCTGGATGATGCCGCGGGCCGAGGAGCGCTCGATGACCGTTCCGCCGACGAGCCGGGCTCCGAACCGCACGATCCCGGCCGTGTCGAGGTCGCCGAAGGTCGCCTGGTAGTCCGCGAGCAGGGACTTGGCCACGAGCTGGAGCAGGACGGTGTTGTCCCCCTCGAACGTCGTGAAGATGTCGGTGTCGGCCTTGAGCGCCGCGAGCCGGTTGGCCCACAGGTAGCCGGCGCCGCCGCACAGCTCCCGGCACTCCTGGATCGTGTCGGTGGCGTGCCGCGTCGTCAGCACCTTGATGCCCGCGGCCCGGGTCTCCAGCTGCCGCTGGTCCTGCTCCGAGGCCGCGCGCCCGCTCAGCACGTCGTCCATCGCACGGACGAGCTCGTGCTGGGCCACCTGGAGGGCGTACGCCGTCGCGATCCTCGGCAGCAGCCGCCGCTGGTACGTGCGGTAGTCGAGGACGGTGGTCTCCACCGCCGAGCCGGGGGCGGCGAACTGGCGGCGCCCGGCGGCATACGTCGTCGTGACGGCGAGCGCGGAGCGAGCCGCGGCACCTGCACCGCCGGCCACCGAGATGCGCCCGCGCACGAGCGTCCCGAGCATGGTGAAGAACCGCCGGCTCGGGTTCTCGATCGAGCTCCTGTAGGTGCCGGCCTCGTCGATGTCGCCGTAGCGGCCGAGCAGGTTGGTGCGCGGCACCCGCACGTGGTCGAACAGCAGCCGGCCGTTGTCGACGCCGGCCAGGCCGAGCTTGGGGCCGCAGTCCTCGATGGTGACGCCCGGCGCCGGCGCGCCGTCCTCGTCTCGGATCGGGACGAGGACGCAGTGGACGCCGCGCGGCTCTCCGTCCACGACGAGCTGTGCGAAGACGGCCGCCATCCGGCCGTCCTTCGCGGCGTTGCCGATGTAGTCCTTGCGAGCTGCCGGCTCGGGGGAGTGCACGACTATCTCGTCGGTGTCCGCGTCGAAGGTGGCGGTCGTCAGCAGGCTCTGCACGTCGCTGCCGTGGCCGGTCTCGGTCATGGCGAAACAGCCCTGGAGCTCGCCGGAGATGATGCGGGGGAGCAGGTCGTCGTGGCGGCTGGTGCCGAGGAGCGACACGGCGCCGCCGAAGAGCCCCCACTGGACCCCGGCCTTGACGAAGAGCGACAGGTCGCTGTGGCCGAGCATCTCGAAGGCTGCCACTGCCTCCCCGTAGCCCGCGGTGCCTCCCTGGTTCGCCGGGAAACCCGCTGCGGCATATGGCTGCTCGGCCAGGGCCGCCAGCTGGGAGGTGACGCGGGCCTGGTGCTCCTCCACCGGCAGCGGCTCCGGGAGCGCTCCGAACGTCCCGGCGTCGAGGGCACGGCAGTGCTCGCGCACCTCGTGGAACGGGCCGTCCAGGTGGCGGCGCAGCGCCGTGGCGAGGTCGGCGTCGGCCGCCGCCGAGGGTGTCTTCCCGGCCGCTTGCACCGGCCTGACTGCCGGCGTCTGTGTGGGAGTGTCTGCCGTGGGGTCGGCGGTGGGGTCTGCTGTGGCGTCGGTGGCCGTGGACATCTGGAGCCTTCCGGTCTGGACCTCAGGGGGTCGGTCTCGTGGTGGGGACGTTCGGAGTCGTGGGGGACACGGTCGACGAGGCGGTGGGGGTCGACGTGGCGAGGGCCGGGGCGAGGCCGTGCCACGCCAGCTCGGTGAGCGACGCGACCACCGCCGCCCGTGGTGCACGGTCGGCCTCGGGAGTGGCGAGCCAGTCGTCGGCGACGGCCTGAACCGCGCCGACGAGGGCGATGGCCCACGTCCGGGCGCGGGAGGGGTCGGTGCCCGGTGCGGTGAGCGAGTCGAGCAGGAGCCGGGTCAGCTGGTCCGCGACCTGGTCGACGGTCTCGCCCACGGGGTCGTCGGGCAGCGGCCGGTCGACGAGGGGCCGCGTCACGACGAACCGGTAGACCTCCGTGTCGGACTCGACCAGGGAGAGGTACGCCTCGACCGTGGAGGCGACGAGCTGCCGGGCGCCTGCCGGCCCGCTGGTCCGGGCCAGGGCCGCCCCGACGTTGCGCACGACCCGCGCGTCGATCCTCGCCGCGACGGCGCGGTAGAGGCCCGCCTTGTCCTCGAAGTGGCGGTAGACGACCGTCTTGGAGGTGCCGGCCTCCGCCGCGATGTCGTCCATGCCCACCCCGGCGCCGTGCTTGCGGATGGCCCGGATGGTCGCATCGACCAAGGCCTCTCGCCGCTGCTCACGGTGGTGCACCCAGCGGGCGTCGCGGCCGTCGCGTGGAGTTTCGCGTCGAGCGGGGGTGCTCGCCACGTCGTCGTCGTCCATCTCACGAAAGTAACAGGTACTCGCTGTATCGACTACTACTGGTTTCGGTTATCTTGGTCGGGACGACAGGTCCGCATCCAGCTACAGGAGAGACCCATGGCTTCACAGACCACCCCCCGCACGCCGCGGCGCGTCGCGATCCTCGGTGGCAACCGCATCCCGTTCGCGCGGTCCAACGGGCCGTACGCGAAGGCCTCGAACCAGGACATGCTGACGGCCACCGTCGACGGGCTCGTGGCCCGCTACGGGCTCGCCGGCCAGCGGCTCGGCGAGGTCGTCGCAGGAGCGGTGCTCAAGCACAGCCGTGACTTCAACCTGACCCGCGAGACCGTCCTCGGGACTCGCCTCGACCCGGCCACCCCTGCCTACGACATCCAGCAGGCGTGCGGCACCGGCCTCGAGGCCGCGATCCTGGTCGCCAACAAGATCGCGCTCGGCCAGGTGGACGCCGGCATCGCCGGCGGGGTCGACAGCGCGAGCGACGCCCCGATCGCGGTCAGCGAGGGCCTGCGCCAGACGCTGCTCGCCGCCAACCGGGCCCGGTCGACCGCGGAGCGTGCCAAGGCGCTCGCCGGGCTGCGTCCCGGCCACCTCGTGCCCGCCATCCCCGAGAACGTCGAACCGCGCACGGGCCTGTCGATGGGCGAGCACATGGCCCTGACCGCGGCCCAGTGGGGCATCACCCGCGAGGCGCAGGACGAGCTGGCGGCGGCGAGCCACCGAAACCTCGCCGCTGCCTACGAGCGGGGCTTCTTCGACGACCTGCTCACGCCCTACCTGGGCGTGTCCCGCGACACGAACCTGCGCCCGGACTCCAGCGTGGAGAAGCTGTCCGCCCTCAAGCCGGTCTTCGGCAAGGGGGAGGGGGCGACGATGACGGCGGGGAACTCGACGCCCCTGACGGACGGCGCCTCCGCCGTGCTCCTCGCGAGCGAGGAGTGGGCTGCCGAGCACCGCCTCACACCGCTGGCCTGGTTCGTCGACGCCGAGACGGCGGCCGTCGACTACGTCCACGGTGAGGAGGGTCTGCTGATGGCTCCCGCGTATGCGGTTCCGCGCCTCCTGGCACGAAACGGCCTGAGCCTGCAGGACTTCGACTACTACGAGATCCACGAGGCTTTCGCGGCAACGGTGCTCACGACCCTCAAGGCCTGGGAGGACGCCGACTTCTGCCGCGAGCGCCTCGGCCTCGACGCGCCCCTCGGCTCCATCGACCGCAGCAAGCTCAACGTCAACGGCTCGTCCCTGGCGGCCGGGCACCCCTTCGCTGCCACGGGCGGACGCATCGTCGCGAGCCTCGCCAAGCAGCTCAAGGAGGCCGGCGGCGGACGCGGCCTCATCTCCGTCTGCGCTGCCGGTGGGCAGGGCGTCGTCGCGATCCTGGAGGCCTGAGATGAGCGACCTTTTCACGACCATCCTGGGCTCGCCCGTGGCCAAGCGCGTCGGCGTCCCGCAGCCGACGAGGCTGCGGCGCTACGAGCCCGGTATGCCCTTGTGCGAAGCTCCCGTTCTCGTCGCCGGGGACGGCCACTTCGCCGACGGGCTGGCGTCCTGGCTGGAGGGCGTCGGCGTCGCGACGGTGCGCACACCGCCCGAGGCGGGCGAGGAGATCGGGGCCGTCGTGCTCGACCTGAGCGCCGCCGTCGACCCGGCGGAGCTCGACCAGCTGCGGGTGCTCGGGGCGCCGGCGGTCAAGGCGCTCACCCGCAACGGGCGTGTCGTCGTCATCGGCACCGACCCGGCGAACCTGAGCGATGTCGCGCAGGTGGCCACCCAGCGCGCTCTCGAGGGCGCGGTCCGCTCCCTCGGCAAGGAGCTGCGCGCCGGCGCTACCGCGAACCTCGTTCTCGCACAGGGCGATGCCCCCGACGGCGTCCGCTCTGCGGTGGAGTTCTTCCTCTCGGGCCGCTCCGCCTACGTCGACGGCCAGGTCGTACGCGTCGACGCGTCGACCAGCGGCGAGGTGGATGCCCTGCGGCCCCTGGCCGGCAAGGTGGCAGTCGTCACCGGCGCGGCGCGCGGCATCGGCGCCGAGATCGCGAAGGTCCTCTCACGCGACGGGGCCACGGTCGTGGCCGTCGACGTGCCGGCCGCCGGCGACGCCCTGGCCGCGGTGGCCAACGAGGTGAAGGGGACGGCCCTGCAGCTCGACGTGACGGCCGAGGACGCGGGACGTCGCATCGTGGAGCACGCCACCACCCGGCACGGGCGCCTCGACATCGTCGTGCACAACGCCGGCATCACGCGCGACAAGCTCTTCGCCAACATGGACGAGGCCCGCTGGCGCAGCGTCATGGACGTCAACCTGCGATCCGTCCTGCGGATGAACGAGGCGATCCTGGGCGACGGCGGCCTTGCCGACGGCGGGCGCATCGTCTGCGTGGCCTCGATCGCCGGCATCGCGGGCAACCGCGGCCAGACCAACTACGGAGCGAGCAAGGCCGGCGTCATCGGGCTCGTGTCCGCCCTGTCGAGCCAGGTCAAGGCCCGGGGCATCACCGTCAATGCCGTGGCCCCGGGCTTCATCGAGACCGAGATGACGGCGCGCATCCCCTTCGCCACGAGGGAGATCGGGCGCCGGATGAACTCGCTCCAGCAGGGCGGCCAGCCGAAGGACGTCGCCGAGACCATCGCGTGGTTCGCCTCACCGGGGGCAGGAGCCGTGACCGGACAGGTCGTGCGGGTCTGCGGCCAGAGCCTGCTCGGGGCGTGAGGTCGCGATGACCAAGGAGATCGCCCTCGAGCACGCTCCGGACCTGCCCCGTATCTACGCCACCGCCGTGCGGCGCCGTGGCAGCTCCAGCGCGACGCTGCCCGACGTGCGCTACTCGCGAGCCGGCATACGCGTCGACGTGGACGACCTCGTCGACTACGCCCGCGTGTGCGGGTTCCCCGTCGGCGGCGCGCTGCCGCCGACCTACCCGCACCTCGTCGCGTTCCCGCTGCAGATGGCCGTCATGAGCGGCGATGGGTTCCCGCTCCCGCTGCTCGGGGCGGTCCACGTCGAGAACCGCATCGAGGTGGTGCGGCCGATCACCCTCGACGACCGGCTCGACGTCGCGGTGTGGGCCGCGGACCTGCGACCGCACCACCGCGGACGGCAGGTCGACCTGGTGTCCGAGGTGAGCGTCCGCGGGGACGTCGTGTGGCGTGGCACGAGCACCTATCTCTCGCGCGGGTCCGAGCACCCCGAGGCCACCCCGTCCGAGCCGCCGTCGACCGCGCCGCTCGAGCGGGTCACGGCGGGCCCGGTCTGGCGACTCGGGGAGGCCACAGGCCGTGCGTATGCCGCCGTGTCAGGCGACTGGAACCCCATCCACGTGCACGCGCTGACCGCCAGGCCGCTCGGGTTCCCGAGCGCCATCGCGCACGGGATGTACACCTACGCCCGGGTGCTGGCGTCGCTCGGCCCGAAGCTGCCCGAGTCCGGTCTCATCAGTCGGGTCTGGTTCCGCAAACCGGTCCGACTGCCCTCGACCGTCCGCCTGCGGAGCGCCTTCGAGCCCTCCAGCACCTTGTCGGTCCTCGAGAGCGTGAAGAGCGGGTCCGGCGACGTCGAGCACGCGGTCGTCGCCAACACCTGGTAACCGTCGAAAGGCCATTGTTTGCGGGTCCCCGACCGTCGAGAGGCCATTGTCTGCGGCTCCCGCCGCGTCGAGTGGTCATCTCGACCAGTGGCGGGAGTGGCCTCTCGACGTCCGGTAGGCCGCGAACTCTGGCCTCTCGACGGTGGAGCGGGGCAAACCGTGTCGCCGGGCTGAGCGAGCCCTCGATACCCTTGCTGCAGCCGCAGTCGCGGCGCCACCACCACCCGTCGCCCTCGACGGGTCCCTGTCGACCAAGGAGCACCCACCGTGTCTGCACAGATCACCGTCACCGTCGCCGGAAGCGAGCGATCGGTCGCGGAGCAGACGACGGCGGGTGACCTCTTCGAGGGTGACCGCGCCGTCGTCGTGGCCCGGGTCAACGGCCAGCTGCGCGACCTGTTCCACGTCCTCGGCGAGGGCGACGTCGTCGAGCCCGTCACCGTCGACAGCGAGGACGGCCTGTCCGTCCTGCGCCACTCGACCGCGCACGTCCTGGCCCAGGCCGTCCAGTCCATGCGGGCGGACGCCAAGCTTGGCATCGGTCCGCCGATCCGCGACGGCTTCTACTACGACTTCGACGTGGAGACCCCGTTCCACCCCGATGACCTCAAGGCCCTCGAGAAGGCCATGCAGAAGATCATCAACGAGGGGCAGACCTTCTCGCGCCGCGTCGTGACCGACGCCGAGGCCCTCGAGGAGCTCGCCCACGAGCCGTACAAGTGCGAGCTCGTCGGGCTCAAGGGCGGCAACGCCGAGGAGGCCGCCGAGGGCGCGGGCGTCGAGGTCGGTGCCGGCGAGCTGACGATCTACGACAACATCCGCCGCGACGGCACCCGCGCCTGGGGCGACCTCTGCCGCGGTCCGCACATCCCCAATACCAAGCTCATCGGCAACGCGTTCAAGCTGATGCGCTCGGCCGCCGCCTACTGGCGCGGCTCGGAGAAGAACCCGCAGCTGCAGCGCGTCTACGGCACCGCCTGGCCGACCAAGGACGAGCTCAAGGCCTACCTCGACCGGCTCGCAGAGGCCGAGCGCCGCGACCACCGCAAGCTCGGCGCGGAGCTCGACCTCTTCAGCTTCCCCGACGAGCTGGGCTCGGGGCTGCCCGTCTTCCACCCCAAGGGCGGCGTCATCAAGCGCGAGATGGAGGACTACGTCCGGCGCCGGCACATCGAGGAGGGCTTCGACTACGTCGGCACGCCGCACATCAGCAAGGACGGCCTCTTCCACACCTCGGGCCACCTGCCGTACTACGCCGACACGATGTTCCCGCCGATGGAGCTCGAGGGGGCGAAGTACCAGCTCAAGGCGATGAACTGCCCGATGCACAACCTCATCTTCGCCTCGCGCGGGCGCTCCTACCGCGAGCTGCCGCTGCGCTTCTTCGAGTTCGGCTCCGTCTACCGCTACGAGAAGTCGGGCGTCGTGCACGGCCTCACCCGGGTCCGGGGCATGACGCAGGACGACTCGCACAGCTACGTCACGGCCGAGCAGGCCCCGGCCGAGATCCAGCACCTGCTCGACTTCGTCCTCTCCCTGCTGCGCGATTTCGGGCTCGACGACTTCTACCTCGAGCTGTCGACCCGTGACGAGGAGGGCGACAAGAAGGACAAGTTCATCGGCACCGACGAGCAGTGGAAGGTCGCGACCAAGGTGCTCGAGGACGTCGCCGTGGCCTCGGGTCTCGAGCTCGTGCCCGACCCGGGCGGCGCCGCGTTCTACGGCCCGAAGATCTCGGTCCAGGCCCGTGACGCCATCGGCCGCACCTGGCAGATGTCGACGATCCAGTACGACTTCAACCAGCCGGAGCGCTTCGGGCTCGAGTACCAGGCCGCCGACGGCACCCGCCAGCAGCCGGTCATGATCCACTCGGCGAAGTTCGGCTCGATCGAGCGGTTCCTCGGTGTCCTCGTCGAGCACTACGCGGGGGCGTTCCCGGTGTGGCTCTCGCCCGTGCAGGTGCTCGGTGTGCCGGTCGCCGAGGAGTACGCCGACTACCTCGGCGAGGTCCTGGATCGTATGAAGCGCAAGGGAGTCCGCGTCGAGCTCGACGCGAGCGACGACCGCTTCCCGAAGAAGATCCGCAATGCGAGCAAGTCCAAGGTGCCCTTCACGCTCATCGCGGGGGAGGAGGACCGGGCGGCCGGCGCCGTGTCCTTCCGCTTCCGTGACGGCTCCCAGAAGAACGGCGTGCCGGTCGACGACGCCATCGCCGAGGTCCTCGCCGCCATCGAGGGCCGCGCGCAGGTCTGAACCGAAGCACCACCGAGGACGTATGCCGTCCGGCGGGATCCGTGCCCACGCGTCGACGTGGGCGGACCCACCGGGCGGCATACGTCGTATTTGTCCGATGTCCGGGGTGCATCGGACAGGACAGCGGCCACGGGTTGCCGGGCCGACGCGACGTCACGAGTCTCGAGCGGGACATCGTCGTCGCACCCTGAAGGAACGCCCATGCGTCTCGTGCTCCGCTCGGTCGGCACCGCCGTGCTGGCCGCCACCGCCCTCGGCCCAGCCCTGGCCACCGGCGCGCCACCGGCGGCCGCCGCGGCCGACCCCCTCGTCCGCTCCGTCAACCCGTTCATCGGCACGCAGGACAACGGCAACACCTTCCCGGGTGCGAGTGCGCCCTTCGGCATGGTGCAGGTCAGCCCGGACACCGGGGGAGAGGGCGGCTACGACTACTCGCAGAACGCGATCTACGGCTTCAGCCAGACGCACCTGTCCGGCGTCGGCTGCCCGGTCGTCGGCGAGCTTCCGGTGATGCCCACGACGGGCGCGGTCACGACCGTGGACCCGACGCGCTACCGCTCCACCTACTCGCACTCCGACGAGCACGCGGAGCCCGGCTACTACCGCGTGGGACTGCCGACCTACGGCGTGCAGGCCGAGGTCACGGCGACCGACCGCACCGGCTGGCAGCGGTTCAGCTTCCCGGCCGGCAAGCAGGCGAACGTCCTGCTCAACACCGGCAAGGCCAACATGAAGGTCTTCGACTCGGAGGTGCATGTCGTCGGCGACCGGGTCGTCGAGGGCCGCATCCACGACGGCAACTTCTGCGCCGGCAAGGACCAGCACACGGTGTGGTTCCGGGCCGAGTTCGACCGGCCGTTCGACAGCTTCGGCACCTGGAGCGGGTCGACGCTGACCAACGGTCGTCGCGACGCCAGCACCACCGGCGGCGGCAACGGGGCCGCCCTCACCTTCCCGGCCGGCACGACCGCGGTGACGATGAAGGTGGGCCTCAGCTACACCGGAGCCGAAGGGGCGCGCGCCAACCTGTCGAAGGAGACCGGCGCCGGCTTCGACTTCGACGCCGCTCGGGCGGCGCTCACCCAGCGCTGGGAGGAGCAGCTCGGCCACGCGCGCGTCACCGGCGGCACCGAGCAGCGGCGCACGGCCTACTACACCGCGCTCTACCACTCCCTCATGCACCCGAACCTCGCCTCGGACGTCGACGGCACCTACCACGGGTGGGACGGGAAGAACCACGTGGCGCAGGGCTACACGCCACGCCAGAACTTCTCGCTGTGGGACACCTACCGTCCGCAGAACCAGCTGCTCGAGGTCCTCGCCCCGGACGTCGCACGCGACTCCTACCTGTCGGTGCTCGCCATCGGCCGTGAGGGCGGCTGGCTGCCGCGGTGGGCGCTGGTCAACAGCGAGACGAACATCATGACCGGTGACCCCGTGACGCCGTTCCTCGTCGAGGGCTGGAGCAAGGGCTTCCTCACCGGGCACGAGGACGAGGCCTACGCCCTGCTGAAGCAGAACGCCACCGAGCGCCCGCCGGCCGACAGCCAGTACAACGGGCGCTCCGGCCACCACTACTACGAGAGGCTCGGCTACGTCCCGTACGGCCTGCAGGTCGGCACGGACTGCGTCTCCCACGGCGGCGACAACGACTGCGCCCACCCCGCTTCGGCGACGATGGAGTACGCCGCCGCCGACGCGTCGCTCGCGATCATGGCCAAGGGCCTGGGCCACGCCGCCGACGCGGCGATGTTCACCCGGCGCGGCGGCTGGTACAAGAACCTGTGGGACGCCGGCACGCAGACCTTCCGTCCGCGCCTGGCCGACGGCACGTGGCTCGACCCGTACGACCCGGTGGAGGCGGCCCACGCCTTCCACGAGGGCGGCTCCTACCAGTACCAGTGGCTGGCGCCGCAGGACCCGGCAGGCCTCGTCGACCTCATGGGTGGCCGGGCCGCGACCGAGAAGCGCCTCGACCACTTCTTCGCCTACGACAAGCTGCTCACCGACCCGGCCGGCACCGCGAGGACCGACTGGATCGAGGCGACCTACGCCTACTACAGCAAGCCGACCTACAACCCGAACAACGAGCCCGACCTGCTCGCCCCCTACGTCTACGCCTGGGTGCAGCAGCCGGCGAAGATCGCCACCGTCGCGCGGGCCGCCTTCACCCTGTTCACCGACGGTGCCGACGGCATGACCGGAAACGACGACCTCGGCACGATGAGCGCCTGGTACGTCTTCTCCTCGTGGGGCCTCTACCCGACGATGAGCGGCGCGAACTTCTTCGTCGTCAGCTCGCCGCAGTTCGAGCGGGTCGACATCGACGTCGCGGCGCCGACAGCGGTCCGCACCGGCCAGGGCGGCCGCCTCACCGTCACGGCCCCCGGGGTCTCCGACGAGAACCGCTACGTCCAGACGTTGACCGTCGACGGCGACAGAACCACGAAGAGCTGGGTCGGCTGGGACGCCATCCGCAGCGGCGGCACGCTCGCCCACACGGTCGGCAGTACGCCGAGCCGGTGGGGGACCAGGCCGTCCGACGTCCCGCCGTCCGCCGTGCAGGCGAGACGCGACCCGCGCCTGTCGCTGTCGATGGGCGCGCACCCAGACCCGGTCGTCGTGCCCACCGGTGCGCGCCAGGCCCGCTTCACCGTCGACCTCGTCGGGCAGGCGCCCAAGAGCCTCCCGGTGGACGTGTCCGTCGACGTCCCGGAGGGCTGGAGCGTCGCGCACGGCTCGCACGGCTCGCACGGCGACGGTGCCACCGTGCTGCACAGCAACGGCGTCCCCTCCAGTGCGTCCCTGCCGGTGTCGCTCACGCTGCCCGCCGGGCTCGGGGTCGGCTCGCACGAGGTCCGCGTCACCGCGTCGGCCCCCGGCGTGCAGCCGGTGACGAAGGTCGTCACCGTGAAGCTGCAGGAGGCGCTGGGCTGCCTGCCCGGTGCGACCGCTTGCGCCGTGGACCTCGGCGACGCTCGCAACCACGACGGCACCGCCACGGTCTCGGCATCGGACGAGGGCAACTTCGACGGCGGCGGCTGGAGCTACGACGCAGCCCTGCTGCCGGCCGGGGCCACCTGGGACTGGAACGGTGTCACGTATGCGGTCCCGGTCAATTCGGGGACGGCGCCGAACTTCGTCGAGGGCCGCGGCCAGACGCTCCTCGTCCCGGCCGCGAGCCGCACCGCCATCCACCTCATCGGCTCGACGCACAACGGCGACGTGACGACGGCCCTGCGCCTGACCTACACCGACGGCAGCGTCGCGTCCGTGCCGGTTTCCCTGACCGACTGGGCCGCCGGGAGCGGCCACAACGGCAACCAGGTCGCGATCGCGATGGACCACCGGATCAAGCGTGGCTCGGGCGCCGACGGGCCGCCGGTCCAGCTCTTCGGCACCACCGTCGCGGCCGACCCGGGCAAGCAGCTCCAGTCCGTCACGCTGCCGGCCGACGCCCGTTTCGAGGTGTATGCGGTGTCGCTGGGCTGAGTGCCGACGCGCACGACGTGTGCCGGCCCGCCGAGGCGGCGGGACGGCACACGCCCACGAGTGGTGCCGGTCCGCGGGTCGCGATTTTTTCGCGAAAGTGCTTGCGCGACAGGAGAGCCGTGCTACAAAGGAACTACCGAACCGCTTCGGCGGAACGGTTTCCGAATCGCTTCGGCGAGGAGGAACAGAAGGCCCGGGAACTCATACTTCCCGGGCCTTCCCCTTCCTGGAGCGCCCCCGTCGGCACCATGGACCTGCGTCACCGGCCCCGCGGTTCTCACACCCGCGGGGTCGTCCGCGGCCGGCCGGCACGGCGGGGGACGACGAGGGCCCTGCGGTCTCACACACCGCAGGGCCCCCTCCATTGAACCCAAGGTGGGCGCCTCGCGCGAACTCGACACGCGCTCGGCATCGACCGCCAGCTCAGGACGGCACGGCCGCAGCCAACACCGGTGCCGGTCCGGTCCTCGCGCGGCGAGCCGCTCGCCCTAGGATCACCTGTCATGACGAGGCAGGCGAGCGGTCCCACGACGCCCGGCGCGACCACGACTCCCGACGGTGACGCGACGGAGCCCTCGAACGAGCCTCCGACCGATCCCTTGATCCAGCCGGCGCACGACTTCGCGCGCGTCGAGGACGGCTTCGAGCGGCTGTGGACGCCGCATCGCATGGCCTACATCGAGGGTGAGAAGCCGACCGAGGAAGCCGGCAACGGGTGTCCCTTCTGCGCGGCGCCCGGCAAGTCCGACGCGGAGGGGCTCGTCGTCCACCGGGGTGAGCACTGCTACGTCGTCCTGAACCTCTTCCCCTACAACCCCGGGCACCTGCTCGTGTGTCCGTACCGCCACGTCTCCCTCTACGTCGACCTCACCGACGAGGAGACGACCGAGTTCACCGCCCTGACGAAGCAGGCCGTCCGCGCCCTCGAGGCCGCGTCGGCACCCCATGGCTTCAACCTGGGCATGAACCAGGGCGCCGTCGCGGGGGCGGGTGTCGCGGCGCACCTGCACCAGCATGTGGTCCCGCGCTGGAGCGGCGACTCCAACTTCCTGCCGATCATCGCGCAGACCAAGGCCCTGCCGGTCCTGCTGGAGGACACCCGCCTCCGTCTCGTCGCGGCCTGGCCGACCTCGTGACTGCCTGAGCACGCCGCGCCGCTGTTCCTGCTGGTGCCCGGGCTCCCGACACCCATCAGTACGCTGGTCCCACCATGCTCAACAGACTCCTGCGCGCGTCGATGACCAAGATCCTCGGTCCGATCGCCCACCTGTTCCTCCGGCTCGGGATCAGCCCCGACATCGTCACGATCGTCGGCACGGTGGGGGTGTGCGTGGGGGCGCTCGCGTTCTTCCCCCGCGGCGAGATCTGGGTGGGGGTGCTCGTCATCACGGCCTTCGTCTTCTCCGACAACGTCGACGGCATCATGGCTCGCGAGTCGGGCCGCTCGAGCAAGTGGGGCGCCTACCTCGACTCCACGCTCGACCGCATGGGCGACTCGGCCATCTTCGGTGGGCTCGTGCTGTTCTACGCCGGCCGCGGCAACAACCAGCTGATGGCCGGCCTCGCGCTGGCCTGCCTCATTCTCGGCAGTGTCGTCTCCTACGCCAAGGCGCGCGCCGAGGGGCTCGGCTACACGGCGGACGTCGGCATCGCCGAGCGCGCCGACCGGCTCGTCGCCGTGCTCGTCGCCGCCTTCTTCGCCGACGTCTTCGACTCCACGGTCCTGCTGGGAGTCGTCCTCGGGCTGCTGGCCGTCGCGAGCCTCATCACCGTCCTGCAGCGGATGCTGACCGTGCGCAAGCAGGCCCTGGCCTCCGGAGAGGTGGGCGCGTGACGAGCGTTGCCCGACGGGCGACCGACTCCGTCAGCGTGCTCGGGTTCCGGCTCGGGTGGTCCGCCGTACGCGCCCTCCCGGAGCGGGCGGCATACGCCCTCTTCGACCGCGTCGCGGACGTGCTGGTCGCCCGGCATGGGAAGGGCATCGAGCGGCTGCGCTCGAACTACCGACGCGTGCGGCCGGAGCTGTCCGACGCCGACCTCGACGCCCTGGTGCGCCGGGGGATGCGGTCCTACATGCGCTACTACTGCGAGGCGTTCCGGCTCCCCTCGCTCTCGCGGGCCCAGATCGACGGCGCGGTCGAGGTGCGGCGCGACGCGGAGGTGCGCGAGCTGTGCGCCCGCGGCGAGTCCGTCATCGCCTTCGTCGGTCACCTCGGCAACTTCGACCTCGCGGCCGCGTGGTCCGCCGGCAACCTCATGCCCGTGACCACCGTGGCCGAGCGGCTGAAGCCCGAGGAGGTCTACCAGGAGTTCGTGGCCTTCCGGCGCAGCATCGACATGGACATCATCCCGCTGACCGGGGGAGAGGACCCCTTCCACGGACTTCTCTCGGCCGCGCGCGGTGGCGGCCGCATGATCGCGCTCGCCGCCGACCGCGACCTCACCAACGGCGGGGTCGAGGTCGACCTGCTCGGCCACCGCGCCCGCATGGCCAAGGGCCCCGCCGTCCTGTCGCTCATGACCGGAGCCCCGCTCTACGCCGCGCGCATCTGGTACGAACCCGCCCCGGCCGGCCAGGGCCTCGGCGGCCACCGCACCGTCATCGAGTTCAGCGACCGGCTGGTGCCGCGCGTCTCCGGCACGACGGCGGTCCGCGCCGCCGACCTCGTCCAGCAGTGCGCCGACCACCTGGCCGTGACCATCCGGGAGCACACCTCCAGCTGGCACATGCTCCAGCGCGTCTTCGTCGAGGACCTCGACGACCCCGCGGCGCCCGCGGCCAGCACGCCGGTCGCAGGGCACGCGCCATGAGGATCGGCATCGTCTGCCCGTACTCGTTCGACGTCCCCGGCGGGGTCCAGTTCCACGTCCGCGACCTTGCGGAGCACCTCATCGGGCAGGGCCACGAGGTGTCGGTGCTTGCCCCCGCCGACAGCGACACCGAGCTGCCCGACTACGTCACCTCCGCCGGTCGGGCCACCGCGGTGCGCTACAACGGCTCTGTCGCCCGGCTCAACTTCGGCCCCGTCAGCGCCTCCAAGGTCAGCAGGTGGCTCGACGCCGGCAACTTCGACGTGCTCCACCTGCACGAGCCGGTCACCCCGAGCATCAGCGTGCTGGCGCTCGGGGCCGCCGACGGCCCGATCGTCGCCACCTTCCACACCTCGATGCTTCGGTCGCGCTCGATGCAGGCGGCCTACCCCATCATCCGGTCGAGCCTGGAGAAGATCGCCGGGCGCATCGCCGTGAGCGAGGACGCCCGCCGCACCGTCACGACCCACATCGGCGGCGACGCGGTCGTGATCCCCAACGGCGTCTACGTCGACCGCTTCGCCGAGGCGCCGCGGCGGGCGCCGTGGATCGGCACGCCCGCCTCGCCGACCATCGCCTTCCTCGGCCGCATGGGCGAGCCCCGCAAGGGCCTGCCGGTGCTCGCCGCCGCCCTGCCCGAGGTGCTGCGGGCGGTCCCGGGCCTGCGCGTCCTCGTGGCCGGGCCCGGCGACGTGGACGACGTCACCGACGACTGGACACCCGAAGTGCGAGCCGCCTGCCAGTTCCTCGGCGCCGTCACCGACGACGAGAAGGCCTCACTGCTCGCCTCCGTCGACGTCTACGTCGCGCCCAACACCGGCGGCGAGAGCTTCGGCATCATCCTCATCGAGGCGATGAGCGCCGGCGCGTGCGTGCTGGCCAGCGACCTGCCGGCCTTCTCGCGCGTGCTCGACGGCGGGACGGCGGGCGCCATGTTCGCCAACGAGCAGCCGGGCGAGCTGGCCCGGACGCTCGTCGACCTGCTGCGCCACCCCGACCGTCGGGCCGAGCTCGCCACGGCCGGGCAGCACCGTGCGCGGCTGTTCGACTGGTCGGTGGTCGCCGACGAGATCCTCGCCGTCTACGAGACGGTCATCGAGGGCCGCGCAGCCGCGCAGTGGGAGCCGCAGGGCCGCTGGAACCGCTTCCTGCGCGGAGGTGGCCGATGAGCGAGGTGCTCTCCTGGGTTTTCGCGGTCCTCTTCGTCCTCGTCGTCGCCGCCTGGTACCTCTCCTACACGGCGGCGCGGCTCGACCGGCTGCACGTGCGGCTGAGCGGCACCCTCGCGGCCCTCGACGCGCGCCTCGTGCGCCGGGCCGAGGCGGCTGTCGAGCTGGCCAACAGCGGGCTGCTGGACGGGGCCACCTCGCTGCTGCTCGCCAACGCGGCAGCCGGTTCCCTCGAAGCGCCGGCAGACCACGGCGAGGAGCGCGAGCTGGCCGAGAACGACCTCACCGAGGCCCTCGACCTCGCCTTGACCCCCGAGGCCGTGGCCGAGCTGCGCTCGACGCCCCTCGGCCAGGACGTGCTGTCCCGGGTCGCGTCCTCGTGCACCCGGGTGCAGCTGGCCAGGCGCTTCCACAACGATGCCGTGACCGACGTGCGCCGGGTCCGCCGCAAGTGGGCCATCCGCCTGTTCCACCTGGCCGGCCACACGCCCATGCCCCACACCGTCGAGTTCAACGACGAGTCGCCGGGGCACCTCGCGCCGGTGTGAGGTGGCGTCGGCAGCCGTCCGCGCGCTCCCGGGCACTCCCGGCCGGTGCTCCCGTCCGGCGGGCGCCCGTGTCGTGGGCAGGCTTCGAGTGGGCCTACGCTTTGAGCGGCACCACTCCAGTACACGGGAAAGCAGGACATCGTGAGCACCACCCCGACCTCGGGCAGCACGCCCGCGGCTGACCAGCAGTCCGGCCCGAGCGCCACCGGCACGACCCGCGTCAAGCGCGGCATGGCCGAGATGCTCAAGGGCGGCGTCATCATGGACGTCGTCACCGCGGAGCAGGCGAAGATCGCCGAGGACGCCGGCGCCGTTGCCGTCATGGCCCTCGAGCGGGTCCCCGCCGACATCCGCGCCCAGGGCGGCGTGTCGCGCATGAGCGACCCCGACATGATCGACAGCATCATCGAGGCCGTGTCGATCCCCGTCATGGCCAAGGCCCGCATCGGCCACTTCGTCGAGGCCCAGGTGCTCCAGAGCCTCGGTGTCGACTACATCGACGAGTCCGAGGTGCTCACCCCGGCCGACTACGCCAACCACATCGACAAGTGGCAGTTCACGGTGCCGTTCGTCTGCGGCGCGACCAACCTCGGGGAGGCCCTGCGCCGCATCACCGAGGGCGCGGCGATGATCCGCTCCAAGGGCGAGGCGGGCACCGGCGACGTCTCCAACGCGACGACCCACATGCGCACCCTCCGGGCCGAGATCAACCGCCTCCACTCCATGAGCCCGGACGAGCTCTACGTCGCGGCCAAGGAGCTGCAGGCGCCCTACGAGCTCGTCAAGGAGGTCGCCCAGGCCGGCAAGCTCCCCGTCGTGCTCTTCACCGCCGGCGGCATCGCAACGCCTGCCGACGCCGCCATGATGATGCAGCTCGGCGCCGAGGGCGTCTTCGTCGGCTCCGGCATCTTCAAGTCGGGCAACCCCGCCCAGCGCGCCGAGGCCATCGTCAAGGCGACGACCTTCCACGACGACCCCGACGTCATCGCCAAGGTCTCCCGCGGCCTCGGCGAGGCCATGGTCGGCATCAACGTCGACGAGATCCCGCAACCGCACCGGCTCGCCGAGCGCGGTTGGTGACCTCCGCACTCCCAGCCACCCGCTGACGTATGCCGTCGCGCCCAGTCGGGTGCGGCGGCATACGTCGTCCCGGGCCCCTGACTGGCACGATCGGGGCGTGGCGCCCTCCGGAACCGAGCTCTCGCGGTCCTACTTCGAGCGAGTCGTGCGACCGGTCGTCGAGGCGGCATGCCCCCGCATGCCGTATGCCGCCGCACGTCTCGGCAGCGGGTCCGAGGTCCTCGGACTGGACGACGCGAGGTCGCGGGACCACGACTGGGGGCTGCGACTCGAGCTCCTCGTACCGGCCGACCGGGTCGAGGTCGTCGACGCCCATCTGGTCGACCGCCTGCCCGAGACCTTCGCCGGCCACCCGGTGCGGTTCCCGACGACCTGGGACCCCGTGGTGCGTCACCGGGTGCAGGTCTCGACGGCCCGCGACCTCAGCATCTCGCGACTCGGTGTCGATGCCACCCGCGACCTCGGCGTCGGTGAGTGGCTCTCGCTCACCGGGCAGGCCGTTCTCGAGGTCACGGCCGGCCCGGTCTTCATCGACCTCGGGGGCGAGCTGGACGGCATACGTCGTCGGTTGGAGTGGTATCCCGATGACCTCTGGCGCCATGTCGTCGCGACCGACTGGGCCCGGCTCGCGCAGGAGCTGCCGTTCGTCGGGCGCACGGGGGAGCGCGGCGACGACCTGGGGTCACGAGTGGTGGCGGCGCGACTGGCGGGCATCGCCATGCACCTGGGCCACGTGCTCGAGCGCCGTTGGCCCCCGTACGCGAAGTGGCTCGGGACCAGCTTCGCGCGGCTCCCGCGGGCCGGTGCCGCGACCGTGCCGCTGCAGGCAGCCGTCGCCGCGAGCGCCTGGGCGGAGCGGGAGGCGCGGCTCGTCGAGGCGCTCCGGCTGCTGAGCCGGCTGCAGCGGGAGGCCGGGCTGCCGACGGTTGACGACCCCGTCGAGCCGTTCTGGGACCGGCCCTTCCAGGGGGTGCGCGAGGGCGCGGTCGCCGTGGTCGCCGACAGCGTCCGCGACCCCGCCGTCCGAGCGCTGCCGAGAGGGATCGGCTCGGCAGAGCAGTGGAGCGACAACGTCGACGTGCTGGTGCGGCCGGCCCTACGCCGGCCGCCCCGGCAATCGGATGGCGGATGATCCTGCGTCCGGTGTGGTGATCACCCCACCAGGGGCGGCACCGTGCGCAGGACGATGCCTCAGGTGACGGCGCCGCGCTGCGCGAACCCCGGCCGATCGAACTCACGCCCGTCGAGAACCTCCTTGAGGTGCACGGCGGCCCTCACCGCGTCGACGTGCGTGACGTAGAGCGGCGCGAAGCCGAGGCGGATGATGTCGGGCTCGCGGAAGTCGCCGATGACCCCGCGGGCGATCAGGGCCTGCACGACGGCGAACGCCTCCGGGTGGCGCAGCGACACCTGCGAGCCGCGTCGCTCCGGCTCGCGCGGCGTCGCGAGCGGCAGGTCGACACCGAGCGCGTCGAGCGCCTCGATGAAGGTCCCGGTCACCGAGAGCGAGGCGGCTCGCACGTCGGCGGGGGACAGCCCGTCGTATGCCGTCAGCGCAGCCTCGAGGGCGAGCACCGAGAGCAGGGGTGGGGTGCCGACACGGGCGCGGGTGATGCCGGGTGCCGGCTCGTAGTCGGGGCGCATGTCGAACGGGTGCGCGTGTCCCTGCCAGCCGGTCAGCGGCTGGTCGAAGTCGTCTTGGTGCCGGGTGGCCACGTAGAGGAAGGCGGGAGCACCCGGGCCGCCGTTGAGGTACTTGTAGCCGCAGCCGACGGCCAGGTCGGCGCCACCCGCGTCGAGGCCGACCTCGATGACCCCGGCGGAGTGGCACAGGTCCCAGCACGCGAGCGCGCCGACCGCGTGCGCTGCCTCCGTGATCGCGCGCAGGTCCCACAGCTCGCCGGTCCGGTAGTCGACGCTCGAGTAGGAGGCGAGGGCCAGGGTGTCACCGACCTCGGCGATGGCGTCCACGGCGTCACGGGGGTGCACGCGCCGCACCTCGAGCCCGGCCAGCGCTGCCGCGGACTCGGTCATGTAGAGGTCGGTCGGGAACGAGTCGGGGTCGGTCAGGACCACCGTGCGCCCCGGCCGCAGGCGCCCCGCGCCGATGACGGCCTTGAAGAGGTTGACGGACGTCGAGTCGGTCACGACGACCTGGCCGGGCGCCGCACCGACGAGGCGGCCCACGCGGTCTCCGACCCGGGTCTGCGCGCCCCACCAGTCCGCCTCGTTCCACGACCGGATCAGGCGCTCGCCCCACTGCCGGTGCATGACGTCGTCGACGACGGCGGGCACCGCTCGAGGGAGGGCGCCGAGCGAGTTGCCGTCGAGGTAGATCACGTCGTCGGGCAGCTCGAAGAGCTCTCGCGTGCCGCGCAGGGGAGAGGTGTCGTCCGCCCGCTGCGCACGGTTCTGGAGGGTGTCGTGGGTGTGCACCGTCGTCATGGCCGCAACGTATCCTGCGCGTCGCCGCCGATGTCAGCACCGCCTGCTCGATCGTCTCGCACCCGAGACATCACCGCAGGGCGGCACCGTGACCACCCGTGGCGAGCCCCCTGCCGGGCGCGTTCTACCCTGATCCGGTGAGCACGACGACCAGCACCGACCGCCCCGCCTCGCCCGGCGCGCCCCCCGACGAGGCGAAGCCGCGGATCGGCGTCCTCGCGGTGCAGGGGGACGTGCGGGAGCACCTGGCCGCCCTCACGGCCCTCGGGGCCGAGGCCGTCTCCGTCCGCCGGCCGGCGGAGGTGGAGGCGATCGACGGGCTCGTCATCCCCGGCGGGGAGTCCACGGTCATGGACAAGCTCGTCCGCGCCTTCGAGCTGCGCGAGCCGCTGCTGCGGCGCATCGCCGAGGGGATGCCCGCCTACGGCTCGTGCGCCGGGATGATCATGCTCGCCGACCGGATCGCCGACGTGCGTCCGGGGCAGCAGACGCTCGGCGGCCTCGACATCACCGTGCGGCGCAACGCGTTCGGCCGCCAGGTCGACTCCTTCGAGCAGGACCTCGACTACGCCTGGGCTGCCCCGGGCAACACCGGCACGGTGCACGCCGTCTTCATCCGCGCCCCGTGGGTCGAGGATGCCGGACCCGACGTCGAGGTGCTCGCCCGCGTGAGCGAGGGGCCGGCCGCCGGTAGGATCGTCGCGGTCCGGCAGGGCAGCCTCATGGCCACCTCCTTCCACCCCGAGGTGGGGGCCGACCGCCGGATCCACGCCGAGTTCGTCTCGATCGTCAGAGAGCACCGACTCCAGCAGTCGGGCGCACGCCAGTCACCGGAACGCGAGGACACTGCATGAGCGGCCACTCCAAATGGGCCACCACGAAGCACCAGAAGGCGGCCAAGGACGCCAAGCGCGGCAAGCTCTTCGCCAAGCTCATCAAGAACATCGAGGTCGCGGCCCGCCAGGGCGGCGCCGACCCCACCGGCAACCCGACGCTCTACGACGCCATCCAGAAGGCGAAGAAGACCTCGGTGCCCAACGACAACATCGACCGCGCCGTCAAGCGCGCGTCGGGCGCCGAGGCGGGCGCGGCCGACTGGCAGACGATCATGTACGAGGGCTACGCGCCCAACGGCGTCGCGGTGCTCATCGAGTGCCTCACCGACAACCGCAACCGCGCCGCCGCCGAGGTGCGCACCGCGCTGACCCGCAATGGTGGTCAGCTCGCCGACCCGGGCTCGGTGTCCTACGTCTTCAACCGCAAGGGCGTCGTCACCGTCCTCAAGGACGCCGGCTCCGAGGACGACATCCTCGAGGTCGTGCTCGAGGCGGGGGCCGAGGAGGTCAACGACAACGGCGACACGTGGGAGATCATCTCCGAGGCGAGCGACTTCGTCGCGGTCCGCACCGCGCTCCAGGACGCAGGCATCGACTACGAGTCGGCCGAGGCGTCGTTCGTCCCGAACCTGCAGGTGCCCCTCGACCTCGACGGCGCGAAGAAGATGATCCGCGTCATCGAGGCGCTCGAGGACAGCGACGACGTGCAGAACGTCTTCGCCAACGGTGACATCCCCGACGAGGTGCTCGCCCAGCTCGACGACGAGGAGTGACCCGCGGCCCCGAGGGCCCGGCACGGGAGGCACGCCGGCGACCGGCGTGCCTCCCGACCTTTGCGGACGCGCCCGTTAGCGTGGTGCCGAACAGGTGTTCGGATCGGCGCTGCCCGGCACCGTCCCCGACGCTCCCGTTCCGCCACTCCGACGCCCGACTCCGACACCCCGAGGAGGTATGCCGTGCGCGTCCTCGCGGTCGACCCCGGGCTCACCCGGTGCGGCGTCGGCGTCGTCGACGGGGTCCCCGGCCGCAAGCTCTCACTTGTCGAGGTGGGGGTGATCCGCACGCCCGCCGGTGACCCGACGCCCAAGCGCCTCGTCGCCGTCGAGGACGAGATGCGCCAGTGGTTCGCCCGGCACCGCCCGGAGGCCGTGGCCATCGAGCGGGTCTTCGCCGACACCAACGTCTCCACCGTCATGGGCACCGCCCAGGTGACCGGCATCGTCATGATCATGGCCGAGCGGCTGGGGCTCCCGGTCACGCTCCACACACCCACCGAGGTCAAGGCCGCCGTCAGCGGCAGCGGCCGCGCGGACAAGGCGCAGGTCACCACTATGGTCACCCGCCTGCTGGGGCTGGACTCGGCCCCCAAGCCGGCCGACGCCGCCGACGCCCTCGCGCTCGCGATCTGCCACGTCTGGCGCGGCGGCACGCAGAACCGGCTGGAGGAGGCCCGCCTCGAGGTCCTCGCCCGCACGGGCAGCCGGGGGAGCGGCATACCTCGTCGTGTCCCGCCGGGGGCCGCGCCACCGGCGCAGCGGCTGCGCGCCGCCACCAGCCAGCCGCCCCGCAACCGAGTCGGCACCGACCGACCCCCGTCCCCGCACCCTGGAGCCCAGCCCCGATGATCGCCTCGCTGTCCGGAACCGTCCTCAAGGTCGGCCTCGACTCCGTCGTCGTCGGCGTCGGCGGCGTGGGCATGCTCGTCCACACCACTCCGGCGACGGCGGCCTCGGTGCGCCTCGGGCAGCCGGCCGAGCTCGCCACGAGCCTCGTCGTCCGCGAGGACTCACTGACGCTCTACGGCTTCGCCACCGACGACGAGAAGCACGTGTTCGAGACGGTGCAGACCGTCTCGGGCGTGGGACCGCGGCTGGCCCTGGCCGTGCTGGCCGTCCACTCGCCCGACGCGGTCCGCGTGGCCCTCGGCACCGGGGACCTCGTTGCACTGACCAAGGTGCCCGGCATCGGCAAGAAGGGCGCCGAGCGCATGGTGCTCGAGCTCAAGGAGAAGCTCGGTGCCCTGCCCGGGTCGGCCGGCCAGGCCGCCCCCGTGCCGCTCGACACCGGCGAGGCCTGGCGCGAGCAGGTCCGTGAGGCCCTCGTCGGTCTCGGCTGGACGGCCCGCCAGGCCGACGACGCGCTGGACAGGATCGCACCGCTCGCGGCAGACGGAGCGGGAGTCTCGGCGCTGCTCCGGGCGGCGCTGCAGGAGCTCGGCCGATGAGCGTCGGTTCGTGGGGCAGCGATGCCGAGGCCGAGCGGGAGGTGTGGGACGACGGCTCGTTCGAGGCGACCGCCCGGATCGTCGACGCCACGGGCGACACCGATGAGCGACAGGTCGAGGCGGCACTGCGGCCCAAGCGGCTCGACGAGTTCCCCGGCCAGACCCGCGTGCGCGACCAGCTCGGGCTCGTCCTCAAGGCCGCGAAGCGGCGGGGCACCCCGCCGGACCACGTCCTGCTCTCCGGCCCGCCCGGGCTCGGCAAGACGACCCTCGCGATGATCGTCGCCGGCGAGCTGGAGCAGCCCATCCGCATCACCTCCGGCCCTGCCATCCAGCACGCGGGAGACCTGGCGTCGGTGCTCTCGTCGCTCGCCGAGGGCGAGGTGCTCTTCCTCGACGAGATCCACCGGATGTCCCGGTCGGCCGAGGAGATGCTCTACCTCGCCATGGAGGACTTCCGGGTCGACGTCATCATCGGCAAGGGCCCGGGCGCGACGGCCATCCCGCTCGAGCTGCCGGCGTTCACCGTCGTCGGCGCGACCACACGCGCCGGCCTGCTGCCCGCGCCCCTGCGTGACCGGTTCGGCTTCACCGGCCACCTCGACTACTACACCGCTGCCGACCTCGTGACGATCCTGCACCGCTCCGCACGCCTGCTGGGTCTCGACGCGGACGAGGACGGCATCCGCGAGATCGCGCTGCGCTCCCGCGGCACACCGCGCATCGCCAACCGCCTCCTGCGCCGGGTCCGCGACTGGGCGCAGGTGCACGGCGAGGACCGCGTCACCCATGCCGCTGCCCGCCAGGCCCTGGAGCTGTTCGACGTCGACGAACGGGGCCTCGACCGGCTCGACCGCGCGGTCCTCGAGGCCCTGTGCCGGCGCTTCAACGGCGGCCCGGTGGGGCTGTCGACGCTCGCGGTCTCCGTGGGGGAGGAGCCCGACACCGTCGAGACCGTGGCCGAGCCCTATCTCGTGCGCGAAGGCTTCATGGTGCGCACCCCACGCGGGCGCGCAGCCTCGAGCCTTGCGTGGGAGCACCTCGGCCTGACCCCTCCGCTGGACGCGCAGGGCATGTGGGGCGCCACGCTGCCCATCGACGAGGCCGGCGGCGGCCGCTTCGAGGCGTGAGCGCGGTGTCGCGTGCACCGTCTCCGACCGAGGTCCACCCCGGTCCCGGACGGCGTCTCGAAGGCGACTCGAACGGCGTGTCGGAGGCCGCCCCAACGCTGCCAAAACGTGACATGCCGGTGTGGGCGGAGGGTTGTGTCCCGTCTGACAAACTGCACCGACGCACGTAGACTCCTGCGGGCACCATCGCCGCTGCCGCGGCACCATCCGGTGCCCCCGGTCGTTGACGCGACATCCGACCCGCAGACACGGTGTTGTGGCGCGCAGGTGCGACGACCGGACGACAAGATGAAGGACTGAGCTGACATGAACAACAACGGGGCCTTCTCGTTGCTGATTTTCGCGCTGCCGCTGCTGCTGCTCGGCTGGCTGTTCTTTTCCCAGAACAAGCGGATGAAGCAGGCACGCGACTTCAGCTCGGCCCTCGGCGTCGGTGACCGCGTGATCACGTCGTCCGGCATCTTCGGCACCGTCAAGCACCTCGACGACACCAGCGCCTGGCTCGAGGTCGCGGAGGGCACCACCATCCGGATCGACCGCCGCGCCATCGCGATGAAGCAGGCCGACACGTCCGACACCGGCGCGGTGGGCGGTCCGAACACCGATGACCCGGGCACGACGCCGGGCATCCAGCAGAACGGTCAGTGAGGCTTCCGTGGCACGCAGCTCCACCAAGAAGTCGGCGAGACGCAGCCTGTTCGCGCTGCTCGTCATCATCATCGGTCTCGGCGCCCTGGCCGCCGGCCTGACGAAGTGGGGCGACGGGTCGATGACCCCTCGTCTCGGCCTCGACCTCGAGGGCGGCACGGAGCTCGTGCTCCAGCCGCAGCTGGTCGGCACCCAGACCATCAGTGAGGGCCAGGTCAACCGGGCCGTCGACATCATCCGCCAGCGCATCGACGCCAACGGCGTCTCCGAGGCCGAGATCACGACCCAGGGCGGCAAGAACATCGTCGTCTCGATCCCGGGCTCGCCCACCGCCGAGCAGCTCGACGCCCTCAAGAAGCCCTCGCAGCTGCGGTTCCGCGCGGTCTACGTCCAGGCCCTCGACCAACACGCCGCCCAGGCCACTCCCGGCGGGACGCCGAGCGGTGGCGCCACCCCGTCCGCTACCCCGTCCGGCACTCCGTCGGGCACAGCCGCCCCCAAGCCGACCGTGTCCTCGACGCCGTCCACGTCCGCCACCGCCCAGAACGGCGTCGTCCCCGACGCGCTGCGCGCGGCGACGACGCCGGCGCCATCCGCCACGTCCGGCACACCGGCCCCCAAGGCCACCGCGACCGCCCCCGCGCCGGCCCAGACGGCTCCGGCCCCCACGCCCGCGCAGACGGAGGCCGCGATCAAGGACCAGACCGTCAAGGGTCTGCTCACGATCGGCTGGGACAAGGCGAAGGCCGAAGCGGCCGCCACGAAGGTCGCCAAGGCGTACACCGCCCTGAACTGCGCGGCTCCGGGTGCCCTGGACAAGATCGTCGACGACCCGTCGCAGCCCCTCGCCACCTGTGGTGAGGACCGCGCCACCAAGTACGTCCTCGGCCCGAGCGAGATCGACGGCAGCGAGATCGCCGACGCCTCCAGCGGCTACCAGCCCGGCCCCAACGGACAGCCGACCTCCATCGTCGAGGTGGCGCTGTCGTTCAAGGACAGCGGCAAGGCGAAGTTCGCGGCCGTCACCAAGCGGCTCTTCGGCCTGCAGGGGCAGCCGCCTCTCGACCAGTTCGCCGTCGTCCTCGACAAGTCCGTCATCACGGCTCCCCAGGCCCGCGCGGTCATCACCGACGGTCGGGCCTCGATCACCGGCTCGTTCACCATCGACTCGGCCAAGCAGCTCGCCGACCAGCTGAAGTTCGGCGCCCTGCCCATCTCGTTCGCGCTGCAGACGCAGGACAACATCACGCCGCAGCTCGGTGAGGAGCAGCTGCGCATCGGCCTGCTCGCGGGCTTCATCGGCCTGCTCCTGGTCGTGGTCTACTCGCTCTTCCAGTACCGCGCCCTGGGCCTGGTGACCGTCGCCTCGCTCCTCGTCGCGTCCGTCATCACCTACCTCGCGGTGACGGTGCTCGGCACGACCCACGGGTTCCGCCTGACGATGGCGGGGGTGACCGGCCTCATCGTGGCCATCGGTGTCACCGCCGACAGCTTCATCGTCTACTTCGAGCGCATCCGTGACGAGGTCCGCGACGGGCGTCCTCTGGTGGCGGCCGTCGAGACGGGCTGGAAGCGAGCCCGTCGCACGATCATCGCGGCCGACGCCGTCAACTTCATCGCGGCCCTCGTGCTCTACCTGCTCGCCTCGAGCAACGTGCGCGGCTTCGCGTTCACCCTCGGGCTCACCACGCTGATCGACCTGCTCGTCGTCATGCTCTTCACGCACCCCGCGGTGCAGCTGCTGGCACGCACGAAGTTCTTCGGTGGCGGTCACAAGTGGTCGGGCCTCGACCCGCAGCGCCTCGGCGCGAAGGAGTCGGTCCGCTACCGCGGCCGCGGCCAGTTCGGGGCTCCCGGCGCCCAGCGCCCGCCCGCCACCGTGGGCTCGGCCCGCCTCGCCGAGGGGAAGGCCCAGGCATGATCAACTTCGCCCAGGTCGGCAACGACCTCTACACCGGCAAGCGCTCGATCGACTTCATCAAGCGCCAGAAGACGTGGTACGCGATCTCCAGCGTGCTCATCGTCCTCGCCCTCGTGGGCATCTTCGTCAAGGGGCTCAACTTCGGCATCGAGTTCCGCGGTGGCTCTGAGTTCCGGGTCCAGGGCGTGACCAACAGCCAGGGCTACGAGGAGAAGGCGCAGTCCGCGATCTCGACGGCGGGCATCCCGGGCAACGTCATCTCCACGATCGTCGGGCAGGACACGGTCCGGGTGCAGTCCGAGGCGGCGTCCGACCGCACCGAGCAGGCCCGCGCCGCCCTCGCCAAGGCATTCGGGGTCAAGGAGAGCTCGGTCAGCGCCTCGCTCATCGGCCCCTCTTGGGGGGCGTCGGTCAGCCAGCAGGCAATACGCGGACTCGTCGTGTTCCTCGTGCTCGTGACGATCGTCATGGCGCTCTACTTCCGCACGTGGAAGATGGCCGTCGCGGGCCTCGTCGCGCTGCTGCACGACCTGGTCATCACCGTGGGCATCTACGCGCTCTTCGGCTTCGAGATCACGCCGTCGTCGATGATCGGGTTCCTGACGATCCTCGGCTACTCGCTCTACGACACCGTCGTCGTCTTCGACAAGGTGCGCGAGAACACCGGCGACGCCTTCCGCACCCGTCGCATGACCTACTCCGCGGCAGCCAACCTGGCCGTCAACCAGACCCTCGTCCGCTCGATCAACACCACCGTGGTGGCGCTGCTGCCCATCGCCGCGGTGCTCTTCGTCGGCTTCACGCTGCTGGGCCCCGGCACCCTGCTCGACCTCTCGCTGGCGCTCTTCATCGGCATCGCGGTGGGCGCGTACTCCTCGATCTTCATCGCGACGCCGCTGCTCGTCGACCTGCGCCGCAACGAGCCGGCCGTCAAGGAGCTCGCCAAGTACGTCGAGCGCCACGGCGCCAACACGCGCCCCGAGGCGCCCGCGGGCACCCCCGAGCCGGTCGCCGTCGGGGCCGACACCACTGGGGCGGCCGATCCGGGCGCCACGAGGGCCGGCACGCCGCGTCCGGTGCACAAGTACGCCCAGGCAGGTCCCCGCAACCAGCCGAAGCGGGCGCCGAAGTCCCAGCGCTGAACACGATCCCAAGCCACGATCCCAGCCACGGACACGGCCCCGCACACCCAGAAGGAGACGGCGTGAGCCAGATCAGTGACCTCGTGGCCAGCAAGCTGCGCGACATCCCGGACTTCCCGAAGCCCGGAGTGATGTTCAAGGACTTCACCCCCCTCATCGCCGACGGTCCCGCGCTGCGCGAGCTCGTCCGCGACATCGCGCAGCGGTATGCCGGCTCGGTCGACGTCATCGTCGGCATCGAGGCACGAGGCTTCATCCTCGGTGCTGCGGTGGCCTACGAGCTCGAGCTCGGCATGGTGCCGGTGCGCAAGGCCGGCAAGCTGCCGGGGGAGACGCTTCGGGAGAGCTACGCCCTCGAGTACGGCACGGCCGAGATCGAGGTCCACACCGACGCGTTCGAGGCCGGACAGCGCGTGCTCGTCATCGACGACGTGCTCGCCACCGGTGGCACGGCCGAGGCGACCGCCCTCCTCGTCGAGCGAGCCGGCGCAAAGGTGGCCGCGATCGAGGTGGTTCTCGAGCTCGCCTTCCTCGAGGGCCGCAAGCGCCTGGCGCACCGGCCCGTCAACGCCATCCTCACGGTGTGACCCCCGGCGGCAACGCCTAGACTCTCTTCATGAGCGAGGACGTCCGCAGCGAGCTGTCCACCCCGTCGCGGGTTCGGGCGCGCTTCGCGCGGTTCGGGGCGACCCGCCCAGCGGGCAACCCCGTCCTGGAGCCCCTCATGACGGCGGTCCGCCAGAACCACCCCAAGGCGGACCTGTCGGTCATCGAGCGGGCGTATGCCGTCGCCGATCGTGCGCACGAGGGGCAGATGCGCAAGAGCGGTGACGCCTACATCACGCACCCGCTCGCCGTCGCGACGATCCTCGCCGAGCTCGGCATGACCCCGCCCACCCTGGCGGCGGCTCTGCTGCACGACACGGTCGAGGACACGGCATACAGCCTCGACGAGCTGCGGCGCGACTTCGGCGACGAGATCGCGATGCTCGTCGACGGCGTCACCAAGCTCGACAAGGTCACCTACGGCGAGGCCGCGCAGGCCGAGACGGTGCGCAAGATGGTCATCGCGATGGCCCGCGACATCCGCGTCCTCGTCATCAAGCTCGCCGACCGCCTGCACAACGCTAGAACCTGGCGCTACGTCAGCCCCGAGTCGGCCAAGCGCAAGGCCAACGAGACGCTCGAGATCTACGCGCCGCTCGCGCACCGACTCGGCATGAACACCATCAAGTGGGAGCTCGAGGACCTCTCGTTCGCGACGCTCTACCCCAAGGTCTACGACGAGATCGTGCGCCTCGTCGCCGAGCGCGCACCGGCCCGCGAGGAGTACCTCGCCGGCGTCCGGACCCAGGTCACCGAGGACCTCGCGGCCGCGAAGATCAAGGGCACCGTCACCGGCCGGCCCAAGCACTACTACTCCGTGTACCAGAAGATGATCGTGCGCGGCCGCGACTTCGAGGAGATCTACGACCTCGTCGCCGTGCGCGTGCTCGTCGACACGGTGCGTGACTGCTACGCGGCGCTCGGCGCCCTCCACTCGCGGTGGAACCCGGTCCCCGGCCGGTTCAAGGACTACATCGCGATGCCGAAGTTCAACATGTACCAGTCGCTGCACACGACGGTCATCGGCCCGCAGGGCAAGCCGGTCGAGGTCCAGATCCGCACCAACACGATGCACCGCCGCGCCGAGTACGGCGTGGCCGCGCACTGGAAGTACAAGGACCAGAACAACAGCGGTGGCGCCCCCCGTCCGGGCGAGGTCACGCCCCAGAACGACATGGCATGGCTGCGCCAGCTGCTCGACTGGCAGCGCGAGACCGAGGACCCGGGCGAGTTCCTCGACTCGCTGCGCTTCGAGATGGGCAGCAGTGAGGTCTACGTCTTCACCCCGAAGGGCTCGGTCGTCGCGCTCCCGGCCGGCGGCACGCCGGTCGACTTCGCGTATGCCGTCCACACCGAGGTCGGGCACCACTGCATCGGCGCGCGCGTCAACGGCCGCCTCGTGCCCCTCGAGTCGACGCTCGAGAACGGCGACGTCGTCGAGGTGCTCACGTCCAAGGCCGACGGCGCCGGTCCCTCGCGCGACTGGCTGCAGTTCGTCAAGAGCCCCCGTGCCCGCAACAAGATCAAGCAGTGGTTCAGCAAGGAGCGGCGCGAGGAGGCCATCGAGGCCGGCAAGGACTCGATCGCCAAGGCGCTGCGCAAGCAGAACCTGCCGCTGCAGCGGCTGATGAGCCACGACTCGATGACGGCCGTCGCGACGGACCTGCGCTACCAGGACATCGAGGCGCTGTACGCCGCCGTCGGCGAGGGGCACGTCTCCGCGCAGCACGTCGTCAGCAAGGTCGTCGCCTCCATGGGTGGCGTCGACGGCGCCACCGAGGACCTCGCCGAGGCGACCGTCCCGACCCGGGCCGCCTCCCGTCGCAGGCCCGGGGACCCCGGTGTCGTCGTCGTCGGCACGGCCGATGTGTGGGTCAAGCTCGCCAAGTGCTGCACCCCGGTGCCCGGCGACCCGATCATCGGCTTCGTCACCCGTGGCAACGGCGTCTCGGTGCACCGCGTCGACTGCACCAACGCCGACCAGCTGACGGCCAACCCCGAGCGGCTGATCGACGTCGAGTGGGCGCCCAGCTCCGCGAGCGTCTTCCTCGTCCAGCTCCAGGTCGAGGCGCTCGACCGCAACCGGCTGCTGAGCGACGTGACGCGCGTGCTGTCCGACCAGCACGTCAACATCCTCTCGGCCTCGGTGCAGACCTCCCGCGACCGCGTGGCGATCTCCCGCTTCACCTTCGAGATGGGCGACCCCGCCCACCTCGACCACGTCATCAAGGCGGTGCGCCGCATCGACGGTGTCTTCGACGTCTACCGCGTCAACGGCGGCAAGTCGACCATGTAGTCGGGCGCGTGACAGCGCGCAGGCGCTGGCGACGTGCCCGTTGCGGGACAACGAAGTGCCCACCCGGCCGGAGAGCCGAGTGGGCACTTTCGTGCAGCGCGTCGGCTGCTCAGCCGCCGAACTCCGCGACGCCGGCGCGCGCCTGGTCGAGCCAGACCTGGCGGGCCTCGAGGGCCTCGCGGGCCTTCTTGACCTTGCCCGGGTTGCCGGAGGCCTCCGCCTTGGCGAGGTCGTCCTGCAGGTCGGCGACGGCGCGCTCGAGCTGGTCCACCATGGCGCGGGCCCGCGCGGCGACCTCGGGGTTGCTGGACTTCCACCTGCGGTCCTCGGCGTCGCGCACGGTCTGCTCGACGCGGCGCATCGCCTTCTCGACCCGCTCCATGTCGGCGCGCGGCACCTTGCCCGCCGCGTCCCACTTGTCCTGGATCACCCGCAGCTGAGCCTTGGCCCTCTCGAGGTCGGTGACCGGCAGTATCGCCTCGGCCTCGACGAGCAGGGCCTCCTTGACCGTCAGGTTGCCGCGGTACTGCTCCTCCTCGGCCGCCACGACCTCGTCCTTGGCCGCGAAGAAGCGGTCCTGCGCCTCCTTGAATCGCGCCCACAGCTTGTCGTCGTCGGACCGACTGGCCCGTCCGGCACGACGCCACTCGTCCATGAGCCGCTTGAACGCCCCGGCGGTGGCCGCCCAGTCGGTGCTCGTCGAGAGCTTCTCCGCCTCGGCGACCAGCCGTTCCTTGGCGCCCTTGGCCTCGGCGTGCTGGGCGTCGAGGCCGGCGAAGTGACCACGACGTGCCTTGTCGAAGCTGTTGCGCGCAGCGCTGAACCGCTGCCACAGGGCCGACTCGGTCTCGCGGTCGAGGCGGGTCGCCGAGCGCTGGTGGGCCTTCCACTCGTCGAGCAGCTCACGCATACGGGCGCCGCTGGTCTTCCACTGGATTCGCTGCTCCGGCTGGGCCGCGATGGCCTCGGCCTCGGCGACGATCTTCTCGCGCTCGGTGGTGGCGGCGGCGCGGGCCTCGGCCCGGTGCTGCTGCTCGACGTTGCGCTTGGCGGCGAGGCCGGACTGGATCTCGTCGAGCTTGGTGGCGAGGGCATCGAGGTCACCGACGACGGCGGCCTCCTTGACCTGCGCGGCGAGCGTCTTGAGGCCCTCGGCGACATCCTTGGACGGCACCTCGGGCTGGGAGAGCCGCTGCTCGAGCAGCACGGCCGACGCGAACAGCTCGTCGTACTTGCGGGCGAAGTAGGTCAGGGCCTCCTCGTCAGTGGCGCCGGGGTAGGAGCCCACCTCGTGCTCCTCACCGTCGCGGGTGCGCACGAAGACGGTCCCGTTCTCGTCCACGCGTCCGAACGCCGCGGACGCGGAGTGGTCGGTCGTGATGGGAGCCGGCGCAGCGGGGGTCACGGTCGGGTGCGGCGCGGCCTTGGCCAGGGCGGCCGGCGTCGGGATCGAGGAGGGCTTCGGGATGCTCGCCGGGGTGGGCGCGCTGGGGGCCGGGCCACTCGTCGGCGCCTCCGCAGCAGGTGCCTCGTCCGCGGGTGCCTCGTCCGCGGGTGCCTGCGCCGTGTCACCCACCTCGGTGCTGCTGACCGACGCGACGGCGTCAGCGAGCTCGGCCTGTGCCTCGGCGGGCTCCCCGGCCGGTGCCGGCTCGATGGTCTCGACCGTCTCCGCGGTGTCGGCGTTCTCGGCCGCCGGGGTGACGGCGGCGTGGTCCGTCCGCTCGTCGGGAGCGGCCTGCTCGACCGCGGGCTGGTCGGTCTCGGGCTGCGTGTCCGAGACGGTCGTCTCGTCAGGCTCGGGGTGCTGGATGTCGCTCATGCCTTCTTCTCCGTCACGCTGACGCTGAGGATGCTGATCGGGGACACGGGGGTGCCGTCCTGCGGGCTGGGGGGAAGGGCCTTGTTGGCGGCGATCTTCTCGACGATGTCGAGGCCCTTGGTCACCTTCCCGAAGATCGTGTAACCCCCACCGTCGGTGGGCAAGTGCGTTTCCTTGTAGGTGATGAAGAACTGGCCACCGTTGCTGTTCGGGTCCTGGGTGCGGGCCATCGCGAGGACACCCTTGGCGTACTTGCCGTCCTTCGGGGCGTTCTCGATGCCGAAGCCGTAGCCCGGGCCGCCCTGACCGGTGCCCGTCGGGTCGCCACACTGCAGGACGTAGATGCCCTCGGTGGTGACGCGGTGACACGGGCTCGGCGCCCAGTAGCCCGTCTTGGCGAGGTTGATGAACGACGCGACGGTCTGGGGTGCGTGGACGCCGTCGAGCTCGAAGGTGATGTCACCGCAGGTGGTCTTCACCGTCGCGACGAACGTCTTGCCCGCTGCCGTCGCCTTGGCCGGCACCTGGGTCTGCTTCTTGGGCGTCGCCTGCAGCGGCGGGGGAGCGGTGCAGCCCGCGGCCAGCTTCTGCCCGGCCTGCAGGCCGCCCTTGCCCGCGGCGCTGGTGCCGGCCGTGCTCGACGCCGGCGTCGTGGCGCCGCCTGCTGCGGGCGCCGGTGTGTCCGAGCCGCCGAGCAGCTTGGGAACGGCGATCACGGCTGCGATGACGAGGATGACGGCGAGGATCACACCGAAGACCTGCTTGTCGCGCGTCGAGTCGCTCACCGGCGGCTTGGCGGTCTTCTGCTGCTCCTCGTGGCGGCGGCGCGCACGTGCGCGTTCCTGCTCTTTGGTCACGAACCTCTCCTCGTACGGGCCGCGTGGGTTGTCCCCGGGCGTTCGGTCATTTTAGGGAACGACCGAGGGACGCGTGTGGCGGGAGGGTCACGAGTACGTGACATCTGCCTTGCCCAGGGGAAGTGGTCGACGCAGCCCCGGTGACGGCATACCCGGCTGGCGCCCGTCCCCGCTCCCGAGGGCGTATGCCGTGGCGGCGACCACGCGCCCGAGCGGGGCTCGCGACGGGGGCGCCGAAGCAGCCCTCGCTAGGCTCTTCGGGTGCTCACCATCGCGTTCCCGGCCCAGGCGTTCGACACCAACTGCTACGTGCTCGCCCCGGCGGCGGGGGAGGAGTGCGTCGTCGTCGACCCGGGCGTGGGCGTCGTGGAGACGCTGCGCGAGGTGCTCGCGGAGCACCGGCTGCGCCCCGCGGCCGTGCTGCTCACCCACGGGCACGTCGACCACGTCTACTCCGTCACCCCGGTCTGCGGCTCGGACACGGCCGCCTACATCCACGCCGACGACCGCTACCGGCTGCACGACCTGCTGGGGCGGACGAACCCGGGGCTGATCGCGATGTTCGAGCAGCAGTTCGGGGCCGCGGCGACGTGGACCGAGCCGAGCAACGTCGTCGAGATCGGCGACGGGACGAGACTGAGCCTGGCCGGCATGGACTTCGACGTGCTCCACGCACCCGGGCACACCGAGGGCTCGGTGATGTTCGGCACCGACCGGGTCCCCGACGGGCTGCAGGGCCAGGTGGACGTCGACCGCACGATGGTCACCGGCGACGTGCTGTTCGCGGGCTCGATCGGCCGCACCGACCTACCGGGCGGCGACCCGGCGGCCATGCAGCGCAGCCTGCGGGACGTGGTCCTGCCGCTGCCGGACACGACGCTCGTGCTGCCCGGCCACTACCAGGCCACGACGATGGCCCAGGAGCGGGCCACCAACCCCTACCTGAGAGACTTGCCCGCGTGAGCACGCGTCCTCCTTCGAAGTCCGGCAAGGTCACCCCGATCAGCGGCTTCCCCGAGTACCTCCCGTCCGAGCGCATCGTCGAGCAGCGCTTCCTCGACGTCATCCGGGAGACGTTCGAGCTGCACGGCTTCTCCTCGGTCGAGACGCGCTCCATCGAGCCGATCGAGCGCCTGAGCTCCCAGGGCGAGGACGCCGACAAGGAGATCTACGCCGTCTCGCGCCTCGCCGGCGGCAGTGACGAGGACGCCCGCTGGGGCCTGCACTTCGACATGACGGTGCCGTTCGCGCGGTACGTCCTCGAGAACGCCGGCAAGCTCGCCTTCCCGTTCCGGCGCTACCAGATCCAGAAGGCGTGGCGCGGCGAGCGGCCTCAGGAGGGGCGCTACCGCGAATTCACCCAGGCCGACATCGACGTCGTCGACGTGGGGCGGCTCTCGCCGCACTTCGAGGCCGAGATGCCGCTCGTCATCGCCGACGTCTTCAGCAAGTTCCCGGTCGGCGAGTTCGTGATCCAGGTCAACGACCGCAAGATCCCCAACGGCTTCTACCAGGGCATCGGGATCTCCGACGTGATCGGGACGCTGCGCATCGTCGACAAGCTCGACAAGGTCGGGCCCGAGAAGGTCAAGGCGCTGCTCATCGAGTCGGGCACGACGCCCGAGCAGGCCGACCAGTGCCTGGCGCTCGCCGGCATCCGCTCCGCCGACCTCTCCTTCGTCGACCAGGTGCGTGCGCTCGGCGTCGAGCACCCGCTGCTCGACGAGGGCCTGGAGTCGCTGGCCAACGTGATCCGCACCGGCATGGCCCACGCGCCGGGCAAGCTGGTCGCCGACCTGCGCATCGCGCGAGGGCTCGACTACTACACCGGCACCGTCTACGAGACGCAGTTCGTCGGGCACGAGTCCTGGGGGTCGTTCTGCTCCGGAGGCCGCTACGACGCACTGGCCAGCGACGGGCGCAACACCTATCCCGGGGTCGGCATCTCCATCGGCGTCACGCGCATCCTCGGCCTGCTGGTCGGGCGCGGACTGGTCACCGCCTCGCGCTCGACCCCCGCGGCCGTGCTCGTCGCGCTGGCCGACGACGAGGCGCGCGAGGGTGCCGTGGCCGTGGCGACGGCCCTGCGACGACGTGGCATCGCCTGCGAGGTCGCCCCGTCGGCTGCACGCTTCGGCAAGCAGATCCGGTATGCCGAGCGGCGGGGCATCCCGTACGTCTGGTTCCCGGGGTCAGGGGAGTCCGGCGACGAGGTCAAGGACATCCGTTCGGGTGAGCAGGTGCCGGCCTCGGCCGACTCGTGGAGCCCGCCGGTCGAGGACCTCACGCCCGGGGTGACGCGCACCGACGCGGCCGGCTGAGTCCCCGACCTGCAGCCCGTCAGGTCCCGCGCGGTGGGCGCAGCCCCTCGTCGCGCAGCTCCAGTGCCGCCAGCTCGTGGATGACCACGGTGTCCCGACGACGCCAGGCCCCGGCCGGGTCGTCGCTGATCCGGGCCAGGGTGCCCAGGGGCTGGTGGGCCATCGCGCGCAGGGCGAAGAGGTCGAGGTCTGCGTTCGAGTCGAGGAAACGCTGCGCGGCGGAGGCCCGGCGGGCGAACCCGACGCGCACGTAGAGCCAGAGCGACACGACGAGGACGATCGGCACGGCTGCCACGACGAGGCCGAGGACGAGGGCCACCCGCTCGACGGTCATGGCCATCGAGGTGCCCGCGCTGCTCAGCGTGGCGCCCGACTGCGCCGCCTGGCCGAGCCACTGCTTGAGCTGGTCGCCGACGAGGGGGAGCTGGCCGGCCTGGTTGCCCGCGCCGGTCAGCGAGCTGTTGACCGAGCGGCCCGCTGCGGTGAGCGAGTCGGCGGGCCCGCGCAGCTCGACCACGACGTCATGCGTCTGGCGGCCGAGCCACACCCAGACGCTTACCCAGAGCAGGACGAGGACGTCGGACAGCAGCTGGCGCGTGCGACGGCCCGGTGTATCGGCGTACAGCTTCATGCGAGCGGCTCCAGGCGTCGGGCTCATCGGTCGGTGGCTCCAACCTAGGGGCAAGCGCTTCCGCGGCGTCATGGGCGTCGAGCCCGCGAGGACGATGCCGCGTCACCCGTCCGGCCGCATCTCGCATCGTGGATAGAGTGGGCCACGCCGGTCAGTGTCGACCGGACCTGCCTCCGAGCAGGGTCCACGAGAGAAGAAAGTGCAACGGACATGAAGGTCGGCATTCCCCGCGAGGTCAAGAACCACGAGTACCGCGTGGCCATCACGCCCTCGGGCGTCCACGAGCTGACCGAGCACGGTCACCAGGTGCTCGTGGAGAAGGACGCCGGCGTCGGCTCGCAGATCAGCGACGACGACTACGCCGCCGCGGGCGCCCGCATCATCGGCTCGGCCGACGACGTCTGGGGCGAGGCCGAGATGGTGCTCAAGGTCAAGGAGCCCGTCGCGGAGGAGTACCACCGGATGCGCGAGGGCCTGACCCTCTTCACCTACCTGCACCTCGCCGCCGACAAGCCGCTCACCGAGGAGCTCCTCAAGCGCAAGGTCACCGGCATCGCCTACGAGACGGTCCAGCTGCCCTCCGGCGGCCTGCCGCTGCTCTACCCGATGTCCGAGGTCGCAGGCTGTCTCGCACCGCAGGTCGGCGCCCACGCGCTGATGCGGGCGCAGGGCGGCCGCGGAGTGCTCATGGGCGGCGTCGGCGGCGTGGCCAACGCCAAGGTCGTCATCCTCGGTGCCGGCGTGTCGGGCCAGAACGCAGCCAACATCGCGCTCGGCATGGGAGCCGACGTGACGCTCCTCGACACCGACCTCGACAAGCTCCGGATGTCGTTCTGGCGCTACGACAACCGGGTCCACGGGCTCGCCTCGTCCCGCCTGACGGTGCAGGAGCAGGTGCTGCAGGCCGACATGGTGATCGGCGCGGTCCTCATCCCGGGCGCCGCTGCCCCCAAGCTGGTCTCCAACGAGCTGGTCTCCCAGATGAAGCCGGGCTCGGTGCTCGTCGACATCGCCATCGACCAGGGCGGCTGCTTCGAGGACAGCCACCCCACCACCCACGCCGACCCGACCTACCAGGTGCACAACTCGGTCTTCTACTGCGTGGCCAACATGCCGGGCGCGGTCCCCAACACCTCGACGTACGCCCTGACCAACTCGACGCTGCCGTATGCCGTGAGGCTGGCCAACCAGGGCTGGCGGGACGCGCTGCGGTCCGACCACGCCCTCGCCCTGGGCCTCAACACCCACGACGGCCACATCACCTACGCCGGTGTGGCCGAGGCCCACGGCATGCAGTCCGTCTCGCTCGAGGAAGCCCTCTCCTGACCGACCAGGTCGTCACCGCGCCACCCGTGGCACGTCCAACCCCCTTGGAGCGGGACGTGCGCGGGTGGCTCGACCACGTCCGGGTCGAGAAGGGGGCCTCGGAGAACACCCTGAAGTCCTACGCCCGCGACCTCCGCGCCTACTGCGCCTTCCTCGCCGAGTGCGGGGTGGAGGATGCCGGGGGAGTGACGGAGGCCCAGGTGAGTGACTTCCTGGCCTCGCTGCGCGAGCGCGGCCTGGCGGCCTCGTCCGCGGCGCGCACGCTCGTCGCGGTTCGGGGCTTCCACCGCTTCCTCGCGCTCGAGGGCCTCGTGCCCCGCGACCCCGCCGCCAACGTCACGCCGCCCAAGCCGCCCGCCCGGCTGCCCAAGGCCATCCCCGTCGAGGCGGTGGAGCGCCTGCTCGCCGCGTCGGCCGTCGGCGACACGCCCGAGTCGCTGCGGGACCGGGCGCTGCTCGAGGTCCTCTACGGCGTCGGTGCCCGCATCTCCGAGGCCGTCGGCCTCGACATCGACGACATCGAGAACGCCGGTGAGCCGGGTGCTGCCGCCGGCGACGACGGCGGGGGCGGCTCGTCCGTGCGGCTGCACGGCAAGGGCGGCAAGGAGCGCATCGTCCCGGTGGGCCGCTACGCGGTGGAGGCCGTCACGGCATACCTCGTGCGGGGACGCCCTGCGCTGGCCGCGCACGGACGCGGAGGACCGGCGCTCTTCCTCAACCAGCGGGGGGCCCGGCTCTCCCGCCAGTCGGCGTGGGCGGTCATCCGGCGCGCCGCCGAGCGCGCCGGCCTGGGCGAGCACGTCTCGCCGCACACCCTGCGGCACTCCTTCGCGACGCACCTGCTCGACGGGGGTGCCGACGTACGGGTGGTGCAGGAGCTGCTGGGCCACGCCTCCGTCACGACCACGCAGATCTACACGATGGTCTCGGTGCACCGACTTCGCGAGGTCTATGCGGGCGCCCACCCCCGTGCCCGCTGATAGGGTCACACCTGATCAGCGAGAGGCTGACCACAGGATCTGAAGGCAAGGCCGAGCGGAGTGGAACACCTGGTGAACGAGGAGTCACACGACACCATGCAGTCCGTGCCGACAGGGGACCTCGACCAGCTTCGCCACAGTCCCGTGAACGGGGTGCCCCGAGTTGCCCAGCTTCCGGGGACCGAGTCGGCCGGATCGGGCGCCATGGGGCCCACCGGGCGCCCGCTGCCCCACTTCCCCGACCCCGCGCCACTGACCAGCCACGGCCCGGCGCGCATCATCGCCATGTGCAACCAGAAGGGTGGGGTCGGCAAGACCACGACCACCATCAACCTGGGCGCCGCCCTGGCCGAGGTCGGCCGCCGGGTGCTCGTGGTCGACTTCGACCCGCAGGGCGCCCTGTCCGTCGGGCTGGGCGTCAACGCGCAGGGCCTCGACGTCACGATCTACAACCTGCTCGTCGAGCGCGGTCACGAGATCCACGACGTCATCCAGCAGACCCGCACACCAGGGCTCGACGTCGTGCCCGCCAACATCGACCTGTCCGCGGCAGAGGTGCAGCTCGTCGGTGAGGTCGCGCGCGAGCAGATCCTCGCCCGCGTGCTGCGACCCGTCATCGACGAGTACGACGTCATCCTCATCGACTGCCAGCCCTCGCTCGGCCTGCTCACGGTCAACGCGCTGACGGCCGCCCACGGTGTCGTCATCCCGCTCGAGTGCGAGTTCTTCGCGATGCGCGGCGTGGCCCTGCTCATCGACACGATCGACAAGATCACCGACCGCCTCAACCCGCGCCTGCACGTCGACGGCATCCTCGCCACGATGTACGACGGCCGTACGCTGCACAGCCGCGAGGTCGTGCGCTCGGTCGTCGACCACTTCGGCGAGCAGGTCTTCCACACCGTCATCAGCCGCACCGTGAAGTTCCCGGACGCGACGCTGGCTGCCGAGCCGATCACCTCCTACTCGTCCGAGCACTCCGGTGCCAACGCCTACCGCCAGCTCGCCCGTGAGCTGATCGCGCGCGGCGGCGCGGCCTGATCCGTCGTGGGCGGATGACCGAGCAGGACACCGTCGAGCGCCAGGCGGTCGCTTCCGATGTCGGCGAGAACGCCGTGGCCACCAGCGCCGGCGAGCCCGGCGAGGCCGGCAACCTCGGTGACCCCGCGGGTCCCGGCGACGTCGTGCAGGCGCCGGCTTCCCCCGCTGACGAGCTGACGCCCGGTGGCGTCATCACCCGCCGCGCCTCCACGCCGTTCGAGGTCCACCTCGACGTCTTCTCGGGCCCCTTCGACCTGCTGCTCGGCCTGATCAGCAAGCACAAGCTCGACATCACCGAGGTCGCGCTCGCCAAGGTCACCGACGAGTTCGTGGCCCACATCAAGGCCGCCCAGGCCGCAGAGAGCGACTGGGACCTGGGCCAGGCCTCCGAGTTCCTCCTCATCGCCGCGACCCTGCTCGACCTCAAGGCCTCGCGCCTGCTCCCGCAGTCGGGCCCCCAGGACGAGGAGGACCTCGCGCTCATCGAGGCCCGAGACCTGCTCTTCGCCCGCCTGCTCCAGTACCGCGCCTACAAGCAGATCGCGGGGACGTTCCGCGACCGGATGGCGACCGCCGGGCGGATCACGCCGCGCCAGGCCGGGCTCGACCCGGAGTTCGCGAGCCTGCTGCCGGAGCTGGTCATCGCCGTCACGCCGGAGCAGTTCGCCAAGATCGCCGCCCGTGCCATGACGCCCAAGATCGCGCCCACCGTCGGGCTGGAGCACCTGCACGCGCCCCAGGTGAGCGTGCGTGAGCAGGCCGCCATCCTCGTCGAGCGGCTGCGCCACCGCGGGCAGGTCTCCTTCCGCAGCCTCGTCGCCGACGCCGACAGCACCCTGGTCATCGTCGCTCGCTTCCTCGCCCTGCTCGAGCTGTTCAAGGAGGCCGCCATCGCCTTCGAGCAGGCGGAGGCCCTCGGCGAGCTGGACATCCGGTGGACCGGCGCCGGGGCGGGTGAGATCGCCATCGACGACGAGTTCGACGAGGAGGCCGGCGAGGAGGCCGGCGAGCGGCGCGACCAGGCACACGAGCAGCAGGCCGACGAGCAGGAGCCCGGAGAGGCGCGTGGCGCGGCAGCGGCACGGACAGGAGCAGACGATGAGTGACCAGCCCGGGTCAGTGATGCAAGGGTCGATGCAAGGGCCCGGCGCGGCCGACGAGCCGGAGGTGCTCGCCGAGCGGGGCGGCGACGAGCAGATCGCCTTCGACATCAACGACTTCCCCGGTGGAGCCCGCTCTGCCCTCGAGGCCGTCCTCATGGTCGTCGACGAGCCGGTCACCGAGGTCGCGCTCGCGTCGGCGCTCGAGCTCCCCGTCGAGGACGTGCGTGGCCACCTGCACGCCCTCGAGGAGGATTACGCCGCCGCGCAGCGCGGGTTCACGCTGCGTAGCGTCGCGGGTGGCTGGCGCGTCTACAGCAGGCCCGACTACGCCCCTGTCGTGGAGAAGTTCGTCCTCGACGGCCAGCAGGCCAAGCTCACCCAGGCCTCGCTCGAGACGCTCGCGGTGATCGCCTACCGCCAGCCGGTGTCCCGCGCCAGGGTCAGCGCGGTGCGCGGCGTCAACGTGGACGGCGTCGTGCGCACCCTGACCTCCCGCGGCCTCATCGAGGAGGTCGAGGACGTGGGGGAGAGCGGCGCAGTGCTCTACCGCACCACCCCCTACTTCCTGCAGCGGATGGGACTGTCGTCGCTCGACGACCTCCCGGCGCTGGCGCCCTACCTACCGGACGCCGACGTCATCGACGAGCTCATCGAGGAAGGACACGCATGAGCGAGTACTCCAGGTCACCCCGACAGCCGCGCAAGAAGGGATCGGGTGCCTCCGGTGGCAGTGGTGGGGCCGGCGCCCGCCATGCCGCCCCGGGTGCCAAGGGCCGCACCGGGCGCCCCGTCGCCGCCGGCAAGAGCGGCGGGAGGAGCGGCGGCGGCGGCAAGGCCACCGGGCCGCGGTTCGCCGGGTCGACGAAGGCCAGCCAGCCGACGAAGCTCCCCGAGCGCAAGGCCGCCCCGCAGGTCGACGTCCACGACCCCGAGGGCGTGCGCCTGCAGAAGCTCATGGCAGCCGGGGGCGTCGGCTCGCGCCGTGTATGCGAGAACCTCATCGAGCAGGGTCGGGTGGAGGTCGACGGCCAGGTCGTCACCGAGCTGGGGGTGCGAATCAACCCGCGCACCCAGGTCGTGCACGTCGACGGCGTGCGCGTCAACCTCGACGAGGACCGCGTCTACCTCGCCTTCAACAAGCCCAAGGGCGTGGTCACGACCATGCACGACGAGCTCGGCCGGGTCTCCCTGGCCGACTACGTCGGCAACCGCGAGGAGCGGCTCTTCCACGTCGGCCGTCTCGACGCCGACACCGAGGGCCTGCTGCTGCTCACGAACGACGGCGACCTCGCGCACCGACTGCAGCACCCGGCATACGGCGTGCTCAAGACGTACGTCGCGACCATCCGCGGGCCCGTCCAGCGGGACGTGGGCAAGCGCCTGCGCGAGGGCGTCGAGCTCGAGGACGGGCCGGTGAGCGTCGACTCCTTCCGCATCGTCGACCACCAGCCGGGCAAGGCCATGGTCGAGGTCGTGCTGCACGAGGGGCGCAAGCACGTCGTGCGCCGCATGCTCGAGGCCGTCGGGCACCCCGTGCTCGAGCTCGTCCGCACCGAGGTGGGCCCCATCCGCCTGGCCGACCTCAAGTCCGGTCGCTCCCGCCGGCTCAACAAGGCCGAGATCGGGGCGCTCTACAAGGCCGCCGGTCTGTGACCCGGACGAACGCTCTGTGCAGCGACCCGCTGGCTACGTTGGCGCCGTGACCACGCACGTCCGCATCGTCGGTGCAGGACTGATCGGCACCAGCCTCGGGATCGCCCTGTCCGGCAAGGGGTTCCGGGTGTCGCTCGAGGACCCCTCGCCGACGGCGGTCCGGCTAGCCCGCGACCTGCGTGCCGGCGAGGTGGCCGACGGGCGCGCAGACGCCCCTGACGTCGTCGTGGTCGCGGCCCCGCCCGACGTGGCGGCCGACGTGGTCGTCGCGGCGCTGGACCGATGGCCCGGCGCGGTGGTGAGCGACGTCGCCTCGGTCAAGGAGTCGGTGCTCCGCGGCGTCCTGGGCTCCGGTGCCGACGCCAGCCGCTACGTCGGCTCGCACCCGATGGCCGGCCGGGAGCGCTCCGGAGCCGCAGCCGCGCGCGCCGACCTGTTCGAGGGCCGGGCCTGGGTGATCGTGCCCCACGAGACGTCGACGCCGGCGGCCGTGAGCTGTGTGCGCGAGATCGCGCTCGCCGTCGGCTCCCTGGTGCTCGTCATGCCGGCCCACGAGCACGACGAGGCGGTCGCCGCCGTGTCGCACGTGCCGCAGCTCGCCGCGAGCATCGTGGCCGCCTGCCTCCGGGACCTCCCCGAGTCCGCCGTCGGGCTCGCCGGTCCCGGTCTGCGCGACGTCACCCGGATCGCCGCGAGCGACCCGCGACTCTGGACGCAGATCCTGGCCGGCAACGCGCCCGCAGTGCGCGACGTGATGCGCCTCGTCCGAGACCAGGTCCAGGCCGTCATCGCGGCCCTCGACGCCCTGGTGGACGCCGACGGCGTCGGCGCACTGGGCACCCTGAGCGGGGTGCTCGAGGCCGGCAACCTCGGCCACGCGCGGATCCCCGGCAAGCACGGCGCGGCCCCGACGGCATACGAGGTGGTCTCGGTGGTCGTCCCCGACGAGCCCGGCGCGCTGGCGCGGCTGCTCGGGGACGTGGGCGACGCCGGCATCAACCTCGAGGACCTGCACCTCGAGCACGGTCTCGGGCAGGCCGTGGGCGTCGCGGAGCTCTCGGTCGTCCCGGCCTCGGTCGAACCGCTGCGCAGCGAGCTCGAGCGGCTGGGCTGGCGCGTCCACGACTGAGCGTGACGACCCAGCCGGCAGGACCCGGCGCGTCGGGCCGTCACCCGGAGAGGCACTATCCTCGGCCGCATGCCTGACGCCCCTGAGGACCATCTGTCCGGATTCGTCATCGCCGTCGACGGGCCGTCGGGCTCCGGCAAGTCGAGCGTGAGCAAGCAGGTGGCGCGGGTGCTCGGCTACGGCTTCCTCGACACCGGTGCGATGTATCGCGCCCTCACGTGGTGGTGCCTCGACCAGGGTGTCGACCTGGCCGACCAGGACGCCGTCATCGACGCCGCGGAGCGCTTCCCGCTCGCCATCGGCACCGACCCGGACTCGCCGACGGTCACGGTGGGCGGCACCGACGTCGCCGCCGCGATCCGCGAACCGCGCATCTCCACCAACGTCTCGGCCGTCGCGACGGTCCTGCCGGTCCGCGAGATCCTCCGGGTGCTCCAGCGGCGGCTGATCAACGAGGCGGCCGGGGCCACCGGCGGCGTCGTCGCCGAGGGTCGCGACATCACCACCGTCGTCGCGCCGGAGGCCCCGGTGCGCATCCTGCTGACCGCCTCGGAGGAGGCCCGGCTCGCGCGGCGGTCCAAGGAGCTGCACGGGGCGGCCGACGCCGATGCCGTCGCAGCGACCCGTTCGCAGGTGGTCGACCGCGACAAAGCCGACTCGGCCGTGTCCGAGTTCACCGTGGCAGCCGACGGTGTCACGACCATCGACACCTCGCACCTCGACTTCGAGGGCTCGGTCGAGGCGGTGCTCCGGGCGGTCCGGGCGGCCCGGGCATGACCGAGGCGGTCGCTCCCCACCCCGACCGGGCAAGGATCGGCCGCCCGATCGGCACGGTGCTCTTCCACACCCTCTACCGCGGGAGCGCCCTTCACGCCGAGCGGGTGCCGCGCCAGGGACCCGTCGTCCTCGTCGCGAACCATGCGGCGTTCCTCGACGGACCGCTCGTCTTCGGGCTCGCCCCCCGTCCGGTCAGCTTCCTCGTGAAGCAGGAGGCCTTCACCGGCTTCTTCGGCTGGACCCTGCGCCAGGTCGGCCAGATACCGATCGACCGCTCCGTCGGGGACCGGACGGCGCTCGCCACGGCGACCACCGTCCTCGAGCGTGGAGGAGCGGTCGGCATCTTCCCCGAGGGCAACCGCGGGGCCGGCGAGGTCGAGCAGGTCAACCACGGAGCAGCCTGGGTCGCCCTGCGCACGAGGGCCCGGATCGTGCCGGTCGCCGTGCTCGGGACCCGGCGCCCAGGCGGCGGCACGAGCGGCTGGCCGCCCCTGCGCAGTCGCCTCCTCGTCGACTTCGGTGAGCCGTTCCAGGTCGGTGTCGACCCCTCGGTGCCGGGGCGCGACCGTCTTCGCCTGGCCAGCGAGCAGCTGCGGGACGCTCTCGCGTCACATGTACGCCGCTCGCGGGTGGAGAATGGTCCCTCACTGCACGTTCACTGATTCGAGGACACCGTGACTGACGAGACCGCCCGCCCCACCGACGAGGGCGCTCCGATCTCGACCGCCGACCCCGAGGGCCGCGACGACGCCTCCGTCGAGCGCGCGCTGCGCGCCGGGCTCGCCGACTTCGAGCTGAGCCCCGAGGACCAGGCGCTGCTCGACGCCCAGGGGCCGTATGCCGCGGGCGCAGCGGAGCAGGGCCCCTTGCCTGTGGTGGCCGTCGTCGGCCGTCCGAACGTCGGCAAGTCCAGCCTGGTCAACCGCATCCTGCGCCGCCGGGAAGCCGTCGTCGAGGACGTCCCGGGCGTCACCCGCGATCGCGTGTCGTACGAGGCGGAGTGGGGCGGCCGCCGCTTCACCATCGTCGACACCGGCGGCTGGGAGGCCGACGCGACCGGCATCCACCTGCGGGTGGCGGAGCAGGCCGAGATCGCCATCGACCTCGCCGACGTCGTGATGTTCGTCGTCGACGCCACGGTCGGCGCGACCGACGACGACGAGGCCGTCGTCAAGCTCCTGCGTCGCTCGGGCAAGCCCGTCGTCCTCGTGGCCAACAAGGTCGACGACCAGCGCGGAGAGGCCGACGCGGCCGCGCTGTGGAGTCTCGGGCTCGGCCAGCCATGGCCGGTCTCGGCAGTGCACGGCCGCGGCAGCGGTGATGCCCTGGACGCCGTGCTCGAGGTGCTGCCCGACGTGTCCGCGCACGGCGCGTACGCCCAGGGGGGACCCCGTCGAGTCGCGCTCATCGGACGTCCCAACGTCGGCAAGTCAAGCCTGCTCAACAAGCTCGCCGGCAGCGATCGGGTCGTCGTCGACAACGTGGCCGGCACGACCCGCGACCCCGTGGACGAGCTGATCGAGCTCGGCGGCACGACGTGGCGCTTCGTCGACACCGCCGGCATCCGGCGCCGGGTGCACCAGACGCGGGGCGCCGACTTCTATGCCTCGCTGCGCACCCAGACGGCTCTCGAGAAGGCGGAGGTCGCCGTCGTGCTCATCGACGCCGAGCAGCCGATCGCCGAGCAGGACATCCGCGTCGTGCAGCAGGTCATCGACGCCGGCCGTGCCCTGGTCATCGCCTACAACAAGTGGGACACCCTCGACGAGGAGCGCCGCTACTACCTGGAGCGCGAGATCGAGAAGGAGCTCGTCCAGGTGCCCTGGGCGCCGCGCGCCAACATCTCGGCGCGCACCGGCCGTCACATGGACCGGCTGGTCCCCGCCATCGAGACCGCCCTCGAGTCCTGGGACACCCGCGTGCCCACGGCCCGCCTGAACGCCTTCCTCGGCGAGATCGTGGCCTCGCACCCGCACCCCCTGCGCGGCGGCAAGCAGCCGCGCATCCTCTTCGCCACCCAGGCCTCGACCCGCCCGCCGCGGTTCGTCGTCTTCGCCTCCGGCTTCATCGAGGCCGGCTACCGCCGGTTCATCGAGCGTCGGCTGCGTGAGGAGTTCGGCTTCGAGGGCACGCCGATCGAGGTCTCGGTCAGGGTCCGCGAGAAGCGCCGCCGCTGACATCCTGAGCTTGACCGGGCCTGCCGGGGGCCGATTGGGACCAGTGGTGCCCGGTGCGCTACTGTTCCTTTCGCCCCGAGGGGCATCGGGCTGTGGCGCAGCTTGGTAGCGCACTTGACTGGGGGTCAAGGGGTCGCAGGTTCAAATCCTGTCAGCCCGACCGATCGACGAAGGGCCGCACTCTCCACCGAGAGTGCGGCCCTTCGTCGTGTCCGCCTGCCTGGCCCGCGCCATGGTCAGCGCGTCAGCCCGGCCGTCGGCTCGCCGTGGACACAAGGCAAACGGCTCGTTGTCGCAAGAAGTCCGGTCTCGGAACAAGCGATATGCAAGGTTTGCGCAACCTTGCCCGACACGCACCGGAATCGGCTGTTTCGCGTGTCAAAGTCCTCCCAGCACTTCACCAAGAAACGGTAAAGAAACCACAGCGAAAGGTCATGGGGGACTCCATGCGCACTCAGCAGACGAACGCCAGGAACGCCCAGCAGTCCAAGAAGAAGAAGCGCTACGCGGCCATCGCCGTCGCCGGCGTCATCGGTCTCGCCACGGCGGGCGGCGCGTACTCCTACTGGACCAGCCTCGGCGACGGGACCGGCACGGCGACCACGCGCGCCGGAAACGCCAAGCCCTTCAGCGTCACCGGTGGAGCGGCGAACGCCATGTTCCCCGGCGACACCCCCCAGACGGTCACCGCCACGGTCAAGAACATCGGCTCGGAGAACTACACGGTCCAGGCACTCAAGGCCTGGGTCTCGACCGACAAGACGGGCTGCGACGGCACCGACTTCCTGATCGACGGCGCGGCAGCGCCCGCGAGCGCGGCCACGCCGGTCTCGATCACCCTGACGCAGACCGATCTCGCACCCAACGCCACCACCACGGCGAGCTTCACCATGCAGTTCAACAACAAGGCGACCACCGACCAGAGCGCCTGCAAGGGTGCCGCGGTGACGATCCACTACCTCGCCAGCTGAGACTCGGGCCGAGGGGGCTGCACCGACGCGCCCCCTCGGCCTGTCTGGATTTCAGCCACACCGAACAGCACTAGGCCGTAACGGGGGAAGCAGGATGGAGAAACCGAGGAGCAACCGGCGCATCGCCGTGGGCGCGCTCGGGCTCCTCGTTCTCCTCGCGGCCGCCCTCCTCGGAGCATCCGCCACGGCTCCCGGGACCACCCTCGCAGCCCCAGACTTCACCTCCGTCCCCGCCGACCCGACCTCGACGCGGACCAACACGGCCAGCTGGACGCACCCCAACGCCGACGTGCGCTTCCGGTGCTCGCTGGACGACGGCCCCGGGTTCGACTGCTCGACGCCGCTGACCTGGACCCTGGACCTCGGCAAGCCCCAACCGCACCGGCTGTCGGTGCTGGCGGTGGACGGGTCCGGCGCCGAGTCCCGCCCGGCGACCTACGCGTTCTCCTACCGCGAGCCGCCGCGCGCGGACGCCGTGCGGTTCAGCCTCGCGGGGGACCTCACCGGGCTCGTGCCCGGCGTCTGGCGAGAGGTGCCGGTCCGGGTCACCAACCCGAGCGGCGTGCCCATCCGCCTCACCGGCGTCACCCTCACGGTCGGACCCGACAGCATCCCGCCAGGCTGCCTCACGGCCACGAACCTCGAGGTGCGGCAGCCCGTCTTCGCCGCCGGTCGCGCACTGCCGGTTCCTCCTCGTGCCACGGTCACGCTCCCCACCGAGGGCGTCGCCGCTGCCGCCATCATCCTGCGAGACCTGCCGAGCGTGAACCAGGACGTCTGCAAGAACAAGTCCTTCACCCTTGTCTGGTCCGGGACGGCCGAGCAGTGATGCGCCACCAGACGAGCCCGTACCCGGGCCGGCTCACCGTCCCCCGCCGCCGCGCCGTGCGGACAGCGGTAGTCGTGGCGATGTCCGCAGCGCTCATGGGGGTGTCCAGCTCCGCCTGGGCCTTCTGGACGGGAACGGGAAGTGGAACCGGTGGCGCCACCACGGGCACCCTCGTCGCACCGTCCGGCGTATCCGCGACGTCCTCGGCCGGCAGCTCGGCAGCCGTGGTCTCGTGGACCGCCCCCACAGGCGCAGTGGCTCCGGCCGGCTACCGCGTGGACCGCGTCGACACCGCGACTGGGACGGCGGCCGCCGCCTGCGGCACCAGCGCAACCTCGCTGCTCACCTCGACGACCTGCACCGACGCCTCGGTCCCGGACGGCACCTACCGGTACGTCGTCTCCTCCGTCCGCTCCGGCTGGACCGCCGCGAGCGCGCCGAGCGCCACCGTGACCGTCCGCGCGAGCATCGCGACGGCCACCTCGCTGACGTCATCGGCCAACCCGGCTTTCGTGGGTCAGTCCGTGACCTACACCGCGAGCGTGACAGCCGCCTCGGGCACACCGACGGGCACTGTGGCCTTCAGCAGCGGCGGAGCCGTCCTCACCTGCTCGGGTGGCTCCCAGACGCTGAGCGCCGGCACCGCCACGTGCGTCGTCACCTGGAGCTTCGCCGGGACCCGGAGCGTCACCGCCGCGTATGCCGGGTCGGCGCCGTTCACCGCGTCGTCCTCCACCGCGGTCGCCCAGTCCGTGGTCCAGCGCTCGCAGACGATCACCTTCACCTCGACCGCCCCCGGCGCCGCCACCGTGGGTGGCCCGACCTACACGCCGACCGCGACCGCGACGTCCGGTCTGCCGGTCACCTTCGTGAGCACCACGACCGCGGTCTGCACCGTCTCCGGTTCCACCTTCAGCTTCGTCGCTCCCGGCGCGTGCACGATCGCCGCCGACCAGCCCGGCGACACCACGTACGGCTCCGCCGCCCGGGTCACGCAGACCTTCACCGTGTCCCAGGCCGCCCAGACGATCACCTTCACCTCGACTGCTCCGCCGTCCGCGATGCTCGGCGACGCCCCCTATGCGGTCGCCGCGTCCGCGACCTCGGGCCTCGTGGTGACGTTCACGAGCGCCACCCCGGCGGTGTGCACCGTGAGCGGCACCAGCGTCAGCTACGTGGCCGCCGGCACGTGCACGATCAGTGCGGGCCAGGCCGGCAACGCGACCTGGGCCGCAGCCCCCCAGGCCACCCAGTCCTTCCTCGTGACGGCGGCCCCGACGCCCCCCGCTGCGCTGGCCGCCCAGCCGGCCTCTGGCGGCGCCGGTTTCTGGACCGCGACGTGGACCGCCGATCCTGGCTTCGCGTACCAATGCCAGATCACCAAGCACAACAGCGCGCCCAGTGACTCCGGCTGGGTGGCCTGCACCCCGCCCTACACCTTCACCCCGCCCAAGAAGGGAAACCAGACGCTCCACGTCCGCGCGAGCCGCGGGTCGCTGGTGAGCGCACCGGCCTCGGTGGACTTCCATCCGTGACGACGACTCCTCCCCGCGGCGGGGCGCGCCGTAGCGACGTCCCATCCGGACATCCCGAGCGGTGTGGCAGGGTTCAGGCATGCAACTGCCTCGCCCCACGGTCGACCCCGGTGGCCTGCTCGAGTTCTCCGTCGTCTTCACGGACCGCTCGCTCAACCACATGTCACAGCGCTTCGTCCGCGTGATGCGAGACATCATCGACGTGCTGCGCACGACCTACTCGGCCGACACCGTCGCCGTGGTGCCCGGGGGCGGCAGCTACGCCATGGAGGCGGTGGCACGTCAGCTCGCGACCGGCCAGCGCTGCCTCATCGTGCGCAACGGGCTCTTCTCCTACCGCTGGACCCAGATCATCGAGGCCGGCTCCATCACTGACGACGTCTCGGTGTGCATGGCCCGACCCGAGACCGACCAGCCGCAGTCTCCGTGGCGTCCGGCGCCGGTCGAGGAGGTGGTCGCCGCCATCCGCGACCAGCGGTCGCAGGTCGTGTTCGCTCCCCACGTCGAGACGGCGTCCGGCGTGGTGCTGAGCGACGACTACGTCCGGTCGCTGGCCGACGCCACCCATGAGGTCGGTGGCATCTTCGTCCTCGACTGCGTGGCATCCGGCGCACGCTGGGTCGACATGACACAGCTCGGCGTGGACGTCCTCATCAGCGCCCCCCAGAAGGGCTGGAGCGGCTCTCCGTGCGCCGGCTACGTGATGCTGAGCGAGGCCGGCCGGTCGGCGGTGGAGGCCACGACGTCGACCAGCTTCTCGGTCGACCTCAGGAAGTGGCTGTCGGTCACCGAGGCCTACACCGAAGGGCGGACGCCGTACCACACCACCATGCCGACGGATGCGCTGGCCCACAACGCCGCCGTGATGCTCGAGACCCGCGACACCGGTCTGGAGGTCCTGCGGGCTGCGCAGCTCGAGCTGGGTGGCCGGGTGCGGGCGCTTCTCGCGGAGCACGGCTACCCGTCGGTGGCCGCGCCCGACGTCGCCTCCTCCAGTGTCGTGGTCGTCTACACCGACGACCCGGACGAGCGCAGCGGCGACCGCTTCAAGGAGGTGGGCCTGCAGGTGGCCGGGGGAGTCCCGCTCATGTGTGGCGAGCCCGACGGCTTCTCGACCTTCCGCATCGGCCTGTTCGGACTGGACAAGCTCACCGACGTCGACGGCACCGTGGCCCGGCTCAGGGAGGCCCTGGCGCGGCTCTCCCGCTGATCCCGGTGCGCACTCGCCGCCTCCGCGGCTCCGGCGGACGGTCGCACGACCGTGGCCGGATCGATGCCGAGGACGTGCATCGGGCTCTCGGGCCGCCGGTTAGGCTTGCCGCCGTGGAGGTCCAGAGCGCGGCGGAACGCGAGCACGTCGTGTCGGAGCGGCTGCTGACGATCCCCAACGTCCTGTCGGTCCTCAGGCTCCTCGGGGTGCCGTTCTTCCTCTGGGCGATCCTCTCCGGCCGTGACGGCCTGGCACTGTTGCTGCTCATGGCCTCGGGCGTCACCGACTACCTCGACGGCAAGATCGCCCGGCAGTTCCACATGGAGAGCCGTCTCGGCGCCTTCCTCGACCCGATCGCGGACCGCCTCTACATCCTCACGACGCTCGTCGGCCTGCTGTGGCGGGACCTGATCCCGGTCTGGCTCGTTGCCGCCCTGCTGGCGCGCGAGGCCGCGATGGGCCTGATGCTGCTCTACCTGCGCTCGCGCGGGCAGCTCGGCCTGCCCGTCCACTTCGTCGGCAAGGCCGCCACCTTCAACCTCCTCTTCGCCTTCCCGCTGCTGCTGCTGGCCAATCGGGACGACTGGCTGGGTGACCTCGCCCGCCCCCTCGGCTGGGCCTTCGCATGGTGGGGTCTCGTGCTCTACTGGCTCGCCGCCGTGTTGTATGCCGTGCACGCACGCATCGTGATCACACGCGGTTCCCGGACGGTGGGCCCTTGAGCCGCCAGCGTCGCCCCGACGAGTCGATGACCCTGCTCACGACGATGATGGAGCGGCCGCTCGATCCCGGCTACCAGGAGGCGGCCGACCGCCGCCAGGCCGCCGGGCTGCCCAAGGCCACCTCGACCCGGACCGTTCTCGTCGTCGTGCTGGCCCTCCTCACCGGGTTCCTGTTCGCGGTGGCAGCACAGTCGCTGAGGCCCAAGCCGACGGCGGCCGCGGGTGTGAAGAAGGAGCTGGTGACGCGCATCGAGGCCCTCCAGCAGCACGCGACCGAGCAGGAGGCCAAGGTCGCGACGCTCGGCCGGCAGGTTCGTGACTACGAGGCACTGGCCCTGCAGCAGTCGGGTGGACCCGACCTCACGAGCACCATCAAGGAGCTCGAGGTGGAGTCAGCCGCCGTCCCGCTCCGGGGACCCGGCCTGACCCTGACCATCGACGACGCCGCATCGGTGGGTGGCGACGCCAACGCCGGGAGCCGCCCCAACAGCGGGTTCCAGGAGGGCCGGGTCACCTCCGGCGACCTGCAGGTGGTCGTCAACGGCCTCTGGGGTGCCGGCGCCGAGGCCATCGCCATCAACGGGCACCGGCTGAGCTCCACCGCGGCGATCCGCTTCGCCGGCCAGGCGATCGTCGTCGACTTCCGCCCGTTGTCCAGGCCCTACGTCATCACGGCCCTGGGTGACTCGCGGGGCATGCAGCAGCTCTTCGAGCCCTCGTTCGCAGGGCTCTACCTGTCACAGCTCACCGACCAGTACAAGATCCGCTCGACGATGGCCGCCAGCGACTCCCTGACCGTGCCGGGCGACCCCGCTGCCCGACTCGAGGTGGCCAGGCCCCTAGGCTCGTCCCCGGCCAGCGCACCGCCCGCCGCCGCGACGGGGTCCGGCTCGCAGGGGAAGCGCTCCGCTCCCAGCACCAGCACGCGTACGAGCACGGGCTCGGCGACGAGTGAGAGGACATCTCCGTGATCCCAGTTCTCGGCCTGCTGGCCGGACTTGCGGTGGGACTCTTCCTCGACCCCTCGGTGCCCGTGTGGCTCCAGCCCTACCTGCCGATCGCCGTCATCGCCGCACTCGACGCCGTGTTCGGTGCCATCCGGGCCATCCTGGACGGCATCTTCAACGACAAGGTCTTCGTCGTCTCCTTCCTCTCGAACGTCGTCGTCGCCGCCTTCATCGTCTTCCTCGGAGACCAGCTCGGCGTGGGTTCGCAGCTGTCCACCGGCGTCGTCGTCGTCCTCGGCGTGCGGATCTTCTCCAACGTCGCCTCCATCCGCCGGCACCTCTTCAGGGCCTGAGCATGGGCAAGGGCAGGAAGCGCAGTCCCGCGCAGGCGGAGGGCAGCACTTCGGACGACACCGTCCGGACCCCTGACGTCGACGAGCTCCCCGAGACCCCTGGGACCCAGACGACCGAGACCGAGCCGACCGGGACCGAGCTGCCGGGGACCGCTCCCGTCGCTGTGGAGGGGCGGGGCGCCTGGCGCCGCCTGCTCAGGATGAGCCGCCCCCGCGCGACCCGCGCCAACGCCCTGGGCGCCCTGCTGGCGCTTCTGCTCGGAGTCGGCATCGCGGCCCAGGTGCAGCTGACGAACCACCGAGGCCTGGACGAGCTCAGCCAGACCGACCTCGTACGGGTCCTCGACGACATCTCGGTACGCTCCTCCCGGCTGGACCAGCAGGTCCGCGAGCTCGAGGCCACCCGTGACCGGCTCCAGAACGGCACCGGCACCGCAGCCGAGGCCCTCGACCAGGCGCAGAAGCGCGTCGACACCCTGGGGATCCTCGCCGGCACGCTCGCCGCCAAGGGGCCGGGCATCACGATGCGGATCACGGACCCGACCAACGCCATCACCGGGCCGATCGTGCTCGACCTCATCCAGGAGCTGCGCGACGCCGGCGCGGAGTCCATCGACGTGGGCGGCGCGCGCGTCGTCGCCTCCTCCTTCGTCTCCGACCGCAACGGGGCGATCCTCATCGACGGCCAGACGGTGCCCCGCCCCATCGTCATCAAGGCAATCGGTGACTCCAAGACGCTGTCGTCAGCCATGACGATTCCCGGCGGCATCGTCGAGTCGGTCCGTCAGAAGGGCGCGCAGGCCACTGTCAGCGAGTCGGGACTCGTCGAGATCACCTCGCTGCACCGGCCCACGCCGATGACCCACGCCAAGCCGGTGGAGTGACCGGCGAGCCGCCTCACGGGCCCTGGACCCCGGCCAAGGCCAACGCGGCGCAATTCTCGGCGCGATTCTCGGCGCGGCACTGCCTGCGCGGAAGCCGGCGACGTGGCATCCTCTCAGGTGCCGCCGCATCGGCACCGGCTCGCCGAGCCGGGCACCACGGCGCCCCGTCCGGCACCCGCACGACCCGGCCGGGGGGAGCGCACACGACGAAGGAGCGACATGAGCGACCTGCAGTACCCCTCCGACCTGCGCTACACCAGCGACCACGAGTGGGTCCGCGTGGGCGAGGACGGAGTGGTTCGCATCGGCATCACGTCGTTCGCGCAGGACGCTCTCGGTGACGTCGTCTACGTCTCCCTCCCAGAAGTCGGCGACACGGTGACGCCGGGTGACTCGTGCGGCGAGGTGGAGTCGACGAAGTCGGTCAGCGACGTCTACGCCCCCCTCGAGGGCGAGGTCACCGCGACCAACCCGGCCCTCGACGGTTCCCCCGAGCTGATCAACTCCGACCCCTACGGCGAGGGCTGGATGTTCGAGCTGCGCCTGGCCGACCCCTCCTCCGTGGAGGGACTCATGGACGCCGACGCCTACACCGCGACGCTGCCCTGAGCTCCCGACACCCGGCTGTCAGCACCGCCCCCTCCGAGTCCCGACATCACACCGACCGGAGCGCACGCGCGATGTCGGCCGGGTTCGGAGCCAGCGGAGTCAACTAGAGTGGACGGACCCGGATCCGCCCGAACCACAGAGGAGGAGCGGAGCATGTCGAGCGACACGCCCGAACCCGACGACCTGAACGTCGAACCCCGCACCATGCGGTTCCAAGGCGTGCCCGCGCAGGACCTCGAGCACCTCGAGTCCTCGGTCCCACGCGGCCTGACCGCCGAGGACCAGGCGACCATCGAGGCGCTGCGCCCCGGCACGGCCCTGCTCGTCGTGCTCCGGGGCCCCAACACGGGTGCCCGGTTCCTCCTCGACGACCAGGAGGTGGCGGCCGGCCGCCACCCCGACTCGGACATCTTCCTCGACGACGTCACGGTCTCGCGCAAGCACGCCACGTTCCTGGCACGGGGCAGCGGCTACGTCGTGCGTGACTCCGGATCGCTCAACGGCACCTACGTCAACCGCGAGCGGATCGACGAGGCGCCGCTGCACCAGGGCGACGAGGTGCAGATCGGCAAGTTCCGCCTCGTCTACTACTCCGGCGGAGCGCAGCAGCACGCACCCGCATGAGCGCGGGCTCGGTCGTGGGTCACAAGACGGGTCAGCAGGCCGGTCAGGGGGCAGGTGAGGAAGCGCCTGCAGGCGCCGCACCTGCGCCGCGGCGCCTGACCATCGGCAAGGTCCTGGCCAGCCTGTCCGAGGAGTTCCCGGACGTCACGACCTCCAAGATCCGCTTCCTCGAGGCGGAGGGCCTCGTGCAGCCGCACCGCACGCCCTCCGGCTACCGCACCTACTCCGAGGACGACGTCGCGCGGCTGCGCTACGTCCTCGCTGCCCAGCGAGACCGTTACTGGCCGCTGAAGGTCATCCGAGAGGCGCTGGACGCCCTCGACCGCGGGCTGTCCGAGCCGACGGCCCAGCCCGACGGCCGCCCGCGTCCGCCGGCACCTCCGGTCGACCCGGAGGTGCCGGACGCCTCGGAGCTGGTCGCGCGGCGCGAGGTCGTCCTGACCGGCCCGGAGCTGCGTGAAGCCACCGGCATCGACCGGGACATGATGCACGCCCTCGAGACCTACGGCCTGCTGCGCAGCGACGAGCGGGGGCACTTCGGCCAGGACTCCCTCGCCATCGCCGCCGCTGCGCGTGCGCTCGCCTCGCACGGTCTCGAGGCGCGACACCTGCGTCCCTTCCGGACGGCTGCCGACCGCGAGATCGGCCTCGTGGACCAGGTGCTCGCGACGCGGCGGGGGAGCGGGAGTCGCGAGGAACGCGCCGCCGAGATCGCCTCTGCCTGCATCGCTTTGCACGTCGCCCTGGTCAGGGACGGCCTCGCCCACTAGTGCCGACGCGGGTCCTCGAAGCGCGGGGTACGGTGGAGGCGTGAGAGAGGTCGATGTCCTCGGCGTACGCGTCGAGATGCCCACGAACCACCCGATCGTGCTGCTGCGCGAGAGGGACGGCGGGCGCTACCTGCCGATCTGGATCGGCGCCGCCGAAGCAGCCGCGATCACGTATGCGCAGCAGGGCGTGGTCCCGCCACGGCCGCTGACGCACGACCTCATGCGCGACATCCTCGCCGTCCTCGGGCACGAGCTGACCGAGGTGCGCATCGTCGCCCTCAAGGACTCGGTGTTCCACGCGTCGCTCGTCATCGACGGTGGCAAGACGGAGGTGAGCTCCCGGGCCAGCGACGCCATCGCCCTTGCCCTGCGCACCGGGTCCCCGGTCCTGGTGGAAGCGGCGATCCTGGACGAGGCTGCGATCGTGGTGTCCTCCGAGGAGGACGACGAGGTGGAGAAGTTCAAGGAGTTCCTCGACCACGTTTCCGCCGAGGACTTCCAGGGCCCGGCCCCGGAGGACGAGACGGAGGACCGCCCGGACCGGCCCGACCTGCCGGAGTGAGCAGACCGGCCCTGCACCAAGAACCCCTCACCTTCACGTAGACATCGAGGGTCTGGGTCCGTCGATCGACACGCCGGGCACCCAGCCGCCGCGGTCATTGACCGGAGGCGGGCGGCGGCCTACCGTCGGAGAACGACGTGACTGTAGTTATCCCCATGTCGTCTGTGCGATCGTCGACCGGCGCGCAGCCCAAGCAGGAGGAGGACGGCATATGGCCGCCATCGAGGACGCGCACGACGCGAGCCGGGCCATGCCCGTCGGGTCGCAGGGCCTGCTGTTCACCGACGACCTGCCGGAACTGGCCGAGGACAGCGGCTACCGCGGTCCCACTGCCTGCAAGGCGGCCGGGATCACCTACCGCCAGCTCGACTACTGGGCTCGCACCGGGCTCGTCGAGCCCTCGGTGCGCACCGCCACGGGGTCGGGCACCCAGCGCCTCTACGGCTTCCGCGACATCCTCGTGCTCAAGGTGGTCAAGCGCCTGCTCGACACCGGGGTCTCACTGCAGCAGATCCGCGTCGCCATCAGCCACCTGCGCGAGCGGGGCGTCGAGGACCTCGCCCAGATCACGCTGATGAGCGACGGCGCCTCCGTCTACGAGTGCACCTCCGCAGACGAGGTCATCGACCTCGTCCAGGGCGGCCAGGGCGTCTTCGGCATCGCTGTCGGGCGCGTCTGGCGCGAGGTCGAGGGCGAGCTGGCCATGCTCCCGAGCGAGCGGGTCGACGAGACCCCTGCGGAGCACCCCGGCGACGAGCTGGGCGCGCGCCGCCAGGCCCGCCGGATGGCCTGAGCCCCGTCCGGTCGCCGGCGGTCACCCCACCGACCCCCGGCTGCTAGATTTGACGTGCCGATCGACCCTGCGTGGGAGAGTCCTCGGGGTGCCTCGGCACCTACGGGGCGCCGAAGGGGCAACATCCCCGGAACCTCTCAGGCGCCAGGACCACGCGGGTGAGGCAACTCTGGAGGCACCGGTGACGGTCGCGCGACAGACGGGGAGCGTGTGTCGTCCGCTCTAACCCCGCCAGGAGCCGCAATGTCGATCGACCAGTCCGTGCCCGTCACCACCGGAAGCTCCGCCCCGACGGCCATGGCCGACTTCGTGACTCGCCACGTGGGTCCTGCGGGGGACGACGTGCGACGCATGCTCGAGGTCGTCGGACAGCCGAGCCTCGACGCGATGAGCGACCGCGCGATCCCGGGCGCCATCCGCTCCGACGCCCCGCTTGGGCTGCAGGCCGCCCCCAGCGAGAATGCCGTCATCGAGGAGCTCCACGCGCTCGCGTCGCGCAACACCGTGCTCACCTCCCTCATCGGGCTGGGCTACTACGGCACCGTCACGCCTCCGGTCGTGCGCCGCAACGTGCTGGAGAACCCGGCCTGGTACACCGCCTACACGCCCTACCAGCCGGAGATCTCGCAGGGCCGCCTCGAGGCGCTGCTGAACTTCCAGACGGTCATCACCGACCTCACCGGTCTCGACGTCGCAGGCTCCTCCCTCCTCGACGAGTCGACCGCCGCGGCCGAGGCGATGTCGCTGATGCGGCGCGCGAGCAAGGCGGCCACCGACGGCGTGATCCTCGTCGACGAGCGGCTCTTCCCCCAGACGATCGCCGTCATGCGCACGCGAGCAGAGGCACTCGGCCTCCCGCTCGTCGTCGCCGACCTGCGCGCGGTCGCCGACCCCGAGTCGCTCGAAGCGGCCGCCGGCGGCAAGGCGGTCGTCGGGGCGATCGTGCAGTACCCCGATGCGACCGGCGAGATCGTCGACTGGTCGGCCCTGACCTCCGCCGTCCACGGGGCGAAGGGACTCGTCACCGCCTGCGCCGACCTCCTCGCCCTCACGCTCGCGAAGGCGCCGGGGGAGTGGGGCGCCGACATCGCCGTCGGCAGCGCCCAGCGCTTCGGTGTCCCGATGGGCTTCGGTGGTCCGCACGCCGGTTACATGGCCGTGCACCGCGGTCTCGAGCGCCAGATCCCCGGCCGTCTCGTCGGCGTCTCGGTCGACGCCCAGGGCCACCAGGCGTACCGGCTGGCCCTGCAGACCCGGGAGCAGCACATCCGCCGCGAGAAGGCGACCTCCAACATCTGCACCGCCCAGGTGCTCCTCGCCGTCATGGCGAGCATGTATGCCGTGTGGCACGGTCCGGCCGGCCTCGTGGCCATCGCCAAGCGCGTGGCCGGGCTCACCGCGGGCCTGCGCGAGGCCCTCGTCGACGGTGGCGTCGACGTCGAGACGACGTCCTTCTTCGACACGCTGACGATCGTGGTCCCGGGTCGGGCCGCCGACGTCGTCAGCACCTTCGCCGACCGGGGGATCAACGTCTGGCGCGTCGACGACGACCGCGTCTCGCTCAGCCTCGACGAGACCTCCGACCTCGCCACGGTCGCTGCCGTGCTCCGGGCCTTCGGCGTGGAGAGCTCGCCGGAGCGCCACGGCGACCTCGTCGCGCAGGGTGCACACGGCATACCGCAGGGGCTCGAGCGCACGTCCGAGTTCCTCACGCATCCGGTCTTCCACGAGCACCACTCGGAGACCGCGATGCTGCGCTACCTGCGCCGGCTCTCCGACCGCGACTTCGCGCTCGACCGCGGCATGATCCCGCTCGGCTCGTGCACGATGAAGCTCAACGCGACCACGGAGATGGAGGCCATCACCTGGCCCGAGTTCGCGAACCTGCACCCCTTCGCTCCGGCCGAGCAAACCGAGGGCATCCGCTCGCTCATCGACGACCTGTCGTCGTGGCTGTGCGAGATCACCGGCTACGACGCCGTGTCGCTCCAGCCCAACGCGGGATCCCAGGGGGAGTTCGCCGGCCTGCTCGCCATCCACGCCTACCACCAGGCGCGCGGCGAGGGCCACCGCCGGGTGTGCCTCATCCCCGCCAGCGCGCACGGCACCAACGCGGCGTCGGCGGTCATGGCCGGCCTCAAGGTCGTCGTCGTCAAGACGGCTGCCGGCGGCACCGTCGACATGGACGACCTGCGCGCCAAGGTCGAGGCGCACCGCGACGACCTCGCCGCGATCATGGTGACCTACCCCTCGACCCACGGGGTCTACGAGGACACCATCACCGAGCTGTGCGAGCTCGTCCACGACGCGGGCGGCCAGGTCTACGTCGACGGCGCCAACCTCAACGCGCTCGTCGGCCTGGCCCAGCCCGGCAAGTTCGGCGCCGACGTCAGCCACCTCAACCTGCACAAGACCTTCTGCATCCCGCACGGCGGCGGCGGCCCCGGCGTCGGCCCCGTCGCGGTCCGCGCCCACCTGGCGCCGCACCTGCCCAACCACCCGCTCGCCCCCGAGGCCGGCCCTGAGACCGGCGTGGGACCCGTCTCGGCGGCCCCGTACGGCTCGGCCGGCATCCTGCCGATCTCGTGGGCCTACGTCCGGCTGATGGGCGGCGACGGGCTCAAGCACGCGACGCAGATGGCCGTCCTGGGCGCCAACTACATCGCCGCGCGCCTGCGCGAGCACTTCCCCGTGCTCTACTCCGGCGACGACGGGCTCGTGGCGCACGAGTGCATCCTCGACGTCCGCCAGATCACGGCCGAGACCGGAGTGACCGTCGACGACATCGCCAAGCGCCTCGTCGACTACGGCTTCCACGCCCCCACCATGAGCTTCCCGGTCGCGGGCACGCTGATGGTCGAGCCCACCGAATCCGAGAACCTCTACGAGCTCGACCGCTTCTGCGACGCCATGATCGCCATCCGCGGCGAGATCGAGGCGATCCGTGCCGGCGAGGTTGCCGTCGCCGACAGCATGCTGCGGCACGCGCCGCACACCGCCCTCAACATCGCGGGGGAGTGGGACCACCCCTACGACCGCGTCCAGGCCGCCTTCCCGGTGGGTGTCCACGCCCCCGACAAGTACTGGCCGCCGGTCAGCCGCATCGACGGGGCCTACGGCGACCGCAACCTCGTGTGCTCCTGCCCGCCGCCGGAGGCGTTCGAGAGCTGAACACTCCGCTCGACGGGCTCGCACGAGCCCGTCGAGTGTGGTTGTCTCGGCACGTGGGAGCGGATGTCGAGCAGGCCAGGTACACACGCGAGCAGCGGCAGCACTACCGCGAGAAGGTGCGCCGCGACCTCGACGTCTTCGAGCGCATGCTCGGGACGAGCGAGTTCGAGTTCGACCGGCCCATGACCGGGCTCGAGATCGAGCTCAACCTCGTCAACGAGGACCTCGGGCCCAAGCTGGACAACAAGACGGTGCTCGAGCAGATCGCCGACGAGAACTACCAGACCGAGCTCGCGCGCTACAACATCGAGCTCAACGTGCACCCCCGCCCGCTGCCCGGAGACGCGGCGCTGGAGCTCGAGGAGCACCTGCGCGAGTCGCTCAACCGGGCCTCGGAGAAGGCCGCCGAGGCGCGCGCCGGCATCGTGGCCATCGGGATCCTGCCGACGGTCATGCCCGAGCACTTCGAGGGCGACTGGATCAGCGAGAACATCCGCTACGCCGCGCTCAACAACGCGGTCCTCGACGCCCGCGGCGAGGACGTGTGGCTCGAGCTGGAGGGGCCGACGGGCGAGCGGATCGCGCGCTACTCCGACAGCCTCGCGCCCGAGTCGGCCTGCACCTCGATCCAGCTGCACCTGCAGGTCCAGCCCGAGCGCTTCGCCGACCACTGGAACGCCGCCCAGGTGCTCGCCGGACCACAGCTCGCGCTCGGCGCCAACTCGCCCTTCTTCCTCGGCCAGCGGCTGTGGGCCGAGACGCGCATCCCGCTCTTCACCCAGGCCACCGACACCAGGTCGGTCGAGCTGAAGAACCAGGGCGTGCGCCCACGGGTGTGGTTCGGCGAGCGCTGGATCACCTCGATCTTCGACCTCTTCGAGGAGAACGTCCGCTACTTCCCGGCCCTGCTGCCCGAGCTCTACGACGAGGAGCCCGAGGACGTGTTCGAGCGGGGCGAGGTGCCCGAGCTGAGGGAGCTGCGCCTGCACAACGGCACCGTCTACCGCTGGAACCGCCCGATCTACGACATCGTCCACGGCCGCCCGCACCTGCGCGTCGAGAACCGCGTCCTGCCCGCCGGGCCGAGCATCGCCGATGTCATGGCCAACGCCGCCTTCTACTACGGCACGATCCGCGTGCTCGCCGAGGAGGACCGCCCGGTGTGGACGCGCATGAGCTTCTCGGCCGCCGAGTCCAACTTCGAGGAGGCCGCCCGCCTCGGCATCGACGCGCGCACCTACTGGCCCGGCTTCGGTGACGTCCCGGCCCCCGAGCTCGTGCTGCGCCGCCTCCTGCCGATGGCTCACGAGGGCCTGCAGCGCTGGGGCGTCTCCAGCGCGGTGCGCGACCGGTTCCTCACCATCATCGAGCAGCGTTGCCTCCAGGGGGTCAACGGCGCCTCCTGGCAGACCGAGTGCGTCGCCCGCCTCGAGAGCCGGGGCCTGACCCGCGACAAGGCGCTGCGCGAGATGTTGGCCCGCTACATCGAGGGCATGATGGCCAACGAGCCGGTGCACACGTGGGAGCTCCCCGGCGGCTGAGCTCGCCGACGGTTCCGAGGACGAACGCTGCGCCACAGCGCAGAGGGCGTATGCCGTGTGCCCGGGGGCGGCATGGGCGAGCCGGCGAGTGGGCTCAGTCTGCGAGCAGGCGCCAGGGGGAGAGGTTGTACATCCCGATGCAGCGGGTGGCGCGGTGGTGGGTCAGCACGCTCATCGAGCCTGCGTCGAGGATGAGCTGCTGGCCGAAGCGGGGGTCGACCTGCAGGTAGACGGCCGTCAGCACGCGCAGGGCGTGGCCGTGGCCGAAGAGCGCGACGTCTCCGCGCTCGAGGTCGGGCCAGACCTTGTCGATGACCTGCTGCGCGCGGGCGGCGACCTGCTCGATGGTCTCGCCCGGTGTGGCCCCGGGCTTCACGCCGTCGGCGAAGACCTCCCAGGGATGGTCGACCTCGGCGCTGATCTGCTCGGTCGTGATGCCCTCGTACGCGCCGTAGTCCCACTCGCGCAGCAGCGGCTCGACCTCGAAGTCGCCGAGGCCGGCGAGCTCGGCCGTGCGCTTCGCGCGCTGCAGGGGCGAGACGAGCACCCTTTCGAACCGATGGGACCGGAGCACGCCGGCGAGCTCGCGCGCTGCCGCCTCGCCCTCGGGCAGCAGCGGCAGGTCGGTGGTGCCGGTGTGCTGCCCCGTGAGGGACCACTCCGTCTCGCCGTGCCGGAAGAGATAGATGTTGCCGGGCACGACCCGGTCGGGGGAGGCCATGACTTCCACAGTATCGGCGGCCTGTCCGGTGTGCGCTGTCGGAGGGCTGGGGCACACTTCCGCCATGGACCTGCCATTCCGACTGCTCAACGTCTTCGCCATCGACGGGGACCCCTTCTCGGGCAACCCCCTGTGCGTCTTTCCCGATGCAGCCGCGCTGGGCGACGACGAGATGCAGGCGTGGGCTCGCCAGTTCAACCTCAGCGAGTCGGCGTTCGTCACGTCGGTGGGTGAGGGCGAGGCCGCACGGGAGGCGCAGGTGCGGATCTTCACCCCCGAGCACGAGATGCCGTTCGCCGGACACCCGACCCTCGGCGCGGCCGAGGTCGTCGCGGGCCTGGCGGACGGCGCCGACCGGGTCCACCTGACCATGCCAGCGGGTCGCATCCCCGTGGTGCGCACCGAGCACGGCTGGCGACTGGCCGCCCGGCCCGCCACGCTGCGCGAGGTCACCTCGAGCGGTACCGACCTTGCGGCGGCGCTGGGGATCGAGCCCGCATTGGTCGTGCGCGCCGACGCCTCGTGGGTCGACTCCGGCGTCGAGCAGCTCGTCGTGCGCCTCGTGACCGCCGAGGCCGTGCGGGCCTGCACCCCAGAGCCGCACGCGATGACCGAGCACATGACCTCGCCGGGGCGCCCACCGCACGCCTACGTATGGGCCTGGACGGGACCGTCGACCATCGAGGCGCGGCTCTTCTACACCCAGGGCCCGTCGGTCCTCGAGGACCCCGCCACGGGCTCGGCCTGCGCCAACCTCGGCGGCTGGCTCGCGGCCCGAGGGGTGCGCGACGTGTCCGTGGTCGTCAGCCAAGGAGCCGCCGTCGGCCGGCCCTCGCGACTGCTGCTCGATGTCGACGGGCTCGGCGGGGTGCACGTCGGCGGACGCATCCACGCGGTCGGCCAGGGCGTCTGCTCCTACGCGGTGGAGGGAGTCCGGCCGTGAACACCTACATCGCGTTCCTTCGTGCGGTCAATGTGGGGCAGCGCTGGGTCAAGATGGAACGCCTGCGGAAACACCTGGCCGCCAGCGGCTTCGGCGAGGTCGCCACCCACATCCAGAGCGGCAACGTCCGGGTCACGACCTCGATGAGCACCGCGGACGAGGTGGAGACGACGCTGCGGCTGCTGCTCAGCGACGAGTTCGGCTTCGACGTGCCGGCCATCGTCCGGTCGCCGGCCGAGCTCTCCCGCACGGCGGCCCGGGCCGACGCGGTCGAGTCGCCCCTCGGGCCCGAGGCCCGCCGCTACGTCACCTTCACGACGGGCCCGATGAGCGCAGCCGGTCGCGCGGCACTCGAGGGGTGGGACGTCCCCGGAGAACGAGTCCTCGTGCTCGGGTCCGACGTCGTGCTCTTCCTCACCAAGCCGGCCCACGAGGCCAAGCTGACCAACGCGAGGCTCGAGCGCGTCACCGGGGCCACCGGCACAGCCCGCGACATCAAGGTCGTTCGCGCCCTCGCCGAGAAGTGGGGCGCCTGAGGCTCAAGCGCGCCAGCGGCGGACGAGCTCGAAGCAGACCACGGCAGCGGCCGCGGAGACGTTGAGCGACTCCACGCCGGCGGCCATCGGGATCGAGACCCACGTGTCGACGAGGTCGGCGACCTCGCGGGTGAGGCCCGCGGTCTCGCTGCCGAGCACGAAGGCGATCGGCTCGGGCAGGTGCGACGCGAAGAGGTCGTCGTCTCCGCCGGCGTCGAGACCGACGACGTGGAAGCCGGCGTCCTTGAGCTGGGCGACCGCCTCGGTTGCCGTGAACGCCTTGAGGATGGGGGCCCGGAACGCGACGCCTGCCGAGGCCTTCACCACGAGCGGGTCGAGCGAGGCGACGCCCTTGCGCGGCACGACAATTCCGTCGACACCGGCAGCAGTGGCCGAGCGCAGGATCATTCCGACGTTGGCCGGCGTCGTCACCCCGTCGAGCACCAGCACGGTACGGAGCGTGCGGGCACCGTCCGCGAGCGCCGCGTCGAGCGGGCGCATCCGGGGTGCCACGACGTCGGCGAAGACGCCCTGGTCCTGGCGGCCGTTGCCGGCCAGCTTCTTCACGCGCTCCGTGCTGGCGTTCTGGACGACGACACCGCGCCGGCGAGCCGCCTGCTGGATCTCTCGCAGCCCGGCACCGCGGGCCCCGTCGGCGATGACGACCTTGTCGACCTGCAGCCCCTCGTCGAGGAGCACCTCGTGGACCGGGTTGCGGCCGTAGACCGTGATGAAGCGGTCCTTGGGTGAGGTCTCTGCAGTCACCGCGACAGGATCCCACAGCGCGTGCGCGGCGCCCGACTGGTCGGGAATGGGGGAGGGGACAGCGGTGTTGGATACGATTGAATCATCAACTACAAGGAGCTGGGACACATGCAGTTCGGGATCTTCACGGTGGGCGACGTCACCACCGACCCCACGACGGGTCGTACGCCCACCGAGCACGAGCGCATTCGGGCCACGGTCGCGATCGCCAAGAAGGCCGAGGAGGTCGGACTCGACGTCTTCGCCACCGGTGAGCACCACAACCCGCCGTTCGCCGCGCCGGCCAACCCGCCCGTCCTGCTGGCCTCCATCGCCGCCCAGACCCGGCGCATCGTCCTCTCGACGTCGACGACCCTCATCACCACGAACGACCCGGTCCGGATCGCCCAGGACTACGCCTACCTGCAGCACCTGAGCGAGGGCCGCATGGACCTCATGCTCGGCCGCGGCAACACCGGCCCGGTCTACCCGTGGTTCGGCAAGGACATCCGCGAGGGCATCCCACTCGCGATCGAGAACTACGCCCTGCTGCACCGGCTGTGGCGCGAGGACGTCGTGGACTGGCAGGGCAAGTACCGCACGCCGCTGCAGGGCTTCACCTCGACGCCTCGCCCGCTCGACGGCATGCCTCCGTTCGTGTGGCACGGCTCGATCCGCAGCCCCGAGATCGCCGAGCAGGCCGCGTACTACGGCGACGGCTTCTTCTCGAACCACATCTTCTGGCCCGCGAGCCACACCAAGCAGATGGTGTCGCTCTACCGGCGTCGCTTCGAGCACTACGGGCACGGCAGCGCCGACCAGGCGATCGTCGGCCTCGGCGGCCAGGTCTTCATGCGCAGGAACAGCCAGGACGCCGTGCGCGAGTTCCGCCCCTTCTTCGACAACGCCCCGGTCTACGGCCACGGTCCTTCGCTGGAGGAGTTCACCCGCCAGACGCCGCTGACCGTCGGCAGCCCGCAGGAGGTCATCGAGCGCACCCTCGGCTTCCGCGACTACGTCGGCGACTACCAGCGCCAGCTGTGGCTCATCGACCACGCCGGCCTCCCGCTCAAGACGGTCCTCGAGCAGCTCGATCTCCTCGGCGAGGAGGTCGTGCCGGTGCTGCGCAAGGAGTTCGCCGCGCTCAAGCCGGCCCACGTGCCCGACGCCCCGACCCACGCCGCTCGCCTCGCCGCCGCCGCCGGTGGCGGGCACGACACCACCGTCCATGCCGACGGCGACGACGTCACCGGCGCCTCGCCCGAGCCCACCACCCCCAGCACCAGCACCGCGCCCATCACCCCGGAGGTGACCAAGTGACCACGCAGACCCCGTTCCACCTCGCCGTCATCACGGCCGGTGTCACCCAGCCCTCCTCGACGCGGCTGCTCGCCGACCGCCTCACCGAGGCCACGGTGCGGGCGCTCGCCGGTCACGGCGTCGACGAGGTCGTCGTCGAGGTGATCGACGTGCGCGACGTCGCCCACGACGTCACCAACAACGTCCTCACCGGCTTCGCGTCCCCCGAGCTGCAGGTACGGCTCGACGCGATCGCCGAGGCCGACGCGCTCGTCGTCGCCACGCCCGTGTATGCCGCGTCGTACAGCGGCCTCTTCAAGATGCTCGTCGACGTCCTGCCGAAGAACGCGCTGCGCGACACCCCGGTGCTGCTCGGCGCCACGGGCGGGACGGCGCGCCACTCCCTGGCCATCGACCACGCCCTGCGACCGCTGTTCGCCCACCTCGGTGCACTCGTCGCGCCGGTCGCCGTCTTCGCCGCGAGCGAGGACTGGGGCAGCGTCGAGGCGGGGCGTCTCGGCGAGCGCATCGATCGGGCGGGGGCAGCGTTCGCCGCCCTCGTCTCCGGCGCGCCTCGCTCAGCGCGGGTGGACCCGTTCGAGCAGGTCACCCCGTTCGAGGCGATGCTCACCGACCTGCGAGCCTGAACCCAGGCCTCCACACCTCGTGCCCGGTCAGCCCTGCGGCAGACCAGGGCACATCCCGTGGAACTGCGGGTCAGCGCCCCTCCCTGACCTCACCGGCCGAGCAGACACCGGTCACGGCAGGGGCCGAGCAGGCGGGGAGTGCTCCCCATGGCCTCGCCGTCGAGCACCGCCTACGGTGGGGCCACCGTCGACAGGAGGACCGCGTGCTCTACCGCAAGGGTGCAGACCCGGAGGCCCTGGACCGTTCCGCTCGCGAGCTGAGCGCGTGCGTCGGTGAGGTCGACGGCATCCGGGCCAACGGCACGAGGGCCCTGGCCGTCATCGGCCGCTCGTGGGGCGGCGCCGATGCCGAGGCAGCCCAGCAGAGGTGGCGCTCGACGGCCGAAGCACTGTCCTCGCTGGGATCGACCCTCGACGGACTCGCCCGCCGGCTCAGCGACAACGCCCGCGCCCAGCGCACCGCGAGCACGACCACGGGCCCCCTCCTCGAGCTTGGAGCCCTCTTCCCGTTGGCACCGGGCACCGTCCCGGGCTTCCCGGGCGGCTTCCCGGGCGGCGGCACGGGACCCTCCCTGCCGCCCTTCGCAGACGGCCTGCGGGGCACCACGCCGCACCAGATGGACCTCGAGCTCGCCCAGCTCGCCCAGGGCGTCTACGACGGCACGGGCACGGAGACGTACCGCCCCCTCGAGCCATCCGAGCTGGAGGCCCTGGGCATCGACCCGCGGACCCTGACCGGGCCCGGCGGCTTCGACGCGAACATCTATCGCGACGCCCAGGGCCACTACGTGCTGGCCTTCGCCGGCACCGACCCCAAGAGCGCCGCCGACTGGGAGGCCAACGCCGAGCAGGGAGTCGGCGGGCTCAGCTCACAGCACCTGCAGGCGATCGCGCTGGCGCAGCAGCTCGCCGCCGGGGTGGGCGGCGAGAACATGGTGCTCACCGGGCACTCGCTCGGCGGTGGTCTGGCCAGCACGGCCTCCGTCGCCACCGACGTGCCGGCCGTCACGTTCAACGCGGCCGGAGTGCATCCCAACACGGTGGCTGCCGCCCTCGACCTCAGCCACGGCGAGGGCGCCCTGGCCTCCGGACAGATCCGCAACTACCACGTGCGCGGCGAGATCCTCACGACCCTGCAGAACCCGCTCGGGTCGTTCGTCGACCACGTGCCGCCGATCGGCGACAGCGCGCTCCCCAACGCGCTCGGCACGCAGATCGCGCTGAACCCCGTCAAGGGCCCCGACCTGCACCCGACTGCCTGGGGACTCGTCGTTCCGGTGATCGGGGTCGCAGAGACCGTCAAGGGCCTGGGTGGGTATGCCGTCGGCCTGCACCAGACACCATCGGTGATCGAGGCCATGAACGCGAGCTCCTACTTCGGCAAGCACTGAGCGCGCTCAGCCGAGGTCGAGCCGCGCGACCACCATGTCCGCGATGGCCAGGGAGGCGGTCGCGGCGGGTGACGGGGCGTTGCGGACGCACAGGACCGGCCCGACCCGGCTGAACCTGAAGTCCTCGACGAGCGAGCCGTCCGGGTCCATGGCCTGGGCGCGCACCCCCGACGCAGCCGGTAGCACGTCCGACTCGGCGATCGCGGGGACGTAGCGACGTGCGCGGCGGACGAACGCACGACGGCTGAGGGAGCCGACGACCTCGGTGGCCCCGGTGCGCACGTTGGCCCGTGCGAGGCGCCGAAACCCGGGAGAGGCCGCGAGCTCCTTGAGCACCTCGAGGTCGACGTCGCGCTTGCGGTACCCCTCGCGAGCCGTCGCGAGCACCGCGTTGGGGCCGAGCAGCACGGTCCCGTCGACCCGCCGGGTGAGATGGACGCCCAGGAACGGGTGGCGCGGGTCGGGCACCGGGTAGACGAGGCCACGCACCAGCTGGGCCGCGAAGGGGGACAGCCGGTGGTACTCCCCCCGGAAGGGCACGATCGCCGGGCTCGGGCCGTCGCCCGCCAGCATCGCCAGCCGGTCGGCATACAGGCCGCCGGCAAGGACCACCCGCTCGGCGCGAAGGCCGCGCCCGTCGGCGGCGCGGACGTCGACGGCCTCGCCCCGACGCTCGAGCCCGACGACCTCGAAGCCGGTGACGACCTGCGCCCCGGCCGCCTTCGCGTCGTCCAGCATGGCGGAGGCCACGAGCGAGAAGTCGGTGATCGCGGTCGTGGGGGAGTGCAGCGCAGCCCGTCCCACCGCGTGCGTCTCGATCTCGCGCAGCCCCCGGGCGTCGAGCCGGCGCAGGCCCGGGACCCCGTTGGCGCGCGCCCTGGCCTCGATGTCGCGGAGCCGCATCTCCTCCGTCTCGTCGAGGGCGATGACGAGCTTGCCGACCTCCTCGTAGGGCAGTCCCCGCTCGGTGCAGTATCGCTTCAGCCGCCGGACTCCCTCTCGGGACAGGGTCGCCTTCGCCGAGCCCGGCGCGTAGTAGATGCCGGCGTGCACCACGCCGCTGTTGCGCGACGTCTGGTGCCTTGCGGGCTCGGGCTCCTTCTCGACGAGGGTCACCTCGGGCCGCGGTTCCGACAGCGCGAGACGTCGTGCGACGGCGGACCCGACGATGCCCCCGCCCACGACGACGACGTGCGGGCGGTTCACCCGCTCACCCGCTCACTCGCTCACCCGGCGCTCGCCCGCTCGGCCGCCTTCACGCCTGCAGGCGTCGGCGCGACGAGGTGGGCGGCATACGGCTCCGGGTGACGAGTGACGTAGGCCTTGATGTACGGGCAGAGGGCCACGATCGCCCGACCGGACTCCACCGTACGGTCGAGCGCGTACGACGCGAGGCGTGCCGCCAGGCCCTGCCCCTCGTACTCGGGACGCACCTCGGTGTGGAAGAAGACCACCCGTTCGCGCTGGTCGGCACCGCCACCAGGGACGAGGGCGTAGGCCGCGACGCCAATGACGTCATCTCCGTCGCGCAGCTCGAACCGCCCCTTCTCCGGGTTGTCGACCACCTGCACGGAGGCAGAGGACCCGCCGGACGCGCCGTCACGCTCTCCTTCGGTCTGCCCCGTCTGCTCACCCTTCTGCTCCGTCATCGGACCAGCATGGCAGGGTGTGCCCATGGCGAAGTACTTCGACGTCCACCCCGTCGACCCGCAACCCCGGGCGATCGGTCAGGCGGTCGAGATCCTACGGACCGGCGGCCTCATCGCCTACCCGACCGACTCGGGCTTCGCCCTCGGCTGCTCCCTCGACAACCCCCAGGGCAAGGAGCGCATCCTGCGCATCCGCCACCTCGACGAGAAGCACCACTTCACGCTGGTGTGCTCGGACTTCGCGCAGCTCGGCCAGTTCGTCCATCTCGACAACGCCGTCTTCCGCGCCATCAAGGCCGCCACGCCCGGGCCGTACACGTTCATCCTCCCGGCCACCAAGGAGGTGCCCAGGCGGCTGCTCCACCCGAAGAAGAAGACCGTCGGCGTGCGCATCCCCGAGCACCCAGTGGTGCGGGAGCTGCTCAAGGCCATGGGCGAGCCGATCCTCTCGAGCACGCTGCTGCTGCCCGACGAAGAGGAGCCGATGACGGAGGGCTGGCTCATCAAGGACCAGCTCGACCACGTCATCGACGCCGTCATCGACTCGGGGGAGTGCGGGCTCGAGCCGACGACCGTGGTCGACTGGTCCGAGGGCTACCCCGTGGTGGCGCGCGTCGGAGCGGGGGACCCGACGCCTTTCGAGTGACGCCCCGGCGCTGACACTGTCATGGCGCCGCCCGGTGCTGTTCAATCGGCCCATGAGCCACGCGCCCAAGCCGGAGTCGATGACGGCACTGCTGGGAGGGCTCGACCCGGCTGAGCAGGAGACGATCCGGCTGCGCCTCGAACGCTGGGGTGATGACCTCGTGGTGGCACTCGCCACGCTCTACCCCGAGCACGACGTGTCGGCGCTCGCCCTGCGCCTCATCGAGCGTGCCGTCGCCGGCTTCCGTGAACGCGACCCCGAGCTGCGCCGCCTCGACCAGAGACGCCTGCTGCGTCCCGACTGGCTCCAGCAGCCGGAGATGTTCGGCTACGCCTGCTACACCGAACGCTTCGCCGACGACCTGCCCGGCGTGGCCGGTCGCCTCGACTACCTGCGTGACCTCGGCGTCACCTACCTGCACCTCATGCCGCTGCTGCTGCCGCGGGAGGGGGACAACGACGGCGGCTACGCCGTGGCCGACTACAGACGTGTCCGCCCCGACCTCGGCGACACCGAGGACCTGCGGGAGCTGACGAGGGCACTACGCGGCGAAGGCATCTCGCTGGTGCTGGACCTCGTGCTCAACCACGTGGCCAGGGAGCACGAGTGGGCCCGCCGCGCCAGGGCGGGGGAGTCGCGCTACCGCGACTACTTCCACGTCTACCCCGACCGCGTCGTGCCCGACGCCTACGAGCGCACCCTTCCCGAGGTGTTCCCCGAGTTCGCGCCGGGCAACTTCACCTGGGACGACGAGCTCGAGGGCTGGGTCTGGACCACCTTCAACGAGTGGCAGTGGGACGTCGACTGGTCCAACCCCGACGTGCTGGTCGAGTACGCCGAGATCGTGCTGCACCTGGCCAACCTCGGGGTCGAGGTGCTGCGCCTCGACGCCATCGCCTTCACGTGGAAGCGGCTCGGGACGAACTGCCAGAACCAGCCCGAGGTGCACGCGGTCGCCCAGGCGCTGCGCGCCGTGGCCCGCATCGCCTGCCCGGCGCTCGCCTTCAAGGCCGAGGCCATCGTGGGACCCCGCGACCTCGTGCAGTACCTCGGGACCGGCACCCACGTCGGCCGGGTCAGCGACATCGCCTACCACAACAGCCTCATGGTGCAGGTGTGGTCGATGCTCGCCACCGGCAGCACGCGGCTGGCCCGTGTCGCGCTGTCGGCCCTGCCGCCCACGCCGCCCAGCGGCACCTGGATCTGCTACGTCCGCTGCCATGACGACATCGGGTGGGCCATCGACGACGAGGACGCCGCGCGGGCCGGCCACGACGGCTTCGCGCACCGGCGTTTCCTCTCCGACTGGTATGCCGGCCAGTTCCCCGGCTCGTGGGCGCGCGGCCTGGTGTTCCAGGCCAACCCGGCCACCGGCGACAAGCGGATCAGCGGGACGGCAGCAGCGCTGACGGGCCTGCAGGCCGGCGAGGAGGCGGATGACCCCGCCGGGCGCGAGCTGGGCCTGGCACGGCTCTTCCTGGCCCACGCCGTCGTGGCCGGGTGGGGCGGCATACCGGTCGTGTGGAGCGGGGACGAGCTGGGGCTGCCCAACGACCCGCTGTGGGACCGCGAGCCCGGCCACGAGGACGACAACCGCTGGGTGCACCGGGAGCGCCTCGACTGGGACGTGGCCGCGCAGCGGGCGGACCTCGACACGACCGCCGGCAAGGTGTTCCAGGGCCTGCGCCACCTGGCCCGCGTCCGCGCCGGCCTGCCGCAGCTGCACGCCTCCGCTGTCGTGCGGGTCGTCGCGGACACCGACGACGGAGTGCTCGTGGTGGTGCGGTCGCATCCCAGCGGGTCGATGGTGTGCGCGTACAACGTGACCGGGACGTGGCGAACCGTGGACGTCCGGCACTTCGCCGACGCGGGGATCGAGCGGCTGTTCGACGCCATCGGCGGCCACCCCGTGTTCGGCGGCCCGGACGGCCTGGTGTCGCTCAGTCCGTATGCGGCGTGGTGGGTCGTCGAGGCACCATCACAGCCGCGTTGACTCTAATGGACGCGAATTCCCTTGTGCCGCAACCGATTTCGCCCATAATCGACATTATGATGTTCGTCGCCGTGGCTCCTCGACGTCACCAGATGTCGACCCAGGCACCGTGCGGGTGTGCGGTTCCGACGAGGCGCGGCGCGGCCTCGGCACCGGCCGTCCAGGTCCGCAGGCCGAGGACGGTGGGGGCACCTTCGGTGCGCGGGTCGTCAGGCAGGCCGGGCACGCAATCGGGCGGCTCGGCCGTGAGCCAGCTCAGCCGCGGCACGGTCTCGGCGACCCCAGCCAGCTTCTGCGCCAGGGCTGCCCGTCGGTCGCGCTCGACGTAGGTCAGGGCCCAGGAGCTGTAGACGATGACGTGGTCGACACCTCCGGCACCACGAGCCTGCTGTCGTGCGGCGTCGACCCCTGCCGCGACGTCGTCGACGAGGTCTCCCTGCAGAACGAGGGGAGGGCGGCGGGAGCGCATGAGCTGCCGGGCGGCCCGGAACCGCTCGACCCGTCCGGGCACGTCCGGCCAGAGACAGGCCAGCAGCCAGCGCACGGCGTCCTCGTCCTCGAGGTCCACGGGCTCCCGGTCCACGCCGGCGCGCCCGAGGACCGGCGGCAACGGCCCCAGTGCGGGGTGCCCGGCCGACCGGTCGAGGCCCTCGCACCGGACCGGGGACGCCGCGTCGCCGACCGAGGTGCGGATGCCGTCGGTCGTCATCGCCGTGACGAGGTAGCGATCCAGCCCGAGCAGCAGGCCGGCACTGGCTCCGAGCTCGACGAGGGCAACGGGACCCAGCGCGGAGGCGGGAGCCGCGGAGCTCTCGCGGCCGACGCGCCCAGCGGCGGCGAGTGTTGCCGCAAGGTAGACGCTGCGGTTGACCTCGTTGGTCTGCGTCGTGCGCGAGGCGATGAGGTGGCGCAGCTCGTCGGCGTGCTCCAGGACCGTGGCGCGCACGTCGGGCCAGGGGTCACCCTGGGGCAGGGAGTCACGCCCGACCACGCTGGCGTACCACCGGGCCGCACGGAGGTCGGGCTGTCGCAGCACGAGGTCGTGCAGCGCGGCGAACCACAGCACCGGACGCGCCTGCCCGGGCTGCGCCGCGACGAGCAGCTCTGCCGTCGTGGGATCCTCGGCGACGCTCCGGCTCACGGCGCCGTAGAGCGGCAGCGATGCGTACTCGCTGCCGAACTCGCGGAACCGCCGGCGTACCCGCTCGAGGCGTTCGGCGTCCGTCTCGCCGTCCTCGTGGCGCGACGGGGCCCGGTCAGCTCCGGCCGGCACCGTCTGCCCGCTCGAGCAGCACGGCCACCTCGTGGTGCGAGGTCTGGGGGAACATGTCGAACAGGCGCGCCTCGCGGGCCCGCAGTGTCGGCATGGCGGCGAGGTCGCGGGCCAGGCTCTCGACGTTGCAGCTGGAGTAGAGCACGTGGGTGGTCGCCGATGCCTCGAGCCAGGCGGCCAGCGCCGGGCCGATCCCGCGCCGGGGCGGGTTGACGACGACCAGCGACGCGGCGTCCGCACGGTCGGTGACCCCCGCCAGTGCCATCACGTCGGTGGCATCACCAACGGCGAAGGCGAGGTCGGCGCCGCTCGCCCCGGACGAGTGCAACGCCGCGGCGCTTCGCCGGGCCGAGACGACGGCCTCGGGGGCGACCTCCACGCCCCGGACCACCCGGTTCCTCCGACCCGGCGCGGCGGCGGCCTGCAGGGCGAAACCACCCACACCGCAGTAGAGGTCGAGGACGACGGCGGGGTCGGCCCGGGCCACCCAGTCCCGAGCCTGCCGGTAGAGCGCGGTAGCCACGCCGGTGTTGGTCTGGAAGAAGCTGTTGGGACGCAGGAACAGCACGACGTCGCCGAGGCGCATCGGCAGGACGTCGGCCTCCGTCAGGACGATCTCGACGTCGCCCTCGGTGATGGCCTTGTGCTCCGGCTGGAGGTTGACCGAGACGACCCGCACCTCGGGCAGCACGTCGAGCAGCAGAGGCAGGCGCGAGCGCAGGAGCGCCACGTGCTTCTGGGAGCGCAGGACGAAGCGGAGCATCGCCTCGCCGTCGGGGGAGTGGGTGAGCAGGACGTGCTTGACCTCGCCCCGGCGCGTCGGGACGTCGTAGGGCTCGAGCCCCAGCGCGTCCAGCAGGCCGGCGACGCGCGGCACCAGCTCGTCGAGCCCCGTCTCGTAGAGACCGCAGTGACGCAGGTCGACGCCGCTGCCGCCGCGGTCGAGGATGCCGACGGTCACCGCACCGGGGGAGCCGCCGACGACGAGCTTGGCCTTGTTGCGGAAGTGCGCCTCGGGGCCGGCGTGCGCGGGCAGCCAGGCGACACCGCGCGTCACGGGCGCCAGCACGTTGACGACGTGGCGTTGCTTGTCGCCCAGCTGGACGGCATACGGGACGCCCATGAGGGTGCACGAGCGGCACCGGGCGGCGTCGAAGTAGTCGCACTGCATCGCGCCCAAGGCTACGGGGCGCTGCCGGTGTCTACGACGACGGCTAGACCGACGGGGAGGGCTCCCGAACACCGAAATGACATAATGTCGATTATCGGCGTTATGCCGATCCACCCGGCAACCGCGCCACGCCGGCCTCCAGCGACCTCAGCCACGTGCGCAACAACGACTCCAGCGCCGTGCGCTGCTCGGGCTGCAGCCCGACCAGCAGCGCCTCGTCGGCCGCCATGACCTCGGCGATGAGCCCGTCGAGCCGGGACGACCCGGCCGGCGTCAGCTGCACGTGCACCGTCCTGCGGTCCGGCTCCTCACGGACCCGGGCCACCAGGCCGAGCCGCTCCATGGCCTGCACGCGCTGCGTCGTCGCTCCGGGCGTCACCCGACACCGCCGGGACAGCTCACCGGCGCTGAGGCGGTACGGCGCGCCGCTGAGCCGCAGCGTGACGAGGACGTCGAGATGGCTCTGGTCGAGCCCGTGCCGAGCCAGGACGCGCGCCCGGTGGTCCATGACGACCGAGGCCAGCCGCCACACCGGGGTGATGATGCCGATCGACGAGACGTCGACGTCTGGGCGCTCCCGTCCCCACGCCTCGACCAGCTTGCCGACCTCGTCCCCCGGAACGTCGCTCACGCATATACTTTAGCCCTAAAGTCACCACACGCCTCGGAGCAATGACCCCTCCGGCGTGTTGGCCGCGGACCCTGCCCGGGCGGCCCGACCATGTGGGACAGTCCTGCCATGTCGCACGTCGTCGTCAACGCCGCACGCCCGGAGACGCGCGAGCAGCGCGCCTGGTACTGGTACGACTGGGCCAACTCGGCCTACGTCACCACCACGGCAACGGTGCTGATGAGCCCCTACCTCACGTCAGTGGCCGAGCAGGCGGCGTGCCCCGGTCTCCCCTCCGGCCAGGACTGCGCGACGGACCTGTCGGTGCTCGGCATCCCGGTCGCCCCCGGCTCGCTGTGGTTCTTCACCGTCACCTTCACGACGCTCCTGTCGGCCGTCGTGCTCATCTTCGTCGGCGCCATCGCCGACCGCAGCCCGCGGCCGACGCGGCTGCTCGCCGGCTTCGCCTGGGTCGGCGCGCTCGCCGGGAGCCTGATGTTCCTCGTCGCGGGCACCAACTGGCAGCTCGGGGCGCTGCTCGTCGTCGTCGCCGGGATCTGCCTCGGCGCCTCCCTCGTGGTCTACGACTCGATCCTGTGCCGCATCGCCAACGAGAACGAGCGCGACCGCGTCTCCTCGAAGGGCTGGGCCTTCGGCTACCTGGGCGGCGGCATCCTGCTCGCCCTCAACTTCGCCCTCGACTTCTTCCACACCGATCTCGGCCTCGACCGGGCCCTGTCCACCCGCATCAGCATCCTGTCCGCCGGGCTCTGGTGGGGCGGGTTCACCCTGATCCCCTACCTCGGACTGCGCCACCTCGAGGGCACGGTGGACGCGCCGGTGGGCCGCTCCCCCGGGATCGTCCGCGGCAGCATCGCGCAGCTGCGCAGCACCTTCCGCGACCTCGCCAACTACCCGCAGACCAAGCTGTTCCTGCTCGCCTACCTCTTCTTCAACGACGGCATCCAGACCGTCATCGGCAGCGCGAGCGTCTACGGCTCCAAGGAGCTCGGCTTCTCGGAGACGACCGTGCTGGGGGTCTTCCTCTTCGTGCAGTTCGTCGCCTTCTTCGGCGCTCGCCTCTTCGGGCGGGTCGCCGCCAGCATCGGCGCCTGGCGCACCGTGCTCTACGGGATCGGCCTCTGGACCCTCGTCGTCGTCTTCGCCTTCCTCGTCCCGTCGAAGTCGCTCGTGATCTTCCTCGCCCTGGCCGCGCTCATCGGCATCGTCCTCGGCGGCACCCAGGCGCTCTCCCGCTCCCTCTACAGCCAGCTGATCCCCCGGGGCCGCGAGGCGGAGTACTTCAGCCTCTACCAGGCCATGGAGCGGGGCACGAGCTGGTTCGGCACGCTCATCTTCGGGCTCGTCTACCAGTTCACGCTCAGCTACCGGTGGGCCATCATCGCCCTCATCGTCTTCTTCGCCCTGGGTGGCGCGCTGCTCTCACGGGTTCGTATGCGCGAGGGCATCGAGCAGGCCGGCAACCCCGTGCCGCTCGTCGTCTGAGACCCGCTTACAATTCGACGCCCGCCAGGGAACAAGGCGGCGTATTGGGTCGTTCAAGGGTCTGTGAGGGTATGACACCGGAAGAGGTGTCACAGGGCAGAGTCTTGGAGGGGTCCAGATGGCCGATCGAGCACTACGCGGTTCCAACCTCGGTGCGAGGAGCATGGAATCCGACGAGAACGTCGTCCCGAGTGAGCGCCAGCTCACCGTCTACGTCTGCCCGCAGGGACACCGCACCGAGCTTCCCTTCTCCATCGAGGCCGACGTCCCCTCCACGTGGGAGTGCCGCTGCGGCCTCGACGCCAAGCTGCAGGGCGACGGCCCCGAGCCGGAGGCCAAGCCGGTCAAGCACCAGCGCACGCACTGGGACATGCTGCTCGAGCGTCGCTCCATCCCGGAGCTCGAGGAGCTGCTCGAGGAGCGCCTGACGCTGCTGCGCGAGTCCCGTGGCGAGAAGCCGCGGCGTCGCAAGACGGCCTGACGGCCCGACACAGACTGCTCGACCGAGAAGCCCGTCCGGTTCGTGGGGGCGGGCTTCTTGCGTGCCGTATGCCATGTGCTCGCCGGGTCCAGGCGGGCGCCGAGGTGGTCGCGTCCAGGTGATCGCGACCGGCCCGTCAGTCCTCGTCGATGATCTCGCCCTCGACGACCTCGTCGCCGCTGGCGGAGCGCTGCGCTCGGTGCGGGTCCGGCTCCTCCCAGCCGGAGCCGCTCGGCTGCCCGGTGACCCGCGGCCCGGTGAAGCGTTCCGTCTGGGCGAGCAGGCGGCGGGAGATGACCGCGGCGAGCAGGCTCCGGGCGACCGGACGGGTGAACGGCAGGACGAGGAGGAGCCCGACCACGTCGGTGACGAAGCCGGGGATGACCAGGAGGGACCCGCCGGCGAGCACGACGATGCCGTCAGCGATCTCGCGCGCCGGCATGCGGCCGCTGCGCACCGCCTGCTGCAGCTCACGCCAGGCACGACCGCCCTCGCGGCGGATGAGCCACACGCCGAGCAGCGAGGTGGCCACCAGCAGCAGGAACGTGGCCCAGCCGCCGATCCACTGCCCGACCGCGACGATGACGACGATCTCGATGACCGGCAGCAGGAGCAGGGCGGCCACGGCGAGACGGGTCAGACGTATGCGCCGGGTGCGCGAAGGACGAGGCGTGGCGGTCATCGCTGCTTCCCGACCGGTTTGCGTTCGCGGACCTTGCCGACGGCCGAGCGCAGCTGGCCGACGCGGTGCTCGAGCCCCCACCGGGTGACGCTCGTGAGTGCCTCCCGGACGATGTCCTTGCCCATCTTCGAGACACCCACCTCGCGCTCGACGAACGTGATGGGCACCTCGACGACGGTGAGGCCGGCGCGGACCGCACGCAGCGTCAGGTCGATCTGGAAGCAGTAACCCTGCGACTCGACGCCCTGCAGACCCATGGTGCGCAGTGCGCTGGCCCGGTAGACGCGGTAGCCGGCCGTCGCATCGTTGACCGCCATGCCCAGCAGCACCTTCGTGTAGAGGTTGGCGCCGACCGAGAGCACCTTGCGACGCAGCGGCCAGTTGCGCACCTCGCCGCCCTTGACCCAGCGGGCGCCGATGACGACGTCGGCCTCCGGCAGGGCCGCCAGCAGCGACGGGAGCTGTTCCGGCAGGTGCGAGCCATCGGCATCCATCTCGACGGCCGCGTCGTAGCCGCGCTCGAGGACGATGGAGAAGCCGGCGAGGTAGGCCTTGCCGAGGCCCTCCTTGCTCGTGCGGTGCACGACGTGGAGCTGCGGGTCGGAGGCGGCCAGGTCGTCGGCGACCTGCCCTGTGCCGTCGGGTGAGCCGTCGTCGAGCACGAAGACGTCGGCGGTGGGCACGCTCGCGCGCACCCGCGCGACGATGCCGGGCAGGTTGTCACGCTCGTTGTAGGTCGGGATGAGCACGGCCACTCGGGTCACGGGCTCACGGTGCGTCGTCGTCATCCTCATCCTTCGTTCGCTTGGAAGTCGGGTCCGGCGTCGGGTCCCGTGTCGGGTCCGGGTTTGGGTCCGGCGCTGTGGCCGGCTCGGTCGGCGACTTCGCCGGGCGACCACCGCGGAGCCCGAGGGCGAGCATCGTCAGCAGCGCGGCGGCGGCGACCCACTCCGGGGCCTCCCCCAGCCGGGTCGCCAGTGTCGTGGCGTCTCGCAAGGGTAGTGCCCCTCGGACCACCGCCTGTGTGAAAAGCGAAGTCACCTGGTGTGCGGTTCCGTCGGGAGTGATGAGCGCGCTCTGGCCCACCGTCGAGACGTGCACGACCGACCGGCCGAACTCCATGGCCCGCACCCTGCTGATCGCGAGCTGCTGGGGCGACTCCGCGGTGTAGCCGAACGTCGCGTTGTTGGTCTGCACGACGAGCACGTTCGCGCCGGCCTGCACGGCGTCGCGCATGATGTCGTCGTAGGCCACCTCGAAGCAGATCGCCAGTCCTGCCCGGATCTGCCGACCTCCGGCGGTCGTGACGGTGAAGACGCCCGGGGCCGGGCCGGGGACGAAGTCGTTCCGGACGAGGTCGACCTCCCTGCTGAAGTTCCTCCAGAAGGACCGGTTGGGGATGTACTCGGCGAACGGCACGGGGTGGCGCTTGACGTAGCGGTCCGTGTTGCCCTTGCCGGGCTCGAAGAGCAGGGCGACATTGGACAGGAACCCCACCGGCTCCTCGAGCAGGCCCCCGACGATGAGCGGTCGCTGCAGGGTGTCAACCGTCCGGAGAATCTCGGCCTTGGCGTCGGCATTGCGCAGCGGGTCGATGTCGGAGGCGTTCTCGGGCCACACGACGAGGTCAGGCGCCGGCGCCCGGCCCGCCGCGACGTCCTGCTGTGCCTTCAGCGTCGCCGCGACGTGGTTGTCGAGCACCGCCCGCCGCTCGGCGTTGAACTCCAGGCCGGGGCGGGCCACGTTGCCCTGCACTCCGAGGAACTGCACGGCCGGCCCGTCGGTGGGCAGCGGCACGGCGAACCCGGCGAGGCCCAGCACGAGCACGGCGAGCGCGGGCAGCCAGACCTGGCGTGACGGCATACGGGAGGGGGTCGTGCCGGACGCCTCGGTCTCGACACGTCCCCTCCCCCGGCCCGACCGGGCGAGCAGCCGCTGCGCGGCCAGCGAGAGCAGGCCGGCGCTGAGCGCGATGACGAAGCCGACGAACGGGGCCCCGCCGAGCGCGACGAGGCGACCGAAGGGCGAGTCGGCCTGGCTGAAGGCGAGCTTCACCCAGGGGAAGCCGCCGTAGGGCGCACGCCCGCGCAGGCCCTCCGTCACCACCCACACGAGGGCGAAGGCAAGCGGCCTGACGCGCCCGCGTCGGCTCAGCCAGCCGTAGAGCATCCCAGCGAGGGCGACGAACAGCGCCTCCAGCGTGGCCAGCGCGATCCACGGGAGGGAGCCGACGTAGATGCCCGACCAGCTGAGGGTGGGCACGAAGAAGACCAGGCCACCGGACAGCCCGAGCAAGAAGCCGCGCCGGGCGCCCGCGCCGGTCCACGACCACGCCCACAGCGCGAGCGCCAGCGGTGCCGTGACCCACACGTCGAAGGTCGGGAAGGCGAAGCAGAGCAGCCCGCCGCCGAGCATGGACAGGAGGAGACGCAGCACGGGATCACCGTATGCTGCGTGGCTCCGAGGTCGGTGGTCAGGGCACGACCACGACTCCGCGCGCGGTGGTGGCGACCACCGGCGGGTCGAGCACCTGGGCCGCCGAACCGCCGCGCTCCTCGTCGCCGCGGGCGACGACGCGCACCTCGAAGTCCATCTCGCGCGAGCGGCGGCCCACGCGGACGAGCTCGGCCGAGATCTCGATGACGTCACCGGCCTGGACCCGCGAGCGGAACTGGACGTCGCTGTAGGAGGCGAAGAGTCCCTCGTCGTCGTCCGTCACGATGCACAGCTCGGTGGCGACGTCGCCGAAGGCCGCCAGCGAGTAGGCGCCGTCGACGAGGTTGCCGGCGTAGTGGGCGTGCGAGTAGGGCACGTAGCGACGGTGGGTGACGCGCATCCCGACCGTCGCCTTCGTCGTCGAGCGCGTCGTCGAACGCGTCGTGCGCGGGTCCTGGGCCTCGGTCATCGTCTCGCCTTCCGCTCGGTCATCTCGTGGACGAGGTAGCTGGCGACCTCGCCGGGGGTCGCGCCTCGGCCGAAGATCCGGTCGACCCCCAGCGTCCTCTCGGAGCCCTCCTCGAAGCGCGGGCCGCCGACGACCAGGATCGGGACCTGTCCCGCGGGATAGGCCTCGCGGAACGCCGCGGACATCTGGGTCGTGTTGTGGAGGTGCGCGTCCTTCTGGGTGACGACCTGGCTGACGAGGACCGCATCGGCCTTCTCGGCGCGGGCCCGCGCGACGAGGTCGGGCACGAGCACCTGGGCACCGAGGTTGACGACCTTGATCTCCCGGTAGTACTCGAGGCCCTTCTCCCCCGCGAATCCCTTGATGTTGAGGATGGCGTCGATGCCGACGGTGTGGGCGTCGGTGCCGATGCAGGCGCCGACGACGACGAGCTTGCGGCGCAGCTGCCTGCGGATGGCGAGGTTGGCGTCCTTGGCCGAGAGCAGGGGGTACTCGCGCTCGACGACGTGCACGTCGTCGAGGGTCACCAGGTGCGTCGAGCTGCCGTAGACGACGAAGAACGTGAAGTCGGGGCCCATCGGCTTGGCGTGGACGAGCAGGGCCGGGTCGAGGCCCATCTTGCGCGCCAGCTGCAACGCGGCGCCCTCGGCGAGCCTGTCGTGCGGCAGGGGGAGGGTGAAGGACACCTGCACCATGCCGTCGCCGGTCGTGTCGCCGTAGGGCCGGATCACCCCGCCCTGCGACGGCATCGCCGCGCTCATCGCCCGGCTCCTTCCGAGGAGGTATGCCGTGTGCCCGGGGGCGGTCTCCACGCGTCGAGGGCGGTGGTCGCCGGGTTGTCGTAGTCGTCGGCGCGCTCGCAGACACCGTCCAGGCCCTTGCCGCCCGTGGCGGGGCGCTTCATGAGCCCGAAGGTCCCGTCGGCGATCGCCGCCAGCAGCGGCGCGTCACCGGCGTCATCGGTGTCGCTCGCGATGCGGTCGAGCAGGTCCACCGCCTCGGAGAGGACCTGCCGGGCCCGCGTCTGGATGAACCCGTCGCGAGGCGGGTGGAAGTCCTCGCTGAGCCCGCTCGCCGCGTTCATGACGTAGCGGACGTTCTGCAGGGCCAGGTCCCGGTCGGACAGGAACGGCGTGACGACGGCCTCGGTCATCATCCCGACGAGCAGGATGCCCTGGCCGGTCATGGCCCCGACGAGGTTGAAGAACCCGTCGAGGAGGTAGCCGCGGAAGATGTCGCCCGTCATGTGCTTGGTGGGCGGCATCCACTTCAGCGGGGCGTCCGGGAAGAGGGTGCGAGCCAGCAGGGCGTGGGCCAGCTCCATCCGGAAGCTGTCGGGAAGATCCGGGTTGATCTCGAAGGCGTGCCCGAGACCCAGCTGCCAGTCCTCGAGGCCGGCCTCCTTGGCGAACTCCTCGTTGAGCAGCTGGCTCACGGTGACGGTGTGCGCCGCCTCGACGGCGTCGGCGGTGGTGAGGTAGTTGTCCTCGCCGGTGTTGATGATGATCCCGGCCCGGGCGTGCACCTGGCGGGAGAACCGCTGGTCGACGAAGGTGCGGACCGGGTTGATGTCGCGGAAGAGGATGCCGTACATCGAGTCGTTGAGCATCATGTCGAGACGCTCCATGCCGGCGAGCGCCGCGATCTCGGGCATGCACAGGCCCGACGCGTAGTTGGTGAGGCGGACGTAGCGGCCGAGCTCCCTGCTGACGTCGTCGAGCGCGGTGCGCATGAGCCGGAAGTTCTCCTGCGTCGCGTAGGTGCCGGCGAACCCCTCGCGGGTCGCGCCCTCGGGGACGTAGTCGAGCAGCGACTGCCCGGTCGAGCGGATGACGGCGATGACGTCGGCCCCCTCGCGGGCCGCGGCCTGCGCCTGCGGGATGTCCTCGTGGATGTCACCGGTGGCGACGATCAGGTAGACCCAGGGCTTGCGAGGAGGGTCGCCTAGTCGCTCGACGAGACGCTCGCGGGTCGCGCGGGCGCGGTCGATCGTGCCCAGGCCCGTGGCGACCCCCTTGGCGGCTGCGCGTCGCGCCGCAGCAGCCTCGCGTCCCGAGGGGAGGCGGAACGAGACGTTGTCGCTCGCGGCCTTCTGAGCGAGCGTGGTGAGGTCCGGCGCCTCGCCGCGCAGGAGCGCGTCGTAGACCGGCGTGGTGACACCGTGCTCGAGCCCGACCTCGTTCCGGACGGCGGTGACGAGGTGGTTGACCCACGGCACGCGCTCGTGGTCGGCGCCGGCGAGCCCGGCCAGACGCAGCGTGGCCCGCTCGACCGAGACGGTGGTGTGGCTCCTGGCGATCTCGATGACGGGGGCGGCGGCCCGGCGGGCGAGCGTGCGGGCGCGACGGACGACGGCCGGGTCGAGCTCGAGCAGCGGGGCGGGGCGGGGGCTCACGCGTCCGATCCTGCCGTCTCATGGCCCGTCTCTTGGCCCACCTCGCGGGTGAGGCGCGACTCGAACAGCGACCGCACGGCCGGCACGTCGCGCAACAGGCGCAGCGCGAGCTCCGCGTGGCCGGGGACGTAGCCGTTGCCGACGAGCATCCGCACGTCCGCCGCGAGTCCTTCCGCGCCGAGCGCGGCCGCGGCGAAGCTCGTGGCCATGCTGAAGAAGATGACGGTGCCGCCCTGCGCCGTGGCGAGGATCGCCGGCTGCTCGCAGCCTGGCACGTCCACGCAGACCACGGTGACGTCCGCGGGTCCGCCGGCCGCCTCGACAGCCGCTGCGAGACCGAGCGGTGACCGCGCGTCCGCCAGGACGACGGCGTCGGCCAGCCCGCTGGCCTCGAGGACGGCCCGCTCGCGCTCGAGGGGGACGACCCCGATGGTGCGGCCGGCCCCGGCCGCCCGGGCCGCGGCCAGTGACAGTGAGCCGGACTTGCCCGCCCCACCGAGGACCGCGACGGTCGGCGCGACGTCGCGGGCGGCATACTCGGCCACGACCCGCTCGACGAGCGCGGGCGCGCCGCACACGTCCATGACCATGAGGGCGAGGCGCGGGTCGAGGTCATCGGGCAGCCGGGCGGCGATGCTGCGCCCGAAGAGGATGGCGTGGCCGCGGGCCGGGACCTGCTCGGAGAGGCCGTCCCAGCGTTCGAGGCCGTCGGTGACCGCGAGCGGGGTCAGTGAGAGCGAGACCAGGGTCGCGACGCGGTCGCCGGCGTGCAGACCCAGCGGGCTGAGGGGTCCGACCTCCTCGACGGCGCCGATGAGCATGCCGCCCGACCCGGTCACGGGGTTCTGCATCTTGCCGCGCGCGGCGATGATGTCGAGCACCTCACGCCGCACCGCTCCCCCGTCGAGGCGGCCGCCCGTCGAGTGCTTCTCTGCGAGCTGGCGGTAGGACGCCGCGTCGAGGTTGAGCGTCTCGACGGCGATGCGGACCTCGTCGGGCCAGAGCTCCGGGCGGGCGTCGAGGCGCCGGGCCGACTGCGGGAGCGTGATGTCCCGGCCGCTGGGTTCGAGGACCCGGTGCAGCCCGACCGGGGAGGCCACCCGCTCGTCGTCGGGCGTGGACACTGCATTCACGGCGAAGATCCTCCGGTCATCGTCGACACGTACGGGAAATCCTTTCGCATCATAGGGGTCATCGCGTCGCCCCTTCGGATATCGTCGCTTCATGACAGTGGTGTCACAGCCCTACGCGTACGCCCGTCACCAGCTCGTCGAGCCGGACTGGACCCGGCTGCCTGGCTGGGCCCACGTGACCCAGGCCGACTGGGACAGCGCGCAGTGGCAGCGTGCCCACTGCATCAAGAACATCGGCCAGCTGCGCGCCCTCATGGGCGACCTGCTCGAGGACCGCTTCTACGACGACCTCGAGCGGGACCAGGCCGAGCGGGCGACGATGTCGATGCTCGTCCCACCGCAGATGCTCAACACCATGGTGCCGTACACCGGTGAGCCGATGCCATCGGCCGGCCACGACTTCACCGAGGCCTTCTACGCCGACCAGGTCCGGCGCTACATGCTGCCGGTCTTCTCCGACCGCCGCACCGACTGGCCCTCGCACCCCCACGCCATGCGCGACTCGCTCCACGAGCACGACATGTGGGTCGCCGAGGGGCTGACGCACCGCTACCCCACGAAGGTGCTCGCCGAGCTGCTGCCCACGTGCCCCCAGTACTGCGGCCACTGCACCCGCATGGACCTCGTCGGCAACTCCACGCAGCAGGTGACGAAGCTGCGCTTCGACCTCAAGCCCGTCGACCGCTACACGGCGATGCTCGACTACCTGCGCTCGACCCCCGTCGTGCGCGACGTCGTCGTCTCCGGCGGTGACGTCGCCAACATGCCGTGGAAGAACCTCGAGTCCTTCGTCGACCAGCTGCTCGACATCGACACCATCCGCGACATCCGCCTGGCCACCAAGGCGCTCATGGGCCTGCCGCAGCACTGGTTCGCCGACGACGTCGTCGAGGGCGTCGGTCGCGTTTCCGCCAAGGCCCGCTCACGCGGCGTGTCGCTCGCCATCCACACGCACGTCAACAGCGCCCAGTCGGTGACCCCCTCGGTCGCCCGCGCCGCCCGGGCCATGCTCGACGCCGGCGTGCGCGACGTGCGCAACCAGGGCGTCCTCATGCGCGGCGTCAACAGCACCACGGAGCAGCTGCTCGACCTGTGCTTCGCCCTCGCTGACGGCGCCTCGGTCACCCCCTACTACTTCTACATGTGCGACATGATCCCGTTCGCGGAGCACTGGCGGCTCTCGCTCGCCGAGGCCCAGCACCTGCAGCACTCGATCATGGGCTACCTCCCCGGCTTCGCCACCCCGCGGATCGTCTGCGACGTGCCGTTCGTCGGCAAGCGGTGGGTCCACCAGGTCGAGGAGTACGACATCGAGCGCGGCATCTCCTACTGGCGCAAGAACTACCGCACCTCCATCGAGGGTGACGACACCGAGGCGCTGTCGCGCGAGTACGTCTACTACGACCCGATCTACACGCTCCCCGAGTCGGGCCGCCGGTGGTGGCAGGAGTCCGTCGACCACGGGGCCGTGGCCGCGCAGGCGGCAGCGACCGCCGCGAGCAGCCGAGCCGTCGCGGAGTCCCAGCTGGTGTGACGCCATAGACTGCGCCGGTGACCTCCCGCTCCCGCGGTGCCCGTGTCCGCGTCCCCCGCGCCGAGCGCGAGGCACGAATGCTGGCCGTGTGGCGCACCACCCGCCCGGGCACCACCGCGACGGAGGCCACCGAGCTCGTCATGACGACGACCTGCGACGGGCTCTGCTCCGTCCCCGACGCCTGATGGCCAGGCACCGCGCCGGCGCAGGGCCCGCGACCCCCGCCACGGTGGCGCTCGACCGGGCCGGCGTGCCCTACGCGCGCCACCCCTACGCACACGACCCGGCGGCGCTCAGCTACGGGATGGAGGCGGCCCGGTCCCTCGGGGTGGACCCGGCCCGCGTCTTCAAGACCCTCCTCGTCGACACCGGGAATAGCCTGGCCGTCGGGGTCGTGCCCGTGGACGGCCAGCTCGACCTCAAGGCGCTCGCCTCCGCGCTCCAGGTCAAGAGCGTCACCATGGCCGACCCTTCGACCGCCGAGCGCAGCAGCGGCTACGTGGTGGGCGGCATCTCTCCCGTCGGGCAGAAACGGGCGCTGCCCACGGTGCTCGACGAGACGGCCTACGCCCATCCGACGATCTTCGTCTCGGGCGGGCGCCGGGGCTTCGACATCGAGCTCGCGCCCGGCGACCTCGCCGCGGTGACACGAGCCGTCCGGGCCCGGATCGGCAGGGCCTGACGACGCCTGGGGGCCTCGGGACGGCTCAGGCGTCCTCGGGCGGCGCGACGGAGGCGCTGCGTCCCTCCCAGGGGGTGGAGAGCACGACGGTGGTGCGGGTCGAGACGCTGGCGGCCGAACGGATGCGGGCCAGCAGGTCCTCGAGGTCGCTCGGGGTGGCCACGCGGACCTTGAGGATGTAGCTCTCCTCCCCCGCCACCGAGTGGCAGTCCTCGATCTCGGTGATGTGCCGCAACCGATCCGGCACGTCGTCCGGCGCACTCGGGTCGAAGGGGGTCACGGAGATCAGTGCGGTCAGGGGCAAGCCGAGCGCCTCCGGGGACACCTGTGCGGCGTAGCCGGTCACGACGCCGCGCTCCTCGAGCCGCCGCACGCGCTGGTGGACCGCGGAGGTGGACAGCCCCGTGGCCTTGCCGAGGTCGGTGTAGCTCATGCGGCCGTCCGCGAGCAGCAGGCCGACGAGGCGACGGTCGAGATCTTCCATGGCGGCAGGCTAGTGCAGGGTCGCGAAACGGGCGCGACGTTCCTCATCGCGGTACCTCCGCGGGTCGGCCCGCCGTCGCGAACGGCCGGTACCCTCTCGCGTATGCCGTCCCGCACCCCCCGGATGCTCCTCCTCGACTCAGCCTCGCTGTAGTTCACCAAAGCGCATAGGATCCGGGGCATGCCCTCTCCGCGCCCGCTGAACGCCGTCGTCTATGTCCGTCTGTCGTCCCACCGCGGCGAGAGCGACCCCTCCACCTCCCCCGCTCGCCAGCGGGAAGCCTGCGAGGCGTACGCGCTGGCGAAGGGCTGGCAGGTGCGCGAGGTCGTAGAAGACCTCGACGTGAGCGGCTCCGACAAGGGCCTGCGCCTCGACCGCCCGGGCCTGCGCCGCGTCCGCGAACTCCTCCCCGAGGTGGACGTCGTCCTCTTCGCGAAACTCGACCGCCTTGCCCGCAACGTGATCGACTTCCGCGCCTTCGCCGAGGAGGCCGACGGCTACGGCGCCGCCCTGGTCTCCGTCGCCGAGTCCCTCGACCTGACGACGCCCTCGGGTCGCTTCGTCGCGACGATCCTCGCCGCCTTCGGCGAGATGGAGGCTGCGACCATCGCCGAGCGGACCGTCGCCGGGAAGCGTGGAGCCGTCAACCTGCGCCGCCACGCGAACGGCGCCCCGCCCTACGGCTACCAGACCGTCCCGCACCCGTCCGGCGCCGGTCGTGCCCTCGCCGTCGAGCCCGACGAGGCCGCTCACGTCCGCGCCGCCGCGGACCACGTACTTGCCGGGGGCTCGCTCTACGGTGCGACGCGCCTGCTGAACGAGCGCGGCTCCGTCCCGCGGCGCGCGAAGGCGTGGTCGCTCTCCTCCGTCCGCGCTGTCCTCACCTCGCCCGCGCTACTCGGGCACGTGCGCCACCTCGGGGACGTGCTCCGCGGCGAGGACGGCATGCCCGAGGCCGTCTGGGAGCCGCTCATCACGGATGCGGAGGCGCTGGCACTCGCTGAGGCTCTCGCCCCTCGCTCCGAGGGCCTGCGGCGCACCAAAGCGTCGCGGCTCCTATCCGGGCTCGTCCGCTGCTCCTCGTGTGGCGGGCGCCTACGCGTGAACTCGAACAAGGGCATCGCCCGGTACTTCTGCGCCGGGAAGTCTGACGGGCGCCTCTGCGAGCGCGGCTCCTCCGCCCGGGCCGACACGCTCGATGCCTTCGTGGAGGGCTCGTTCCTCGACGCGCTCGGCTGGATGCCCGTGACCGAGACGCGCCTCGTGGACTCCGGCGCCGCGGAGGTCGCCGCCGTCGAGCGCGCCATCGCCGAGGCAACCGACGCGATGCGGGAGCCCGACGCCGACCTCGGCCTACTCGTGACGCGCCTCTCCGCTCTGCGCGAGCGACGGGCGGCGCTAGCTGCTGACGGTCCGCGCGTGAGCGTGGAGACCGTGAGGACCGGGGAGACGTTCGCCGACGCGTGGCACTCGCGCGACCTCGCCGGACAGCGGGCGCTGCTCTCGTCGGCGCTGGAGGGCGTCGTCCTCGGACCGGGTACCCCGGGCCGACACGTGCTCGACACGGACCGCGTGGAGATGCTCTGGCGCATCCGCGACGACGCCGAGGGGCTCGTGCTCTGACCCTCCGACGAGGCCCCTGCCAATTCCTGTACCTGCGCGCTTACATCGACCGCGACGACCCCGTGGGCGACCTCGCCTGCAAGTTCTCCGGTCTCCCGGGCTCGGTCTCCCCGAAGCCGTCGGCTTCCTCGCGGGCTCACGACTTCGCCGAGGCCCTCGACGCTGCCGAGCGCCGAGACTCCGACCTCTTCCCGGCGCCCCTGGCTCGGGCCCTCCGAAGCTTTCGTCGGCGCCTCCTGCGCTGGCTGCGGCTGCGACATCGACCCGTCGCCGGAGGTGGCCGCGTGAGCCGCGACATCGCCGACCTCGTGGGCGAGGCCCTCGTCTGCGACGTGGACGCCGAGGCCATCGTCCTCTTCGCGGACGCCATGACCGCGAGCCCTCGGACCTCATCGCCCTACTGACTCGCCTCCTGACCGAGCGCCGGACCCTCGCGGTTCACCTGACCGCGGCCTCGCTCGGCGTCTGGGAAGCCGACCGAGCCCGGCCCGGAAGGGCTGTCCCTTCCTCAATGGGACGGGCCTTCGTGCGTCCCGGCGAGGGGGAGAGCCTCTCCTCGGGGCGTTTACACCGAGCCTGCTCTATCTCACATCGTGGACAGAGGCACGTCGCGACACGCGCGAGTGCGTTGCCCGCCTGACCTGCGACGACGCGAAGTTACCGAGTAGTAGCCACGTCCCTGGCCCACCTCCTCTACTGGGAGCCCGTGCGCCCGACCCCTGTCACTGGCGGAGTCCTCAATCACGGGCGCCCCTGCCCTCAACCGCGTACCCACCACAGAAAGGCCCACCATGCCCACCACGACCGAGACCCTGACATGCGTCCACGGGCGCCACGACTGGACCCGCCCGCGCGCCCGAGGCCGCAAGCCTGCGAACTGTCCCGAGCACCCCGAGCCGCTGCCGCTGACCGCTGACGAGCGCGCTGAGGCCGACCGCCTCCGCCGCGAGGCCCGGGTCGCCGACCTCGTGGCTCGTCACGGCGTCACGTGGCCCGAGGCCGAGGCCATGCTGGACCGCCTCGACGCCCGGCTCCGCGAGCGCTACGGGCGCGGGACTCCGGGCGTCTCCCCGGCGCGAGCCCGTGCTCGTGACCGTGCCGCCGCCCGGGTCGCGGGCCTCGGGCCGTGGGTCGCCTCCTCGCACCTGCCCGAGATCGCCGAGGCCATCGTGGAGCCCGCCGGCCGACCCCGGGTCGCCGACGACGACTGGAGCGAGGAGGCCGTCCCGGCGACGACCGAGGGCGCCCTCCGCCTTCCTCAGGCGGCTCTTCCTGACGACCTGGCCCCCGGGTCCGCGCCCGCCTTCGTGCTGGAGCCGCGGCGCCGTCGCGACCGCGAGGAGGCCGACCGGCTCGCACACGACCGGCGCGTGAATCACCGCACGGGCCCCGTGGACGAGCGCACGGGCCGTCGCGCGTGGGAGGCCCACCCCGACGCCTGCTCGGCGTGCTGGCTCGACGCGCGCTAATTACGTGAGCAGCACCCTGCCAGTAACAGTGGAGGGCGGCACCCGTCGGCCCTCCCACACGTACCCGACGAAAGGAGGCGCCCCATGCGCGTCTGTGATTCCTGCGACCGCCCCTTGGGACACGTCATCCGGCTCGGGGCTCGGTTCTGCTCCGACAAATGCCGCAACGATTCCAAGAATGCCGAGCGCCTCGGCGCTGTCCGGCGCATCCGAGCCGCGCTGCGAGTCCTGGACACCGAGGGCTCAACGCGCGACGACATCCGCGAGGCCCTGACCTCCTGACCGCTGGGCGGCTCTGAGAGCGCCTGAAAGGCCCGACCCCTCCCCCCCGGTACCTCGGGCAGGTCCCGAACTGTCCGGAGAGCGCCGTACAGCGCGCCTCCGGGCAAGAGCTCCTCCTCCGCGTCTGCTTGAAGGTGTCCGCGGAGGAGGACCGAGCGCGTCGCATCCTTGGTCGGGTAGTGCGACGCCTCCTGCCCGCTCGTCCCGGCGAGCACTGCCTCGCGATGAAGAACACGAGGTCGAGCGCCCGGGACGGGCGGGCCCTTCACGCCTCCGCGCTCGGCGCGGCTGGCGAGGTTCTGGCGGACCGTCGCGCGGTGCCGCTCTCCCGACGGGGAGGGCGGCGCCGCCGCATCACCCTGCGCCGAATCTCCCTCCCTCCCAATCTTTTCGCCAGAGACGCTGTCCCGACAGATACGGAAAACCCTTGTGAGACATACAGACTGGGGCGCGCGCTTGCAGCGCTTCCCGATACACGCCCCCGGCGCGACGCACGCCGGAGACCGCGCGACCGCACGCAAGGTCTACGCCTTCGACGGCGACGAGCACCCGCTCACCCTCGATCTCCCGGGCCCGCGCCGCCTCGCCGACCGATGGCTCCTGCCCACGCTGGCCGACGGAGGCTCGCGCCTCTGCCGCGTGCCCGGAGGGCTCCGGCTTCAGTCCGGCGACGCCGAGCCCGTGAACGTCGCGGCACGCGCGCTCGCCGAGGCTCTGCTCGTGCGCCTCCGGACCCTACCGGCGCCGACGCCGAGCGATTCCGAGACGTACGTATCCCTATGGACGCTCGGCGCCCGCGTGCGCGAGCCTGCGGCCCTTGGCTACCTCGGCGACGTCGTGGCCGCTGCGAGGACTCGTGCGCGCCGCTGGGAGCCTCCCCGCGTCAAGCGCGAGCCCGTGCCGCCCGCCGAACTCCGACGCCGCTCCCGTGCGACTGCAAAGCACCGTGAGACCGAGACCGCCCGGGCGTGGCTGGCCGTGTGGCTGACCGACGACGACGAGCCCCCGGCGACCATCGCGACGACGGAGCTTCTATCCGAGTACGTCTCCTCGCCCCTCGTCGCCGAGTGGCTGGAGGCTGCGGAAGAGGCGCCGGACGAGTGGCTCGACGGCGAGCACGAGGAGCACGGCGGGCCCGACGTGCTGCCGCGCGTGGGAGGCCCTCGCAGCTTCTACGCCGTCGCGACGGATGTCCTCGGCGACCGGCGACGCGCCCCGGGCGGGCGTGCCTGGCTCTACTCGACGACGGACGCGAGGCGCCGTGCTCTGGGCCTGTCCGACGAGGAGACACACGAGACGCTCGCCGACCTCGTGGCGGGCCTCGACCTCCCGGCGCCGAGCGTGGCTCGTCGCACTGCCTGACCACTGGACAACCCTGAGAGAGGAACCGAAAGATGGCACGACTGAACACGCCGACCGTGAACGCTCTGGAGATGGACGAGGCGCTCGTCGATGCTCTGCTCGACAAGGTCGCTGCTCTGCTCTACGCGGAGGTGCGTCCGACGCTCGCCCGTCGCCAGCGCGACCGCGCCACGACGGCTCGTGCCGAGGCGGAGGCGCCGAACGTGACGCCACTCCGGCGCGCTGGCTGACGCCGACGGGGGCGCCGGGGCGCGGCCGCTCGTGCCGCCTTGTGTACGGAGTGCGACCGAAAACGTTGTTCTACACACCCTCGCTATTTCTCTTCTAGACGAACTCACCTAGAGGAGAAAAGGACGAGGCATGTAGAACGCCGTTTTCGGTCGCGTTCCGTACACACGCCCTCCGCCTCGCCGCCTCCTCGACGCCCCCGCGGGCCTCGCCCGCCCACTGACCGCCCGCCACCCTCGGCGGGCCCGTCGCCGGAGTTGCTCCCGGCGTCGCCTCGGGCCCCGGCTCAGATCCTCCTAGCAGGGTCGGGGCCCGGGCCTTTCGTCACCCCTAGGAGACCCACCGAATGCCCGACACCCGACCCCGACACGTAGAAGCCCCGACCTCCCGCCTTCGCCTCGTGCGCCTCCTCGACGCCGAGGGCCGCTGGCTCGGCTGGGACTTGGTCGCCTCTCCGGCGACCGTCTCGGCGCCCTCTCCGCGCGTGTAAACGCGCCCTCACCCGCACGCGGCCCCGACGTGGAATGTCGGGCCCGCGTGACGTGCGCCGCGGCATGCGACGCGACGCACTACCCGCCCCGGGGCCCGTCTGTGGGGCCATGGGCGAGCCCCGGGGCTCCCACTCTCTCCGCCACGCGACGGCTTCGCGTATCTCGCTCCTACACAAGGAAATTCACACCATGACCGACCTCAACCCCGACCCACGTGTGGGCGCCGCCGACGGCTTCCTCGTCGCCGTGACCGTGACGCCCGAGGGCTCCGAGCCACGCACGCTCGCCCTCGACCTCCGGCGCGACTCCGAGGGCGTCCCCGTCGAGCCGATGCACTTCGGCCTCTTCCGCTCGTTCCGCCGCGAGCATGGCCGCGACGGCTTCGCATGGGAGACCCTCGACGACCTCGCTCGCCCTGGCTTCGACGCTCGTCGCGCGGCCCGCCGTGCTGCCGCCGCTGCGAAGGTGGCCGCGAAGTGAGGCGCGCTAACCCGATCCTGACTCTCGTGCGCGAGGGCGTCCTCACTCGCGAGGACATCCACCCCGGCGACGACTACACCCTCGCCGGGACTCGCGCCTCGTTCCTGTTCGCCACGACTCGGGCCTACGGTCCGCCCGCGTCCCTGATGGACCTCGCGGAGGCCCGCTCCGTCTTCGGCTTCCCGGCGTCGATGGACGCGGTCCGCGAGGCCCGCGGCGCTGTCCTGAAGCGAGGCCGTCGCCGCCCGACCGCTCCCGTCGTCTTCCGCTCGTCCACTGTCTGAAAGGCCCGACCATGACCACCACCCCGACCCACGCCCCTGCCCCTGCCGACCTGTCCGCCGCGCTGGCACGCCGCATCGTCGGCCCCGTCATCGACACACGCGCCCTCGCCGCACGCGGCCTCCTGCCCGACGACGAGGATCTCCACCTCGTCGCGGACGAGTACGCCCGCCTCGTGGACGCCTACCTCGGCGCTGACCTCGCGGAGGCCGAGGCCGTCGCCGCCTTCGCCACCATGCCGAGCCTTGACGCTCGTGTCCGGCGTGCCATCGCCGAGCACGGCGTCATCTCACCGGAGCGCTCGGCGGATATCGTCCGCGAGCACAACGAGGAAGGCGACCGGCTCATGGCTGCCGCCGCCGTCGCCAAGACCGCGAAGGCGGCGTATCTGAGGCCCCTCGTCGAGACCGTCGGCGACCTCATCGCGACGGCTGGCCTCCTCACTGAGGACACGCGGGCCCTCATCGCCGAGGCCGTGGCACCCGCTCTGGAGAGGGTGGAGGAAGCCCGCCTCGCCCTCATCCGGGCGGAGAACGAGGCGCGTCGCATCCTCGCCGTCGGGCAGTACGTCGAGAGGCTGGCTGCCGTTGACATCCGCGGCGACGAGATGCCCGCCCTCGGAGACCTGCCCGCGCTGGACACGTCCGACGCCGAGCCCGAGCCGAAGGCCAGCCGCAAGCGCTGACCACACGCTGACGCACGAGGCCCGACCGCTGCCACCTCGGCGCGCGGTCGGGCCTCTGCCCTCCCACCCTGCCGTCACCATGGGCCCGCCTCGACGCCCTCGCTCGTCGTCGCGACTGCGTTCCTGCCCCCGCTCGTCGTGCTCGACCGAGGAGAAGCTCTCACGTCGCACGCCCGCTCGCGCACCTCGTCGGCCCTCGTCGGCGACGACCTGGACCCCGTGGGGGGAGGCACCCCATAGGCCCCCTCCTCAGGGGCGCGGTGCCTATAGCACCTCGCCATGCGTGCGGACTTTCGCTCCGTTTTTTCGCTCTCTCGCCATCTCCTCACATCAGTCGGCGACGATAACTGTCCTCCATTCGCATCATTTCGGATCCTTGGACCACGTACCGTCCGTTCATGGACACCGCGGCTAATTCCGTAGCGGGCATCCACAGGGCTGCCAAACCGGCCACGATGGGCTGGCTCTGGGGCAGTGCGGCGATCGTCTGGCTCGTCTTCACGATCCTCAGCCTCCGCAAGGGCGATGCGGTGCGCATTTTGTTTGACTGCAGCCTCGCGGTCATGTACCTCTTGCCGGCGTGGGCCATGACGCGCGCCCACACCCTTGTTGACGAGGACGGCATCCGCGTCTCCCAAGGGATTGGCGGGCGTCGGATCGATTGGGACGCCATCGCTTCTGTGTCGAAGTCGGACGACCGGTGGGACCCGCATCTGACGTTGACGGTCACCACCGACGCTGGGAAGGACGTGCTCACCCACGTACCCAAGCCGCTGCGCGCGGACTTCATCGAGTACGCGAACGCGTACCGGTCATCCGAATTGCCCGCACTTGATTAGGGCGGACAGGTTGACTCCAGCAGGCGTGGCCAGCAGTTCGGTATCATCGGCGCCTACACAAAGGAGTCGCTGTGATTCCCGCTTCTGCACACCACCCCTACAACGCCGGCCGCCCTACGCCACGGCGAAACTCATGGCAGCGATCTTGGCCCTGGTCGTGCTCTGTGCGCTGAGCGGCATCGGCGGCGCGTGGGTCGCCCTACGCATCACCGGCTCCACTTCGCAGCCGTCACCGATACCTACGGAGACGGTGGAGCCGGAGCCTATGGGGCCCACCGTCGTGCCACTGTGACCTTTGAAGTTGTGTGCCCCCGGCGGATCGGTCCGACGAACAGTGCAGCGTGGAGCTCGAGTATCTCTTTGCGGCCTGGTCGGGCGATCGTCGTCGCCCTCCCAGCGGCATGACCGCGCGTTCGCCCGTTACGGGTCTGCGATCAATCCCAGAGGAGCATGTATCAGCTTGCGGTCCCCGAGTCCGGTGGCGAGGGTTACTTGTTGGTGTTCCGTACGCAGAAGGGAAGCGCAACCATCGGAGCCGGCTGGCGGCAGGCTGACGGCGGCTGCTGTGACGCGCACAAAATTCGGGTTGTCCTCAACGATGAGCGTGGACCGTGAGGGGCAGCCATCGCCTACTCCGGCGTCGAGGTAGAGCACCTTCCTGTCTTCCGACATCCCCAGCAATGTCCAGGGAAGACTTTGCGCGCCGGGCTCGACGTGGGTGGACAGCGTGGCCGGAGTGAAATCTAAAGCCACCGGCGTGGAGGTCACGGTAACGGGGTCCGGGTCGCCTGGAGGCAGCGGTCGGGCGCAGCCGCTCACAACGGCGAGAGACACCGCAGCGCCGAGCACGATCAGGACGAATCTGCCTCTTCTCCCCATGCCTTGAGGATGACACGGGGCTGGTACTCCGAGCCGCGGAACGGGCATCGATCGACCTGTACTCGAGGCGCCCTATCGGCATGGAGACGGCCGATTCGTACGTCCTCAACCCGGCACGGCCGCGCTGACCGCGGCAGATCCGTGCGTCACCCCTCGCGGCTCCGGGCCGGCCCGCACCGAACCCCCGCGCCCCGACGGGCGCGCTGTGCCGCTGCGATGAACCCCGACGCGGGGCGGTGCAGACGCCATACTGAGCGTGCCGTGGCAACCGGGGCCAATGGCATCTTTGGGGGCATCAGATGACGCATTCGAAATGGCGGCTCGCGCTCGCCTGGCTCGTTGGCACGGTTGCCGGAGCTCTTGGGAAGATCGCTTACAGCAAGGCCGCGTTTGACCAGGAGGTGGGCGTCATACCCAGCCTCGTCTTTGCCGGAGCCCTTAGTGCCGTGATGCTGATTGTGTTCGCCCTTATGTCGCGCTGAGTCCGGGCCTCACCCGCGGCCCATGACGTCCGCACATCGGCTACTTAGAGACTGGTTGCAGGATCGGTGTCCGGCCAGACTCGGTCCAGGGGCTCGACGAGGCGCTCTCTCTATCGGCTGCCCACCGGCGTCATTGGTGTGGCTCTCTCATGGCATGCGTTCTCGCCGGGCACCGCGCGAGGAGAGGCTCGAAAGGGGTTTGTTCTGCTCGAAGTAGCAATGCCCTCCTCGCTTTCACACCAGTGCGTTGATGAGGAGGTGCGCTGCGATGGGCGTGATCATCGGGATGGATCCGCACAAGCGGTCGGCCACGATCGAGGTCATCGACCAGACCGGGCGGGTGCTGCAGGTGGGGCGGTTCGACACGGATAAGGCCGGCTACGCGGCGATGCTCGCCGCTGGCCGGGCGCACGGCGCCGCGCAGGAGCGGGTGTGGGCGGTCGAGGGCTGTAACGGCATCGGCCGGCACTTGGCGCACCGCCTCGTGCACGATGGGGAGCGGGTGGTCGACGTGCCGCCGAAGCTGTCCGCGCAGGTGCGGATCTTCGCGACGGGCAATGGCCGCAAGACCGACCCGGTCGATGCCCACTCGGTGGCGTTGGCGGCCCTGTACGCCCCAGCGGAGCCGGGGCTGCGGCCGGTGCTGGTGGAGGATGACCTGGTCGTGATGGGCCTGATGGTCGACCGGCGTGACGAGCTGGGCCGGGCTCGCACCCAGACGATCAACCGGCTGCATCGGCTTCTGCTGGAGCTGATTCCGGGCGGCGCGAAGGCGTTCCTGTCCGCGCCGCAGGCCCGCGCACTAGTGGCGAAGGTCAGGCCACGTGACCTCGTGGGCAAGACGCGTCGCCGGCTCGTCGTCGAGCTGATCGGTGAGCTCGAGGGGATCGAGCGCAAGATCAAAGCCGCGGAGAAGGAGCTGACCGCGCTCGTGCAAGACCGGGGTTCGACCCTGTTGGAGCTGACCGGGATCGGCCCGACCGGCGCCGCGCGGCTGCTGGCCGACGTCGGGGACATCCACCGCTTCCGGGACAAGGACCGCTTCGCCTCCTGGAACGGCACCGCACCGCTGGACGCGTCCTCCGGGGCCCAGCAACGGCATCGGCTCTCTCGTGCTGGCAACCGCCGGATCAACCGGACGCTGCACATCATGGCCGTGGTGCAACTGCGCAACCCGACCCCGGGGCGGGAGTTCTACGACGCCCGCAAGGCCGGCGGCACACCGTCGCTGATGGCGCTGCGCGCCCTGAAACGACGCCTGTCCAACGTCGTGTACGCCCAGATGGTCGCTGACCAGAACCGGCGCGAGCGTGCGCTCGGCACGGGCGAGGTGACGGGTCCGAGAGGGCACGGGGACAACGTCTCTGACTCCAGCGTGACCGGCTCACAGTCCCATACCGGCTCTTCGGATCAGCCTCTTCCCGAACCCGCCAGCACCCAGCGTAGAACTCCGGTCCCCGCCACGTCTTGACCTAAAGGGGTGCCATGACAGGAAGACTCCTTCCGGCTCAGGAGCGACGCACGATCATCGGCATGAGCGGGCACGCCCGCCTTCGCAGCAAGGCGACGACTCCAGGCACGCTCGGCTAGGCCGCGCCTCTCGACCGCGTGGCCTGACCTGACCTCGCCTCCCACAAGGGCCCTCACCTCTTCTCGAGGTGGGGGCCTCTCGGCGCTCCGGGCGCGTCTTGCCCGCTCCGCCGTCGTGGTCGCCATACTCGAGCCCATGTTCGCTCTCACCATGGGTTCTGCCGTTCTCGGATGGCTCCTTTGCACGACCGGCGCCGTCGTGGCGTACACCCGCGCAACCCAGGTCCGCACGGACGAGGAGGGTTTCTTCGTCCACGGGCAGGACTTGTGGGGAAAGATCGCCTTCTGGCTCACCATCTGCGGCGCCACCGTCGGCGCCTTCGGGACCGTGTGGTCCCTCCTCCCGCACTAGGCTCTGCTCGTGATCGAACGGCAGCAGAAGTGCCTTTTACTCGACTCCGCCTCGCTCTACTTCCGCGCCTTCTTCGGCGTGCCCGAGGTGGTCGGGCCGAGCGGCGTCCCCACCAACGCCGTGCGCGGCCTGCTCGCCATGATCGCCTCGCTGGTGGAGCGTGGGCGACCCACCCACGTCGTGGCCTGCTGGGACAACGACTGGCGGCCGGCGTTCCGGGTCGAGGCGATCCCGTCCTACAAGGCCCACCGGGTGGCCGAGCCGGGCGACGACCAGGTCGCCGGTGAGCAGGTGCCCGAGGCCCTCGGCGTGCAGGTGCCGATCATCGTCGACGCGCTGCGGGCCCTCGGCATCGCCCGCGTCGGCGTCGACGGCTACGAGGCCGACGACGTCATCGGCACGCTCGCGACCCGCTTCAGCGGACGCATGCCGGTCGACATCGTCACGGGCGACCGCGATCTCTTCCAGCTCGTCGACGACGCCAACCAGGTGCGTGTGGTCTACACCGCCCGCGGCGGGGTGCGCTCCCCCGACCTCGTCGACCAGGCCTTCCTCGCCTCCAAGTACGGGGTCGGCACGGGGCCCGCCTATGCCGACATGGCGGTCCTGCGCGGCGACGCGAGCGACGGGCTGCCCGGCGTGGCCGGCATCGGCGAGAAGACCGCCGCCAGGCTCATCGCGACCTTCGGCACGCTCGAAGCGATCCGTGCCGCCATCGACAGTGGTGACCCCGCCATCAAGGGCGCCCAGCGGGCCCGGCTCGAGGCGGCGGCCGACTACCTCGACGCGGCCCCGCGCGTCGTCGCGGTCGCCAAGGACGCCGCCGTGCCCGACCACGACCTCACGGCCCCGTCCGCCGTGGCCGACCCCGTCCTGATGTCGAGGCTGGCGCTCGAGCACGGCCTCACCTCGTCCTTCGACCGCGTCATCTCGGCGCTCGGCATCGACTGACGACTCGACCGACCTGCAGTGCCCGAGCAGCCCCTCTCGGGCGTCGACCCGGGTCACGGTCGGGTCACAAGTCTCCCGCCCGTGTGCGGGCCGCGCCTCCCACGGCGACTCGGTCGTGGCTGCCTCGCCGGCGCAGGGCGCATAATGGAGGGTGCCCAACCACGGAACGCCCGACCGCAGACGCCACCTCTCCAACAGCCCGTTCAGGCCGGCCCCCACGCCGGACGTCGAGCAGTTCGCGGTCGGTGACCGGATCTCTCACCTGCGCCACGGGCTCGGGGTGGTGGTCGCGACCACCGCCGACACGGTGACGCTCAAGTTCGAGTCGGGCGTCGTGCGCGTCAACAGCCCCTTCGAGCGGGTGACCCGCATCTGAGGCCCGCGAGCGGGACCCTCCCCGCTCACCCCTGCACCGGACGCACCGCGGACGACACTGCAGACCACTCTGCAGACCACTCCGAGACGCGACGAAGGCCGGTCCCCCAACGGGGACCGGCCTTCGTCGTGCGGACTCTGGGTCCGGCGGGTTCAGCTCAGATCGCTGCGATCAGAGCGCGCGGACGCGCATCGCCTGCGGGCCCTTGGGGCCCTGCTCGACGTCGAACTCGACGGCCTGGTTCTCCTCGAGGCTGCGGTAGCCGTTGCCCGTGATCTCCGAGTAGTGGACGAAGACGTCGGGACCCTCGGTCGGGGCGATGAAGCCGAAGCCCTTCTCCGAGTTGAACCACTTGACGGTTCCCTGTGCCATGTTTTTCTCCTTTGGGTGGAAGTGAGCCGTTGCGTGTCAGCGACCCCCGGTCGGCAGAGACGCGACCACTTCAAGAAACCCTGAAGAAACAGTTGCGCTCGCAATGTCGTTCCTTGCGAGCGTGTGAAGACACGAGCACCAAAAACGTCGACCGGTGCTGCAACCATAGCCGAGCGAACCCGTCCGGCGACAATCGTGCCCCTCGGCAGCGCCCCGCCGGGCACCCCAACGGGGCCTGCGGAGCCGGGCCGCCGCGACCTCGGAAGAGGCCGAGCACGTGGTGTGTCGGCGGGACTCGCCGGGGCGGAGCCCGGCTCGGTCAGTCGAGGCGGTCGGCGGCCACGACCCCGCGCAGCACGCCCTCGCTCGCCTTGCGCGCCGTCCTCGCCAGGTCGGGATCGGCCGCGTCGGTGAGCTGCCCGAGCAGGTCGATGACCTGCTTGGCGCGGCGGACGAAGTCGCCGGCGGCCAGATCGGTCCCCCGCAGCACGTCCTCGAGACGGTGCCCGCTCGCCCACCGGTGCATGGCCCACGCGATCCCGCCGTCCGGCATACCGGTGCGCGGCAGTGCGAGCGCGCCCTCGGCGTCCTCGAGGTCGGACCAGATCTCGATCATCCGGTCGTACGCCTCGCGCACGTCGTCGTTGGGCCAGCGGGGCGCGAGCCCGCTCTCCTCGCGCCGCGGCTCGTGGATGAGCGTCGACACGACGGACGCCAGCGACGGCGCGTCCAGGCGGCGCCAGGTCCCCTCTCGCAGGCACTCGGCGGCGAGCAGGTCCTTCTCGGTGTAGAGCTGGCGCAGCCGGTTGCCCTCCTCGGTCACCGTCTGGCCACCCTCGCCGAGGTAGCCCATGTCCACCAGCAGCTCGCAGATGCGGTCGAAGGTCTTGGCGACCGAGTTGGTTCGGCCGTCGATCTTGCGCTGGATGCCGTCGGTCTCCCGCCGCAGGCGCCACCACCGCTCGGCCCAGCGTGCGTGGTTCTCGCGGTCGGGGCACCGGTGGCACGGGTGGGCCTTCAGCTGCCGACGCAGCTGGTCGATGCGCTCGTCCGTCGCGTCGTGCTCGGCGGCGTGGCGGCGCGGCGGCGGGTCGTGCGGCATCGTCGTGCGCAGGGTGGCCGCGAGGTCACGTCGGGCCTTGGGGTTGCGGGCGTTGAACTGCTTGGGCACGCGCATCGACCCGAGGGGCTCGAGCGGGGTCGGCACGTCGTGCAGGGTCAGCCTCCGCAGCTGACGGTCCTCGGTGACGACGGCCGGGGAGGCCGCCTCACCCTTGCCGCCCCGGTTGGGCATGACGACGACGGCGAGACCGCTGTGACGCCCGGCCGGGATGCGGACGATGTCCCCGATCTTGAGCGACTCCAACGAGATCGCAGCCGCCGCGCGCGCCGAGGCGCTCCGCGCCCTCGCACCTTCCTTCTCGATGTCCCGGATCTGGTTGCGGATCGCGGCGTACTCGGAGAAGTCCCCCAGGTGGCAGGTCATCTGCTCTGCGTAGCCGGCGAGAGCCTCCTCGTTGCGCCGCACGGTCCGCACGAACCCCACCACGGCGCGGTCTGCCTGGAACTGGGCGAACGAGGTCTCCAGGATCTTCCGCGCGCTCTCGCGTCCGAACTGACGCACGAGGTTGACGGCCATGTTGTAGGTGGGACGGAAGCTCGAGCGCAGCGGGTAGGTGCGGGTCGACGCGAGGCCCGCCACGGCTGCCGGGTCCAGGCCGCGGTTCCACAGGACGACGGCATGGCCCTCGACGTCGATGCCCCGGCGGCCGGCGCGGCCGGTGAGCTGGGTGTACTCGGCGGGCGAGATGTCGACGTGACTCTCGCCGTTGAACTTCACCAGCTTCTCGAGGACCACGGTGCGGGCCGGCATGTTGATGCCCAGAGCCAGCGTCTCCGTCGCGAAGACCGCGCGGATGCGGCCGGCCGTGAAGAGCTCCTCGACGATCTCGCGGAAGGTCGGCAGCATGCCGGCGTGGTGCGCGGCGAAGCCCCGGGAGATGCCGTCGACGAAGTCCCAATAGCCGAGCACCGAGAGGTCCTCCTCGGCGAGGCCCTGGATGCGCTCTTCGACGAGCCGGCGGTTCGCCTCGCCGTCGCTCTCCGGGATGAGTCGCATGCCGCTCGAGAGCAGCTGCCCCACGGCTCCGTCGCACCCGGCACGGCTGAAGATGAAGGTGATCGCGGGCAGCAGGCCCTCGCGCTCGAGACGCTCGATGACCTCCGCGCGGGTCGCTCCCCCTCCGGGACGGCCGCCGCGTGCGAAGCCGCGGCCCCCGTCACCGCCCCCGGGGCCACGGCCACCGGTGGAGTCCCCGCCTCGGCGGCCCCGGCCGGCCCAGTCGTCGCGACCGTTGCCGCGACCGTTCCCGTGCCCGTTCCCCTGCGCGCTCCCACGGCCGTTCTTGCCGCGCGGGCGCCCCTTGTCCCGACCCCCGCGGGAGCTGACCCAGTGCGAGTCCCAGGCGCCGCGGCCCTCGGAGCCGCGGATCGCGTGCACGAGGTCGGGGTTGACGCTCACCGGGTGGTAGCCGGGGTCGACGGCGAAATCGTCGCCGTTGTCGGCGTCGGCGCCGGTCGGGCGCTCCTCGACGAAGAGGTCGAAGAGCGTCTGGCCCACCATCATGTGCTGCCACAGCGGCACCGGCCGGTGCTCCGAGACGATGACCTCGGTGTCTCCGCGCACCTCGCCCAGCCACGCACCGAACTCCTCCGCGTTGCTGACGGTCGCCGACAGCGACACGACGCTGACGTCGGGCGGGAGGTGGATGATGACCTCCTCCCACACCGCACCCCGGAAACGGTCGGCGAGGTAGTGGACCTCGTCCATGACGACCCAGCCCAGGCCACGCAGGGTGCTCGACCCGGCATACATCATGTTGCGCAGCACCTCCGTCGTCATGACGACGATGGGTGCCTCCCCGTTGATCGACGCGTCGCCCGTGAGCAGGCCGACGTTCTCGGCGCCGTGGACGCGGACGAGGTCGGTGTACTTCTGGTTCGACAGGGCCTTGATGGGCGTCGTGTAGAACGCCTTGCGCCCGGTCGCGAGGGCCATGTGCACGGCAAACTCGCCCACGATCGTCTTGCCGGCCCCGGTGGGCGCGGCCACCAGCACGCCCCGGCCCTCCTCGACGGCTCGGCAGGCCTCGATCTGGAAGTCGTCGAGCGGGAAGTCGAGCTGCGCGGCGAACTCGGTCAGGCGGGGCCAGCTGGCGATCACGTGGGCACCTCGGTCGGGGTCAGGACGTGCAGGGCGCCGGGGACGACCTCTGCGTCGATGGGAAGGTCGGCGAACATCTCGCCGTCAGCCTGCGAAGAAATCCCCTCTGCCTCCAAGCGAACTCGACGGGCCCGGCGGATCTGCACCGCCGGATGCGTGACGTGTGTTCCCGCGTAGACCTTGGGGAAGACACGAAGGAAGGCCGGGATCGACAACGCACCCACGATCATGACATCGAAGTACCCGTCGGCCACGTCCGCATTCGGGCACACCCGCATGCCTCCCCCGAAGGAGGTGGTGTTGGCGACGGCCACGAGCATCGCGCGCGTCTCGAGGCGGCAGCCGTCGAGCTCCACCGCATACGGGATGGGGCGGAAGACGGGCAGCTCCCGAAGCACGGCGAGGTTGTAGCGCATCTGCCCGCGCGGCCACGTCATCCGCTGGGCGCGGGCGTTGACGACCGCGTCGAAGCCGGCGCCGAGCACCCCGGCGAACCACCGTTCGCCGGCCGCGGCGTGGCTGACCCGGCCGAGGTCGACCCGGCGGGTCGTGCCCTCGTCGACCAGGGCCACGGCGGCACGGGCGTCGCGCACGGGCAGACCGAGGTTGCGGGCGAAGTCGTTGCCGGTGCCCGCCGCGACGACGGCAAGCCGGGTCGACGTGCCGCCGCAGAGGTTGACCCCGAGGTGAACCATGCCGTCGCCGCCCACGACGGCCACCACGTCGACGCCCTCTCGCACGACCTGGCGGCCCCGCTCGCGGGCCTCGGTGTAGTCGCGTCCCGAGACGTCGACGACCTCGTGGCCGGCCTCGCGCAGCACCCGGGCGGCCTGCTCGCCGATGACCCGGCCGGCTCCCTTCCCCGAGGTCGGGTTGACGATCAGGGCGACGCGCTGGGACACACCCGAACGCTACAGGGCGGACGCCTGGTCGTCGGGGACCTCCAACCAGTCGGGCTTGTGCTCCTCCTTGCGCCGGTCGACGAGGAAGGCCACGCCGACCGAGGCGAAGTAGAGCGCCACCATGGGCGTCGCCAGGAAGAGCATGGTGTACGCGTCGGGCGTGGGCGTCATCACGGCCGCGAAGACGAGGATGATCATGACCGCCGGACGCCAGCCCTTGAGCATGGCGCGGGCGGGCAGCACGCCGATGAGGTTCAGCGCCACGAGGAAGACCGGCAGCAGGAAGGCGCACCCGAAGGCGACGATGAACTTCAGGACGAAGTTGAGGTACTGCGAGCCGTCCTGCAGGTTGTAGGCGCCGGTCGGCGTGAAGCCCAGCAGGACGGCCACGGCCTTGGGGACCATGATGAACGCGAAGAAGCAGCCGGCGAGGAAGAGCGGGACCGCCGCCACCACGAAGAGCCGGGCGACGAGCTTCTCCTTGCTCGTCAGGCCCGGGACGATGAAGCCCCAGATCTGGAAGAGCCAGATGGGCGAGGCGATGATGAGCCCGACGAAGAGCGAGGTCGTCAGCTGGAGCGCGAAGGCATCGGTCATGCCGGCGAAGTTGATGTTGACGACGCTGTGCCGCTGGGCGGCGATGTCCCGGAGGGGACGGGTCAGGGCGTCGATGACCCGCTCGTAGTAGGCCCAGCCGACCACGCCGCCGATGACGATCGCGATCGCGCTGATGGTGATGCGGTTGCGCAGCTCGCGGAGGTGGTCACCGAGCGACATCCGTCCCTCGGGGTCGCGCTGACGTCGGAGTGAGGGCATTCAGGTGATTCCGGTGAAGGGGTCTGGGAACCGACCCACTCAGAACGTGGTGTCGCGACGGACGTCGTCGGTGCTGCCGGCCTGCGTCGAGCCGGGGGTGGCGCTGCTGTGCGTCGACGTGGTGGGCGTGCCGGCGGCACTCGCGGCACGGAGGCGGTCGGCCTCGGCGCGGGCCTCGGCAGCGCGCCGCTCGGCGTCGGCGAGGCGGGCCTCCGCGGCGCGGCGCTCGGCATCGGCGTCGACGACGTCACCGGGGACGGTGCTGCGCGAGGCCTCGCTGGGAGCCGGCTTGCCGTCCTTCTTCAGCTCGTCGACCTCGGACTTGAACACGCGGGCGGAGCGGCCGAGGCTGCGGGCCATGTCGGGGAGCTTCTTCCAGCCGAACAGGGCGATGAGCACGACCGCGATGATGATGAGTTCGGGGGCACCCAGCTGGGACATGGTGACGTCTCCTCGTCGAAAGAGCCGGCCCGGGTCCGGACCGTCATGGTGCAGCCTCGGTGCTGCAGGTGTCCAGCATACGTGCGGCCGGTGAACGCGACCCGCCGACTTCCGCGCGGCCCGCAGGTGCCCGCATGGTGGACAGCGCCGTCCACGTGGTGAACGCGGCCGGGGCGCCGCCGTCAGACGCGGTCGTATGCCGCGAGAGCGTCGCGCGCCTCCCGCGCCACCGCATCGACGAGCTCCGGCGGCTCGACGACCCGTGCCTCCCCGCCGAGGCGCAGGACCAGGCGCCGCACCAGGGCGGGGTCGGCCACCTTGAGCGTCACCCGCAGCGACCCGTCGGCGCCGCGGACCACCCCTTCGTTGGGGTAGTAGTCGGCGATCCACGCCGCCCAGCGGCTGGCCTCGAGCACGACGGTGAGGTCGTTCTCCCCGGGGACGAAGACCTCGTCGAGGTCGCGCGGGCGGGCCTCGGCCGGTGGCGTCCCGTCGACGTCGAGGACCGTGACGTCCTCGATGCGATCGAGGCGGAACAGGCGCACGCCACGGGCCCGGTGGCAGAAGCCCTCGACATACCACTGCGCGTCGAGGTTGAGGATGCGCATGATGTCGACGTCGCGCTCGGTGGACTCGTCGCGGGTCGCGACGTAGTAGCGCAGGTGCACCCGCCGGCCGCGGGCGAAGGCGTCCTTGAGGGTCGCCATCGCCGGGTGCTGGCTGCCGTCGTCGAGGTCGAGGGCGATGCGCCCGGTTGGCTCGCCCACGGTGGTGGCCGCGGCGGCGCGGATCTTCTCCAGGGTGCGCTCGACGACGTCCGAGCCGACGATGGTCGACCCCAGCGCCTGCAGGCCGGCCGTGAGCGTGACCGCCTCGTCGCGCGAGAGGCGCATCGGGGCGGCGATGTCGTCGGCGTTGTCGAGGTAGACGTAGCCGCTGTCCCACTGGGCGTCGATGAGCTCGGCGTGGCCGTAGCCCGGCGTGCCGCAGACGAAGAGCAGCTCGAGGTCCTCGACGATCTGGTCCTCGTCGACCCCGAACTCGTGGGCGACGTCGGCGATGGCGACCCCGCGGTGCTGGAGCAGCCACGGCACCATGTCGAGCAGGCGGCCGAGGCGCTGGGTGGCCGTCTCGGCGGGCCTGCGGGCCGCCGAGCGTCGCGTCGCACTCATGCCCGGTCCCCCGTTCGCGTCGGCTGCGTCTCCGGCCCTGCCCCCGCCGGGCCTGCGCCCACCGGCTTCCGTGGGATGGGTTCGTGCGCTTCGGCCACCGCCAGCAGTGCCGAACGGACCGCCTCGACGAGCTCGGGTGGCGACACGGCGAACGCGTGGGTGCCGAGCGCGACGACGTCGCGGTCGGTCGTGCCACGGCGGTAGGGCACCTCGACCTCGGCCCACGACTCGTCGAGCTCGGTGGTGCGCTGGGCGAGCCGGCGCAGCGTGTGGCCGCCGCCGTGGCGCACCCGCACGACGGCCGTGCCCTCGGGCTCGGGCTGCGCCGCCTCGAGGGCCACCTCGGGCACGTGGCCCGTCGGGACGGCATACGACCCGGGCCGGCCCTTGCGGTGGACCGGGCCCTCGAACCGGCTGAGGCGGAAGGCGCGCTCGCTGCGACGGTCGACGTCGTAGCCAGTGAGGTACCAGCGGCCGTGCCAGTTCTTCAGGGCCCAGGGCTGCACGTGGCGGGTGGTGAGCTCACCGTCGTTCCGGCGGTAGTCGAAGGTGATGGGCTGCAGCCCCGACACCGCGGCGTGGACGGCCTCGAAGGCAGGCTCCCTCGTGCGGATGCGCGGCTCGGCACCGGCGGCGACCGACTCGTCGATCTCGACGCCCGACAGGCGCAGCTTGCGCAGGCCGGCCGACGCGGCGCCGGAGATACTCGCCGTCGACCAGGCCCGCGCGGCCAGCGCGAGGGCGGCCATCTCGTCGGGCTCGAAGGTGATCGCGGGCAGTGCCGTCTCGCTCGCGTCGATGCGGTAGCCGACCTCGTCGTCGAAGAGGACGTCGATGACCGTGGTCGTGATGGGGATGCCCATCTCGCGCAGCTCGTCCTTGTCGCGCTCGAACATCCGGTCGAAGGCCTCGACGGAGCTGGCCGCGGCGTACGCCGGGAGCGACTCGCGGATCTTCTGCTTCGAGACCGGGCGTCGGGCCGACTTGAGGGCGAGTATGAGGTTGAGCAGCCGTTCGGTCTTCTCGGCCGAGGCAGACGCAGGGCTCATCGAGACCTTCCTGACGGGGGCGGCGCGCGTGCGGGCAGTCCGACGCTACCCGAACAAGCGATCGAATAGGGTCACCGCATGATCCAGTGGCGCCGTGGTGTCGTCGTCGAGGTGCGTTCCCGTTGGGCCGGGGCAGTCGAGTATGCCGTCCGCCTCCCCTCGGGCGACGGCGTCCGCGCGCTCGGCTATGTGGACGCCGTCGGCGTGCTGGCTCCGGGGACCGCCGTGCTGCTCAACACCACGGCCCTCGAGCGGGGGCTCGGCACGGGTGGTCTCGCCATCGTCGTCGCAGCTCCGGACGCACTCCCCCGCCCCGTCGACGTTCCTGCGGTGAGGGGGCACGTCGTCAAGGCGCGCTACACGCCGAGCCAGACGATGGTCCTCGGCGTCGACGAGCAGGACAGCGAGCACCACGCAGCCCTCGCCGACGCCGACGACCTCGCCGGGCTGCCGGTCGTCGTCGCGGACCTCCACTCGGCCCTGCCCGCGATCCTGGCGGGCCTGCGGGCGACCAACCCGGACCTGCGCGTCGCCTACGTCATGACCGACGGCGGCGCCCTGCCGATCGACTTCTCCCGTACGGTCGCCGGGCTGCGCGCGGCGGGCTGGCTCGCGGCCTCCGTCACCGTCGGTCAGACCTATGGCGGGGATCTCGAGGCGGTCAACGTCCACACCGGGCTGCTGGCCGCCCACCACGTCGTCGGTGCTGACGTCGCCGTCGTGTCGCAGGGCCCGGGCAACCTCGGCACGGGGACGCGGTGGGGGTTCTCGGGCACCTCGGCCGGCGAGGCGGTCAACGCTGCGGCGACGCTCGGAGGCCGCCCCGTCTGCTCGCTGCGGATCTCGGAGGCCGACCCGCGCGGGCGGCACCGCGGGGTCTCGCACCACAGCCTCACGGCATACGGCCGCGTGTCGCTCGTGCCGGCCGACGTGCCGGTGCCACGGCTTCCCGGCGAGCTGGGGGCGCGGGTGCTCGAGCAGGCCCGTGGCCTCTGCGCCTCCAGCGCCGGGCGGCTGCGGCTGCACGAGGTGGGAACGGAGGGGCTGGAGCAGGCCCTGCGCGCCGCGCCGGTGTCCCTGAGCACGATGGGCCGCGGATATGACGACGACCGCGCCGGTTTCCTCGGCGCGGCCGTCGCTGGGCGGTATGCCGCCCGGATACTGAAGGACTAGGCAGTCTTCGGCGGCGGTTATCTCACGTCGTCGAGGTCGACGACGAAGATCAGCGTCTCGCCGGGCTTGATCGCGGCGCCGGCGCCGCGCTCGCCGTAGGCCAGGTGCGAGGGGATGGTCAGCTTGCGCCGGCCGCCGACCTTCATGCCCTCGATGCCCTTGTCCCAGCCCGGGATGACCATGCCGACGCCGAGGCGGAAGGCCAGCGGCTCACCGCGGTTCCACGACGAGTCGAACTCCTCGCCGGTGGAGTGCGCGACCCCGACGTAGTGGGCGCTGACGGTGTCACCGGCCTTGGCCTCGCGGCCGTCACCCTCGATGAGGTCCTCGACGACGAGGTCGGCGGGCGGCTCACCCTCCGGGAACTCGATCTCGGGCTTGGTGCGGTCGGCGTCCAGTGCCATGGTGGTCTGCCTTTCGTCGTTGCTGGCCGGATGGCGTGCGGGTTGTCTCAGTAAGCGTCGAGGATGTCGACGACGAAGACCAGGGTGTCCGTGCCGGAGATCTTCGGCGGGCTGCCGGCACTGCCGTAGCCGTCCTTGGGCGGGATGACGAGCAGCACGCGGCTACCGACCTTCTTGCCCACCAGCGACGAGTCCCAACCCTTGATGACGCCACCGACGCCGATCGGGAAGTCGGCCGCCTGGCCGCGCTGCCACGAGGAGTCGAAGACCTTGCCGTCCTTCCAGATCACGCCGTGGTACTGGGCGCTGATCGTCTGGCCCTTCTCCACCGTCGGGCCCGTGCCCTGCACGAGCGTCACGGCCTGGGTCGTGGTGGGGGCCTTCGTCTTGGGAACGGTGACGGTCGGCGGCTTGGTCGGGCCGTTCTTGAACTCGACCTTCGGCAGGCCCGCCGGCGACGGGCTCTGTGCCCCGTCGACCTTGGTCAGCGGCGTGTGGACGTCGGCGATGTCGGCGACGACGACGATGGTGTCGGTGCCCTTGACGCCCAGCTGCTGGTTGCCGGCGCTGCCGAAGCCCTTGGCCGGGGGGATCGTGAAGGCGATGCGGCCGCCCTTGGTCGCGCCCACGAGGCCCTCGGTGAAACCGGCCACGATGTCGGTGCGCGCCAGGCGGTAGCCCTCGGGCGACCGTCCCGCAGCGAAGCCGTTGTCGAGGAGCTTGCCGCTGGTGCCGTTGTAGATCTCGGCGCGCAGCCGCACGGTGTCAGCCCTGGTCGCCGCCTTGCCCGTGCCCGGCGTCAGCACCTTGTGCTCGACGTCCTTCGAGCTGATCGGCATCTTGCCGAGCGTGACCTTGGGCGCGGTCTTGAGGTCGACCGCGCCGGTGGCCGTGACCCCCTGCAGGGCAGCCGACGCGGCGGCCGTCGTGGAGGTCGCCGCGGCGTCGGACCCGCTCGAGCTGGCGCCGCACGCGGCGACGGTGGACAGGCCGAGGGCGGCGGTCAGGACAACGGCCACGCGGGAGGCCGGACGGTTGAGACGCACAGGGAAGACTTTCGGTCGGGGCGGGCGGGCACGGAAGTCCCGCTGGGCAGAGCCCGGTCACTGTAACGCCCGAGCTTGTGCAGGCCCCACAGCACAGTCACAGGTTCTGACAGGTTGCGGCGGGTGCCGGGGCGGCCTCAGGACGTGCGCGGCAGCCCCTCGGCCGCCCCTTCGGCCGCCGTGTGGCGCCCGGACGTCAGAGCGGACGCTGCGTGGTGGGCGACCGGTCGATGCTCTCCATTAGCCGCTCGACCCGCTCGTCCACGGCCCGGAAGGGGTCCTTGCACAGCACGGTGCGCTGCGCCTGGTCGTTGAGCTTCAGGTGCACCCAGTCGACGGTGAAGTCGCGCCCGTGCGCCTGGGCCGCCCGGATGAAGTCGCCACGCAGCTTGGCGCGCGTCGTCTGCGGCGGCCGCACCTTGGCCTCGAAGATCTCGACGTCCGAGGCGACCCGGGCCGTGCGGCCGTGGCGCTGCAACAGGTAGAAGAGGCCGCGGCGGCGGTTGATATCGTGGTAGGCGAGGTCGAGCTGCTGCACGCGTGCGTCTGTGAGGGCCAGACCGTGCTTGGCCCGGTAGCGCTCGATCAGGCGGTACTTGATGACCCAGTCGATCTCGGTCTCGATCGCGCCCAGGTCGCCGGTCCCGATGGCGTCGAGCGCGCGGCCCCACAGGTCGATCACCTGCTTGGTGTCGGGACTGTGCATTCCCTCGCGGTCCACGAACTCGACGACCTTGTCGAGGTACTCGCGCTGCATGTCCAGCGCGGACAGCTCCCGGCCGTTGGCGAGGCGCACCGTCGCCCGTCCGCTCGGGTCGTGGCTCATCGTGCGGATGGCCCGGATGGGGTTCTCCATCGACAGGTCGCGCATGACGACCCCGGCCTCGATCATCCGGAGCACGAGGTCCGCGCTGCCGACCTTGAGCAGGTTGGTCGTCTCGGACATGTTGGAGTCGCCGACGATGACGTGGAGGCGGCGGTACCTCTCGGCGTCCGCGTGCGGCTCGTCCCGCGTGTTGATGATCGGGCGGCTGCGGGTCGTCGCCGACGACACGCCCTCCCAGATGTGGTCGGCCCGCTGGCTGACGGCGAAGCTGGCCCCGTGGGCGGTGGTGACGACCTTGCCGGCACCGCACACGATCTGCCGGCTGATCAGGAACGGGATGAACATGTCGGACACGCGCTGGAAGTCCCCGGTGCGGCCGTAGAGGTAGTTCTCGTGACAGCCGTAGGAGTTGCCGGCGGAGTCGGTGTTGTTCTTGAAGACGAAGATCTCGCCCTCGACCCCGTCGTCTCGCAGCCGGCCCTGGGCGTCCTCCACGAGCCCCTCGAGGATCCGCTCCCCCGCCTTGTCCTGCACGACCAGCTCACGCACCGAGTCGCACTCCGCCGTCGCGTACTCGGGGTGCGAGCCCACGTCGAGGTAGAGCCGGGCGCCGTTGCCGAGGAAGACGTTGCTCGAGCGCCCCCAGGCCACCACACGACGGAACAGGTAGCGGGCCACCTCGTCCGGAGTCAGCCGCCGCTGGCCCTGGGTCGTGCACGTGACGCCGTACTCGTTCTCGATCCCGAAGATCCGCCGGTCCATGAACCAACTCTAGGCGGCACAAGCGCTTTCGCCGGATCCGACCGGCCGCGGGAAGCCGGGTCAGTGCGCCGGGGCCAGGTCGACATAGTCCTGCCGGGTGACCGGCCGGGTGACGAGCCGGCCCTGCGAGACCGGCACGGGCACCGGCTCCGCCCCGCTGACGAGCCTGACCCCGGCAGCCAGGGTGTCGGCCGAGACTGTGAAGACGATCTGCGCCATGGCGACCTCCTGCTCGGCCGTCGACAGCCGGTCGTAGCCCGGGGGGACCGACACGTCGGCCGTCCGCGGGCCGCTCATCGTGCCCGTGAGGGGAAGCGGCGAGGCCGGCAAGGCGGTCCGGAGGCCCGCGGCGGGCTCCGCGGCCCCGACCGGGGCCGAGAGCGCGCGCAGCACCGGATCGACTCCCGTCCCCGGTGTCACGGCGCGCGTCACGCGCTCGAGCCGGCGCCCGTGGACGAGGTAGACGTGCATGGTCAGCGGCACCCCGGGTGGGCTGGTCGCTGCACTGGTCGCTCGGGTGCCGGGGACGCCACGGGCTCCGGCTCGGACTGCGCCGAGAGACCGCAGCCACCCAGGAGCACGACCAGGAGCACGACCAGGAGCGGGCCGGCGACAGGGGCTGCGACCCTCCGGAGCAGCGCGCCGACGGGTCGTGCTCCGCAGGGACGGTGCCGCCGTCCCTGACCGAGGCGGACGGCACACGGCACGTATGCCGTGTCGTCCGGGACGGCATACGGCACGTATGCCCGTCCCGTCGGGACCGTGGCGACCGCGTCAGTGCAGCGGCAGCATGACGACAAGGCGCGCGCCTCCGGCGTCGCTCGCGGTCACCTGCACCGTGCCGCCGTGCGCCGCCACGTGGCGCTGGACGATGGCGAGCCCGAGGCCGACCCCCCGCTCACCGCTGCCCCCGGCGCGCGCGAAGCGGTCGAACACCCGGGAGCGCTGCGCCTCCGGGATGCCCGGACCGGCGTCGTCGACGGTGATCCGCGCGGTGTTCCCGTCACCCTCCACCGTCACCGCGACGCACCCTTCGCCGTGCTCCTCGGCGTTGGCCACGAGGTTGGCGACCACCCGCTCGAGGCGCCGCTTGTCGACGTGCCCGTCGAGGCCCGAGCCGGCCTTGACACGGGTGACCGCCCGCCCGGCCGTGCCGTCCGCTGCCCGCCGCACCAGCTCCCCGACGTCGACCGGCTCGAGCTGCAGCTCCTCGCCGGCGTCGTGGCGGGAGATCTCGAGGAGGTCGACGACGAGCGCACGGAACCGCCGGAGGTCGTCGGCCAGCAGGTCGACGGGCTCGCGGACGGCGCTGGGGAGCTGGTCGCGGCGGTTGGCGATGACCTCCATCGAGTTGAGCATCGTGGTCAGGGGCGTGCGCAGCTCGTGGCTGAGGTCTGCGGCGAACCGCGAGTCGGCGCGCACCCGGTGCTCGAGCTGTTCCACCGTGCGGTTGAACGAGCGGGCGAGAGGGTCGAGGTCCGGGTCCACGCGGGAGCGGAGCCGGACGTCCAGGCGGCCGCCCGCCACGGCTCCCGCCAGCGCCGTCAGCTCGGCAAGGGGACGCAGCGCCCGACGGCTGGCCCGGCGGCCGAGGGCCACACCGGCGAACGAGGTGCTGACGGCCACCGCTCCCAGCACCCAGGCGAGGGTGGTCCTCCTGTGCTCGAGGTCGGTCAGCGGGAACACCTCGAAGAGCGCGTCGCCCCGTCGCTGCAGCGGAGCCCCGACGACCAGGCTGAGGTGACCGTCGACCACGACGCGCTGGACGGCGACGGTGCTCGACGTCACCGCCGCGACGAGCGCGGGCGGCACGCCGGCCGCCCCGGCCCGCGAGGGGCTGGGGTACCAGTGGCCCGAGACGAGCGCGACCGACGCGTCGGCGTCGTTCGTCGGGAGCCCGCCCAGCAGCGAACCGACCGGTGCCGTCCCGCGGGCGAGCGCCGAGGCGAGGACGGAGCTGCCGAGCGTGGTCTCGCTGACCGCGGTGTCCTGCCGGTCGGCGAGGAGGTATCCGGACACCACCACCCACGACAGCACCGACACGAGCACCGAGATGGCCAGAGCCAGCAGGCCGAACGTCATCTCGAGCCGCCGGCGCAGCCCGGGGGCCGGCCGCGCGCCCGCGGAGAAGTGCCGGAAGAAGGCCGGGAACACGTTCCGGACGAAGCCCCCCGAGAGGTCGCCTCGGCCGGCGCCCTGAGCGGGAAGGAGCCGCCCGCGGTCCCGCCACCCCCGAGCCCGGTTGCCGCGCATGGGTGCCTCAGCCGGCCAACCGGTAGCCGAGCCCACGCGCGGTGACGACGTGCCTGGGACTGGCCGGGTCCAGCTCGACCTTCGTGCGCAACCGGCGGATGTGCACGTCGACGATGCGACTGTCGCCGAAGTAGCCGTAGCCCCAGACCCGGTCGAGCAGGTGCTCGCGGCTGCAGATGCGGCCCTCGACGGAGGCGAGCTCCACCAGGAGACGGAACTCCGTGCGGGTCAGGCTGACCGGCTGGCCGCCCCGTCGGACCACGCCGTCGTCGATCCCGATGTCCAGGTCCCCGGAGACGACGTGGCGGGTGGGTCGCCCGATGAGCGGCTCCGTGCGGCGCAGCAACGCCCGCATGCGTGCGGCGAGCTCCTTGGCGACCAGGGGCTTCGTCACGTAGTCGTCGGCACCGGACTCCAGCCCCGCCACGACGTCGTGGCTGTCGGTCCTGGCGGTCACCATGATGATCGGGACGTCACTGCTGCGGCGTACCTCCCGGCAGACCGCGAAGCCGTCGCGGTCCGGCAGCATCACGTCGAGCAGCACGATGTCCGGCGGTGAGGCCTTGACGGACTCCACGCACTGGCCACCGTCTGCGGCCTCGAGCACGGTGAAGCCCTCGTCCTCCAGCGCCAGCCGCAGGACCCTCCTGACCCGTGCGTCGTCCTCGACGAGAAGAACCCGCCGCATGTCCTCAGCGTAGGTCGGCGTCTGGAGACGATCCGGCGAACTCCTGCGAGAAGGCCGTACGTATGTCGATCTGTGACCTGACGACGTCCTGTGTGACAAGCGGTTTGCGATCGCGTGACATCCGGGCCGGCTCGCCCGCTCGCGTCTCACACCCGTGCCTAGCGTGAGGACGACGGGCGCCCGCGGGGGCTCCCGGGACCGGTCGTCACCGGCCCGTCCTACGTGACCTAGGAGAGACCATGCCCCTGAGAAAGTGGCCTGTGACGGCCCTCGCGGTGGTGGCCACGAGCTGCCTGACCGTGACGGCCTGCACCTCCGGTGGCGGCACGACCTCCGGCAGCACCGGCGCCGGCGGTACGGGCGGCGCCTCGGGCAACGCCGTGCGCGGCGGCACCCTCAACCTGCTCGGCAGCGGCGACGTCGGCTACATGGACCCCAACAGCAGCTACTACTCCATCGGCTACCTCGGGTTGAGGATGTGGAGCCGCCAGCTCTTCACCTACCCGGCAGTCGCGGGCCAGACGACCAAGGCGGTTCCAGACCTCGCCCAGTCGATGCCGACTCAGGGTGACGGCATCAGCGCCGACGGCAAGACCTACACGATCAAGATCCGCTCGGGCGCCAAGTGGAACACCTCGCCCGCCCGTCAGGTGACGGCAGCCGACATGGTGCGCGGGGTCAAGCGCAGCTGCAACCCGATCCAGCCCTTCGGCGGCCTGCCCGACTACGAGAGCGTCATCGTCGGGATGCAGAGCTTCTGCGACGGCTTCGCCAAGGTGGCGCACACGCCGTCGGCCATCGCCTCGTACATGGACAAGACGGCACTGCCCGGCGTCGTCGCCAAGGACGACCTCACGGTCGTGTTCACGCTCGACAACCCGGCGAGCTACTTCCCGGACATGCTGACGCTCCCAGCCTTCTCACCGGCGCCCAAGGAGTGGGACGCGTACCTGCCGACCAGCCCGGAGCTCGCGCAGCACACGCTCTCGGACGGGCCCTACCAGATCGAGAGCTACACGCCGACGAAGAACATCACCTTCACCCGCAACCCCGCCTGGGACGCGGCGTCGGACCCCGTGCGCAAGGCCTACGTCGACAAGATCGTCATCAACGAGACGGTCACCCAGGACTCGACGCAGCAGCAGCTGCAGACCGGCACCCCCAGCGCGGACATGGAGTGGGACAACTTCCCACCGCCCTCGCAGCTGCCGGCCCTGATCGCCAAGAAGGACCCCAACCTGACGATCGGCCCGTCCGCCTCGTCGAACCCGTACATCGTCTACAACACCGTCTCGCCCAACGCGAACAACGCCCTCAGCAACGTCCAGGTGCGCCAGGCCATCTCGTATGCCCTCAACCGGACCAACCTGATCCAGGTCCTGGGCGGCCCCAACCTCAACGAGGCCCTGAGCCACGTGCTGCCCTCGGACATCGTCGGGGGTGAGCAGAACTTCGACCTCTACCCCTACGACCCGAACAAGGCCAAGCAGATGCTCGCGGCGGCTGGGTTCACCAGCGGCCTGACGCTCAAGATGCTCTACCGCAACTCCTCGGAGGGCAGCAGCAAGGTCTTCCAGACAGCCCAGCAAGACCTGTCGAAGGCCGGGATCACCGTGCAGGGCATCCCCTCGCCGAACGCCGACTTCTACACCAAGTACCTCCAGGTGCCCTCGGTCGCCAAGCGAGGTGTCTGGGACCTCGCGGTGGCGGGGTGGGGCGCCGACTGGTACGGCAACGCGGCGCTGTCGTTCTTCAACCCGCTGTTCATCGGACCGCCGTCGTATCCCCCGAGCGGGAGCAACTTCGGTCTGTACGACAACCCGAGCACCACGGCCACGGTCAGCCAGGCCGCCACCGCGCCGACGCAACAGGGAGCGGCGACGCTGTGGGCCCAGGCCGACCGCAAGGTCATGGAGGACGCGCCGTTCTTCCCCATCACCAACCCCAAGCAGGCCAACTACCACGCGAGCCAGGTCCAGAACGCGGTCTACGTGCCGGCGATGCAGAACTACGACCCGACCAACGTGTGGCTGACGGCCGACAAGCAGGGCGGCTGACGCCGGCGACCCGCTCGGTGAAAGGCGAACCCCATGGCCCTGCTCGAGGTGCGCGACCTCTCGGTCTCCTTCGCGACTCCGGACGGCGTCGTGCAGGCCGTTCGGAAGGTGTCGTTCGACGTCGACCGCGGCACGACGCTCGCCATCGTCGGTGAGTCCGGTTCGGGCAAGAGCGTCGCGACGCAGACCATCACCGGTCTGACCCGCGGCGCGCGGGTCTCGGGCTCGGCCCGCTTCGACGGCGTCGAGCTCATCGGGGCCTCGGCCAAGACCCTCCAGGGCATCCGCGGCGCCAAGATCGGCATGATCTTCCAGGACCCGCTCTCGAGCCTGCACCCCTACTACACCGTGGGCTGGCAGATCGTCGAGATGATCAGGGCGCACCGACCCCAGACGGCGACTGCGACGGCACGCGCCCGGGCCGCCGAGCTGCTCGGGCTCGTCGGCATCCCCGGCGCCGCCAAGCGCCTCGACGACTACCCGCACCAGTTCTCCGGAGGCATGCGCCAGCGCGTCATGATCGCCATGGCGATGGCCCTCGACCCCGCTCTGCTGATCGCCGACGAGCCGACGACGGCGCTCGACGTGACCGTCCAGGCGCAGGTCCTCGGCGTCATGCAACGACTGCAGGAGGAGTTCGGCACGGCGATCGTCCTGATCACCCACGACCTGGGCGTCGTCGCCCAGATGTCCGACGACGTCGTCGTGATGTATGCCGGCCGCGCCATGGAGCGCGCACCGCGCCGCACCCTCTTCTACCTCCCCCACCACCCCTACACCCGCGGGCTGCTCGCCTCGCTGCCGGCCCAGGGCGGCACGCGCACGCGGCTCACGCCCATCGCCGGCACGCCGCCCTCACTGATCGACCCACCCGAGGAGTGCCCCTTCGCCACCCGCTGCCCGGACGTCTTCGAGCACTGCCGGCACGAGGTGCCACGGCTCGACCCGGTGGCCCGGGACCCACGGCATACCTCGGCGTGCTTCCTTCCCAAGGACGGCGCGTCGCTGCGACCGGCCCCTGGCGCGGGTCGCCCCGCCACCGTGCGCGAGGAGGAGTCGGCGTGACCGCGAACCCCGAAGCGCCGGAGCGCGAGACGACTCCTCCGGCATCCGCGCCGCTCCTGCGCGTCGAGCACGTGACCAAGACCTTCCCGGTCGGCTCGAGCTCCCTCTGGCGCCGCGGTGACGTCCTGGTCCACGCCGTCGAGGACGTGTCCCTCGAGATACGCACCGGCGAGACGCTCGGCCTCGTCGGCGAGACCGGTTGCGGCAAGTCCACCCTGGCCCGCTGCATCGCGCGGCTCTACGACGTGACCTCCGGCACCGTCACCTTCGACGGTCGCGACATCACGCAGCTGAGCCGGCGGGAGCTGCGCACCGTGCGCCGCGAGGTGCAGGTGATCTTCCAGGACCCCTACGGCTCGCTCAACCCACGCCGGCGGGTCGGCTCGATCATCGGCGACCCGTTCGTCATCCACGGGATCGGCTCGGGGCGAGAGGTCAAGCGCCGGGTGCAGGAGCTCATGGAACGGGTCGGGCTCAACCCGGAGCACTACAACCGGTTCCCGGCCGAGTTCTCCGGCGGGCAGCGCCAGCGCATCGGGGTGGCCCGCGCTCTGGCCCTGCAGCCGCGGCTCATCATCTGCGACGAGCCCGTGTCAGCGCTCGACGTGTCCATCCAGGCCCAGATCATCAACCTGCTCATCGACCTGCAGACGGACTTCGGCCTGACCTACCTGTTCATCTCCCACGACCTGTCGGTCGTGCGACACGTCAGTGACCGGGTTGCCGTGATGTACCTCGGCCAGCTCGTGGAGGTCGCCCGCACCGAGGAGCTGTTCGGCACGGCCCGGCACCCCTACACGCGCGCCCTGCTGTCGGCGCTGCCGGTTCCCGACCCCGACATCGCCGACAGCCGGAGCCGGACCATCCTCGTCGGTGACCTCCCGTCGCCGACCGACCCGCCCTCCGGCTGTCGGTTCCACACGAGGTGCCCGCGCGCCCAGGCCGACTGCTCGGCCGCCGTTCCGCCACTGGAGCCCGTGCACGGCGACCGGCCGGACCACCGCACGGCCTGCTTCCACCCGCTCGCCGCGGGCGAGGAGCTCTCCTCGGACCCGTCGGCCGCGTTCGGGACCTCAGCGCACGGCGAGACCCGGGACGCGCAGGGCCCGCCACACCCGACCGACGAAGGAGGCGAACGACCGTGAGCGGCATCCTTCCCACCTCCACCTCGAGCGAGGGCCTCGGACCCGAGCCGGACGCCGAGTCCACGGGAGGCCCGGAGGGGACCCGACGCGCCATCGAGGGCCGCAGCCCGTGGCTGCTCGCGTGGCAGCGGCTGCGTCGCGACCGCGTCGCGATGATCTCCCTCGTCGTGATCGTCCTCATCGTCCTGATGGCGGTCTTCGCCCCGGTGACGACCGCGATCACCGGCCACCCCGTGAACGAGCAGTACCGCCAGACGGGTCTGACGCCCGACGGGCTGCCGACTCCCCCGTCCCGCGAGTTCTGGCTGGGCACCGATGACCTGGGCCGCGACATCTTCGTGCGGATCGCGTACGGCGCCCGGATCTCCCTGCTCGTCGGCGTCGCCGCCACCGCCCTGACCGTGGTGATCGGCGTCATCGTCGGACTCGCCGCCGGGTTCCTCGGCGGTTTCGTCGACACAGTGCTGGCCCGCCTCATCGACGTCGTGCTCTCGGTGCCGTTCATCCTCGTGGCGGTGGCCCTCGTGTCGATCACCGGTCCCAGCCTGCTCGTCACCGTGCTCGTCATCGGCTTCTTCAGCTGGGCCTCCGTCGCCCGCATCGTCCGAGGCCAGGTCCTGTCGCTGCGGGAGCGGGAGTTCGTCGAGGCGGCGAAGTCCCTGGGCGCCTCGGACAGCCGGATCATGTTCGTCGACATCCTGCCCAACGTCCTGGCGCCCGTCATCGTCTACGCCTCGCTGCTCATCCCGGTCGTCATCCTCGTCGAGGCCACCTTGAGCTTCCTCGGACTGGGGCTGCCCCCGCCGACCGCCGACTGGGGCGGGATGATCAGCGAGTCCCAGAACTACTACACCGTGGCCTGGTGGTTCGTCGTGTTCCCCGGCACCGCGCTGCTCATCACGACGCTGGCCTTCAACCTCTTCGGTGACGGCGTCCGCGACGCCTTCGACCCACGGGCCGAGCGGATCATGGCCGAGGTGTCGGACATCACGGTCGAGCCCCTCGCGGACGTCGACGCCATCGAGGCCGCCCCGACCGCCGAGACCAGGGACTAGGAGGTAGGGATGGCCCGGTTCCTCGTGCGCCGCCTGGCACTCGGCATCCTCGTCCTGTGGCTCATCACGGTCGCGGTCTTCGGCCTGTTCTTCGTCGCACCCAACGACGTCGCCCGGACACTCGCGGGCCGACAGGCGACGCCCGAGACCGTTGCCTTGATCTCACACCGCCTCGGCCTCGACCAGCCCGTCTGGAAGCAGTACACGGACTTCCTCTGGAAGGCTCTGCACGGCGACCTCGGCTACGACTACTACCACCAGGTGCCGGTCACCGAGATCATGGCAGCCGCCCTCCCGATCACCGTCTCCGTCGTCGTGGGCGGTGCCATCATCTGGATGGTCCTCGGCCTGACCAACGGGGTGCTCTCGGCGATCCGGCCCCGCTCGCTGACCGACCGGTCCCTCACGGCGTTCAGCCTCTTCTTCTACTCGATGCCCACCTTCCTGCTCGGCCTGCTCCTGCTCTACTTCTTCTACTTCCGCCTCACCCTGGCCGGGGTCGACCTCTTCCCGCCCGGTGGCTACGCCCCCCTGACCGACGGCTTGGGGCCGTGGTTCCAGCACATGGTGCTGCCGTGGTTCACCCTGGCGCTCGTCTCGGCAGCCACCTACACCCGCCTGACCCGCGCCTCGATGCTCGAGGTGCTCGGCGAGGACTACGTGCGCACCGCGCGCTCGAAGGGCATCGCGGAGCGCCGCGTCATCCTGCGACACGGCCTGCGAGCCGCCCTGACCCCGGTCGTGACGCAGTTCGGCATCGACGTCGGGGCGCTGCTCGGTGGCGTCGTCGTCACCGAGACCGTCTTCTCGCTCCCGGGACTCGGCAAGACGGCGATCGACGCCATCAACCAGCAGGACCTGCCGGTCATCATCGGCATCGTGCTCTTCGCCTCGGCGGCCGTCGTCGTCGCGAACATCGTGGTCGACGTCGTGTATGCCGTGCTCGACCCACGCGTGCGCCTGCACTGAGACCGGCGCGAGGGACCGCGCAGCCGTGACGAAGCCGCCCGACGCGGTTCAGCCCTGGGTCGCGGTCGCCCAGCGGCTGCTGCCAGACTGTCGCCGTCCCCTCATGCCGTAGTCCTCCACCTCCTCTGCATTGGACGGAAATGATCGACAGACCCCACTTCAAGTTCTCCCGCCGCGGCTACGAGCCGGAGGAGGTGGACTCCTTCATCGAGGCGCAGAACCGCACCCTGCAGGCGGCCAAGAAGGACGCCGCCGAGCGGAGTGTCGAGCTGACGAGGCTCAACGCCGCGCTGACCGACCTGCGGGGCCAGCTCGGACAGCAGGCACGCGTCATGGCCGAGCTCAAGAAGAACGCGTCGCCGGCGGCCGGGCAGGCGTTCACCGAGCTCGGTGAGCGCATCGCCCAGATCCTCTCGCTCGCCGACCAGGAGGCCGCCGAGATGCGCAGCCGCGCCGCGGCCGACGCCGAGGAGATCCGCGAGCGGGCCAACCGCGCAGCGGCCGACCTCAAGACCACCACAACCTCGTATGCCGACCAGGCCCGGTCGCGCGCCGACGAGGAGGCCGTACGCGTCATCGCCCAGGCCACCCGCGAGGCGCAGGCCGTCGTCGCCGAGGCCCAGAGCGTCATGGCGGCCCAGCGCCAGGAGGCGGCCGCCGAGCTCGAGGCGCAGCGGGCCAAGTCCACGAACGCCTCTGCCGAGCTCGAGGTGAGCCTCGCGGCCCGCCGGGAGTCGGCCGAGGCCGAGTTCGAGGCGCGTCGCCAGCAGATGGAGGCGGCCTTCACCGAGAGCGAGGGGCGCCTGCGCCAGCTGACCGAGCGCGCCGAGCACGACTCCGAGGAGATGCGCTCGCGCGCCCGGCGCATGCTCGAGACGGCACAGAGCCAGGCTGACCAGATCGTGTCCGAGGCGCGCGACCACGCCTCGCGGCTGCGGGAGGAGTCCGACCGGGAGCTGGCTGCGGCCGCCGCGCAGCGCGACAGCATCACGGCGCAGCTGGCCAACGTCCGCCAGATGCTCGCGACGCTCGGCGGAGGCGCCCTCGTGGAGTCGGTGGAGTCCTTGGGCGGCCCCGGGAAGGGTGCGCAGGCCGCACCGGTGGCGGACCAGGCGCAGCCCGTCGCGAGCGAGACGGCCGGGCCCGACGCTGGGCCCGACGCCGACCCCGACACTGTCACCGGCCCTGATGGGGAGCCGGTCGGCACGGCGGCCGAGAGCTCGACGGCACACGACCTCGAGGCGGAGACCGCCGAAGGCCGGCAGGCCCAGGGTCAGCAGGCCGAGGAGCCGAGCGCACCGGCCGACTCCCGCCGCGAGGGTGCCGATGGCGAGGACGACGCCTCGTCCGACGCCTCCCGGGGCGGCTCGTCGACGACGCAGGCCGCCGCGGGCCGGCGAGCCGGCGCGAACCGCCGCTGACTCGCTGCTGACAGGCGCGAGGGCCGCTCCCGTTCGGGAGCGGCCCTCGCGTGTTCGGCCGTGCGCGGCCGGCCGGTCAGCCGGAGCCTGCTGGCTGCGGGCCACTCGACTGAGCTGCCTCAGGTCACCGGGCCGGCGGCCGGGGGCTGCGGGGAGCGTCCTGCGTCGTCCGACGAACGCTCGGCCGGCTCGCCGAGGAGCTGCGTGAGCACCGGACCGACGATGCGACGGAAGGAGCGGCGCGGCCGCTCGCGATCGAGGGCCGCCACCTCCAGCTGTGCCTCGTCCAGCACCCGTCGCTCGCCGTTGTCGCCGGCTGCGAGCACGTCGACCGCCAGGCGCAGCACCTCCGCGAGCGTCATGCCCGGACGCCAGCCGCTGCGCAACCGCTCCTCCGCCGCGTCGCTGGCGCCACCCATGGCCACGAAACCGCGCTCGTCGGCGACGGAACCGTCGTAGGTGAGCCGGAAGATCTGGTCGCTGTCGCTGTCGGCGCCCACCTCGGCCACCACGATCTCGATCTCCAGGGGCTTGGACTCCTGGGTGAAGACGCCGCCGAGGATCTGCGCATACGTGTTGGCCAGCGCCCGGGCCGTGACGTCGGTGCGGTCGTAGGAGTAGCCGCGCAGGTCGGCATAGCGGATGCCTGCCACTCGCAGGTTCTCGAACTCGTTGTAGCGCCCGACCGCGGCGAAGGCGATGCGGTCGTAGATCTCCGACACCTTGTGCAGCGCCCGCGACGGGTTCTCCGCGACGAAGGCGATGCCCTTGTCGTAGCCCACGACGACGACCGACCGACCGCGGGCGATCCCCTTGCGCGCGTAGTCCGCCCGGTCCTTCATGACCTGCTCGGGAGGGACGTAGAACGGCATGGTCATCGCGCACCTCCCGGGTTGTCACGGCGCGCCGCGACGACACGCTCGACGTGACCCTCGAGCACGTCTTCGGAGACGAAACGGGCGCCGGCGTGGTCGACGACCGCAACCGTCGGCCAGATCCGGCGGCCGAGGTCCGGGCCGCCGGTGGCCGAGTCGTCGTCGGCCGCGTCGTAGAGCGCCTCGATGGCCACGGACACCGCCTGCTGCTCCTCGAGCCCGGGCCTCCACAGCTTCTTGAGCGCGCCGCGCGCGAAGACGGACCCGGAGCCGGTCGAGTGGTGGCCGTCCTCGACGTAGCAGCCGCCCGTGACGTCGTAGGAGAAGATGCGCCCGGTCGCGGACTCGAGGTCGAACCCGGCATACGTGGGCACGACGGTCAGGCCCTGCATGGCGAGGCCGAGGTTGCCCCGGATCATCGAGGCGAGGCGGTTGGCCTTGCCCTCGAGGGACATGATGGCGCCCTCGATCTTCTCGTAGTGTTCGAGCTCGACCTGGTACAGGCGCACGAGCTCGATCGCCAGGCCCGCGGTGCCGGCGATGCCCACGACGCTGTACTCGTCGGCCGCGAAGACCTTCTGCATGTCACGGTTGGCGATGACGTTGCCCATGGTGGCCCGGCGGTCGCCGGCCATGAGGACGCCGCCCTCGAAGAGGAGCGACACGATCGTGGTGCCGTGAGGTGCCTCGATGCTCGCACCGGAGGGCAGCCGGCGCGCGGAGGGAAGCAGCTCTGGACGGTAGGCGGCGACGAACTCGGTGAAAGACGACGACCCGGCCCGGAGGAAGGCGTCGTCGAGCTGTCGCGAGCCTCCCGTGGGCGCTGGGGTCACTGGCCGCCCTTCTGCACGAAACCGCGGACGAACTCCTCGGCGTTGGACTCGAGGACACCGTCGATCTCGTCGAGGACGCTGTCGATGTCGTCGCTCAGACCGTCCTTGACGGCGGCGCCGGCGGGTGCGGCGGGAGGCTCCTCCGGGCTCTCCGGCGGCTCCTCGTCACGACGCTGCGGCTTGACGTGCTCCTGACCCGGCATGGGTACCTCCCAGACGTGAAGACCTGTCGACTCGACCCTAACCCTTCAGGCCCCCGGCATCCGAGGACCTCTTCCCAAACAGCTCGCGCCGGGGGGTCGCAGGCACCGGTCCACGGGGGCACCGGCTGGCCACCCCTACTCGGGAGTGGCGAGCCCCTGGAGCAGCTCGGCGACGTCGCTGCTCTGCTCGAGCAGGTCGCCGACCTGGGCCCGCGTGCCACGCTCGGGCTCGAGGATCGGCACGCGCTGCAGGCTCGAGCGCCCCGGGACGTCGAAGACCACCGAGTCCCAGCTCGCCGAGAAGACCTGCGCGGTGAAGCGGCGCACGCACTCGCCCCGGAACCAGGCGCGGGTGTCCTCGGGTGGGGTGGTCTGCGCCGCCTTGACGTCCTCAGGCGTGACGAGGTCGCGCACCATGCCGCGGTCACGCAGACGGTGCACGAGACCCTTCTCGGGCCGCACGTCGGCCCACTGGATGTCGATGGCCGCGAGGCGGTGGTGGTCCCAGTCGAGGCCATCCCGGGAGCGGTAGCCCTCGAGCAGCTTCAGCTTGGCCACCCAGTCCACCAGTGGTGCGCACGACATGACGTCGGTGCCGAGGCCGGTGAGCACCTCCTCCCAGAGGGCCATGACCTCGGTGGTGGCCTCGGGCTCGGGGTCGTCGCCGCGCCGGTCGAGCCAGGCGCGGGCGGCCTCGAGGTACATCCACTGCAGGTCGAGCGCCGTCACCGAACGCCCGTCGACCAGCTCGATGGTGGCCTGCAGCGACGGGTCGTGCGAGACCGTCTGGAGCGCAGCCACGGGCCGACGGATCGACCAGTCCTCGGTGAGGTGGCCGTCCTCGATCATCCCGAGCACGAGCGAGGTCGTCCCGACCTTGAGCAGGGTCGCGACGTCGAGGTGGGTGGCGTCGCCGATGATGACGTGCAGCCGCCGGTAGCGGTCGGCGACGGCGTGCGGCTCGTCGCGGGTGTTGATGATCGGCCGCTTGAGCGTCGTCTCGAGGCCGACCTCCGTCTCGAAGAAGTCCGCCCGCTGCGAGATCTGGTAGCCCGCTCCCCTGCTGTCCACGCCCAGCCCGACCCGGCCGGCACCGCACACGACCTGTCGCGTCACGAAGAACGGGATGAGGTGCCGCACGATGTCGGGGAAGGGGGTCCGCCGCGGCATGAGGTAGTTCTCGTGCGTGCCGTAGGACTGGCCCTTGCCGTCGGCGTTGTTCTTGTAGAGGTTGACGGGCGGCTGCCCGGGCCGCGCGGCCAGCAGCCGCACCGACTCGAGCGCGATGGCGTCTCCGGCCCGGTCCCACGTGACGGCGTCACGCGGGAGGGTGACCTCGGGTGAGCTGTACTCGGGGTGCGCGTGGTCGACGTAGTAGCGGGCCCCGTTGGTGAGCACGACGTTGGCCAGAGTGGGGTCCTCGACGTCGGTCAGCTGGCTCGGGTCGGCGTTCTGCCGGTCGAGCTGCCAGCCGCGGGCGTCGCGCAGCGGGTCCTCGAAGGCGTAGTCCCAGCTCGACTGGTTGGAGCGGATGCCCTGGGCTGCGGCATACACGCTAACGACCTGACCGGAGAGGAACATCGGGTTGGCCATCGGGTCGCCGGGCACGGAGATGCCGTACTCGGTCTCGAGTCCCATGATCCGCCGCACCGTCATGGCCCGACGATAACCGCCCCGGCCTCTCGTGACGTCCGCGCCCCACGACCACGAACACGCCGTGGGCGTATGCCGTCCGCCCGGCTCAGATGGCGCCCACCTTCTGCAGCCGGTTGAGGGAGAGCCACCCGAACGGGATGGGAAGCCAGTAGGTCGCGAGGCGATAGAGCAGGACCGAGGAGACGGCGGTGCCGCTGTCGATGCCGATCGAGATGAGACCGAACGACATGGCCGCCTCGATGCCGCCCAGGCCACCGGGCGTCGGCACGGCCGAGCCGACGATCGCCCCCGCGAAGTAGACGACCGCGATGGCGGCCACCGGCGCCTCGCCACCGAAGGCCCTCGTCGCGCAGACGAGCGCGCCGACGAAGGACATGTCGAGCATCAGGGCACCGCCGAGCAGCTGAGCGAGCTTCTTCGGGTGCTGGAGCACGGCGAGCACCTGGGGGAGCGCCGCCCTGATCTGCGGGAGGACCTGGTCGGTGAGGATCGCCCGGACCCTGGGCACGGCGAGCAGCCCGATGGCGAGGATCACCACGGCGAGGATGGCCGCCACGAGGACCGGCGATGGGCTGAACGAGACAGCAGGCCCCGTGCCCGCGAGGACGCCGGAGATCACGAGCAGCACGAAGTACGAGCAGAACTGGGCCACCTGCGCGACGCCCACGCTCGCGCCGGCGAGGGTGGGCGACAGACCCGAGGTCTGCAGGTATCGGGTGTTGAGGGCGATGTTGCCCACGGCCGCGGGCGCGACGAGGCCGCTGAAGGCGACGGCCAGCTGCGTCATGTAGGTCCGGACGAAGCGCAGGTGAATCTGCACCGCGCCTGCCAGGGCGATGGAGGCCCCGGCGAACGTCGCGGCCGCGAAGAGGACGAGGAGGACGGCCCAGCGCCAGTCCGCCGTGGTCACCACCTTGCCGATGTCGACCTGGGCCAGCTGGGTCAGGAGCAGGTAGCCGGCGACCCCACCCATGACGATTGTCAGGACGCCCTTGATCGAGATGCGGCGCAGCTCCACCGGCTCGACGGGCTCGGCCTGGGGTCGCAGGGCCACGAGCCGCTCCCGCAGCTCGCCGATCACCGACTTCGCGGCCCGGAGCGCCGCGCGGGTGTCGGGGCTGAGCGCGACGGGCTGGAGCACCGGGACGGCCCGCAGCACGGCGTCCTCACCGAGCGCGGCCACGGCCGAGGCGACGGTGCGCTCGGGCCCGACGGCGAGCGCCACGGTGGTGAGCAGCTGCGCGAGGTCGATGCGCAGGCTGATGTCGTCGGCGGCGACGTCGCCGCTGCCCAGGCGCCCGAGAGCCACGCCGCCGGCGTCGTCGAGCAGGACGGTCGAGGGACCGAGCTGCCGGTGGGCGATCCGACGCCGCTGCAGGGTGCCCGCCATGTGCCAGATCGCCTCGAGCTGCGCGCGGTCGAGCCCGCCGGTGAGCTCGGCGACCGGGGTGCCCTCGGGCTGGACGTAGGCGATGACGGCGGAGAACGGACCGACCTCCGAGACGGCGACGGGCTTCGGGGCCCGGATCCCTGCGTCGTGCAGCGCGAGCCCCATCAGAGTGCGGTGCTCGATCTCGGACTTCAGGGTCAGGGCGGGCGGCCGGGTGAAGCCGCTGCGCAGGCGGAGCACGCGCAGCAGGCGGCGGCCGGAGGCCAGCCCGAAGGTGTCGCGGTCGATGACGTGGACGTCGAGCGGACCGTCTGGGGTGACCCCCAGGTAGCGGCGGTCACCGGCATCGTTGCCGTCGATGAGCTCGAGCCTGGCCAGCGGGATGCCGCACGACACGAGCACCGCGGCCACCTCGGTGCCCGGAGGGCGGGTGGAGCTGACGCCGAAGACGAGCCGCGACGTGAGCCCGACGATCCAGCCCACCAGCAGCGAGCAGGTCAGGGCCGCAAGGGTCATGGCGCCCGACAGGAGGGTGGTGACGAGGGTGGCCACGACGACGCCCGTCGCGATCGGCGAGATCCACTTGCGTCCGGAGATGTCGGCCACCGTGAGCAGGGCGACCATCGAGACGATGACGATGTCGAGCGGGCCGGTGTGCCCCGCCGGGGTGGGCCGGGTGAGGACCCCGGTGATGAAGCCGCCGTTGCCCGACTGCACGAGCAGGCTCAGCACGATGACGAGGACGCCGGCCACGACTGCGGCGCCCAGTGCCTGGATGAGCTGCATGGGACGGCGGCGTACGAGCAGGTCGGCGCCGACGGCGATCGGCAGCAGCAGCACGCCGATGCCGCTCAGCCACCCCAGGAGGGTCAGCAGCAAGCGGGGTAGGCCGCTCGTGACGTCGGTGAGGTCCTGCTCGACGGCCCCACGGGTGCCGGCCGCGAGGTCGGCGACCATCAGGCCGAGCAGCAGGAGCAGCAGGGCCGCGGCCAGGCGTACGCCGTCGGCCGGGCGGCGGACGCGGTCGGGGATGGGCGGCTCCACGACCTCGACGTCCGGAGCCGGCCCGGAAGAGGACGGGTGTGGGAGCCGCGCCTGCTGCGCCGGCTGGACCTCCGGCTGTTCTTGCAGAGCGTCCTGCACGTGCTCCGTCCGGCGCATGGTCTCCCCCGTGGTGTCGTCCGGCCGCCGTGCGTCGCCGGGAGCGGCCCCCTGCGTGGGGGGCCGCGTCTCCTCCGCGTCGCCTGGCATGGGCCAATCCTGCCCGAGCCGGGTGCCGATTCGCCGCAGGGTGGGCGCGAAGCTGGGTACGCGCTGCCGCACTGCCGGCAGGCTGGGCCAGGTGTCATCTGGGGGCGACCGGTGGAACACTGACGGCGTGACGGTCACTGACTCGTGGGACATGCCGTTGCGGACCAAGCTCCTGGTCCGCGCCCTGAACCGCTCGAGGGGCAGCGACCGCATCCTCGTTCCCGACGAGATCGCCCGTAGCAGAGCGTGGTTCGCGCCGACCCGCATCCCGTACACCTGGGTCACCGGACCGGTGCCGGCCGGGGTCGAGATCGCCGGCACGAGCTTCGCGGCGCGCGACGGCCAGTCCATCCACGTGCGCACGTACCGGCCCCGGGGCACCCGGGATGAGGACCTGCCGGCGCTGCTGTGGTTCCACGGCGGCGGCTGGGTGCTGGGCAACACGCGCGGCTACGACCCCATCTGCGCGTGGCTCGCCGACCGCGCCCATGTCGTGGTGCTCAACGTCGACTACCGGCTCGCACCCGAGCACCGCGCCCCGCAAGCGGTGCACGACTGCGTCGACGCGGCGCGCTGGGCCGCATCGGGAGCACCGGACGCCTCGGGAGCACGGTGGCGCAGCGGCGGGCTCGGCCTCGCCGGTGACTCGGCGGGGGGCAACCTCGCAGCCGTGGTGGCGCAGGTGCTCCGTGACGAGGGCGGTGCCGACATCGCCCACCAGGCGCTCGTCTACCCGGCCGTGGACGCCACCATGAGCTCGGAGTCGGTGGCGCTGCACGCCGAGGCCCCGATCCTCACCCGCGTCGACATGGACGCCTTCCTCGCGCACTACCTCGGCGACGCGGAGGACGCGCTCGACCCGCTCGACCCGTTGGTCTCGCCGCTGCACGCTGAGGAGCTCGGCGGCCTGCCCCCGACCCTGGTGCAGACGGCGGACCTGGACCCGCTGCGCGACGAGGGCGCCGCGTACGCGAGAGCACTGCGCGACGCAGGGGTCGACACGCGCCACACGAACTATGCGCGCGTGCCGCACGGGTTCATGAGCTTTCCCGGCGCCACGCGGGTCGGCGTGGCCGCGCGCGCGGAGCTGGTGCGCTGGGTGCGCGACCACGCGCACGACCGCGGGCTCCGATAGTCTGCAACAGCACGCCGGTCCGTGTGGATGGGCGGGGACGGTCGAGGGATGGTCTCGAAGTGAACGACGTCGTCGTGTTCAGCGGTTCCGCCCACCTGGAGCTGGCCGACCGGATCTGCACCCACCTCGGGGTGACCCGCTCCCCCGCGGAGATCAAGCGGTTCAGCAACGACTGCCTGCAGGCGCAGCTGCTGGCGAACTGCCGCCAGCGTGACGTCTACATCGTGCAGCCGCTGGTCCCACCGACCCAGGAGCACCTGATGGAGCTGCTCCTGATGATCGATGCGGCGCGCGGCGCGTCGGCCGCGCAGATCACCGCCGTGATGCCGCACTACGCCTACGCCCGCTCGGACAAGAAGGACGCCTCGCGCATCTCGCTCGGCGGGCGCCTCGTGGCCGACCTCATCGCCACCGCCGGCTGCCACCGGGTGCTCACGATGGCCCTGCACGCCCCTCAGGTCCACGGGTTCTTCTCCACCCCGGTCGACCACCTGACCGCCATCGGTGTGCTGGCCGACCACTTCCGTGGCACCGACCTGTCCGGCTCCGTCGTCGTGAGCCCGGACCTCGGCAACGCCAAGGTGGCCACCCAGTTCGCGCGTCTCCTCGGGCTGCCGGTCGCCGCCGGCTCGAAGCAGCGGGTCGCCGACGACCGGGTCGTCATCGACGCCATCGTGGGAGACGTGGCCGGACGGCGCGCCATCGTGCTCGACGACGAGATCGCCACCGGCGGGTCGATGGTCGAGCTGATCGACCGGCTGCACGAGGCGGGCGCGACCGAGGCCGCGATCGTGTGCACGCACGGGCTCTTCGCCGGGAAGGCGGTCGAGCGCCTCCGCGGCCACCCGTTCGTCACCGAGGTCGTCACGACCGACACCGTGCCCCCGCCCGACGACTGGCCGGAGCTGACCGTGCGCTCGGTCTCGGCCCTGTTCGCCGAGGCGATCAGCCGTATCCACCACGGCCGCTCGATCAGCTCGCTGTTCGAGGGCGTCGACCCGACCCACGCACCGCCCCAGCCGCGCCTGCCGTTCGACACGCTCCCGTGACCCGCCCCGTCTGGTGGCGCCGGCCCGGCCCCGCCCTGGTCCTCGACGTCGTGCTCGTGCTCGTCTTCGCCGCCATCGGCAGGTCCAGCCACCGCGAGGCCGGCCCGGCCCTCGGCGCCGTGCTCACGGCCTGGCCGTTCCTCGTCGGCACGCTTCTGGGCTGGGTCGTGGTGCGCGTGCTGCGCGGACGCTGGCCGGTCGAGCTGGCGCCCGGTGTCACCGTGTGGTTCGCCACCGTCCTCGTGGGCATGCTGCTGCGCCGCGCGACCGGCCTGGGCACCGCAGCGAGCTTCGTCGTGGTCGCCTCGGTCGTGCTCGCTGCGTTCCTGCTGGGCTGGCGCGCATTGGGGGCGTATGCCGCCCGCCGCGCCGAGCGGCCCACGCACAGCTGACCGGACCTCCCGCCCGCCTGAACCGTCGAGAGGCCGAGGTGGCCCGGAATGCGGGCCACCTCGGCCTACGTGGTCGGTTGAGGGTGTCGGTTCAGAGGTGTCAGAGGTACTGGCCGGTGTTGGCCGTCGCGATGGAGCGGCCCGGCTCGGTGCCGTCCTTGCCCTTGATGAGGGTGCGGATGTAGACGATGCGCTCGCCCTTCTTGCCGCTGATCCGCGCCCAGTCGTCGGGGTTGGTGGTGTTGGGCAGGTCCTCGTTCTCCTTGAACTCGTCGACGCAGCTGGCCAGCAGGTGCTCGACGCGGATGCCCTTCTGGCCGGTCGTGAGGAAGTCCTTGATGGCGAGCTTCTTCGCCCGGTCGACGATGTTCTGGATCATGGCGCCCGAGTTGAAGTCCTTGAAGTAGAGCGTCTCCTTGTCGCCACCCTGGTAGGTGACCTCGAGGAAGCGGTTCTCCTCCATCTCGGAGTACATCCGCTCGACCGCGGCCGTGATCATGGCCTCGACCGTCGCGTCGCGGTCGCCACCGTGCACGGCAAGGTCGTGCTCGTGCAAGGGAAGGGTGGCGGTGAGGTACTTGCTGAAGATGTCACGGGCGCTCTCGGCGTCGGGGCGTTCGATCTTGATCTTCGCGTCGAGGCGGCCGGGGCGCAGGATCGCGGGGTCGATCATGTCCTCGCGGTTGGAGGCGCCGATGACGATGACGTTGTCGAGCCGCTCGACGCCGTCGATCTCGGCGAGCAGCTGAGGCACGATCGTCGTCTCGACGTCACTGCTGACGCCCGAGCCACGCGTGCGGAAGAGCGAGTCCATCTCGTCGAAGAAGACGACGACGGGCGTGCCGTCGGACGCCTTCTCGCGTGCGCGCTGGAAGATCAGCCGGATGTGCCGCTCGGTCTCGCCGACGTACTTGTTGAGCAGCTCCGGACCCTTGATGTTGAGGAAGTAGCTCTTCTCCATCGCCTTGCCGGTGCGCGCCGCCACCTGGCGGGCCAGGGAGGCGGCGACCGCCTTGGCGATGAGCGTCTTGCCACAGCCGGGAGGGCCGTAGAGCAGGACGCCCTTGGGCGGCTTGAGAGCGTGCTCCCTGTAGAGCTCGGGGTGCAGGAAGGGAAGCTCCACGGCATCGCGGATCTGCTCGATCTGCCCGGAGAGGCCTCCGATGTCCTCGTAGTCGACGTCGGGAACCTCCTCGAGGACGAGCTCCTCGACCTCGAGCTTCGGGATGACCTCGTGGACGAAGTTGGAGCGGGGGTCGAGGGTCAGGGAGTCACCGACGCGGATGGCCTCCGCGAGCAGGGGCGTCGCGATGCGACACACCCGCTCCTCGTCGCCGTGGGTCACGACGACGACGCGGTCGCCGTCGATGCGCTCCTTGACGGTGACGACCTCTCCCACGCGCTCGTAGCCGTGGACCGAGACGACGTTGAGCGCCTCGTTGAGCATCACCTCGCGGCCGAGCCCGAGGTTCTGCTGGTCGACCGATGGACTGATCGCCACACGCATCTTGCGCCCGCCGGTGAGGATGTCGATCGCACCGTCGTCGGGGGCGTCGAGGACCAGCCCGTAGGTGCTCGGCGGCTGGGCGAGCCGGTCGACCTCCTGCTTCAGGTTGACGATCTGCTCCCGGGCGTCCTTGAGCGTGCGCACGAGGCGCTCGTTCTGCGAGGAGAGCGTCGACAGGCTCGTCTGCACGTGGGCCAGGCGGGCCTCGAGCTCGCGCGTCCGCTGGGGCGAGTGGCGGGCCGCCTCGCGCAGCGACTGGACCTCGGCGCGCAGCGCTGCCAGCTCCCGGTCACCTGCGCCGGCGGTCCCGGTCTCTCCCTGTTCACGGGGCTCTCGGGCACCGGCGGCACCCTGGTGGTCTGGGTTTCGGACGTCGTCGGACATCTCGGCCTCCTGGATCCGTCACTCGCACACAGTGACCATTCGACCCTAACCCCGGTTCAGCGGATGTCGTCGGATGTATCAGTCAGTGATCGTCGGACGCGTCGGATCGTCTTGTCGCTTTTGACGCGCTCACCGAGCGCCTCTGCGGTCCACGCCTCCGCCGGCACATCGGTCGAGGCGGTGGACCCGGGCACTGCCGTGGAGCCATCGACCTCCGGTCCCGTGCCACCGCCTGCGGCGACGTCGGCTTCGCCGTAGGCGCCCTTGGCCGGGCGCCGCTTGCGTTCGGGCGCGGGCACGCCCGGGGCCAGCCGGCGAGTGGTGATGAGGAAGCCCGTGTGCCCGTGCATGCGGTGCTGGGGCCGCACTGCGAGACCCTCCAGGTGCCAGCCACGCACGAGCGACTCCCACGCCGAGGGCTCCGTGAAGCCACCGTGGGCCCGAATGCCCTCCGCGACCCGGCTCAGCTGTGTCGTCGTGGCGACGTAGCAGATCAGCACGCCACCGGGGATGAGGGCCTCCGCGACGGCTTCCAGGCACTCCCACGGGGCCAGCATGTCGAGAACCACCCGATCGACGGTGCCGGGTTCGACGAGGTCTGGCAGCGACTCGACGAGGTCTCCCACGGTCACCGTCCAGGCGGGGTGGTCACCGCCGAAGAACGCGCGCCCGTTGCCGCGGGCGATGTCCGCGAAGTCGGCGCGCCGCTCGAAGGACAGCAGCCGGCCCCGCTCTCCGATGGCCCGGAGCAGCGACATGGACAGCGCCCCGCTGCCCACCCCCGCCTCCACGACTGTCGCGCCGGGGAAGATGTCGGCCATCTGCACGATCTGGCCCGAGTCCTTGGGGTAGACCACGGCGGCGCCGCGTGGCATCGACATGACGTAGTCGCTGAGGAGCGGCCGCAGCGCGAGGTACTCGACGCCGGCCGTGTTGGTCACCACGGAGCCGTCGTGCGACCCGATGAGGTCGTCGTGCCGGAGGAAGCCCCGGTGCGTGTGGAACTCACGACCCGGCTCCAGCGTGATGGTGTGCAGGCGGCCCTTGGGGTCGGTCAGCTGCACCCGCTCGCCCACTTCGAAGACACCGCGGCGGGCGTGGGCGCCGGTCACCCGTGCGCCGTCCGTTCCTCGCCCGGGAAGGGCCCCGCCAGTCGTCCGCGGCTCGGCTGGGACTGGCTCGCCGAGGTGCTGCTCGGCGGTGCGCTGCCCGGCGTCGGGCTGCTCGGCGTCGGTCATGGGAGCACAGTCTAGGTGCCCGCGCCGGCACCTCCGGACGCCCTCCTCAGGGCCGTCGCCTCGACCTCGTATCGGCTCTGCCTCCCGGCGGCGCCGCCGAAGAAGCGGCGTCGGAGGGCGCCATCGACCTCGATGAGGTCGTCGGCCCGTAGGCGAAGGGCGGTGCGCCGTGTCGTTGCGGTCCAGCAGACGACGTCGATGGTGTCGACCGTGGCCCGTCTGGGGCCCTCGACGGGCTGACGCCTGCGTGCAGGGGTCGGTGTCCGCCCCACGACGACACGGAGCGTGACGATGCGGTCGCCGCTCGGCAGCTCCCGCTCCTCCGCCTCCGCCGCCAGACGGCCGCTGAGGCGCACCTCGTTGCGACCGGAGCTGCTTGGGAGCTGCGCTGCACCCGCCTTGGCGGTGCCTCCCTCGGATCGTCGCGCGCCGGCGGACGGTGCAGCCGCTGCAGCGTCGGTCAGCTTGGCGGTCCTGGTCGTCTTGGCCGTCCTGGTCGTCCTGGTGGCCGTGGTGTTGGGCGTGTTCGCCGTGGTGCTCGGGTCGGTCCGGCTCGTCGTCATGACGCCTTCCTTCGGCCCGCCCGTCGGGCCGTCGCCTCAACGGTTGCGTGCTGCCCCGCTCTGGCCCAGCCCCTCGCCGCTTGCTGTGGACCGCCGCCGCCGACCCCAGGGGGGTGTGGACAAGGTCCGACCCGGGACCGGGCTGATCCTCGTCCCGCCCTCACGTCGGCTGCACCGTTCTGGCCGGTGCGGACCGGTTCGCTGCCAGATCGGAGTCGGTTCGAACCGGGTTCGGAGCGGTTCGAGGCAGGTCGCTGCCGGTCAGCGACGTCCCCGTCGGGCGAGCTGCGCGCCGACCACGTCGTTGATCCGTTCGGCACGGGCCAGCCCCCGGACGTCGCGGGTGGACTCGTCGACGACCACCGCCAGCGACAGCTCCCCCTCGCTCATCGCACGGATGAGGTCGGTGAGCACCGCGTCGGCCGGCAGGGCCAGTACCCAAGCAGGCGGCTGGGTCAGCGTGACGGCAGCGACGGTCGTCCGGTCACGGCTCTCCATCGGCACCTGCGCCACGGACTCGGCATCGACGATCCCGAGCGGCCACCCGCTGGGGTCGGCCGCCGCCAGCCAGGCACCCGGGGCGGCGCCGTCCAGCTCACTCAGGGGCAGGCTGCCGGGCACGAGGACGAGAGGCTCCAGCACATCGGTGGCCCGCCCTGCGCTGGCCACGTGGATCTGCCCGGCGCGCACCGCGGCGGTGGCGCCCTGCCAGAGGAAGAACGCGATGGCCACCGGCCACAGCAGGTCGAAGACCTGCGGCGCCCCGCCTTCGAGGAGACCGCGGACCACGAACCAGCCCACCGTCGCGACGGCCACCACCCGGCCCAGCCAGCCCGCGGCCACGAGACCGCGGCCCTTGCTGCCGGTGGCCCGCCAGACGAGGGCACTGACGATCTGGCCGCCGTCCAGGGGCAGCCCGGGCAGGAGGTTGAAGAGCCCGACGAGCAGGTTGGCGAAGGCGACGATGCCCAGCAGCGTCTGGGCCGTGTCGTTGGCCGTGACCGAGCGCAGCGCCCACCCGAGGGCGGCGAGAAGCAGGTTGGACAGCGGACCGACCAACGCCACGAGGGCCGTCGTGGTCGGTGAGCTCCTCGTGGCGTCGTAGACGGTGTGCCCACCCCAGACGTCGGCGACGATGCGGCTGACCGGGTGCCCGCGCCAGCGAGCGGCGAGGGCGTGCGCCGCCTCGTGCACGAGCACCGACGCGAGCAGCAGCACGGCATACCCCGCGGCCAGCAGGTAGCCGTAGGACGCCCCTCGGTCGGGGCGGGAGAGGTTGGGACCGAACAGGACGACGATGACCAGTGCGATGACCGGCCACGACCGACCGAGGTACACCGGTGTGCCCACCAGGCTGCCGATGCGCCACCCGTGAGCCGCATCGGACCGGGCGCGGGTGCTCATGGCCCGACCCTATGCCCTGGTGCGGCCTCTCGGCCGTGACCGGCCGATGAGGAGCCGATGAGGGACCTGTGGGCCTCGGTGGAGCCTGCGCCGACGATGTCGGTGCGGCGCAATACAGTCGGGCCATGGTTGCAGCGCTGTCCCCCAGTCGGGCCGCCGACTTCATGTCGTGCCCGATGCTCTACCGCTTCCGAGTCATCGACAAGCTCCCCTCGCCGCCCACCCAGGCGACGGCTCGCGGCACCCTCGTCCACGCGGTCCTGGAGCGGCTCTTCGACCTGCCGGCGGCCGAGCGCACCGTCGAGGCAGCGGTCGGACTCGTCGCCTCGGAGTGGGAGCGCCTCGCGGCTGAGGAGCCGGCGATGCTCGACCTGCTGGCCGAGCACGACGGTCGCACGGACGAGTGGTTCGCCGGGGCAGCCACCCTCCTCGAGTCCTGGTTCGGTCTCGAGGACCCCACCCGCCTGGAGCCTGCCGAGCGCGAGCTGTACGTCGAGACGGAGGTCGACGGCCTCGTCCTGCGGGGCTACGTCGACCGCCTCGACGTGGCTCCGAGCGGTGCCATGCGCGTCGTCGACTACAAGACCGGACGCTCTCCCTCCGAGCACTTCGAGGCCAAGGCGTTGTTCCAGATGAAGTTCTATGCCCTGGTGCTGTGGCGCCAGCGTGGTGTCATCCCCAAGCGCCTGCAGCTCGTCTACCTCGGCAACAGCGAGATCGTCGCCTACGAGCCCGACGAGCAGGACCTCCTCGGCACCGAGCGGAAGGTCAAGGCGCTGTGGCAGGCGATCGAGCGGGCCGCGACGACCGGGGACTGGCGCCCCAATCCCAGCCGGCTGTGTGACTGGTGCGACCACCGGGCCCTGTGCCCCGCCTGGGGCGGCACCCCTCCCCCGCTGCCCGACGACGCCGCGTCGCGCGCCGTCGACCCGAGCGTCACCGGCCTGGTCGAGATCGACGCCTGAGCCACCAGGGTCCGGGTCCACCGGGCGGTCCGTGCCTGCCCTCGCTACGAAGCGGATCTCCCGGCGCGTGGGCTCTGACCCGTGACGATCTGGGCGATCGCGTACAGCGATGCCGTGCCGGCAACGAGGTAGCCGTTGTGCCCGTGCGTCCTGTCGACCGGGAGCGACCGGGCGCCGAAGCCGCGCGCCGTGGGGTCGGCAGCGTGGCCGAGGCCGTCGACGCGGGTGTGAGGCACCAGGCCGATCGGGTCGTCAGGAGCGATCCCGGCCCACACCGTCGCCGACGTGTGCAGGGCTGCTCGGGACCAGACGTCCATGCCGGGCGAACCGACGACGACGAGGGACGACACGTGCAGTCGGGGTGCGGCATGGCCACACACGACCGAACCGTAGCTGTGGCACACGACGGTGACCCGGGCGGACGCCGGGAGGCTGCCGACGAACGCGGCCAGTCGCGGAGCTCCTTCGACGGCACGGTCGGAGCGGGCGGCGTCAGGGTCGATCCCGGCGGGCGCGTCGTAGTCGAGCCAGACGACCACCGCGGCCGGCGTGCCGGGCGCACGTCGCTCCATCTCCGCCAGGAGGCTGCGGGCCTGCACCGCGGGGTGCCTGCGCCCGGCACCGCTCTCGTCACGCAACAGGGGCCCGGTCCATCCCACGCCCGGGACGATGACGGCGATGTTGCGAGCCCGGCGAACGTCACCGAACGCCTCCACGAGGCGGCCCTGCCCGCGCGTGTCCGTGCTGAGCACGGTGGCCGCAGGACCCGTGATGGCCACCGGAGCACCGTCGCTCAGCGACTGGCCCACGGCGGGTGCCGCCCCGGCCAGCAGCGTCACCACCGTGGCGGCACCAAGGGCGAGCCGGTCGCGCAGGCGCCTCCGTGGCCGCTGTGCGGTCCTCATGGGTCGTACGCGGCCCGTCGGTCGTCGTTGCACTCAGCATCCTTCTCACCCGTCGACACATGCAGTCCGTCAGTCTGCGTGAGGATTCTGGGAGCAGCGTCCGAGAGCAGACGAGGACCGGGCCCCGCGGGCGGCGACCCGAGGGTCAGGCGTGAACCTCGGTCAGGTGTCTCGTGAAGGCCAGCCGGTCGAGGCTGACGTGGTCGCAGCCGCAGACCCACACGCCCAGGGGGACGACGATGCCGCGCACACGTGCGTCCTCACGGGCACAGTGCAGCTGGTAGCGCCGTACGACGCGGCGCAGCAACCCGGTCATCGGCCCATCTCGGTGTGGTGGGCGGAGAGGCTCGTCAGGGCGTGCGGCAGCGTCGTGGAGGGGGATGTCATGGCGCTCCAGCGTAGGTGGCACTGCCCCGCCGAGGCCAATCGAGCGACTGCCCGGCCCGCTTCGTGCGCCTCTCGGCGCGGCCAAAACGCCCGCGGACATCCAGGGCATGACAAAACGACGCGACCCCACGGCACTCGGATCCCGGCGCTGGACCGCGGGTCCCTCAACGACGGCCGGCCCAGCCCCCTCGTGAGAGCCCTCGCTCAGGCGGTCAGCGAGCCTTCCCTGCAGGAGCCATCGGCCACGTGGGCACGACCGTCCGCTTGAAGGTCTCGTTGGTCACGCCGGCAAAGGAGGCGTACCACGCAGCCAGGGCCGTCGCGAGGCCGAGCCAGCCGCCGATCTTCGTCCACGACGAGGTGGGCGGGATGATGGCGGAGAAGGCGCCGATGCAGAGGGCGACGAACGTCAGCGTCAGCAGGACGAAGACGGCCGCCACGGCGCCGCTCACGCGGAACGAGGCCACGGTCATGTAGCCGGTGAAGATCGCCCAGCCGAGCAGGTAGAGCCCGATCCCCTGGTGTATCTGGGCGGCGACGGCCACCAGGGCCGGAGTGCTGAGGATGAAGGTCGCCAGGAACCAGTACGACAGCCAGAAGGCGCCGAACGAGCTGAATGCCGTGGCCCCGAAGGTGTTGCCACGACGGAACTCCCACATGCCGGCGAGCAGCTGCGTGATGCCGCCGTAGAAGAGTGCCAGTGCCAGGACCGTGGGGGCGAGTGCTGCGTTGAGGATGCCCGCGTTCACGACGCTCAGGACCATGGTGGTCATGGCGAAGGCTGCGAGCCCCAGCGGGGCGGGGTCGGCCGTGGCGGCCACCGCTGTCGGCTCGGCGGTCACCGGCGCCGTGGCTGCCGTCATACCCGCCGTGGGGGTGGTGATGTTGGTGTCAGACATCGGAGGCTCTCCTCGTCCGGATCGGCCGGCTGCCGATCAGCCGGGCTCCATCGCTTCTTCTGAAGGGCGCTGGGCGTACGGCCGTTCGGTCGGTGCGAGCGCACCCCGTGCGAGCAGAAGCAGGTCCGGCGGGAAGGTCTCCGTATGCCGTGGGGCCTCGCCTCGGCGACGCGAGCCCACGGCCGCCTCGGGATGACTCCCTCGTCAGGCGCTGCCTGTCTCCTCGCTCACTGAACTTGTCCAACAAGTCTGACACCGCCTACGGGACGCGTCCATGGAATGGAGCACCGCCCAGCGGGGTTGCGGCAGCCCCGCTCCAGCGCAGGAACACGGTGGGGCCGGGTCTCGCGACCCGGCCCCGCTGCGCCGGGAGACCCCTTCCTACGAGTCGCCGTCGGTTCAGGCGGTGAACTCGTCGGCCACGGCGAGCGCCTCGTCGAGCACCGCAAGGCCCTCCTCCACCTCGGCCGGGGTGGTGGTGCACGGCGGGACCACGTGGGTCCGGTTGAAGTGGGTGAACGGCCAGAGCCCCCGCTCCTTGCAGGCAGCCGCGAAGGCGGCCATGGGGCGCGCCGCCTCGCCGGCCGCGTTGTAGGGCACGAGCGGCTCACGCGTCTCTCGGTCTCGCACGAGCTCCACGGCCCAGAACACGCCCAGCCCGCGGACGTCCCCGACGCTCGGGTGCTTGGCCGCGATCTCGCGCAGGCGAGGACCGATGACGTCGGCGCCGAGCATCCGCGCGTTCTCGATGATGCCCTCCTCGCGGAAGGCGTTGATCGAGGCGACGGCCGAGGCGCACGCGAGAGGGTGGCCGGAGTAGGTGAGGCCGCCGGGGTAGGCCCGCTGGTCGAAGGTGGCCCGGATCTCGTCGGAGATGATCACGCCGCCGAGCGGCACATAGCCGGAGTTGACGCCCTTGGCGAACGTGATGAGGTCGGGACGCACACCCCAGTGGTCGACGGCGAACCACTCGCCGCACCGGCCGAACCCGGCCATGACCTCGTCGACGACGAGCACGATGCCGTGCTCGTCGCAGAGGTCGCGCACGCCCTGGAGGTAGCCGTCCGGCGGCACGAGGATGCCGTTGGTCCCGACGACCGTCTCGAGGATGATCGCCGCGACGGTGTGCGCGCCCTCGACCATGATGGTGTCGCGCAGGTGCGCCAGGGCGCGGTCGCGTTCCTGCTCCTCGTTCTCGGAGTGGAAGGCGGAGCGGTAGGTGTAGGGCCCCCAGAAGTGGACGATCCCCGGCAGGCCCGGCTCCGAGGGCCACCGGCGCGGGTCGCCCGTCAGCGTGATCGAGCCGCCGGTCGCGCCGTGGTAGCTGCGGTAGGTCGCCAGCACCTTGTGCCGCCCGGTGTGCAGGCGCGCCATGCGGATGGCGTTCTCGTTGGCCTCGGCGCCACCGTTGGTGAAGAAGACCGCCGACAGGCCCTCGGGCGCCACCTCGGCGATGAGGCGTGCCGCCTCGCTGCGGGCGTCGTTGGCGAAGGCCGGCTGGATCGTGGCGAGCCGGGCAGCCTGCTCCTGGATCGCTGCGACGACCTTCGGGTGGCCGTAGCCGATGTTGACGTTGACCAGCTGGCTGCTGAAGTCGAGGTAGCGCCTGTCGTCGTAGTCCCAGAAGTAGGAGCCCTGGGCGCGGGCGATGGGCAGGGGGTCGATGAGGCCCTGGGCGGACCACGAGTGGAAGACGTGGGCGCGGTCGAGGGCGCGCACCTCGTCCCCGCCCATGTGGTCGAGGAGGTCCTTGACGACGGTGCGCTGGTCGAGCTCGGTCATGGCTGCCTCGTCTCTCATCGGGTGCGCGGGAAGCCGAGGTCGACGCTCGAGGTGGCGGGGTCGGGCCAGCGCTGCGTCACCACCTTGCCGCGCGTGTAGAAGTTGATCCCCTCGGGGCCGTACATGTGGGTGTCGCCGAAGAGCGAGTCCTTCCAGCCACCGAAGGAGTAGTACGCGACGGGTACCGGGATCGGCACGTTGATGCCGACCATGCCCACCTCCACCTCGTTCTGGAAGCGGCGGGCCGCCCCGCCGTCGCGGGTGAAGATGGCGGTGCCGTTGGCGTACTGGTTGGCGTTGATGAGGGCGAGCCCCTCGTCGTAGGTGGCGACGCGCACGACCGAGAGCACCGGGCCGAAGATCTCGTCGCGGTAGACGGTCATGTCGGGGGTGACGTCGTCGAGAAGCGTCATCCCGAGGAAGAAGCCGTCGTCGGGGACCTGTTGCTCACGTCCGTCGACGACCACGGTGGCCCCGGCCTCGGCGCCGGCGGCGACGTAGCTGGCCACCTTGTCGCGGTGCTCGCGCGTGATGAGGGGGCCCATGTCGGTGCCCTCTGCGGCGCCGGGTCCCACGGTCAGCTTCGGCAGGCGCGAGGAGATCGCCGAGACGAGCTCGTCGCCCACCTCGCCGACCGCCACGGCGACGGAGAGGGCCATGCACCGCTCGCCGGCGGCGCCGTAGGCCGCCGAGACGATCGCGTCGGCCGCCATGTCGACGTCTGCGTCGGGCAGCACGAGGGCGTGGTTCTTGGCGCCCCCGAGCGCCTGCACGCGCTTGCCCTGGGCGGTTCCGCGCTCGTAGATGTACTTCGCGATGGGCGTGGAGCCGACGAAGCTGACCGCGGCGACATCCTCGTGGTCCAGGAGCGCGTCGACGGCCTCCTTGTCGCCGTGCACGACGGTGAAGACGCCGTCGGGCAGGCCGGCCTCCTTCCACAGCTCGGCGAGGAAGAGCGAGGCGGAGGGGTCCTTCTCGCTCGGCTTGAGCACGAACGTGTTGCCGCAGGCGATGGCGTTGGCGCACATCCACAGCGGCACCATGACCGGGAAGTTGAAGGGCGTGATGCCGGCGACGACGCCGAGGGGCTGGCGGATGCTGTAGACGTCGACGCCGCTCGCGGCCTGCTCGGAGAAGCCCCCCTTGAGCAGCTGGGGCACGCCGGTGGCGAACTCGACGTTCTCGAGCCCGCGGGCGATCTCGCCGACCGCGTCCGAGAGGACCTTCCCGTGCTCGGCCGTGACGATGGCGGCCAGTTCGTCGGTGCGACTGTGCAGCAGCTCACGGAAGGCGAAGAGGACGGCGGAGCGCCTGGAGAGCGAGCTGGTGCGCCATTCGCGGGCGGCGGCGACCGCGGTCTTCACCGCTGCGTCCACCTCTGCGGCGGTGGCCAGCGGAACCTCACCGCTCTGCTGGCCGGTGGCCGGGTCGAAGACGGGTGCGGTGCGGCCGGAGGTGCCGGGCACCCGCGCGCCCGAGATCCAGTGGTCGATGGCGGTCAGTGAGGTCGTCATGCCCGCCAGATTACGTTTCAGGGCTAGGCCACACAATGAATAGATTGCTATGTTACGAACATGCGCGCGCTCATCTCCTCGCTCGAGGAGCGCCTCGACGCCCCGACCGCCAAGGGCCTGGCACAGGCGGTGTCGCGGGCGATCCGGGACCAGGCGCTGCGACCGGGCGACCAGCTGCCGCCGATCCGCCGGCTCGCGGCCGAGCTGATGATGTCGCCGACGACCGTCAGCGCCGCGTGGCAGCTGCTGGCGCGCTCGGGCACGATCCGCTCGGACGGCCGGCGTGGCACCACGGTGGCGCCGAGCGCACGAGGCGGCGAGCGCTACTCGCGCGCCCTGCGCCACGAGTCACCCGTGCACCTGGACCTCTCCACCGGAATACCGGACAGCGCCCTGCTGCCGGCACTCGTTCCCGTGCTGTCCGTGCTGCACGACCCGGCGACGCCGAGCAGCTACCTCGACGACCCGGTGCTGCACGACCTCCGCGCCGAGCTCGAGCGCGACTGGCCGTACGCCGCGGACGACCTCCTCGTCGTCGACGGCGCCATGGACGCGCTCGACCTGCTCACGCGGGTGCTCCTGCGTCCCGGGGACCTCGTGCTCGTCGAGGACCCCGGCTTCCCGCCGCTGCTCGACCTGCTCGAGGACCGCGGCGCCGACGTGGTGGGCGTGCCGCTCGAGGACGACGGGCTGCAGCTGGGGCGCGTGCAGGAGCTGCTCGAGCGCCGGCCGGCCGCCGTGGTGATCCAGCCACGTGGACAGAACCCGACCGGAATCTCGATGTCCGCGGCCAAGGCACGGCGCCTGGCCGAGCTGCTCCGAGGCCAGGACTGCGTCGTCGTCGAGGACGACTCGAGCGGCCCCATCGCCACGTCGGCACCGATCAGCCTCGGGACCTGGATCCCCGAGCAGGTGCTGCACATCCGCAGCTTCAGCAAGTCGCACGGCCCGGACCTGCGGATCGCGGCCCTCAGCGGCCCGGACGCGCTGCTGGCTCCCGTCCGCCACGCACGGGCCATCGGGCAGGGCTGGACGAGCCGCCTCCTTCAGCGGGTGCTGACCGGCTTGCTGCGGGACGAGGCGTGTGCGCGCGGCATCGAGCAGGCCCGTGCCGAGTACGCGCGTCGGCGCCAGCTCGTCGTAGCCGGCCTGGAGCGGCACGGCATCGAGGTCCCGGGCACCGAGGGCCTCAACATCTGGGTCCCCGTGCGCGACGAGGCCGCCGCCGTCCTGCGTCTCGCCAGCCAGGGCATCGCCGTGACTCCCGGGTCACCCTTCTCGGTCGAGCACGTCACGGGCCCGGAGGGCCACGTGCGGGTCACGACCGGCCTGGTCCGGGAGCACCACGCCGAGCTCGCCGACCTCATCGCCGACGCGGCCAAGGCGGGGACCTGGACGGCCCAGCACCGCTGAGAGCACGGGGGCGACTCAGGGAGGGCCCGTGATCCCCACGGGAGGCAGGCCCCTGCCATATGCGTGAGCCGCGGTTCCCGTCGAGGGCTCACCTCCTGCTGCAGGGAGGTGACCCCGATGCGGGTTCAGCCCTTCTGGGCGGCGGCGGCCTTGAGTCGTGCCTCCTCGGCGCGCACCTGGGCGTAGACGTCGCGCTCGGCGACGAGCCAGTCGGGCATCTCGTCGAGGATCGCCTTGATCTGCGCGGTGGTGAGGTGCTCTCCCACGCCGGACCGGGCGAGCCCCGAGTTCGAGATGCCGAGGCGCCGCGCCGTCTCCTGGCGGGTGTGGGGCCCGTTGCGGCGCAGGTCCGAGAGCCACTGCGGCGGATCGGCCTGTAGGGCGTTGAGCTCGTCGCGGCTGACCACACCCTCCTGGAACTCAGGGGGCGTCTCCGCGAGCAGCACCCCGAGCTTCTTCGCGGCCGTCTGGGGCTTCATGGTCTGCGGCTTGGGCATGGGGCAAGCGTAGGGGCTGGCGCCAGGGTGGCCGACCACGTCGCACACCGCATCGGGGGCCCGAGGCCGTCGAGCGCGGCCGCCTGCTGCACTAGCCTCGGACCGTCCTGCCACGACGGTGGACGCCCACGACGGAAGGCCCACCATGACGCACCCGTTCCGCGTCGAGTTCGTGCCCGGCGTGACGCCGGACAAGTGGCTGCGCGTCTGGGCGGCACGGCTGCCCGAGTCGCCGCTGGAGGCCTCCCCCGCCGAGAACGCCGACGCCGCGGCCCATCTGCGGGACGGGTCGGCGTCCATGGCGCTGCTCCGGTTGCCGGTGGAGCGCGAGGGCCTGCACGTCATCCCGCTCTACGAGGAGGTGCCGGTGGTGGTCGTGTCGAAGGAGCACGTCGTGGCCGCCTTCGACGAGGTCGACGTGGCGGACCTCGCCGAGGAGGTGCTGCTGCAGGACCCGGCCCTCGTGCCCGAGTGGGCCGAGATCGCCACGCCGGATGCACGGGAGCGCACGGCCGCGATGCCACCCATGACGACGAAGCAGGCCGTCTCCGTCGTGGCGTCCGGCTCGGGGATCGTCATCGTGCCGATGTCGGTGGCCCGCCTGCACCATCGCAAGGACGTCGTGCACCGCCCCGTCGCCGGGGTGGCCCCCTCGCGCGTCGGCCTGGCGTGGCGCGTCGACGACGAGGACCCGCGCATCGAGGACTTCATCGGCATCGTCCGCGGACGCACCGAGCGCTCCAGCCGCGGCAGCGCGTCGCACGCCGGCGAGGCGCAGCCGAGCGAACGGACCGGCGACGCGGGCGGACGGCATACGCCCTCGGACGGGCGCCGGCAGGAGCGGGGCCGGACGCTCCCCCAACGCGGCGCGGCGCCTCGGAAGCGTGGGGCCTCGAGCGGCCGCAGCCGCCGCAAGGGCCGCCGGTGAGCGGGGGCTGAGGCGGCGCCGAGCTGTCGCTCAGCCTGCGGAGGAGGTGTCGCCCTCGTGGTGCGACGAGTCGCTGCGGACCGGGCGGACGATCTCGACGAGGTGCGCTGCGCGCACCCCCGCCAGCGTGTCGAGGTGCACCGCGCCCTCGATCTGCGGCACCGGGACGACGTGCGGGATGGCGATGGTCGGCACGCCGGCGGCCGTCGCCGAGCGGACCCCGGCCGGCGAGTCCTCGATGGCGATGCAGTCTGCAGGGTCGGCCCCGACGAGGCGTACCGCTGCGAGGTACGGCTCCGGGTGGGGCTTGCCGTGGCTCACCGCGTCACCGGTCACGAGGTGCTGGAAGGCGCCCTCGGGCAGGTTGCGCACGACCACGTCGGCCAGCGACCGCCAGGACATGGTCACGAGCAGCGAGGGGACGCCGAGCGAGCCCAGCTCGAGCAGCAGCTCACGGGCCCCCGGCCGCCAGGGGACGCGCTGCTCGACGCGGCCGATGACGCGGTGGAGCAGGGCGTCGACGATCTCCGGCACCGTCAGCGAGATGCCCGACTGGTCGATGATCAGCTGGGCGGAGACCTCGAGCGCGTTGCCCACCAGCTGGTGGGCGAACTCGTCGTTCCACACTCCCCCGTGCGCTCCGACGAGCTCGTGCTCGGCCTCGATCCAGTACGGCTCGGTGTCGACGAGGGTGCCGTCCATGTCCCACAGCACGGCGGCCGGCAGCGAGAGGTGCGGGCCGTCCTCGCGCTGCGTCACCACGTCCTGCGCCCGGCCGGCGTCGCTCGAGCTGCTCACCGGCTCAGTCCTCCGGGTCGTAGGCGAGGTTCGCGGACAGCCAGCGCTCGGCCTGGGCGAGCGTCCAGCCCTTGCGCTGGGCGTAGTCCTGCACCTGGTCGCGGCCGAGCCGGCCCACGACGAAGTACTGCGAGCCGGGGTGGGAGAAGTACCAGCCCGACACCGAGGCGCCGGGCGACATCGCCATGCTCTCGGTCAGGGTGATGCCGGTGTTGGCCTCCACGTCGAGCAGCGACCAGAGCGACTCCTTCTCGGTGTGCTCGGGACAGGCCGGGTAGCCCGGCGCCGGTCGGATGCCGGCGTACTGCTCCTTGATGAGCGCCACGTTGTCGAGGTCCTCGTCGGGGGCGTAGCCCCAGAACTCCTTGCGGACGCGCTCGTGCATCCGCTCCGCGAATGCCTCGGCCAGCCGGTCGGCGAGCGACTCGAGCAGGATCGCGTTGTAGTCGTCGAGCGCGGCCCGGAACTGCTGTACGCGTTCGGCGCCGCCGAGCCCGGCCGTCACGGCGAACCCGCCGACCCAGTCCTTGGTGCCCTTGGGCGCCACGTAGTCGGCGAGCGACCGGTTGGGCACGCCCGCGCGGTGGTCGCCCTGCTGGCGCAGGTGGTGCAGGACGCTGATCGGCTGGGTGCGCTCCTCGTCGAGGTAGACCTCGACGTCGTCGCCAGTCGAGTTGGCCGGGAAGAAGCCGATGACGCCGTTGGCGGTGAGCCAGCGCTCCTCGACGATCTGGTCGAGCATGGCCTGCGCGTCGTCGAAGAGCTTGCGCGCGGCCGGTCCGCTGGCCGGGTTGTTGAGGATGTCGGGGAAGCTGCCCTTCATCTCCCACGCGTTGAAGAACGGCTGCCAGTCGATGTAGCGGCGAAGCTCGCCCAACGGGTAGTTGTGGAAGACCTTGACGTGCTGCGCGGCCCCGCGCGTGCGCGTCACCGACGAGACGTCGTGGTCCTGCTGCAGCAGCAGGTGCGGGTGCGGCGGGTGGTAGCCGGTCCAGTCGATCGGCGTGCGGCGCTCGCGGGCCTGCTCGAGCGTGAGCAGCGGCCGCTCGTGCTTGTTCGCGTGCCGCGCCCGGAGGGAGTCGTAGTCCTCCTTGACCTTGGCCATGAGCTTGGGCCGTAGCTCGTCGCTCAGCAGCGCCGCGGCGGTCGGCACGGACCGGGAGGCGTCCTTGACCCAGACGACGGGCCCGTCGTAGCGCTGGTCGACCTTGACGGCGGTGTGGGCCCGCGAGGTCGTCGCCCCACCGATGAGCAGCGGGATGGTCATCCCCTGGCGCTGCATCTCCGCGGCGAAGCCCACCATCTCGTCGAGCGAGGGGGTGATCAGGCCGGAGAGGCCGATGATGTCGGCGTCGTGCTCCCTGGCGGCGTCGAGGATCTTCTGCGCCGGCACCATCACCCCGAGGTCGATGACCTCGTAGTTGTTGCACTGCAGCACCACGCCGACGATGTTCTTGCCGATGTCGTGGACGTCGCCCTTGACCGTGGCCATGACGATCGTGCCGTTGGTGTCCTTGGCCCGGGCCAGCGAGGGGTCCTTCGCCTTCTCGGCCTCGATGAACGGGATGAGGTAGGCAACGGCCTTCTTCATGACGCGGGCGCTCTTGACCACCTGCGGCAGGAACATCTTGCCGGCGCCGAAGAGGTCGCCGACGACGTTCATGCCGTCCATGAGCGGGCCCTCGATGACCTCGATCGGGCGGCCGCCACGCGCCTCGATCTCGGCGCGCAGGATCTCGGTGTCGGCCTCGACGTGCGCGTCGACGCCCTTGACGAGGGAGTGCGTGATGCGCTCGCCGATGGGCAGGGCGCGCCACTCCTCCTCGCTGACCTCGGCGGTCTGGCCGGTCTTGTTGTACTCCTCGGCGATCTCGAGCAGCCGTTCGGCGGCGTCGGGACGGCGGTTGAGGATGACGTCCTCGATGCGCTCGCGCAGCTCGGGATCGACCTCGTCGTAGACGGCGAGGGCGCCGGCGTTGACGATGCCCATGTCGAGGCCCGCCGCGATGGCGTGGTAGAGGAAGACGGCGTGGATCGCCTCGCGCACCGGGTTGTTGCCGCGGAAGCTGAACGAGACGTTGGAGATGCCACCGGACACCTTGGCGCCCGGCAGGTTCTCCTTGATCCAGCGCGTGGCCTCGATGAAGTCCAGCCCGTAGGAGGCGTGCTCCTCGATGCCGGTGGCGACCGCGAAGACGTTGGGGTCGAAGATGATGTCCTCGGCCGGGAAGCCCACCTCCTCGGTGAGCAGGCGGTAGGCCCGCGAGCAGATCTGCTTGCGCCGCTCGAGCGAGTCGGCCTGGCCGTCCTCGTCGAACGCCATCACGACAGCGGCCGCGCCGTACTTGCGCACGAGGCGCGCGTGCTCGAGGAAGGGCTGCTCGCCCTCCTTGAGGGAGATCGAGTTGACGATCGCCTTGCCCTGCACGCACTTCAGGCCGGCCTCGATGACCTCCCACTTGGAGGAGTCGACCATCACGGGGACGCGGCTGATGTCCGGCTCGCTCGCGACGAGCTTGAGGAAGCGGTCCATGGCCGCGACCCCGTCGATCATCCCCTCGTCCATGTTGACGTCGATGACCTGGGCGCCGCTCTCGACCTGCTGGCCCGCGACCGACAGCGCGGTGTCGTAGTCGCCGTCCTTGATCAGCTTGCGGAAGCGCGCCGAGCCGGTGATGTTGGTGCGCTCGCCGACGTTGACGAAGAGGCTCTCGTCGGTGATGGTGAACGGCTCGAGCCCCGATAGGCGCATGGCCGGCGCGATGGGGCCGAACGCCCGGGGCGGCTTGCCGTCGGCGGCCCGGGCAATGGCGGCGATGTGGTCGGGGGTCGTGCCGCAGCAACCACCGACGAGGTTGACCAGGCCGGCCTGGGCGAACTCGCCGACGATGGCGGCCGTCTCCTCGGGCGCCTCGTCGTACTCGCCGAAGGCGTTCGGCAGCCCCGCGTTGGGGTAGCACGACACGAAGCAGTCGGCGAGGCGTGCCACCTCGGCGATGTAGGGCCGCATCTCCTTGGCGCCGAGCGCGCAGTTGAGCCCGACGGCCAGCGGCGAGACGTGCCTGACAGAGTTCCAGAACGCCTCGGTGACCTGGCCCGAGAGGGTGCGTCCGGAGGCGTCGGTGATGGTGCCGGACACCACGACCGGCCAACGCCGGCCCTGCTCCTCGAAGAGCGTCTCGACGGCGAAGATCGCCGCCTTGGCGTTGAGGGTGTCGAAGATCGTCTCGATGAAGATGAGGTCGCTGCCGCCGTCGACGAGGCCGCGAGCCGCCTCGAGGTAGGCGGCGACGAGCTGGTCGTAGGAGACGTTGCGGGCCCCGGGGTCGTTGACGTCCGGGGAGATCGAGGCCGTACGCGTCGTCGGCCCGAGCGCCCCCGCGACGTAGCGGGGCCGGTCGGGCGTCCGCTCCGTCATGGCGTCGGCCTCGCGGCGAGCCAGCGCCGCCGCCTCGAAGTTCAGCTCGTAGGCGAGGTCCTCCATGCCGTAGTCCGACAGCGAGATGGCGTTCGCGTTGAAAGTGTTGGTCTCGATGATGTCGGCGCCCGCCTCGAGGTACTCGCGGTGGATGCCGGCGATGATCTCGGGTGCCGTCAGGGTCAGCAGGTCGTTGTTGCCCTGGACGTCGCTCGGCCAGTCCGCGAAGCGCTCGCCCCGGTAGCCGGCCTCGTCAGGCCGGTCGCGCTGGATCGCCGTGCCCATGGCGCCGTCGAGGATCAGGATGCGCTGACCGAGAGCCGTGGTCAGGCTCTCGGTGGCGTCGGGTCGCTGCTGCGACTGGGACAACGTGGCTCCTCTCGGCGGCACGGGGTCGTGCCGGATGACGGGACCGGGCCGATTCTACGGAGGCTCGCACGGCGGCGCTGCGCCAGCCCGCACTCCGGTCACCCGAGGGCCTCGCTCGCCCCACACCGCATACCGAGCAAGCGGGACGCGCCGTCCGCGACACGGGGCCGCCGACACCGGCAGGACCTAGGCTGAAGGGGTGGGCGCGACCGCGCGCACGGTGAAGGAGAAGACGTGCTGGAGTTCGAGGACGTGCCGGAGCTGACCGACCCGGTGCTCATCGCCGCCTTCGAGGGTTGGAACGACGCCGGCGAAGCGGCCACGAGCGCCGTTCGGCACCTCGCCGAGGTGTGGGACGCCGAGGTCGTCGCAGCCTTCGACCCCGAGGACTACTACGACTTCCAGGTCAACCGCCCCCGAGTGGCCATCGAGGAGGGCAGGCGCCTGCTGAGCTGGCCGACCACCCGCATCCTCGTGGCCACCGAGACCGGCTTCGAGCGGGACGTCGTGCTCGTCCAGGGCATCGAGCCCTCGATGCGGTGGCGCGCCTTCTCGATCGAGCTCCTCGAGCTGGCTGAGCAGCTCGGCGTCACGACGATCGTCACTGTGGGCGCGCTGCTCGCCGACGTGCCCCACACCCGGCCCATCCCGGTGACCGCGACCGCGGAGGACGAGGCGGCGATCCACCGCTTCGACGTCGAGGCGTCCCGCTACGAGGGGCCCACCGGCATCGTCGGTGTCCTCACGCACACGGCCAGCGACTCCGGCATCCCGACGGTCTCGGCCTGGGCGGCCGTGCCGCACTACGCCGGCGGGGCGCCTTCCCCCAAGGCGACCCTCAGCCTGTTGCGGCGCATCGAGTCGCTGCTCGGCATCACCGTGCCACACGGCGAGCTCGAGGAGAACGCCCGCGCCTGGGAGCGTGGGGTCGACGAGCTCGCGCAGTCCGACGAGGAGGTCGCCGAGTACGTCCAGTCGCTCGAGGAGGCCCAGGACACCGCCGAGCTCCCCGAGGCGAGCGGCGACGCGATCGCGCGCGAGTTCGAGCGCTACCTCCGGGGTCGCGACGACGACCAGCCGGGCCGCTAGACCTGACGTGGGCCGTCCGCCCCGTGGGACGGCCCGCACCCCTGCAGGGCGGTGCGTCAGAGGCGGACGCCGAGGAGGGCGTCGAGGGCCCGCCCGAGTATGCCGGGTGCGCCGGGGTCGTCGCCGCCGCGGCTGAGTGCCTGGCTGGCCCAACGGTCGACCGCCTCGAGCGCCCGAGGGCTGTCGAGGTCGTGGGCGAGCGCCGCGCGCATGTCGTCGACCGTCTGGTCGGCGACCGGACCACCGTTGCCGGACAACGCCTTCCGCCAGGTCTCGAGACGTTGCTCGGCCTGGACGAGCTGGTCGTCGGTCCACATCCAGTCGTGGGCGTGGTGGCGGGCCAGCAGCGCGAGCCGGATCGCCATCGGGTCCACGCCCTGGCCCCGCAGCTGCGAGACGAGCACGAGGTTGCCACGGCTCTTGCTCATCTTCTCGCCGTCCAGGCCCACCATGCCCTGGTGCACGAAGGCGCCGGCGAACGAGGCCGAGCCGCTGAGGGCGCGCCCGTGGGCCGCGCTCATCTCGTGGTGCGGGAAGACGAGGTCGGTGCCGCCGCCCTGCACGTCGATCGGGATGCCGAGGTGGTCGAGGGCGATGCACGCACACTCGATGTGCCAGCCGGGGCGGCCGGATCCGAGGCTCGCGCCGTCCCACTCCGGCTCGCCCGCCCGGTGGGCCCGCCAGAGCAGGGCGTCCAGCCGGTTGCGCTTGCCCTCGCGGTCGGGATCGCCGCCGCGCTCGGCGAAGACCTCCATCATCCCCGCTTCATCCAGATGGCTGACCGAGCCGAAGCGGGGGTCGCGGGCCACGTCGAAGTAGTAGTCGTACGCGTCGTGGCGGGAGGCGTCGGGCGCGGGCACGGCATACGCCCATCCCTCGGCCACGAGCCGCTCGATGGGGGCCACGAAGGTGGGGATGCTCTCGACGGCGCCGAGGTACTCGTCGGGCGGGATGACGGCGAGGGCCGTCATGTCCTCGCGGAAGAGGGCGATCTCCCGCGTCGCGAGGTCGCGCCAGTCGAGGCCGTCACGCTCGGCGCGCTCGAGGAGCGGGTCGTCGATGTCGGTGATGTTCTGGACGTAGCGCACGCGGTGGCCGCTGTCGCGCAGCACCCGGCCGAGCAGGTCGAACGTCACGTAGGTGGCGGCGTGCCCCATGTGCGTCGCGTCGTAGGGAGTGATCCCGCAGACGTAGAGCGTGACGACCTCGCCGCTCGCGGCGGGGACCAGCACGCCGGATGCCGTGTCGCGGACGAGCACCTGCGGGGCGCTGCCCGGGACCTTGGGGATGAACGGCATCGGCCAGCTTCTCACCCGCCGACTCTATCCCGGCCGGTCCGGTCCCCCGGGACCGGTCGGGACGACGCGGGCCACCAGACCACGGGGCGCCGGCGGCCAGCAGGGCGAGGGATCAGAGCGGCGGCCAGGGCACCGACGGCCAGTCGTGCCTCGGGCTCGGGTGCACGCCCCGCTCCAGGAGGCGCTCCACGCGCAGGGCCAGGGCCGCGACGTCCGTCTCGGGCAGCAGCTCGAGCAGCCGTGCGCGGTCGGTGTCGCCGGCCAACGCCGAGCGCAGCCGCTCGAGCCGAGCCCGGTCGGCGTCGGTGAGGCGCTCCCCCGCCCAGCCCCACAGCACGGTGCGCAGCTTAGGGGTGGGCGAGAACGTGACGCCGTGGTCGATCGCCCACAGCCGCCCGTCGCGGTCCCGCAGGCAGTGGGAGCCCTTGCGGTCGGAGTTGTTGAGCGCGGCGTCGAGCACCGCCAGGGAGCGCACGTCGTCGGCCCCCGAGTGCACGACGGTGACGGCCCGGCCACCGGGCGTCTCGCCGTCGAGCACCTCGTGCCAGCCCTCGGGAGTGTGCCCCTCGGGGACGAGATCGACGACGACGTCGTCGGCGACCGGGTCGAACGGGTCCCCGATCCACAGCTGCACCGAGCCCGGGCCGAGCGGGCCGTCACGCAGCACGGTTGGCGGCACGACGTCCCAGCCGCCCAGCTCGGACACCACGTGCGCTGCGACCTCGCGTCCGGCCAGGGTGCCGTCCGGGAAGTCCCACAACGGGCGTTCGCCCCGGATCGGCTTGTAGATGACGTGACCACCAGGGAGCGTCGAGACGCGCGCGATGACAGCGAGGTTGGAGGAGTCGGCGACCCGGCCCAGAACCTCGATCTCGCCGGTCAGGTCGACCGCCGACGGAGTGCGGTCAGCGCTTGTAGCCATTGGCCCGCGGGCAGATGTGGCCCGTGGGGTCGAGCGGGTTGCCGCAGAACGGGCACGGCGGACGCCCCGCGGCAACCAGGGCCGTGCTGCGGCGCGCGAAGGCGCGCGCCTCGGCGGGGCTGAGACTCACCCGGATCGAGTTGCGCGCCAGCACGCCCACCTCGTCGTCGGGCTGCTCGTCGACCTCGTCGGGGTCGTGGTCGTGGCACTCGATGACCAGCCTCTGGCGGTCCTCGTCCCACGCGAGCGAGAGGGTCTGGACCCGCCAGTCCTCGTCGAACGGGGTCTGCAGGGGCTCGGTGTCCTCGGCGACGCCGCCGGGCTCGCCCGGCTCGACCGCGTCGGCCGGGGCCAGCTGGTCGAGGACGTCGTTGATGCGGTCGGCGAGGATCGAGACCTGCTGCTTCTCGACGCCCACGGTGACCACGAGGGGGCCGGTGCTCGCCTGGAGGTAGAAGGCCCGTTGGCCGGCCGGGCCGACCGTCCCGGCGACGAACCGGTCAGCGGGATCGAAGTCCTGGACCGTCATGCTCACGACCCTATCCGACGGCTGGGGTCGACCCGGCGCCCCCGCCCACCACCGCATCGCCCTCGTCCGCGGCCGGCTGGTCGGCCGGGCGCAGGCCCGCGAGATCCCCGCCGACGTCGTTGAGCCGCAGCACGAACGGCTTGCGACTCGTGTAGTGCACGACGCTCACGGATGCCGGGTCGACGTGGATGCGCTGGAAGTCGTCCAGGTGCGCGCCGGTGGCGTGCGAGAGGATCGACTTGATGACGTCGCCGTGCGACACGGCCACCCAGATCGCGTCCTTGCCGTGGGTCTCGAGGATGCGCGCGTCGGTCTCACGCACGGCGCGGAGCGCGCGGTCCTGCATCTCGACCATCGACTCCCCGGGGTATGCCGCCGAGTCGGGGAAGCGCGCCTCGCTGGGTCGGTCCTGGACGACCTTCCACAGCTCCTCCCTGGCGAGCTCGCTGATCGGGCGGCCGGTCCAGGCGCCGTAGCGGCACTCGCCGAGGCCCTGGTGCACGCTGCGGCCGACGTGGTCGGGCAGGGCGGCGGCGAGGAGGTCGGCCGTCTGGACACAGCGGTCGAGCGGTGAGCTGACGACCTCGGCGACGGGCAGCACCGCGGCGGCCATCCGCTGCCCGACGGCCGCTGCCTGCGCCTCGCCGGTCTCGTCGAGGAAGACCCCTGGCATCCAGCCGGCCAGGGTCCCCGCGGTGTTGGAGGTGGAGCGCCCGTGGCGCACGAACAGGACGGTGGGCACGTTCGTCACCCTAGCCCGCGTGGCTCGGGCCCCGTGGGTGCCCGGGCGACCTGTCCGGCAGGCCGTGTCCATGCTGGACGTGTGGCGGACACCGCGGGGGTGCGCGACCTCCGAGGGCCGGACGTGGTGGAGTAGCGCTTGTGATCGTGGACAAGGCCATCTACCGCAACGGCCGTCGTCAGACCTGCGGGGACCTCAGCGACGAGCTGGACTCCCTGCGGCTGCACCGGGACGGGTTCCTCTGGATCGGGCTGCAGGACCCGACCGACGACGAGTTCGCGCTGGTCAACCAGGAGCTGCACCTGCACCCCCTCGCCGTCGAGGACGCCGTCACGGGTCACCAGCGGGCCAAGATCGAGCACTACGAGTCGTCTCTCTTCGTCGTGCTCAAGACGTTGCGCTACATCGAGGCGACGAGCGACATCGAGACTGGCGAGGTGATGCTCTTCATCGGAGACCGCTTCGTCGTGACCGTTCGCCATGGGGCGGGCAACCCGCTCGCCGGAGTGCGGCAGCGGCTCGAGGCCCTGCCGCAGCGCCTCGTCCACGGCCCCATGACCGTGCTCCATGCCGTCATGGACTCGGTCGTCGACAACTACACGGTCGTCGACCGCGAGGTGCGCCTGGACCTCGAGCAGATCGAGGAGCGGGTGTTCGCCTCAAGCGAGGGCGGCGACGCCAACACCATCTACCGGCTCAAGCGGGAGGTGCTCGAGTTCCGGCGGGCCAGCCAGCCGCTGACCGACACCCTCGCCTTGTTCATGGACCCGGCGCGCGGGCACGACGTGTCCGAGGAGCTCCTGCCCTTCTTCCGGGACGTGGCCGACCACCTGCGCCTCGTCAACGACCACGTCGAGTCCTACGACCGGCTGCTGACCGACGTCCTGTCGGCGCACCTGGCAAGCGTCGGGGTCAAGCAGAACGAGGACATGCGCCGCATCTCGGCCTGGGTCGCCATCGCCGCGGTGCCGACGATGATCGCCGGCATCTACGGCATGAACTTCCAGTACATCCCCGAGCTCCACGCGAGCGTGCACGTCGGCACGCAGGAGGTCTACTACGGCTACTTCATCGCGATCGCCGTCATGGCGGGTGCGTGCATCGGGCTCTACCGGGCCTTCAAGCGTTCGGGCTGGCTCTAGGTACACCGACGGCCGGCTCCCCGTGGGAGCCGGCCGTCGGTTCGAGGGGTGCTGGCCTCAGGTGGCGTTGACGAACCCGGCCGCCAGCGCACCGGCGAGGAGGAGGCCGAGGATGACGCGGTACCAGACGAACGGGATCAGGGTGTTGGTCGCGACGAAGCGCAGCAGCCACGCGATCGAGGCGTAGGCCACCACGAAGGCGACCACGAGGCCCACGACCACTGGACCGAGGCCCAGGGCGGACAAGCCGTGCCGCTCCTGGACCGCCTGGAAGAGCCCCGCAGCCGTCAGCGCGGGAATGGCGAGGAAGAAGCTGAGGCGCGTGGCCGTGACACGGTCGAGACCCCGCATGAGACCGGCCGAGATGGTGGCACCCGAGCGCGACACGCCTGGGATGAGCGAGAAGCACTGCAGCAGACCGATGACGAGGCCGTCGACGGGCCGGACGTCGTGCTCGTCACGCACCACGCCGCGCGACTCGATGCGGGCGTGCACGCGTTCGGCAGCCACCATCACCGCGCTCCACAGGATGAGGGCAGCCGCGACGACCCACAGGCTGCGAAGGGCACCCTCGATGACGTGGCGCCCGAGGAAGCCGACGATGCCGACGGGGACGGAGCCGATGACGACAGCCCAGGCGAGGCCGTAGTCGCTGTCCTGTCGGGCCTCCGGGTTGGTGAGTCCGCGGAACCACGCGACCGCGAAGCGGACGATGTCGCGGAAGAAGTAGAGCAGCGTCGCCGCGATGGCACCGAGCTGGATGACCGCCGTGTAGGCGGTGACGGCAGCATCGGCCACCTTCAGGCCGAGCAGCTGCTCGGTGATGGTGAGGTGGCCGGTCGAGGAGACCGGGAGGTACTCGGTGAGGCCCTCGACGACTCCGAGGATGACGGCGTCGAGGTAGCTGAGGTCAGCCATGGGTCAGGGTGGGCCTTCTGCAGGAGGGACGGGACGGCCGCTCACCGCAGGCGGCGGCCGCTGGACACACCGCCGAACCCTATCGACATCCCGGTCCGCGCCGAAGCAGCCACGGCAAGCGGCGTACGAACGTCCGGGGAACGTCCGGGGAACGTCCGATGTACGCCGCGGCACGGGAGCGCGCCGCATCAGGTGCGCGGCACCAGCCCGCCGACCCCGGCCACGACCTCCAGCGTCGCCAACGCCGCGTCCCGCGTCATCCCGCCGCCCACGGCGACCGCGAGCGTCGTCACGCCCGCCTCCTCGTACCGGCCCATCCGACGGGCGATCCGCTGGGGGGAACCGAGCAACGCGGTCTCGTCGATGAACTCGAGCGGCACGGCGGCAGCCGCCTCGCGGTGGCGTCCTGCGAGGTAGAGGTCCTGGATGCGGGCGGCGTCCTCCTCGAAACCCATCCGGCAGGCGAGCTGGTTGTAGAAGTTCTGCTCCCGCGAGCCCATGCCGCCGATGTAGAGCGCGCAGTAGTCGCGCAGGTGCTCGGCGGCGGCCTCGACGTCGTCCACGAGCACCACTGGTGTGGCCGCCACGACGTCGAACCCGTCCATCGGTGCGTCGGCGGAGGCCCGGGCACTGCGAAGACGCCCCTTCTCCAACGTCGTGAGGAGGTCGCCAGCGTGCTCGGGGCTGAAGAAGATCGCCAGCCAGCCGTCGGCGATCTCGCCCGTCAGCTCGAGGTTCCTGGGTCCGACCGCCGCGAGGTAGATGGGCAGGTCGGCCCGCACGGGGCGCGCCGCGAGCTTCAGCGCCTTGCCTGGGCCACCCGGCAACGGCAGCTGGTAGTGGGGGCCGTCGTGGGCGACCGTGTCGCGACGCAGGGCCGCGCGCACGATCTCGACATAGTCCCGCGTACGCGCCAGCGGGTGGCGGAACGGCACCCCGTGCCACCCCTCGCTGACCTGTGGCCCCGAGACCCCGAGGCCGAGCCGGAACCGCCCCCCTGACATCGTGTCGATCGTCGCGGCCGTCATCGCGGTCATCGCCGGCGTGCGCCCCGGGATCTGCATGACGGCACTGCCGAGGCCCACGTGCTCGGTGAGGGCGCCGATCCACGCCAGCATCGACGGGCTGTCGGAGCCGTATGCCTCCGCGACCCACACGCTGTCGTAGCCCAGGCGGTCGGCCGCTCGGGCCAGCGCCAACTGGTCCTGGCCGGTGGTGCCGCGTCCCCAGTAGCCGAGATTCACGCCGATCCTCATGCAGCGAAGGCTATCGGCGCGCCGAGCGACGTGCCGACCGCAGCGGGGGTGGGATGGCCCACTACCGTTCCTGCCATGCGCAGGCGTCTCGGCTCGTCCGGTCTCACGGTCACCCCCCTGGCCCTCGGGACCATGCTGTGGGGCAACGCCGTCGACCGCCACGAGGCCGGCGACCACCTGCGCGCCTTCGTGGACGCGGGAGGCAACCTCGTCGACACGGCATACGGCTACGGCGGCGGCGACGCCGAGACGATCCTCGGCGGACTGCTCGGCAGCAGCATCCCGCGCGACGACGTCGTGGTGTGCACCAAGGCGGGCATCTCGCGAGCGGGAGGGCAGCGGCGGGTCGATGTGTCCCGTCGCGGGCTGATGGGCCAGCTCGAGACCTCACTGCGCCGGCTGGGAACCGATCACGTCGACCTGTGGCTCGTCCACACGTGGTCCGACGACGTACCCCTGTCCGAGACGCTGTCGGCACTCGAGTGGGCGGCCACATCCGGCCGGGCCCGCTACGTCGGGGTGAGCAACTACTCGGGCTGGCAGTCCGCCCGGGCCTTCAGCCTGCTCGAGTCTGCGCGAGTTCCCCTGGTGGCCAACGAGGTCGAGTACTCCCTCGTGTGCCGCACGCCGGAGCACGAGGTCGCGCCAGCGGCGTCCTCGCTCGGCTTCGGGCTGTTGCCGTGGTCACCCCTCGGCCGTGGCGTGCTCACCGGGAAGTACCGCAACGGCATCCCATCGGGCTCGCGGGCGGCCTCTGGCGACTTCCCCGGTTTCGCGGAGCGGTTCCTCGACGAGCACACGCGGCGAGTGTCCGACGCCGTCGCCATGGCCGCTCGCGGCCTGGGCGTGAAGTCGGCCGAGGTGGCCCTCGCGTGGGTGCGAGACCGTCCCGGCGTCGCCGCTCCCGTCGTCGGCGCCCGCACCTCGGCCCAGCTGCGTTCGGCACTCACGAGTCTCGAGCTGACGCTGCCCGAGGAGATCGTGGCCGCCCTCGACGACGTGTCCGCCTAGTCCCGGCGGCTCACGCCTCCGGCGCGAGGCTCGGAGACGTCGTCGTCCTCGTCGTTCTCGTCGTCCTCGTCGTCCTCGTCGTCCTCGTCGTCGTCCTCGTACTCGTCGTCGAGGTCCTCGTCGTCCTCGTCGTCCTCGTCGTCCTCGTCGTCGTCCTCGTACTCCTCGGAGTCGAGCCCTGCGTAGACGCGGTTCTCGGGGCCGTCCTCCTCCTCGGGGCCGAGGTCGTCGCCGTAGATGGCCAGAGGCGTCGCGACCTCGGTGGCGTCGTAGAGCGCCTCGTCGTAGTCGTCGAAGGCCTCGGCCAGGTCCTGGGCCGCCGCCAGCACCATCGGGTGGTCGGGGTCGCGGCTCGCGTTGGCCGCCTCGAAGTGGCGTTCGAGGGCGGCTATGAGCTGCTCGAGGGCGGAGCGCGGGTCGACGGTCATGAGTCGACCGTAGTCGACGCGCGGCGCACGTAGCACCCCTTCGGCCCTGTCCTCGCCTGCGGAGCCCGACGCCGATGCGCCTGCACGACAACGGTCCCGCAGCGAGACGGGGCTCGCTGCGGGACCGTTCACGTGGAGTCGGTCAGGTGTTCACCTCGACCGACGTCAGCCGTGGTTTCGGCTCACATCGGCGCCTTGACGGTGTCGGCGGCCTTGGGCGCCGTGACGTCGATGGGCTCGCCGTACTTGCTCATCGTCATGTCGGCCTTGACGCCCGACAGGTCGAAGGTCACCTTGCGCAGGTGGTCCTTCTCGTCGAGCCACACGGTGTAGTCGATGGTCGCGGGCAGCTTGGTCTGCTGGCCTGCCGGGAGCTGCGCCTGCATCGCCGTGGTGTCGACCGTGAGGTCGTACTTCCAGGTCTTGTCGCCGTCGACGGTGTCCTCGCCGGCGAACTTGACGTCCTTGACCGCGGCACCGAACTGGTCGTACATCTTCGTCGGGTCGGCCTGGCCGAGCGACTGCATGAGCTGCTTGCCCATGGCCGAGCTGCTGTCGATGACGGCCCACTTGCCCGCCGGCAGGTTCGGGACGCCCTTCATGTAGACCTTCTTGTCGACGAGGAGCAGGTCCACCTTGCCCGACGAGCCGAGGTTCATGGTCATCTTCATGGCCGGGTTCTGCGGGTCCACCTTCGTGTCACCCGCGATGGAGATCTTCTGTCCCGCGGCGTTCATGTCCATGGTGACGTGAGCGGTGGTCGTGTCCTTGCCCGCGGCCTTCATCGCGGCGACGAACGAGGCCTTGTCCTTGTACGGCTGCCCCGCGGCGGGCGCATCGGTGGTCGTCGTGGCAGCGGCGGGCGAACTGGCCTGCGTCGTGCCCGAGGCGGGTGCCGGTGACTCGGGCTTGCCACAGGCCGCCACGCCGAGCACAGCGGGCAGGACGATGGCTGCTGCCGCGATGCGGCGGGTGTTCCATTTCATGCGTGTTGACCTCCTGGGCCCTCGACGCCGGGCGGTGCCAGCGGTTCCCCTGTTCCGGTGCCGCTCAGCCCTGCCCTGTCGGCGGCCGTGCGGTCGGATGACCCAGAGACCGTATCGCGGGCACCCGACCGCGACCGACGGCATACGGTCTCGGTGCGGTCACGCTTGGTGCCAGAATGGACGGCGATGACGGATTACGAGTACCGAGTCCTCACCTTCGACCGCCACACGTCCAAGGCAGACGCGCGACAGGCGGTGCGCGAGCACGCCGAGTACGGACGCTGGGAGCTGTCGCGGACCGTCGTCTACGAAGGCGGTGTGCGCCGCATGTGGCTGCGCCGCCGCATCATGCGGGTCCAGCGGACCGCCTGACGCGCCGAGCCACTGCACCGCCGAGGCCGCCGAGCGGCTCAGCAGGTGCGCAGGAAGTCGCCCAGCACGCGGGCCCCGAACTGCAGCGACTCCACCGGCACCCGCTCGTCGATCCCGTGGAACATCGGTGCGAAGTCGAGGTCGGCCGGCAGCCGCAGAGGCGCGAAGCCGTAGCCCTGGATGCCCAGCAGTCCCAGCGCCTTGTTGTCCGTGCCGCCGGAGAGGCAGTACGGCAGCACGGTGGCCTCCGGGTCCTCGCGGAGAAGGGCCTGCTTCATCGACTCGACGAGGTCGCCGGAGAAGGGTGCTTCCAGCGCGACGTCGTGGTGCACGACCTCGACCTCCACGTGCTCACCGGCCAGCGCCCGGATGGTCGCCATCAGCTGCTCCTCGTGGCCGGGCAGGAAGCGGCAGTCGACGGCGGCCGTCGCGGTCTGCGGGATGACGTTGTGCTTGTAGCCGGCCTCGAGCATCGTGACGTTGGCCGTGTCGCGCAGCGTGCCGCGCACGAAGCCCTGGGCGCCGCCGAGGGTCGCGAGCAGCGGCTCCAGGTCGGCGTCGGCCGACGACAGGCCGGTCATCGTCCCCAGGGTGTCGAGCAGCTCGCGCACCGACGCGATGTACTCGCGCGGCCACTCGTGGGCGGCGATGCGACCGATCGCCGCGGCGAGGCGCACGACGGCGTTGGCGTCGTTGGGCACCGAGCCGTGACCGGCGCGGCCGTGGGCCCGCAGCCGCAGCCAGGCGATCCCCTTCTCGGCCGTCTGGAGCAGGTAGGCGCGCTGCAGGCCCTGCGGCGTCGGCACCGTGACGCTGTAGCCCCCGACCTCGCTGACGGCCTCCGTCACGCCCTCGAACCAGTGCGGGTGCTTGTCCACGAGCCAGTGACTGCCCAGGACACCCCCGGCCTCCTCGTCGGCGAAGAAGACGAAGGTCGTGTCGCGCGCCGGCTTGGTGCCCGAGCGGGCGAAGTGGCGGATGTTCGCGAGGATCATCGCGTCCATGTCCTTCATGTCCACGGCGCCGCGACCCCAGATGCAGCCGTCGCGCTCCTCGGCGGCGAACGGGTCGACCTGCCAGTCCGCGGCGTCGGCCGGGACGACGTCGAGGTGGCCGTGGACGGCGAGCCCCGGACGCGACGGGTCCTCACCCTCGAGCCTGACGACGACGGTCGCCCGGCCCGGCTCGCTCTCGAGCAGAGTGCCCTCGAGGCCGACCTCCGCCAGCTCGGCCATGACGTACTCGGCCGCCTTGCGCTCCCCCGGGCCCGACCCGTCGCCGTAGTTGGACGAGTCGATGCGGATCAGGTCGGCGCACAGTCGCGCCACCTCCTCCTCGGGTGCGACGGTGGGCTGGGCGTCGGCGTCGGCATCGATCATGCCGGTCAGCGTATGCCGGTGCCGGCGGACCTGCGTCTGGTGCCCCTCCTGCCCCACCCGCCAGGATCCCGGGGCCGTTTGGCCTTTTGGCGAGCCCACGTGTAACGTTTCGCCTCGCCGCAAGGGATTCCCACGAGCCTCTTGCACACCTTGTCGGGGTGGCGGAATGGCAGACGCGCTAGCTTGAGGTGCTAGTGCCCTTAACGGGCGTGGGGGTTCAAGTCCCCCCCTCGACACCATGAGACCCCCGGGTTCCTGCAGGCCAGGAGCCCGGGGGTTTCTGCTTGGCCGGCGCTGGTCCCGGCACCGGGCGAACGCCCTGGACAGGGCTCTGGTGGCCGTTGGGCCGGAGCCGTACCCTTCCACAGTGAGTGACGACCCCTCCATCGTGAGTGACGACGCCGTGGCCGTGATGGTGGACGACCTCTACGACGTTGTCGGCCTCCTGAGGCGGCGCTCCCGGCGGCTCGTGGGCGCGCCGCTACCCGAGCTCGCCCTCTCCGGGGCCCAGCTCGAGCTGCTGCGCGTGGTGCGGCGCAACCCCGGCGTGACCGTGGCCGAGGCGGCACGCGTCCTGGGCCTCGCTCCGAACACGGTTTCGACCCTCGTGGGGCAGCTGGTGTCGCTCGAGGTGCTCGTGCGCAGCCGTGACCTCACCGACCGCCGGTTGGCCCGCCTCGAGCTGACCCCCTCTGCCCGGGAAGGGCTCGAGCGGTGGCGCGACCGCCGCTCGCAGGCCACCGCTGCCGTGCTCGCCCGGCTGCCCGCCGCCGAGCGCGCGAACCTTGCGGCGACCCTGCCGGTCATCGCTCGCATCGCTGCCGGCCTGCCCGACACGCTGGAGCCGACCCGCGCAGCCGACCCGCACAGTGCTGCCGCCGCGCACGGCGACGCCTCGCCCGACGTCCCCTCCACCGGCGCAGGCTCCGCGATCGGCGGCTCCCCCAGGCCGCTGGCGCTGGAAGGCCATGCCTGAGACCTGTCCTCCCCGACGCCGCTGGGCGCTTCCTGCGCCGCGCGGACGCGGCCTGACCGTACGCTGTGCCGCGTGATCTTCCTGCGGGCCCTGTTCACCCTGCTCCGGGGTCGAGGGTTCCGCCGGCTCTTCGTCAGCCGGGTGACGTCGTCCTTCAGCGACGGAGTGTTCCAGGTGGCCCTCGCGAGCCACGTCCTCTTCAACCCGGAGGAGGCCGCGGACGCGCGGGGCATCGCCATGGCCTTCGCCGTGGTCCTGCTCCCCTACAGCGTCCTCGGGCCCTTCGTCGGGGTGCTGCTCGACCGTTGGCCGCGGCGACGCGTCCTCGTCGTCAGCCAGCTGGTGCGGGTCGCTGCCATGCTCGCCGTCGCCGGGCTCGTGACCAGCGCGGGCACCACTCCGGCCTTCTTCGGCCTGGTGCTGCTCGTCTTCTCCGTCAACCGGTTCATCCTCGCGGGGCTCTCCTCCGCCATGCCGCACGTGGTCGGGCGCGAGCTGCTCGTGAGTGCGAACTCCGTTGCCCCCACGTGCGGCTCGATGGCCTACCTCCTCGGCGGCGCCATCGGCACCGGGGTTCGCGCCCTCTCCGGCAGCGACGTGACCGATGTCCTGCTCGCGGCCCTGGGCGTGGCCGTGGCGGCATGGGCTGCGGCACGCCTGCCGTTCATCGGCCCCGACGACGCCAGCCGGGCGCCGGCCATGGGGCAGATCGCACGCTCCGTGGTGACCGGGCTGGTCGAGGCGGCGCAGACGCTGCCCCGGCGCGCCCGGCTGCTGCTCGCACTCGTCTTCCTCACTCGCATCCCCTTCGGCTTCCTGCTGCTGCAGACCCTGCTGCTCTTCCGCGGGCCGTTCGAGAACGATCACGGTCCCCTCGGCTTCGGCATCGCCGCCGCAGCCTCGGCGGTCGGCTTCGCCTCCGCCGCGTTCGTGACGCCGTGGCTCGCCCCGCGCCTCACAGCCGTGCCGTATGCCGCGAGGATGCTTGCGCTCGGTGCCCTGGTCTGCGCTGCGCTCGGACCGTTCCTCCTGCCGTGGACCGTCGTCGTCGTGGGGCTCGCCGTCTCCTTCACCTCCCAGTGCGTGAAGATCACCGTCGACTCCCTCATGCAGGCACACGTCGACGACCAGCTCCTCGGCCGCGCCTTCTCGGCCTACGACGTCGTCTACAACGCCGGCATGGTCGCGGCCGCCGCGTTCGGAGCGTTGGTGCTGCCCGCCAGCGGGCTCGTCTGGTGGCCGATCCTGTCCTTCGCCTGCCTCTACGGCATCCTCGCCATGACGCTGGGCACGCTGTGGGAGCGCGCGACGACGGCCGACCGCGAGCGGCCACTAGGCTGACGCGGTGCTTCCCGAGCTGACCGCCACCCGCTACGTGACGCCGCTCAAGGAGGGCGGCTCGCTGCCCGGCATCGTCGAGGCCGATGACGACGGCACCTACGTCCTGAAGTTCCGCGGGGCCGGCCAGGGGCTCAAGGTCCTCGTCGCCGAGGTGCTCGTGGCGGGCCTCGCCCGGCTCCTCGAGGTTCCGGTGCCCGACCTGGCCGTGGTCCACCTCGACCCGCGCATCGCCAAGTACGAGGCCGACGAGGAGGTCCAGGACCTGCTCACCGCCTCGGTGGGCACCAACCTCGGCGTCGACTTCCTGCCCGGCTCCCTCGGCTACGACGGCTCGTGCCCGCCCGACACCGACCTCGCCGAGCGGATCGTCTGGCTCGACGCGCTGACCGCCAACGTCGACCGGACCTGGTCCAACCCCAACCTGCTCGTCTGGCACGGCCGCACGTGGGCCATCGACCACGGCGCGGCCCTCTACTTCCACCACTCCTGGCCCAGCCGCCCGCCCGCTCCCGAGCGGTTCGCCGCGCAGCCGTTCGACGCCAGCCGCCACGTCCTGCGCGACGTCGTCGGCGACGTCGCGCGGCGCCACGACGAGCTCTCCGCGCGGCTCACCCCGCAGGCTGTCGAGACCGTCGTCGCCGACGTGCCGGACGAGTGGCTCGAACCCACCGCGGACCTCGCGGACGCACCTGCGGTGCGGGCGGCATACGCCCTCATGCTGCGGGCCCGGCTCGACGGGCCGCTCACCTGGGTCCCGGCGGGAGTGGCGGCGTGAACGCGTACCAGTACGTCGTGCTGCGGCTGGTCCCCCGCGTCGACCGGGAGGAGTTCATCAACGTCGGCGTCGTGCTCTACTCCCAGGACGCCGGCTTCCTCGATGCCGCCTGGGACCTGGACCAGCGCCGGGCGGGAGCGCTCGCCCCCACGTGCGACCTCGACGGGGTCCGCTCCATGCTCGAGCGAGTGCGTGCCGTGTGCCGGGGCGAGACGGGCCGCGGCCTGCCGACCCTCGACAAGCCGGGCCAGCGCTTCGGCTGGATCATCGCCCCGCGCTCCACTGTGGTCCAGCCCGGGCCGGTCCACGGCGGACTGTGCGAGGACCCCGCGGTGGAGCTGCAGCGCCTGCTCAACCGGCTCGTGCGCGCCTGACCCGGCGTCGACGGCGCTGGGCCGCGGCAGCGGGACGGCGGGTCGCAGCCGGGCGGTCGCGACTCAGGGGGCAATCCGCGCGTAAGGCCCACGTTCCCGAGTTCCGGCACGGGGCGCGCGTCAGCGGGGCTACGTTCGAGAGCATTGGCACGCAAGGACTTCCGTCCGATCGTGCCACCGGATCGGACAAGGAGGCAGGCAATGTACGAGCGCGTGGTCATCTACACGTACAGCGAGGACAGGGACGAGCTCGAGGCCAAGGCGCGCGAGGGAGCCGTTCCCATCGTGACCAGCACGCCGGGGTACATCGCGTACGCCGTCATGTTCCACGACGACAAGGTCGTGTCCGTGAGCCAGTGGGAGTCCGAGGCCCACGCCAAGGAGGCCGACGGCGCGTTGATCGACTGGGTCAAGGCCAACACGACGATGAAGGTCGAGCAGCGCTTCATGGGGGACCTTGCCTGGCTCGAGCGCGCCTCGCGGTAGCCGTCGTTCGTAGGACACACCGGCGGCCACCTCCGCGGTCAGCGCTCGGCCCGGTGCCCGGCTCGGTACTCTCCGAACGGTGAGCACCGAGCCGAGCACCGGGCCGAGCACCGAGCCGAGCGCACAGACGAGCACGCAGGCGAGCACCGAGCTGCGTGTCATCTCCAGCGACGACTGGGAGGCGTTCCGGGCCGTTCGCCTCCGGGCGCTGGCAGACTCCCCCGACTCCTTCCGGGCGACGCTCGACGCTGCCGCGGCCCACGCGCCTTCGGTCTGGCGAGACCGAGCGGCTGGACCGGGACCGCTCGTCCTGGCCTTCTCCGGCAGCGATCCGATCGGCATGGGCGGCCTCTACACGCCGGACGCGTCCGGCGAGGCCTTCCTCTGGGGAATGTGGGTCGAGCCGGCATCCCGGGGCCGAGGAGTCGCCGCCGGGGTCCTCGAGCGCCTGCTCGAGCACGCCGACGACCAGGGCTGCCACGTCGTCCTCCACGTCACCGAAGGCAACGAGACCGCCCGCCGCCTCTACGAGCGGCACGGGTTCACGGCGACGGGCGAGGTGCTGCCGTTGCGCGACGGCTCCTGCGTCCGCATCAGCACCATGCGCCGCGCCTGCCCCCGCTGATCACGTCCGGGCCCCGGCACTCTCGGGGCCGGTGGCACAGTGGAGAGGAGGACAGGATGGCGTCGGCGCCAAGGACTCCAGCGAGCGGCAGGTTCGGGCGCGCCTCGTCCCGAGGTCCGGCTCGTCGCCACGCCGGGTCAGGACTCGCAGCGCGGAAGAGCCGAACGAGAACCTCGCCCAGAAGCTCCAGAGCAGCCCGGACCGGCATCGCCACCAAGCCCTCGACCAGGTCTGCGTCCGGCCCGAGGTGAAGTGCGCGCAGTGTGCTCTCGAGCAGCTGGCCCTCCAGGTGCGCCTGCAGGCCGGTGCCCCGGCGGTCGATGACGAGGTCGATGCAGCACCCCAGTCCTCGAGGTTGCTCGTTGGCCTGCGGGAGCCCCGGGAACCGGTCACTCAGCTCGTCGTGACCGGCACAGTAGATGACCTCGTCCACACCACCCTGCCCGGCGGCGAACCCTTCTCGTACCAGCACCCCATCGAGTGCGTCGGTCGTGGAGGCGGCGAAGTCCATGCCTGCATCGTCGCAGCAACACCCAGCCGGGCTGTGGGAACCCGGCAGTCCCGTTGGGTCGGGATGACCCGTCCTGTGTGGGTCCGTGCCACGCGGCGGCCTCCTCGGTGCGCTCGTCGAACCGCGCCATCCGCACCCGGGGCATCCCTCAGACGGGCGGGCGAGGGCGCAACGCCCACATCGCGACGGCACCTGCCGCGGCGACGTTGAGGGAGTCGACGCCACCGGCCATGGGGATGCGCAGGGTCAGGTCCGCGTCCGCGACCGCGCGGTGCGACAGACCGTCGCCCTCCGTGCCGACGACGAGCGCGAGACGCTCGGGCGGAGCAGACTCCAGGTCGTCCAGCGACACCGAGTCGTCCGACAGGGCCATGGCCGCCACCGTGAGCCCGGCCTCGTGCAGCAGCTCGATCCCCTGAGGCCACGGGTCGATTCGGGTCCACGGCACCTGGAAGACCGTGCCCATCGAGACCCGGATGGAGCGGCGGTAGAGCGGGTCGGCGCAGCGGGGGGTGACGAGGACGGCGTCGACGCCGAGCGCGGCGGCGCTTCGGAAGATCGCTCCCACGTTGGTGTGGTCGACGACGTCCTCCAGCACGACGACGCGCCGTGCGTCGCGCACGAGGGAGGCCGCCGATGGCAGGACGGGCCGCTGCATCGCGGCGAGCGCACCACGGTGCAGGTGGAAGCCGGTCAGCTGCTCGATCACGGGGTGCTCGCCGAAGTAGACCGGGATGCCCTCGGCCTCGGCGTCGTCAACGAGGTCCGCGAGGTCGTCGAGCCAGCGGCGTGCCATCAGGTAGGACCGGGGCCGGTGCCCGGCGCGCAGCGCCCGCCGGATCACCTTCTGGCTCTCGGCGATGTAGAGACCGCGCTCGGGCTCCGTTCGCCGCCGCAGCACGACGTCGGTGAGGGCGACGTAGTCGGCGAGGCGCGGGTCTGCGGGGTCGGTGATCTGGATCGGCACGCCCGTCAGGCTAGTGCGGCACCCTCGCCGCCCCCACATCGCGTCGCTCCCTCCGGGGCGATCGACGCGGCGGAGGCTCAGGGGAACCAGACCAGCTTGACGATGGCGACGACGCCGATCAGCAGGATCAGGGCACGGAGCACGTTCGGAGGGATGCGGCGCCCCACGTGGGCGCCGATGATGCCGCCCACGAACGCGCCGGCGGCGATGAGCACGACGACCAGCCAGTCGATGTGGTCGCGCGCGAAGAGCACGAAGACCGTGGCCGCCACGAAGTTCACGATGAGCGAGAGGACGTTCTTGTAGCCGTTGAGGCGCTGGAGCGGCTCGAGACTGAGCGCGCTCAGCAGGCCCATGATGAGCACGCCCTGCGCGGCCCCGAAGTAGCCCCCGTAGACGCCCGCCACGAAGACCCCGGCAGCCATGGCGGGCGCGTGCCAGGCCGGCACCGGGCCGTCGTGGCCGGCGGGGTGGATGCGGGCCTGGATCGCGGGCCCGGCGACGACGAGCACGAGCGCGATGAGGATCAGCACCGGCACGATCGCCCGGAAGGCCGAGGCCGGCAGGACCAGGAGCAGGCTCGCCCCCACGATGGAGCCGAGGAACGACATCGGCATGAGGCGGCGCAGCGTCTGGGCCTGCCCGGTCAGCTCGTGCCGGTAGCCCCAGGCGCCCGTCACCCCGCCGGCGACGAGCCCGATGTTGTTGGAGACGTTGGCGACCAGGGGGTTGACGCCGAAGAAGAGCAGCGTGGGGAAGGTGATCAGTGTCCCCGAGCCCACGATGGTGTTGATGATGCCGGCACCCGTGCCGGCCAGCGCGACAGCGACCCCCGACCAGAACGACACCCGGTCACCCTACAGAGGGTGACCGGGTGTCTCTTCGGTGGTTCCGTCCCGCTCCCGTATGCCGTCCGCGGCCGGCCGTGAGAGGCCGGCTCAGCGCGTGGCGGGCGGCTCCGGGTCGGCTCCCGGCAGGTCCGCCGGGGTGGCCGGGGTGGCCGGCGGCACCGGTGCGTCGGCGAGCGGCGCATCCTGGGGCACCGACGGTGCGGCGGCGGGCAGGGGCGGCATGTCGACGGCCGGTCGCACGGAGGCGTGCGGACGCGTCAGCGGCTCGGTCGACTCCGCGCTGGCAGCGGCGGCCTGGCCACGCGCCTCGGCGAGGGCCTTGGCGGGATCCTCGAGGACCGTCTCTGCGAAGGCGTCGTCCTGCCCGTCGCCCAGCTGGGCCCAGGACTCCTCGTCGCTCTCCTCGGCGCGCCCGTCGCTGCCGCCGAGTGCGTTGCCGATGCCCTTGAGGGCGTCGGTCAGCTCGGAGGGGACGATCCACATCTTGTTGGCGTCGCCACGGGCGATCTGCGGCAGCACCTGGAGGTACTGGTAGGCGAGCAGCTTCTGCGTCGGCTTGCCGCGGTGGATCGCCGCGAACACCTGCTGGATGGCGCGCGCCTGGCCCTGGGCCTCGAGGATTCGGGCCTGGGCCGAACCCTCGGCGCGCAGGATCTGGCTCTGCTTCTCACCCTCGGCGGTGAGGATCGCGGACTGCTTGACGCCCTCGGCCGTCAGGATCGCGGCGCGACGGTCGCGCTCGGCGCGCATCTGCTTCTCCATCGAGTCCTGCACCGAGTGCGGCGGGTCGATGGCCTTGAGCTCGACGCGGTTGACGCGGATGCCCCACTTGCCGGTGGCTTCGTCGAGCACCCCACGCAGCTGGCCGTTGATCTGGTCGCGGCTCGTCAGCGTCTGCTCGAGGTCGAGCGAGCCGATGACGTTGCGCAGCGTCGTGACCGTCAGCTGCTCGATGCCCTGGATGAAGTTGGCGATCTCGTAGACGGCGCTCTTCGCGTCGATCACGGAGTAGTAGATGACCGTGTCGATGCTGACGACGAGGTTGTCGGAGGTGATGACCGGCTGGGGCGGGAAGGAGACGACCTGCTCGCGCAGGTCGATGTTGGCGCGGACCTTGTCGACGAACGGCACGAGGAAGTGGATGCCGGCCTCGAGGGTCTTGCTGTAGCTGCCGAGGCGCTCGACGATCTGGGCCGTCTGCTGCGGCACGATCCGCACCGTGCGCACCACGATGATGAGCGCCACGATGACGATGAGGATGGGAATGATGACTACCGGCTCCACGACCTTCTCGACCTTCTCCCTGTGCGGTCCGCGCTCCCCCGAGGAGCCACGGTTGGTGCGGGCGGGTCGGGTGACCCGCTCGATCTCTCGGAACTGCTGGTGGTGACGGCGGCTCGGCGACCGCCCTTGCGGCTCTAGGAGCCGACGACGTGCGCACGCCGCACGATGGCGGTGGCTCCCTCGATGGAGTCGACGACGACCTCCTCGCCCGGTTCGATGTCGTCACCCCGGGTGCGGGCCGACCAGGTCTCACCGGCGAGCTTGACCTGACCGCCCGCGGGGTTGACCCGGTCGATGGCGATCGCGGAGCGACCGACGTTGGCTGCCGCGCCCATGATCTGCGCCGGCGTCGTGGCCGTGAAGCGCTTCTTGAGCCAGGGGCGCCCGAGGGCGAGGAGAGCGACGGCCACCAGGCCCCCGACGATGGCCTGGAGCACCGGAGGAAGACCGAACGCCGCTGCGATGGCGCCCCCGGCGGCACCGCCGGCGAGCATCAGGAAGGTGAAGTCGACCGTGACGGTCTCGATGGCGACGAGCACCAGGGCGACCCCCAGCCAGACCATCCACGCCTGCCCCTCGGACACGTGACCCCACCCTGCCTTCGTTCGCGTCGGCGACGGACACCGACGTCCCGTGCGTCACTTGTGTGACGTTCTCGATTGTCTCTCGGTTCCCGCAGGAGACCTATGGATCGAGAAGCCGTGCGGGTTGCGATCAGGACTCGGCGCGCGCGGTCCAGCGCTCACCGCGCTGCTCGAGCACGAGCGGCAGGCCGAAGGTGGCGCTGAGGTTGTCGGCGGTGAGGGTCAGCGGGATCGGACCGGAGGCCACGACCTTGCCGTCGCGGATCATCAGCACGTCGGTGAACGACGGCGGGATCTCCTCGACGTGGTGGGTCACCAGCACCATGGCCGGCGCCTCGGTGTCGGCGGCGAGCTCCCCCAGCCGGCGCACGAGGTCCTCGCGGCCGCCGAGGTCGAGGCCGGCGGCGGGCTCGTCGAGCAGCATCAGCTCGGGGTCGGTCATCAGGGCCCGGGCGATCTGGACCCGTTTGCGCTCACCCTCGCTCAGCGTGCCGTAGGTGCGGTCGGCGAGGTGGTCGGCGCCGAGTGCCTTGAGCAGCTCCATCGCCCGGACGTAGTCGACGTTGTCGTAGGTCTCGCGCCAGCGGCCGATGATGCCGTAGGAGGCGGTCACGACGACGTTGCCGACGAGCTCGTCGCCCGGGATGCGCTCGGCCATCGAGGAGCTCGCCAGGCCGATGCGGGGCCGCAGCTCGAAGACGTCGACGGCGCCGAGGACCTCGCCCAGCACACCCGCGACCCCGGAGGACGGGTGCAGCCGGGCAGCCGCGACCTGCAGCAGCGTGGTCTTGCCGGCGCCGTTGGCGCCCAGCACGACCCATCGCTCGCCCTCCTCGACCTCCCAGGTGATGTCGTCGAGCAGCCTTGTGGCACCGCGGCGGACGGTGACTCCGGCGAAGGCGAGGACGTCGCTCATGGCTCGACCCTATGGCACCGTCGTTCGGGCCGCCGTCCGGGCGCGCCCTACGATGGCGGGGTGCCCGAGCTCCCCGCGTCCGTCCGGCTCGCGCTGTGGGTCACCGCCTCATGGCACGGTGACCTCGGCACGACCGACGCCCTCGCCCGAGCCTTTCCCGACCTCGACCACGCCGCCGGGGACCTCGCCCGGCTCGACGTCTGGCGCGACCTCGGAGAGCAGGCGCTCTTCGTTGCGCTGCCCCGCCCCGGCGACCTCAGCCGTATGCCGCGTGGCTCCGCCGAGGCCACTGCGCACGCTGCCGACGCGGGCGAGTGCGTCTTCGTGGCCGGCATCGGCGGCGTCCTCGTCCCCACGCTGTCCGAGTTCGGCCCGGAGGGCGACGTGGGCATCCGGGCAGACTGGACGGCATACGACGCGGACCCGCTGCCCCGTCACCGGATGGAGATGCTCGACCTGCGCGACATCGAGCGCCAGCTCATGACCAGGCTGCGGGACCACACGGCGCAGTTCGAGCAGGTCGGCGGGCACCCGTGGGGGAACTCGGCCCGGGCCGAGGCCCAGGCCGACCTGGACACGGCGCTGTGGGGCATCCCGGCGACCACCTCGGGTCGGGCGCTGCGCCTCATGTCGCTCGCCGCGAACGTCTCCCGCCTCGCGCACCGCACCGCCAGCTTCACCTCGCTGGGGTCGGGCGGCCTGGACGCCGGCACCACGGCGGCGCGGTCGCGGCTGCTCCGCGACCTCGCGGCCGACGCCGACACGGCGCTTGCCGACGCGACGAACGTCGCCGTCATGACGATCGCCGGCTGGCGGCCGGCCTGACTACGCCTGCCCGTCGCGTCCGGCCGCAGCCTCGAGGTGCGCGATGAGCGCGCGGGCGTAGGCCCGCTCGGCGTCGATGTCCACGTGGCGCTCGACTGCTCCGACCTGCCCGAGGACCGAGACGGCATACCCTCCCTCGAGCTGCTCGAGCGCGACGAACGCCTCGCCGAGGAGGTCGCGCAGCTGGTCCTCCCGCGGCAGCCAGACGACCTTGTCCCGCTCGACGCTGTCGAGCGCCCACTCCGTCGTGCCGTTGAAGCCGATCACGTCGCCCGTGGAGAAGTGGTGCACGTCGACGGTGATCTCGCTGATGACGAAGACCTCCTCCTCCATGTCCTTGACGGGCACGACGAAGCGGTCACCCGAGACCGGCTCCCAGGTCAGCCCCGCATCGGTCAGCCGGCGGGCGAGCTCGATGGTCAGCATGCCCCCATCGTCACATCCGCCGAGGTCACCGCCAAGAGACCCTAGATTCGGTGCATGACGGAGCAGACGAGGCTGGAGCCCCTCGACGAGAGCACCTTCGAGACCGTGCTGTGCGTCGCCGCCCATCCCGACGATCTCGAGTACGGCCTCGCCGCCGCGGTGGACCGGTGGGTCCGCGCCGGCAAGACCGTCACCTACCTGCTCGTGACCCGTGGCGAGGCCGGGATCGAGACGATGCCTCCGGCGCAGGCCGGCCCGCTGCGCGAGCAGGAGGAGCGCGACGGCGCCGCCCGGGTCGGCGTCGAGGTCGTGGAGTTCCTCGCCGGGTTCGCCGACGGGGTCGTGGAGCACGGCCTCCCGCTGCGCCGGGCGATCGCCCGCGAGATCCGACGGCGCCGGCCCGACCTGCTCGTCACGATCACGTATGCCGACAGCTTCGCGGGCGGCGGCGTCAACCAGGCGGACCACCGGGCCGTCGGGCTGGCCGTCGTCGACGCGAGAGCCGACGCAGGCAACCGGTGGGTCTTCCTCGAGCTCGTCGACGAGGGCCACGAGCCGTGGCAGGTGGCCCTCGTGCTCCTCGGCGCGGATCCCGCACCGACGCACTTCGTCGACGTCTCGGACCACTTCGACGCGGCCATCGCCTCGCTGTCGGCCCACGAGGCCTATCTCTCGGCGCTGGGACCGGACTACCCGGAGCCGGGCGAGCTGCTCGGGGAGATCCTCGGCGGCAGGTCCGACGACCTCGGCGTGCGCTACTCGGTCCCGGGACGCCTCCTCGGCTGACTGTGCCGTCGCGCCCCTCAGGAGCCGAGCACGGACCGGTAGACCTCGAGCGTGCGGTCGCCGATGGACGCCCACGAGAAGGAGTCGACGGCCCGCTGGCGGCCCGCCCGACCGAAGGTGCGCGCCCGGTCGACGTCGGACACGGCGTCGTTGAGCGTTGCGGCAAGGTCGGCGACGAACCGCTCCGGGTCGACGGGCGTGCCGGTGCCGTCCTGCACCTGCTCGATCGGCACCAGCCAGCCCGTCTCGCCGTCGACGACCACCTCCGGGATGCCACCCGTGGCGGTGGCCACGACAGCCAGCTCGCACGCCATGGCCTCGAGGTTGACGATGCCGAGGGGCTCGTAGACGGACGGGCACGCGAACACGGTGCCATGGCTCAGCAGGGCCACGACCTCGTTGCGGGGCAGCATGTCGGGGATCCACACGACGCCCTCGCGCCGCGAGCGCAGCTCGCCCATCAGCCCCTCCACCTCCGCGAGGATCTCGGGGGTGTCCGGCGCACCCGCGCAGAGGACGATCTGGACGTCGGACGGGAGGTCGGCACAGGCCCGGAGCAGGTAGGGCAGACCCTTCTGCCGGGTGATGCGACCGACGAAGACGACGGACCGGCTGTCCGGGTCGACGCCGTGGCGCCGGACGATCTCGGCCGCCTCCGGTGAGCGGTCCGGCGACCACAGCTGCGAGTCGATCCCGTTGTGCACCACGTGAACTCGCGACGGATCGAGGGACGGGTAGCTGCGGAGGATGTCCTCACGCATACCCGCGCTCACGGCCACCACGGCGGCGGCCGCCTCGTAGGCGGTCCGCTCGGCCCACGACGACACGCGGTAGCCACCGCCGAGCTGCTCCGCCTTCCACGGACGCATCGGCTCGAGGGAGTGCGCGGTGACGACGTGCGGCATGCCACCCAGGAGCGAGGCCAGGTGGCCCGCCATGTTGGCGTACCACGTGTGGGAGTGCACGAGGTCGGCGCCGACGCAGTCCCCCGCCATGCTGACGTCGACGCCGAGCGTCTGCAGCGCCGCGTTGGCGCGCGCCAGCTCCGGCAGGTCTGGGTATGCCGTCGTGTCAGCCTCGTCGCGCGGGGCGCCGAAGCAGCGCACCTGCACCTCGAGGTCGCCTCGGGCGCGAAGCGCCCGGACGAGCTCGGCCACGTGAACGCCGGCGCCTCCGTAGATGGCCGGCGGGTACTCCTTGCTGAGGATGTCGACGCGCACGCTCCGACCCTAGTGCCGGTGGCCGCCCGCCACCGGACGAAGACCAGTGGGTGAAGACCAGTGCGTGAAGACCAGTGGGTGAAGAGCTGTCCATCTTGCGTGCCGTCCCGCCAACGGCGGGCGGTGCTGCCCTAGGGTGTCGAGCATGGCCCGACGAAGCCCAGCCGCTGGTCCGAAAGTCCTCGCGATCGTGCTCGCCGGCGGCGAGGGAAAGAGGTTGATGCCGCTCACCGCCGACCGCGCCAAACCAGCGGTGCCCTTCGGCGGCATCTACCGGCTGATCGACCTGGCCCTGTCCAACGTCGTCAACTCCGGCTACCTGCAGGTCGTCGTGCTGACGCAGTACAAGTCGCACAGCCTCGACGCGCACGTGACCAAGACGTGGCGCATGTCGACCCTCCTCGGCAACTACGTCACGACGGTGCCCGCCCAGCAGCGCGTCGACAAGAACTGGTACCTCGGCAGCGCGGACGCGATCTACCAGAGCCTCAACCTGATCCACGACGAGCGGCCCGACATCGTCGTCGTGGTCGGGGCCGACCACGTCTACCGCATGGACTTCAGCGCGATGGTCGAGCAACACATCGAGTCGGGCGCGGCGTGCACCGTCGCCGCGATCCGACAGCCCATCTCGCTCGCCAACCAGTTCGGCGTCATCGAGGTCGACGACAACGACCCCTCCAAGATCGCCGCGTTCCTCGAGAAGCCGAGCGACCCCAAGGGCCTGCCCGACAGCCCGGACGAGGTGCTCGCCTCCATGGGCAACTACGTCTTCACCGCCTCCGCCTTGGAGGCGGCGGTCATCGCCGACCGCGAGGCCGAGTCGAACCACGACATGGGTGGCGACATCGTGCCGTGGTTCGTCGCGCGCGGCGAGGCCGGCGTCTACGACTTCAAGGACAACGAGGTGCCCGGCGCCGCCGACCGCGACCGCGGCTACTGGCGCGACGTCGGCACCATCGAGTCGTACTACGACGCGCACATGGACCTCATCTCGATCCACCCGGTGTTCAACCTCTACAACTACGAGTGGCCGATCTACACGAGCCACAGTCCCTACCCGCCGGCGAAGTTCGTGCACGGCAGCGGCGACCGCATCGGCGAGGCGCTGAACTCCGCCGTCTCCCCCGGCGTCGTCGTGTCCGGCGCGCACATCTACGCGTCGGTGCTCTCGCCGCTCGTCAAGGTGCACTCGTACGCCAGCGTCCAGGGCTCCGTGCTCCTCGACGGGGTCGAGGTGCACCGGCACGCGCAGATCCGGCGGGCGATCATCGACAAGAACGTCGTGATCCCGGAGGGCTGCCAGATCGGCATCGACCACGAGTACGACCGCGCGCGAGGGCTGCACGTCACCGAGAGCGGCATCGTCGTGGTCGGCAAGGGTCAGGTCGTCACCCGGTGACCACCCCGGGGCCGAGTCCGGAAGCCACCGTGCGTGCCGACCCCGCCGAGTCCGCCACCGAGGCAGGGCGGCTCGCGAGCGCCGACGACCCGCGTCCGGCGCGGGTCGGTATCCAGGTGCCGCCGCAGCACGCCACCTGGGCCCAGATCAGGCGGACCGCGGCCACACTCGAGGAGATGGGCGTCGACCTGCTCCTGAACTGGGACCACTTCTTCCCGCTCTCTGGCGACCGGGCCGGCATGCACTTCGAGTGCTGGACCATGCTCGGCGCGTGGGCGGAGGCGACCGAGTCCGTCGAGATCGGCGCGCTCGTCACCTGCAACAGCTACCGCAACCCCAACCTGCTCGCCGACATGGCCCGCACCGTCGACCACATGAGCGGCGGCCGGCTCGTCCTCGGCATCGGCTCCGGTTGGGCGCAGCTCGACTACGACGAGTACGGCTACGAGTTCGGCACCGCGGGTGGGCGCCTCGACGACCTCGCGCGCGACCTGCCCGTCATCCGTGACCGGTGGGCGCGTCTCAACCCGCCCCCGACCCGGGACATCCCGATCCTCATCGGTGGTGGCGGCGAGAAGAAGACGCTGCGGATCGTCGCCGAGCACGCCGACATCTGGCACGGCTTCGGCGACCCGGAGGAGATCACCCGCAAGCACCGGGTGCTCGACGGGTGGTGCGCCCGCCGGGGCCGCGACCCGCTCGAGATCGAGCGCTCGGCCGGCGTGGCGTTCGTGCCCGGACGGAACCCCGACCAGACGGGCGACTACGCGAACAACGCCGAGCAGCTGTTCGCGCTGGGCACGCGGCTGTTCACGGCCAGCGTCGCGGCGGCCGACCCCGACCTGGCGCGCGTGCGCGACCTGCTCCAGTGGCGCGACGAGGTGAACTCCCGCCGGGGCGAGGAGGTCGGCACTCGCCAGGGCCACGCCGGCCGTATGCCGGAAGGTGGCGCGGGCGCGGGCGTGCCGTCACTACCCTGACGCGCGTGACCGACCCCAGCAGCGACGCAACGGACTTCCAGAACCTCAGTGTCACCGTGACGGGCGACGACCGGCCGGGTGTCACCGGCACGCTTCTCGGAGCCCTGTCCGGTTTCGGGGCGGAGGTGCTGGACATCCAGCAGGTCGTCGTCCAGGGACACCTCACCCTGACGGTGCTCCTGCGCCCCGGTGACCAGGTCGAGCAGCTGCGCGACGCCGCTGCGGTGGCCGCGCACCGGCTGGGCCTCACCCTGACCGTCGTCGCCGGCACCGGGGACAACCCCCGTTCCCGCCAGGGTCGCGCGGCCGTCGTGGTGCTCGGGGCCCCTCTGCGCGCCGACGCCGTCTCCCTCGTCACCTCCCGGATCGCCGAGCACGGCGCGAACATCGACCGGATCCGACGCCTCTCGCGCTATCCCGTCACGACGGTGGAGTTCGACATCTCGGGCGCCGACGTGCCGAAGCTGCGCACCGAGCTCGCTCTCGTCGCCACGACCAACGGCATCGACGTCGCGGTGGCCCCGGGTGGCCTGGCCCGTCGCGGCCGGCGCCTCGTCGTGCTGGACGTGGACTCCACGCTGATCCAGCAGGAGGTCATCGAGCTGCTGGCCGCGCACTGCGGACGCGAGGCCGAGGTCGCCGAGGTCACCGCGCGGGCGATGGCCGGCGAGCTCGACTTCGAGGAGTCGCTGCGGGCGCGGGTGGCCACGCTGGCCGGGCTCCCTGCCGGCGCACTCGATGAGGTGCGCCAGGCCGTCCAGCTCACGCCGGGCGCCCGGACGCTGGTGCGCACCCTCAAGCGGCTGGGCTTCACCGTCGGCCTCGTGAGCGGCGGCTTCATCGAGATCGTCGGCAGTCTCGCGGAGGACCTCGACATCGACCACACCCGTGCCAACCGGCTCGAGATCGAGGACGGCCGCCTGACGGGCCGGCTCGTCGGTGAGGTCGTGGACCGCGCCGGCAAGGCCCGGGCCCTGCGTGAGTTCGCCGAGCAGGAGGGGCTGCCGCTCAGCCGCACCGTCGCCATCGGGGACGGCGCGAACGACCTCGACATGCTGGACATCGCCGGCCTGGGCGTCGCCTTCAACGCCAAGCCGATCGTCCAGGAGCAGGCCCAGACCTCCGTCAACGTGCCCTACCTCGACTCGGTCCTCTACCTGCTCGGCATCTCCCGCGACGAGATCGAGCAGGCCGATCTCGACGACGGCACGCCGACCCAGGCTCCGCCGGTGCCGCACGCCCGTCACTAGGCTGGCGCGATGCAAACCGTGGCTCCACCGCCCACCCCCTCCGCCTCGGATGCCTCCCCCTCGGACGACGTGCGTCGCACGCTCCTCGTCATCGGCGGAGCGGAGGACCGCATCGGGCGCTCGGTCGTGCTGAAGCGCTTCGTCAAGCTGGCCGGCGGCCACCGCGGGCACATCGTCCTCATCCCGACGGCCTCCTCGTTCGCCGAGGAGGTCTCCGAGTCCTACCGGGACGTCTTCACCCGGCTGCGCGGTGGCGACATGACCGTCGTGCACCCCGAGACTCGCCGCGACGCGAACGACACCGCCATGGTGGAGGCGCTCGACGCCGCCACTGGGGTCTTCCTCACCGGCGGCAGCCAGGTCAAGCTCGCCCAGAACATCGTCGGCACGCCCGTGGGCGATGCCGTCGTGCGCGCCTACCAGCGCGGCGCCGTCGTCGCCGGCACGTCTGCAGGGGCCTCGATCATGAGCCGCTTCATGATCTCGCTCGGCGAGGAGGGGCTGACGCCGCGACAGCGCGCGAGCCAGGTCTCAGCCGGGCTCGGCCTCGTCGAGGACATCATCATCGACCAGCACTTCGACCAGCGCGGGCGCTACGGACGGCTCATGTCGATGGTGGCGGCCTCGCCCAACCTGCTCGGCATGGGCATCGACGAGAACACGGCTGCCGAGATCCGCGGCGGCCGCGTCATGTCGGTCCTCGGAGCCGGCTCGATCTTCGTCATCAACGCCCGCAACGCGATCACCGACGCACCCGAGGCGCGCCGCGGCGCCCCGCTCCTGGTTTCCGGCGCGGTGGTGCACTCACTGCCCACGGGCAGTACCTTCGACCTCGACCACGTCGAGCTGACCGCCTTCGTCGAACGCCATCCGGACGTCGAGGGGGCGGTGGTCCCGGCGAAGGAACGAACGGCGGCCTCGACGGGCAACGCCGTTCGCTGAGTCCGCTCGCCCGCCCCATCGCAGCAGCAACGGTCGACGGGACGTGCCGCACGGCGCATCCCCACCCGACCCCGTAGAAGGAGACCCATGGCCGTCGAGGTACCCACCCCCACAGGCCCGGCTCGACCGGACCTGAAGATCCTCGAGACCCGGATCTACCGCGGACCGAACGTCTGGTCGTACCAGCAGGCGATCCACCTCGTCGTCGACCTCGGCAGCCTCGAGGAGTACCCGACGGTCTCCCTCCCCGGCTTCACCGACCGGCTCGTCGAGCTGGTGCCCGGACTCGACCGGCACACGTGCTCCCGTGGACGGCGCGGTGGCTTCATCGAGCGGCTGCACGAGGGCACCTGGCTCGGCCACGTCGCCGAGCACGTCGCCCTGCAGCTGCAGACCCTCGCCGGCCACGACTCCCGCCGTGGCAAGACTCGCGGAGTCAAGGGCGAACCCGGCCGCTACAACGTGGTCTACAGCTACACCGACGAGACGGTGGGCGTCGCCGCCGGGAAGCTCGCCGTACGCCTCATCAACCACCTCGTCGACGCCGAGGACGGCTTCGACTTCGAGGCCGAGCTCAACGCGTTCCTGCGCCAGGCGGAGCGGGTCGCCTTCGGCCCGTCCACCTCCGCCATTCTCGAGGAGGCGGCGTCGCGCGACATCCCCTACATCCGCCTCAACTCCGCCTCCCTGGTGCAGCTGGGACAGGGCGTCCACGCCCAGCGCATACGGGCGACGATGACCTCGAAGACCGGCGCACTCGCCGTCGACATCGCGAGCGACAAGGACCTGACCGCCAAGCTCCTCGGATCCGCGGGCCTCCCCGTCCCGAAGCAGGAGGCCGTACGCACGTTGCGCGGCGCCCTCGAGGCCGCCCGCCGCATCGGCTTCCCCGTCGTCGTCAAGCCGCTCGACGGCAACCACGGACGCGGCGTGTGCCTCGACCTCACGAGCGACGAGGAGGTCGAGAAGGCGTACGACATCGCCAAGGCGGAGTCGCGACGCGGCACGATCGTCGTCGAGTCGTTCGTCACGGGCCGTGACTACCGCTGCCTCATCGTCGGCGGCAAGATGCAGGCCATCGCCGAGCGAGTGCCCGCGCACGTCGTCGGCGACGGCACCCACACCGTGGGCGACCTCGTCGAGATCACCAATGCCGATCCTCGGCGAGGCGTCGGGCACGAGAAGGTGCTGACGAAGATCAAGGTGGATGCCAACGCCCTCGAGGTGCTGGCCGGGCAGGGGCACACGCTCGAGTCGGTGCCTCCGGAGGGTGAGATGGTCAAGCTCGCGCTCACCGGCAACATGTCCACGGGCGGCATCTCGATCGACCGCACCTACGACGCCCACCCCGACAACGTCGAGATCGCCGAGGAGGCCGCGCGCATCGTCGGCCTCGACGTCGCCGGCATCGACTTCATCTGCCCCGACATCACCTACCCGGTGCGCGAGACGGGAGGCGCCATCTGCGAGGTCAACGCGGCGCCGGGCTTCCGCATGCACACCCACCCCACCGTCGGCGAACCCCAGTTCATCGCCAAGCCGGTTGTCGACCTGCTCTTCCCGCCGGGCACACAGTCGCGCGTGCCGATCGTGGCCGTGACCGGCACCAACGGCAAGACGACGACCTCACGCATGATCGCCCACATCTTCAAGGGCCTCGGGCGCAAGGTCGGCATGACCTCGACCGACGGCGTCGTCATCGACGAGCGCCTCGTCATCAAGGCCGACGCCTCCGGCCCCCGCTCCGCCCGCATGGTCCTGCAGAACCCGCGCGTCGACTTCGCCGTCATGGAGGTCGCCCGCGGCGGCATCCTGCGCGAGGGCCTGGGCTACGACCGCAACGACATCGCGGTCGTCACGAACATCGCCCCCGACCACCTCGGGATGAAGGGCATCGACACCCTGCGCCAGCTGGCCGACGTCAAGGCCGTCATCGTCGAGGCGGTGCCCCGCGACGGCTTCGCGGTGCTCAACGCCGACGACCCGCACGTGCGCAACATGCGCCGCCGCTGCTCCGGAGGCATCGTCTGGTTCTCCATGGCCGAGCCGGGCAGCGAGGCCCGCGAGTTCGTCGACGACTACTGCCGGCGCGGCGGCCGCGCCGTCGTCCTCGAGCCGAGTGAGCGCGGCGAAATGATCGTCATCAAGCACGGTCGCCGCAGCATGCAGCTGGCCTGGACCCACCTGCTGCCGGCCACCTTCGGCGGGGCAGCACGCTTCAACATCGCCAACGCGCTCGCTGCCGCTGGGGCCGCCTTCGCCGCCGGCGCCCCGCTCCACGACATCCGTCAGGGCCTGCGCACCTTCGCGACGACGTACTACCTCTCCCCCGGACGCCTCAACCTCGTGCAGGTCGGCAACGCCGACGTCTTCGTGGACTACTGCCACAACGCCGCCGGCATGAAAGAGCTCGGTGTCTTCGTCGACCGCTACGCCGCGCAGAAGCAGGGCCAGTCGGACCTCGCCCGCACCTCGCGGATCGGCATGATCGGCGCTGCGGGTGACCGCCGGGACGACGACATCCGCGAGCTGGGCGAGGTCGCCGCCCACCACTTCGACGTCGTCGTCGTGCGCGAGGACGCCCGCCTGCGCGGGCGTCGACCCGGGGAGTCCGCGCAGCTGGTCGCCGAGGGTGCCCGCAAGGCGATGGCGGACGGCGCGCGCTGCCGCCAGGTCGAGATCGTCCTCGACGAGCTCGAGGCGACCCGGCACGTGCTGGCCCGCACCAACCCGGGCGACGTCGTCGTCATGTGCGTCGACAACCACGCCCGCGTCGTCGCCGAGCTCGAGGAGCGCACGAACTCTGCGCAGGCCGGGGCGCGCCTCGGCACCCCCGGCGCAGGCACCAGCGACCCCGACCTCGACCCGAGCACGCTCACCGAGACGGCCGAGGCCGAGGGCGACGAGGCCGAGGGCGAGGCCCTGGCGACCGTTCCCTCCGAGACCCACCCGGCAGCGCTCGACGACACCGCGGTCTGACCCACCGCGGGGCTCGCCGGCGTGCGGGAAAGCGGCGGCCAGCAACCGCGCCACGGCGCAGTTGCAGCCGTCACCACGCCCGAGTCCCGGCCTGGAAGTGCGCCACGGCGCAGTTCCAGACGTCGGGACGCCGGATCACGGCTGGACAGTGCGCCACGGCGCAGTTCCAGCCGTCACCACGCCCGAGTCCCGTCCTGGAGGTGCGCCACGGCGCAGTTCCAGACGTCGGGACGCCGGATCTCGGCTGGAAAGTGCGCCACGGCGCGCTTGCGTATGCCGGTCGGCGCGGTCCGCGCGGGTGGCGGGCTGCCGTGTGCCGGTCGGCGCAGACGGTCCGGTCCGGTCCGCTCGTTCGGCGTTCAGTCGGCGGCGGGCGCCAGCTCGTCGGCGTACGCCCGTAGGGCCCGGCGGTAGGCCTGGGTGTCGACGTCGGTGGTGGCCTCGAGGGTGGACCGGATGAGGTCGGCGACCGCCTGTCGCTCCTGCCCGAGATCCGCCTGAACCAGGGCGCGGAGCAGCAGCGCAGCCGTGTTGTGGGGACGGGCCTCGAGCACGTCGGCGACGAGCCGCTGCGCCTCGGCGGCGCGCCCGACGACGCGCAGGCTCGACGCCAGCTGCAGCTGGGCGCGGTGGCGGTGGGGCTCTCGCAGCCCGCACGCCAGGGCCTGCTCGTAGAGCCCGATGGCGCCCTGCTCGTCGCCCATCGCATCCTTCGTGCCTGCCAGCTCGAAGAGGATCCGAGGGTCGCGCGGGTGCTCGGCCACGAGCGCCTGCGCCCTCTCCAGCCGCTCCCGGGGGTCCTCCGCCGCCCACAGCGCGGCGATCTCGGCCTCCAGCTCGTGCTCGCCACGGGCGGCGACGACCTTGCGCCGGATCGCCCTGGCGTCGTCGACCGTGCCCCGGTGGTCGCGGATCCAGCGGTCGACCTCCGTGCGCTCGGCGTGGCACATCAGCGCGATGACGTCACCGTCGAGCGCGTGCGGCACGAGGGCTTCCAGCGACGCCAGCTCGGTGCCGAAGTCGGGGACGTCCAGAACACCCACCCTGGCGAGCCCCTCGCGGAAGAGGGCGAGCAGGTCCTCGGGACGGCGCCCCCTCAGGTAGTGCTCGGCGACCTTGAGGACGACCTGCTCGGCACCGCGGCCGGCGATCTCACCCATGGCCACGATCGCCTCGTCGGCACGGTCACCGGCGCAGCCGAGCCCGAGCCGGACGGCACCGCCGGGAGCCGCCAGCCCGCGCGCCACCTCGAGCAGTGCCTCGAGACCGGCCTCGTTGTGCGCCATGTCCATGATGACCGTGGCCCTGCCGCCGCCATCGAGGGGCACCGAGTAGGTGTTGAGACGGCCCCAGTTGTGCTCTGGGTCGGGTGCGAACGTGCGCAGGCCCTCGACGACGGCCGAGCGAGGCACGCCGAGTCCGAGGGCCGCGGCAGCGCCGGCGAGGGCGTTGGCGATGTTGTTGCGGGAGAGCCCGCTGAGCGTCATGGGGACGTCGACGATCTTGACCAGCCTGTCCGGGTCGCCGTTGGGCGACAGGACGACGATCTCGCCGTCGAGCACCGTGATGCCCCGGCCGCCGGCATTGATCGACTCCCAGAGGGCGGGCGAGGCCGGGTCGAGGCTGAACGCCCAGGGCTTGGCCCTGATTCCTGAGTGCATGGCCCACACGCGTGGGTCGTCGCCGTTGAGCACGACCCACCCCTGCGGCTTGGTCACCGTCGTGACGATGGCCTTGACCTCGGCGAGCTGGTCGAGGGTGTCGATGCCCTGCAGGCCGAGGTGGTCGGCGCTCACGTTCGTGACGACACTGACGTCGTTGGCCGTGACGCCCATCCCCTTGAGCAGCATCCCCCCACGGGCCGTCTCGAGGATGCCGACATCGAGGCCCGGTGTCGCCAGGACGCCGCGGGCACCTGCGGGGCCGGAGAAGTCGCCCTCCTCCTTGGTCTCCCCCATGACGACGATCCCGTCGGTCGAGCTCCAGGCGGTGGTCAGGCCTGCGGCCATGCACATGTGGGCCATGAGCCGCGTCGTCGTCGTCTTGCCGTTGGTGCCGGTCACCGACGCGACGGGGACCGTCGGGGTGAGCACGCTCGGGCCCGGCCCGTCCGGCGCGGCGAGGATGACGGCCGCAGCCTCCTCGATCACCTCATCGGCACCCCGTGACGCATCGAGCAGCCCGGCCATCACCAGACCGAGCTGCTCCCCGGCGACCCGGCCGCGCGTGCGGTGCACCCACGGGAAGGCCAGCACGACGTCCTCGACCGTCTGGCCGGCCCTGACGCGTACGCCCAGCCGCCCCGCGCCGATCTCGGTGCCCAGCCGGCGCATCACCGTGCGCAGCAGCCGCATGACGAAGCGCTGGCGCAGCGCCGTGCCGCGCTTGCCCGGCCTCGCCGAGCGCAGGCCGAGGCGACGGGCCAGGGCCTCGGCCTCGGTGCGCCGGAGCTGCAGGTAGCCGGGCAGGTGCAGGATGACCTTGATGGCCGGCCTCGAGAAGTAGAGGTTGGGCCCGTCGAGCACCCGCACCTCGTCCACCCGCACGTCGTCCAGGCGGACGGCGTCCGGCACGGTGTGAGCGCCCGCCTCGGGTTCGGTCGTCAGGGCACTGGACTCGGTCCCGGGGTCAGGCATGGGCAGACTCTAGCGAGACGACGGCAGGGCCTGCTCGCTCACTGCCCCATGGCGTGCACGCCGCCGTCGACGTGGACGATCTCGCCCGTCGTCGCAGGGAACCAGTCGGACAGCAGCGCGGCACACGCCTTCGCGGCCGGCACCGGGTCGTTGACATCCCAGCCGAGCGGTGCGCGCTCGTCCCAGACCTGCTCGAACTGCTCGAAGCCGGGGATCGACTTCGCGGCCGTGGTGCGGATCGGGCCGGCGGCGACCAGGTTGCAGCGCACCTTCTTCGGCCCGAGGTCACGGGCGAGGTAGCGGTTGGTCGACTCGAAGGCGGCCTTGGCCACGCCCATCCAGTCGTAGACGGGCCAGGCGAACTTCGCGTCGAAGGTCAGGCCCACGACCGACCCCCCCCCGGACATCAGCGGCAGCGTGGCGACGGCTAGAGACTTGAGGCTGTAGGCCGAGATCTGCAGTGCCGTCGAGACGTCCTCCCACGTGCCCTCGAGGAAGTTGAACGCGCCCTGCGGCGCGAAGCCGATGGAGTGCAGCACGCCGTCGAGGCCGTCAACGTGCTCACGCAGCCGGTCGGCGAGCGTGTCGAGGTGCTCCTGGTCGGCGACGTCCAGCTCGATCACGGCCGGCGTCTCGGGCAGCCTCTTGGCGATCGTCTGGGTGATCCGCATCGTGCGTCCGAAGGAGGTCAGGACGACGGTGGCCCCCTCCTCCTGCGCGACCTTCGCGACGTGGAACGCGATCGAGCTGTCCATCAGGACACCGGTGATGAGGAGCTTCTTGCCTTCGAGGATTCCCATGCCTGCGACTTTCTCGTGTGGGGACGCTTTGCTGCGCGCGAGGGCGCGGACGGCGTACGTATGCCGTCTGGTGGGGTCAGTGCCCCATGCCGAGCCCGCCGTCGACGGGGATCACCGCGCCGGTGATGTAGGCGGCGTCGTCACCGGCCACGAAGCGGACGACGGACGCGACCTCCTCGGGGGTGGCGAACCGGCCCGCGGGGATGTTGGCGAGGTAGGCCTTCTTCTGCTCCTCGGGAAGCACGGCCGTCATCTCGGTCTCGATGAAGCCGGGGGCCACGACGTTGGCCGTGATGCCGCGTCCGCCGAGCTCGCGCGAGATGGAGCGGGCCAGGCCCACCAGCCCGGCCTTGGAGGCCGCATAGTTGGCCTGGCCGGGCGATCCGTAGAGCCCGACGACGCTGCTGATGAGAACGATGCGGCCCCGGCGCTTGCGGATCATCCCCGTCACCGCGCGGCGCGCGCAACGGAAGGCGCCGGCGAGGTTGGTGTCGATGACCGAGTCGAAATCGTCGTCGCTCATGCGCATCAGGAGCGTGTCGCGGGTGATGCCGGCGTTGGCCACGAGCACCTCGACGGGGCCGCCGAAGATCTCCTCGGCCGCGGTGAAGGCCGCGTCGACGGAGGCCGACTCGGTGACCTCGCACTTCACGCCCCGGAGTCCCTCCGGCGGCTCGCCGGAGCGGTGCGTGATCACGACGTTGTCGCCCGCATCGACGAAGGCCTTGGCGATGGCCAGCCCGATGCCGCGGTTGCCGCCGGTCACGAGCACGTTTCGCGCCTGGGTCGTCGACGCTTCGTTCGTGGGCACTGGTGGGTTCCTCCATCGGTCCGGCGGTTTCCTGCCCCGAAACCTAACGGACTACCGAAGGGTAGACAGCACCACGGCTCGCCGGTCGGAACAGGCCTATGGTGGAAGGGTGCCAAGAGCCAAGAAGCACCCGGTGGTGTACTCCGTCACCTCGGCCCCGACGTCCACGACGGACGACCAGGACAAGCGCATCAGGCGCTACCTGACGATGATGGGCATCCGCATCGCCTGCTTCGGCCTCGTCTTCATCACGTCGGGCTGGCTTCGCTGGACTGCTGTCCTCGCGGCGGTGTTCATCCCCTACGTCGCCGTGGTGATCGCGAACGCCGTGGCTCCCCGGCAGCCGGGCAGCCTCCAGTCGGTGACGCCGCAGGACGACCTGCACCGCATCGAGCAGTGAGCGCCGTCGAGCCGACGCCGGACCGTCCGGGGGCCGGCGATGCCCACGTCTGCAGCGCCAAGGGGTGCCGTGGGATCGCCCGTCACGCAGTGGTCTGGAACAACCCGAAGCTGCACGCCGCCGACCGTCGGAAGGTGTGGCTGGCCTGTGACGAGCACCGCAGCAGCCTCGCGGACTTCGTCGCCCTGCGCGGCTTCCTCATCGAGGTCGTCCCGGTCGCGCAGCTGACCGACGCCGACGGCTGAGCCGCCCGCGTCGGGGCAGGCTCATTCCCACAAGGCCAGCTCGGCGCCGCGCGGCGCCTCGACGACCTCCGAGGGGAGGTCGAACACCATGACGGACGGGTGTGTCGGGGTCCACGTGGGCCAGCCGGCGTCTCCGTCTCGCGCGAACGCCACCCAGGCGGCGTGCATCTGCTCGGCGAGCTGCTGCGGTGCGTCCTCCCCCGCCATCAGGGATCCGTCGGCGAGCGTGTCGAAGACGAACGCCAGCTCAAGCGCGTGGCAGGCGCCGAGGTCGGCGACCTTCGTCTCCCAGCCGAGCTCGTAGAACTGCACCGCACCCCCGGAGGCGTGGTGTCCGGCGGCCAGCCGGGCGGACGGGCCCCGGAAGGCTGCGTCGGTGAGGATGGCGCACACGAGGTCGCCGGGTGAGGCGTCCGGCCGGGTGGCGGCATACCTCTCGACAGTCCCCTCGGGCCAGCCGTAGCGGGCGGCCAGCACGGGGAGGACCGATTCAGTGACTCCACCGGCGATCCCGGTGGGCACCAGGAAGAGGCGGAACTCGTCGCGGGTCGTGCCGATGAGCAGCGGTATGCCGTCGGCGGCACCCTGCGCGATGCGCTCCTCCGGCACACCGGGGACGACGTCGCCGTCGACGACCGGGAACAGGCTCATGATGCCGAGGCCGCCACGCAGCACGGAGGCTCCCCACCGGGCCGGGTCGGGGTCTGCCTGGAACGCGAGCCCGATGGCCGTCTGGGCCGCCACGACGACCTCGGGGTCCAAGGCGCCGAAGGCCTCCGCTGTCGCGGGCACGCCGAGGTGCGCGGCGATCTCCGCGCTGACCTTGCGGGCGTCCTCGAGCGAGCAGACCGCCGTGCCGCCTCCGCTCTGGATGACCGCCCGGTGGAAGAGTCCCTTCGCTGCCGGCGAGGCCATCAGCGTCGCGACGCTCATCCCGCCCGCGGACTCACCGAAGACCGTCACCTCGTCGGGGTTGCCGCCGAAGGCCGCGACGTTGTCGCGCACCCACTCGAGTGCCGCCACCTGGTCACGCAGACCCAGGTTGGTCGGAGCCCCCTCGAGCACCGCGAAGCCGGGCACCCCCAGTCGGTAGTTGACGGCGACGAGCACCACGCCGTCCCGTGCGAACGCCGTGCCGTCGTACGTCGCGACCGAACTGGCCCCGCGCACGAAGGCCCCGCCGTGGATCCAGACCATGACCGGCAGCGCTTCGGCGCCCTCTGGGGCCCACACGCTGACGCTGAGGTAGTCGTCACCGGGGTCGACCGAGCTGGGCAGCACCGTGTCCATCGGGGTGGGGTATGCCGACTGCGCCGCTGTCGGGCCGTGCTCGGATGCGGGTCGCTCCCCCTCCCACGGCACGACCGGCCCCGGTGCGCGGTAGCGGTCGGCACCCACCGCGGGAGCGGCATACGGGATGCCGAGGAAGGCGTTCACCCCGTCCCGGCTCGAACCACGGACACAGCCACCGGAGACGCGCACGACGGGACCCATGGGGCCATCAAAGCAGCCGGAAACCCCACCCGAGGGGAGCGGCTCGGCGCGGGTCTGCGACTCAGCCGCCGATCGCCGACATGGGACGGTCCGGCTGGACGAAGCCGGGGTCGCCGATGCCGTGCCCGCGGCGCTTGCGCCACATCTCGCCCCGCATCAGCCCGAGCAGTTCCTCGTCGGTGGCACCGTCGCGCAGGGGGCCGCGCAGGTCGGTCTCGGTGGTCGAGAAGAGGCAGTTGCGCACCTGCCCGTCGGCGGTCAGGCGGGTCCGGTCGCAGGCGGCGCAGAACGGCGCGCTGACGCTGGCGATGATGCCGACGGTCTCGGGCCCGCCGTCGACGAGGAAGCGCTCCGCCGGCGCGGAGCCGCGGTCGGCTGCAGGCAGCGGCGTCAGCTCCCAACGCTCAGACAGCCGGGCACGGATCTCGTCGGCGGTGATCATGTCGCTGCGGTCCCAAGCATGCTGGGCGTCGAGGGGCATCTGCTCGATGAACCGCAGCTCGTAGCCGCGCTCCAGGCACCAGGCCAGCACGTCGGCGACCGAGTCGTCGTTGATGCCGCGCATGGCCACGGCGTTGACCTTGACGGGGGTGAGGCCCGCGTCGGCGGCGGCCTTCAGGCCGGCCTCGACGTCGGCGAGCCGGTCACGACGCGTCAGCTGGGTGAAGGTCTGCGAGTCGATGGTGTCGAGGCTGACGTTGACGCGGTCGAGGCCGGCCTCCTTGAGACCGCGAGCCACCCGCTCGAGGCCGACGCCGTTGGTCGTCATCGCGATCTTCGGTCGCGGCTCGAGGGCCGCGATGCCGGCGACCAGGTCGACAAGCGAGCGGCGCAGCAACGGCTCCCCGCCGGTGAGACGCACCTGGGTGACGCCGTCGCGCACGAAGAGGCCGATGATGCGCAGCATCTCCTCGTCGGTGAGCATCTCGGCCCGTGGCATCCACGGCAGCCCCTCGGCGGGCATGCAGTAGGTGCAGCGCAGGTTGCAGCGGTCGGTGACCGACACCCGCAGGTCGCGCGCCACCCGGCCGAACTGGTCGGCAAGGCCGGCCGGTCGCACGCTCGGGTCAGGAAGGCGGGTCATGGGCTCCACTCTAGGCCGGGGTACCGTCGATGGGTGCTTCGACTCTGGCTCACCCGGCGCTGGCTGCTCGGCACCCTGGCCGCAGTCGTCTTCGGGGTCGCCTGCTTCTATCTCGGGCTGTGGCAGTGGCACCGGCACGTCGAGCAGCGCACGAAGGTCGCCGCCATCGCCGGCAACTACGACGCGACGCCGGTGCCGTTCTCCCCCGCCCTCGTGCAGCAGCCCCTCTCCGCCGAGCGCCAGTGGACCCGCGTGACGATGACGGGGACGTATGCCGTCGGTAGCGACCTGCTGGTCCGCAACCGGACGATGGACGCGACGGTGGGGTTCGAGGTGCTGACCCCACTGCAGACCGACGGGCTGACCATCCTGGTCGACCGGGGATGGGTCCCCAACGGCGCGAACGCCGAGACCAGCCCACCGGCCGACCCCCCGCCCTCCGGTCCGGTGCGGGTGAGCGGGTGGCTGCGCACGGGCGAGGTCAGCCTGGGGCGTGACCTGCCCCCGCCTCAGCTCGCGAGCGTCAGCCTCGCCGACGCCCGCGCCCAGGTGCGCTCGCTCAGCCCGGTGGACGCCTACATCGTGCTGGGTGGGCAGGAGCCGGCGCCGACCGCCGGGCAGCATCCGCTGAAGCTGCTGCCGCGCCCCGAGGAGGACCTCGGGCCGCACCAGGCCTACGCCTACCAGTGGTGGCTCTTCATGCCCGGCGGCGTGCTTTTCGTCTTCTTCGCGATCCGTCGGCAGGCAGCCGCCCTCCGGGAGTCGCAGGGCGGTCCGGAGGCAGTCGCGCCCCGTCCGAAGAAGGTGCGCATCTGGGACGAGGAAGACGCCTGACGCAGGCTGGCCAGGGTCACGCCCCTCGCCCGGTGGGATCCGCACTGAAGGCCTCCCCACCGATTGGATCCGAGCCAGCCGCTGTGCGTTGGGTCGCGAGGTGACTCACGGGAGGTTGACCGTGGGCGGCCCCGGCCTGCGTCACTCTCAGACCCAAGGCACCGGGAGCGCCGGAAGGCCAGCAGGCCCGCCGTCGGTCGACAGGTGAGCCGGGCAGCCGCGGGCGGGAGGGCGCCCGGCTGCTCAGACGTGGTCGAGGGCGTCGGTGCCGAGCTCGTCGAGGTCGACCGGGTGGGTCCCCTCGTCCCGGTCGACGCCCTTGTCGTCGAACTGGGTCGCATGCAGGTCGGCGTAGAGACCACCCGCCGCGAGCAGCTCGGAGTGCCGGCCGGTCTCGACGACGCGCCCGTGGTCCAGGACGACGATGAGATCGGCCTGGCGGATCGTCGAGAGGCGGTGGGCGATGACGATCGAGGTGCGTCCCTCGAGGGCCGCGTCGAGGGCACGCTGCACGGCGACCTCGGACTCGGAGTCGAGATGGGCCGTCGCCTCGTCGAGCACCACGACGTCGGGCGCCTTCAGGAGCAGCCTGGCGATGGCCAGGCGCTGCTTCTCACCGCCGCTGAGGCGGTGACCCCGGTCGCCCACGACGGTGTCGAGGCCCTCCGGCAGCTCGTCGACGAGCTGGCTGATCTGCGCCGCTCGCAGGGCGGCGTGGATCTGGTCGTCCGTGGCATCGGGACGGGCGTACAGCAGGTTGGCGCGGATCGTGTCGTGGAAGAGGTGGGCCTCCTGGGTGACGACGCCGACGCGGTCGCGCAGGGACGTCATGGTCACCTCGCGCAGGTCCGTGCCGCCGATGCGGACCGCACCGTCGCTCGGGTCATAGAGCCGCGAGACGAGTGAGGTGAGCGTCGTCTTGCCGGCCCCGGACGGACCCACGAGCGCGACGAGGTGCCCGGCCGGCGCCTCGACGCTGACCTCGTGGAGCACGTCGCCGCTGCCGCGTCGATCGCCCGAGGCGACCGACTCGAGCGAGGCCAGCGACACCTCGTCGGCCGACGGGTAGCGGAACGACACCCGGTCCAGTTCCACGCCGAGGGGACCGGCGGGCAGCGAGACGGCGTTCGGGCTCTCCTTGACGAGGGGCTCGAGGTCGAGCACCTCGAAGACGCGCTCGAAGGAGATCAGCGCGGTCATGATGTCGACGCGCACGTTGGACAGGGACGTCAGCGGACCGTAGAGGCGGGCCAGCAGGGCGGCCAGCGCGAGCAGGGTGCCCACCGACAGCGTCCCGTTGACCGCCATCACGCCGCCGAACCCGTAGATCATCGCGGTCGCCAGGGCGGCGACCAGGGTGAGCGCGGCCATGAACACGGTGCGGTTGAGCGCGATCTGGACGCCGATGTCGCGCACCTTGCCGGCCCGGTCGGCGTACTCGGCCTCCTCGCGCGAGGGCGTGCCGAAGAGCTTGACGAGCAGGGCCCCGGCGACGTTGAACCGCTCGGTCATCCGCGTGCCCATGTCGGCGTTGAGGGTCATCTGGCGGTGCGCGAGGCTCGCCAGTCGCCGGCCCATGAGCTTGGCCGGCACGAGGAAGAGCGGCACGAGCAGCAGCGAGCCGAGGGTCAGCTGCCACGAGAGGGCGACCATCGCCCCGACGACGAGCACGACCGACACGATGTTGGACACGACGTTGGACAGCACCGAGGTGAACGCCTGCTGGGCGCCGACGACGTCGTTGTTGAGCCGGGACACCAGCGAGCCAGTCTGGGCGCGGGTGAAGAAGGCGATGGGCTGGCGCAGCACGTGCCCGAAGACCTGCGTGCGGAGGTCGTTGATGAGCCCCTCACCGATGCGCGCGGAGTACCACCGGGAGACGACCGTGAGCAGGGCGTCGAGCACGGCGATGCCCGCCACGACGATGGCCAGGCGCACCACCACCGACGAGTCCTTCGGGATCACGCCGTCGTCGACCAGGCTCTTGAGCAGCAGCGGCACGGTGACGACGAGCACCGAGTCGACCACCACCACGACGAGGAAGGTGATGATGGCTGACCGGTAGGGGGCGGCATACGTGAGGACGCGTCGGCGCGTGCCCGGCGACAGGCTCCGCTCGGTCACCGACGAGTCACGCGACATCGATCGCATCGCCATCCACGGCTGCATCCCCACTGCTCAGACCTCCTGTCGTCCCCTCCATCCAACCGCGCGGCACCGACAGCGATTCCCGCGACCCCGGGGCCGCTGCCGGAGGCGGGCATCCGGCGCCCCGCCACACGCCCGGGCGTGTGGGGCGGCGTCAGGACGCCGGGCCGCCGAGCAGGGTCTGGAGCAGGCCGGTCTGGGCCGCGCGCTCGCGCGCGAGCTGGTCCTCCCGGCTCCCCGCCACCGCTGCGCGCAGCAGCGGCTTGAGGGAGCGCAGCGCCGGCGCCGGCGCCGCGAGCAGCGCATCGACGAGCGAGCCCGTCGCCTCGTCGAGGTCGGCGGCCGGCGCGAGCGAGCCGACCAGCCCGATCGCGTGCGCCTCCGGCGCCGAGACCTTCCGGCCGGTGGCGCAGATCTCGAGCGCGCGCGCGTAGCCGACGAGGTGCACGAGCGGACCCGTGCCGCCGAGGTCGGGAACGAGCCCCAGGCTCGTCTCCCGCATCGCGAACCACGCGTCGAGCGCGGCGATCCGCAGGTCGGCCGCGAGGGCCAGCTGGAAGCCGGCGCCGATCGCGTAGCCGTGCACCTGGGCCACGACGACCGCCGGGCACTCGGCCCACGCAGTGAACCCCTGCTGGTAGGTCGCGATCCCCCGGTCGATGCCCTCCGGCCCGGCCTGGGCGAGCTCGGCCACGCTCTCCTCCCCCGGCACGCCGGCAGGAGTGAAAATGGCGGTGTCGATGCCGGCCGAGAAGGCGTCACCGGCACCGCGGAGGACGACGACGCGTACGTCCTCGGGGACCGAGCGCGCCTCGTCGGCGAGCGCCGCCCAGAGAGAGGGCGTCTGCGCGTTGCGTCTCTCCGGGTGGTCGAGCGTGAGGGTGCGGACAGGCCCGTCGGTCTCCACCCGAAGGTGCGGATGCGTCATGGACGCAGGCTACCGGCGGGTCCGCGCCGGAGCCGTCGGTCAGGCGGCCGGTGCGCTCGACGCCGGCGCGGGAAGGACGACGCGCAGGACGCCCCACCCGCTCACCGCTGCCGGCTGCACCAGCTCGACCCGGAAGACGCGCGCACAGGCCAGGCACGACCACGCGGCGGTCGGGTCGGGGAACGGCGTCACGTCGTCACCCCCGCAGAACGGGCAGGTGAGGTGGTGGGAGGTCGGCATGACCACCAGTGTCCGGAGCGGCGAGCGCCGCGTCAATAACCATTCATTATTTGAAACAGCACCAATGCTTATGTATGCCGGGTTACCTGAGCGAGTCAGTGCCCTAGGGCCCCGATCGCTCGCGCCACGACGAGCAGGGACGTCAGCAGCGCCGCCGTGGCCTCGAGTCCCATCAGCGCCTTGGCCCGTGGCGAGAGAGGCATGGTGTCGGTGGGGCTGAAGGCGCTGGAGTTGGTGAGCGAGACGTAGAGGTAGTCCACGAACCCGGGCCGCCAGTTGCTGCGCTGGCTCGACGTCGCGGCCACCTCGGTCACGGTGTCCTGGTTCTCGTCCTGGGAGAAGCGCCAGTCGGCCGGGGGCATCCTGTCCCGGGCCACGGTGTGCCGCGCGACCGGTCCGCCGCGGTCCAGCTCCCAGAAGAGCAGCCCGAAGCCGATCACGTTGGTCAGCCACACCTGCATGCCGGCCAGGAGGAGCGGCATCCCGTTGGGGTTCGCCTCCGTGAGCGTCCGCACCAGCATCGCGAGCGCGACCAGGTTGGTGGCGATGACGAGACACGCCAACGCGATGGAGATGCCGCGTGACCAGCGCGTCTGCCGGACGAGGCGCCGCGGGTTGGTCACCAGCAGGGCCGCGAGCAGTGCGAGCTCGACGACAGGGATCGCCAGTCGCGGCCCGACGAGCAGGCGCTCCGGCAGGACGGCATAGGCGAGCACCGCCACGACCACGGCGAGGGTGGGCCAGAGACGGTTCTCGCCCGCACTCGACCGCGTCTCGTGCCGGCGTCGTCTGGACCTGCTCGCTCCCATGGCGCCAAAGGTAGCCATGGGAGCCGGGAGATCCGGTCAGGCGAGCGAGATGAGGTCCTTGTAGTCGGGACCCCAGAGGTCCTCGACGCCGTCCGGGAGCAACAGGATGCGCTCGGGCTCGAGGGCGTCCACCGCCCCCTCGTCGTGGGTCACGAGCACGACGGCGCCCTCGTAGGTCTTGAGCGCCCCGAGGATCTCCTCGCGCGAGGCGGGGTCGAGGTTGTTCGTCGGCTCGTCGAGCAGCAGCACGTTGGCCGAGCTGACGACGAGCATCGCGAGCGACAGGCGCGTCTTCTCGCCGCCGGAGAGCACCCCGGCAGGCTTCTGCACGTCGTCGCCGGAGAAGAGAAACGAGCCGAGCACCTTGCGCACGTCGGTCTCGCCGAGGTCGGGCGCGGCCGACTTCATGTTCTCGAGGACGGTGCGGGAGACGTCGAGGTTCTCGTGCTCCTGGGCGTAGTAGCCCAGGCGCAGGCCGTGGCCCGGCTCGACCTCGCCCGTGTCAGGGGCATCGACGCCGGCGAGCATCCGCAGCAGCGTGGTCTTGCCGGCGCCGTTGAGACCGAGCACGACGACCCGGCTCCCCCGGCCGATGGCGAGGTCGACGTCGGTGAAGACCTCGAGCGAGCCGTACGAGCGCGACAGTCCCGAGGCGCGCAGCGGCGTCTTGCCGCAGGCGGCCGGCTTCGGGAAGCGCAGCCTGGCCACCTTGTCCTGCACGCGTTCGCCCTCGACGCCGGCCAGGAGGCGCTCGGCCCGCTTGGCCATGTTCTGGGCAGCCGTCGCCTTGGTGGCCTTGGCGCGCATCTTGTCGGCCTGGGCGAGCAGCGCACCGGCCTTCTTCTGCGCGTTCTGCAGCTCGCGGCGGCGGCGCTTCTCGTCTGTCTCACGCGACTGGAGGTAGGTCTTCCAGTTGACGTTGTAGACGTCGAGCGCCGACCGGTTGGCATCGAGGTGGTAGACCTTGTTGACCACGGCGTCGAGCATCTCGGCGTCGTGGCTGATGATGATGAGGCCGCCCTTGTAGGCGCGGAGGTACTCGCGCAGCCAGAGGATCGAGTCGGCGTCGAGGTGGTTGGTCGGCTCGTCGAGGAGCAGGGTCTCGTTGCCGGAGAAGAGGATCCGCGACAGCTCGACACGGCGACGCTGACCACCGGAGAGGGTCTTGAGAGGTTGTCCGAGAATCCGCTCGTCGAGGCCCAGCGCGCTCGCGATCGAGGCGGCCTCGGACTCGGCCGCGTATCCGCCCTGGGCCTCGAACTCCACCTCGAGGCGGGTGTACTTGCGCATCGCCCTCTCGCGCACCGACTCGTCGTCGCTGCCCATCCGAGTCTCTGCCTCGGTGCGCTGACGGACGATGGTGTCGAGGCCGCGAGCTGAGAGGATGCGGTCGCGGGCCAGGATCTCGAGGTCGCCGGTGCGCGGGTCCTGCGGCAGGTAGCCGACGGCGCCGGTGCGCGTCACGGTCCCGGCTGCGGGCTGGCCCTCGCCTGCCAGAACCTTCGTCAAGGTGGTCTTGCCGGCGCCGTTGCGGCCGACGAGGCCGATGCGGTCGCCGGAGTCGATGCGGAAGCTGGCGTCCTCGACGAGCAGGCGCGCTCCTGCACGCAGCTCGATCCCGGTGGCGACGATCACGGCATTCCTCCTATCGGTGCCGCACTACGTCAGCGGCCGGACAACCCCACCAGTCTAGGAGCCGCCGAGGGGTGCTCTCGACGCGTTATCCGCTCGGCGGCCTCGTGGCAGGCGTTGCAGGCGCACGCCCGCGACGCGTGCAGCGTGCCCGCGTTGCGCTGGGTGCCGGGCTCCCACAGCGGCTCCGGTATGCCGTGTGGCGACGTGCGGGTGGGCAGCAGCGTCGGCACGGGGTCGGGGTCGGTCGTGCCGCTCCGGCAGCACCGGCACGGCGTGTAGCCGCCGTTGCCGCCCTCGTGCCAGGCCACCTGGTGGTCGCAGGTGCGACAGAGGTGGACGAGGACGCTCACGAGCTCAGCCCGTCGGGCGCGACGGGCATGAGGACCGAGAACCCGGCGCCGTCCCCGCGGATGGCAAGCGGCCGGCGATGGCCGTCCAGCTCGAGCCGGGGGTGCGGCGCGACCACGGCCAGCGCCTCGCGGAGGAACTCAGGGTCGACGAAGACGTCCGCTGCCACCCCTTGCCCCGGTCCGTGCGTCGGCGCCACGGACACGGTGCCGCCCCGTACCAGCAGGCCGACGGACTCGGCGCCGACCGGCAAGCTCGACTAGAGCTGCCCCGCGTCGGCGCCGCATGCCCGGGACTGCCAGTCGACGATGGCGCGGTGGTCCGGAAAGGCTTCGGGGGTCACCGCCTCCTCGTCCGCGTCGAACAGGCCGACGGGCGTCACCTGAAGCTCCTCACCGAGCCGCAGCCCGACGCGATCCTCACCCACGTCCAGCTCGACGGCCGTGTCCTCGAGCCCGACGCGATCCTCACCCACGTCCAGCTCGACGGCCGTGTCCTCGAGCCCGACGCGATCCTCACCCACGTCCAGCTCGACGGTCGTGTCCTCGGCTTCAAGGAGCACCTGAGCGCTATGAGGTGGGGCTCCTGAGGTCGACCCTGCGGCCGCACGTCCTCAGTATGAGCTCAACGAGGTTACGCACGTCGCCGGCGGATAGAGGACGGGAGGCGTCAGCTCGGCGAGACGAACCGGGAGATCAGCAATTTTGACGGGAGTATGATTGCTTAGACCTTCTCCTCGGAGCGTGCCATGACCCTGCCCGCCGGCATCTACGTGCGGATCTCGCGCGACTCTGAAGGGCTCGGCCTCGGGGTCGAACGTCAACTCGCCGACTGCAAGCGGCTCGTGACCCAGCTCGGATGGGCCGTCGCCGGCATCTACGAGGACAACGACGTGAGCGCCACCCGCGGCAAGCCCCGACCCGCCTACGAACGCATGATGCGTGACGTCGCCAACGGAGTCCTCAAGGCCGTCGTCGTCTGGGATGTCGACCGCCTCACCCGCACGCCTAGAGAACTCGAGGACGTCATCGATCACGCCGACCGCCTCGGGCTCAAGCTCGCGTCCGTCGGCGGCGACATCGATCTGGCTACCGAACAGGGCCGCATGATGGCCAGAATGAAGGGCACGGTCGCTCGGTACGAGGTCGAACAGCAACGTCGCCGGCTCAAGGCCAAGCACCGAGAACTCGCTGCCAACGGCGCTCACATCGGCAAGCGGCCGTTCGGATGGAACTTCCGCCCGGACCGGACGCTGACGCTCAACCCGGAAGAAGCAGCGGTAGTCCGCGAGTGCGTCGACCGCGTGCTCTGCGGTCAAGGACTCTGGAAGATCTGTAACGACCTCAACCGACGGGGCATCGCGACCAGCACCGGAAAGCCATGGCATACAGTCGTCCTTCGCCAGATGCTGCTGCGCTGGCGCAACTGCGGCGTGCGCACCCACCTGGGCAAGGAGATGGGCCCCGGACAGTGGGAGCCCATCATCGACCGCTCAACCCACGAACGCGTCGTGGCCCTACTCACCGATCCCGGGCGGCGCAGTAACAACCGAGGCACCGAGCCGAAGTACCTCCTGACGTCGATCGCCTACTGCGGCGTGTGCGGCGGCCCGCTCGTCGGCACGAACGAGTACACCTACGTCCTGAAGTCTGGGCGCAAGCGGGTCTACCCGCACACTTACACGTGCGCCCATGCGGGATGCATGAAGGTTCGTCGCCGCATGGCAGACGTCGACGAACTCATCACCAGCGTGACCCTGGGCGTCCTCAAACGCGACGGAGTCCGACTGCTCGGCGGAGACCCCGCTGCCGCCAAACACGCGCGGGAGCGAATCGCGGCCCTCGAGACCAAGCTGGCCCTCGCCGCCGACCAGTTCGCCGATGACACCATCACCGGCGACCAGTTGCGGCGGGTCTCCGAACGCCTCAAACCACAACTCACCGATGAGCGCGCCCGGCTAGCCACTGCCCAACCCAACCCCGAACTGGCCGACTTCACCGGGGAGACAGTCGACGCCGCCTGGCACGCCTCCGACATAGAGACCCGCAAACGAATCATCCGCCTCCTCGGCATGCGGATCACGATCAAGCCCATCGGCTCCGGCAACGGGCGCACCTTCGACCCAGGATCAATCCAGATCGAGTGGCCCCCACCAGCGCCCGCATAGTCCGAGCGCTCAAAACCTATGTCGGGCACAATGGTCGAACACCTCGGTGAGCCTTGAGGACCCGATTAAGGGGGTGGGAGCCGTCATGCCTGGCCTCGGAACTGTCTTGGTCGACAACACAACGCTATTTGGAGCAGCTCGCGCTCTTGAGACGTGGCCGCCACGCTCAGGGGAGTGGATCTCTGGATCACCCGCCGTGGACCTAACATCCCTAATGGACACTCTCGAAGGAGTCGTGCTGCATCAACACTTGTTGGTGGACAACTCGAGTCGCGCCAATGGCGGAGAGCCTTGGCCCGAACTCGCCGACTCTGGAGTCCTGCAAAGCGACTTATTGCTCGATGATCCGGAGCAGTACGCCATTCTGGTGAGATCAGCCACGACTTCGCTGACGGAATGGATTCAAACGGGTCGGCTGGGAGTCGAACGCGCGCGCATCGCGCTTCAAGACCCAATCGCCGCCGTGCCGTCCATATACCGGAACCCCAAAGAGTTTTACGAATTGACGGCACATGCTGCCTACCTATCAAAGGCGGCAGCCATACAATTCCTTGTTCCTCTGCGTGAGCTGTTAGAAGGCTTGGAGAGCAACCTCGCAAGTTATGCGATGTTCGCATTTCGCGGCTTCTACTACGAGGAGCTCGCTCACCTCCGATCAATATCGTACGCTCCCCACTGCTGGCGGAGCCCGCTAATTGACTCAGACAGTAATCGCGGATCGTTCAGGTTCGCTGAATTCGCCCTCGACTTAGCTGTGGAGCTCAGGCGAGAACTCGCCCAACGCCTAAACGGTGAATTCGGTGTCGGAGCGCTCGATGCCGAACTTCCGTTGCTGGCATCGTACATCGCCAGCCAAGCCGGTCGCAGAAGCGAGCTGTTGCCTATCGCGCTAGAACTCCGTGCGAATAGGAAAGTCATCGCATTCCGGCGTTGGGTTGAGCACCTCGAGACTGCAATCGCCACACAAAGCGATTTGAGGGGACTTGGCGCTGCCAGCATTGAACTTCAGGAGTTGTTGACTGACCTGGGGAGAGAACTGGGCCTCCGGAAAAGTCCCGAGAATGCGGGACAAGCCATAAAGTTGAAGTTGGCGGTGCCCTTCCCATTGGGCGTAGCATCTGCCGAGAGGACAATTCATCCAAAGATTCCGCTTGCCTGGCGCCGCATATTCAGGCGCCGCACCCACCTTCTTTTCCTACGGGATTTGACGAAAAGAGCCCTAGAGATTAGCCCGTTTGTCGTCGCATTTGGCCGCCTGCCTGCATAATTGTGGATGTGCTTCACTTGATTTTGGCTTCGCTGCGCTCTGTGAACCTGTGCGACTCCCCCGACGGGTCAGGTACGGTCATCCCAGTGCGCGAACAACAGTAGAGCGCCCGCACCAGCGGGAGTCGAGCATAGCCGACGGAGGCAAACGCGCGAATGGCCCCACGCGACAAGACGCCTTCAGTTTGGGGGCGAACCGCCGGGGGCCGAATCGCAGCGCTCGAAGCCAAGTTGGCACTAGCCGCGGACCAGTTCGCCGACGATACCATCATTGGCGACCAGCTCCGCCGCGGTCTCCGAACGCCTCATGCCACAACTCGCCGATGAACGAGCCAAGTTGGCCGCTGCCCAACCGAACCTCGACCTAGCCGGTTTCACCGGGCGGCCGTCGACGACGACTGGCGCGCTGCCGACGTCGAGACACGCAAACGGATCATCCGCCTCCTTGGCATGCGCATCACCCTCAGCCCCACCGGCGGCAAGGGACGGACGTTCGACCCCGATCTGTCCAGATCGAGTGGTCGACTCCACTGGGGTTCTAAGAGGACCACTCCGCTACTATGGGCGCGGCACACCGCCCACTCAGGGCACGCATGCCGCCCACTCCGACGCAGCCAAGACGCACCGTCCGCCTATGGCCAGTTACAGCCCGACCATGGCCATCCACACCACGGCATAACTGCATTAGCTCGGTGACCACCCAGCAAAGGTTTCAGCCTTCTCGCGCTCGACATCCTTTTCATGACTGGACAAGATTGCTTGCGCCAAGTCCCCCGCCTGCTTGGGACTCTTCAGAATCGTCTTGTAGTCGAAGTCAATCGACTTCGACTCCACGTTGAGATCGACGACGACGGTCTTCAGAATCTCCTCGCACTTCCTCAGGAAATCCTCCATCTGACATTCCGTCAGAGACTCTGGATTGGCCACATACGGGCGGGAACCGTCACTCTCTCGCAGGATCTCAGACAGCAAGTAGAGGATGAAGTACCTGGTGAGAGTGTATGAGGCCATCGGCCGATTCTTGAGTCTGGGGAGGCTCTGGATAACCACCTGCATCAGGCGGTGCACAAAGATGACGCGTTGCGCCGTGACTTCAGGGCGTCCGAAAATGTCTGCATACTTCTCGTCGAAAACCTTGTAGATCTGGTGCGCCGACCACGGCTCAAGGACATCGAACGCTAGGAGCGCCCGCCCTGTTTCGTTGTTCGTGATCACCATTCGGCTAGAGGGGGCCCTCTCGCCCCGCTTGATCTCAAAAGTAATCTCCAGAAGCGTCGTTCATCTCCTTCTGCAGGCGGAGCTGAATGGCATGGTTCGAGCGGAGGTCCCGGGGCTTGATGGCGTTTTGGTTGTTGCTGTTCTCGGTGATGGCTCGAGCGAGTCTCTCGTCCTGAACCTCCACCACACGTACTAGTACGCGGAGGTCCTCCGAAAGCTTGGCTTTGTCGTTGTAGAGACTGGTGAGGCTCTGAGCCCCATTAACCACCGAATACTCCTTAATGGTTAGTTGACCATCTTCGGATTTGATTGCCGAGGAGCAGAGGATTATGATTCCATTATGCCCCAGAATGAAGCTCGCGTGGCCGGACTTGTCCACGAGCGCGTTGCGGATAGACTTATTCACTGCGGTGTTGCCAAGGGTGTAGCGGACGTTTTCGCGAAACAGAGAACCGTCGGCGATACCGTCCATATGCACCAACTGAAGGGCCCTAGCGGGGAAGACATGCATTTTGGGGGCGTGCTGACCCGCACCAACCTTCATATCCAGCGGGTCAACGTATGAGGTGTCGAAAGTGAAGGACCCTTTCTTGCCTTCAGCCGTGTCGACCTCGACGACGCGCGCAGCAATCTCGTCACGATCGAAGATGCGAAGGTCGGGCGTTACCGCCGCGTAGCCGACGGTGTCCTCGTTTGCGGTCTCGTTGCTGACATACACGCCGATCAGTCGGTAGCCCTGCGCAACCATTTCGGCGAGATGAATTCGAGCGATGAGCCGCTTTAGTTCCCATCAGCGTTTCCACCTAGGATCGTCATCACCTTGTCACTGGTGTCGAATTGCGCCACCGAGCCCATCAGATTCTTCGGCCCCACGTCTCCGATCCTGCCGTGGTCCTGCTGGCGGATCTTCGCCTGGAGAAAATGAATCTCTTCATTGTTGTGGTCGACATAGATGCCATCGATGCCCTTGTCATTGGAGTGGTCACATACTGCGTCGCGCGCATCAGTCTCTTCGAGTCTGTAAACGTTCTCGAGAAACCACACCAAGAACGAGGCTGACTCACCAAGCCCGGTTCGCTCTTTTATGGTGGCAAGGCGTTGAGAGAGCAGGCCGTAACTCAGATCGATTGGTTTCACGCGGCCGAGACTACTCGTTGCGAGCGCCCCGTCGAACCTCCGCAAGTCTTGCGCCCTGTAAGCATCCCGATAACAGTGGCGGAGGCGACTGCACTCTCAACTGCCGTCTCGGGTTGTTCCCAGCGTCCACGAGCCCAACCGGCCGACGCGACGGATCGGACAGGTGCCGGGACGGCGTTGACTGCAACAAACACAGGCGCTATGAGGGGCGGGGCGATTTCGGTGGCGCAGCCCCTGAGCGGTCTGGACACTCCCTGAGCGGGTGGCGAGACGCGAGGTGACGGTGATCGACACGCTTTCGCCCAGGGACTGGAGCCCCCACCCCTTCATGGGCTGGGCGACCCTGCCTTTGAGTGTCCACAGGGTAGCCGTCGGACGTGCCTGTTCCGGGGACAACCGTGAGTCGGTCGAGATGGTTGTGAGCAGCTGCGACACCGAATCGTCGAGTACCACGAGCAGCTCCGTGGCGGCGATGGACACAGCCGGGTCCAGCCATCACGCAGACCCCCACACGAACGAGTTGGCTTCCGGGAAGGTGGCGCCCTTCCAGGCCGGCAAGACTCCCTATCTTCCGCCGCGATGCGGCGGGCCACGCATCGAGTTCGGCGTCGGCAGCTTCGGTGGTCCAACCGCGCAGGGCCGCTCACGTAGGTCGCATCGAGACCGCACACTCCGGCTACCTCCAAAGACACGTATATCCGGCCAATGACTAGGTGTCGGGCCCACAGCAGGCGCAGAGCGTCGTAGGCAACGACGACGCCGGGGCTGTGCCCGCACGAGGGCGACGCGCCGGTTCCTGCCACCGTCGTGCAGACTCTCCAGGAGACCAACGAGGTTGTCCCGGACCTTCTGACGGACCGCCACGTTCTCGACCCCGCCGTCGAGGTAGCGAGCGACGTCACCGAGGTTGCCAAGCCCCCCGGGGATGACGGCATTTCTCACCGCCCGGGTGACCCATTGGAACCATGTAGTGCCACCGAACTGCCCCACCCACCGCCACGCGAAAGCGACGAACACGGCAAGTCCGAGGAGTAAGCCCCAGGCCCATGCGAGGCGCAGCCGGACAACCCGCTGGTCGCGGTGGAACGCGAGGCGCCGCACGAGGTGGAGGAACCACCGGGCAATGTGGGCCATCTTGGTGCCGCCCAGGTCCGAGGCCCAGTAACCCTCGTAGAAGTCGACCTGCCCTCGCGGGTACGTCTCTGACGGGCTCTCACCCCGCGACCGGTCACGGGTCGAAGCGCCGGCGGTGATGGCGGCGGCCGCGACGACCATGTCTCGGTTAAGCTCCGGCAGGACGACGAAGGTGTGGAGCTCGAATGAGCTGTCGTACCCTATCCACGACTGACCACATGCGCCGCGTGGCCGCATCGCAACGCTTGGCGTACTCCTCGACGAACTCGCGCAAGGTGCACATCGGCGCCTGCTCCCCTATGCCGTGCACGACGACGACAGCAATCCGGTCCGGGTCGTGCCGGCGCACGCCATCGTCGGGACCGCGCGCTATGGAGTCCATTCTGGTATCTGTACCGGGCAGGCTGCCGGGGCGCAGGGGAAGGCGCTGGTGGTGAGTCGGGACACCCAGCTGGAGCCCCACCCGAGCGCCCGACTGGCATCTTCGGCAGGTAGGCAGGCCGCCCTGCGGGAGGTTCGGTCATGGCTTCCGCCCATTCTGAACCATGACGTCGGAGCCCTTCGAGCATCCACCCGAGCGGGCGCCTGCAAGCCGTTTCGCGCAGGCGCGCAGGAGCTGGGTATGAGCCGTGCGTGCAGAGCACGACGCCGCCAGGCGCGGGTGCAGTGCAGCAGCCCAACTAAGGACCCAGAGCCGGCCACCTCTCCGCTCGATCAAGCCGCGACTCTCGTACAGCGTCACCCAGCCTATGGTCGGCATGGTCGATACCTCGCACGAGCTGTACCTGGCTCGCGAGGCGGAGCACATCGGTGAGCCCACCGATGAAGAGGAAGCGGCCGGGTCGAGTGCGTCCGAGTTTCGGCCAGTACCTCCCACACCTGCGAAAGTAGAAAGTGACCTTGACAGGAGGCAGGGCGAGAGCGACGCTGAAAGTGTCTCTTGCAGGGCGCAAAGGTTCGGGTGTTTCGGCACACTTGCATGAGGGGGACGCCGGGACACCAATGGCGTTGGGGGCTCTAGATGAGCGAAGTACGACTTTTGGCATAAGCGGGGTCCTCAGTCGGGAGATAGGGCAACCCTCTCCTCACCTGCCGGTCCACCTTAAACGCGCTGACCGGACATCGGGACACTTCCCGAGAATGTTTATCACCGCAATAGGTGCCGCGGGGTCATAACGTGCACACTGTCGCAGGGGGGGCAAACGCACTCGCACCGTGGCTCGCACGACGCAGGGAGTGAACCATGGCAAACGCTGTTGAAGCCGAGAAGGTAGCAAAGAGGGACGACGTCGACCGTGTCGACAGAGAAGCAGGCGCCGGTGACGGGTTGAAAGGCCAGCTTAGGCCTGACAGGGGCGAACCGATGGTAGACCAATGGTTCGTCGTGGAGGTGGATAACCCATCCCCGTACGAGGACTCGCTGGAGGAAGTGCAGCACATCGGCGCCTCAAGAGGTTCGGAAGCTCCTTCCATTCCGCATGGTGCGCTGATCACTTCGCGGGCCGATGGGTCCAGCTACCTGATGGCACCGGGTGGGCTGCAGCAGATCATGAGTCCCGGACAGATCACCGGAAACCCATATCTCAACCTCCACTCAGCTCCCCGCTTTGAACTGACGCCGGAACTGATCGATGACCTTAGCTCACCCGCTCCTACCCGGGATGGAACAGCAGCTCCTTTGGCGACCGGCGAATTCCGGGCCGTATCCTTCGATTCAGGAGACGTATTCCTGGGAGCGGGCCACTGGATGCGCACGTGGGGAACGCTGGCTCAGAGTGGTCAGGTTGCAGCTATGACACGAACGCGCACCCTGACCTGGTTCGGTGGCTATCACGGCGGAGTCCACTTGATCGCGGTTGACGGGGACGAGGCCCCGGTGTGGATGAGCCAACTGCACCGATTTGGGGTGGACGGAACCTGGATCGGCCAGTCCGACCGGACAGACGCCTGGTGGGAAGACATGCCCCTGGACCAGCTAGTTCGGGTGCAGAAGTTCTACATCTTCCAAGCCTGGGCACCAGACGACTTCTCGAGCGCTGTGCAGAGATGGGCACAAGAAGGGAAGCCAATCGGCGATCTCCTTGGCACGGTTGCAGACATCGCCAAAGTCATCGTCGCCATCATCGCCCTCTTCTAAACACGGCCCCGGGGTTGCCATCCTCAGCCGTGGATGGCAACTCCGGGATTCAAATTGCTGCACGGAGCCAGCTATATCAGCGAAGTCTTCCTGGGCTGATCCCATACGCAGAACGCCTGTTTCAGAAACGGAAACGAAATGGCTCATTCGACGTTAGACATTCATGCCCCCAAGGCTACCGACAAGCGCTCTCCTATCCAAGACGGCCTAATACGCCGCGGCGCCGTCGGACTATCGACGAACATCGGACTCAATGCGGTAAATCGAACTCAATACGGGGGCTGGGCCGGCCACTCGAATGGATGCGAGAATGACGCCCTTACGATGGCGGCAATCGCCCGCAGCCAAGGCTTCTCCACCACAGTCCTTCTGACTGAAAGAGCGCAAACGGGAACCATTCTGGAGAACATCGCCGCCGCAGCGAAGACGTTGCAGCAGGGAGACGTATTTCTCCTGACAATCGCATCGCACGGCACACAATTGCGAGACATCGGCTCAGACGAGCCGGATGGCAAAGACGAGGCATTGGCGATGTACGACCGCCTACTCATCGACGACGAGATTAACGCTGCACTCACGCAGTTTCGTTCAGGGGTCAGGATTATATTTGTGGTAGACAGTTGCCACAGCGGGACAGCCGCCCGCGATTTTGAGGACGCCCTCCGCGATGTACAACGCACGGGCCTTCGTGGCGGACCAGAGGACTGGCGAAGCACCTTCCCCGTCCCGCGCGCTATGCAGTGGCAGGACCGCGACAAGGCTTACGCAATAAAAAGAGGCCTTTATGAGAGGCTGAGGGCAAATCTGCAATCCACACCCAAGCCGAACCCAGATACACTCTTATCCGCCGCTGCATGCCAAGATCTAGAGTTAGCTTTCGAGATAGGCGACCATGGGGTGTTCACAACTGCTGTGAGCCAAGTTTGGGATAGTAGCGCCTTCCAAGGAGACAACGCGACTTTCTGGGAACTGGTAAAGGAGAGGGTGAAACGGCGCCAAGTCAACCAAAACCCAAGGATTGATTATCTGGGACCAGGCTCGAACGCTCTCAAAACAGAGCGACCTTTCACGGTCGACCTTCGCTCGCACGGGCCCCAGCGCAGGCTCGTCGTGGAGGTGGATAACCCATCCCCGTACGAGGACTCGCTGGAGGAAGTGCAGCACATCGGCGCCTCAAGAGGTTCGGAAGCTCCTTCCATTCCGCATGGTGCGCTGATCACTTCGCGGGCCGATGGGTCCAGCTACCTGATGGCACCGGGTGGGCTGCAGCAGATCATGAGTCCCGGACAGATCACCGGAAACCCATATCTCAACCTCCACTCAGCTCCCCGCTTTGAACTGACGCCGGAACTGATCGATGACCTTAGCTCACCCGCTCCTACCCGGGATGGAACAGCAGCTCCTTTGGCGACCGGCGAATTCCGGGCCGTATCCTTCGATTCAGGAGACGTATTCCTGGGAGCGGGCCACTGGATGCGCACGTGGGGAACGCTGGCTCAGAGTGGTCAGGTTGCAGCTATGACACGAACGCGCACCCTGACCTGGTTCGGTGGCTATCACGGCGGAGTCCACTTGATCGCGGTTGACGGGGACGAGGCCCCGGTGTGGATGAGCCAACTGCACCGATTTGGGGTGGACGGAACCTGGATCGGCCAGTCCGACCGGACAGACGCCTGGTGGGAAGACATGCCCCTGGACCAGCTAGTTCGGGTGCAGAAGTTCTACATCTTCCAAGCCTGGGCACCAGACGACTTCTCGAGCGCTGTGCAGAGATGGGCACAAGAAGGGAAGCCAATCGGCGATCTCCTTGGCACGGTTGCAGACATCGCCAAAGTCATCGTCGCCATCATCTCCCTCTTCTAAAGACGAGGTTATCTGGGCCCGGCAAATGCCCAGCTCGAGCCTGCAACTCTTCGCTCGCTCGACGAGCGCGTGGCAGCCGGATTGAGTGAGAGTCCAGACGGTGTGACTCATTCCGTCAGGCCGACTCGCCTTGTACACGGGCAGATCGTGGCGTTCTGTCGTCAGCCCGTTTGAGCATGGCCGCCATTCTGATCTGGGGAAAGCGCAGTCGGGGCCGCTCTCCCACACTGCCCCGTTTGGTTAGCCTTAGAACGCATGCCCTGCCTCTCCCCGAGTAAATGGCATCCGCAACGTAGCCCGAGGCGCTGAAACCGATGCACTGTGCACCGCTGATGGCGACCGGCCCCGAACGCTCTCCCTTTAGCGTGAGCTATTCCGCTCCTGTCGCCGTCTAGTCAGACGCTCCAAGATTAGGGCGATGCCACGCAACCCAAATCGAGACGGCCGCTGAGAGGGCGATCGTCGCCCCGAGCACGTGTGGAAGCTCCACCTTGAACCTCACATCGGCTGCGGCCGGTGTGGCACTCAGGGCATACATGGCAACACCGAGACCGGTCAGGACGGTTGCGGGCGTGAAGATCCACACCCAGACCCTGAGCATACTTGCCTGCAACAGTCGAGCCGACGAGCTCGGAGGGCGACGAACTAGCGGCTTCCCATGTCGAAGCCGCGACCGAATCGACTTTGCGCTTCCACGCTGAGGTGGCGACTCAAACCGCGCGCCCCAAAAGCGCGCGGGCATCTGCAGGCTGTCGTACAAGAAGAGCGAAGCGAAGTAGAGGGCCGCCGACGAAGCCAGCGCAGCGAATGCTAGCCACTGGAAGAGCGTCGGCTGCCTCTGCAGGGTGTTTTGTAGGAGGAACGTCGTGAGCCCGACGATCACGGTGCCGAGTGCCGCGGCCGTAGTCATCTTCGACTTGATCTTGGCCCTGACAGCTTCTGCTTCCTCAGGGCCGTCGTCCGAGATCGTCCACAGCAGTCGCCACGCCTTCCCCGCGCGGGCAAGGCAGACCAGCTCGCCATGAGCCACCGGTACTGGCTGGCCCACAATCGCTGAAGCCAGATAACCGATCAGCGGATCGTTTCCCACCAGTAGCGGGGCATCCCCCGTCGCACTCCGAGCCTCCATGCCGCCGGTCGCAGTTGAAGTCAGCCAAGAGCGCAATCGGTTGAACGCATCCTCGCTGGGGGAGTATGCCGAAAGAGCCAGCGACGGGTCTTGGTCAGCCGTTGCTTGGCCAGGCAGCGGCGCCCCCATCCATCGCTGTCGGGGCGCTCCCGGCTGCCCGGATTCGCTGGCCGCCGGATCCGGCTGGGGGTGAAGCGCGAAGCGCCTCTCTGGCAGCCCAGTCATGCGCCCTACGGCATCCGACAGTCCGAGAGTCAGGAGGTCGAGTGTTTGCTGCACTTCCGATGCTTGATCCGTCGTATACCAAAGCCGGAGCCGACGCTCCGGCTCGCCGCGCCACTCACGCTCGGCCCATTCGCCCAGCCGTGCGGCGACCTGCCGAACATTATCCGAGCCCTGCATCGTCAGATGGCCATCCCTGTGCGCGGCGTGCCTCATGAGGAACAAGTACTCCCGGTCCGTGGCCGCAGCACGCATGGCCCCTCCTATGCAAGGTTGTTATGGCTACCGCTTTGGCTTAGCAGATACCCAAGCCGTCCCCATGATCCGCGCAGCACGCCTTGACGACAAGCACACGGGGCGGCCGGCAGCCATATGCAACCGCAGACATGCAGCGCCTGCGTCGTAGACCCCGAGCACCTCGCGGTCCTCGGCCGACAAGACCACCGTCCACGGCGCCCATCCTGGTTGCTGATTCAGCGAGGAGGGCGGAACCGTTCTGCGCGAACGAGATCGCGGCGCACTCGCCGAGCCTGACTCAGCGCCACGCTTACATTCGACCGGCAAGAGATCCGAAGCTCGAGCAACTGCTCGTCGGACAGAATGGGCGAACGCTTCAGAATCTCCTCGCTGTCGTGGGCACCCTGCCCAGTTAGTCGCGCCAGTTCCGACTGTCGAATGCGGTCACTTTCGCCCTTCAGACCGCCAGGTACGCGACCGTCCTGTCGGGTGGTCGCCTCGGCGGCCACGTCCACCCAACTCTTGCACAGACGCTGGAGCCGCCCCCGATCCTCCGGGGCGGCTGAGACCCAGGCGCAGTAGGCCAGCCACCCGCCGGTCGAGGCCAGTCCCTCGGGAAGCAGCCGCACGGGCGTAGGGCGTCAATAGGACCCTGGTCGTGTCCCCGTCCTGCAGGACGCGTGCCCAGCGGACCATCTGATCTGTGGTGGCCCACACGCCGCACACCTCCTGCAGGGACGAACCTGCCGCGAGGCTGCGATCAAGGCTTTCGAGTGCGCCGACCATTTCGTTCAACACAGCGCCCACCGCGAGGACGTGGTCTGCCGGCAGGTCGATCGGGCGCAGAACACGCTTGAAAATCCACTCCTGCCCTAGCAGCGACCAAAAGTTCACGACGCTCCCCAATCCGTCGACGTGCCGCCTTTCTCGTATGGTGCCAGCCCGCGTTCGTCAGCGACCCGGATTGAGGGAAGGAAAGCCGGCACCGTCGCTTGAGCCGCTTCACCTCAGCCGACTCCTCGCCGGTGACACCCGGCCTGGCACCCTGATCGACCTGGGCCTGACGGACCCAAGTTACGGACGGTCTCCGGGGTGTTCACCCCGAGCAACTGAGGGACCTTGGTCGTCGCCTCCCAGTCCGTGGCGTGATCGGCACGGATCTCCTCGAACATCCGCACCCCCCAAGCCTTCGGCTCGGGTGGGTAACTTCTGGACGTGTTCCGAGCACAGCAACCTTCCCCAGGCTTGGAGTCTCCCGACATGCCGGTGCGGTTCATGTACTGCAGAGTTTCGACTCAGGCACACTCAGGCAGACTCAATTCCGATGGAGCTCCCGCACGAGGCCCTCGCTCTTCCGCCAGTGCGTATCCTCGAGCCAACGCACTTAGCCGCCATTCTCGCGAGCTTGCCTCACGGCCTGAAAGCGCCGGGTAATGTCAAGCAGAAGGGTCTTCCTTCCTCGGGGATGCGAGGTGGCACTTCGATGGGGTCAAATGGGGCTGAGGCAGCGGCCTGGAATGCCGCGCTTTCCATCGATGTCGTCGAGCTGCGGGTCCACGGGGTGAGCGGGACGCCTGCGCCGAGCGTCTTGAACGACACCTCCCCGCGCCAGGTGGCCGGGGATCAGGCCGGACGGGTCTGGCGCAGGTCGAGCCCGGTGCAGGACCCAGGCAGCACTCAACTTCGCGATGTCGAGGCGTTTCACTGGGGCGCGTTCACCAAGCTGACCGTGCTCCGCTTCCTCTGGCTCATTCTGATCCCGTTCACCCTGATGAACCTTGCGTCGTTCGCGCTGTTGATCGAGGAGCAGGACGCGGCGCCGACCCGGACCGGCTGGGGCCATTTCTCCGACGCGTTCGCGCTGCGCGTCATCCGGCTGCTCGGTCTGGCCATGACTCTTCAACTGGTCGCGACGACCTGCTACATCGGCTGGCAGACCGGCTTTGTCCCATGGACCTGGGCGACCGGCGTGCGGCTCCTCGCAGGGGGCGCCCTGCCCGCCGTGTTGGTGCTCGCCCTGTGGTGGCTCGGCCGGGCGTCGTACGACCAGGATCCAGCCGGCGGCGCCGTAGCTTGGACGACCGAGCGAGGCGCCATCTTCGACCGGGGCTTCTGGTCCGGCAGCTCCGCATGCCCACGCCGCCTCGAGCAGCATGTCCTGGCCGGCCTGGCGTTGGTCGGCATCGTTGGCCTGACGGGGACGCGGCCGCAGTGGGCCGCCGCGACCGGCGTGCAGGCCCTGTACTGGCTTCTGCTCAGCGCCAGCGTAGGGCTCCTGACCCTCGCCATCGGGCGCACGCTCACCGACTACGACGAGACGAAGGTCGCCTTCGACGGCCAGACCCAACCGGAGAGCCTATGGGCGAAGATGGAACGGTACTGCGTCGTTCTGGCGGTCGCGCTCGTCATCGCCGTCCTCATTCTCATCTGGCACTCCGGGGACCAACCGCCAAGCGGCGGTGCGGCCGGCCAGCCTGCGGCGGCAGTAAGCGCCACAGCGTCGGAAGTGTCCGTGACCGTGATCGCGTGCGTGCTCGTCGGGCTGCTGGCGCTCCTCGCCGTCGTCAGCATCTTCCAACGAGCGGACAGCGTCGGGCGACGCATGCGCGAGGGCACGAGCACAGAGCCAGTCCCGGGAGCGTTTCGCCCCTACTGGTCCGGGATGGGCGCGACAGTGCTAGCCCTGGTGGCCGTCGGGTTGGCGTCAGGAATGTCGGCGGCAGCGTTCCGGTGGGCCCAGGGCACTCAGTCCCCCCTCAGCGCGGCCGCAGTCGTCTTCAGAGTAGGCACCATCTGCTGGGGTGTGGTGACAGCGCTCGCGTTGGCGGCGGCCCTGCCGGTCGTGGCTCTGCTACGCAACCACAAGCGTGCGGCCGCCCTTTGGCTCGCCGCAGAGGCTGTTCTCGGGGTGGCGATCTGGCTTGACCGCAACGACTTTGCCACGCCCAACTGGTTGGACCTCGCCTATGTCGTCGCGCTGGTCGCGGGCGTCCGGGCGGCCAAGCTGACCTTCACGACGGACCCCCAACTTGCACCGCACCTGGAGGCGGGGCTCGGCCTCTCGAGCGCGGCACCTGCGTCACCGGAAGTCCGCCGTGGGCGCGCCCAGGTGCGCGGCCAGCTCGCTTGGGCCGAGACCCGTCGGTACTACCACCGGGTCCTGGGACTGGCCGCCGCGGCGGCCGCCGGCTGTGTGAGCTGGCAAGCGGCCGTCGCCCTTCAGCAGCTGTCCCAGTGGGGGCAGCTGCTGCCGGCCGGGCAGGACGGCCGGGTCGCCCTGCCCCAGCCAAGCGTGGGCGGGGTTGACCTGCTCTCCATGCCGGAGCGTTTCGGCTCGTGGGTGGTGGCTTTGCTCGCGACCGGCGTCGGCGCCCTCGCCTTGATGCTGTGGCGCAAACCGGGCAGGGGAACGACTGTCGCTATCGTGTTCGACCTGCTGTCCCTGTGGCCGCGCGTGGGTCACCCGCTGTGCCCGCCGCCGTACGGCGGGCGCGCGGTGCTCGGGGTGGCCACCCGGGCGAGTCAGCTGGCGAACACGCGAACGCCGGGCGACGAGGCCAGTAGCGGCGGTCGCCCCGTTGGACACGGCTACCGGGCTGTTGTCGTCTCCGGTCACAGCCAAGGGTCGTTGATCTGCGTGGCTGCTGTCGCTGTGCTCGCTCGCGCGGCTCGTGCTGGCAACGCGGCGGACCGCTCTGAGTGGATGTCGAGCGGGCCGGCGCAAGCCACTCTGGGTCGCGTCGCGCTGCTCACGTATGGGTCCCAGCTGCAGTTCATCTACGCACGGCTCTTCCCGGGATACCTCGGTTTCCATGTGCTGCGCGGCGAGTTTCAGGACTCGCTCCGTGGCCGCTGGAAGAACCTGCACCGGTGGACCGACCCGATGGGCGGGCCCGTGCTCGCCTGGCCGTGTGACAACGACACCTGGACCGGCAGGCGAGGCCCCACCCCGGCCACACAATCCTGGGCCTGGATGCTGCAGAGAGGTGAAGTTGCGCCGGGCGAGCACGCCAAAAAGGGGAAGAATCTCGACGTGCGGCCCGTTCCGCAGCTGGAGCTTCCGTGGGCTACCGGCCCCGATGTCCAACTGCAGGACCCGCTGACCCTGTCCGACTCGGCGTACTACCCCCGCCTGCCTGCACGGCGGCACAGCGACTACTGGCACGACCCGTACTTCGGCGCTGTCGTGTGGACACTTGCCGACGCGGCAACAGCCGCAGGTGGACCCGACATCAACGGCGACCCCACGACCACCCAAGAGGTTCAGCAAAGGCAAGCCCACATTTGAAGCGCCCGCGGTCGCGGTCTCGGAGGTCGGCAGCCTCCGCGGCGGAAGTGCCACCATCGGGGGGACGCACCTCGGCGGCATCCTGGTGGTACTGGGCCATGATGACCGCGCGGACCTCTCGGGCCGCCTCCACGTCGCCGGCCATGGCCTTGTCCCACAGCGCGGCCAGCCTGGCCAGCTCGAGCTGCTGGTGGTTCTCGACGGCGTCCTCGCGGTCGCGGGCCAGCGCATCGTGGACGATGTGGTGCACCGTGCCGCGGTTGGCGTAGCCGAGCTCGTCGGCGATCTCCTGGTTACGTGCGTCCCTCCGTCGCCAGCTCGACGGCACGGGCTTGGCGAGCGGCCGCGAGGGCGCGGTTGCGGTGCTTGCCGGAGACCATGGGAAGAGCTGCGGGGACGCTCATGAGAACAATTCTCGCTACTGGCGTCCCGTCTGGCTGAGGGCACGCCGACGCTTGCGCTGGCATTGAGCGGCTCAAATCACCGGGTCATGCGGAACCCACACAAGGCATCAGAGCAAAGCGTTACGATCACGATGATGGAGGACACCTTATCGGGTGTCCTCCATTCGAGTAGGCGAACCAAGATCAGCGTCGTTTTCCACTCAATAGGCGCAACAGGCTGGAGGCTGTAGTTATGGCAGTTCCACGTTGCTTGAGGTGAAGGTCTTTCGTACCCACTGGTTCGCCGTTCCGTCCGGCGTTAGGTCTTGGCCCTCAAATGCGTGTGTAGCAGTAAAGCTCACTGGGCAGTAGTACGAGGCCGGGCTGCTGTAGCCGCCCGAGCAGGTGGTAGGTCGTTCGTCAATGCTCAGGTGAATCCACGACGACCCAGACGTGCCTAGCACGGTGCCTCGGGGCACAACGCGACCCAGAATGTCCGACCGGCCGCCCCCGCCGAAGTGACATATGTTCATGTTGCGACCATCACGAAGCCTGAAAAGGAGACAATCGGAGGCCCCGACCGAGCCTTTTACAAAGCGCTGCGGGGTGCCGTCCTCCGGGGCCAAGATCTTCTTATCCCAATTTACTCCTGGTTGCAGGTCCAGCCCATACTGTTGATTGGCGCAATGGTCTCTTGACGTCGCAATACTGCAGCGCTGGAGTGGGTTAGCGTTCTTGGGCGGATCGTTGTATCCATGAATCACCGTGAAGGTGGTTCCCGCCGCGACCGGTGCAAGCGTTCCACGTGCCGTTCCGATGACGTGCACCTGCACCGTCAATGAGTTGTTAGACTCGTTCGACTCTGCAACATGATTGTCGACGTCGACAGCGAACGTTACCGTGTAACTGCCCGCGGCCGTGAAGGTCCAGTCAAATTGACTATTCCCATCCAATACCGTGGTGTTTGCGGGCACTCCGGCGTGGCTGCCATAAGCCCCCACGTCTCGGCCGTCAACAAGCCATCTGATATTGAAGACGCCGGAGTCGGCGCTTCCTTGATTTCTCACCCCGGAGTCAAAGTGCACACTCTTGCCAGCCTGTAGCGCGGCGCCGGGCACTGCACCGTTGACGGTGATTGCGGTCGGAACGAGGTCTGGGGATGCGGTGGTGCCAGGAGTCACGGTAAAGCGTGCAAAGCTAAACGTGCCAAGTCCACCTCCCGGAGGGGACGAGGTTATCCGTAGGTCATAGCAGTCGGGGGAGGTTGCTGGCGGGACGGTTAGTCGGGCTGAATATGTACCGTTGGTGCCAGAAACAGTATTCGCGGAAGTTCCAAAGCCCTCTACTGTGATGGTATTACCAGCAGAACTCTGCCCCCCGACCGTCACAATGGTCCCCGGAGGTCCTTGCGACGGGCTTACGGAGATATTTGCATCGACTGGCGCGCTGCAGGCGGCATAGGCATTCGTCGCGCCGACCACTGAGGCGGCCAGCATCAACACCGCCAGCACGAGGAGTCGGAGGGTGCGAGTTGCCGTGGTTCCGTGAAGCGACATGGCAAGGCCCCATCTTGTGGGTCCAACTGATGCATGCGGTCCGGCCCGTGCCGCGCTATGGATCGCTAACCTCGCATGTGCGACCGGATCCGCGACCACATCTAGGGCGCTGTAATGACGCCGACTAATCCACTCACCAAAGTAGGCCTGCGCGGAGGGGTCGTCAAGGGGGCTGTTCGCGTCGGCTCGGGCACTTTCTGGACACGTGCTGGAAACCCTGGCCCTACTTCGACGGACGCCTCCACACAGATGGGCAGCAAAGGCATCACGACCCCGATCTGGCGCACCGCATAAATACTGAACTGGTTCCTAACACGGTGATCGTCACGTCCAACGAGGAAATGCCGACATCCTCGCAGTTCGGTGTCCATCATGACCAGGTCCGCCACCTTCCGCACAAGGTCACGCGGGCCGAACGCCTGCCTGAAGCACAAAGCACGTGCCGTCCGGTGGGCGGCACCGTGTGCAAACTCGAGATATGCAACGCCGACGTCTCAAGGCCGGATCGCCTCACGGTCCTCGGCTGACAACACCACTGTCCGGGGCGCCCACGTCTTCGGCCGCGTCCCCCTCTCCCCCAGGCCGAGCGGCCGGCACCGAGCCATGATGATCGCGCGGACCTCGCGGGCCGCCTCCACGTCGCCGGCCATCGCCTGGTCCCACAAAGCGGCCTGCCGCGCGTCAAGCCGTGCCAGCTCGAGCTGCTGGTGGTTCTCGACGGCATCATTGCGCCCCTTGGCCAGCGCGTCGTGGACGATGTGGTGCACGGTGCCGCGGTTGGCGTAGCCCAGCTCGTCGGCGATCTCCTAGTAGGTGTGGCCCTCCGTCGCCAGCTGGACCGCGCGGGCCTGGCGGGCCGCGGCCAAGGCTGGGTTGCGGTGCTTGCCGGTGACGAGAGGGATGGCTGCGGGGACGCTCATGAGAACCATTCTCGCTGTGGGCCTTCTCGTCGTGCAGCAACCTCGCCGGTCCCGTCACCCGTCGAAGCCTGTCGAATTCTGGCCAGCGTCGCCCGATGGGCCGCATGGACGGATGCCATGAAATAGGCCATAACGACAAATCACCCGACCTTGAAGTGCCACGATCAGTGGACAGGGGGCCGGAGATCTTAAGGCCCAGACTTGCCTTGTGGAGGATCTCGTGAGCGCCAATCCGTATCAACCCGTTCGTGAACCGGAAACCCTGAACGGTTCACCGTTGCCCGAGACCCTTTCTCCCGTGCCTAACGGAGGTCGAGGAAGGATGACGTCCTGGGTGGTCGCGATCCTCCTGCTCCTCAACTTGGGAGCTGTGGGCTACGGCGTCGTGCAGCAACGTCAAGGCGATGCCAGGGTCACCGAGCTGACGACGGCTCTGGGTCAGCAGGCCTCACTGATCAGGGATCTGCGCACTGACCTCGGTACCGTAAGCAAACGAGCGGCGGTGGCCGAGGCTGCAGCCAAGACCGCCAGCAATGACGCGGCGAGTGCGAATGACGCCGCGTCGAAAGCGGGCAATGAGGCGTCCAAAGCCAACACCGAGGCTTCGAAGGCGACCAAGGCGCAGCAGGAGGCAAAGGCAGCAACGCTCGATACGAAGAGCGTCGCCGATAAGGCGACGCCCTCCATCGTCACCGTTCACTGCGGCACGGCCCTCGGGTCAGGATTCGCCATCAAGGCCGCCTCACCGAGCGGATACCAGACGGCCATTCTGACCAATGAGCACGTCGTCGACGAATGCACGCTCGTCGGCGGGCCAGACCCCTATGCCTCGCACGGAACCACCAAGTTCGCCGCGACGCTAGGCGAGTACGACACCTTCAACGACCTTGCGATCATCTACATCAAGCCGAAGCTCTCACCACTAGAGGTCGCCGCTTCCGCGGCCGTCGGCGACCCCGTCGTCGCGATCGGCTCCCCGTACGGTCTCGAGGGCACTGTCACCACCGGCATCATTTCCCGCATTGAGCAGGACTGGTACCAGACTTCTGCACTCATCAACCACGGCAACTCCGGTGGACCACTACTCGATCGCAAGGGTGAGGTCCTGGGCGTGAACACGATTGACGTCGGGGGCGGCGGCACCGGGCTCGGTGGCTCCATTCGTTTCCGGGTCGTATGCCAAGTCATCGCCAAGACGGCGTGCAGTTGACCACTTGGGTAGCCAGCAGCAGGTTGGGACCGCAGGCTGCGCGCTGGTGCTGCGCGGCGGTCACTGCCTGAACGCGGCCTCGTACTTCTTGGCGACCGAGGGCTTGAGTTTCCCGGTGACGCGCAGCAGGACGGGCCCGTTCTGGGTGTGATACTCCTCCCCCAGGGCCCCGTTGGCGCCCTTGAGGATCGCGAGGATGTACTGGGAGCGCTGCGTGGCCGACGCCTCGTCGGGCCAGACCTCGACGGTTGCGCCGCACTCGGCTCCGAGCTGAGAGCAGGACACGCCCTTGTCGTACAAGGTGGCGGCCGACACGTACCCGCCGGGACGACCGATCTTGTTGTTCGGGTCGTTGTCCTCCGTGATGGTGACGACCTTGGTCACGGACGGCACCGCCGCCTTCACCTGGGCAGCCACCGCGGAGGCGTCACGCGCGACGGCCGTGGTCATTGTCGACGGAGGCGAGCTCGCTGTGGTCGACGCCGACATCGAGGAGGTCGAGGTTGATGCGGAGGCGGCTGGAGGAGTGGCCGCTTGGTCAGCCGCGGTGCCGCAGCCTGTCACCGCCAGGGACACCAGAATCAGGGGTACAGCTGCCCGCGCCACGGTCGTCATGGCGCTCAACGTACCCGCCGAGGGGACAAATTATTGCAAGTGCCCCGTCTGGCTCACGACGGAACTCCGGAAGGTGACGGAAGGCCCCCTCTACGCCAAGGGCCCGAGGCCCCGACACGGGTCAGCGGATGCAGTTCCCGAGCCATAACGTCAACAACAAAAAGAACTCCCGCGGAGGATCTTCTTGTTTGTTCCCCTCATGGCTCAGAGGATCATCTGGTTCGGACTGGATCGGGCGCGACTACCAAGAGAGCCCATGGGGGGCGTGGGTGCAGGGATCTCGGCCTTCGCGGGGACAGCCGGTTCGGCGCTAGGGGCCTGCAGCCTCGGAGCGGTCCGGAAGCAGGCTCGCCAGGAGGAAAGACGTGGCCAGTAACAGCGCGACCCAGCCACCCGCGCGACCGAGACTGCCGGCATGGGCGGGGTAGACCACCGAGAAGTATCCCAGCCAAGCTGCCCCCGCGGCGGTCGTGTAGGCGGTAACGCGCCAGCCGGACAGCTCCAGCGATGCCAACGCAGCGACCAGCGGTAGGGCCAGAGCAAGGCCGGCCTGCATGGGCCAGTGATCAAGCCCCCAGGTGATGTCGTCCTGTGGGGGACGGCCCTCGCGCGCCCCCGAAATGGTGTCCCAGCCCAGCAGTGCGGCTGGCGGTAGCGACGTCACCGCGATGAGGAGCATGGCCCAGCGTCGGCGGGAATCCGGTCGGGTTAGGCGCCAGCGTCGGGGTGGGCGGGTGACACTCGGAGCTCTCGACAAGATGCCGACGACCACGGCGGTGCCTATCAGGCCCGCGGCCGGGAGAAGCTGCAGCCAGGTCGTCGCCGCGACGGCGGCCACAGCCACCGCCACGCCGGCGACCGCCACCTGAGCGATGAGCGAGTCAAGCGAGACCCGAACAGCGACGCAGGCCAAGGGGAACGCGACGAGGCCGAAGTACAGAACACCCCAGCCGGTCTCCAGCAGGTAGGAATCGTAGAAGCCGGGTGTCTCGGAGACGGGAAGCGCCCAGCAGCTTGCCACCGCGCCGGTGAAGCGCCTGGGCGGGCTGTCACCGTCCGCCCCGCCCCTGAGCACGTCCACCGTCGATGCAGCGGCTCAGCAGGCGGCCCGCGACGCGGCCGCCGCTCAGGCCGCAGCACAAGCGAAGGCGGCGTCTGACGCCAGAGCTGCCGCGGCAAAGGCTGCGGCAGCGAAGGCTAGGGCTGCAGCCGCCGCCAGGGCCAGGGCGGCCGCGGCGAAGGCTCAGGCTGCCCACCAGGCTCAGGCTGCCGCCCAGGCTCAAGCTCAGGCCGCGGCCCAGGCTGAGGCTGCCGCCCAGGCTCAAGCTCAGGCCGCGGCCCAGGCTGAGGCTGCCGCCCAGGCCCAGGCTGCCCAGGACGCCGCTACTGCCGCCGCAGACTCATTCGACAAGGAGTACGCCAAGGAGATCGCTGGCCGCATCCTCGAAGACGTCGCCACCGGTGATGAGCGCTTCCTCGATCAGCCGGAGCTGGGAGCGTCCACCACGATGAATTTCCTCTCCACCGACATGGACAACCTCCTTGGTTGTGGCATTCCCACTGTCAAGGACCAGGCGCACTACTCCGCGCTCGTGACTACACTGCGCGACTTCTACGCCAAGGCATCCGACCAACTGCCCGACGATGTCACCGGAGCCGCCGCCACGTACACCATCGCTCGACAACACACTTCGGAGCTGTTGACGCTCCTCAATCCTGCGCTCGGCACTCGGCACCGTCTCCCGGCTTGGAGCTACATGTAGACGGAGACAACTGGCCATCGTGTTGCCTCAGAAGCCTGCTGCTCCCTTTTGCAGGGCCAGGCGCCATTCGAGAGCCTTCAACAGGCGCTTCTTCAGCTGCGATGACTCCCCCTCAAACCCATAGAAGAAAGTCACAGGGCGTGTCAAAACCGAAAGACCTCAAGCGAGTCGGCACGTGGAACCTCGAAGGTCGATGGTCTCGAAGCCACGAGGCACGGTTGCTCGAGGCCGAGTGTGACATCTGGCTCCTGACGGAGCTCCACGTCGGTGTCGGGGCGAGGGAGCTGCCGGGATATCACATCCACCGGTCCAGGGACTTGATGTCCGATGACCGGCACTGGGCGGCCATCGCCGTCCGGGATGACCTCGTCCTGAGCGCGTGGGACTGCGACCCCCATCCGGCGAGCGTTGCGGTGGAGGTCGACGGAGTGACTTACTGTGCCTCCGTGCTCCCGTGGCGCTCCTGCGGCACCGGGCATCCCTGGCGCGGGCGGACCGTTGTCGCGAAGACCGAGGCGGCGACCACGGCGCTGACGGGGGTGTTACCGGCCGGCAACACGGTCTGGGGTGGCGACTGGAACCATGCCCTAATGGGTCGGGAGTACGCCGGCAGCCTCGCCGGCCGCCAGGCGATTCTGGATGCAGTGGCAGCCCTTGGGTTGAACGTCCCACCCACGTCGCGTCGCCTCGGCGCCGACGTGAACGACCTATCGATTGGCGGTGCTGCTAGGGATCTCGGAGGCGTCCAGATCCTCAGCCCTCGCGGCGGACGTCCGGAGGCTCGGCACTGATGTCATCACGACGGCTGTTGGCGGAAGTGGCGTCCGCCAGCGCGTTAGGACACACGTGTGCGACGTGAGCCTTCTTGAAAGTGACTTTGAATCCACCGCGCTTCCTAGCCTTGCGATAAGAGGACACCCGAACCTGAGCCGTCTCGGCAGCCCCGCATAGAGGGCAATGGACGGTCACGATGTAACTCATGACGCACCTCCGCCCAGTCCGACGGTGGAGACTGCGTACCTGTGAAGTAGACCGCCACGGCCTCCTTCGGCGGTGGGGCAGGCGAACCCCTCTCGACACCAATGGATCTCGTGGAGGGCCCTGTAATCCCCGGTCGCCCTGATGCGCTCGAGGCACCCCCTGAAATCGGGCGCCGGTGCGTAGATATACGGGTAGTTCTGCCTGCTCATGTTCTGCCTCTCGTGTGGCTGTGCTGGGTTTTCGGTATGCCGGGTTTGCGGGCGTGAGCGAAGGCGCTCGTTACCAGACCGAGGGGCACCGGTGACGCCCCGGCACATTGCTAGGTCGCCTCTGGTGTCCGGCTGAAGGGAGTCGCTGCCATGACCTCGCGCGGCCGAGGACTTAGCTACCGCCCGCCGGGAGGTAGCGCGGGAACTGGTCAACTAGGACCTGAAGCATGGGCGTCCGCCGATCCATGTCTTGGGGAGAGCGATACAGCCCACTCGGGTGCAACTGCTCTTCCGCCGCCCCACTGAACCAGCGCAGGCGAACGACGAGCTCTTCCTCATCGTCATACGGCTTCATGCCTTCGATGGCGACCCAATGTTCGTGAGGATCACACAGTGGGCTGTCGCAGATTTCGAACGATCGGCCGTGGCGCACGACTTGGCGACCGAGACCGACGAGGACCAGTCGGGCGGCTTCCGGAGGGACCCCGAGGGTGATGAATTCCTGCTGATTCCTAGTGATCAGCCCGATGGTGAAGGCGGCGTAGTCGGCCACCGGGCCCCCTCTTCCCGTCTCGCCGATGGCGAACCCGAACTGCTCCATGCTCCAGTCCATCTCGCTGATGGCGTCGCCCCATTCGGGGTCACGTACGCGAGAGGCGGCCCGGAGCTGCGCCGCACTGGGCGATGTGACGGGGACTATGGCTTCCTTCATTGCTACCACTCCTTCTCAGATGGCTCTTCGGACGGTTTCTCATCACTCGGGTGCCGACTCGGTGACCGGCGTGGACTTCGCTGGCGGTAATGGAGCCGTGCCTCATTGGCCGTCCGCCAGCGCGGCCCTGAGGTCGGCGGATGTAGCAACCCGCTCGCGAGCTGAACTCCGAGATCTCAGGGGTTACACGCGCCTCCTTGACCGTGGTCAGGTTGGCCGGTCGGCACTTCGTCCAGAACAGCGCCCGTCCGGCCGTCGACCAGGAGCACGGTTTCCTCGAGCGTCACCCGCTTGACGCGGGAGTCCTCGTCCTCGGACAGACTCAGGAGGAACGCGCGGCGCTCACGAGCGTGCTTGTGTGCCTTTGCTTCAGCCGTGTCCGGGACCTGATCTCGGTCAGCGATCTGCTCGGGGTCGAACCGCAGACGCCACCAAAGAGTCCTGCCGTCGCCGGCCCGCTCCTGAAGAACGAGACCAGCCTGCTCCAGCGCCTTGAGGTGGCGCGTGATGGTGGATTGGTGCTTGCCTGTCGTCTCGGCGAGCTCCCGGACGGTCCGCCCCCCACCGTGGGCGGGCCGGGGGATCTGGCGCGCTCCCTGCCACGGGTTGGCGAGCAGCTCGCTTGCCCGGCTTCCGGGCACGACGCGGACCACCCTGCCGCGCGGAGGCCCCGAGCGGCGACGAGCTTCTGGACCCGGACGTTCCGCCAGAGCGGTGAGGGTCTCCGCCGGCCCGGCCCCGAGGCCCTGGGGCCCGAACAGGCGATGGACGCGTCCGTGCAAGGAGGTACCAACCGAACTGCTCGCCGTAGTAGTAGAGACCGCGAGTCTCTCGGTTGGTATCACCGTGCACGCGTCGGGCAGCAGCAGTCGAATCGGCTCAGCGGCCAAGATGTCAGCACCAGCCATCCGCCTGAGCCAGCCCAGGTCCTCGAGGCGACCGAGCGCACGCGACACGACAGGCCGGCTGGTGTCAGCCGCCTCGGCGATCTGCCTTCGGGACTCCCGAACCACCCGAGAGCGGGTCTTATGGGCAGCGAGAAGCAGGTAAGCGAGCACCTTGCGCTCCGTCACCCCTGCAGTCCCACGACTGAAAAGGTTGAGTCAGCGGCCGATTCACACATCTCCGCCAGGAAGCATGGGCAGGCGATGTCCAGCGGGAACTCCTGGCCTTCAGCAAGGACTCGCGACAGCGCCCCGACCAGGGCACGACCAAACTCGGATCGTGCCTCGATCCGACCGCCTGCCCGGTCATCGGCCACTCGGCAGATGAAGTCCGGCTCAACCAGGGCACATGCTTGTCGCAAGCCGCGATGGCCGCCCTTGGCCAGGCCAACCAGCCGCAGTAGCGGCCCAGTGATGGCGTCGTGCCGGCCGTCGTTGGCCAGCGCTTTGGCGATGACGTCGACCTGCGCCAAGATGGCCTCGCATGGCCGATCCTGCTCGGGGAGGGCCGCAAGAGCGCTCGGTACGGCCGCAGTGCCCTCGACGGCGGTGGCTTGGGTTCCGCCTTCGTCCCGAGTTGCACTCCGCCGGTTGTTGATCAGTCGAGCAAGTTGCACACCGCTGCCGTCGTCGACCGGGAGCAATCCGGACGGAGGTCGCAGCCACCGATACGGCTCCACGAGACCGGTCACCTTGGAGACCCGGACCGTCGGCGCGATGAAGGCGCAGCCGTGGCCGGAGCCATCGATGCCGGCCTTGACGTCGACGCCCGGGCGCAGCCCGCCCCACGAGCGCACCCGCGCTGGGTGAACTGCCCGCCGGCACTCCGGCCACCGCCACCCTCACGATGCGCGGAGGCCCCGGACGCGTGCTCCCCGGCTCGGACGCGGTCACCGTGAAGCCGCAGCAGTTCGGCCCCGAACCCACCCACCTGCGCGTGCGGGTCACCCCGCCGGTCCTGCCCGGCGTCCTCTGGGACCGTCTCGTCCTGATGGGCGTCAGTGGCGAACGCGTCGTTGTCGATGTGGTTGGCCACTGGGTCGCGCCCGCCGAGGAAACTGGCTTCGTGTGGATGGGCGGGGTCGGATCGCGGGGCAGCCCGGCGGCGGCCTACCGCGACGGCATGGTGTGGAGCGGCCCCGTCGACCGCGGCACCGTCGCCGGCACCTATCGGGACGGGATGGTGTGGCTCAGCACGGCCCATCGGCGTGGGCTCCGGACACCGTTTGAGGGCCCTGGCCTCCGGCGGGTAGTCGGAGTCGAAGTCGGGACTGTAGAGGGGACGGTGGAGGGCGGCAGGAACGATGCCATGTACCGGCGGGACAACCCCTGGCAGCCCGGCGGCGGGCTCTGGCATCCCGCGTTCCTGGCTGATATCGGCTTCCTGCCGAACGCGACGTTGGACCGCAGCAGGATCTGGAAGGGGCCGTTCGCGGGATCGCTCGGAGCCGCCCCGGCCGCGACCTACCGGGGCGACGACTTTGGCGCGGCCGCGGCTGCGGTGGTGCTTGACTTGACCAACCCCTTCTTTGAGGTCCCATAGGTATAGGTAAACCCATCTAGTAGAGGTTGGACTGCTTCTCGGCACGACGGCACAGCCTTCCAGCTCGACGCCGCCGCAGGCCACGCCATCGGTTGCGGGCTGGTGGTCAGCAATACTCGGCGTGGTCTTCGGCCGGCACCATCGCTCTGCCCCACCTACCGCTGCGCAGGTTGCCCTTCTCGTCGATCGCGCGCTGGGCCAGCCCCATGCAGCAGGAGGGTCTGGCTGGTGAACCGACGGTCTGCGAGTGGTGCCAGCCGGAATGCCCCTCAGCTAGTTCCTACGCGCGTACCGCTGTGAGGCGTCATGGCCATGCATGCGGCGACATGGCGGCACCGTATGCCGAGCTCGGACTGGTGGCGGTACCTGGACCGATCACTGCGCGCCCCTCACCGGACCTCGGCCGCGTCCAAGCGCAGCTAAACGAGCGGCCACAGTTCCTGACGGAGAGCGACGGTATGGAGATCCAGTTCGTGCACGTGCAGTCGCGGCACTAGGACGCCTGTCAAGGGAGAAACACCCCGAAGTCGAGCATCTTCAACATTTAGCTAGGAATCCCTCCTTGTATATACGGGACGCCGAGCAGCTCACCCATGATGGTCTTGAAACGTCCCCAACCTCCGTGCGGATCCCGCGCATCCGACCGCTGGGAGCATTGCGGCGGGGTTGTTGAGGCTCCTAGACTTGTTTCCGACAGGAGCCAAGGTCCATTTGGCATCCATGTCATCCAGGGAGGCACATTATGTCCACCCAAGACACCCCACAACAGTTGCCTCTGACGTTCCGTGGAATTTCACCACTGGACGGCATCCGAGTGCGTTGGGCGGGTTCGGCCCTGGTGATCCTAGGCTTTGGCCTGTGCTTCTTCGGCGGCATAGCCGGGGTCATTTTTGGAGTGTTGTCCATTGCGCTCGGAATCGCCGTATGGGCACTAACGCATTTCGGGCACTACAATTGGTACGACTTGCCCCCGGTTAGTCGCCGGGTCGTCGGCGTGGGCGCGGTCACCGGCTACGTGATAGTGGCGGTCTACCTTTACGGAATGATCCTAATTACCAAGATCATAAGGAGATTCGCGTAAATTGTCCCGCCGCGCCATCCCGACACTGTGCGTTCGCCCGTCACTCGCCTCCTTTATATGCAGAAAGGTCATCCTCATGAGCGCACCTCCGCTATCATCAACGGCAGGACGTGGGCTTACCCCACGCGACCTCGCCCGCGAGCCGTTCACCATCTCCGACTTGGAGCAACCAACGTACGACCCGGCGTCACAGACCAGCGGCCCCGCAGATCCAATGCGAATGCTATTCACCCACTGCCACACGACCGCCACATATGACTCCTCCGGGCGCTCGGTAGACAACGACGGGCTGCAAGGCGACGACTGAATGGCCGCGACCGGCGGCCCCCCGTTTCCACTGAGCGATCTGGCTGCCGAAACGTCGGAGGGAGTCACTGGTGCACCTGGTGATCACCTCAGCGGAAGACGCCACGGCTCACCTGCTCTGCGAACGACTCGGAGGTCAGGTGCTGCGCGTCAACTGGGAGGCATGGGAACAGTACGACATCGAGATAGACGCGCATGGGTTCCGCCTCTCAGACCGGTACGGGCGGGAGGTTACGAACACCACGCTCGGGAACATCCTCTGGCGCAAGCCGGTGCCCTCAGTTTCCCGTACTCAAGGGGAACGATGGTACGGATTTCAGGAGTTCCGAGCCGGAGTGACAGCAATATTGGGCGAAGTGCGCCGCCAAGCCCCGGAGAAGCTGCTGGTAGACCCGGAGCGGCTGGCTCGGACCGATCGGTTCCACCAGCTTCGGACCGCTTCCCGACATCTCACTACGCCGAATTGGGTTTACACCAGCACGCCGTCTAGGGGGAACTGGTGCGGGAGACGCTGGGTCGTCAAAAGCATGGCAGGCCAGCCTATCCCTTACAGCGGACCACCGGACCGTGTGATGTTTACGAGAGCGGTGGATCCCGGCGATCTCGCCGACGGCTGGCCATGGCTCGTACAGGAGTTGATCGACGCTCCATATGATCTGACCGTCGTCTATGTGAATGGCGTTTGCTTTGGATTTCTCCTCGAACGCGCTTTCCTGCCGGGGCTGGACTGGCGCGAGGCGATCGGTACGCAGCTAGCCGATAGTGGATGGCGGCCTGTGACCCTTTCCGCAGGTGTCGAGAAGGCGCTTCGGGATACCATGGCAGATCTTGAGCTGCGCTTCGGGCGCCTGGATCTCCTCGCCCATGACGCCGACTGCCGGGACGTCGTCTTCCTAGAGGTCAACGCAAACGGACAATGGGCGTGGCTCGATATCGACGGCCGACACGGGGTCATGGAGGCCGTCGTACGCTTCATCACCGCCTCCAACGACCCGGTAGCCTAGGTGTCACGTTGGTGACACATGGGCGTTGACGACGAGGAAACTTCCGGGTGAGGGGTGGAGGTGAAGTGTCTAAGTCCTTCGCGCGTGCCCCAAACGCATGGGCAACCGTCACCCACATTGATATTGGAGAAACGCGCGACGTCTAGGACGTCTGCCCTCTAAGCGGCCGAATCCACCAGTTGCGCTGGCGTCCCTGTCCTTCCCCAAGGTCAGATCCCGTGAGGACGCGGCAAATCTGACAACACAAGGCGACGCCGCCCGTGAGTCAGCCGCTTGGCGGCAACACTTGGCGCCTCCTGCCTGGCCTAGCCCATTGACGGCATCCGCGGGTGCCCCCCACCGCGCCACTGGCCGGGGCCGGCTGCTCCGGCGGCGTCGAGGACGGGAGTCGGCTGTGAATTTCTCCGTGCCTCCGTTTCGCGCCGTTGCCCAAGGTGACAACCTAGCAAGTCGGCGAGCCACTCGCGCAGAGGAGGCTGAGCGCCGTCGTTCAATCTCCTGCGACCGAGGGTCTGCAGTAGCCGTCATGGTGGCCACATCCCGGCCGAGGAGGTCTAGCGGGTCTTGCCAGGCTCGTTGATTCAGATCTCCTCAACGGCGGGTCGTCGAACTATCGCCGCAGTGGTCGCCGCTCGGGGGACGACGGCCGCCGCCAGGACGTCCCTGTGGCACTGGAGCCCTGGAACGCAGCCCACAAGATCGCGAGCCGAGTGGCGACTCACGGGGGCTCAGAGCCGGCCACCTGCTTCCCAGGATCCCCGTGAGCACGCTCAGGTCCGGCCCGTCCGGCACCGACCTCAGTGCCTCGGGCAGCTTGGTCACCCGCACCAGGGCTTCGGCCGCTCGCGGCCGCGGCGGAGTGACGCTCGGAGGGCGCCCAGGGTGCGCGCGCGATATCCCGGAGGCGCAGCGATGCGAGCAAGCCCCCGGCGCGGACCTGCGTGACGGCATATCTGCCGTACTCGGTCAGGGCGTCGACGTCCGTGGGGCACCAGCACTCCCCGGTCCGTAGAAGCGGAAGGCGCTGGCGTTCTGGCCGCTGCGACGGGTGACCTCCCCGATTGTCAGGAGCACGTCGGAATAGCCGGGCGGCGCGTGTCGGTCGGGAACGAGAGCCGTGGGCATAAGCAGAAGAGTGGGCCCTCCACCACGGTGAAAGTCAACAGGGCCGCTGCCCGGTATGCCGTCCGCGCGGGCGAGGCGTGCGGGCCGCCCCGCGCGCCTCCGGTAGCGTGGCCCAGCGTGAACGCGCCCATCACCGTTCGAGACATCACCGCAGCCGAGCACCTCGCGTGGCTGCGGACCCAGCCGTCCGCGAGCTTCCTGCAGACGCCGGCCTGGGCCGAGGTGAAACGGGAGTGGCGCGCCGAGTCGGTGGGCTGGTTCGAGGGCGAGCAGATGGTCGGGGCAGCCCTCGTGCTGCACCGCTCGCTCCCCCGCATCAGGCGCTCGCTCGCCTACGTGCCTGAAGGACCGTGCATCGACTGGTCCTCCCCGCGGCTCGTCGAGCTGCTGCGTGCCCTGCGCGACCACCTCAAGGCCAAGGGTGCCTTCGCGCTGCGCCTCGGGCCACCCGTGGCGACGCACCGCTGGGGCACCGCCACGATCAAGGACGCCATCGCCGACCCCGCCATCCGCCGCTACGACGAGGCGACCCCCGATGTCGTCGAGCCCGTGGGCGCGGCGGTCGTCGCGCAGCTGCAGCGCCTCGGGTTCCGCCACCTGAGCCCGGAGGACGGCTTCGCCGCCGGCCAGCCCGAGTACGTCTTCCAGGTGCCGCTCGCGGGACGCACCGAGGCGGACGTGCTGGCCGGCATGAACCAGCTGTGGCGGCGCAACATCAAGAAGACCACCAAGAACGGCGTCAAGGTCCGCGTCGGCGACGCCACGGACCTCCCGGCCTTCCACCGCACCTACGTGGAGACCGCGGAGCGTGACCGCTTCACGCCTCGCGGGCTCGAGTACTTCCAGCGCATGCATGCCGCGCTCGCCGCCGAGGACCCCGACCGCATCCGCGTCTACCTGGCCGAGCACGACGGCGACGTGCTCGCCGCGACCGTCTACATCCGGGTCGGTGAGCACGCGTGGTACTCCTACGGCGCCTCGACCTCGGCCAAGCGCGAGCTGCAGGGCTCGACGGCGATCCAGTGGCGGATGATGCAGGACTCGATCGCGGCCGGCGCCACCGTCTACGACCTGCGCGGCATCACCAACACGGTCGACACCGACAACCCGCACATCGGGCTCATCCGCTTCAAGGTGGGCACCGGCGGCGAGGCGGTGCGCCTGGCCGGCGAGTGGGACCTGCCGCTGAACCCGTTGCTCTACAAGGCTTTCGACCTCTACATGAAGCGGCGGTGAGCGCTCGTGCCCTTCGTCCTGCACGTCGACGGTGAACGCTGGAGAGCCGGCCACGACCGGTTCGTCGCAGACCACCCGGGTGTCGTCCCGGTCGTGAAGGGCAACGGCTACGGCTTCGGCCGAGACCTGCTGTGCGCCGAGGCTCGGCGGCTCGAGGTGCCCATGGTCGCCGTCGGCACGTACGTGGAGGTGCCCGACGCCCTCTCGGCGTTCTGCGGCGACGTCCTCGTCATGGAGCCCTACCGTCCGGCCCTGCACGCCGACCTGCCCGCGCTGGCCGACCGGCGCCTCGTGCACACCGTCACGGACGTCTCAGACCTGGAGAGCCTGCGCGCCCTGGCGAGCGAGGCACGCGTCGTCGTCGAGGGGCTGACCTCGATGAACCGCTACGGCACCCCCCTCGGGGACGTGGCGCAGCTCGCCGGCGCCGCGGACGCTGTGGGGGTCACCCTGCACCTGCCGCTCGGCACGGGCCACGTCGAGGAGATCACCCGCTTCCTCGCCGCCGCACCCGGCATACGCACGTGGTTCGTCTCGCACGTGTCGGCGGCCGAGCTCGCCACACTGGCCGCCCGCCACCCCGAGCACGAGTTCCGGCCCCGGATCGGCACCGACCTCTGGTACGCCGACAAGGGCTCCTACGAGGTGCGGGCCCACGTCCTCGACGTGCGACCGGTCACCAAGGGAACCCGCGCCGGCTATCGCCAGCGAGTTGTCCCGGACGGCCACCTCGTGGTCGTCAGCGGCGGCACCTCCCACGGGGTCGCGATGGAAGGCCCCTCACCGGCCGCAACGGCGCGTTCCCGCGCGATCGCGGTCACGGAGGGGGTCCTCGAGGCCGTCCACCGGGTGCGCTCACCCTTCACCGTGTCGGGGGTGATGCCCCGGTTCGTCGAGCCGCCGCACATGCAGTGCAGCCTGCTCTCCCTGCCCGCCGGCCTGACGCCGCCGCGGATCGGCGACGAGGTGCCGGTCCGGATGCGGCTCACGACGACCACTCCGGACGCCGTCGTCGTCTCCTGACGGCTGGGCCGGGCTCAGCCGTCCCTGGTCTCGGTGCGGGGCCGGCCGAGCACGAGCCAGCGCAGCTCGCTCCGGTGGGTGAGGCCCAGCTTCGCGAGGACCGACGCCATGTGGGTCTTCACGGTGGCCGTCCCGATGTTCAGCGCCTCGGCGATGCCCGCGTTGCCGGGGTCCCCCTCGGGGCCGGTGACCAGGGCCACCACGGCGCGCTCGCGAGGAGAGAGCCCGTCGAGGGGGTCGGGCCCCGCCTGCCCGGGACCGCCGTGCTCGGGCCGCATGCCGAGCCGCGTCACGATCGTGGCCTGCACCTCGAAACAGCGCCGGCTGAACGAGCTCAGGCGCTCCACGACCGGGCTCTCGCCGTCGTGCTGGGCCAGGGTCTGCCGCAGCTCGTCGATCTCCGCGGCCAGCTCGGTGAGCGTGGTCGCCGCGTGGTTGACGGCCATGAGCGCTCCCGCGCGGCCCGTGTCGTCGAGCTCCGGGTAGACCATGCCGAGGTTGAGACCTCGGCGGGGGCTGACGGCGAGTATCCGGTCCTGCACGAGCCCGGCCAGCCACGTCAGGGCCGACACCACCTCGTCTCCGAGCGAGGCCGGGGTGTCCGACAGGGCGCCGAGAAGCCCGACCACCCCCTCCTCGGTGACCATCGGCACGACGACCGCGTCGGCCGAGAAGTCGCCGTCGCCGAATCGCACTCCACGGTTGAGCAGGGCGCCCTCGTCGTCGGCGAACCGGTAGGGCTTGCGCGAGGCGACCACCCAGCCCACGACTCCACGAGGACCGTACGTCAGCGTGCCGCCCTCGAGGTAGCGGCCGTTGCTGAACAGGTAGGGGTAGGAGATCTGTCGGTCGCTCTCGCGGATCAACGCCACGTAGAAGTCGTCCACCTGCGCGATCGCGCCCGCGGCCGCCCGGCAGGCGTCGTAGACGGCGAACACGTCTGCACGGTCTGCCTCGTGGATGACCTGGTCCGCATGGCGCAGCGCGCGCACCGCGGCATCGGTCAGCGGCATGCGGGCCTCCTTCGTGCTTCTCCGGTCCGGGCGGTGGGACCCCTACCCCGTTCTTACCCGAACGGGCGGCGAGGCCGACCGGACGCTACCGGACGAACCGGACCAGCCGGTCCGTCGCAGGGGGAGGGCGGGTTCATCCCTCGACGGATTCCGAAGGTCCGCGGTCACCACCGAGGATGACCGGGTCGAGTCAGCGGCTGGGCAGATCTGGGACAGGGCGAGCCGCCGGTGGCGGCGGAGCACGTGCAAGAGAGGGGGCACGTGCTCCCCAGCGTCCGGCCCCGCTGCTAGGGCTCGCACAGCCCCCGGTCCTCGGCTCACGTGGAGGGATGCCGAGCACCGGGGGCTCTCCCTGCCACCACGCGCCGGCCACCCGGGCGGTACGACTCGCGAAGCCGCGCTCGAGTCAGGGGTGCAGGCCGGCAGTCATCGGGTACGGGTGCGACACGGCTGCAGACGAGCCGCGTTCGCCGCGCAATAGGGTGATCCCAACCGACCGGTTGGCCCTGCGGTCCCGACCCCGAGGAGCGGCACCATGAGCTTCAACGACGACGCGCAGCTCGACACCTCGCAGGTCGAGAGCGGCGGCAGCGGAGGATTCGGGGGCGGCGGCGGCTTCCCCGGTGGCCTCCAGGTCGGCGGTGGCATCGGCGGGCTCATCCTGCTGGTCCTCGCCCTCATCTTCGGCGGTGGCAACATCCTCGGCGGCGGTGGCGACAGCGGCAGCACGACGGGCGGGCTGCCGTCACAGCAGCTGCAGAGCGACCAGGTGGCCGCCGGCGGTCAGGTCGACCGGAACCAGTTCTCGCAGTGCAAGAGGGGCGCGGACGCCAACAAGAACGACGTCTGCCTGATCATCGCCACGGTGAACAGCGTCCAGGACTACTGGGCGAAGACCCTGCCGAAGTACCAGGTGACCTACGAGCCGGCGAAGACGGTCATCTACCAGGGCCAGACCCAGTCGCAGTGCGGCACGGCCAACTCGCAGGTCGGGCCCTTCTACTGCCCGCTCGACGCCAAGGTCTACATCGACGCCAGCTTCTTCCAGGAGCTGCGCGACAAGTTCGGTGCCAACGGCGGCCAGCTCGCCAAGGAGTACGTCATCGCCCACGAGTACGGCCACCACGTCCAGGACCTCCTCGGGATCCTGAACAAGGCCCAGCAGGACCCGCAGGGGCCCAACTCCGGCTCGGTGCGCATCGAGCTCATGGCCGACTGCCTGGCCGGCACGTGGGTCAAGCACGCCACGGAGACAACCGATGCGAGCGGGACCCCGCTGCTCAAGCCCATCACCCAGGAGGACATCAAGTCGGCGCTGTCCGCCGCCGCCGCCGTCGGCGACGACCGCATCCAGCGGAAGGCGCAGGGCCGGATCACCCCGGAGACGTGGACGCACGGGTCGGCGGAGGCACGCCAGCACTGGTTCATGCAGGGCTACGAGACCGGCGACCTCAACCAGTGCAACACCTTCGGTGTCCCGACGGTCAGCTGATCTCGGCCGTCACTGCGGCCGGCGGGTCTCGACCTCGGTGAGCTCGACCCGCACGGCGCGACCGCGGCGCAGGGCCGTCTCCAAGACCTCGCGCCTCGGGTCAGGCAGGTCGTAGAGCTCGCGCACCGGCAGGCCCGCCAGCGCCCTGAGCGCGCCTGCTCCGAGCACCTCCCGCACGAGCGCACGGTCTCCCCCGACGACCAGCCCACGGGGTATGCCGTCGGCTCCCTCGCGCGGTGACTCGTCGTCGGCGAGGAGCACCCGTCGGGCGTGCCGGACCACCGCGTCGACGAGCTCGTCGGCCTGCTTGCCCCGGCGCCGGGCGAACCGCTGCTGCGACCAGCCCCCGGCCGCGGTGCGTGACTGCACGTGCCGCGTGCCGACCTTCGACCCGACGAACGCGCCGGCTCGGGCCAGCCCGACGGCATACCCTCCCCGGCGCACGAGCACGACACCCAGGGGGTCGTGCTCGAACGGCGTCGCCACGCACGTGGACCCGTCGGCGGCGCGCGCGGACACGACGACGCCGCCTGGAGCGCACTCCTCGGCGGCGTCGTAGGGCCCGTGGCGCTCGGCGAATCCGGCCATCCAGCGGTCGAACCGCTCGGGCGCGACCTCGATGACGCGGGTCGTCACGAGCGCGTTCGGTGGGCGGTCAGAGGTTGAAGCCGAGCGCGCGCAGCTGCTCGCGGCCGTCCTCGGTGATCTTGTCGGGGCCCCACGGCGGCATCCACACCCAGTTGATCCGGTGCGTCGTGACGAGACCCTCGAGCGCCTGGGCCGTCTGGTCCTCGATGACGTCGGTCAGCGGGCAGGCGGCCGAGGTGAGGGTCATGTCGATGACGGCATGCAACTGGGCGTCGACGGTGATGCCGTAGACGAGCCCGAGGTCCACGACGTTGATGCCGAGCTCGGGGTCGACGACGTCGCGCAGCGCTTCCTCGACATCGGCCACGTTGGGCGGGGTGGAAGTCTGGGTCATGACGAAACTCCTTGCGGGGACGAGGGACTCGTGGACGAGATGTCGACGCCGGCCTGCGCCAGGGCGTCGGTGAAGGCGGTCCAGCCGAGCAGGGCGCACTTGACGCGCGCGGGGTACTTCGAGACGCCGGCGAAGGCCACGCCGTCACCGATCAGGACCTCGTCGCCGGTGACCGTGCCGCGAGAGGTCAGCATGGCGCGCATCGCCTCGAACGTCTCGAGGGCCTCGGAGACCGGGCGGCCGATGACCTCCTCGGCGAGCACGGACGAGCTCGCCACCGAGATCGAGCAGCCCTGGGCGGCATACGACACGTCGGAGACCACGGCGTCGGGTCCGACGCCGGTGACGTCGACCCGCAGGGTCACCTCGTCGCCGCACGTCGGGTTGATGTGGTGCACCTCGGCGTCGAACGGCTCGCGCAGCCCTGCGTGGTGCGGGCGCTTGGAGTGCTCGAGGATGAGCTCCTGGTAGAGGTCCATCAGCTGGCCTCCCTCTCGGTCTCGAGCCCGAAGACGGTGGGCACCCGGTCGAGCGCCGCGAGCAGCGCCTCGACGTCGGCCACGGTGTTGTGGACCGCGAAGGACGCCCGGGTGGACGCGGGCGCCCCGAGCGCGCGGTGCAGCGGCCACGCGCAGTGGTGCCCCACGCGTACGGCGACCCCGGCGTCGTCGAGCACCTGGCCGACGTCGTGGGCGTGCACGCCCTCGACGACGAAGGCGACCGCGCCGCCACGCCCCGTGCCGAGCGGCGGCCCGACGACCCGCACCCACGGGCGCTCGGCGAGGCCGCGCATGAGCAGGTCGACGAGGGCGGCCTCATGCGCGTGGATGCGCTCGATGCCGATGCGCTCGACCCACCGGACGGCCGCCGCGAGGCCGACCGCCTGCGCCGCGTTGGGCACCCCGGCCTCGAACTTCTGCGGGGCCGGAGCGTAGGTCGAGCGCTCCATGGTCACGAGCTCGATCATGGAGCCGCCGGTGAGGAAGGGCGGCATGACCTCGAGCAGCTCGGAGCGGCCCCAGAGGACGCCGACCCCCATGGGGCCGTACATCTTGTGGCCGCTGAAGGCGATGAAGTCGGCGCCGAGCGTGGCCACGTCGACCGCGAGGTGCGGCACGGACTGGCAGGCGTCGACGACGACGAGCGCGCCGACGGCGTGCGCCCGCTCCGCGAGCTCGGTGACCGGGTTGACGGTGCCGAGCACGTTGGAGACGTGCGTGAACGCGAAGACCTTGGTGCGCTGCGTCAGCAGGTCGTCGAGGTGTGACAGGTCGAGCGCGCCGTCGGCGCCCACCGCGACCCAGCGAAGGGTCGCCCCCGTGCGGCGGGCCAGCTCCTGCCAGGGCACGAGGTTGGCGTGGTGCTCCATCTCGGTGACGAGGATCTCGTCACCGGGACCCAGCACGAACCGCTCGTCCTTGGGCTCGTCGGTCGGGGCGGTGTTGGAGAACGCGTAGGCGACGAGGTTGAGCGCCTCGGTCGCGTTCTTGGTGAAGACGACCTCGTGCGCCGGGGCGCCGACGAACGACGCGATGGTGGCGCGTGCGGCCTCGAAGTCATCGGTCGCCTCCTCCGCGAGCTGGTGGGCTCCCCGGTGCACGGCGGCGTTGTGCTGCTCGTAGAACGCCCGCTCGGCGTCGAGCACGGCGGCCGGCTTGTGCGACGTCGCCCCGGAGTCGAGGTAGACGAGCGGCCTGCCGTCACGCACCGTGCGCGTCAGGATCGGGAAGTCACCGCGGATCGCGGCGAGCTCCCCGTCCGTGAACGGCAGGACGCCGGCCATTCGGCTCAGGCCTCCACCGACTGCGTCGCCACGGCCGGCTCCGTCTGCGCGCCGCCGAGGTAGCGGTCGTAGCCCTCGTCCTCGAGGCGGTCGGCCAGCTCGGGGCCGCCCTGCTCGACAACCTTGCCGTCGACGAAGACGTGGACGAAGTCGGGCTTGATGTAGCGCAGGATGCGCGTGTAGTGCGTGATGAGCAGGACGCCGAGGTCGCTCGAGTCCTTGGCGCGGTTGACGCCCTCGGAGACGATCTTGAGCGCGTCGACGTCGAGGCCGGAGTCGGTCTCGTCGAGGATGGCCACCTTGGGCTTGAGCAGCTCCATCTGGAGGATCTCGTGGCGCTTCTTCTCGCCGCCGGAGAAGCCCTCGTTGACGTTGCGCTCGGCGAACACGGGGTCCATGCGCAGGTTGCCCATGGCCTCCTTGACGTCCTTGACCCACGTGCGCAGCTTGGGCGCCTCGCCGTCGATGGCCGTCTTGGCGGTGCGCAGGAAGTTGCTGACCGTGACGCCCGGCACCTCGACGGGGTACTGCATCGCGAGGAAGAGGCCCGCGCGGGCCCGCGCGTCGACGCTCATCGCGAGGACGTCCTCGCCGTCGAGGGTCACGGTGCCGCCGGTGACGGTGTACTTGGGGTGGCCGGCGATGCTGTAGGCGAGCGTCGACTTGCCGGAGCCGTTGGGGCCCATGATCGCGTGCGTCTCCCCCGACTTCACGGTGAGGTCGACCCCGCGCAGGATCTCCTTGGGGCCGTCCTCGGTCGCGACCGAGACCGTCAGTCCCTTGATCTCGAGCGTGCTCATGGGTCAGTTCTCCTTGTTCGTGCTGCTGGGGGTGCTGGGGGTCTGCTGGGAGGGAGTCGCGTATGCCGTCGACGCGAGCTCCTCCTCGATCGCCGCGGTGATCTCGTCGCGCAGGTCGGCGAGCGGGATCTCGCGGACGATGTCGGCGAAGAAGCCGCGCACGACGAGGCGCTTGGCCTCGTCCTCGGTGATGCCGCGCGACTGGAGGTAGAACAGCTGCAGGTCGTCGAACCGACCCGTGGCAGAAGCGTGCCCGGCACCCTTGATCTCGCCGGTCTCGATCTCGAGGTTCGGCACCGAGTCGGCGCGAGCGCCGTCGGTGAGCACGAGGTTGCGGTTGAGCTCGTAGGTGTCGGTGCCCTCGGCCTCGGCGCGGATCAGCACGTCGCCGACCCACACGGTGCGGGCGGTCTCGCCCTGGAGCGCGCCCTTGTAGGTGACCCGGCTCTTGCAGTGCGCGGCGTTGTGGTCGATGTACGAGCGGTGCTCGAGGTGCTGGCCGGCGTCGGCGAAGTAGACGCCGAGGAGCGTCGCGTCGCCCCCGGGGCCGGCGTAGCGCACGTTGGCGTTGACGCGGACGACCTCGCCGCCGAGCGTCACCGACAGGTGCCGGTAGCGCGCGTCGCGGCCGACGAGCGCGTCGTGCTGCGCCAGGTGCTGCGCGTCGCCGTCCCAGCGCTGGACGGAGACCACCGTGAGGTCCGACCCGTCGCCGGCGACGGCGGAGACGAGCTGCGAGTAGCGGGCCGTCCCGGTGTGCTCGAGGACGACCGTCGCCTTCGAGAAGCGGCCGGCACGCACGACGAGGTGGCCGTGCACCGGCTCGCCGTCGCGGCCGGAGAGCGAGATGCGCAGCGGCTGGTCGAGCTCGGCCTCGGCCGGGATGTCGAGCAGCAGCGCGCCGTCGGCCGCGGCACCGGCGACGACGGCGGCGCGGTCCTGCGGGGGCAGGGCGCCGAGCGCCCGGGCCTCGTCCGAGCCGATCGTGGACGTCGTGACGCCCTCCGGCAGCTGCGTGCCGAGGTCGAGACGGCCCGAGGCGCCCTCGGCCAGCAGGGCGGCCAGCTTCTTGACGGGGGTGAAGCGCCAGTCCTCCTCGCGGCCCGTGGGCAGCGGGAAGTCGGCGAGGTCGAACGACGCCGTGCGCTCCGCGCGCGACTGGTCGGGCACGAAGGCCGCGGCCGAGTCGGTGTGGGCGGTCGCGCCGGGCAGGGTGGTGGTGGTGCTGGGGGCGGCGTCGGGCACCGTGGTCTCGCTCTGCTGGGTCTCGGGGATGTCGGGCGTATGGGTGGTCGTGTCAGCCAGGAGGCCCATCAGCCGACGGCTCCTTCCATCTGCAGCTCGATGAGGCGATTGAGCTCGAGGGCGTACTCCATGGGCAGCTCGCGCGCGATCGGCTCGATGAAGCCGCGCACGATCATCGCCATCGCCTCGTCCTCGGCCATGCCGCGGGACATCAGGTAGAACAGCTGGTCCTCGGACACCTTGGAGACCGTGGCCTCGTGGCCCATCGAGACGTCGTCCTCGCGGATGTCGACGTAGGGGTAGGTGTCGGAGCGGCTGATCGTGTCGACGAGCAGCGCGTCGCAGCGCACCGTCGAGGCCGAGTGCGAGGCGCCCTCGAGCACCTGCACGAGGCCGCGGTAGCTCGCGCGGCCGCCCCCGCGGGCCACGGACTTGCTGATGATCGAGCTCTTCGTGTTGGGAGCCGCGTGGACCATCTTCGATCCGGTGTCCTGGTGCTGGCCCTCGCCCGCGAACGCGATCGACAGGGTCTCGCCCTTGGCGTGCTCGCCCATCAGGAAGACGGCGGGGTACTTCATCGTCACCTTGGAGCCGATGTTGCCGTCGACCCACTCCATGGTCGCGCCCTCTTCGCAGGTGGCGCGCTTGGTGACGAGGTTGTAGACGTTGTTGGACCAGTTCTGGATCGTCGTGTAGCGCACGCGGGCGTTCTTCTTGACGATGATCTCGACGACGGCCGAGTGCAGCGAGTCGGACTTGTAGATCGGCGCCGTGCAGCCCTCGACGTAGTGCACGTAGGAGCCCTCGTCGGCGATGATCAGGGTCCGCTCGAACTGGCCCATGTTCTCGGTGTTGATGCGGAAGTACGCCTGGAGCGGGATGTCGACGTGGACACCCTTGGGAACGTAGATGAACGAGCCACCGGACCAGACGGCCGTGTTGAGCGCGGCGAACTTGTTGTCCCCGGCGGGGATCACCGTGGCGAAGTGCTCGCGGAAGAGGTCCTCGTGCTCCTTCAGCGCCGTGTCGGTGTCGAGGAAGATGACGCCCTGCGCCTCGAGGTCCTCGCGGATCTGGTGGTAGACGACCTCGGACTCGTACTGCGCGGCCACACCCGCGACCAGGCGCTGCTTCTCGGCCTCCGGGATGCCGAGGCGGTCGTAGGTGTTGCGGATGTCCTCGGGCAGCTCCTCCCAGGAGGTCGCCTGCTTCTCGGTGGACTTCACGAAGTACTTGATGTTCTGGAAGTCGATGCCGGTGAGGTCCGAGCCCCACGCCGGCATGGGCTTCTTGCCGAAGAGGGACAGGCCCTTGAGGCGCAGCTTCGTCATCCACTCCGGCTCGTTCTTGCGGGCGGAGATGTCGCGCACGACCTCCTCGTTGAGCCCGCGACGCGCGGTGGCTCCGGCCACGTCCGCGTCGGCCCAGCCGTACTCGTAGGTGCCGATGCCCTTGAGGCCGGGGTTCAGCTCTTCGATGTGGGTGGTCATGAGGAACCTTCCTGAACGTGCGTGAGCGTGTCGGTTCGTGTGGTGGTGGTGCGGTTCGTGGCGTCCTGGTGGTCAACACCGGCGGGCGGCGAGGTCTTCCGGGCCCGAAGGCCCATTCCGCCGGTCGGGACGAACGTCGTGCAGACGTGGTGCCCACCGGCAAGGGTGGCGAGGCGCTGGACGTGCACGCCGAGCAGTCGTGAGAACGCGTCGGTCTCGGCCTCGCAGAAGGCCGGGAACTCGGTTGCGACGTGCTGCACCGGGCAGTGGCCCTGGCACAGCTGGACCCCCGTGAGGCCACCGGCACCGACCGGTCGGGCCGTGGCTGCGAAGCCGTCCTCGCTCAGCGCCTCGACGAGCGCCTCGGTGCGGGCGGCGGGCTCGTCGCCGGCGGCGGCGAGGCGGGCGGCATACCGCTCCTCCAGGGCATGGACGCGCGTGCGGGCGAAGTCGGCGACGGCGGACGGGCCGCCCTGCACCTCGAGGTAGCGCAGCACCTCGACGGCGAGCGAGTCGTAGTCGGCCTCGAGGGCGCTGTGGCCGGCGTCGGAGACGACGTACGCGCGCGCCGGGCGTCCGCGGCCGCGGCGCCCACCCGTGGGCTCGTGGGGGACGACTGCGCCCTGCTCGACGAGCGCGTCGAGGTGGCGGCGGACGGCTGCAGGCGTCAGGTCGAGGTGGCGGCCCAGCTCGGCCGCCGTGATGGGGCCGTCGGCGGAGACCATGTGGAGCACTCGCGAGCGCGTGCGCGACTCGAGCGGCGAGACGTGCTGGCCGTCCTCGCCGTCCTTCGCCACCCGCGCGGGGCGCTCATCGAAAAACACCACACCATTGTGACGTAATTGGGCGCGCCACTCCAGTTAGGCGGTCCTTACCGCTGGTACCGCCACAAACGGCCACCGCGCCTGAGCCTGGGGGGCCTCGGCCCCCTGGCGCAGGCTCGACGAGCCGCGAGGGGCCGCGGGACGCGTCAGGACTCCCCTGCGCCCCGCCGGTGGCGGACGCCCGGCCGGCCGTAGGGCCCTTCGTCGTGACCGTCGGGGTCGTCCTCGCAGTCCTCCGGGTCATCGGACTCGTCGTCGGCCTCCGGGGGCATGATCACCGACGGCATCCGGGTGCGCGGAGGAGCCACCGCGCCCTCGCCGAACCAGCGCCGGCGCAGCGGGGCGGTCACCCACCCGAGCGGGCAGGTGAGGACGTAGCCGTAGGCCAGGGCCATGCCGGTGGCACCGGGAAACAGGACCAGGCCCAGCACGATGACGACCGCGAGCGGCGCGGTGATGCGCAGGTGCCGCGGCGAGAGCAGGTCGCGGAAGGACCGGAACCGGAAGGACGACGCCATCAAGGCCGCCGGCACCACGCCCGCTGCTACCGGCACGAGCGGTGCCCAGTCGTAGAGCGGGTCGCCGATGGCGAGCACCGTGGAGATCACGACGCCTGCCGCCCCGGGACTGGCGAGACCGACGAAGTAGCGCTTGTCGGCGAGCGGGTCGATGGTGACGTTGAAGCGGGCCAGCCGATAGGCGGCGCACGCCAGCCAGAACATCGCCCCGGCCCAGGCCCAGACGGGGTAGGCCGGCAGCGCCCACGTGTAGACGAGGACCGCCGGGGCGATGCCGAAGGAGATGAGGTCGGCCAGGGAGTCGAACTGCAGGCCGAACGGCGTGATCGCCCCGACGGCTCGGGCCACGGCCCCGTCGCAGATGTCGAGGACGATGGAGATGCCGACGAGCACGGCCGCGGTGCGGAAATGGCCCTGGAACGACAGGAGCACGGAGGAGAACCCGCACAGCATGTTGCCGAGGGTGAACAGGCTCGGCAGGGTGGCTCGGGCGCGCACCCGCGGGTTGAGCCGCTCGAGCGGGATGACGCGGGCGCCCGTCGCCGAGACGAGCCGCATGCCCCGGCTCACGCGGTGGCGCCGGCGTGACCGCCCCTCCGACGTCGTGTCGCCGGTCACGGGAGCTTCGCCTCGCTGCACGGCAGCGGCGTGGCAGCCATGGCGGTGAGGGGCCGTGCGGCGGCTGGGTGGGTGTTCACGGGAGGGGTCTCCGTCGGTCGAGGCGGATGCATGCCGCATGAGTGGGTCGTTGGCCCCGAGCCTAGACTCATGAGCCATGACCGCCGCGGTGACACTGTCCGACCTTCGCCGCTCCTTCGGCCCGGTCGCGGCGCTCGACGGCCTCACGTGGTCGGCCCCCTCGGGTCGCATCACCGCGGTGCTCGGCCCCAACGGCGCCGGCAAGACGACCGCCATCGAGTGCGCCGTCGGGCTGGGGCGCCCCGACAGCGGCACCGTACGCGTCCTCGGCAGCGAGCCGTGGCAGGCCGGCGCCGACCACCGGGCCCGTGTCGGCGTCATGCTCCAGGCCGGGGGCCTGCCCAACGGCACGAAGCCGCTGCGCCTGCTCCACCACCTCGCCCGCCTCTACGCCGAGCCCGTCGAGGTCGACGCGGTCGCACGGCGGCTCGGCGTCACCGACTTCGCCTCGACCACCGTCCGGCGCCTCTCCGGAGGGCAGAAGCAGCGGCTCGCCCTCGCCGCGGCGCTGCTCGGCAGGCCCGAGGTGCTCTTCCTCGACGAGCCGGCTGCGGGCCTGGACCCGCACGGCCGCCTGGACGTCTGGGACCTCGTCGCCGAGCAGCGCGATGCCGGTACCACCGTCATCGTGACGACCCACTCGTTCGAGGAGGCCGAGCGGCTCGCCGACCACCTCGTGATCATGGACGCCGGACGCACCGTCGCCGAGGGAACCCCCGGGTCGGTGACCGGCGGGCGCTCCCTCGAGGACGTCTACTTCAGCCTGACCCGCAGGGGAGCCGCGTGAGCACCTCCGACGCCACCGCGACACCGTTGGTCTCACGTGCCGCCTCCCCCAGGCGGCGCGTCCTGGCGCAGGCCGGGTTCGAGGTCGGCAGCCTGCTCCGCAACGGCGAACAGCTCCTCGTCTCCCTCGTCCTGCCCGTCATGGCCCTCGTGGGGCTGCACGCCACGACGTCGCCGTCCCTCGGCCCGGGGTCGCGCATCGACCTCGCGGTGCCCGGCGTCATCGCCCTGTGCGTCATCTCCTCCGCCTTCACGGCGCAGGCGATCTCCACGGGGTTCGACCGCCGATACGCGGTGCTGCGCTACCTCGGCGTGACACCGCTCGGGCGCGGCGGCCTCGTGGCCGCCAAGGTCCTGGCCACGCTCGTCGTCGAGGCCGTCCAGCTCGCCGTCATCAGCGCCCTGGGCCTGCTCCTCGGCTGGCGCCCGCAGCCCTCCGGCATCCCGTATGCCGTCCTCTTCGTCCTCGCGGGCACGTGGACCTTCGTGGCGCTCGCGCTTCTGCTCGCCGGCACCCTGCGGGCCGAGGCCGTGCTCGCGGTGGCCAACCTCGTGTGGGTGGTCCTGCTGGCGCTGGGTGGCGTCATCGTGCCCCGCACGGAGCTGCCCGCAGGGCTCTCCCACCTCGCGAGCGTGCTGCCCTCGGCGGGTCTCGCCGACGGCCTGCGGTCGGCCCTCGTCGAGGGTCGGCTGAACCTGTCGGCCCTCGGCGTCGTCCTCGGGTGGGGCGTCCTCGCCACCGCCCTCGCGGCGCGTCTCTTCCGCTTCGACGACTGAAGCAGCGAGACTGCAGCCACGCCACCTGCTGCCAGGACGGCGACGACACCTGGCTCGCGAGGACCTGAGGGCCAGCCGACCGCTTGGAGGGGACGTGTTCGACTACATCTTCGGCCTGCCGATGCACGCGCTGGTGATCCACGCGGTCGTCGTGCTCGTCCCGCTCTCGACACTGTGCGCCATCGCCTACGTCGTGCGCCCCGGGTGGCGAGGGGTGCTCCGTTGGCCCACCGCCGCGGGCGCGGTCGTCACCGGGATCTCCGCCCTCGTCGCAGCGCAGAGCGGTGAGGCGCTGCAGCGCCGGGTGCTCAGCGTGCGAGCGGGCACGACCGACGCGCAGCTGCTCGGGGAGCACGTCGAGTGGGGTGACCGGGCCAAGGTCGTGTGCCTGGTCTTCATGGTGCTGACCCTGGTCGCACTGTGGTTCCTGCGTCCCCCCGGCGAGGAGTCTCGCCGCGGACACGCGGTCGACGTGCTCGCCGGCACGGTCGTCGTGCTCGCCGCCGTGGCCTCGCTCGTCGCCGTGGTCCTGGCGGGGCACGCCGGCTCCGCGGTCGTCTGGCACGGCCTGGCCTGAGCCGCCGGCCGCGGGAGGGCGCAGCCTCCGGGGCGGCCGGAGCAGCCCTGCCCAGCGATTCGGACAACGACACCGGGCGGCATACCCTTGCGGGGTGTCCTCCACGCGCACCGTGACCGAGGCCGCCCCCCGGACGAGCCCCAGTCGCCTCGCCCGCCTCGGCGGCCGGCTCCCTGCGGCACCTCCCCGCTGGGTGCGGCCCCTGCTGCTCGCGAACCTCGTCGCCGAGGTCGGCATCGTCGTCACCGGCGGCATCGTGCGCCTGACCGGCAGCGGCCTCGGCTGCAGCACCTGGCCGGAGTGCCAGCCGGGCTCGTTCACGCCGGTGCGCCACGCGGCGAGCGGCTACCACGAGCTCGTCGAGTTCGGGAACCGCCTGCTCACCTACGTGGTGGTCGTCCTGGCCGTTGCCACGGTGTGGGCGGTGCTGACCCACTGGCCCGCGCGCCGCCGCCTGCACCTCGCTGCCATCGGCGTGCTGGCCGGCATCCCCGCCCAGGCGGTGCTCGGAGGGATCTCGGTCCTCACCGGCCTCAACCCCTGGATCGTGATGGGGCACTTCCTGCTCTCCATGGTCCTCGTCGCGCTCTCCACGGCGGTCGTCCGAGGCGCCCGGGACGAGGTGTCCGGGCCCGGCGAGCTGGTGGTGCACCCGCTCGCGCGCACCCTCGCGCAGGTCACGAGCGGACTGGGCGCCGTCGTCCTGCTGCTCGGCACGATCGTCACCGGCTCCGGTCCGCACTCGGGCGATGCGGAGCGTCCGGCACGCACAGGCTTCGACCCGCGGTTGGTCTCCTGGATGCACGCCGACGCCGTCATGCTCTTCTGCGGCCTCGTCGTCGCCACGCTCGTCGCCGTGCGCATCACCGCGCACACCGAGGAGGCGAGCCGCGCCTGGACGATGGTCCTCGTGGTCACGCTGGCGCAGGGCGTCGTGGGCTACGTCCAGTACTTCACCGGGCTCCCGGAGCTGCTGGTGCTGGTGCACATGCTCGGCGCCAGCCTGCTCGTCGTGGCCCTGAGCTTCGGCGTCCTGTCGACGAGACGCCACCCGGTCTGACCGGGCTTGCGTCCCTCCCTACGCTGGGGGCGTGACCGACCAGCCGACCCTGCGTGACGGTGAGCTGGCGCTACGCCCGTGGCAGCTTGAGGACAGCGACGCCACCCGGCACCTGCACGACGACGAGATCGCGCGATGGTTCGACTTCCCCGCGGTGCAGCCCTCCGAGCAGGAGCACCGGTCCTGGATCGAGCGCACGGGCACCGAGTGGGCCGAGCGGTCCAAGGTCACGTTCCTCGTGGAGTGGCGCGGCCACGCGGCCGGGACGGTCGACGTGCGGCTGCAGGACGCGGGGGTGGGCGTGCTCTCGTGGGCCGTCTACGCGCCGTTCCGCGGGCACGGACTGGGATGGCGGGCCGTCCGGCTGCTGACCCAGTGGTCCTTCGAGGCGCTGGGCCTCGACCGCGTCGAGGCGCACGTCAACCCCGACAACCGCGCGTCCGTGCGCACCGCGCTGCGGGCCGGTCTGCGCCGGGAAGGACTGCTCCGGGGCAACGCGAGGCTCGCCGGGGTCGCCCAGGACACCCTCGTCCTCGGGCGGCGGCGCGGTGACGCGGACCCCGACTCGCGCGAGGGCTTCACCGCGATGCTCGACTCGACGCTGCCCACCAAGCGCGCCATCGCCCAGGGAGTGCTCCGCTCGACGACCGGCGGGATCCTGCTCTGCGAGCTCGTCTACAAGCGCGAGTGGGACCTGCCCGGCGGCGTCGTGGACCGGCACGAGTCGCCCGCCGCCTGCGTGGTGCGCGAGGTCCGCGAAGAGCTCGACCTGACCGTGACCGCGGGCCGCCTCCTCGCGGTCAACTGGCTCCCGGCGCTGCTGGGCTGGGCGGACGCGATCTCCTTCGTCTTCGACCTCGGCACCGTGGACGCCGAGGTGGTCGACCGGGCGCGACTGCAGCAACGGGAGATCCGGGCCGTGCACTGGACCGGGCCCGATGAGTGGGCCGGACGGGTCGCCCCCTACAACGAACGCCTGCTCAGAAGCCTGCACGAGCACCCCGGCGGGACGCTCTACCTCGAGGACGGCACGCCGACAGGCTGAGCCGCGCGGACGGCATACGCCCTCTGGACGGGAGCGAGTGTGCTCGACCGGGTCAGGAGAAGAAGGGCAGCGGCAGGTGCCACACCGGGTCCACCGCGACACCCACGAAGAGGATCGTGAGGTAGGTGATGGAGAAGTGGAACAGGCGCATCGGCTTGAGGACGTCCTCGGCCGCACCCGCGCGCGCCCGCCTGAGGAGCCGGTGCGCCTCGGTGAGGAACAGGGCTCCCGAGACGAGCGCAGCGACGGTGTAGACCCACCCGACGTGCTGGACGGGGATGAGCGCGAGCGACGTCAGGACCATGGCCCACGAGTAGGCGACGACCTGCCTCGCCACGACCACGAAGCGCTCGACCACCGGCAGCATCGGCACGTGGGCCGTGGCGTAGTCGTCCTTGTAGCGCATCGACAGCGGCCAGTAGTGCGGCGGCGTCCAGAAGAAGATGACGAGGAAGAGGATGAACGCGGACCAGCTGAGGGAGCCGGTGACCGCTGACCAGCCGATGAGCACCGGCATGCACCCGGCGGCGCCGCCCCACACGATGTTCTGCGACGTGCGGCGCTTGAGCAGCAGGGTGTAGCCGAAGACGTAGAAGAGCAGCGCCGCCAGCGCCAGCCAGGCACTGAGCCAGTTGACGAGCAGCCCCAGCCACAGCGTCGACACGACGGCCAGCGCGACCCCGAAGACGAGCGCACCCCGCGGCGTGACCGTGCCGGTCACGAGCGGACGGCGGCTCGTGCGGTGCATGACGGCGTCGATGTCGCGGTCGATGTAGCAGTTGAGGGTGTTGGCCGCGCCTGCGGACAGCGTGCCGCCCAGCACGGTCGCGACGACCAGCCACAGGTTCGGAACCCCTTGGTCCGCAAGGAACATCACTGGGATCGTCGTGATGAGGAGCAGCTCGATGATGCGCGGCTTCATCAGCGACACGTACTGTCCGACGAGGAACTTCAGCCCACTACCGTCCGGACCGTGCAGCGCCGAGAGGTCGGCGCGGGGGTCCACCGTTGTCACGAAGATCCTCACCGCTGGTACGTCGCTCCGACCCGGGGGTAAAGGAGCATTGCGTCGCAAGTCTAGACCGTCGACGACGACGGCCCGCACCGCGCCGGCAGGGCCGCGTACCGGCCCTTGGGCGAGGTGTCGTGCCTCACAACGCGGGGACTAGGCTCGTGGCCGTACGCGATCAACGCTGCCGAAGGAGACCCGTTCCGTGCCCACTGCCGCGTCCAGCGCCGCCACCACGGCGACCACGCCCACCCGCACCTCCAAGACTGCGAGCACGAAGGGCTTGCTGGCACAGCGCGACCCGGGTCTGCCGATGCCGGTCGCCAAGAAAGCCGGCTGGAGCGACCTCGACGTGCGCGCTGTCGACACGGTCCGGCTGCTGGCCGCAGACGCCGTCCAGAAGGTCGGCAACGGCCACCCCGGCACCGCGATGTCGCTGGCGCCGCTCGCGTACCTGCTCTACCAGAACGTGCTGAAGCACGACCCCTCCGACCCGACCTGGCTCGGGCGCGACCGCTTCGTGCTCTCCGCCGGGCACTCGAGCCTGACGCAGTACATCCAGCTCTACCTCAGCGGTTACGGCCTGTCGCTCGACGACCTCAAGGCGCTGCGCACCTGGGGCTCCCAGACCCCCGGCCACCCCGAGGTGCACCACACCCCCGGAGTCGAGATCACGACCGGGCCGCTCGGCTCGGGCCTGGCCTCGGCCGTCGGCATGGCGATGGCCCAGCGCCGCCAGCGCGGCCTCTTCGACCCGGACGCCAAGCCCGGCACGAGCCCGTTCGACCACCACGTCTACGTCATCGCCTCCGACGGCGACATGCAGGAGGGCGTGAGCCACGAGGCGTGCTCGCTCGCCGGCCACCAGGAGCTCGGCAACCTCACCGTCGTCTACGACGCCAACCAGATCTCCATCGAGGACGACACCGACATCGCCTTCAGCGAGGACGTGGGCGCGCGCTTCAAGGCGTACGGCTGGAACGTCGTCGAGGTCGACTGGCGCAAGGACGCCGACGGCGCCGCCTACGTCGAGGACGTCGACGCGCTCCTCACCGCGATCCGCTCGGGCGACAAGGTCACCGACAAGCCGACCCTCGTCGTGCTGCACACGATCATCGCCTGGCCCGCGCCCACCAAGCAGAACACCGGCAAGTCCCACGGGTCGGCCCTCGGCGAGGAGGAGATCGGCGCCACCAAGGAGCTGCTCGGCTTCGACCCGAAGAAGTCCTTCACCGTCGAGCCCGCCGTGCTCAAGAACGCCCGCGACGTGGTCCGGCGCGGCAAGGCCGCCCACCGCGAGTGGGACAAGTCCTTCAAGGCCTGGCGCAAGGCCAACCCCGACCGCGCGGCGCTGCTCGACCGCATCCTCGCCGGCAGGGCCCCGGATGGCCTGGCCAAGGCGTTGCCGACCTTCCCCCCTGATGAGAAGGGCGTGGCCACCCGGGCGGCCTCTGGCAAGGTGCTCGCCGCCCTGGCCGACGTCATGCCGGAGCTGTGGGGCGGCTCGGCCGACCTCGCCGAGTCCAACAACACGACGATGGAGGGTGAGCCCTCCTTCGTCCCCCAGGGCAAGCAGACGCGCGAGTGGAAGGGCGGCCCGTTCGGTCGAACCCTGCACTTCGGCATCCGTGAGAACGGCATGGGCATGATCCTCAACGGGATCGCGCTCGAGGGCCTCACCCGTCCCTACGGCGGTACGTTCCTCGTCTTCTCCGACTACATGCGCCCTGCCGTGCGCCTGGCCGCGATCCAGCAGGCCCCGGTGACCTACGTGTGGACGCACGACTCCATCGGCCTCGGCGAGGACGGCCCCACCCACCAGCCGATCGAGCACCTGGCCGCGCTGCGCGCGATCCCGGGACTCGACGTCGTTCGTCCCGCGGACGCCAACGAGACGGCCGCCGCCTGGGCTCAGATCCTCACCAACGGCAACGGGCCCGCCGGCCTGTGCCTGACGCGCCAGCCGGTGCCCACGTGGGACCGGAAGAAGTACGGATCGACGAGCGGGGTGGCCAAGGGCGCGTACGTCCTCGTCGAGGAGTCCCGGGCCGGTGACCCCGACGTCATCCTCGTGGCCACGGGGTCCGAGGTGCAGCTGGCCGTCCGCGCCGCGGAGCGGCTCGAGAAGTCGAAGATCGCGACTCGCGTCGTGTCGATGCCCTGCCGGGAATGGTTCGAGAAGCAGAGCCGCTCCTACCAGGACAAGGTCCTGCCCCCGGCAGTCCGCGCTCGCGTCAGCGTCGAGGCGGGGGTCTCGATGGGCTGGCACGACGTGGTCGGTGACGCCGGCCGCTGCGTGAGCATCGAGCACTTCGGCGCCTCCGCGGACCAGGCCACGCTGTTCCGCCAGTTCGGGTTCACCCCCGAGGCCGTCGTCAAGGCCGCGAAGGACTCCATCAAGGCCGCCCGGGGCGCCGCCACGAAGGCGCCCGGGGTGACCGAGACCAACCCGGCCCGCGCCGCCCAGAGCGCCTCCACCGACGTCATGGGCGCCGACGCGCAGACCGGCAGCGGCAAAGCCGCCGAGGCAGCCGCCGCATCCGCACCGAGCAAGGAGTGAGCATGACCAACCCGAACACCCAGGCCCTCAGCGAGGCCGGCGTCTCCATCTGGCTCGACGACCTGTCCCGCGAGCTGATCGAGACCGGCAAGATCTCCGAGCTGATCAACGAGCTCAACGTCGTCGGGCTCACCTCGAACCCTTCGATCTTCCAAGCCGCCCTGTCCAAGGGCGAGCGCTACAACGACGACCTCGCGGCGCTGACCAAGGCCGGCAAGAGCGTCGAGGAGGTGGTGCACGAGCTGACGACCTCCGACGTGCGACGCGCCGGCGACCTGTTCCTCCTGATCTACGAGTCGACCAAGGGAGTCGACGGTCGTGTGTCCATCGAGGTGGACCCGCGTCTCGCGCACGACACCGACAAGACCGTCGAGCAGGCCAAGCAGCTGTATGCCGACATCGACCGGCCGAACGTCCTCATCAAGATCCCGGGCACGCAGGCGGGCCTGCCCGCCATCACGGCGACGATCGCCGAGGGCATCAGCGTCAACGTGACCCTGATCTTCTCCCTCGAGCGCTACCGCGCCGTGATGAACGCCTATCTCGAGGGGCTCGAGAAGGCACGGGCCAACGGCAAGGACCTCTCGCAGATCCACTCCGTCGCCTCGTTCTTCGTCTCCCGCGTCGACACCGAGGTGGACAAGCGCCTCGACGCCATCGGCACCGACGAGGCTCGTGGGCTCAAGGGCAAGGCGGGCCTGGCCAACGCGCGCCTCGCGTACCAGGCCTTCGAGGAGGTCTTCACGACCTCGCGCTGGGGTTCCCTCGCCGAGGCCGGCGCCAACGTCCAGCGCCCGCTGTGGGCCTCGACCGGCGTCAAGGACCCGTCCTACCCCGACACGATGTACGTGACGGAGCTCGTGGCCGCCGACGTCGTCAACACGATGCCCGGCAAGACGCTCGAGGCCGTCGCCGACCACGGCGTCATCCACGGCGACACGATCACCGGCACCTACGAGCAGTCGAGCAACGTGCTCGACCACCTCGAGCGCCTCGGGGTCTCCTACACCGAGGTCGTCGAGCTCCTCGAGACCGAGGGCGTCGACAAGTTCGAGAAGGCCTGGGCCGAGCTGCTCGACGGTGTCGCCGCGGAAATGGAGAAGGTGACCGCATGAGCTCGCTGTCCGTCAGCGCATCAGGGGCCGCGGCGGACGCGATCGCGCGGCACGTGCCGGCTCTGGTCGGCGACTCCGTGGCCAGCCGGCTCTTCGAGCAGGACCCCACCCTCTGGGGTCCCGAGGCCGAGTCAGAGGCGCGCATCCGCCTGTCCTGGGTGCGCCTCCCGCGCTCGTCCCGGCCGCTGGTCGGCGAGATCGCCGCTCTCCGCGACTCCTTCGCCGAGCAGGGCCTGACCCACGTCGTGCTCTGCGGCATGGGCGGCTCCTCCCTCGCGCCGGAGGTCATCTGCGCCACCGCCGGCAAGCCGCTGGTGGTGCTCGACTCGTCCGATCCCGACTACGTGCGCCGTGCCCTCGAGGACGACCTGGCCCACACCGTCGTCGTCGTCTCCAGCAAATCCGGCTCAACGGTCGAGACCGACTCGCAGCGGCGCGCCTACGAGCAGGCCTTCACCGACGCCGGCATCGACCCCGCCTCGCGCATCGTGGTCGTCACCGACCCGGGCAGCCCGCTCGACAAGGAGTCGCGCGACAAGGGCTACCGCGTCGTCAACGCCGACCCCAACGTGGGCGGGCGCTACTCGGCCCTGACCGCCTTCGGCCTCGTGCCGAGCGGTCTGGCGGGCGTCGACATCGAGGCTCTCCTCGACGACGCGGAGGCCGTGGCCGACCTCCTCGCCGCCGATGACGACGCCAACCCGGGGCTGCGTCTCGGCGCCGCCATCGGTGGCACCGACCCGCTGCGCGACAAGCTGGTCCTCGTCGACGAGGGATCCGGCATCACCGGGTTCGCCGACTGGGCCGAGCAGCTCATCGCCGAGTCCACCGGCAAGAAGGGCACCGGAGTGCTCCCCGTCGTCGTCGGCGGCCCCGACGACCCCGAGGTCAGCCGCCCCCCGTCCGACGTGACCGTCAGCCGACTCGTCGGCGTCGACGCCGAGTCCCCCTCCTCCGGAGCAGCCTCGGAGGTACGCGTCGGCGGCGCGCTGGGCGCCCAGCTGCTCCTGTGGGAGGTCGCGACGGCGGTTGCCGGCCGCCTGCTCGGCATCAACCCGTTCGACCAGCCCGACGTCGAGAGCGCCAAGAAGGCCGCCCGTGAGCTCCTGGACCGGGGCACCGCGGCCGCCCCCGAGGCTGCCGCCACCGACGGTGCCGTGGAGATCCGGGCCCTCGGCGGCTCGGGCGACTGGTTGGGCGACGCCCAGACCGTGCCCGCCGCCCTCGACGCGCTGTTCGCGCAGCTCGACCCCGAGCGCGGCTATCTCGCGGTCATGGCCTACCTCGACCGGCTCGCTGACGCCGACCTCGCACAGTGCCGTGCGCCCCTGGCCCGGCGCACCGGGCGCCCGACCACCTTCGGGTGGGGCCCACGGTTCCTGCACTCCACCGGACAGTTCCACAAGGGTGGGCCGCCCGTCGGCGTCTACCTGCAGATCACGACGGCGCCGAAGCAGGACCTGGCGATCCCGGGCCGCGACTTCACGTTCGGTGACTTCATCGCTGCGCAGGCCGGAGGCGACGCGGCGGTGCTCGCAGACCACGGTCGTCCCGTCCTGCAGCTGCACCTCACCGACCACGACGCAGGCCTCGCGCAGCTGCGCGAGGTCCTGCTGGCAGGAGGACGCGCATGAGTCCGGTCCGCGTGGCGCGCGGGCACAACCCGCTGCGCACCGCCCAGGACAGGCGCTTGCCACGTATCGCGGGACCGTGCGGCCTCGTGCTGTTCGGCGTGACCGGCGACCTCGCCCGCAAGAAGCTCATGCCTGCGATCTACGACCTCGCCAACCGCGGGCTCCTGCCGCCGGGCTTCTCGCTCGTCGGCTTTGCGCGGCGCGACTGGGCCACGCAGGACTTCGGTCAGGTGGTCCACGACGCCGTCAAGCAGCACGCCCGCACTCCCTTCAGCGAGGACGTCTGGCGCAACCTCTCCGAGGGATTCCGCTTCGTACCGGGCACCTTCGACGACCCGGCGGCATTCGACCTGCTCGCCAAGACGGTCGCCGAGCTCGACCGTGACCGCGGCACCGGAGGCAACTACGCGTTCTACCTCTCGGTGCCCCCGAGCTTCTTCGCGACGGTGTGCGAGCAGCTCGAGCGGTGTGGCCTCACCAAGGCAGAAGGCGACAGCTGGCGCCGGGTCATCATCGAGAAGCCCTTCGGCCACGACCTCAAGAGCGCCCAGGAGCTCAACGCGATCGTGGAGGGCGTCTTCTCGCCCGACAGCGTCTTCCGGATCGACCACTACCTCGGCAAGGAGACGGTCCAGAACCTCCTGGCCCTGCGCTTCGCCAACCAGCTCTACGAGCCGGTGTGGAACGCCAACTACGTCGACCACGTGCAGATCACCATGGCCGAGGACATCGGCATCGGCGGCCGTGCGGGCTACTACGACGGCATCGGCGCGGCTCGCGACGTCATCCAGAACCACCTGCTGCAGCTGCTCGCCCTGACGGCGATGGAGGAACCCGTCTCCTTCGACGCCAAGGACCTCCGCGCCGAGAAGGAGAAGGTCCTCTCCGCCGTCCGCCTCCCGGCGGACCTCGACAAGGGCGCCGCACGCGGACAGTACGCCGCCGGCTGGCAGGGCGCCGAGAAGGTCGTCGGCTACCTCGAGGAGGAGGGCGTCGACCCCCTCTCGCGCACGGAGACCTTCGCCGCGGTGACCCTCGAGGTGGACACGCGCCGCTGGGCTGGTGTCCCCTTCTACCTGCGCACCGGGAAGCGGCTGGGCAAGCGCGTGACGGAGATCGCCGTCGTCTTCAAGAAGGCCCCGCACCTGCCCTTCGAGCACACGGCGACCGAGGAGCTGGGCCAGAACGCCATCGTGATCCGGGTCCAGCCCGACGAGGGCGTCACCCTCCGCTTCGGCTCCAAGGTGCCCGGCGCGCAGATGGAGGTCCGTGACGTGACGATGGACTTCGGCTACGGCTCGTCGTTCACCGAGGCCTCGCCCGAGGCATACGAACGCCTCATCCTGGACGTGCTCCTCGGTGAGCCGCCGCTCTTCCCGCGGCACGAGGAGGTCGAGCTGTCCTGGCGAATCCTCGACCCGCTCCTGGAGCTCTGGGCCAAGAAGGGCAGACCCGAGCAGTACCCCGCCGGCACCTGGGGGCCGCCGTCGGCCCACGAGATGCTCGCGCGGGACGGACGCGTCTGGAGGATGCCGTGATCAGGGACCTGACCGACACCACGACCAAGGACATCAGCAAGACGCTCGTGCGACTGCGCAACGAGGTCGGCGCGATCGCACTGGGCAGGGTGCTGACCCTCATCGTCGTCGTCGAGGACACCGACGCGCAGCAGGCGATCGACGCGGCCAACCACGCCAGTCGCCAGCACCCGTGCCGCATCATCGTGGTCATTCCGGGCGAGCGACGCGGCAGGAAGCGCCTCGATGCCCAGATCCGGCTCGGTGGCGACGCGGGCGCGTCCGAGATCGTCGTCCTGCGGCTCTACGGCGAGCTGGCCAACCACGGCCAGAGCGTCGTGATCCCATTGCTGCTGGCCGACTCACCGATCGTCGCCTGGTGGCCGGGCAAGGCACCCGACGACGTCGCGAACGATCCCATCGGGGCCATGGCCCAACGCCGGATCACCGACGCCGCCGAGGCCCACAACCCGCGGCTCATGCTGAGGAAGCGTGCGGCGAGCTACAGCCCCGGCGACACCGACCTGTCATGGACCCGCGTGACCCACTGGCGCGGACTGCTCGCGGCGGCGCTCGACCAGCCGCCCTACGAACCGATCACCGGCGCCGTGGTCAGCGGTGCACCCGACTCGCCGTCCTCCGACCTGCTCGCCGGCTGGCTGAGCCGGCGCCTCAGGGTGCCGGCCCGCCGGGTGTCGACGCCCAGGGGCTCGGGAATCGCGTCGGTCCGCCTCGAACGCGAGAGCGGACCGATCGACCTCGTGCGCCCCGGAGACGTCCTCGCGACCCTGTCGCAGGCAGGACAGCCGGACCGTCGGATCAACCTGCCGCGGCGCGAGCTTCCCGAGTGCCTCGCCGACGAGCTGCGGTGGCTCGACGCTGACGAGGCCTACGCCGAGGCGCTCTGCAAGGGCGTGGCCGAGCTGCCACCGATTCGCCTGTCCGCTGCCGACGCCGCGAAGGCAGGCAAGGCGCCCGACATCGCAGCAGCCCGAAGGCTCGCCGGCCGTCTCGGCCGGGACGAGTCGGCGCAGGACGCGAGTGCGATGATGTCTGCTCCTCCGGCGCCCGAGGCTGCGGAGACCTCAGAGGTCAGGGAGGCGACGGCCCGCAAGCTGGCCGGCAAGCGCACCACCCGCGAGAAGCAGGCCGACAAGGACCGCAAGAAGACGGCTGCTGCCGCCGGTGACGCCACGTCGGGCGCGTCCCGCACGTCCGGCACGCAGACGGGACGCCCTGCAGCACGGAAGACCGCCAAGCGGTCGGCGGCAGCGGCCTCGACCGCCAAGAAGACTGCGACCCGCAGCACCGCGGGCACGCGCAAGGCCACCGCGAAGAAGACCGCCTCCAGGACGTCCTCTGCCTCGCGCGCCGCGTCCTCCGGAGCGTCCGGTGGATCAGGCACGTCGGACGGGACGGCGCCCTCGTGACGGCCGCACCCCGGGTCGTCGTCCACCCCGACAAGCAGGCGCTTGCCGACGCCGCCGCGGCACGGTTCGTCACGGCAGTCCTCGACGCGCAGACGCGCAACCCCGAGGCGCAGGTGGCCCTCACCGGCGGATCCATGGGGTCGGCGATCATCGCCTCGGTGACGCGCACGCCGGGTCGTTCGGCCGTCGACTGGTCGCGGGTGCGGGTCTGGTGGGCTGACGAGCGCTATCTCCCTGCTGGCCACCCGGACCGCAACGACACCCAGAACGACAAGGCGGGCCTCAGCGCACTCGGTCTCGACCCGTCGAAGGTGCACCGGGTGGCCGGGCCCGAGGCCTCAGCCAGCGCCGAGGCGAGTGCCGACGCCTATGCCCAGACGATCCGTCAGCACGGCCAGAAGGCTTGGGACGTCGTGCTCCTCGGCGTGGGGCCCGACGGCCACGTCGCCTCACTGTTCCCGCACCATCCGGCGCAGCGCCAGACCGACGCGATCGCGGTCGCAGTGCACGACTCCCCCAAGCCGCCGCCGGACCGGGTGAGCCTCACGTTCGAGTGCTTCGAGCGCAGCCGCGAGGTGTGGTTCCTGGTAGCAGGAGCGGACAAGGCGGAGGCCGTCTCGGCGGCCCTCAAGCCGGGTGCCGACCCCTGGGACGTGCCTGCGGCGGGCCCCCACGGCACGGACGCGACGCTGTGGCTGGTCGATGTCGACGCGGCCTCAGCGCTGGGCTGAACGGCACGGAACCGGCATACGACACAACGGTAATCGGCATGACGAAGGGCCCGGGTGGACGTCCCGGGCCCTTCGTCATGCGGTCCCTCGATGGGGACCCTCAGCTCACTGGATGAGCCCGCGCTGGCGCAGGGTGCTCAGCGCCTCGTCAAGGATCGCCTCGCCGTCGGCGTCGCTGCGACGCTCCTTCACGTAGGCCAGGTGCGTCTTGTAGGGCTCCACCTTCGGCGGGGCCGGGGGGTTGGCCTTGTCCTGGCCTGCGGGGAAGCCGCAGCGCGGGCAGTCCCACGTCTCGGGCAGCACCATGCCGGGCTCCTCGGCGAAGCTCGGGCGCGTCTCGTGCCCGTTGGAGCACCAGTAGGAGATCAGGACGCGCGGGGCGGTGTCGCCGCGCTCGGCCTCTCCCATCGGGCCTGCGCCGACCCGACTTCCACGAATGGCGTTACCGCCGGCCATCTACTCGTCCTCTCAGCTCGCGAAGCGGGCCAGCAGGCCCAGACCGATGATGGATGCCGCCCAGACCAGCGCCACGGCCACCGTGAAGCGGTCGAGGTTGCGCTCGGCGACAGACGAGCCACCGAGGGAGGTCGACATGCCACCACCGAACATGTCGGACAGGCCGCCGCCCTTGCCCTTGTGCAGCAGGATGAACAGCGTCAGGACCAGGCTGGACAGCACCAGCAGGACCTGCAGCACGATGCGAACCGCATCCACGTGGTCACTCCAAATCGTCGGGATCTCGGGGGTGTCGGGCCGGTCGGCCACTCCCCCTCGTGATCCGGGGCTCGGGCAAGGATACCTGCCCGAGTGCCGATCGGCCGAACGCCCCGGGTCTGCGTGGAGCAGCGGCGTTCGGCCGACGGCGTCGGCTCAGGACGTCGCGAGGTGGTCGCGGTAGCGGCAGATCGACGCGAACTCCGTCGGGTCGATCGAGGCACCGCCCACGAGCGCGCCGTCCACGTCCTCCTGCGCCATGATCGCGGCCACGTTGCCCGCCTTGACGCTGCCGCCGTAGAGGAGGCGTATGCCGTCCGCGACGTCGCCGCTGTAGAGCTCGGCGAGCAGGGTGCGGATCGCGGCGCACACCTCCTGGGCGTCGTCGGGGGTGGCGACCTCGCCGGTGCCGATGGCCCAGATGGGCTCGTAGGCGATGACGACCGAGGCCGCCTGCTCCTTGGTGACCCCGTCGAGGTCGGCGCGCAGCTGGTCGAGGACGTGCTCGACCTGTCGGCCCTCCTTGCGCACCTCGAGCGCCTCGCCGCAGCACAGGATCGGCGTGAGGCCGTGGGCGTAGGCAGCCTTGACCTTGGCGTTGACGACGGCATCGGTCTCCCCGTGGCCCTCACGCCGCTCGCTGTGGCCCACGACGACGTAGGTGCAGCCGAGCTTGGCCAGGAACGCGCCGGAGATGTCGCCCGTGTAGGGGCCAGAGGAGTGGGGCGAGAGGTCCTGCGCGCCGTAGCGCAGGTCCAGCTTGTCGCCCTCGACGAGGGTCTGGACCGAGCGCAGGGAGGTGAACGGCGGCAGCACGGCCACCTCGACCGCGGTGTAGTCGTGCTTGGCGTCGCGCAGGGTCCAGTCGAGCTTCTGCACGAAGTGGGTGGCCTGGAGGTGGTCGAGGTTCATCTTCCAGTTGCCGGCCATCAGGGGCACGCGCCCGACCGGCTTGGTGCTCTTCGCCATCAGGCGTCGCCCTCCTCGAGCACGGTCAGGCCCGGCAGCTCCTTGCCCTCGAGGTACTCGAGGCTGGCACCGCCACCGGTGGAGATGTGGCCGAAGTCGTCGTCGGCGAAGCCGAGCTGGCGCACGGCCGCGGCGGAGTCGCCGCCGCCGACGACCGTGAGCGCGCCGCGCCTGGTGATGTCGACGAGCGCCTCCGCGAGGGCCTTGGTGCCGGCGGCGTAGGGGGCCATCTCGAACGCGCCCATCGGCCCGTTCCAGAAGACGGTGCGGCAGTCGGCGAGCTTCTCGGCGAACAGCCGGCTCGACTCGGGTCCGATGTCGAGGCCCATGCGGTCGGCCGGGATGGCGTCGACGGCGACGACCTCGTGATCGGCGTCCGCGCTGAACGCGTCGGCGGCCACGACGTCGACGGGCAGCACGATCTCGACGCCTTCCTTCTCGGCACGCTCGAGGTAGCCCTTGACGGTGTCGATCTGGTCGGCCTCGAGCAGGCTCTTGCCCACCTCGTGGCCCTGGGCCGCCAGGAAGGTGAAGACCATGCCCCCGCCGATGAGGAGGCGGTCGGCCGTCCCGAGGAGGTTGCCGATGACGCCGAGCTTGTCGGACACCTTCGCACCCCCGAGGACGACGGCATACGGCCGCTCGGGATCCTTCGTCAGGCGGCGCAGCACGTCCACCTCGGTGGAGACGAGGTCGCCCGTGGCGTGCGGCAGCAGACGGGCGACGTCGTAGACGGACGCCTGCTTGCGGTGCACGACACCGAAGCCGTCGGACACGAAGACGTCTGCGAGAGAGGCCAGCTCGCGAGCGAACTCGGCTCGCTCCTCGTCGGTCTTGGCGGTCTCGCCGGCGTTGAAGCGGAGGTTCTCGAGGAGCAGCACCTGGCCGTCCTCGAGGGCGGCGGCCTTGGCCTTCGCATCGTCGCCCACGGTGTCCTCGGCGAAGAGGACCTCGGTGCCGAGCACCTCGCCGAGGCGCTTCGCGACCGGGGCGAGGGAGTACCTGGCCTCGGGAGCGCCCTTCGGACGGCCTAGGTGGGCGCAGACGAGGACCCGGGCGCCGGCATCGGCGAGGGCCTTGATCGTGGGGGCGGATGCACGGATGCGCCCGTCGTCGGTGATCGTGGAGCCGTCGAGCGGCACGTTGAGGTCGGACCGGACGAGGACGCGCTTGCCGCGCAGGTCTCCGAGGTCGTTGAGGGTCTTCACGCGGGATGCCTCTTGATCAGTTGGCGGTGCCGGTGGCACCGAGGGCACGGATGACATGGCTGGGCCACCGCCCCGGCCGCTCCCCCGCATGACGGCGGGAGCGGCGGGCGCGGTGGCCGGGTGGCTCAGAGCGACTGGCCGACGAGCGCGACGAGGTCGACGAGGCGGTTGGAGTAGCCCCACTCGTTGTCGTACCAGCCGACGACCTTGACCTGGTTGCCGATGACCTTGGTCAGGCCGGCGTCGAAGATGCACGAGGCCGGGTCGGTCTCGATGTCCTTGGAGACGATCTCGTCCTCGGTGTAGACGAGGTAGCCCTTGAGCGGGCCCTCCGCGGCGGCCTTGACCGCGGCGTTGACCTCCTCGACCGTGGTCTCACGGCCGGCCTCGAAGGTGAGGTCGGTGGCCGAGCCAGTGGGCACGGGGACGCGGAGGGCGTAGCCGTCGAGCTTGCCCTTCAGCTCCGGGAGCACGAGCGAGACGGCCTTGGCGGCGCCGGTCGTGGTGGGGACGATGTTGAGCGCGGCGGCGCGGGCGCGACGCAGGTCCTTGTGCGGGGCGTCCTGCAGGTTCTGGTCCTGCGTGTAGGCGTGGATCGTCGTCATGAGGCCCTTGACGATGCCGAACTCGTCGTTCAGCGCCTTGGCCATCGGGGCCAGGCAGTTCGTCGTGCAGGACGCGTTGGAGATGACGGTGTGCTTGGCGGGGTCGTACAGGTCGTCGTTGACGCCCATGACGATGGTGATGTCCTCGTTCTTGGCCGGGGCCGAGATGATGACCTTCTTGGCACCACCGTCGATGTGTGCCTTCGCCTTGGTGGCGTCGGTGAAGAAGCCGGTGGACTCGACGATGACGTCAGCGCCGACGGTGGCCCAGTCGATGGCGGCCGGGTCGCGCTCCTCGAACACGCGGATCGCCTTGCCGTCGACGATGATCGAGGTCTCGTCGTAGGTGACCTCGCCGGGGAAGCGCCCGAGGATCGAGTCGTACTTGAGCAGGTGGGCGAGGGTCTTGTTGTCCATGAGGTCGTTGGTGGCCACGACCTCGATGTCGGCTCCGGACGCCACGATGGCGCGGAAGAAGTTGCGGCCGATGCGGCCAAAGCCGTTGATACCAACGCGAACGGTCACTGCTGTGCACCTCTTCGGTGAGACTGTGTCGGACGGACTGCCAGACCAACGGCCGCCCCGTTGCGACCTCGATCACACGCCAGCCTAGTGCGTCGCCCTTCGCCGCCACGCGGGAGTCTCAGCGGTGGGTGAGCGCGCGCTCACCCACGGGAGGCCTTCCCGCGCCACCCTGCTGGGTCGATCAGCCCTCGAGCATGTCGGGGGTGAGGTTGGCGTCGGTGCCCGGCACCCCGAGCTCCTCGGCGCGCTTGTCGGCCATGGCGAGCAGGCGCCGGATGCGGCCGGCCACGGCGTCCTTGGTCATGGGCGGCTTGGCCAGCTGCCCCAGCTCCTCGAGGCTCGCCTGCTTGTGCTCGACGCGCAGCACACCGGCCTCACGCAGGTGCTCGGGGATGTCCTCACCGAGCAGGTCCATGGCGCGCTCGACGCGCGCGCCCGCGGCCACGGCGGCGCGTGCGGAGCGACGGAGGTTGGCGTCGTCGAAGTTGGCGAGGCGGTTGGCCGTCGCACGCACCTCCCGGCGCATCCGGCGCTCCTCCCACGCCAGCACCGCGTCGTGCGCGCCCAGCCGGGTCAGCATGGCCCCGATCGCGTCGCCGTCGCGGATGACCACGCGGTCGATGCCGCGGACCTCGCGGGCCTTGGCCTGGATGCCGAGCCGGCGGGCGGCGCCGACCAGGGCCAGTGCCGCCTCGGGACCCGGGCACGTCACCTCGAGGGCCGACGAGCGGCCCGGCTCGGTGAGCGAACCGTGGGCGAGGAAGGCGCCGCGCCACGCAGCCTCGGAGTCGCACGTCGCGGCGCTGACGACCTTGGGCGGCAGGCCGCGCACGGGACGGCCCCGCGTGTCGATGAGGCCGGTCTGGCGCGCCAGCGTGGCCCCGTCCTCGACGACGCGTACGACGTAGCGCGAGCCCCGGCGCAGGCCGCCCGCAGCCAGGACCAGCACCTCGCTCCGATGTCCGTAGACCTCGGCGATGTTGCGGCGCAGCCGCCGCGCGGCGTTGGCGGTGTCGAGCTCGGCCTCGACGACGATCTGGCCGCCGATGATGTGCAGGCCACCGGCGAAGCGCAGCATGGTCGAGACCTCGGCCTTGCGACAGCAGGGTTTGGTCACGTCCAGGCGTGAGAGCTCGTCCTTCACCTTCGCTGTCATGGCCATGGCCGACATCCTGCCATCCTGATCAAGCACCCTCGGCCCGGAGGGTCTTCAGCATCCTGGCCACCCGCCCGTCCCCGCCTGTTCCCCGCCTGTTCCCCGACTGGTGCGGACGTGCGCCGTGTCGCCGAGCCGGCGGGACGGCATACGTCGTCGGGCCGCCGCGCCAGCGGGTGGTGCAACCGACCGGAACGAGTGCGCGCAGGGCCCCGCAGAGGCAGTTCGGCCGGTTGGTTCCGGCCGGTCGCACCGGTTGCAGCTGAACGCGCCGGGTCTGATCAGGCGATGACGTCGCGCAGGGCGGCCGCCAGCCGCAGGGGGTCGTGGACGCCTGCCTCGCCCCGCGCCGCGACCGGCGCGACGACCAGCTCGGCGCCGAGTTCGGCGGCAGCGGCGCGGAGCGAGGCCCCGTCGGGGACCACGCTCGGGTCGGCCAGCACGACGTCGAGCCGAAGGTCCGGTGCGTTGGCAGCCAGCGAGGCGAGGTGGTCCTCGGCCCGGAAGTCGCGGGTCTCGCCCTTGTGCACCTCGAGGTTGAGGTTGAGCAGCCGCCTGGCCCGGGTGGCAACGAGCGCGTCGGCGAGGTCGGGGACGAGCAGGTGCGGCATGACCGAGGTGAACCACGACCCGGGACCGAGCATCACCCAGTCGGCGTCGCGCACGGCCCTGAGCGCCTCGTGGCACGGCTCGGGGCAGGTCGGCACGATGCCGATCGACGAGACCACCCCCGCCGATGAGGCGACGCGGTGCTGGCCCCTGACCTCGACGAGCTCGTCGGGGCGGTCCGGGTCGTGGCCGTGGATCTCGGCGACGATCTCGAGCGGCTCACCGGCCATCGGCAGGACCCGGCCGCGGGCGCCCAGCAGGCGCCCGACGAGGTCGAGGCCCTCCACGGTGTCGCCCAGCAGGTCCCAGATCGAGACGATCATGAGGTTGCCCAGGGCATGGCCCTGCAGCTCGCCGTCGCCGGCGAACCGGTGCTGGAGCACGTCGCGCCAGGTGTGGCCCCAGTCGCTGTCGTCGCACAGCGCGGACAGCGCCATCCGGAGGTCGCCCGGCGGCAGGACGTCGAACTCCTCGCGCAGCCGCCCGCTCGACCCGCCGTCGTCCGCTACGGTCACGACCGCCGTGAGGTCGTCGGTCAGCAGGCGCAGGGCGGTGAGGCTGGCCGCGAGGCCGTGCCCGCCGCCGAGCGCGACGACGCGCCGGTGGTGCGGTGAGACGAGGGGTAGGCGAGAGGTGGTCACGGGCAGCCGGTCACTCCCGACCGAGGTCGCGGTGCACGACGAACGTGTCGACGCGGTCGCGGCCGCCCAGCTTGACGCTCAGCGCCTCGGCCACGGCGACCGACCGGTGCTTGCCGCCGGTGCAGCCGACGGCGACCGTGACGTAGCGACGGCCCTCGCGGACGTAGCCGTCGATCATCGTGTCGAGCAGGCTCCAGGCCCGCTCGAGGAAGTCCTCGGCCCCCTCCTGCTTCATCACGAACTCGCTGACCGGCGTGTCGCGGCCGGTGAGCGGGCGCAGCTCGGGCACCCAGTACGGGTTGGGCAGGAAGCGCATGTCGAAGACGACGTCGGCGTCCAGCGGCAGGCCGTACTTGAAGCCGAAGGACATCACGGCGATGCGCAGCTGGACCTTCCGGTCACCGGCGAAGAGGGAGGACAGCTTGGCGCTCAGCTGGTGCACGTTGAGCCCGGAGCTGTCGATGACGACGTCGGCGGACGACCGCAGGTCGAGGAGCAGCTGCCGCTCGCGCTGGATGCCGTCGAGCAGCCGGCCCTCGCCCTGCAGCGGGTGCGGGCGGCGCACGCTCTCGAACCGGCGGACGAGGGCCTCGTCGGTCGCGTCGAGGAAGACGAGGCTCGGGCGCTCGCCGCGGGCTCGGGCGGCGCTGATGGCGCCGTCGAGCTGCGCGAACCACCCGCGCGAGCGGACGTCCACGACCACGGCGACCTGCTGGAGGTGCTCCTGCGGGTGCTCTGCCCGGGCCTGGTCACGCAGCTCCGCCAGGTGCGACAGCAGCTGCGGCGGGAGGTTGTCGACCACCAGCCAGCCGAGGTCCTCCAGGACGTTGGCAGTCGTGCTGCGGCCGGCTCCGCTCATCCCCGTCACGATGACGATCGGGGCGTCGGCAAGGGACGTCTGCGGCAGCGGCCTGCTGTCGGCGGTCATTCGAGGACTTCTCCTGTCGTGAGGTTCACGGCCGGCTCCTGCGGCGCACCCTCGGCCAGGTGGCTGACCACGGCCGAGGCCAGGGTACGGCCGAAGCCGGGTAAGGCCATGATGTCCGTTTCGTCCGCCGCGCGAAGGCGTTTGACGGAACCGAAGTGGCGCAGCAGCGCCTTCTGCCGGCTGGCCCCGAGACCGGGTATGCCGTCGAGCTGGGACGTCGTCATGGCCTTCGACCGGCGCTGCCGGTGGAAGGTGATCGCGAAGCGGTGGGCCTCGTCGCGCAGCCGCTGGAGCAGGTAGAGGCCCTCGCTCGTGCGCGGCAGGATGACGGGGTGCTCCTCGCCAGGGAGCCACACCTCCTCGAGCCGCTTGGCCAGGCCCACCAGGGCGACCTCCTCGATACCGAGCTCGTCGAGGACCGCCTGAGCGGCGTTGACCTGGGGCAGGCCGCCGTCGACGACCACGAGGCTCGGTGGGTAGGCGAAGCGGCGGGGTCGACCGGTCTCGGGGTCGATCGGCCCGGAGGGCGACGGGCTGTCCTCGTCGTCCACGAGGTCGTCTCGGCCGCCCGCGCCGGGGCCCACGGAGGAATCGTTCGGCGGGTTCTGGGTGACAGCGGCCGGGTCGGAGCCGTCGCCCACGACCCCGGTGGACAGGTCGAGGTCGCCGGCGCCCTCTGCGTCCTCGAGGTAGCGACGGAAGCGACGGGTGAGGACCTCGCGCATGGCGGCGGTGTCGTCGACCGTGACGGGCTCACCGCCCGCCTCGCCGCTCGCCTCGCCGCTCGTCTCGCCGCTCGTGGCGCCACGGACGATGAAGCGGCGGTACTCGCTCTTGCGGGCCAAGCCGTCCTCGAAGACCACCATCGACGCGACGACGTTCGTGCCCTGGACGTGGCTGACGTCGTAGCACTCGATGCGCAGCGGCGCGTCGTCGAGACCGAGGTAGTCCTGCAGCTCCTGGAGCGCCTTGCTGCGCAGCGTGAGGTCGCCCGCGCGGGCGACCTTGTGCCGGGCCAGGGACTGCTCCGCGTTGCGCCGCACCGTCTCCATCAGCGTGCGCTTGTCGCCCCGTTGCGGCACCCGGACGCTGACTGCCGAGCCCCGGACGGCCGAGAGCCACTCGGTCACCGCCTCGGGGTCGGCGGGCAGCTCGGGCACGAGCACCTCGCGCGGCACCGCGTCACGGTCGGCGTCGCCGTAGACCTGCAGCAGGAGGTGCTCCACGAGCGTGGGGATGTCCTCGCTCTCCTTCTCGACGACCCAGCCGCGCTGGCCGCGGATGCGCCCGCCGCGCACGTGGAAGACCTGCACGGCCGCCTCGAGGTCGTCGTCGGCGAGGGCGAAGACGTCGGCGTCGGTGGCATCGCCCAGGACGACGGCCTGCTTCTCGAGCGCCTTGGTCAGGGCTCCGATGTCGTCACGCAGCCGTGCCGCCTGCTCGAAGTCGAGCTCGGCGGCGGCCTCGCGCATCCGGATCTCGAGCCGCTTGGCGAACCGGGTGGTGTTGCCGGCCATGAAGTCGCAGAAGTCCTCGGCGATCGCGCGGTGCTCCTCGGCGGTCACCCGGCCGACGCACGGGGCGGAGCACTTGTCGATGTAGCCGAGCAGGCACGGCCGGCCGCTCGCGGCGGCGCGCTTGAAGACGCCGGACGAGCAGGTGCGCATCGGGAAGACGCGCAGCAGCAGGTCGAGGGTCTCGCGGATCGCCCACGCGTGGCCGTAGGGCCCGAAGTAGCGGGTGCCCTTGCGCTTGGCGCCGCGCATGACCTGGGCCCGGGGGAACTCCTCCGCCATGGTGACGGCGAGGTAGGGGTAGGACTTGTCGTCGCGGTACTTGACGTTGAAGCGGGGGTCGAACTCCTTGATCCAGGAGTACTCGAGCTGGAGCGCCTCGACCTCGGTGCGCACGACCGTCCACTCGACCGAGGCCGCGGTGGTCACCATGGTGGCGGTGCGCGGGTGCAGCGCGGTGATGTCCTGGAAGTAGGACGAGAGCCGCGGGCGCAGCGACTTCGCCTTGCCGACGTAGATGACGCGCCCGTGCGCGTCGCGGAAGCGGTAGACGCCCGGGTCGGTCGGGATCTCTCCCGGCTTGGGTCGGTAGGTCGTCGGATCCGCCACGGTCCCACCCTATGTCGGCCCACGGACGCTGCCGAACGGCGCCCGGACGGCCCGGACGGCCCGGGCCCGGCCGATCAGCTCACGGTGAGGGTGGAGCCCGAGACCTTGACGGTCTTGGGGGTCAGCCCGGTGGGAGCAGGCCCGGAGACGACGTCGCCGGTGTTGTCGTCGAAGTGGCTCTGGTGGCAGGGGCAGATGATCTTGCCGCCCTCGACGGACCCCACGGTGCAGCCCTGGTGCGGGCAGATGGCGTCGAACGCCTTGAAGGTGCCGGCGGTCGGTTGGGTGACCACGGTCTTGGAGTCCGGGAAGACCTTGCCGCCGCCGACCGGGATCTCGGACGTGGGTATGCCGTCTGCCCCGGCGCCGCCCGCGCCGCCAGCCGGCGACGCGCCACCGCCCCCCGACGGGACGGGCGGGCTGCTGCAGGCGGCCAGGACCCCGGCGCCGGCCGCGACGCCGGCGAGCTTGAGGACGCCGCGCCGGTCGGTGAAGCCGGCCACGCGCTCCGCGAGTCCCTCGTCCGACGGCGAACCACTGCTCTGCTGCTCGGTCATGGCTCCTTCTTCCGGGTCGTGGCGGTGGACCTCGTCTTGCTGACGGTAGCGCTCGCCGGCGTCGCCTTGGCGGCTGCGGTGGTGGCCGAACCTCGGGTGCGCTTCGCCGGTGGCTTCACCGTGCGGGAGCCGGCTGGGCCCGCGCCGTCAGTCCGCTGGGTGGATGCAGCGCCCGCCTTCTTGGCGCGCCCACCCGCCGTGGTGCGCGTCGTCGTGCGGGCCGTCCGCTCCAGGATCGGCTTGAGGAACCGGCCTGTGTGGCTGGCCTCGACCTGGGCGACCTGCTCGGGCGTGCCCTCGGCGATGACGCTGCCGCCACCGGAGCCACCCTCGGGACCCAAGTCGATGACCCAGTCGGCGTTCTTGATGACGTCGAGGTTGTGCTCGATCACGATGACGGTGTTGCCCTTGTCGACGAGACCCTGCAGCACGTCGAGGAGCTTGCGGATGTCCTCGAAGTGCAGGCCCGTGGTGGGCTCGTCGAGCACGTAGATGGTGCGTCCGGTGGACCGCTTCTGCAGCTCGCTCGCGAGCTTGACGCGCTGGGCCTCGCCACCCGAGAGCGTCGGTGCCGGCTGGCCGAGCCGGACGTAGCCGAGGCCGACGTCGTTGAGGGTCTTGAGGTGGCGGGCGATCGCGGGCACCGCCTCGAAGAAGGTGGCCGCCTCCTCGATGGGCATGTCGAGCACGTCGGCGATGGTCTTGCCCTTGAAGTGGACCTCGAGCGTCTCGCGGTTGTAGCGCGCGCCGTGGCACACCTCGCAGGGGACGTAGACGTCGGGCAGGAAGTTCATCTCGATCTTGATCGTGCCGTCGCCGGAGCACGCGTCGCAGCGGCCGCCCTTGACGTTGAACGAGAACCGGCCCGGCTGGTAGCCGCGGATCTTGGCCTCGGTCGTCTCGGCGAACAGCTTGCGCATGTTGTCGAAGACGCCGGTGTAGGTCGCGGGGTTCGACCGCGGGGTGCGGCCGATCGGGCTCTGGTCGACGTGCACGACCTTGTCGAGCTGGTCGAGACCCGTGACGGTCTTGTGCCGGCCGGGAACGTGGCGCGCGCCGTTGAGCTTGTTGGCCAGGACGTTGTAGAGGATGTCATTGACCAGGGTCGACTTGCCCGAGCCCGAGACCCCGGTGACGGCGACGAGGTTGCCCAGCGGGAAGCTGACCGAGACGTTCTGCAGGTTGTTCTCGCGGGCCCCCGACACGGTGATCTCGCGGCCGTCGTGGCCGCGGCGCACCTCGGGCGTCGGGATCTCGCGCCGGCCGGAGAGGTACATGCCGGTCAGCGACTCGGGGTGCTCGAGCAGGCCCTTGACGGGGCCCGAGTGCACGACGTGACCGCCGTGCTCCCCCGCGCCCGGGCCGATGTCGACGACCCAGTCGGCGGTGGCGATGGTGTCCTCGTCGTGCTCCACGACGATGAGGGTGTTGCCCAGGTCGCGCAGGCGGGTCAGCGTCTCGATGAGGCGGTGGTTGTCGCGCTGGTGCAGGCCGATCGAGGGCTCGTCGAGGACGTAGAGCACGCCGACGAGGCCCGAGCCGATCTGGGTCGCGAGCCGGATGCGCTGGGCCTCGCCGCCGGAGAGCGTGCCGGCGGGCCGGTCGAGCGAGAGGTAGTCGAGGCCGACGTCGAGCAGGAAGCCGAGGCGGGCGTCGATCTCCTTGATGACCCGCTCGGCGATCTGCTTCTCGCGGGGCGTGAAGTCGACGGTGTCGAGGAAGCCGGCCGCGTCGCGGATGGCGAGGCGACAGACCTCGGAGATGTTCTTGCCACCGACCAGCACGGCGAGGGACTCGGGCTTGAGGCGCGCGCCCTTGCAGACGGGGCACGGGACCTCGCGCATGAAGCCTTCGTAGCGGTCGCGGCTCCACTCGGACTCGGTCTCGGCGTGCCGGCGCTTGATGAACGGCACGACGCCCTCGAAGCCGGTCGTGTAGGAGCGGTCGCGACCGTAGCGGTTCTTGTACTTGACGTGGACCTTGTAGTTCTGGCCGTGCAGCAGCGCCTCCTTGGCCCGCGCCGGCAGCGCCCGCCACGGCACGTCCATGGAGAACTTCATGTCCTCGGCGAGGGCGCCCATGACGCGCTGGAAGTACTCCGCCGAGCCGGACCCCTGCGCCCAGGGCGCGATGGCGCCCTCGGCGAGCGAGAGGTCGTCGTCGGGGACGACCAGCTCGGGGTCGACCTCGAGCTCGGTGCCGATGCCGGTGCACTCGGGGCAGGCACCGAAGGGAGAGTTGAAGGAGAAGGATCGCGGCTCGATCTCGTCCATGCCGAGCGGGTGGTTGTTGGGGCAGGCCATCTTCTCGGAGAAGCGGCGCTCGCGGTCCTTGGCCTTGGGGTCGCGGTCGACGAAGTCGATGATGACGACGCCGCCGGCGAGGCCCAGTGCCGTCTCGACGGAGTCGGTGAGGCGGCGCTTCGAGCCGGTGTCGTCGCCCTTGGCCACGAGTCGGTCGACGACGACCTCGATGGTGTGCTTGCGCTGCTTCTCGAGGGCCGGTGGCTCGGCGAGGCTGATGACCTCGCCGTCGACGCGGGCGCGGGAGAAGCCCTTGGTCTGCAGCTCCGCGAACAGGTCGACGAACTCGCCCTTGCGGCCTTGGACGACCGGGGCCAGCACCTGGAAGCGAGTGCGGTCCTCGAGCGTGAGCAGCTGGTCGACGATCTGCTGCGGCGACTGCCGGGTCACCGGCTCGCCGCAGACGGGGCAGTGCGGCCGGCCGGCCCGGGCGAAGAGGAGGCGGAGGTAGTCGTAGACCTCGGTGATGGTGCCCACGGTCGAGCGCGGGTTGCGGTTGGTCGACTTCTGGTCGATCGAGACCGCGGGCGAGAGCCCCTCGATGAAGTCGACGTCGGGCTTGTCCATCTGCCCGAGGAACTGCCGGGCGTATGCCGACAGCGACTCGACGTAGCGACGCTGGCCCTCTGCGAAGATCGTGTCGAACGCGAGGCTCGACTTGCCCGAACCCGAGAGACCCGTGAAGACGATGAGGCTGTCACGCGGGAGGTCGACGGAGACGTCGCGCAGGTTGTGCTCGCGCGCGCCGCGGACGACGAGGGAATGGGCGTTGCCGGTGGGCATAGCAGTCACGCGCAACATGCTAGGTCGGGTCACCGACAGTCCCCACATCGGAGCCGGCCGCCGGGCACTGGGCTGACGTCGGGAAGGCCCCGGGACGGCATACTTTCTGCATGAGCGAGCACGTGCCCACGCCGATCGAGGACTACGCCGTGCTGGGCGACCTCGGGACCGCCGCCCTCGTGAGCCGGCGGGGCTCCATCGACTGGCTGTGCCTGCCCCGGTTCGACTCGCGGGCCTGCTTCACGGCCCTCCTCGGCACCCCCCAGCACGGTCGTTGGCTCCTGTCGCCGGCCGATCCCGAGGCCGTGACCTCGCGGCGCTACATCGGAAGCTCGTTCGCGCTCGAGACGATGCACGAGACGCCGACCGGCCGGGTGCGCGTCACCGACGTGATGCCGCTCGGCGACGGCCGCTCCGACCTGCTGCGCCGCATCGAGGGCGTCGAGGGGACGGTCCGGATGGTCCACGAGTGGACGGTCCGCTTCAACTACGGCCGCACCCGCCCCTGGGTCGCGCGGCACACCGACGACCGCGAGGACCGCACCGACGAGATCATCACCGCCATCGCCGGCCCCGACATGCTCGTGCTGCGCGGCGCCCGCCTCCCCCACGCGCGGGACGGGCACCACGTCGACGAGTTCGACGTGGCGGCCGGCCAGACGTTCACCTTCTCGACCACGTGGTTCCGCAGCCACGACGACATCCCGCCACCGCTACGGGTGCGCGCCCGCATCCGCGAGACCATCGCCCGCAGCGAGCAGTACGCCGCCCGCAGCCACTACCGGGGCCCGCACGCCGAGGCCGTGACCCGCTCGCTCCTCGTCCTGCGCGGCCTGACGCACCAGGACACCGGCGGCATCGTCGCAGCGCCCACGACCTCGCTGCCCGAGGACTTCGGCGGCGAGCGCAACTGGGACTACCGCTTCTGCTGGCTGCGCGACGCGGCCCTCACGCTGGAGGCGCTGCTCGGCTGCGGCTACCTCGAGGAGACGGCGCTCTGGCGCGACTGGCTGCTGCGGGCTGTCGCCGGTGACCCCGAGGACATGCAGATCATGTACCGCGTCGACGGCGGACGTGATCTTCCCGAGCGGGTCCTGGAACACCTCCCCGGGTATGCCGGGTCGCGCCCCGTGCGCGTCGGCAACGCGGCCGTGCTGCAGCGCCAGACGGACGTGCTCGGCGAGGTCATGATCGCCCTGCACACCGCGCGCTCGCGCGGTCTCGAGGAGAACCTCGACTCGTGGCACCTGCAGCGGGCGCTCGTCAACCACCTCGTCGAGCGCTGGCAGGAGCCCGACAACGGGCTCTGGGAGATCCGCGGCCCGCAGCGGCACTTCACCCACTCGCGCGCGATGGTGTGGGCGGCCTTCGACCGCGCCGTGCGTGCCGTCGAGGAGCACGGTCTCGACGGACCCGTCGAGACGTGGCGCGAGATGCGCGACCAGGTCCGCGCCGAGGTCCTGACGAAGGGCTACGACAGCGAGCGGGGCACGTTCGTCCAGCACTACGACACCAGGGAGGTCGACGCCTCGCTCCTGACCCTGTCGGCCATCGGGTTCGTCGACGGCGACGACCCGCGCATGCTCGGCACCATCGCAGCCGTCGAGGCGGACCTCATCCGCGAGGGCCTGGTGCTGCGCTACCGCACCGACACCGGCGTCGACGGTCTGTCCGGTGACGAGCACCCCTTCGTCGCCTGCTCGTTCTGGCTCGTGACGGCATACGCGAAGGCGGGTATGACGTCCGAGGCCACGGCGCTGATGGACCGGCTCCTCGGGCTGGCGAACGACGTCGGGCTGCTGTCCGAGGAGTACGACCCCGTGACGGGACGCATGGCGGGCAACTTCCCGCAGGCGTTCTCGCACCTGGCGCTCATCGGCGCGGCGCTCGCGCTGGCCGAGGCTAACCGAGAGGACACAGATGCGGCACGCTGACGTCACACCGGCCCTCGTGGCCGCCGAGACCGACCGGCTCGTCTCCACCGCGCTGGGCCTGCACGACCCCGACGGGGCGTTCCCGTCGCTGTGCGAGGGCTGGACGCGAGGCCACGTGCTCGCCCACGTCGCCCGCAACGCCGACGCCCTCGCCCGTGTCTGCGACGTCGCGCTGACGGGCGTTCCCGGCACCATGTACGACGACCCGGCCTCGCGGGACGCGGACATCGAGCGGGATGCGGACCGTCCGCTGGCCGACCACGTCACGGACCTGCGGGAGTCCGCCGGACGCCTCGCCGAGCGGCTCGCCCAGCTGCGGCCCGAGCACTCCGACGTCCGTGTCGAGCGCACGCCCGGCGGCTTCCCGGTCGCGGTGGGCCTCGTGCCGTTCATGCGGCTGCGCGAGGTCGTCTTCCACCACGTCGACCTCGACGCCGGCTACACCTTCGCGAGCACGCCGTCCGAGGTCGTGTCGCTCTTCCTGCGCGACGCCGTCAACCGCCTCGCGCACGCCGACGCCCCGCCGTCGCTGCGCATCCGCACCGACGAGGGCGACGAGCACACCGTCAAGGACGACGGCGCCACCCTCGTCACCGGTCCGGGCGCCGACGTGCTGGCCTGGTTGGCCCGCGGGACCACCGACGGCGTCCGTTTCGGCGGGCCCGTCCCCACCCTGCCCTTCGGAGGCTGACGTGACCGAGAACCCCGAGCACTCCCCCGCCGACTACACCGGCCACGTGACCGCGGGCGGCCCGCCCGCGGTCCGCGAGCTGCCTGCTCTGACCATCCGCAAGGTCGAGGTCGGCGGCTTCGGCAACAACGCCTACCTGCTGACCTGTCGCGCCACCGGCGAGCAGCTGCTCGTCGACGCGGCGGCCGAGCCCGACCGGCTCCGGTCGCTCGTCAGCTCCACCAGCGGCGGCCTGGCCACGATCGTCACCACCCACTCGCACCACGACCACGTCGGGGCGCTCGCCGAGCTCGTCGACGCGACGGGAGCCCGGACGGTGGCCGGGGCCGACGACGCCGACGCGCTGCCCGTCCCCGTCGACGTGCGCGTCGGGCAGGGCGACACCGTCTCCGTGGGCGATGTCGACCTCGGCGTCATCCACCTGCGCGGGCACACGCCCGGCTCGATCGCGCTCGCCTACGCCGACCCGGACGGCCACACCCACCTCTTCACCGGCGACAGCCTCTTTCCCGGCGGGGTGGGCAACACGAAGAACCCGGGCCAGAGCTTCGACTCGCTCATCGAGGACGTCACGAGGCGAGTCTTCGACGTCTACGACGACGACACGTGGTTCTACCCCGGCCACGGCGACGACTCGACGCTCGGCGCCGAGCGACCGCACCTGCCCGAGTGGCGCGCCCGCGGCTGGTGACCGCTGACCCCGCCTGACGGCATACGCCATCGAAACCGCGAGGTCATCGAGCACGTATGCCGTCCCGCCGGTTCCCGACCGCTCGCCCGCGAGGTGCCTACTGGGCGTCCTCGAGGTCCGAGCTGGGGTTGGTGTCGAGCTCGGAGATCAGCGACTCGAGCTCCGACCGGAGGAACTCGAGGTCGTCGGGCACGTTCGTCAACAGGATGTGCCGGCGCGGGTTGTGGGCGACGCAGAGCCCGACACCGAGGCGGGAGCGTCCGTGCCGCTCGCGCCATGCGCGCTCGAGATCGGGACCACCGGTCCAGTCGACCGGGGCGTGGAGCCAGCCCTTCACGTCCACGAGATCGCCGTCCGGGCCGTGACGACGGTTCTTCGGGGGATCGAATCCCTCGAGGGTGATCCGCTCTTCCATACCTCTGACGGTACGGCTCCGGGCGCCTCACGGCCAGAGCTCGAGCGGCTCTGGCCCCCTGAGTGGGTGAGCAGACACGCCCAGTCCCACCGGGCGCCGCGGTGTCGCCGGCTGGTGCGAGGATGTCGGGCGTGAGCTCGCCCGTCGCCGTCCCCGCCGCCGTCCGTCCCACGCACCTCGTTCGCGTTCCCGTGACGACCGTCTGGTCCGCGCCGGACAGCCCGCGCCCCGTCGACGAGCCGATCGTGCGCGACGTCCCGGACGCCCGGGAGTGGCTCGCCGCCCTCGACGCCAACGCCGGCGACGACGAGTCGGGCAACGGCCGTCTGGGCCTGCACGGCCGGGTCGAGACCCAGCTGCTCGAGGACGAGCCGGTGACCGTCGTCGGCACCGACCCGTCGGGCTCGTGGGCCCAGGTCGTCGCGCCGTGGCAGCTCTCCCCCAAGGACGAGCGCGGCTACCCCGGCTGGGTGCCCGCCGCACACCTGGCTTCTGTGGTGGCGGAGCACTCCCCACCCGCGCCCCCACCACACCCCGCGCCCGGGTCCGTCGACGACGACGCCACGCACCCCGCCGTGGCCGAGGCCCGGCGCCACCTCGGGCTTCCCTACCTCTGGTGCGGCACCACCCCGCTCGGCTTCGACTGCTCGGGCCTGGTCCTGCACGCGTGGCGGCTGCTCGGCCTCGTCGTCGCGCGCGACGCCTACGCCCAGGCCGAGTCCGCTACTCCGATCGACCTCGACAGCGTCCAGCCGGGCGACCTCTACTTCTTCGCCCGTCCCGGGCGACGCATCCACCACGTCGGCATCGTCGTTCGTCCCGGGCGGATGGTGCACGCGTCCGAGACCGGCGGCGTGCTCGTCGAGGAGGACCTGCCCGCCGACCGCGTCGCCACGCTGGTCGCTGCCGGGCGCCTGCCGACGCCGTGAGCGTCGACCAGCGCACCGCACCCCTTCTGGTCCTCGGCGGAGTCGTCTCCGTCCAGTTCGGCGGCGCCCTGGCCGCCACGCTGGTCCCACGCATCGGCGCCCCGGGATCGGTCCTGCTCCGGCTGCTCTTCGCGATGGTGATCCTGTGCCTGGTCGCCCGCCCCTCCTGGCGCGGGCACCGGCGGTCGGACTGGGGCACCGTCACGCTCTTCGGGCTGGCCCTCGCCGCGATGAACACCTCGTTCTACGCCTCCCTCGCCCACCTTCCGATCGGGGTCGCCGTGACGGTCGAGTTCCTCGGCCCGTTGGGGCTCGCTGCGGCAGCGAGCCGACGGGCCCGGGACCTCCTTGCGGTGGCAGCGGCGGCCCTCGGGGTCGTGCTCGTGTCGGGGGTGCTGCACACCTCGTGGGCGCAGCTCGACCTCGCCGGGGTGGGTTTCGCCGCGCTCGCGGGGGTGATGTGGGCGGCCTACATCGTGCTGAGCCAGCGCACGGGCAGGGTGTTCGGCGGCCTCGACGGGCTGGCGCTCGCCCTCGTCGTCTCCACCGTCGTGATCGCCCCCCTCGGGCTGTCCTCGGTCGACCGGTGGAGCGCGCGCGACGTCGCCCTCGGGCTCGGCATCGCTGTCCTCTCGTCGGTCCTGCCCTACTCCCTCGAGCTCATGGCCCTGCGCCATCTCGCGCAGCGAGTGTTCGGCATCCTGCTCAGCCTCGAGCCCGTCGTCGCGGCGCTGGCCGGCCTCGTGGTGCTGCACCAGGTGCTCGCGGGCGGCCAGGTCGCGGGGATGGCGCTCGTCGTGCTGGCCAGCGCCATCGTGCTCGGCACGCAGACGCGCCCGGAGACTCCGGACGCAGCGCTCGGTCCCGGCTGATGGGCGCTCCCGCCGGGACGCTCCCGGGCGGCCCCGCGCCTCGCTTGACCTCGACCGCGCTCGAGGTCATACGTTCGACGCATGGACTCGAGCACGATGCGCCCTGACGCCCGGGTCGCCGTCCCCGACGAGGGCGGCGGGATCCTCTCCCCGGCGCTGCGCGCCACCACCGTCGGCGTGCTGGCGCTCGTCTCGCTGCACGCCTTCGAGGCCCTCGCCCTGACGACCGTCATGCCGACCATCGCGCGAGAGCTCGACGGGGCCTCGCTCTATGCCATGGCCTTCACCGCGACGCTCGCAGCCGGCATCGTCAGCATCGTCTGGTCGGGCAACCTCGCCGACCGGCACGGCCCGCGCCCGCCCCTGCTCATCGGACTGTGCCTCTTCGCTGCCGGCCTGGTCGTGGCGGGCCTCGCCCCGTCGATGGCCCTGCTCGTCGTCGCCCGCGTGGTGCAGGGCCTGGGCGCCGGCATGACGAGCACCGCACTCTACGTCCTCGTGACCCGCGTCTACCCCCAGCGCCTGCACACCGCGATCCTCGCCGGCTTCTCGGCCGCCTGGGTGGTGCCGTCGGTCGCCGGCCCGTTCGTGGCCGGCCTGATCGCGCAGACCATCGGGTGGCGGTGGGTCTTCGGCCTGGCCCTCGTGGTGCTGGTCGTCGCCGCGGCCCTGCTCGGGCGCATCGTCAGCGGCCTGAGACAGGAGCCGGTCGACGTGCCGTGGCGCTGCCGCTCCATCGCCGCCTCGGTCCTGCTCGCAGCCGCCGTGCTCGGCCTCAACGCCGCCTCCGACCGACTCGACGCGTTCGGCATCACCCTCGCCGTGATCGCGGTGGTCCTCGTGGGCCTGACGCTGCTGCCACTGACGCCGCGCGGCACCCTGCGCGCGGCGCGCGGCCTGCCCACCGACATCGCCCTGCGTGCGCTGGCCTTCGCCGCCTTCAGCGGAGCCGAGGTCTACCTCCCCCGCCTGCTGACGGACCGCGACGGGCTGAGCCCCGCCCTGGCCGGCGTCGCCCTGAGCATCACCGGCGTCACGTGGTTCGCCGGGTCCTGGGTGCAGGGCCGCTGGGACCACCGCTTCGAGGTCGGGCGCACCGCCGCCGTGTCCCTGGCCGCCATCACCCTCAGCCTCGTCGGGCTCGCAGCCGCCGTGGGTGCGTGCGCTCCCACCTGGGTCGTCGTCTCGCTCTTCCCGCTGGTCGGCCTGGGCATCGGCACGCTCTACCCCCGTGTCACGGCGCAGGCCCTCTCGCGCGCCGACGCGACCGAGCAGGGGTTCGTCAGCTCCGCCCTGCAGATCGGCGACTCGTCGGGGGCGGCCACCGCCATCGCCCTTTCGGCCATCGTCTTCGCGGGCACCGGCTCGACTGTGCCCACCGCGTACGCCGCCGTCTTCGCCGTCATGGCCGTCCCGGCCCTGCTCGGCTGGCTCGTCGCCCACCGCGTGCGGTAGGCATCTCGGCAGGCGGCAGGCGGGCGCGCGTTCGTGTCCGGGCCGGCTGTTGCCGCACCCGAAGCGGTCCTCGACACATTCCGACGACGCCGGCACACGGCATACGAGCTGTCGCTGCGCCCGAGTGTGGGGTTCGGCCGGTCGGGTGGTTTTTGTTTCGCCGGGCCCGCGGGGACGATAGGAGCATGACGGTCAAACCCCTCGGGCAGGAGCAGTCAGCCGCCCTGCGGGCGGAACCGCTGACCTACCCGCGAGACGCCGTCGCCGAGGCCGGCCCCCCGCCGCCGGGCTACCGGCACTTCGAGAGGAGCGTGCGGCTGCAGCGGCGGGACTTCGAGGGCGCGGCAAGGGACCTGGCCGCCTGGCGGGCGCACGACCGGGCCGGTCTCCAGGTCCGCGCGTCCGGCACCGCGGCACGGCTGGGCACGGTCGTGGAGCTCCGTCTGGGCGTCGGACGCCTCGGGGTCAGGATCCCGTGTCGGGTGGTCGAGGTCTTCGAAGAGCCGGACCGCAGGGGCTTCGCCTACGGCACCCTGCCCGGGCACCCGGAGTCGGGCGAGGAGCGGTTCGTCCTCGAGCGACAGCCGGACGGCACCATCCGTTTCACGGTGGCCGCCGTCTCCCGGCACGCCTCCCCGCTCGCGCGGCTGGGGGGCCCGGTCAGCCGGTGGGTCCAGGACGGGATGACCCGGCGCTACCTCCACGCGCTGGACCGGATGTGAGCACGCGTCGGGGCCGCCGGCGCGGGAGCCCAAGCGTAGGGTCCGTCGCGTGAGACAGCTCTCCTTCCCGCACGAGCAGGCCGTCGAGCGTCTCGGCCGACAGGTCCGCGAGTTCGTCGCCGCGGTCGGCTCGGCGGGCGACCTGGAGCTGCTCGGTCCCTCGCCGTGCCACGGGTGGAGTCGGCTCGATGTCGTCGTGCACGTGCGGATGGGACTGCAGGAGATGGCGCTCGGGACGGTCGCCGGCCGGGCCGAGGAGCCCGACCGCGACGCGGCGTCCTACTGGGCGGACCACCAGGACGACCGGGACGACGACCCGGTGGCCCACATCCTGTGGCTGCGCCGGACGGCGGCCGCCTACAGCCGCCCGGCGGCTGCCGTCACCCACCTTCGGGACGTGGCCGACTTCGCGGTCCGCGCCGTGCAGACCATGCCGGAGGGGACCGTCGCCTTCCAGGGCAAGCACCTGCGCAGCGGTGACTTCCTGGCCACCTGGGTGGTCGAGCTGGCCGTCCACCAGCTGGATCTCGACCTGGCCGAGGACAGCCCGTCGGGGCTGGCGTGGACGCGGGCGACCCTCGAGGCCGTCGCCGGGGCAGAGCTGCCCGCCGCCCTCGACGACCGGGATGCCGTGCTCGTCGGGCTCGGACGCCAGCAGCCCCCGCCGTCCGCGCAGCCGGGTCCGGCGTTCCCGGTCTCGCTCTGAGCGTTGGGGCTCGGTGACCGGTCGGTGACCCTGCCGGTGTCAGGCATGATGACCGGCTCGATGACCGGCTCGATGACCGGCTCGATGACCGGCCCCTGACTGGTCGACCGGGCCTGTCGACCGACCCGCACCCCACCTTCGGCCGAACCCATGGCCCGGTTCGGGACCTAGGTCCCTGTCGCGAGGGGCACTGGATCCGTAGGTTCTTCGATCAGCACCTCGCACGAAGCTGGGACGCGACGCGGACCATCCCGACCGGAGCCGCCGCGGCCAGCCTGACCCCTCGATAGACACCTACGCCCGGCTGTGAGCAGCCTTGGCATTGGAGTAGCGCATGACGATTGCACCGAACCTGCCCACCACCACCAGCTCGGACGACACGGCGCAGCAGTTGTCGACGATGAGCATCCGCGAGCTGATCGGCGCCCTGAGCGCCACCGAGGACCGCTTGCGCCACCTGCCCATCTTCGTCCCGTTCGGCGGGCGGCTCGTCACCAACCCCGAGCGTCGCCTGCTGCTGCGTCGCCAGCGGATGGTGATCGCGAACCTGCGCAGGCGCCGTGCCACACACCGAGCCACCATGGCGGCCCACTAGGACGGACCGCAGCCTCGCTGGGCGGCGTGCCGGTACTGCTCGGCACTATCTCGGGCTCGTGGCCGAGGCGGCACCGGTCGCGACCGTGGCGGTCGACTCGCCATCGAAGATCCACGCGGGCGGGTCGGGCACGAGCACGCCGACGACGTGAGGACCGTTCCCGACGCGACCCAGGTCCACGACGGGACCGGATGCGGCCCGGGCGATGAGCTGCCGGCACTCCGCAGGTCGGCACCAGTCCGGGAGCAGTCCGTCCTGGTGAGCGCGGATGGCCATCCGCATGGTGCCGGCCATGATGCCGCCCTCGCGTGAGTGGCGCAGGGCCGGGTCCATGTAGACGACGACGAACGGTCGCTCGCCGTCGGCGCCGACGCGCGTGGCCTGTGCGGCGATCGCGGCGTACTCGCCTCGCGTCACTTGGTGCTCGCCCACGTCGGACCGCCAGGTGACGACCCCGGCAACGGCGAGGACCGCCAGTGCCACAGCGCCGACGCGGTCGCTCGGGAGGCCGCGCCGCGTGCCGCCTCCCGCGCCCTCCCGACTGCGCAGGAGCAGCAGGGCGACGGGAAGCACGGCGACGTACCAGGTCCAGAGCTCGCCCCGGGAGTCGGTGACCACACCCGTCACGAGCACCTGAGCCGCGTCGATGCCGCCGGCGACGGCCAGGGCAGCGAGCAGGCGCAGCAGGCGCGGACGCACCGCGGCGTCGCGCAGGCCGAGTGCGACCGCGATGACCGCGACGACCGCGACCCACCACTGTGCGGCCCACAGGGTGGCAGCAGCCTGCGCCCAGCGTCCGGTGTTCGTGACCAGGGCATCCCACGACGTGAGCGGGTTGGGGTTGCGCCAGTAGGCGATCTTGATGCCGAAGTAGTCGTTGCCGATCCAGTTCAGCAGGTACGCGACGCCGACTCCGAGAGCGAAGCACGCCACCCAGCCCGCCAGAACGGCCAGCACGCGTCGCCACGACGCCTGGCGCAGCAGCACGACGCCGAAGAGCACGAGCAGCACGCCGACAGGCGGGTAGGTCAGCACGACGCAGACCTCGGATACGACCAGCCACAGGACGAGCCGCAGGCGCGAGCGTGCCGCCCAGGGCAGTGCCCACACCGCAGCGGCCGCGACGAGCACGGAGGCTGTCAGCGCGCCCGGCCAGTAGAGCAACTGGACCCACACCGCGGAGGCGTAGAGGGCCAGTCCGAGCAGTGCGTCGACCAGCGGCCTCGGGCGGATGCCTGCGAGGTGCAGCGCGCGCCAGAGCCCGGCAACCAGCAGCGCGTAGCCCACGGCATACGTGATGGCGGCGGAGGTCGGGGTGCCGTGCTGGCCGACCACGGCCCACCACAGGTGGTTGAGCCAGCGTCCCTCGTAGAGGTCGTGCTCGGCGACAGAGGTGACGCCAGGGGTGTTCGCCGGCACCAGGAAGGGCCAGTCGTCGTGTCGGATGAACGGTGTCACGGCCTGGTTGAACGCCTCGGTCAGCACGAGGGCCACCGCGAGGACGGCAGGAACGAGATAGCGCCGGCGCGTCGGCCGGGGGTCGACGCGGTGTGAGGCCCCGGTGGCGGTGGGGGCGAGCGTGCTGGTCGTCATGAGGTGGTCGTCATGGTGCCGCCGTCGGGATCTCGTGGGTCGTCATCGTGGGAGGGACTGGTCTTCACGTACGGGATACCCGGCCGGGGCTGGGTAGCATCCGCACGGTAGCGGCCCGACCTGGGACGGAGCGCAGAGGTCCCGGCGTCGGCGCCCGGTGGGGGCGGGTCAGGGCGCGTCGTGGGACGCCTCGGAGGCCGCCACGGTCCGGCTCTCCAGGCGCGCGTCCCGCCTGGACTTCCAGAGGCTGGCCACGGTGGTGACACCGAGGATCACGACGATCGCGCCGAGCGAGACGAGGATCGGGATGTCCGGGACGCCCTCGATCGGCCGGCCGCCGTTGATGAAGGGCAGGTTGTTCTCGTGCAGGGCGTGCAAGACGAGCTTGACGCCGATGAAGGCGAGCAGCACGGCCAGGCCGATGCTGAGGTAGACGAGCTTCTTCAGCAGGCCGCCGATGAGGAAGTAGAGCTGCCGCAGCCCCATCAGGGCGAAGATGTTGGCCGTGAGGACGAGGAACGGCTCCTTCGTCAGGCCGTAGATCGCCGGGATGGAGTCGAGGGCGAAGAGCAGGTCGGTCGTGCCCAGCGCGAGGATGACGATGAGCAGCGGCGTGATGAGGCGCTTGCCGCCCTCGAGGACCGTGAGCCGGGTGCCGTTCCACTCCTTGGTGGCCGGGAAGCGCTTCTCGATCCACAGCAGGAACCGGTTCTCGTGGTACTCGTCGTCGTCGCTCTCCCCCTCCGTCGCGAGCTTGACCGCGGTGTAGACGAGGAAGGCGCCGAAGATGTAGAAGACCCACGAGTAGGCGTTGATGACGACCGCGCCGAGGGCGATGAAGATGCCGCGCAGGATGATCGCGATGATGATGCCGACCATCAAGGCCGACTGCTGCAGCTTCTGCGGCACCTTGAAGCTGGCCATGATGAGCAGGAAGACGAAGAGGTTGTCGACCGACAGGGAGTACTCGGTCAGCCACCCGGCGTAGAACTCACCGGCGAACTGCCCGCCCCACTCGAACCAGACGAAGAGTCCGAAGAGCACAGCGGCGGTCACGTAGAACGCGAGGTGACGACCGGCCTCGGCCATCGAGGGCACGTGCGGGCGCCGGGCGATGACGAGGACGTCGACGAGCAGGAACACGGCCATCAGGCCGATCGTGAGGAACCAGCCCCAGGCAGGAACGTTCATGGGCACAACCTTCCGGTCACCAGATCAGCAACCGGAGGTCTCTCCCGCCCGACGCCGTGGCCGGACCGACGGGACCGGGAGCGGCGGTGAGTCCTGCTCCGTGATGACGAGCCCGTCGTGTCGGGGATACTCCCCTCCGTGAACGCCTGAGTCTTTCACTACGGGAGGCGCTGCTCAAATCGGGTCCCGACGGGTGAGCGCATCACGTCGACCGGCGCCACCGAGCCGTCACGAGGTGCTGGGGCGTCGGCGGAGGGGCAACCCCGACACGACGATCTCGTAGGAGGTCTCGAGCGCGTCGAGCAGCTCGTCCTCCTCGATCGCTCCCGTCGTGCGCAGGGTGTTCCACCCGTGCCGGCCGATGTAGGCCATGACGCTCGCGTCGTCGGGATAGCGCTGGAGCCACTCGTCGGCCTCGCTGCGGCTGCGCGCGCACTTGACCCCGATGGACTCGGCTCCGAGGAACACGAAGATCTTGTCGCCCACCTTGGCCACCGTGTCGCCCTCCCAGGGCGAGTCCTCCCAGGCGCCGGGCAGCGCGAGGGCGGCGGCTCGAAGCCGCGCTGCGACGGAACCGTCGACATCTCCCACGTGCTCAGCCCCTCACCGAGTCGCGGCGGTCATCTGCCGCAGCTCCTTCTTGAGCTCGCCGATCTCGTCGCGCAGACGGGCCGCCAGCTCGAAGTGGAGGTCGGCAGCCGCCTGGTGCATCTGCGTGGTGAGCTCCTGGATGAGCCCGGCGAGGTCGGCCGCCGCCATGTCGGCCGGACGGTTGGCCGCGCCGCCGGCCGAGACGCCGACGTCTGCTGCGACCGCACCGCGCCCCGCGCCGCTCCTGCCCCGCGACTGCATGCGTCCGGAGCCCAGCAGCTCCTGGGTGTCGGCGTCCTCGCGCTCGAGCAGGTCGGTGATGTCGGCGATCTTCTTGCGCAGTGGCATCGGGTCGATGCCGCGCTCGAGGTTGTAGGCGATCTGCTTCTCGCGCCGCCGGTTGGTCTCCTCGAGGGCCTGCTCCATGGACGGCGTCATCTTGTCGGCGTACATGTGCACCTGGCCGGAGACGTTGCGTGCGGCTCGACCGATCGTCTGGATGAGCGAGCGGGCCGAGCGCAGGAAGCCCTCCTTGTCGGCGTCGAGGATCGAGACCAGCGACACCTCGGGGAGGTCGAGGCCCTCACGTAGGAGGTTGATGCCGACCAGGACGTCGAAGACGCCGGTGCGCAGCTCGCGCAGCAGCTCGACGCGACGCAGCGTGTCGATGTCGCTGTGGAGGTAGCGCACCCGGATGCCCTTGTCGAGGAGGTAGTCGGTGAGGTCCTCGGCCATCTTCTTCGTGAGCGTGGTGACCAGGACGCGCTCGTCGCGCTTGGTGCGCTCCTGGATCTCGTGCATGAGGTCGTCGATCTGGCCCTTCGTGGGCTTGAGGACCACCTCGGGGTCGACGAGGCCGGTGGGGCGGATGATCTGCTCGACCGGCGGCCCGGACTTGGCCAGCTCGTACTCCCCCGGCGTGGCCGAGAGGTAGATGGTCTGCCCGATGCGCTCGAGGAACTCCTCCCACTTCAGCGGGCGGTTGTCCATCGCGCTCGGCAGCCGGAAGCCGTGCTCGACGAGCATCCGCTTGCGCGACATGTCGCCTTCGTACATCGCGCCGATCTGGGGCACCGTCTGGTGCGACTCGTCGAGGACGAGGAGGAAGTCCTCGGGAAAGTAGTCGAGGAGGCAGTTGGGGGCGGAACCCGCCGTACGGCCGTCGATGTGGCGGCTGTAGTTCTCGATGCCGTTGCAGAAGCCGACCTGGCGCATCATCTCGATGTCGTAGGTCGTGCGCATGCGCAGCCGCTGCGCCTCGAGGAGCTTGCCCTGCTTCTCGAAGAGCGCGAGCTGGTCCTCGAGCTCGAGCTCGATGCCGCGGATCGCCCGCTCCATGCGCTCGGGCCCGGCGACGTAGTGGGAGGCCGGGAAGACGTACATCTCCTGCTCCTCGTTGACGACCTCGCCGGTGATCGGGTGCAGGGTGTAGATGCGCTCGATCTCGTCCCCGAAGAACTCGATGCGGATCGCGAGCTCCTCGTAGACGGGGATGATCTCGACGGTGTCGCCACGGACACGGAAGGTGCCGCGGGTGAAGGCCAGGTCGTTGCGGGTGTACTGCATCTCGACGAAGCGGCGCAGCAGCGTGTCGCGATCGATCTCCTGGCCGACCTTGAGGCGGGCCATGCGGTCGACGTACTCCTGGGGCGTGCCGAGACCGTAGATGCACGACACCGACGCGACGACGATGACGTCCCGACGGGTCAGCAGCGAGTTGGTCGCGGAGTGCCGCAGCCGCTCCACCTCGTCGTTGACCGAGCTGTCCTTCTCGATGTAGGTGTCGGTCTGCGGGATGTACGCCTCGGGCTGGTAGTAGTCGTAGTAGCTGACGAAGTACTCGACGGCGTTGTTGGGCAGCAGCTCGCGGAACTCGTTGGCGAGCTGGGCCGCGAGGGTCTTGTTGGGCGCCATGACCAGCGTCGGCCGCTGGACCTGCTCGATGAGCCACGCCGTGGTGGCGGACTTGCCGGTGCCGGTGGCGCCGAGCAGGACGGTGTCGGTGTCGCCCGCCTTGACCCGGCGCGCGAGCTCGGCGATCGCCGCGGGCTGGTCACCGCTCGGCGTGTACTCGGAGATCACCTCGAAGGGTGCCACCGTGCGCTGGAGGTCGGTCGTGGGACGCATGGCTCAACCGTACGTCCCGGCACCGACAGTGCCGACGCCCGCCGACGTCCGCGGTGACCTCGTGTGCGACGTCACGGGACGCGGTGCGTCCACTCGGCGGTCGCGAACTTCTCGTCGACCAGGGTGCGAGCGGCTTCGAGCTCCTCCGGCGTGTAGTCCGAGACGGTCGCCCGGTAGCGCCGGGCGAAGGACGCGGCGAAGGACTCGAGGATGGCGTCACGGGTCATCCCGGTCTGCGTGCGCATCGGGTCGACGCGCTTGTCGGCCGACCTCGTCCCCTTGTCGCTCATCTTCTCCCGGCCGATGCGCAGCACCTCGAGCATCTTGTCGGCGTCGATGTCGTAGGCCATGGTCACGTGGTGCAGCACCGCCCCCGAGGCAAACCGCTTCTGGGCCGCGCCGCCGATCTTGCCCTTGTCGCTGGCGATGTCGTTGAACGGCACGAAGTGGGCGTTGACGCCGATGTCGGCGAGCGCCTCGATGACCCACTCGTCGAGGAAGGAGTAGGACCGCTCGAAGCTCAGGCCCTCGACGAGCGAGGTCGGGACGACCAGCGAGTAGGTGATGGTGTTGCCCGGCTCCATGAACATCGCGCCGCCGCCGGAGACGCGGCGCACCACGTCGATGCCGAGCCGCTGGGCCCCCTCCGGGTCGATCTCGTTGCGGACCGACTGGAACGAGCCGATGACGACCAACGGGCTGTCCCAGTCCCAGAAGCGCAGCGTCGGCGGACGGGTGCCCGCGGCGACGGCGCGCGCGATGACCTCGTCGAGGGCCACGTGAAGCGCCGGGTCGAGCACCGTGGCCGGGATGACCTCGAAGTCGTGGTCGTCCCAGCCGGTCGCCTTGCCCAAGGCACGGCGGATTGCGATACCGATGGACTCGGCCGTGAACCCGATGAGTGCCACGTCGTCGCCGAGGGCGCCGGTCACCGCAGCCGCCAGCTGGTCGACTCCCGCGTCGACCGGCATACCGGTCAGTGCCGCGTTGATGTCGCCGAGCGCCTCGTCGGGCTCGAGGAAGAAGTCGCCCGAGACGCTGACACCGGCCAGCCGGCCGTCGACCTCCTCGACGTCGACCGCCACGAGCTTGCCACCGGGGACCTTGTACTCACCACGCATGTCACGCACAACGCCGCAGACCGCCCGAGTATGCCGCCGGCCTCCCCGCGCACGGGCCGACCGCGGGCGTATGCCGGGTGCCTCCTACCGCGGCCGCCAGTCGGTGCGCTCGGCCCATCGGTTCGCGCGCTGCCAGGCGCCCTCGAACCACGCCTCCTTGGCCGCAACGTAGTCGGACGTCGTCTCGTGCTCGGCCAGCAGCCGGCGCTTCTCCGCGGCGTAGGCGTCCCGTTCGTGGGACTCGTGCCGGAGCCAGTCGCGGAAGAGCAGGGCGAAGCGCCATCCCGCCGAGCCGTGCTCGCGGACGTGCACGTGGACGTGGTTGCCGGGGTCGCAGCCGCCGAGGAAGCGCTTGGCCCAGCCGCCGGGATCGGCACCCTTGGGGTGCGGCGTGTCGCTGTGGTTGCCGTCGGAGAAGACGTAGCCGGCGTCGGCGAGGGCGGCGCGCACGTCGTCGCGGTCGGCATCGGCAAGCCTCCGGACGCCGACCTGCACGTCGATGACGTCCTTGGCGAGGAGTCCGGGCACCGAGGTCGATCCGATGTGCGACACCTCGGTGTCGACGCCGGTGGGCTCGAGGGCCGCAGCGAGCCGCGCGACGACCCGCTCGGCCCGGGCCTCCCAGTCCGGTCGTGGCTCCACGACGCAGTCACTCGCCCGGTCGGGGCGGCGGGACCGGATGCCGGCGGCGAGGTTGGCCTCGTACGGGAGGAGGCGGTCGCGCCAGAGCGCGTCCACAGCGGACACGAGCTCTGCCGGGGAGCCGGAGTTGTCGAGCACCACGTCTGAGACCGCACGCCGCTGCTCGTCTGTGGCCTGGGCGGCAATGCGGTGACGGACGTCCCCCTCGGCGAGACCCCGCTGCTCCACGAGCCGGCGCACCCGGGTCTCGACGTCGGCCTCGACGGCGATGCTCAGGTGCTCGTGGACCCAGAGCCCGCGCTCGACGAGCAACGGCATGTCGTAGACGGAGACGACGCCCGCTGGCACCCGGCCGCGCTGCCGCGCCACCCGCTCGGCGATGGCCGGCCCGGTGATGGCGTCGAGGGCGTCGAGCGCCTCGCCGTCGGGGAACACGATGGCGGCGAGTGCCGCCCGGTCCAGCGTGCCGTCGTCTCGGACGACCCCGTCCCCGAAGCGCTCCCGGATGAGGAGCAACGTCGGCTCCCCCGCCTCGACCACCTCGCGTGCGACAGCGTCGGCGTCGACGACGTGCGCACCCAGCTCGCCCAGCCGGCGCGCCACCGTGGACTTGCCCGACCCGATGCCGCCGGTGACCCCGACCCGCAGCACGCGGTCAGGCCAGCCTGGCGGGGAAGCCGCCACGCGCGACCGGACCCCACCGGGTCGGGGTGACCCGGAGCAGGGACTTGCCCTGGTCGCGCATGGCCTGGCGGTACTCGTCCCAGTCGGGGTGCTCCCCCGAGATGGCGCGGAAGTAGCCGACGAGCGGCTCGACCGACTCGGGCACGTCGATGACCTCGCAGTCGCCGTCGACCTGCACCCACTCCCCGCCGAAGTCGTCGGAGAGCACGAGGACACTCACCTGGGCGCGGCGGCGCGCGTTCGTGGTCTTGGCCCGCTCGGGGTAGGTCGAGATGACGATCCGGCCCTGCTCGTCCACGCCACCGGTGACCGGCGAGGCCTGCGGCCGGCCGTCGGATCGCTCGGTGATGAGCACCATCGAGTGCCGGGGACGCACGAAGTCGAGCATGGCGTCGCGCTCGACCTCGGTGCTGGTCGCGATCTGGCGGGGCATGTCAGTCCTCCTGGGTTGCGATGCTGGCGCGGTCGAACACGGCGACGAGCGCCTCGGCCAGCCAAGCCGCATACATCTGGTGTGTCCAGCCGCACCGACGCACGAAGCGGTCGTAGATCTCCGGGGCCGTGATGGTCCAGACGATGTCGATGACCCGCTCGCGGTCCAGCCGGGGCGGGAGCCCGTGGGCTGCCTCGAGCGCGTCCAATGCGTTCGAGTTGCCGACGCGGCGCTCGCGGTCGATCGTCGCGACGAACTCCTGCAGGCCGGCGTCTCCACCGCCGCCCTGGGCCAGCAGGACGCCCAGCAGCGGGCCGACCCGCTCGTAGATCGTCGCGCACAGGGCGGCATACGCCCGCACGAAACCCTCGCGGTCCGGAGCCTGCGACATGGCCCGGAACTCCGGCCGGTCCTGCATGGCCACGGGGGCGTCGTCGCCGACGAGCATGACGTCGTAGGTGGCCTTGACCACCGCCGACTTGCCCCCGATGGCGTTGTAGACGGTCTGGGCGCTCACGCCGGCCGAGGAGGCGAGGGCACTGACGGACATGGCGTGGTAGCCGTCGCGCAGGAGCATCTCGCGCGCCGCGTCGATGATGCGGCGCCGGGTCTGGAGCGCGGCCTCCGCACGCGACCTGTTGTCGTACGCGCGGTCTGTTGACATCGGTGTCCTTCAAACGCATGATGAGTTCGCTGGAACGGCGTTCTAGCGAATGGGTGGGGTTCAGGGGTCCCCATCCAGCTGCTGCACCGGGGCCGCAGCGTCGACCTCGTCGACGGGGCCACCCCGCCCGTCGTCCTGTCGATGGGCCGAGTGTGCCACGAGCGCCTGAGCCCCGGCCCGCAGGGGCCGCCGGTGCAGCGAGGGGCCGGTCCGTCTCACACGGACCGGCCCCTCGGCTGCGGACCTTTCGACTTTCAGTGGGGCAGCGGCCAGGGCGCGCGACCGCGCCCTCGATCACGCCGAAGAAGGTCCCGACAATCGGCCAGTCGAGCGTTGCTGCGAAGCCGGCAAGCACGCCGCCGAGGGCTCGGATACAGCCGCCGAATCGTTCGGGTCTTCCTCCTGCCCGGGACCGGCCTCGCGACTCAAGGACCGCATGGGGCCGAACGCGGCGCAACGAGGTTCCATCTCCGGCGAAGGTAAGGTTGTGAAAATGGCTGAACGCCCCGTTTTGTCCGCCCTGGCCGTCGTCGGCGCCAGCCTGCTGCTCGGCGGCCTGACCTCGTGGGCCCAAGGCGTGCTGCCGGACGCGCTGGCGTCGTTCGCCAACTCACCGTCCGGTTGGACCGTGCTGACCGCTCTCGTTGTTGCCGCGGCGCGACCGACGCTGGCCTGGGGCGCGGCGCTCGGGGCGGCCTCGTTTGTGAGCCTGGTGCTGGGCTACACGATCGCCTCCGAGTTGCGCGGGCTCACCTACAACCCGGTGCTCTGGAGGTCGTCGCCGTCATCGCCGGCCCGTTCGTCGGCACCGCGGCTGCCGCGGTCGCCAGAGGCCACACCGTCCAGGTCGCGCTCGGCGCGGGCGCCCTCGCGGGTGTGCTGGTCGCCGACGGGATCTATGGGCTGACCGTCGTCAGCGGCAGCACCAGTCCTGTCTACTGGAGCTTGTGCCTGGTAGCCGGCGCAGTACTGATCGGGGTCACCGCCCTGCGACTCCGCACTCCTGCTGCCGCGGCACGCGTGATAGCCAGCGCCGTCGCGGCCACCGGCATCCTGACACTCGGGTACAGCATGCTCAACGCGGTGTCTTGAGCCCACAGCTGCCCCCGGCCCAGTCGTGTCAGGGTCGCTCGCCAGCCACGCCTTCGCTTCGCCGCGATATGAGCCGCTGGCACGCTCCGGAGCGCTGACGGGCAGGCCGTATCCAGAGCACTCGGCGCCTCTACGGTCGGCAGATGGACGTCCGACCCTGCCGCTCCGAGGACGGCTTCCCTCATCGAACGGTGCCGCGGGCCGGTCGTGCGAAGCGCAGGCTTCGCCGACTGCGCCCCACCGATTCGTGATTCCGCCTGGTTACGGTCTTCCCATGTCGCGCTTGGTGGTGATCAACGGAGCTCCTGGCTCCGGCAAGTCAACGATGTCGACTGGCCTTGCTCAGGACGAACCCCTGACGCTGGCCCTCGACATCGACATGATCAAGCACGCCCTGGGGCGATGGGATCATGACCCGTCGTCGTCCGGCCTTCACGCCAGACGCCTCAGTCTCGTGCTAGCCCGTGAGCAGCTGGATAGCGGCTTGAATGTGGTCGTGGCGCAGTACCTCGCCAGCACGACATTCATCGAGGACCTGGAACACCTCGCTGACGAATGCGGCGCTGCCTTCCACGAGTTCGTGCTCGACCTCGATGCCGTTGCTCTCGCGGAGCGCCTCATCCGGCGTGCGACAGATCCCGACCGCCCGGAACACGAGGTCAACAACCGTCACGTCGGGCCGGAGGACGCCGAGACGCTCGTCCAGTCGCTCCAAGACCTTCGGACGAGCCGACCCCGAGCCATTTGGGTCGACGCACGAGGCTCCAGGGACGCGACACTCAGCATCTTGCGCTCTCATCTCGGGGCGTCTCGATCCTGACGTGAGGTGGGTCCGGCTCAGGCCGGGGTTGGCGAGAGCAGAGCCACTGCACGGTCGGGGTAGTCCGAGACGAGCCCGTCCACCCCGGCCTCGATGAGCCTCACCATCCGGTCCGGCTCGTTGACCGTCCACGGCAGCACGGACAGGCCCGCGGCGTGGGCGTGCGCGACGAAGGCTTCGTCGACCATGGCGTGGTCGGGCGAGACCACCTGGGCGCCGACGGCCAACGCGCCCTCACACAGGTCGACGTGCGACTCGCCCACACGGACGCTGCCGGTGAGCGGGCTGCCCGGGACCCAAGTCAAGGAGGACTCCACGAGCGCTGAGCGGAGGACGTCGGGCGCCAGCTCGGCCGACAGCTCCAGGACCGCCCAGTCGAACGAGTGGACGAAGCACTGCCGCTGGACCTCGGCCTCGTGGACGCTGGCCAGCACCCCTTCGAGGAGCCGGCGTCGCCCGCCCGCCTCCCCGACGTCGAGCGGGTTGACCTTCAGCTCGATCGTCCACCACACGTCCGGCGCGTGCTCGCGACCGTGCGCCAGCACCTCGTCGAGCGTGCAGATGCGGGCGCCCTCCGAGGGGCGCTGGTCGGGGAAGGCGGCCAGCGTGCGGCTCCCCACGTCCACCGTGCGCAGCTGCTCCAGGGTCAGGTCGGCCACGCGGGCACCGACGAAGTCGGGACCGGTCGAGACGCACTTCTCCGGCTGCAGCTGTGCGTCGTGCCACACCACGACCTCACCGTCGGCCGTGAGCCGGACGTCGAGCTCGACGCCCGTCACCCCGGCCTCGAAGGCAGCCGTGAAGCCGGCCAGGGTGCTCTCGACCACCAGGCCCCTGGCGCCGCGGTGGCCCTCGACGTCGAACCGGCCCGACGCCCAGGGACCGGGGCGTGCCGTCATCCTCAGGCCTCGATCCGCTCGCCGGACGCGGCGTCGAAGACGTGGACCTCGCCGTGGTTGGGCTGCACGTGAACGACGTCGCCCACCGTGAGGTGTGTGCGCTTGTCGAGGCGCACCGTGACGCGGTCGGCACCCTCGGCGGCGTCGACCGGTCGCCCGTAGACGAACGACTCGGCCCCGAGGGACTCGACGAGCTCGACGGCGAGTGCCAGCGACCCGTCGGTGGCACTTGTGCTGCTCGCGCCACGTGCGTCGTTGGAGCCGTCGGACCGCTGGTCGGGCGTCGGCACGACGTGCCAGGACTCGGGACGCAGCCCGACGACGACCTTCTCCCCCGCGCGACCGGCCACCCCGCGGTCGAGCGGGACGGGTACGCCGTGGACGTGCGCGACTCCCTCGCGCACCTCGGACTCGACCAGCGTGATCGCCGGGGAGCCGATGAAGGCCGCGACGAACGTGTTGACCGGGTGGTCGTAGAGGCGTTCCGGGGTGTCGACCTGCTGCAGCCTGCCGTCACGCAGCACGGCGACCCGGTGGCCCATCGTCATCGCCTCGACCTGGTCGTGGGTCACGTAGACGGTGGTGATGCCGAGGCGCCGCTGCAGCCCGGCGATCTGGGATCGCGTCGAGACGCGCAGCTTCGCGTCGAGGTTGGACAGCGGCTCGTCCATGCAGAAGACCTTGGGGTTGCGCACGATGGCGCGGCCCATGGCCACGCGCTGGCGCTGGCCGCCCGACATCTGGCCCGGCTTGCGGTCGAGCAGCTGCTCGAGCTCGAGGATCTTGGCCGCCTCGGCGACGCGTTGCTTCGTCTCGGCCTTGCTCACCTTGGCGTTGTCCAGCGCGAAGGCCATGTTCTGGGCGGCAGTCATGTTCGGGTAGAGCGCGTAGCTCTGGAACACCATGGCGATGTCGCGGTCGCGCGGTCGCACGCCCTTCTGGTCGTGGCCGTCGACGAGGATGCGGCCGCCGTCGACGGGCTCGAGACCGGCAAGCATGCGCAGCGTCGTCGACTTGCCGCAGCCCGAGGGGCCGACGAGGACGAGGAACTCCCCGTCGGCGATGTCGAGGGTTATGCCGTCGACCGCCGGGGCGTGGTCGTCCTTGGAGAACCGACGAGTCGCCTCGTCGAAGTACACGGTGGCCATGGATGCCCTTCGCTGTCGTGCCGTACGTGGTGTGGTCGTCCTAGGTGGGGCTGGAGCCGGGGAGGTGGGACGCGCAGCGAGCTCGCTCGCCTGCGTCCCACCTCATTCCGGACCGTCCGCGCACGTCCCGGGGAGGTGCGCGGACGGCATACGCCCGCGTCGAGGGCGCGTCAGGCGCCGAGCTTGCTCTTGATCTGCGAGTCGAACACCTGCTGGCTCTCCGCGTCGAGGGACTTGAAGACCGTCGCGACGTCCTGGCCGGCCACGACCTGGTCCAGGCCCTTGCCGATGCGGGCGCCCCCGCCCGGCAGCAGCACGCGCGCGTTGTCCTGGGACCGGGTCTTGGGCAGCTGCTCGATGGCCGTCCTCGCGTTGGGGTTCTTGTCGAGGAACGCCTTCTCCTCCGTCAGGGCGACGGCCGACTTGCGCACGGGCATGTAGCCGGTGGCCTGCGTGAACGTGACGGTGTTCTTGGCGTTGGTCAGGAACTCCATGAACTTCAGCGCGTTCTTCTTGCGCTCGTCCGAGATGCTGGCCGGGATGCCGACACCCGCGCCACCCGTCGGGCAGTTGCCCTCGCCCGGCAGGAACGCCGTGCCGACGGGGAACTTCGCGTCCTTGGCCACGCCGCCGAGCGATCCCGTCGACATCATGCTGCACGCGACGATGCCGGCCGTGAAGTCGGGGGCCGGGTCCTTCGACAGCTTCAGGAAGCCCTGCTTGGCGAGGTTCTGCAGGTAGGTGCCTGCCTTGACGGTGCCCGGGTCGGAGAAGGTGGGCGTCCACTCCTTGGAGTACGCGCCGCCGTAGCCCCACACCATGTTCTGGAACACCCAGTCGAGGTAGTTCGAGCCGTCGGGCAGCTCCATGACGATCTTGTCGGAGCCGGCCGCCGCCTTCAGCTTGGGAGCCCAGGTGAGGAACTCGTCCCAGTCCTTCGGTCCGCGGTCCTCCAGGCCGGCGGCCTTCCAGAGGTTCTTGTTGTAGTAGAAGAGCGGCGTGGACCGCGAGTACGGCAGGGCGTAGTGCTTGTCCTTGAGGTTGTAGTCGTTGTAGAGGGCGTCGACGTAGTCGGACGTCTCGACCTTGGCGGCCGACAGCAGGTCGTCGAGCGGCGCCAGCTGCTTGTTGAGGGCGAAGTTGAACCACGTGACGTCGGAGACCACGACGACGTCGGGCAGCTGGCCACCGGCGAGGGAGGCGTTGAACTTCTGCGCGACCTCCTCGTAGTTCTTGCCCGCGTCGACGAGCTTGACCTTCAGGCCGGGGTTGGCCGCCTCGAAGGCCTTGATGATCTCCTGCTCGACCGGCTTGCTGTTGCCGGGGTGGTTGCTCCAGAACTCGATGGTGTTGCTCGAGCCGCCCCCGTTGCCCGACGTCGCGGACGTGCCGGTGCCCGCGCAGGCGGACAGGCCGGCGATGCCGGCAGCCCCGGCGAGGCCGAGGAAGCCCCGGCGTGAGAACTCGTTCATTCGTGAGTGCCTTTCCCTGTGTGGTGATGGGAGTCGAAGGTGGGTGGAGAGGTCTGTCGGTGTGTTGCGTCAGCTCTTGACCGCACCCGCGGTCAGGCCCTTGATCATCTGGCGCTGCAGGAGGAGGAAGAGCACGAGGATCGGCAGCATGGCCAGGACGGTGCCGGCCATGACCGGGCCCCAGTTCGTGACGCCGTCGTTGTTCTGCAGGAAGGTGAGGCCGACCGGCAGGGGTGCGGTGGACTCGTCGTCGGACATCAGGAACGGCCAGAGGTACTCGTTCCACTCGTTGACGACCGTGATGAGCGAGAACGCCACGAGGGTCGGCCACGACATCGGCATGACGACGCGCCACAGCAGCTTCAGCGGGCCGGCGCCGTCCAGGCGCGCGGCCTCGATGATCTCGCCCGGCAGGTTGAGGAACTGGTTGCGCATGAGGAAGGTGCCGAAGGCGACGCCGGCCAGCGGGATGATGATGCCCTGGTAGGTGTTGCGCCACCCCCACTGCGCGACGAGCGCGTAGTTGCTGATGACGGTGATCTGGTTGGGCACCATCAGGGCGGCGATCACGACGAGGAAGACGACCGAGCGCCCCGGGAACCGGAGCAGCGACAGGGCATAGGCGCTGATGACACCCAGGACGATCTTCGCGATCGACGTGGCGAGGGTGATGATCACCGAGTTGCGGACGTAGTCGAAGAACGGGATCCGGGTGGTGAGCTCGCTGTAGTTCTGCCCGGTCGCGGGGTCCGGCCACCACTTCGCGGGCCGCACGTAGATGTCGCCGCGCTCCTTGAACGAGGTCACGAGGATCCAGAAGAGCGGGACTGCGACGACCAGCACGACCAGGGCCATGCCGACGTAGCCGGCCACGGTCCAGGCGGGCCCGCGGTGGTGGCTGGAGGCCTCCACGTTGTGGGCCTGTTGCCGGCGCGTGCGTCGCCCTGCCCCCATGCCGCCCGTGCGCTCCTCGTCGGTGCCACCGACGGGAACCGTGCCGCCGACCGTGGTGGACGTGCTCATGACTGCCTCCCCCTGTCCATGAAGCGCACCTGCACCACGGTGACGGCGAGCAGGATGACGAACATGACGGTGGCGACGGTGGCGCCGTAGCCGGCGCGCTGGTTGACGAACGTCTCCTGGTAGACCTGGTAGACGAGCGTGGCCGTGCCGTTGCCCTGCGGGCCACCACGGGTCATGACGTTGATGATGTCGAAGACCTGGACCGAGCTGAGCAGCACGGTGATCGACAGGAAGAAGGTCGTCGGGCGCAGCTGCGGCATCAGGACCCTGCGGAAGCGGGTCCAGGCGGACGCGCCGTCGATCTCGGCCGCCTCGTCGAGGTCGGCGCGGCGCCCCTGCAGGGCGGCGAGGTAGATGACGAAGGTGTAGCCGAGGTTCTTCCAGATGTAGGTGAAGGTCACCATGAAGAGCGCCCAGCCCGGCTGCTGGTAGAAGTCCGGCGACTGCACGCCGATGCGCGCCAGCAGGTCGTTGACCAGGCCGAAGCGTGGGTCGAAGACGAACTGGAAGGCGATGCCGATCGCTGCTCCGGAGATGACGAAGGGGGCGAAGACGACCGAGCGCACGAGGTTGCGACCCTTGAGCTTCTGGTCGAGCAGGAGGGCGAGCCCGAGGCCGAGCGCCATGGAGATGCCCACGGTCGCCACCGTGAACACGACGGTGTTGCGGACGATCACCTTGGTGTCGTCGCGCCCGAACCACTCGACGTAGTTGGCCAGGCCGACCGGGTTGGCGATGGGCGAGCTGATGTTCCAGTCCGTGAACGACAGCCGGATGTTGTCGAGCAGCGGGCGGTAGGTGAAGACGATGAGGAGCACCAGGTTCGGCAGGAGCAGCAGGGCCGCCAGCGACCACTCCCAGGCGCGGCCGCTCGAGCGCCGGGGAGGCGGGCCGACCGCTGGTGGAGGTCCGCCGGATCCCGGTGCGGCGCTGCGGGGTTCGGTCAGCGATGACTGCACCCGGCCAACCTAGCGGCGGCAATGCACGGAGTGCGGCTTTTGCGCGGCGTGCTTTCGACTCGAATCTGAACGTGCCGTGAATGCTGGCTGGGCGTCACTGTCACTCGACGGCGCCACGGGCGAGCGCCCGGGAGGCGCAGCAGAGCCCCGGACCCATCGGGTCCGGGGCTCTCCTCGGCGTTCAGCCCTGAGCGTGGGGGCTCAGTTGCCGGTCAGCTTCTCGCGAAGCGCGGCAAGCGCCTCGTCGGAAGCCAGGGTGCCCTCGGCGGGTGCCGGGGCGTTGCGCGGAGCGCGCTCGCCACGGTCGGACTCACCGGAGTCGGCCACGTCGCCCGTCGCGGACGAGTAGGACGTCGAGGAGCCCGCGTTGGCGGCAGCCTCGGCGTCGGCCTTCGTCGCGGCCTCGACCTGAGCCTTGTGGGACTCCCAGCGGGCGTGGGCCTCGGCGTACTGGCGCTCCCACTTCTCGCGCTGGGCCTCGAAGCCCTCGAGCCACTCGTTCGTCTCCGGGTCGAAGCCCTCGGGGTACTTGTAGTTGCCCTGCTCGTCGTACTCGGCAGCCATGCCGTAGAGGGTCGGGTCGAACTCCGACGCCGCGACGGCCTGGTCGTTGGCCTGCTTGAGCGACAGCGAGATGCGGCGGCGCTCGAGGTCGATGTCGATGACCTTGACGAAGATCTCGTCACCGACGTTGACGACCTGCTCCGGCAGCTCCACGTGGCGCTCGGCCAGCTCGGAGATGTGCACGAGGCCCTCGATGCCGTCCTCGACGCGCACGAACGCACCGAACGGGACGAGCTTGGTGACCTTGCCCGGGACGACCTGGCCGATGGCGTGGGTACGGGCGAAGTGCTGCCACGGGTCCTCCTGCGTCGCCTTCAGCGACAGGGAGACACGCTCACGGTCCATGTCGACGTCGAGCACCTCGACGGTGACCTCGGTGCCGACCTCGACGACCTCGGACGGGTGGTCGATGTGCTTCCAGGACAGCTCGGAGACGTGGACGAGACCGTCGACGCCGCCGAGGTCCACGAACGCACCGAAGTTGACGATGGAGGAGACGACGCCCGAACGGACCTGGCCCTTCTGGAGCTCCTTGAGGAACGTCGTGCGCACCTCGGACTGCGTCTGCTCGAGCCAGGCACGGCGCGACAGGACCACGTTGTTGCGGTTCTTGTCGAGCTCGATGATCTTGGCCTCGATCTCCTTGCCGACGTACGGCTGGAGGTCGCGGACGCGACGCATCTCGACGAGCGAGGCGGGCAGGAAGCCGCGGAGGCCGATGTCGAGGATGAGACCACCCTTGACGACCTCGATGACGGTGCCGGTGACGACGCCGTCCTCCTCCTTGACCTTCTCGATCGTGCCCCAGGCGCGCTCGTACTGCGCACGCTTCTTGGACAGGATCAGACGGCCTTCCTTGTCCTCCTTCTGGAGGACGAGGGCCTCGACCTCGTCACCGACCTTGACGATCTCGCCCGGGTCGACGTCGTGCTTGATGGACAGCTCACGCGAGGGGATGACGCCCTCGGTCTTGTAGCCGATGTCGAGCAGGACCTCGTCCCGGTCGACCTTGACGATGCGACCCTCGACGATGTCGCCGTCGTTGAAGTCCTTGATGGTGGCGTCGATCGCCGCAAGGATGTCTTCCTGAGAGCCGATGTCGTTGATGGCGATCTCAGGCGCGGTCTTCTCGACCGTGTTGGCAGTCATGTAGTAGGAACTCCGATTGTGGACAGTTAGATTGGGGACCCCGCGGCTGCGGACCTGACGGCTCGAGCCCCGACGCCTTGTGGACGGGTTGAACGGTGTTCGTGCACACGGATGTGCCCGGCAATCCTATCCGCGCCCTTCGCACCCGGTCAAAAGAGATGACGTATGCCGTGAGCACGCCCAGCGAAGCCACCCGCCGCCCCGCTCCCCCTGCCGAGACGGCCACCGCGAACCGGAGGTGGTGGGACGCCGAGGCGACCTCCTACTACGTCGAGCACGGCCGCTTCCTCGGCGACACCGACTTCGTCTGGGGGCCCGAGCGGCTGCGGGAGGCCGACGCCCACCTGCTCGGTGACCCGCGTGGCCAGGTCGTCCTCGAGATCGGCGCCGGTTCGGGGCAGTGCTCGCGCTGGCTGGCAGCCCAGGGCGCGACCGTCGTCGCCACCGACCTGTCGGCGGGCATGGTCGCCACGGGCGTCGCCGTCAACGGCGCGCTCGACGCGGCGGCGCGCGTCCCGTTCGTCCAGTGCGACGGACGGTCGCTCCCCTTCGCCGACGCGTCCTTCGACTCGGTCTTCACGGCATACGGCGTCGTGCCGTTCGTCGCGGACTCGGACGTCGTGCTCACCGAGGTGGCCCGCGTGCTGCGCCCGGGCGGACGGTTCGTCTTCTCGACGACCCACCCGATCCGCTGGGCCTTCCCCGACGACCCGGGACCCGGTGGCCTCGAGGCCCGCCACTCGTACTTCGACCGCACTCCCTACGTCGAGCAGGACGAACAGGGTCGCGCCACCTACGTCGAGCACCACCGCACGCTGGGCGACCGGGTGCGCGAGATCGCCGCGGCCGGGCTCGTCCTCGTCGACCTCGTGGAGCCGGAGTGGCCCGAGGGCCACGAGGAGCCGTGGGGTGGGTGGTCGCCCCTTCGCGGCCGACTGATCCCCGGCACTGCGATCTTCGTCTGCCACAAGCCCAGCTGACCTGCTCAGAAAGGTCTGGCCGCCGCTGCGGGAGTCCCGGCCGCGTGCACCCGTGCCCGAGGACGACGACGGCCACGGACCGCTCGGGTCCGTGGCCGTCGTCTGGCCTTCGTCTACCTCTCAGAGGAAGCGACGCCGCAGCAGGACAGACCCTCCGGCGAGGCCGAACACGCCGGCTGCGGCTGCAGCACGCCCGAGGTTCGCCGAGCCCTGGCCGTCGACGCCCGCGAGCTCGAAGGAGTATGCCGTCGCACCCTCCGCCCCCGTGGGCGCGCCGTACGCCATGCCCTCCGCCTTCGCCCGCTGGGCACCGACCTCGATGAGCGCGTACTTCTCGCCGTAGTCGGCGGCCGTCGCCTTGCCGGCGGCGACGAGCTTCTTCGTGCCGTCGTCGGACAGCTGCTGCGCGCCGTCGCGCAGCCGGGGTGCTCCTGCCGCCGCGTCGGTGAGGCCTGCCGAGATCCGGCTGGCCCCCGAGGCGGCGTCGCCCAGGCCGTCTGCGAGCTGTCCCGCGCCGGTGCGGAGCTTGCCGGCCCCGTCGTCGAGCTGGCCCGCGCCTGCCGCGAGCCGACCGACTCCGGTGTCGAGCTGCCCCGCGCCCGTGGCGAGGTCGCCGGACCCCTTCGCGAGCTTCGAGGTCCCCTCCCCGAGGTCCTTGGCGCCCTTGGCCAGCTGGCCTGTGCCTGCCTTGAGCTGCGCGCTGCCGGAGGCCAGCGCCTTCGTGCCGTCGTTCAGCTGCGCAGCACCGTCCGAGAGCTGGCCGAGGCCGTCCAGGAGGTCCATGCCGCCGGCCGCGAGCTGGTCCACGCCTCCCTGCAGGGCGTGGACACCTCCTCGCAGCGTTCCGTCCTTGAGCTCGTCCGCGTCGCCGCCGATGTTCTTGATGACACCGTTGGTCAGTGCGTCGAACCCGGCGATGATGCCGGGCTGGTCTCCCACTCCGGCGAGCGCCTCCTTCAGCCCGGGCCTGGTCGGGTCACAGCTGGGGAGCGAGGCCGCGCTCAGTCCGCACTCGATCTTCGAGAGACCGGGGACCGCCCGCTCTAGGAGGCGACCCCGCAGGTAGGCCAGGCCCTGCTGCAGGGTGGCGTCGTCCGGGAGCGGAGCATCGAGCTCGGGACTGGTGTTTGCCGGGTCGGCGAGCCGGGCGCGACCCGCCCCGAGCTCCTTGGCCAGCTCGGCGAGGACGGCCTGGTGATACGGGTCGGCAGTGGGTGCCAGCGGCGGACGGATCCCACCTGTCGCGGCATAGCAGGGATCGGCTCCGGCCGCGGCACCGAGCCTGAGGTCGTTGACCACCTTCACAGCGCAGCCGAGCTGTTCGTAGGCGCTCTCCCCCTTGGTGCCGTAGACACCGGCCTCCATCTTGTCTATCCCGGGACCCGCGGCCTTGAGCTGCAGACGCAGCTGGTCCACGCCCCCGATCAGGGAGGAGCCGTCCGTGGTGCCTCCCAGACCGGCGAGCATGGCGGCGAGGCCCCCGCGGAGCCGAGCCACGTCCGGGCCTCCCACTGTCGACGACATCGTCGCCAGGCCCTTGTCGACCCTCTCCAGACCGCCCGCGACCTGCTTGAGGCCCGTCAGCAGTGCTGGGGCCTTGCTGCCGGCTTCGACCAGGCCGTCGGACAGCAGACCCGCCCCCGTGTTCAGGAGGCCGGCACCCTGCGCCAGCCGGCCCGCCCCGGCGTCGACCTGGGTGGCTCCGCCACTCAGCTTCTCGGCGCCGGCGTCGACCTGGTCGGCGCCGTCGGCGAGCTGCGTCGCACCGCCGGCCACCTGGGATGACCCGTCCTTGGCCGTCGCGGCCCCGGACCGGAGCTTCGCCGTGCCGTCCTTGAGCTGACCGGCGCCGCTCGCGAGCTCGCGAGAGCCCGGGAGCGCCTGTGCACCGAGGCCGGCGTCGAGCTTCTTCGCGCCGTCCCGCAGCTGGATCAGACCGGCGAGCAGGGTGCCGGCCCCGTCGCGGAGCTTGAGCAGGTTGGCGTCGATCTCCGTCGCGCCGGCCGCGAGGGTCCCGCCGGTGGTCGCACCGCTCTTGTAGCTGGCGGCGCCTCCCTTGAAGGACGGGCTGTCGAGCGGGCTGACGGGCAGTGCGGCGACGGTCGCCTTCGGCAGCGTGCCCTCGACGATGTCGGCCGTGTAGCCGAAGGTCGCCATCGGCGTCCCGATCGGCCCGAAGAGCGTCATCGTGAAGGTCAGCTTCGTGCCGCCGTGGCCGTCGCCGGCGAGGGCGGCCTCCTTGGAAGCGACGTTGGTGAAGGTGTCGGGCAGCGTGGTCGCCAACGAGCCCACCATCGGGATGACGACGCTCTGGGTGACCGAGCTGCTGCGCCCGGTGCCGTCGTCGAAGGTCACGACCTTCGGAAGGCCCGTGACGTTCTTGACCGTGTAGCGCACCTCGAGGTGGCCGCTGCGGCCCAGGACGTCCTCCGGTGCGATGGGCTTCCCGTCGAGCGTGTAGGTGGCCACGACCTCGAGGGGCAGCTTCCTGGTGAAGTCGCTGACGCTGCGCAGGCGCTGCTCACCGTCGACGTCGAAGCGGCCCACCATGGCACCGTCCTTGACGTCGAAACCGCTGAAGCTGTCGAGGTTGCGCAGGTTCTGCGTCTCCACGGGGTTGGCCAGCTCGACGGTGCCGTGGCCCTTCATGGCCACCTGCTCGTAGACCCGGGCGACGTCGACCTTGCCCGTGGCATCCAGGTAGGCCTGGACCGTCTCGGTGTTCGACACCTGCACGGACCCACCGGTGGCCGCGGCTGCGGGTGCCGCCGCGAGCATGAGGAGGGTGGGCATGGCCGCCAGTCCGGCGACGACGGTGGCGAGGGTTCGCTTGCTCACGAGGCTGCTCCGGTCACGAGGTCGTCGATGGTGGTGGAAGGGCGTGCGCTCGTGGCGGACTCGTCCGGCACGTCCGACGCCCGGCGCCGACGTGACCCCGACCGTGCCGGGGCACTCTGCGGCGCAAGGAGGTTCACGGCGAGGTAGCCGAGGCCGACGGCCAGCAGCACGGTCGTGGCGGCTGCCGGTGACTCGCTGAGGAACTGCGACGGCGCGTTGGTGTAGACCGACTCGTAGGACCCCACGATCGAGGCCGCACCGACCAGACCGCTCCAGAGCGGGAGACGCCCACCGGTCACCGCGGCGACGACAGCCACGAGGGCGACGACGAGAAAGGCCGCCACGGCGCGTCCAGCGGACGAGTCCGGCAGCCAGGCGGCGCGCATCGCGAACCCGAGCCAGGCGAGCAGGAACCCTGCCAGAAAGCCGGTCGGCTTCCCCCACGCGGGACGGTGCGGGACGAGGCCCAGCACCCCACCGAGAGCTGCGCCCAGCAGGGCGACGTGCTCGAGGTCGAGACCGAGAACGTTGCTCAGTCCGATGATGACCGCCGCGAAGACGGCGAGACACAGACCTGTGACCAGGCTTCTGACCATGTCCACCTCACAGTAAAAGCACCCGTCTCCGTCGACGGGTGCAAGTTACCGGTCAGTATGCAGACGAACCGGGTGCATGTCAGGCAAATACGGCAGATGCCGCGACTGTTGCCGAACCGTGACCTGGGAAGTCTCCGGAAAGGGTAGGCGGCGGCGCTGCCCCGTCAGTGAGCCGGTTCGGCCGCGAGAGCCGCCCGCTGCCTGCGGCTCTTGCCGAACGTCAGGTAGAGCACGGGAAGGAGGAAGAGGTTCAGCAGCGTCGCAGTGATCAGGCCACCGAGGATGACGAAAGCCATCGGGTACTCGATCTCCTGCCCCGCGACGTCGCCGGCGATGATCAGCGGCACGATCGCCAGACCGGCGGCCAGCGCTGTCATGAGAATCGGGGCCAGTCGCTCCTTCGCCCCACGGATCACCAGAGCAGGGCCGAAGACGTCACCCTCCTCGCGCTCGAGGTGCTGGAAATGGCTGATCATCATGATGCCGTTGCGGGCCACGATGCCAAGGACGGTGAAGAAGCCGACGAGCGAGCCGAGCGAGATCACGCCGCCGCTGGCCTTGGCCATCAGGACCCCACCGACGAGCGCCGACGGCAGGGCGACGAAGGCGAGGACGGCGAGGCGGACGCTGCGGAAGGCGAGCAGCAGCAGGACGAAGATCACGGCAGCGGCCACGGCTCCCCAACCGAGCAGCCGGGACTGGGCGGCCTGTCGCTCCAGGAACTCGCCGTGCTGCTCGGTGTAGTACTCGAGGGGCAGGTCGATGGCTTCCAGCTCCTTCTGCACCCCGGCCACCACGGCGCCGAGGTCCTGGGTGTCGACGTTGGCACCGATCGAGATCCGGCGCAGGCCGTTCTCGTGCTGGATGTTGCCCGGGGTCCCAGCGACCTTGACGTCGGCGACGTCCTTGAGACGAACCCGCCCACCGGCAGGGGTATCCAGCTCGAGGTTGCCGATGTCCGTGACGCTGCGCCGGACCTCCGGAGTGCTCCACACCTGGACGTCGTAGGCCCGGCCACCGCGGAAGATGTCGCCCACCTCCTCGCCGGCCAGGATGGTGGATGCCGCGCGCCTGACCTCACCGGGCTTGATGCCGTGGGCCTGGGCCTTGGCGAGGTCGACGGTCACCTCGATCTGAGGCACCTCGGGCTGCAGCTCGACATGCTCCTCGATGATCCCGGGAACCCGTCCCATGGCGGCGGCGATCTCGTCGGCCTTCTCGCGCAGCACCTTCAGGTCCTGGCCGTAGAGCCGCACGACGATGGCCTCCCCCTCGCCGGTCAGCACCTCTCGGATGCGCTCCTTGAGATAGGTCTGGACGTCTCGCCGAAGGCCCGGGTAGCCGTCGACGACGGATTGGACGTGGGCCAGCGTCTCCTCGTAGTCGGCCTCCGGGTCGATGCTGATCCAGTTCTCGCCGAACTCCGCCCCGACGACCTCGTCAGCAAGCAGGGCCTGTCCGATGTGCGCCCCGAAGTTGCGCACACCCGGGATCGCCTGCAGCTCGTGGGCGGCGGCCGTCGTGATCCGGGTCTCCTCCGGCAGGGAGGTCCCGGGCTTGGTCACCCAGTGCATGAGGAAGTCGCGCTCCTTGAAGTCCGGGAGCATCGACTGGGCCAGGGTCGGGTACACCACCACGCCGGAGGCGGCGACGAGGCCGGCCACGAGCATGGCCGGCCACGGGCGGCGGACCACGGGCGTGATGATGCGGGTGTAGCCCCGGTGCAGCACGCGTACGACCGGAGACGGCCGGGTGCCGAGTCGCCCGCGCGAGAACATGATCAGCGCCAGCGCCGGCGTGAGGACCATCGCCACGACGAGCGACACCAGCACCGCGAGCGCATAGGCCGTCGCGAGGGGCTTGAAGAAGGCGCCCGTGAGTCCTTCGAGGAAGAAGATCGGGAGGAGGGCGCACGCCTCGATGAGGCAGGCATACACGATCGCGCTGCGGACCTCCAGCGATGCGCGCAGCACCACCGAGGCCGTCGACGGCGGTTCGGGCATCGCCCGGGCGATGCGCAGCCGGCGCACGATGTTCTCCACGTCGACGATGGCGTCGTCCACGATCGCCCCGAGGGCGATGACGAAGCCGGCCAGCATCATCGTGTTCATCGTGACACCGCGCGACCCGAGGATCAGGATTGCCGTCAGCAGCGACACCGGGATCGTCACGACGCTGATGAGCGCTGCCCGCCAGTTGAGCAGGAAGAGCCCGATCAGCATGATGACCAGCAGACCCCCGAGCAGCAGGGACTGGGTCAGGTTGTCGATGGCCTCCTCCACGAAGGTCGCCGGGCGGAAGATGCTGGTGTCGACCTTGATGTCGGTCATGCCGGGCGCCAGCTCGGCCATCGCCTTCTCGACGCCCTCGGTCACGTCCAGGGTGTTGCCCCACGGCAGCTTCTCGACGATGAGCATCAGGCCCGGCCCGCCGTTGATCACCGCCTCGCCCACCAGGGGCTGATGGTCGTTGACCACCTTGGCGACGTCCTGGAGGCGCAGCACGCGTCCCGACTCCGGGTCCGAGACCACGACCTCGCCGAGGTCCTTGGCGCCGACGATCGGCAGCTTGTGGCGCACGGTGAGGCGCTGGTTGGGTGTCTCGACGAATCCGCCCTTGCCCACCACCGAGCTGTTCTTGTACTGCAACAACCCCGAGTCCAACGTCTGGGCGGTCGCCTCCATGACGTCCTCGAGCGTGACCCCGTTGCTCTTGAGCCGGTCCGGCTCCACCTGCACCTGGTACATGTCGAGGCGCTCACCCCAGATGGCCACGTTGGCCACTCCCGGCACTCGCAGCAACCGGCTGCGGATGTTCCAGTAGGACATCGTCGACAGGTCGATCGTCGAGACGGAGTCGGAGGAGAGCCCGATCTTCATGACGCGGCTGGTCGCCGAGAGCGGCTGCAGGATGAACGGTGGCGCCGCCCACGTCGGCAGGCTGGGCACCACGGTCTGCAGACGCTCGTTCGTCTGCTGCCGCGCGTCGATCAGGTCGGTGCCGCTCTCGAAGATGAGCTCGATGGACGAGAGCTGGGAGACCGACTTCGACCGTAGCGTCGTCAGGCCGGGGACGCCTTGGAGCGCCTGCTCGAGCGGGATGGTGACCAGCGCCTCGGTCTCCGCCGCAGACAGCCCCAGGCAGGGGGTCTGGATCTCCACCCGCGGCGGCGCGAACTCCGGGAAGACGTCGACCGGCATCTTCCCCACCTGGCCGGCGCCGAAGACCATCAGCGCACCGCCGACGGCGACCACGAGGAAGCGGAACTTCAGGCTTTGGGTGATGATCCAGCGGATCATGGTCTGGCCTCCCCGTCGGGAATGCGCCGTCGCCGGTGGCGGCGTGGTGGGTCAGTGTCCGGCGCCGAGACCCGTCTCGGCGCCGTAGAGCTCTGCAGCCGCGACCGTCACGACCTTCGTGCCGGCGACCGGGCCGGACGACAGTCGGGCGGTGTCGCCGAGGATGTCGACCACTACCACCGGCGAGGGCACGAAGACGTTGCCCTCCGGGTTGGTGTAGACGAACGTCTTCCCGTCAGGGGAGTACAGGATCGCTGCCGCCGGCACCCGGGTGCCGCCCTGAGGCGCTGACGTGGCGGGCTCCGTTCTGATCCCAAGCCTCTGAGCGGCCTTGGGGGTCAACGTGATTCGAGGCGGCTTGCCGTCCTGTGTGGCCACGCTGACCGGGCCGGCGCCGCCGCCGGACGCCTCTGCCGATGGCTCGCTGCAGCCGGAGACGAGGGCGAGGCCGGTCAGGCCGATGGTGAACGCCGCCGCGACACTGCGTCGGGGTGAAGGTGACCTCATGGCGAGCTCCTCTACGCGAGATCAGGGGTCAGGCACCGGGTGTGAGCGCGTCGGCCGTCGCCGACGGCCCGGCATCGTGAGGCGTCCGTGCTGGACGGGTGGGCGCGAAGCGCAGGAAGAGCGCCGGCAGCAGGAACAGTGCGACGAGCGCCGTGCTGAGCAGACCACCGACGAGCACGCCCGCCAGGGGCCTCAGGACCTCCAGACCGGCACGCGGTCCGAGTACGAGCAACGGCAGCAGGGCAAGGACGGTGGTGACGACCGTCGCCATCGTCGGGAGCACCCGCTCGCGGGTGGCCCGGCCGACCAGCTCTGCCCCGGTCAGGGCGCCCTCGCCCCGCAGCCGCTCGAGCGCCAGGAACAGCGCGATCATGGCCCGGACCGCGAGCGCCACCACACCGACCAGGCCCAGGACGCTCGACAGCGTGAGGACGCCCCCGCCCAGCCACGCCACCAGCAGACCGCCGGACAGGGAGAGCGGCAGGGCGAGCAGGCCGACCAGGGCCAGCCGCCAGCTTCCGAACGCCGACTGGAGCAGGAGGAAAACACCCAGCGCCGCAAAAGCACCGACGAGTGCGGCCGCGCGCTGGTCGGCGCGCTGCTGCGACACGTCCTGGAGCACCTCTGCGTGGTACTCGAGCGGGAAATCCACGCCCTGCAGCCGGTTCCGGACGTCGGCGAGCACGGCGTCCAGGTCACGGCCACTCACCTGCGCCGTGACGTCCACCCTGCGAGAGACGCCGTCATGGGTGATGGTGTTCGGCGTTGCCGCCACCTTCACGTCGGCCACGTCGCCCAGCCGGACGTGCCCATCGGCAGGCGTGTCGATCAGCAGGTTGCGCACGTCGGTGAGATTCTGGCGGGCCTCGGGCCGGCTCCAGACCACGACGTCGAAGACCTTGTTGTTGTCGAAGATGCTGCCGACCTGGATCCCGGCGAGCAAGGTGGTGGCGGCCCGCCGCACGTCACCCGGCTTCACCCCGTGGTTCTTGGCCTTCGCGAGGTCGACCTCGACGAGGATGGTGGGCTCGGCAGGGGCGGAGGACACCCGTCCGGCCTGGACGCCCTCGACGTCCGCGATGGCAGCGCGCACCTCTTCTGCCTTCTGCTGCAGCACGGTCAGGTCCTCGCCGTAGACGCGAACGGTGACCGGCGCAGCGTCGCTGGTCGCGATGGAGTCGACCCGCTGGTTCGAGTACGTGATCAGCTGGCGGTCCAGGCCCGGGTAGCCGGCTACCACGTCCTCGATCGCCTCGACGGTTCGGTCGTAGTCCGCCTCGGGCGAGATGCTGGCCCACACCATGCCGGCGTTCGCCCCCACCGCCTGGTCCGAGGTGACGGCGCGACCGAAGTGCGATCCGACGTTCACCACTCCCGGGACGCCTCGCAGCTCGTCGCTCACGCGTGCCCCGATGCGAGTCATCTCCGGCAGCGCAGTTCCCGGTGGGCCGTCCCAGCGGACCAGCACGTGCGGCTCCCGCAGGTCGGGCAGCAGCTTCTTGTCCAGCTGCGTCGGCACGGCGGCCACGGCCACCGCGGCGACGCCCAGCAGCCCGACGGCGAACAACGGCATCGGACGGCGGAGCATTGGCTGCAGTCTGCGGGCATGCTTCCGCTGCCACCAGCGGGCCAGGGCCGGCTCCGTCGACTTGTGCAGCAGCAGGACGCAGAGGACCGGCGTGATGGTGAGCGAGACGAGCGCCGAGACGAGCAGGGCCGCAGCCGCGGCCACCGCGGCACGCGGGTAGAAGGAGGCACCGGCCAGGTCGCCCAGCACGAACATCGGCACGAGCACCACCAGCACCGTCACGGTCCCGTACGTCATCGCTCGGCTCGACCGGATCGTGGCCCCCACCACGAGGGCCGCGAAGGAAGCACGCTGCGCCGGGTCCTCCACGGCATCCGGATCTCGCAGGGTGGCGGCCGAGGCCTCCACCGCGTCGTTGACGACGACGGCCACGGCCAGCAACAGGCCGGCCCACACCAGGACGCTGAGCGTCACTCCGGCCAGGCTCAGCAGCAGGGTCGCCGTCAGGTAGGACATCGTGATCGCCACGACGGCCACCACCACTCGCCGCCAGCTGAGCAGCAGCGCGCCGAGAGCCACGACGGCCAGGGCAGCACCCATGAGACCGGCGCTGCGGAGGTTGGCCATCGCGGTCTCGACGTACGTGGCGGGCCGGAAGACCGTGGTGTCGACCTCGAGCCCCTTCAGCCCGGGGGCCAGCGTGGCGAGCGCGTCCTCGACGGCTTCGGCAACCTCGAGGGTGTTGGCGCCGGGGACCTTCTCGACCACGAGGATGAACCCGTCACCTGTGGCGACGTTGGCCTGTCCGATCAGCGGTTGCGGCCCTTCGACGACAGAGGCGACGTCGCCCAGCTGCAGCGCGCCGGCAGCCTCCTCGACAACCACCCGCGCCAGTGCGGCGGCATCGCGGATCGGCATCATGTGCTGGACGCCGAGCCGCTGGTTCGCGGTGTCGATGAAGCCGCCGGTCCCCGGCGTCGAGGCCTCGAGGAAGCTGAGGGGTGAGACGAGCAGGGCGTTGCCCGTCGTGTGGATGACCTGTTCCAGGGTCACGCCCTTGGCACGCAGCTGTTCGGGCTGCACCTGGACCTGCACCTGGCGTTCGCGCTGTCCCCAGACCGCGACGTTCGCGACGCCAGGGATGCCGATCAGCTTGGGCCGGATGGTCCATCGGGCCAGCACGCCGATCTCCATCGGCGTCAGGGTCTTCGACGAGATGCCGATCATCGCGACCCGTCCGCTGGACGACACGGGCTGCATCATCAGTGGCGGCTGGGAGACGTTGGGCAGGGCGAACGCCTGGGTCATCCGCTCCTGGACCACCTGGCGCGCCTTGAGGGGGTCGGTGCCCGGCTCGAAGGTCAGCTCGATGCTGGACAGACCGGGGACCGACTCCGAGTGGATGTGTGCCAGCCAGGCCACCCCGTTGAGCAGGTCCTGCTCCATCGGGGAGGTGATGAGGTCCTCGACCTCCTGGGCCGACAGACCGAGCGCCTCGGTCTGGACCTGCACCGTCACCGGTGCGAACTCCGGAAGGACGTCCACCTCGGCCTGGGGCACGCGCCAGACGCCCAGCCCGATCAAGACGGCGGCCGCGACCAGCACGATCTTGGTGTTGTGGACACACGAACGAACCAGCCACCCAACCATGGCGGCACCCCATTCATCACCATCAGCTGGACGCCAACTCGATCCCCGTTGGCGTCATCCCATGATGTCGTCACCCATGGGGGGCTCAGGTGTTTTTCAGGAAACTCGCAGGGCGTGAACAGCGACCTGTCAGCATTTGCCCATCTAGATCCTGTCCGCGCTGCCCGCCGCGGCTCGCCCCCTGGTGACTAGTGGGCGGCGTCGTGCCAGGACCGGCCGACCCCGACGTTGATGTCGAGTGGCACGTCCAGCTCCGCGGCGTGCCCCATCTCGTGGCGGACGAGCTTCTCGACGTCGTCGCGCTCACCGGTCGCCACCTCGAGCACGAGCTCGTCGTGGACCTGGAGCAGGATGCGTGACTTCGCCCCCGCGGCGACGAGGGCCCGGTCGACCCCGATCATCGCCACCTTCATGATGTCGGCTGCCGACCCCTGGATCGGCGCGTTGAGTGCCATCCGCTCGGCCATCTCGCGACGCTGGCGGTTGTCGGACGTCAGGTCGGGCAGGTAGCGCCGGCGGCCGAACATCGTCGCGGTGTAGCCGGTGCCGCGCGCCTCGGCGACGACCTCCTTGAGGTAGTCGCTGACGCCGCCGAACCGCTCGAAGTAGCCCTCCATCAGGCCCCGCGCCTCCTCGGTGCTGATGGTCAGCTGCTTGGAGAGCCCGAAGGCGGAGAGGCCGTAGGCGAGGCCGTAGGACATCGCCTTGACCTTGGAGCGCATCGCCGGGGTCACCTGCTCCGGGTCGACGCCGAAGACCTTCGAGCCGACGAAGCGGTGCAGGTCCTCGCCGGTGCGGAACGCCTCGATGAGGCCCTCGTCGCCGGACAGGTGCGCCATGACGCGCATCTCGATCTGGGAGTAGTCGGCCGACATGAGGGCCTCGTAGCCGTCGCCGACGACGAAGAGCCCGCGGATGCGGCGCCCTTCCTCCGTGCGGATCGGCACGTTCTGCAGGTTGGGCTCGGTGGAGCTGAGGCGCCCCGTCGCCGCGATGGTCTGCAGGTAGGTCGTGTGGATGCGGCCATCGTCGGCCACCGACTTCTGCAGCCCCTCGACCGTGACGCGCAGCCGGGCGGCGTCGCGATGGCGCAGCAGCGCCTCGAGGAAGGGGTGCTCCGTCTTGACGAAGAGGTCGTTCAGGGCGTCGGCGTCGGTGGTGTAGCCGGTCTTCGTCTTCTTCGTCTTCGGCATGGCGAGGGTGCCGAAGAGCACCTCCTGCAGCTGCTTGGGCGAACCGAGGTTGATCTGTTCGCCGCCGATCGCGTCCCAGGCGTCCTGCTGCGCCTCGGCCACCTTGGTCGCGAAGTCACCCTCGAGCGTGTCCAGTCCGTCGGCGTCGACGGCGATTCCGGTGCGCTCCATCCGGGCCAGCACGTCGACGAGGGGGATCTCGACCTCGGCGAGCAGCTCGGCTCCGCCGGTGGCCGCAACCTGCTCGTCGAGCACCTCGGCGAGGTCTCGAACGGCGGTGGCCCGCACCATCTCCTTGTGGGCCGCCTGCTCGTCGGCGTCACCGCCGAAGTCCAGCATGCCCTGGCCGTCGGTCGTTGCGGCGCCGCTCAGCTCGCGGCGCAGGTTGCGCAGCACGAGGTCGTCGAGGTGGTAGGTGCGCTGGTCGGGCTTGACGAGGTAGGCAGCGAGCTGGGTGTCGCTCGTGAGGCCCTGCACCCACCAGCCCCGCGCGCCGAGGGCCTCGACCGGGCCCTTGGCGTCGTGCATCGCCTTGGGGCGGGAGCTGTCCTCGAGCCAGCCACCGATCGAGGCCTCACCCTCGGGCGTCAACGTCTGGAGGTCGATCCACGCGGCACTGCCGTCGCCTGCCGCGACGGCCAGGGCCGTGGCGTCTCCGGTGCCTCGCGCCCACGTGCCCATGACCGACAGGCCGGCCCGCTGGTCGGAGGCGAGGTGCTCGGCCACCCACGCCGGAACCTGCTCGGGCGTCAGCACCGCACCGTCGACGTCGAAGCCCTCCTCGGCCTCAGGCGCTGCCGCCTCGACCGTGGCGAAGAGCCGGTCGCGCAGCACACGGAACTCCAGGCCGTCGAAGACGGTGTGGACCTCCTCGCGGCTCCACTGGGTGCGGCGCAGGTCCTCGATGTCGAACCCGACCGGGCTGTCCTTGACGAGCTGGTTGAGCCGGCGGTTGCGCAGCACCTGGTCGAGGTGGTCGCGCAGGGCCTGGCCCGCCTTGCCCGTGATCTTGTCGATGTTCGCCACGATGCCGTCGAGGTTGCCGTACTGGGTGATCCACTTGGCGGCGGTCTTGGGACCGACGCCCGGCACGCCGGGCAGGTTGTCGGACGACTCCCCCACCATGGCGGCAAGGTCGCTGTAGCGGCCCGGGGGCACGCCGTACTTCTCCTGCACCTCGGCAGGACCCATCCGCCACACCTCGGACACCCCGCGCACGGGGTAGAGGATCCTGACCTGGTCGGACACGAGCTGGAAGGTGTCGCGGTCGCCCGAGCAGATGAGCGTGTCCACGCCGGCGGCCTCGGCCTGGGTGGCGATCGTCGCGATGATGTCGTCGGCCTCGTAGCCGTCGAGCTCGAGGTGCTTGATGCGCAATGCGTCGAGCACCTCCTTGACCAGCGGGATCTGCCCCGCGAACTCGTCGGGCGTGCGGGCCCGGCCGGCCTTGTACTCGGAGTACTCCTCCGTGCGGAAGGAGTGTCGCGCCTTGTCGAAGGCCACGGCCACGTGCGTGGGCTCCTCGTCGCGCAGCATGTTGATCAGCATCGACGTGAAGCCGTAGACGGCGTTGGTGTGCTGGCCGGTGCTGGTCGAGAAGTTCTCGGCAGGCAGCGCGAAGAACGCGCGGTAGGCCAGCGAGTGTCCGTCGAGGAGGAGGAGTCGGCTCACACCGGAAGCCTAGTGGCGGCCGCGGACACCGCTCGGCCGCACCTCGGGACGGAGTCCCGACAGGCCACCGACAGGGCTTCGGGCGTATGCCGTCCGGTCTCCAACCACGGGCCGGCCACGAGCCGGGAGTCACCCCGAGCTCGCGCGCGGCCGCGCACGGGCGCCCGGCGCCGCGGCATACGATCGCGCCCATGACTTCATCGACTGGCTCTTCGACACAGGCGACCGGGCAGACCCTCGAGGACATGCGCTCGATGGCGGCGGGCACGCTGCTCGAACGGATGCACATCGAGCTCACGGAGGTCTCCCCCGAGCGCCTCGTGGCCACGATGCCGGTGGCGGGCAACACCCAGCCCTACGGCCTGCTCCACGGGGGCGCCAGCGTCGTGCTCGCCGAGACGCTCGGCTCGATCGGCGCCCAGCTCCACGCGGGAGCCGGCCGCGTCGCCGTCGGGCTCGACATCAACGCCACGCACCACCGCGCCGCCCGCACGGGCACGGTCACGGGCACGGCGACGCTGCTCAGCGCCGGCCGGACGCTCGTGAGCTACGACGTGGTCGTCACCGACGAGGACGGCAAGCGCATCTGCACCTCGCGGATCACCTGCCTGCTCCGCGACGCCGCCCCGGGGGCCTGAGTCGAACAGACGGCCTGAGCCCGGGCAGAGGAGAGCTCGGCCCGGGCCTCCGACGAGCCCGTCAGCCGGCGATCTTGGGGTCGTGCCGCGGCGCCCGCGCACGAAGGTCGCGACGTCGCTGGAGCAGGTCGAGCGACACGCGGTGCGAGCGCGGCTCACCCGCCAGCTTGCGCTGGAGCGTGGCGGCCGACGCGACCCGGCGCACGGTCTCGGGAGCGAAGCCCAGTCGGGCGAAGAACCGGTTGGCTTCGCGGTCACCTGCGGGAACCGCACTGGCCAGGTGCTCGCAACCCTGGCGGTCCGCGTAGCGGCTGGCCGCGGTCAGCAGGGCCCGCCCGACGCCCTGACGACGCAGCTCCGAGTGGACGAAGAGCATGTCGATGGAGACGCACGGCGAGTCGACCAGCAGGCTGCGGGTGGAGTCGGCGAGCACGACGTAGCCAGCCGGACGATCGTCGACGAACGCGATGAAGGCGGAGATGTCGTTGCGGCTCAAGGCGTTTCGCAACGTCCCGTCCAGCGCCAGACGCTGTGCCGCCTCAGGGGTGGTGCCACCCTCGATCCGGTGCGCGATCCACAGCTCGATGAACTGCGGGTGCAGGCTCTCCTCGACCCGTCGCACCGAAACCACTGCTCGACCCATCATCCCTCCTGTTCCAGCCCCGAGATCACCCGGCGAACACTACGACCATAGAGCCTCGGGCGGAAGAGGAAGCAGTAGGCCTCCCGGGACGAGGATGGGGTGTCCCGACGTCGTCGGGACACCCCACCTTCGGATTCCGTACCTTTGCCCATGTGGGCAGCTCCGCTCCTACACGTCGCCGCCGAGGTAGGCAGCCTTGACCGCGGGGTCGTCGGCGAGCTCCTTGCCCGAGCCCTCACGGACGATCTCCCCCGTCTCGAGGATGTAGGCGCGGTGCGACCGCTTGAGCGCCTGGGCCGCGTTCTGCTCGACGAGCAGCACCGTGGTGCCCTGGCTGTTGATCTCCGTGACGATGTCGAAGATCTGCTGGATGAGCTTCGGCGCGAGCCCCATCGACGGCTCGTCGAGGAGCAGCAGCCTCGGCTTGGCCATGAGCGCGCGACCCATCGCCAGCATCTGCTGCTCGCCACCCGACATCGAGCCCGCCGCCTGGTTGCTGCGCTCCTTCAGCCGCGGGAAGAGCTCGAAGACCCGCTCGAGGTCGTCCTTGACGGCCTTCGTCTTGCGGTCCGGGCGGGCGTAGGTGCCCATCTCGAGGTTCTCCATCACCGTCATGCCCACGAAGCAGCCTCGGCCCTCGGGCGACTGGGAGATGCCGAGGACCGGTCGCTCGTGCGACGGCGTCTGGGTGATGTCCTTGCCGTCGAACTTCACGGTCCCGGCCCGCACCGGGCGAAGCCCGGAGACGGTCTTCATCGTGGTGGTCTTGCCGGCTCCGTTGGCGCCGATCAAGGTGACGATCTCGCCCTCGTCGACGGTGAAGCTGATGTCGCGGATGGCCTCGATGCGCCCGTAGTTGACGCAGAGCCCATTGACCTCAAGAAGCATCTTCGTCAACTCCCAGGTAGGCGGCGACGACCGCCGGGTTGTCGCGGATCTCGGCGGGCGAGCCCTCGGCGATCTTGCGGCCGAACTCGAGCACGACGATCCGGTCGGTCACGCCCATGACGAGCTTCATGTCGTGCTCGATGAGCAGGACCGTGTAGCCCTGGTCGCGGATGGTGCGGATGAGCTCCATCAGCTTGGCCTTCTCGGCCGGGTTGAACCCGGCTGCCGGCTCGTCGAGGCAGAGCAGCTGCGGGCTGGTCGCCAGGGCGCGGGCGATCTCGAGTCGGCGCTGGTCGCCGTAGGGCAGGTTGCGTGCCAGCTCGTCGGCCTTGCGCTCGAGCCCCATGAAGGTGAGCAGCTCCATGGCCCGCTCGTAGCCCTGCGCCTCCTCCCGGCGGTGCTTCGGCAGGCGGAACATCGCCGAGCCGACGCCGGTCGAGTGGTGCGCGTCGACACCGACGAGGACGTTCTCGAGCGCCGTCATGTTGGCGAACAGGCGGATGTTCTGGAAGGTGCGGGCGATGCCGAGCTTGGTGATCTCGAACTTCTTGCGCTTGCCCAGCGGCTCACCGAGGTAGCGCACCGCACCGGAGGTCGGCTGGTAGACGCCGGTCATGACGTTGAAGCAGGTCGTCTTGCCGGCGCCGTTGGGCCCGATGAGACCGAGGATCTCGCCCTTGTTGATGTGGAAGCTGACGTCGTTGAGCGCGACCACACCGCCGAAACGCAGCGTGACCGCGTCGACCTCGAGCAGCCGCTCCCCCTCCGGGACGACCGGCACGCCGACGTCGGCCGGCGCGATGTCCACGTCGGGGTTGATCCCGGTGGCCTCCTCGGCCTGCAGGGGCTCCTGCGCCCGAACCGGCTCAGACATTGGCTTCTCCTTCCTCGAGGACGGCCTCTGTGGCGTCCGCGCGCTTGGCGCGAACCGTGCGCCGCGGCGGCAGCAGACCCTGCGGCCGGAAGATCGCGAGCAGCATGAGCGCGAGGCCGAAGACGAGCACCCGGAAGTCGGCGAAGTCACGGAAGCGCTCCGGGAAGTACCCGACGACGATCGCTCCGACGATCACGCCCCAGCGGTTGCCGGCGCCACCGACGACGACCGCCGCGAGGAAGAGGATCGACAGCAGGAGGATGAAGTTGTCGGGCGAGATGAAGCCTGCCTTCGTGGCGAAGAGCGCCCCGGAGAGACCACCGATCGCCGCGCCCAGCGCGAAGGCGAGCAGCTTGAACCGGAACGTCGGGACGCCCATCAGCTCTGCCGCGTCCTCGTCCTCACGGGTCGCCTCCCACGCCCGGCCCACCCGGCTGTTCTTGACGAGGATGTCGAAGAGCAGCACGAGGCCGATGACGATGAGACCGAGCCAGTAGTACGGCACGAAGTCGGTGATCCCGAACTTCAGGAACGTCGACGTCGTGCCGAGGTCGACGACCGGGACACCGCCGCTCCAGTCGAGGCTCGGCACCTCGAAGAGCGAGACACTCGGCGGTTTGGGGATGTTGGAGATGCCCTGCGCGCCACCGAGCCACTGGGAGTTGACCAGGCACAGTCGCACGATCTCGCCGAATCCGAGGGTCACGATGGCGAGGTAGTCGCCGCGCACTCGAAGGGTGGGGGCGCCGAGGATGATGCCCGAGACCATGGCGGCAGCGATCGCGATGGGCACGACGACGATCCACGACAGGTTGGCGTGCTGCGAGCTGAGCACCCCGACGGTGTAGGCGCCGATGGCGTAGAAGCCGACGTAGCCGAGGTCGAGCAGGCCGGCATACCCGACGACGATGTTGAGGCCGAGGGCCACGAGGACGTACGTGGAGACGGTGAAGAGCACGCCACCGAAGTCGGACCCCTCCGTGGTGATCAACGGGATGTTCAAAACGGGCAGCAGGAACAGGAAGATCGCGAACAGCACCCAGAGGGCGATCTTGACGCCCTTGGGAAGCGAGTTGACCCGGTTGCGGAAGCTGGGACGTCGGGTGGTGGCGGCCGAGCCGGCCGCAGGAGTGGCGGTACTCATGCGCGCGCCTTTCCGAGGGACTCACCGAGCAGCCCGGTGGGTCGGAAGAGGAGGATGAGCACGAGCAGGACGAACGCGACGACGTCCTTCCACTGCGTGCCCACGAGGGCGGAGCCGTAGTTCTCGGCGAGGCCGAGGACGAAGCCGCCGAGCAACGCTCCGCGCAGGTTGCCGATACCGCCGAGGACGGCCGCCGTGAACGCCTTGACGCCGAGGATGAAGCCGACGTCGTAGCGGGTGATGCCGATCTTCAGCATGTAGAAGACGGCCGCGGCGCCGGCCATGACACCGCCGGTGAGGAAGGTGACCTGGATGACCCGGTCACGGTTGACGCCCATCAGGGCTGCCGCCTCCGGGTCCATCGCGACGGCCCTGATGCCGCGGCCCAGGCGCGAGCGCCGCACGAACTGGTCGAGGACCACCATGATCGCGATGGCGCCGACGATGACGAAGATGTCGACGTTCGTGACGGCGTAGTCACCCAGGGTGAAGACCGGCTGCGGGTGCATGATCTCCGGCATACCGACGTTGTTGCGTGAGTTGGCGACGTACGGGCGCAGGGTGGTCTGGAGCCCGAACCAGCTGACGATCCGCTCGCGCAGGCCCATCAGCTCGGACAGGACGAAGGAGGCGCCGATCGCCGAGATGAGCGCGATGAGCGGCGGGGCGTTGCGCTTGCGCAACGGGCGGTAGGCGACGCGTTCGAGGAGCACCGCGATGAGCCCCGAGACGGCCATGGCCGCCACGAACATCATGGCGATCCAGAAGATCACCTGGCCGACGCTCCCGCCCGCGTGGGCGCCGAGGAGCGTGACGATCCACAGCGAGGCGAAGGTGCCGTACATGAACACCTCGGAGTGGGCGAAGTTGATGAGGCGCAGCACGCCGTAGACGAGCGTGTAGCCGAGGGCCACGAGGGCGTAGACCGCGCCGAGCGTGAGCCCGGTGATCGTCAGCGAGAAGAAGTTGTCAAACAGGTACTGCATCCAAGACCTCCTGGGCCGGGTGCGGTGAACGGGATCGGATCAGGTGGGCCGGTCCGACGAGGGGCGGTCGGAGCGCATCGCTCCGACCGCCCCCCCGACGAGAACGACTGGCTTACTTGATCTCCCCGGCGGACACGAACTTCCCGCCCTGCACCTTGTAGGCGAAGACCTTGATGTCGGACGACTCGCCCTTGGGGTCGAACTTCAGCTGCTTCGTCACGCCCTTCTTGTCGTAGGACTTGACGAAGTCGACCATGCTGCTGCGGTCCTTGCCGGCGGCGATGCCGTCGAGCAGGATCGTCGCGGCGTCGTAGCCCTCACCCGAGTAGGTGTTGGGGTCCTGGTTGTACTTCGCCTTGTACGCCTTGGCGAAGTCCGGTGCGATGTCGGCCGGCACGCACGGGCACGTCACGATCGCACCGTCAGCCGCGGGGCCGGCGTTGTCGATGAAGGACTGGTCCTTGACGCCGTCAGCTGCGACGAACGTGCCCTTCCAGCCGCCGTCACGCAGCTGCTTGACCAGCGGAGCCGCCTCGGGGGCGTAGCCACCGTAGAAGAGGGCGTCGGCGCCGGACGACTTCACCTTCGTGACCGACGCGCTGAAGTCCGTCTGCTTCTGCTGGACGGTGTCGTTGCCGACGACGGCCGAACCGAGGTCCTGGCGGACGATGTCGGCCAGTCCCTTGCCGTACTCGGAGGCGTCGTCGATGACGAACGGCTTGTTGGCCTTCAGCGTGTCCTTGATGTACTTCGCGGCGGCGGGGCCCTGCGTGGCGTCGTTGCCGAGGACGCGGAAGAAGGTCTTCCACCCGTTGTCCGCGAGCTTGGGGTTGGTGGCCGACGGCGTGATCGTGACCAGACCGGCCTCGTTGAACGCCGGGTCGGCCGCCTTGGACTCACCCGAGAAGGCGGGGCCGACGATGCCGACGACCTTCTTGTCGTCGATGGCCTTCTTGGCCAGGGCCGGCGCCTGGGTGGGGTCGCCCTGGGAGTCGTAGTTCTCGAGGGTGACCTTGCAGTCCGGGTGCTTCTTGTTGTAGTCGTCGAGAGCCAGGTTGACGCCGTTCTGGATGTAGATGCCCAGGTTGGCGTTCGGCCCGGTGAGGGCACCGAACATGCCGATCTTCTGGTCGCAGGCCGCCTTCGCCGAGCCGCCGGCTCCGCCGGCCGAGGTCTCGCCACCCTTGGTGCCACAAGCGCCGAGGGCAAGCGCTGCGACCGCGATCGGCACAGCGAACTTGAGGGTAGAACGCACGGATGTCCTCCTGAAATCACACGCCCCTCGGTCGAGGGATGTGACGGAGACTAGGCCGTAATCCGCGCTGGGGTCATCAATAAGCCACGATCAGTGACCGTGTCGTGACCTCCGGGCCTCCGTGCTGCCGGAACGGCTCCGGCCGGACCCTCGTCAGGACGCCGGGAAACCGTTGATGACGGCCTCGGCGACCTCTTTCATCCCGAGGCGCCGGTCCATCGCGGTCTTCTGGATCCAGCGGAAGGCGTCGGACTCGCTGAGCTTGAGCTGGCTCATCAGCACGCCCTTGGCGCGGTCGACCAGCTTGCGGGTCTCGAGACGCTCACCGAGGTCGGCGATCTCGGCCTCGAGAGCCTTCATCTCCTGCCAGCGGGAGGTGGCGATGTCGATCGCGGGGCGCAGGTCGTCGGCCGTGAACGGCTTGACGATGTAGGCCATGACGCCGGCGTCGCGGGCACGCTCGACGAGCTCGGTCTGGGAGAACGCAGTGAGCATGATGACCGGGCACAGCTTCGCGTCGTGGAGCTGCTCGGCCGCGGAGAGCCCGTCGAGCACCGGCATCTTGACGTCCATGATCACGAGGTCGGGCTTGACCTCCTTCGCGAGCTCGACGGCCTGCTCGCCGTTGCTGGCCTGACCCACCACGTCGTAGCCCTGCTCGCCGAGCATCTCGACGAGGTCGAGGCGGATCAGTGCCTCGTCCTCGGCGACCAGGATGCGGGTGGCGCCGGCGACGGGGCCGGTCGCGCCGCCCTGGGGTGCCGTCGCGGCGGCCGGGGGCGCAGCGGCGGCCGCGGTTGCGGGGGTCGGCTTGGGCGTGGTGCTCTCGTCGGCGCTCTCGGTGCTCACGCGCAAAGCCTATCCGGGGCCGGCTTCGGCCGCGTTTCGGGAGGGTGGTGCCGCGAGGCGGCGCTCTGCCCGACCCGTCTCGGGAGCGCCCACCGGTGCCGAGGGCGGGACTCGAACCCGCACGGCCTTTCGGCCAGAGCATTTTGAGTGCCCCGTGTCTGCCATTCCACCACCCCGGCCGGAGTGCGCGCGCCAGCATACCGGCGCGCGCTGGCCCGAGAGCAAAGGTGTGCCCTCGAGCCGCCCCACGGCATACCGCTCCACGGCCCGAGGTCGGCCTTCAGGCGCACCCGGTGCGCCCGCGGGCCGCGCCGGCGGGCCACCCGTGACGAGCGGTCAGCTCGTCACCTCCTCCGGCCGGTAGGCCGGGGCCGCACGGTTGACCGCGTCGCCGACGCGGTGCACGCGCAAGGCGTTCGTCGAGCCGGGGATGCCGGGAGGCGAACCGGCGACGATGACCACCCGCTCCCCCTCGACCACCCGGCCCTCGGGGATGAGCTTGAGGTCGACCTGCATGGCGAACTGGTCGGTGTGGTGCATGCGCGGCACCAGGTAGGTCTCGACACCCCAGACCAGGGCCAGCTGCGAGCGGACCCGTGGCTCCGACGTGAACGCGAGCATCGGCAGTCGGGGGCGGATGCGCGCCATCCGGGTGGCCGAGCCGCCCGTCTCGGTGAAGGTGATGAGGAACCTTGCCCCGACGACCTCGCCGATCTCGACGGCCGCCTTGGTGACGGCTCCCCCGACGGTCTTGGGGTTGGTCGGCATCCGGGCGATCTTGTCGTAGCCGTGCACCTCGGTGGACTCGATGATCCGGGCCATGGTGCGCACGGCCTCGATGGGCCACGCGCCGACGGACGTCTCGCCGGACAGCATCAGCGCGTCCGCACCGTCGAGCACCGCGTTGGCGGCGTCGGACGCCTCCGCACGGGTGGGCCGGGGGTTCTCGATCATCGACTCGAGCACCTGAGTGGCGACGATGACGGGCTTGGCCTCACGGCGGGACAGCTCGATGGCGCGCTTCTGCACGAGCGGGACGTCCTCGAGCGGCATCTCGACGCCGAGGTCGCCGCGGGCGACCATGATGCCGTCGAACGCGGCGACGATCCCCTCGAGGTTCTCGACGGCCTGGGGCTTCTCGACCTTGGCGATGACGGGGATGCGCTCTCCGAACTCGTCCATGATCTCGTGCACGTCGACGATGTCGTCGGCCGAGCGGACGAAGGACAGGGCGATCATGTCGACGCCGAGGCGCATCGCGAACCGCAGGTCGTCACGGTCCTTCTCGGAGAGTGCGGGGACGCTCACGGCGACGCCCGGCAGGTTGATGCCCTTGTTGTTGCTGACCTGGCCGCCGATGACGGTCTCGGTCAGCACGTCCGTGTCGGTCACCTCGACGGCGCGGAGCATGACCTTGCCGTCGTCTATGAGCAGGACGTCACCGGGGCTCACGTCGCCCGGCAGGCCGGCATAGGTCGTGCCCACGATGCTGTCGTCGCCCTCGACCTCGCGGGTGGTGATGGTGAACCGCTGGCCGGGGCTCAGGGTCACGGGGCCGGCCGCGAAACGGCCGGTGCGGATCTTGGGACCCTGCAGGTCGACGAGGATGCCGACCGCGCGGCCGGAGGCGTCGCCCGCGGCCCTGATGTCGCGGTAGACCTGCTCGTGCACGGAGTGGTCACCGTGGGAGAGGTTGAGCCGGGCGACGTCCATCCCGGCGTCGACGAGGGCGCGCAGCTGGGTGGGTGAGGAGGTCTTGGGTCCAATGGTGCAGACGATCTTGGCGCGACGCATGTTTCCACCTTATGGGTGCTGTGACGTGGGTCACCACGCGGGTTCGCCCGCTGGGACGGCACAAGGCCGTGGGAGCCGAGTTCGCTTGTGCCCGTGACGAGATCGTGCCCGTATGCCGTGTCGCCCAGGTGACGACACGGCATACGGCAGGTGGCCCTGCGGGTCAGACGGTGAGGGGTCGGTCGGTCGGCGCGATGGGGCGCGGCAGCGAGCTGCTGCCCGTGAGCCAGGCGTCCACACCGGCGGCCGCGGCGCGGCCCTCGGCGATGGCCCAGACGATCAGCGACTGGCCGCGGCCGGCGTCGCCGGCCACGAAGACGCCCGGGACCGAGCTCATGAAGGTCTTGTCGCGCTCCACGTTGCCGCGCGCGTCGAGGGCGACCCCGAGCTGCTCGACGACACCCGCGCGCTGCGGGCCGAGGAAGCCCATGGCGAAGAGCACGAGCTGGGCGGGGATCTCGCGCTCGGTGCCCGGCCTGGGCGCGAGCTTCCCGTCGACCATCTCGACCTCGGTCAGCCGCAGCGCGGCGACGTCTCCCTCGTCGTCACCGACGAACTCGGTGGTGCTGACGGCGTAGATGCGCTCGCCGCCCTCCTCGTGAGCGCTCGCCACGCGGTAGAGCATCGGGTAGGTCGGCCACGGCTGGTTGCCCGGGCGCTCCTCCCCCGGCTGCGGCATGATCTCCAGGCTCGTGACGGAGGCGGCGCCCTGGCGGTGCGCCGTGCCGATGCAGTCGGCCCCGGTGTCACCGCCCCCGATGACCACGACGTGCTTGCCGGTGGCGAGGATCTGGTCCTGCACCTGCTCACCGAGCGCCGCCCGGTTGCCCTGCGGGAGGTAGTCCATCGCCTGGTGGATGCCGCCCAGCCGGCGACCGGGCGCGTCGAGGTCGCGCGGGACGGTCGCGCCGAGCGCGAGGACGACGGCGTCGTAGCGGTCGCGCAGCTGCCGCCCGGTGATGTCGGCACCGACGTCGACACCGTTGCGGAAACGCGTGCCCTCCGCGGTCATCTGCTCGAGGCGGCGGTCGAGGACCGACTTCTCCATCTTGAACTCGGGGATGCCGTAGCGCAGCAGGCCGCCCGGCTTGTCGGCCCGCTCGAACACGGCGACGGTGTGACCGGCCCGCGTCAGCTGCTGCGCCGCGGCCAGACCGGCCGGACCCGACCCCACGACGGCCACCGTCTTGCCCGAGAGGCGTTCCGGCGGCAGCGGGGTGACCAGGCCCTCGTCGAAGGCGCGCTCGATCGTCGTCACCTCGACCTGCTTGATCGTCACGGCCGGCTGGTTGATGCCGAGCACGCAGGCCGTCTCGCACGGCGCCGGACAGAGCCGCCCGGTGAACTCCGGGAAGTTGTTCGTCGCGTGAAGTCGCTCGATGGCGTCGGACCAGTCGCCCCGCCACGCGAAGTTGTTCCACTCGGGGATCAGGTTGCCGAGCGGACAGCCGGAGTGGCAGAACGGGATGCCGCAGTCCATGCAGCGACCGGCCTGGCGCTGGAGCTGCCCGAGCTCCTGCTCCTCGTAGACCTCCTTCCAGTCGCGGATGCGCACCGGGACGGGACGGCGGGCGGGGAGCTCGCGCTCGCGGGTGGTGAGAAAGCCCTGGGGGTCAGCCACGGGAAGCCTCCATGATCTGGTTCCACACTTCGGGTCCGTCGAGGTCGAGGCCCTCTTGCTCCGCCTGCGCCCGCACGTCGAGCACACGCTGGTAGTCGCGCGGGAGCACGAGCGTGAACCGCTCGCGTGCCGTCGCCCAGTCGCCGAGCAGCCCGCCGGCCACCGGCGACTCGGTCCACCGCACGTGCGCCTCCAGCAGGGCGCGCAGCCGCTCGTCGTCCTCGTCGCGCAGCGGCAGCAGGTCGACCATCTCGGGGTTGACGAGGTGGGGGTCGAGGTCGAGCACGAAGGCCACGCCGCCCGACATGCCGGCGGCGAAGTTGCGCCCGGTCTGGCCGAGCACGACGGCGACCCCGCCGGTCATGTACTCGCAGCCGTGGTCGCCCACGCCCTCGACGACGGCCTCGGCGCCGGAGTTGCGCACGCAGAAGCGCTCGCCGACCACGCCGCGCAGGAAGAGCTGCCCGGTGGTGGCGCCGTAGGCGATGACGTTGCCGCCGATGACGTTCTCCTCGGCCACGAGCGTGGCCTCGCGGTGCGGCCGCACGACAACCCGGCCACCGGAGAGGCCCTTGCCGACGTAGTCGTTGGCGTCGCCGAAGAGCTGCATGGTCACCCCGGCCGGCAGGAACGCCCCGAAGGACTGGCCGCCCGAGCCGGTCATCGTCAGCTCGATGGTGTTGTCGGCGAGCCCGTGCGGGTGCGCCTTGGTGACGTGGTGGCCGAGCATGGTCCCGACGGTCCGGTTGACGTTGCGGACCGCGATCTGCGTGCGCACCTGCTCACCGGTCTCGATGGCGGGCAGGGCACGGCTCAGCAGCTCGTTGTCGAGCGCCTTGTCGAGGGCGTGGTCCTGCGGCGCCGACTGGTGCAGTGTGCCCCCGGTGGGGTTGTCGGCCACGGCGAGGATCGGGCTGAGGTCCAGGCCCGAGGCCTTCCAGTGCGCGATCGCCTTGTCGAGGTCGAGGCTGCTGACCTGGCCGACGGCCTCCTCGATGGAGCGGAAGCCGAGGTAGGCGAGGTGCTCACGCACCTCCTGGGCGATGTACTCGAAGAAAGTCTCGACGAACTCCGGCTTGCCGGAGAAGCGCGCCCGCAGCTCGGGGTTCTGCGTGGCGATGCCGACCGGGCAGGTGTCCAGGTGGCAGACGCGCATCATGATGCAGCCGGAGACCACGAGCGGCGCCGTGGCGAAGCCGAACTCCTCGGCGCCGAGCAGCGCCGCGATGACGACGTCGCGTCCGGTCTTGAGCTGGCCGTCGACCTGCACGACGATGCGGTCGCGCAGGCCGTTGAGCACGAGCGTCTGCTGGGCCTCGGCCAGGCCGAGCTCCCAGGGGGCGCCGGCGTGCTTGAGCGAGGTGAGAGGACTCGCGCCCGTGCCGCCGTCGTGGCCCGAGACGAGCACGACGTCGGCGTGCGCCTTGGACACGCCGGCCGCCACGGTGCCGACGCCGATCTCGGAGACGAGCTTGACGTGGATCCGGGCGCCGGGGTTGGCGTTCTTGAGGTCGTGGATCAGCTGCGCCAGGTCCTCGATCGAGTAGATGTCGTGGTGCGGCGGCGGCGAGATGAGCCCGACGCCCGGCGTCGAGTGCCGGGTCTTGGCCACCCACGGGTAGACCTTGTGGCCGGGCAGCTGGCCGCCCTCGCCGGGCTTGGCGCCCTGGGCCATCTTGATCTGGATGTCGTCGGAGTGCGTCAGGTAGAGGCTCGTCACCCCGAAGCGACCGGACGCGACCTGCTTGACGGCCGAGCGACGCTCGGGGTCGAGCAGGCGGTCGACGTCCTCGCCGCCCTCGCCGGTGTTGGAGCGGCCGCCGAGGCGGTTCATCGCGACGGCGAGCGTCTCGTGCGCCTCCTGCGAGATGGAGCCGTAGCTCATCGCGCCGGTGTTGAAGCGCTTGACGATCTCGCTGACCGGCTCGACCTCCTCGACCGGAACGGGCAGGCGCCCGGTGACCCCGGTCGGCTTGAAACCCATCAGGCCGCGCAGCGTCATCAGGCGCGAGCTCTGGTCGTCGATGCGGCCGGTGTACTGCTTGAAGATGTCGTAGCGGCGCTGGCGGGTGGAGTGCTGGAGGCGGAAGACCGTCTCGGGGTCGAAGAGGTGGGGCTCGCCCTCGCGGCGCCACTGGTACTCGCCACCGACCTCGAGGGTGCGGTGCGGCTGGTGCACGCCGTCCGGCGGGTAGGCCCGCGCGTGGCGCTCGGCGGTCTCGCGGGCGATGACGTCGAGACCGACGCCGCCGAGCTGGCTCACCGTGCCGGTGAAGTAGCGGTCGACGAGCGCCTGCGAGAGGCCGATCGCCTCGAAGACCTGGGCACCGCGGTAGGACGCGACCGTGGAGATGCCCATCTTCGACATGACCTTCAGGACCCCCTTGCCGAGCGCCTTGATGAGGTTGGCGACCGCCTTCTCGGAGGTCACACCCTCGATCTCGCCGGCCCGCACGAGGTCCTCGACCGTCTCCATCGCGAGGTAGGGGTTGACCGCGGCCGCGCCGAAGCCGATGAGCAGGGCCACGTGGTGCACCTCGCGCACGTCGCCCGCCTCGACTAGCAGGCCGACCTGGGTGCGGGTCTTCTCGCGGATGAGGTGGTGGTGCACTGCGGCGGTCAGCAGCAGGGACGGGATGGGCGCGAGGTCACGGCCCGAGTCGCGGTCGGAGAGCACGACGAAGCGCGCCCCGCGCGTGATGGCCAGCGACACCTCGGCGAAGATCTCCTCCAGCCGGTCGCGCATGGCGGCCGCTCCCCCGGTGACGTCGTAGAGACCGCGGACCACGTGCGTCGCGTAGCCGGGCAGGTCACCGTCGGCGTTGATGTGCACGATCTTGGCGAGCTCGTCGTTGTCGATGACCGGGAAGTCGAGGACGAGCTGGCGGGCGTGCGACGGCGAGGCCGACAGGGCGTTGCCCTCGGGACCCATGTAGGTGCCGAGCGACGTGACGAGCTCCTCGCGGATCGCGTCGAGCGGCGGGTTGGTCACCTGCGCGAAGAGCTGCGTGAAGTAGTCGAAGAGCAGCCGCGGCCGCGACGACAGGACGGCGATGGGCGTGTCGGTGCCCATCGAGCCGAGCGCCTCGCCGCCGGACCTGGCCATCGGGGTCAGGAGGATGCGCAGCTCCTCGGCGGTGTAGCCGAAGGTCTGCTGGCGCCGGGCCACGGAGGCTGCGGTGTGCACGATGTGCTCGCGCTCCGGGAGGTCCTCGAGGTGGATGAGGCCCGCGTGGAGCCACTCGGCATACGGCTTGGCGGCGGCGAGCTGGCTCTTGATCTCCTCGTCGCCGACGATGCGCCCGTGCTCGGTGTCGACGAGGAACATCTTCCCGGGCTGCAGGCGCCCGCGCTGGACGATGGTCGCGGGGTCGAGCTCGAGCACCCCGGACTCCGAGGCCAGCACGACGAGGCCGTCGCTCGTGACGGTGTAGCGGCCCGGCCGCAGGCCGTTGCGGTCGAGGACCGCGCCGACCAGGGTGCCGTCGCTGAAGCAGACATTGGCCGGGCCGTCCCACGGCTCCATGAACGTCGAGTGGAACTCGTAGAACGCCTTGCGGGCGGCGTCCATCGTCGCGTGGTTCTCCCACGCCTCCGGGATCATCATGAGCACGGCGTGCGGGAGCGAGCGCCCACCGAGGTGAAGCAGCTCGAGCACCTCGTCGAAGCTCGCCGAGTCGGAGGCGTCGGGCGTGCAGACCGGGAAGATCCGCCCGAGGTCGCCGGGGATGATGTCGGAGGTCAGCAGGCTCTCGCGGGCGTGCATCCAGTTGCGGTTGCCCTTGACGGTGTTGATCTCGCCGTTGTGGGCGATGAAGCGGTAGGGGTGCGCGAGCGGCCACGACGGGAAGGTGTTCGTCGAGAAGCGAGAGTGCACGAGGGCCAGCTCGCTCGCGAACCGCGCGTCGGACAGGTCGGGGAAGAAGGGCTCCAGCTGACCGGTGGTGAGCATGCCCTTGTAGACGATGGTGCGCGAGCTCAGCGAGGCGAAATAGACGTCCACCTCGTGCTCGGCCCGCTTGCGCAGGCAGAACGCGAGCCGGTCGAGGCCCAAAGCCACCTGCCGCCCGATCGAGCTGCTGACGAAGAGCTGCTCGAAGTGCGGCATGCACTGCCGGGCGACCGCGCCGACGAGCTCGGCCTCGATGGGCACCTCGCGCCAGCCGAGCACCTTGAGGTTCTCGGCGACCGCGAGCTCCTCGATGCGCGCCTTGGCGGCGGCGCGCTCGTCCGCGTCGCGGGGCAGGAAGGCGATGCCGGCGGCATACGCCCCGTTGTTGGGCAGCGTGAAGGGCACGGTCGCGCGGAAGAACGCGTCGGGGATCTGCGTGAGGATGCCGGCGCCGTCGCCGACCGAGGGGTCGGCGCCGGTGGCGCCCCGGTGGTCCAGGTTGCGCAGGGCGGTCAGGGCGTGGTCGACGATGTCGTGCCCTGCCCGTCCCCGCATCGTCGCGACGAGCGCGACGCCACAGGCGTCGTGCTCGAGCTCGCGGCGGTAGAGGCCGGAGTCTTCCGGGTGCGCACTGAAGAGGGCACGTGTGCGGGTGAGCGGCGGCATCTTCACCGTCCTTCTGCTGGGTCCCAGGCGGGCGACCGCGACAGGGCCACACGACATGACTTGGGCATGTGGACGGCACTGGCCACAGGCGTTGCGCTCGACGATATCGGAGAGACCCCGCGTCCTACCTACTGATACGGCGGATTCCGAATGGTGAGACTTCGTGCTCAACCGGGCGCACGCGATGCGACCGGAGTCACAATCAGGGCTGCGCCGGACGCTTCGCCTTGGACTCGCCAGCCACGGCGTCTCCCGACCCGTCGCGGGCCCCGTCCACCGCAGGATCTTCGGCGGCTCGCCCCGAATCGCCCTGCCCGTCACCCTCGTCCCCAGCGGGCTCGGTGGGCCCTGTGGGCTCGGTGGGCTCGGTGGGCTCGGTCGGCTCACCCGCTGAAGCGTCGTCGGCCCGGCCGGCGACCGGCACCTCGGGCTGGGCCATGCGGCCGAAGTGACGCCAGAGGTAGAGCCCGAGCAAGAACACGAGGATCGACACCCAGGTGTTGACCCGCTGCCCGAGGATGTGGTTCGCGGTGTCGGTGCGCATGTTCTCGATGACGATGCGCCCCACGGGGTAGCCCATGACGTAGGCCGCGAAGACCTGGCCCGCCTTGAGCGGTCGACGCCGGCCCAGCCAGATCAGGAAGGCGGCGAGGAGCAGGCACCACAGGGCCTCGTAGAGGAACGTGGGGTGGAAGTAGCCCTTGACCACCGGGGCGCCCTGGGCGTCGGTGACCGCGCGGCCCAGCGAGCTGTCCCACTCGTAGATGCGCAGCTTCCACGGCAGGTCGGTCGGCGCGCCGTAGATCTCGTTGTTGAACCAGTTGCCGAAGCGCCCCATGGCCTGGGCGATCGCGAGCCCGGGGGCGGCGGCGTCGACGAAGTCCCGGAAGGCCACGCCGTTCTTGCGGCAGCCGATCCAGGCGCCGACGGCACCGAGCGCCACCGCGCCCCAGATGCCGAGACCGCCCTCGTAGATGGCGAACGCCTTCCACGGGTCGCCGCCCTCGCCGAAGTAGGGCTGAGGCGTGGTGATCAGGTGGTAGAGCCGGCCGCCGAGGATGCCGAACGGCACGGCCCAGGCGGAGATGTCGATGGCCACGCCCTTGCGGTGGCCGCGCGCCTCGAGCCGCTTCTGCGTCAGCCAGACGGCCACGACGATGCCGGCCAGGATGCACATGGCGTACCCGCGGATCGGCAGCGGGCCGAGGTGCCACACGCCGACGCTCGGCGAGGGGATCTCAGCCGGCAGGGCGGTTTCGAGCGCCGCCGGGAGGGCGCCGGCGAGGCTCACGACCGGCTCCGGCGTATGCCGTCGGCCAGCTCGCGCGCCAGGGCACCGAGGGCCTCCAGGCCCTCCTGCTCGGACGCGGCCTCGGTCAGGCAGCGCACCAGCGCCGAGCCGACGATGACACCATCGGCGAAGCGGCCGACCTCAGCGGCCTGGTCGCCGGTGGACACGCCGAGACCGACGCAGACCGGCAGGTCGGTGTGATCCCGGGTGCGCGAGACGAGGGCGTCGGCGGCGTCGCCGACGCTGGCGCGGGCACCGGTGACACCCATGACGGCGGTGGCGTAGACGAAGCCGCGGCAGGCGGACGTCACGGCCTCGAGCCGCTCCGGGGTGGAGCTCGGGGCGACGAGGAAGACCTTGTCGAGGTCGTGGGCGTCGGCAGCCGAGATCCACTCGCCGGCCTCGTCGGGGATGAGGTCCGGCGTGATCAGGCCCGCTCCCCCGGCGGCTGCGAGGTCCGCGGCGAAGCGCTCGACGCCGTAGCGCAGGACCGGGTTCCAGTACGTCATGACCAGCGCGCCGGCACCCGCCCCCGAGACCTCACGCGCGGCTGTGAAGACGTCCCGAAGGCGCACGCCGGCGGCCAGGGCCCGCACCGCGGCGTCCTGGATCACCGGGCCGTCCATGACGGGGTCGCTGTACGGCACGCCGATCTCGACGATGTCGACGCCGGAGTCGACCAGGACCCTCATCGCCGCGATGGAGCCCTCGACCGAGGGGAAGCCCACCGGGAGGTAGCCGATCAGGGCTGCCCGACCATCGGCACGGCACTTCTCGATGACCTCGGCGACGCTCACTGCTGGACCCCCATGCCCTTGGCGCCGTCGTCGGCGGCGAGAGCGGCGACGTCGGCGACGTCGGCGTCCTCATGGGCGCCGTCATCCTCGGGCAGGCCCGCGGGCTGGCCGCCGTCGTCGATCAGCCCGAACCACGCGGCGGCGGTGTGGACGTCCTTGTCGCCGCGGCCCGAGAGGTTGACGAGCAGCACGGCGTCGCGGCCGAGCTCGCGGCCGACCTTCATTGCGCCGGCGAGCGCGTGCGCGCTCTCGATGGCCGGCAGGATGCCCTCGGTGCGCGAGAGCAGGGAGAAGGCCTCCATCGCCTCGTCGTCGGTGATCGGGCGGTACTCGGCACGCCCTGACGCGAGCAGGTGGGCGTGCTCGGGGCCGACGCTGGGGTAGTCGAGACCGGCGGAGACGCTGTGCGACTCGATGGTCTGGCCGTCCTCGTCCTGCAGGACGTAGGTGTAGGCGCCGTGCAGCACTCCGGGCACACCGGAGGCGAAGCGTGCGGCGTGCTTGCCGGAGGCGATGCCCTCGCCCCCCGCCTCGAAGCCGATGAGGCGCACCGACTCGTCGTCGATGAACCGGTGGAAGATCCCGATCGCGTTGGAGCCGCCGCCGACACAGGCCAGGACGGCGTCGGGCAGCCGGCCCACGAGGTCGAGCACCTGCTGGCGCGCCTCGACCCCGATGATGCGGTGGAAGTCGCGGACCATCTCGGGGAACGGGTGGGGTCCGGTCACGGTGCCGAGGACGTAGTGCGTCGTGGACACGTTGGCGACCCAGTCGCGGAACGCCTCGTTGACGGCGTCCTTGAGCGTCTTGCTGCCGTTGTCGACGGGGACGACCTCCGCGCCGAGCAGGCGCATGCGCGCCACGTTGAGCGCCTGCCGCTCGGTGTCCTTTCGGCCCATGTAGATGACGCAGTCGAGGCCGAGCAGCGCAGCCGCGGTGGCCGTGGCCACGCCGTGCTGGCCCGCGCCGGTCTCGGCGATGACGCGGGTCTTGCCCATGCGCTTGGTCAGCAGCGCCTGTCCGAGCACGTTGTTGATCTTGTGCGACCCGGTGTGGTTGAGGTCCTCGCGCTTGAGGATGACCCGGGCGCCGCCGCAGTGCTCCGCGAAGCGCGGCACCTCGGTGATGATGCTCGGCCGGCCGTTGTAGGTGCGCTGCAGGCGCTCGAGCTCGCCGACGAACTCGGGGTCGACGACCGCCTTGCGCCAGACCTCCTCGAGCTGCTCGAGCGCGGGGATGAGCGCCTCGGGGACGTAGCGTCCACCGAAACCGCCGAAGCGGCCGTATGCCGGCACGTTGGATGTCGTGGTCATGCTCACTCTCCTGCCACGGCGGTGCGGGCGGAGACCCGCGCCGCGGCCGCGGCGTCGATGAAGGCGCGGATCGCCGATGCGGGCGCGCCGTCCTTGACGAGGGCCTCTCCGACCAGGACGGCCCCGGCACCGGCGCGCACGTAGGCGGCGACGTCGTCGGGACCGCTGACGCCGGACTCGGCCACTCCGACGACGCCGGCGGGGACGTGCGGGAGCAGGTCCGTGACGGTGCGCGGGTCGACCTCGAGGGTCTTGAGGTTGCGGGCGTTGACCCCGAGGAGGGCCGGGTCGAGGGCGAGGGCCCGGTCGAGCTCGGCCGCGTCGTGCACCTCCACGAGGGCGGTCATGCCGAGGTCGCGGGCCTGGTCGTGCAGGTCACGCAGGAGCGCATCGTCGAGGGCGGCGACGATGAGCAGGATGAGGTCGGCGCCGTGGGCGCGGGCCTCCGTCACCTGGTAGGCGTCGACCATGAAGTCCTTGCGCAGCACGGGAGTTCGCACGGCGGCGCGCACCTCGTCGAGGTCGGCGAGGCTGCCCGAGAACCGGCGCTCCTCGGTGAGCACGCTGATGGCGCTCGCTCCCCCGGCGGCATACGACCGCGCCAGCACGCCGGGCTCGGGGATCTCGGCCAGCGCGCCCTTGCTCGGACTGGAGCGTTTGACCTCGGCGATGACGGCGACGCCCTCGGCGGACCGGATGCCGGGCATGGGGTCGATCGCGGGAGCGACCTCGGACAGGCGCGCCTCCAGCTCCGAGGGGGGCAGCGCGGCACGACGACGCCCGAGATCCTCGCGGACGCCGCTGATGATCCCGTCGAGAACCGTGGGCACGGCTCTCAGCTCTTGCCGAGCGTCTGGGCGCCTGCCTCGTCGGGAGCGTCGATGGCACCACCGGCCTGCGCGTGGTGCCCCTGGCCGCCGTAGCCGGCCATCGACAGCACCTTCCCGGCAACGACACCGGCGATGATCACGACCGCACCGACGATGCCCAGCCAGAGGCTCGGGATGGCGACCGCCACCGCCGCGATGGCAGCACCGACGAGGATGACCCCGACCCCGGTCCAGGCGGCGGTGCTGTGACCGTGGTCCTCGTGCTGCTCTTCCATGGCGTCCTCTCTCGTCCGTTCGGCCCACTGCCGTGCGGGCCGACGCGGTCCATTCTGTCAGGTGTCGTCGGAGTGCTTGTCCAGGGTGGGGTCCCGCCCCTCCGAGAGCTCGTCCCAGGCCGTGCGGACCTCCCCGCGCGGCCCGCTGGCGGGCTTGTCGCCGCGCTCGTAGCGGCTCGACAGGCCGGCCCACGACCGGCTCGACAACGCGCTGAGCACCGAGCCCGCCGCCAGCAGGGCCGCGGCGACCACGGCGAGCCAGGCCCAGAGCGTGGTCGCGCCGGTCGCCGCCGGAGCGGTCGTGCGTGCCAGCTCCCGCGCCACGGCGTCGGCCACCGTGGTGACCGGCCGCACGGCGACGAGCAGCGTCATGACCAGGGCTGCGAATGAGGCGAGCACCATCACGGCCGCCGCGACCGCGCGGATGACGCGCCCGCCGGTCATGAGCCCGAGGAGGGCGACGACGCATACGGCCAGCAGGCCCACCACCCCCGGTGCGGCGGCGCTCCCGCTCACCTCGGTGACCGCGTGGGCGAGGACGTCGCCCGAGGCCCCGCTGGCCCAGGGACGCGTGGTGAGGCCGAGCAGCAGGGCTGCAGGGACGAGGACGACGAGGGCGGCGCGCTTCTTGTCGAGCGCCCGGCGCCGGGCCGGCGCCTCGGTGGGGGCGGTCACGACCCGTCACCTCGCAGGGGCCGCATGCCCGCGGCCGCGGCGACGGCGCGCAGGGCGGCGGCGGCCTTGTTGACCGTCTCCTCGTACTCGAGGTGCGGCACGGAGTCGGCGACGATCCCCGCCCCCGCCTGCACGTGCGCGAGGCCGTCCTTGACCAGCGCGGTGCGGATCGCGATGGCCATGTCGAGGTCGCCGGCGAAGTCGAGGTAGCCGACGACCCCGCCGTAGAGCCCGCGACGCAGGCCCTCGTAGCCGTCGATGAGGGCCATGGCGCGCGGCTTCGGAGCCCCGCTCAGCGTGCCGGCCGGGAACGTCGCGACGAGCGCGTCGTACGCGGTGCCGCCCTCGCGCAGGTCACCGACGACCGTGGACTCGATGTGCATGATGTGGCTGTAGCGCCGGATCGACATGAAGTCCACGGTGTCGACGGTGCCCGCCCGGCAGATCCGCTGGAGGTCGTTGCGGGCGAGGTCGACGAGCATGAGGTGCTCGGCGCGCTCCTTCGCGTCTCCGAGCAGCTCCTCGGCCAAGTGCGCGTCGTGGTCGGGCGTCTTCCCGCGGGGTCGGGAGCCGGCTATCGGGTGGGTGATGGCCTGGCGGCCGGTGACCTTGATCAGGGCCTCGGGGCTCGAGCCGACGATGTCGTAGGCCGTGCCGTCCGGGTGCGGGAGACGCAGCAGGTACATGTAGGGGCTGGGGTTGCTGACCCGCAGGGCGCGGTAGACGTCGAGGGCGTCGGCCTCGCAGGGCACGGTGAAGCGCTGCGAGACGACGATCTGGAAGGCCTCGCCGGCCCGGATGGCCTCCTTGGCCTCCTCGACCATCTCCTCGAACTGGGGCTGAGTGTGGCTGCTCGTGGGTCGGCTGTCGATCGGCTCGATCGTGGCGACCGTGCTGGGCGCGGGAGCCGCGAGCTCCTCCGTCATCCGGTCGAGCCGGCTCACGGCGTCGGCCCACGCGTCCTCGATGCGCTCGTCGGTGGCGTCGTGGTTGACGGCGTTGGCCACCAGCAGCAGCGAGCCGTCGCTGTGGTCGAAGACGGCGAGGTCGGTGGCCAGCATCATCGCGACCTCGGGCAGGTCGAGGTCGTCACGGCCGCCGTCGGGCACCTTCTCCCAGCGCCGGACGGCGTCGTAGGTGATGGCGCCGACGAGACCCCCGGTGAGCGGCGGGAGGCCCGAGGTGCGCGGCGTCGCGAGGGCCGCGACCGTGTCGCGGATCGCCTCCGTCGGGTCACCCTCGGTGGGCAGCCCGACCGGCGGCTCGCCGACCCAGTACGCCTGCCCGTCCTTCTCCGTCAGGGTCGCGGCGCTGCGGGCGCCGACGATGGAGTAGCGCGACCACACCCCACCGTGCTCGGCCGACTCGAGCAGGAACGTGCCCGGCGCGTCCTTGGCGAGCTTGCGGTAGACCCCGACCGGCGTCTCGGCGTCGGCCAGCACGCGGCGCACCACAGGGATGACACGGCGGTGCTCCAGCGCGAGCTCGGTGAACAGCTCGAGGCTCGGCCAGGTGCGACCCCACGTGAGGTCGGCGTGTGGAGCGGGCGCAAGCGAGGTGTTCGAGTCGGGCACCGAGCCATTCTGGCCCACCCGTCCACATGCCGCGTCCCCGCCTCACCCGTCGAGAGGCCAGCCGTCCCCCCACCCGTCGAGAGGCCGGCCATGATCGAGGCATCCGGCGGTAGGCCCGAACCGAGGTGGCCTTTGGACTACTGGCAAGGGGCCGGACGTGGCCCTTCGATGGTCCAGGATGGGCCGGAGTTGGCCTTTCGACGGTTGGCGGGTGGGGTTGGGGTCAGGGGGTGGTGGGCTCAGTCGAGGTCGGGGTGCCGACGGTGGCCGGGAGGACCCGGGCGTCGAAGCAGGTCCGGTCGCCGGTGTGGCAGGCGGCGCCGACCTGGTCGACGCTGACGAGCAGCGCGTCGCCGTCGCAGTCGAGGCGCACGCCCTTGACCCACTGGGCGTGCCCGCTCGTGTCGCCCTTGCGCCAGTACTCCTTCCGGCTGCGCGACCAGAACGTGACACGGCCCTCCGTGAGGGTGCGCCGCACGGCCTCGTCGTCCATCCAGCCGACCATGAGCACGTCGCCGGTGTCGTGCTGCTGCACGACCGCGGCCACGAGACCGTGCTCGTCGCGCTTCAGCAGCTCGGCGATGCTCGGGTCGAGGACCTGGGGGTCGAGCACGTCGGGCTCGGAGGACTCGCAGGACTCGGAGGAGGCGGGGTCCAGGGTCGGGTCGGCGGCGTCAGTCACGCCGCCATTGTGCCGTCGGCCCTCCCGATCGCCGAAAGCCAGGTCAGACGGCCTGCTGCTGCGCCACCCACGACTGGTGCAGCCTGGAGTAGACGCCGCCGAGCCGGACGAGCTCGGTGTGGGGACCCCGCTCGACGATGCGGCCGGCGTCGACCACGATCACCTCGTCGGCCGCCTGCGCCGTCGAGAGCCGGTGCGCGATCGCGATGGACGTGCGGCCGCGGGTCAGCGAGTCGAGCGCGCGCTGCAGGCGCACCTCGGTGCTCGGGTCGACCGCGGAGGTGGCCTCGTCGAGGACGAGCAGGTCGGGGTCGGCGAGGTAGGCCCGTGCCAGCGCCACGAGCTGGCGCTCGCCGGCCGACAGCGACTCGCCCCGCTGGCCGACGCCGGTCGCGAGGCCGAGCGGCAGCGTGGCCACCCACGCGTCGAGCCCGAGCTCGGTCAGGGTGAGCCGCACGTCGTCCTCGCCGGCCTCTGGCCGACCGAACCGGATGTTGTCGAGCAGGGTGCCGTCGAAGAGGAAGCCCTCCTGCGGCACGAGCACGACCCGCGAGCGGAGCGACGAGAAGCGGATGGTGCGCAGGTCGACGCCGTCGAGCCGGACGCTGCCGCTGCTCGTGTCCATCAGGCGCGTCAGCAGCTTGGCGAGGGTCGACTTGCCCGACCCCGTCTCGCCGACGATCGCCACTCGGCTGCGCGGCGCGATGGTCAGGTCGATGTCGTGCAGCACCGGCGCCCCACCGGGGTAGGCGAACCCGACCCCGTCGAACTGCACGGTGATCGGGCCGCGCGGCAGCGTGACACCGTCGTCGCCCGGGTCGGCGACGTCGGCGGGGGTGTCGATGATGCCGATGACCCGGCGCCAGCCCGCGACGGCGTTCTGCATCTCGTTGAGGATCTCGGTGGCCTGCTGGACCGGCTGGGTGAAGAGGTTGACGAGGAAGAGGAAGGCGAGCAGCTCGCCGAGGGTGAGGCTCCCGCGTGCGGCCAGCACCGTGCCGACGACGAGGACGACGGCGGTCGTCAGGCCGGAGACGAGCTGGCCGGACGTGAAGGCCACGACTGAGCGTGCCTGGGCACCGATAGCCGCCTTGCGGTGGGCCTCGACCGCGGCGTCGATGCGCTCCGCGGTGCGGTCCTCGACGGCATACGCCCGGATGGCCTGGGCACCCACGACGGCCTCGGAGATGGCCCCGAGCATGTCGCCGACCCGCTCGCGGACCTTCGTGTAGGCGCGGCCGACGATGCCCTGGAACCGGCGGATGATGACGAAGAGCGGCACGAAGCACAGCCACACCACCAGCCCGAGCAGGGGGCTGTAGACGAACATCAGCACCGTCGCCAGCGAGATCTGCGCGACGTTGATCATCAGCATGAGGCCGCCGAACTGCACGAACATCGAGATCGTGTCGACGTCGCTCGTGACCCGCGAGACGAGCGACCCGCGACGCTCGGAGTTCTGCGTCAGCATCGCCAGGTCGTGGATGTGGCGGAACGCCTTGAGCCGCAAGGTCGCCAGGCCGGTCTCGGACGAGCGGAACAGCCGGATGTTGACGAAGTATGCGGACACCGCGGTGACGACGACGCCGACGAGGGCGATGGCGATGTAGACGACCACCACGCGCGTGTCGGGGCCGCCGGGGGCCAGGATGCCGTCGTCGGTGATGCGCTGGACGACGAACGGCACGAGCACCCGCCCGACGGTCGAGAGCACGGCGAGCAGCATCGTGACCCAGATGCCCTTGCGCAGCTCGGGTGAGAGCTGCACCCCGCGCCGGAGGGTCTGCCACGTGTTCATCTCGGTGCCGGTCGCGAGCCCGTGGTGCTCGACGAGGACCTGCGAGCGCGTGCTCATCGGGAGACCTCCTCGGGCGCGTCGGCGCCCCGTCTGCCGTCGGTGGGCTCGTCGGTGGGCTCCGCTTCGGTGGCGATCGCCTCCCGCTCGGCGGCCTCGCGGGCGTAGGCCGTGACGAGCCGCTCGTAGCCGGCACACCGGCCGAGCAGCTCCTGGTGCGAGCCGTGGTCGACGACCCGGCCGCCCTCGAGGTAGACGACCTCGTCGGCGAGCAGGATGGTGGCCATCCGGTAGGCGACGACGAGGACCGTCGTGCCGGAGCTGGCCTCGCGCAGGCCGGCAAGAATCGCCTGCTCGACGCTGGGGTCGACCGCCGACGTGGCGTCGTCCAGGATCAGCAGCTGCGGCTGCCGGATGACGGCGCGTGCCAGCGCGATCCGCTGCCGCTGGCCCCCGGAGAGGCTCGCGCCGCGTTCGCCGACGTGGGTGTCGAGCCCCCGGGGGAGCTTCTCGACGAAGGCAGCACCCTGCGCGACCTGCAGGGCCCGCCACACCTCGGCGTCGTCGTGGTCTGCGCCGAGCGTGATGTTGCCTCGGACGCTGTCGTCGAACATGAACGTCTGCTGCGCCACGAGGGCGGCCACCTCGCTGACGCCGCCGCGATGCACCTGGCGCAGGTCGACGCCGTCGACGAGCACCGCACCGGTGTCGGGGTCGACGAGCCGCATGACGAGGTTGGTCAGGGTCGACTTGCCGCTGCCGGTCGGACCGACGATCGCCACGGTCGAGCCCGGTGCGACGTCGAGGTCGACGTCCACGACAGCCGGGTTGAGGGCGGCCTCGCCGGTCTCGGACTCGATCTCGTAGGCGTAGCCGAGGTGCTCCGCCTGCAGGTGGCCGGCCCTGCCGGACGACAGCGACCGGTCGCCGTAGGTCATGCTGCCCTCGGCGTCGAGAACGGCCGAGACGCGGTCCCAGCCGACGACGGCGCGCGGCAGCTCGGCGAGCACCCAGCCGAGCGCCCGCACGGGGAAGGCGAGGATGGAGAAGAGGTAGGCGATCTGCACGACCTCGGCCGCCGTCAGCAGGCCGCGGCCGACGCGCAGCGTGCCGACGAGCAGCACGGCGAGCGTGCCGACGGTGGGGATGGCCTCGATGGCCGGGTCGAAGCGCCCGCGGGTGCGCCCCACCTCGATGTTGGCGTCCCGCAGCTCGTGCGTGACGGCCCGGAAGCGCTCGGCCTCCTGGTCCTCGCGGCCGAGGGACTTGACGATGAGCGCCGCCTCGAAGCTCTCGTGCGCGACCTCGGAGACGTCGGCACGCAGCTGCTGGGCACGGGTGACGCGGGGCGACATGGCTCGCTGGAAGGCGACGTTGGCCAGGAACAGCATCGGGAAGACGGTGAGACCGACGACCGCCAGCCAGGGGTCGACGACGAGCATCTGGACGATGCCGAAGACGAGCATCACGACGACCCCGAGCGCCATCGGGAGAGGCGCGAAGATGTTCCACGTCGCCTCGACGTCGGCGTTCGCGTTGGAGAGCAGCTGTCCCGAGGGGTGCTTGTGGTGCCAGCTGAGCGGCAGCCGGAGGTACTGCCGCGTGACCTTGCGGCGATACATCGCCCCGAGGTTGTACATCGCGACGCCACCGGCGATGCGGCGGCCGATGACCCCGACGATCGTGGTCAGCACGACCGCCGCCATGACTCCCCCGATGAACCACAGCTGGGACGAGGTCACGTGGCGCGCCTCGATGGCCGGCTCGACGGCCCGCTTGACGACGAAGCCGATGGCCGCCGCCGTCAGGCTCGTCATCACGCCGTAGACGACGCTGCCGAGCACCGCGAGCGCGAACCACCGGGGCTGCCCCTTGATGCCCCGGCCGATGACGGCAAGACCCTCCCGGAGGGTCGATCTGGTCGGGACGTTCACGGTGCGCTGCTCCCCTGGGACGTGCTCTTCAACGACGTGCCCTTCAACAAGGCTCTCTGGTCGACCCCACAGCCTCTCACGGGCCGGCGACACCGGTCGCACCCCACCGGGTGCCTGGCCCCGCAGCTGTCCGCACCCCTGGCCCCTGTCCCTGCCACGTGGCGGTCGCGATCCAGTGCCGGAGTATGCCGTCCCGCTCGTCCTCGAGCACCCCTCCACACGACGCGATCGTCCTCGCCGACCCGACGTTGGCCACGTCGCACGTCACGAGCGCCCGGTCGATGCCACGGGAGCCTGCCAGCCGCAGCCCGAGACCCAGCGCCGCGTGGGCCACGCCCTGACGTCGGAACCGCGGCGACACGGCATACCCGATGTGTCCGCCCTCGACGAGCAGCGACGGCGTGAGCGAGTGGCGCACCGCGATGGTCCCGACGACCTGGCCGTCGCGCACGACCCAGCGGTTCGACGACGCCACCCGGCCCTCCGGGAGGGCGATGTCGTCCCGCTCCATCCGGCCGAGCCAGTCGACCCACTCCTCGAAGACGGCCGGGTCCTGCAGGCTCCCACGCTGTCCGGGCCGGTAGCTCGAGCCGTGGATCGTCTCGCCGCCGAAGTCGTCGACCATCTGCCACCACGACTGGGACAGGTCGACCGTCGGACGCACGAGCTCGATCACCGTCCGACCCTACGGACGAGAAGCCTTCCGGGACCACTGCATTCGGGAGATGCCGCCGTGCTGGGAGGATGGACCCATGACCCGCCACGCCCAGTCCGAACGCCTCCGGCTCTGCGACGAGCTCGACCGGCTCGGCCCCGACGAGCCCACCCTGTGCGAGGGCTGGCGAACCCGCGACCTCGCCGCGCACCTTGTCATCCGCGAGCGCCGGCCGGACCTGGTCGTGGGTGGTTTCATCCCCTTCCTGGCGGGTCGCGTCGGACGTCAGCAGAGCGCCATCGCCCACGGGGACTTCGCCGCGCTCGTCGACACCTTCCGTCGCGGCGCCCCCGGGTGGAGCCCGATGTCGCGCCCCAAGATCGACGAGCTGGCCAACCTCGTCGAGTTCTTCGTGCACCACGAGGACGTGCGCCGGGCACAGCCGGGCTGGCAGCCGCGCGAGCTTCCGGCTGCCGTGCAGGGCAAGCTGTGGTCCTCGCTCAGGCGCTCCGCGCGCCTGATGTTCCGCAAGTCGGCCACGGGCATCGTGCTCATCGGCGAGGGCCAGGGCCGGTATGCCGCCAAGCTGCCCGACCACCACGGCACCGTGGTCCTGAGGGGGACGCCGGCCGAGCTCGTGCTCTACGCGTACGGCCGCAGGTCGGTGGCCCGCGTGGAGCTCGTCGGGGACGCCGACGACATCGCGGCGCTGCAGGAGGCGAAGCTCGGCCTCAGCTGAGCCACGGCCACCACGACGGGTTCCGCCCTCAGCGGACGGTGACGCCCGCGGCCCGCAGGGCGTCCTTGACCTGGCCGACCGTGAGCTCCCCGAAGTGGAAGACGCTCGCGGCCAGGACCGCGTCCGCCCCGGCCTCGACCGCCGGGGCGAAGTGCTCGATCCGGCCGGCCCCGCCGCTCGCGATCACCGGCACGCAGACGGCGGCGCGCACCCGGCGGATCAGCTCGAGGTCGAAGCCCTCCTTGGTGCCGTCGGCGTCCATCGAGTTGAGCAGGATCTCGCCGGCGCCGAGCTCTGCGGCCCGGGCGCACCACTCGACGGCGTCGAGGTCCACAGGCGTGCGGCCCCCGTGGGTCGTCATGACGAAGTCGTCGGTGGGCCGGCCGTCGTCGCCGATGCGGCGACGCACGTCGGCCGACAGGACGAGCACCTGCGCGCCGAACCGGCCGGCGATCTCCGAGATGAGCTCGGGTCGGGCGATGGCGGCCGTGTTGACACCGACCTTGTCGGCGCCGGCCCGCAGCAGCCGGTCGACGTCGTCGACCGTGCGCACCCCGCCACCGACGGTGAGCGGGATGAAGACCTGCTCGGCGGTGCGGCGCACGACGTCGTAGGTCGTCTCACGGTCGCCGCTGCTCGCCGTGACGTCGAGGAAGGTCAGCTCGTCGACGCCCTGGTCGTCGTAGAGCTTGGCGAGCTCGACGGGGTCGCCGGCGTCACGCAGGTTCTCGAAGTTGACGCCCTTGACGACGCGACCCGCGTCGACGTCGAGACAGGCGATGACTCTCGTGGCGACCGGCATGGCGACAAATCTAGGCCAGCGGGAGTGGTGCCCCCGCCTCGGTAGGGTCGCGCCCATGTGGGACGAGGTGACGCAGCAGGCGCGGCAGGAGCACGTGGCCGCCGTCGTCTCCCTCGTGCTGGCCGCCGAGTCGCCGCACGGGCCGGTCGTGGTCGCGCTCGACGGTCCCAGCGGGGCCGGCAAGACGACGCTGGCTCGCGGGGTGGCGAGCGCACTCGAGGCCGTCGGCACCGTGGACGTGGTGCACATGGACGGCCTCTACCCCGGTTGGGACGGACTGGCGCAGGCGCCGGCGCTGCTCGCCACGCAGGTGCTCGAGCCGCTCGCCCGGGGCGAGCACGCGGCATACCGGCTCTGGAACTGGGTCCGTGACGAGTGGGCGGGCACGCGCGACGTCGCGCCCAGCCGCTTCCTCGTCGTCGAGGGGTGTGGCAGCACCGTGGGTCCCGCGAGGGCGTATGCCGCCGTGTCCGTCTTCGTGGACGCCGACCCCGCGCTGCGGATGCGTCGCGGGCTGGAACGCGACGGCGAGACGTACCGACCGCACTGGCAGCGCTGGGCGGACCAGGAGACCGCGCTCTTCGCGGCGGACGCGACGAAGGAGCGCGCGGACCTCGTGCTCGACACATCTACTCTCTGAGGGTGCCGAAACGCGACCGTGTGATCCGCCCGCTCCCACCTGTCTGGGTCATGGCCGTGGCCCTGGTGGCGGTCGCCGCCAACCTGCGGATCGCGATCACGAGCATTCCGCCGCTGCTCGACGCCATCTCGGCTGACCTTGGTCTCAGCCACGCGGCGGCCGGCGCCCTGACGACCCTGCCGGTGCTGTGCATGGGCCTCTTCGCACCGGTCGCCAGCCGCATCGCCCACCACCTGGGGGCGGCCGGGGCGGTCCTCGGGGCGGTCCTCGCCATCCTCGTCGGCACCGCGAGCCGACTCGCGGGCGGCAACGTCGTCGTGCTCTACGTCGGGACCTTCGTCTGCGGCGTCGGGATCGCGGTGGCGGGCACGTTGCTCCCCGGCTCGTCAAGACCTTCTTCCCGCCCGAGCGGACGGGGCTCGTCACCGGCCTCTACATGCTGGCCATGATGGGCGGCGCCGCCCTCAGCTCCGCCGTGGCGGTCCCGCTCGCCGACCGGCTCGGCAGCTGGCAGGCCTCGCTCGCCTCGTGGTCGGTCGTCGCGCTCGTCGGCACGCTCGCCTGGGCGCCCTTCACCGTGCGGGCCAACCCCCACCACACCCCTGACGAGGAGGGCCCCGGCCGCCTCCCCTGGCGGCACCCGACCGCATGGCTCGTCGCGGCCTACCTCGCGCTGCAGTCGTGGTGCTTCTACTCCGCGATCACCTGGCTGGCCCCCACCTACGTCGAGCACGGCTGGTCCCGTGGAGCGGCCGGCTACCTGGCCGCCGCCTTCAGCGGTGCGCAGCTCGTCTCCGGGCTGATCGGGCCCGTCCTCAGCGACCGGGCCGACGACACCCGCCGGCTGCTGCTGCCCGCCGCGATCCTCGGTGTCGTCGGCTGCCTCGGCATCTGGCTGCTCCCGCTCGCCGCGCCGTGGCTCTGGGCCGTGGTGGCGGGGCTCGGCCAGGGTGCCGCGTTCTCCCTGGCCCTCGTGCTGCTCGTGCACTACGCGCGGACGCCCGAGGCGAGCGGGCGCCTCACCGGCATGGCCTTCCTCTTCTCCTACGGCATCGCGTCGGTCGGGCCGCTGGCCATGGGACTGGTGCGCGACCTGAGCGGTGGGCTGACCCCGGTGTGGGCGGTCCTCGCGGGGGTCGGCGTCCTGCAGGCCCTGGTGGTCCTGCGCCTCAAGCCGGACCTGCGCCGCGTCGACTGACGCCCGTCCGACCCCGGCCACTGGAGGGGCTCACCAACCGAGCGTGGCCCTCGGCAAGTACCGCACGCGTGACCGGGCAGGCCCGGCGATGTCCGACGTCTCCGGCGACTCCCTCTGAGTCGGACTATTTCGGTCGAATCGCGTACAAAGAGCGGTTTGTATGTGCAAGATGCTCCGCGGACGTGCTGACTGCAAGGAGACGTGACTCATGCTGCCCCGATGGACCTCGCCCCCCGCCCGACATCGGGAGCGCCGACCGCGAAGGACAGCACGAGGGGTGGCCTCCCTGCTCTCACTGGCGGTTCTCGCCGGCGTACCCGGTCTTGCCGGAGCGCAGGTCGCCGCCGCAGCTCCCGCGGCCACGGTCACCGTGACGCCGCCGGCAACGCCGGCGCTGTCGGTCGTGGCCGGGCCGACCCGCGGCGGCACCTCGGTCGACCTCTCCGGAACGGGGGTCGGCACGACGACGAAGGTGCTCTTCGGGACGACCGCCGTCACGAGCATCACCAAGGTCTCCACGACCCGGGTGCGCGTGCTCACTCCCGCGCACGCCGCAGGCCTCGTGAACGTCATGGTCACCACCCCCTCGGGGACGTCGCCGATCTCCTCGCGCTCGACCTTCGCCTTCGACGCCGTCCCGTTCGTGTCGTCGCTGTCCGCCCACAGCGCCACGACGAGCGGCGGAGCGGTGCTCACCGTCACGGGGAGCGGCTTGTCCCGCACCAGCGCGGTCCTCTTCGGCACCACCGGAGGCACCGGGCTGGTGCGGGTCAGCCCCACGCAGGTGCGCGTCACCGTTCCCGCGCACGCCGCAGGCGCCGTGGACGTACGCGTGGTCACCCCGGGCGGCACCTCACCCGTCACGTCGGCGGCGCGGTTCACCTACGTCGCACCGCCGGTCGTGCTGCCTCCCACGGTGACCCGCCTGTCCGTGCCGGCCGGACCCACCCGCGGCGGCACGGTGCTGACGCTCACCGGCACGCGCTTCTCCGGAGCCACGAAGGTGACGTTCGGCGGTGTCCTGGGGACGCAGCTCGCGGTCCTCTCCAGCACCCAGATGCGCATCACCACGCCTGCGCGCCCGGCCGGCTCCGTCTACGTCCGGGTGACGACTCCTGCAGGCATGTCCGCCGGCAGCGCCGCCAACACGTTCACCTACGACGGTGTCCCCACGCTGACCCGCGTGTCGCCGGCGTCCGGTGGCACCGGTGGCGGTGCCACGGTGACACTCACCGGGACGGGGCTGGCTCGTGCCGCCGCCGTCCGCTTCGGCACCACCCTCGCGCCCGCCGTGGCTCGCGTGTCCGCCACGACGCTGCGCGTCACGACCCCGGCGCACGCCGTCGGAACCACCGACGTGCGCGTCACGACGCCGGGTGGCACGACGGCCGTCACCGCATCCGACCGGTACACCTACTACGCCCCTCCGAGCGTCACCCGGCTGTCCGTCTCCGCCGGGCCCGTGCGTGGTGGGACGCTCGTCTACCTGACCGGCGCCCGGTTCACCGGCTCGACCCGGGTCGCCTTCGGGGAGACCGTCGCCCAGTTCACGATCCTGTCGCCGACGAGCATCCGCGCCGTCGCGCCGGCGCACGCCGCGGGCGACGTGAGCGTGCGGGTCTCGTCGCCCAACGGCACGTCCGCCCCGAGCTCGGCCACGACGTACTCGTACGAGCCGGTCCCGACGGTCACGGGCCTCAGCCCGCTCACCGGTCCACCTGCCGGGGGCACCGTCGTGACGCTGACGGGCACCGGCTTCGGGCGCGCGAGCTCGGTCACCTTCGGCACCACCACGACGACCTCGATCGTGCGCGTGTCCTCGACGACGCTGCGCGTCACCGCTCCCGCGCACGCGTCGGGTCCGGTCGACGTCCGCGTCACGACCCCGGGCGGCGTCTCCCCCGTGAGCACCACGGCTCGCTACGTCTACGGCGCGCCCCCGGTCGTCAGCGGACTGTCGGTCTCCGCAGGTCCGCTGGTCGGCGGCACCGTGGTGACTCTCTCCGGCTCGCACCTCGCCGAGGTCCGCGAGGTCCGCTTCGGCACGACCCTTGCCACCGGGCTCGTGCGCGTGTCGGACACCACCCTGCGCGTCACGGCCCCGGCCCATGCCGAGGGGGTGGTCCCGGTGCGGGCCTCGAACGTGAACGGGACGAGTCCCGACAGCGCCCGCACCGCCTTCGAGTACGTGGGTGTGCCCGGGGTCACCGCCCTCTCCGTCCCGGCCGGTCCGTTGACCGGTGGCATTCCCGTGACGATCACGGGGACGCGCCTGGGCCTGGCCTCGGCCGTCGACTTCGGCGGCCTGCCCGGAACCGGACTCGTCCGCCTCTCCGCCACCTCGCTTCGCGTCACCGTGCCGGGCCAGGTCGCCGGCACGGTCGACGTGCGGGTCACGACGCCCGGCGGCACCTCGCCCGTCGTGGCCGCCGACCGGTTCACCTACCAGCCGGTCCCGACCGTCGGCTCGGTCTCTCCGTCGCTGGCCCCGACCAAGGGCGGCACCGTCGTCACCCTCACCGGCACCGGCTACGACCGGGTCAGCGCCGTGAGCTTCGGAGGCGTGCCCGCGACCGCTGTCTCGCGGGTCTCGGCGACGCAGCTGCGGGTCACGCTGCCGGCCCACGCGGAGGCCGACGTGGACGTGCGGGTGACGACCCCGGGTGGGACGTCGCCGGTCGTCCCGGCCGGACGCTTCACCTTCCAGGACGTGCCGGTCATCTCGTCGGTGTCCCCCGCCTCGGGAGCACTGGCCGGCGGCAACGTCGTGACCCTGCGCGGCACGTCGTTCACCGTCGTCACCGGCGTCTGGGTCAACGGTGTCCCGGCCACCTCGGTGACCCGCGTCTCCGCCACGCAGCTGACCGTCGTCGTCCCGGCCCGGATTGCGACCGGTCCGGTGCCGGTGCGAGTCACCACCCGCGCCGGCACGGTCACCCGTGCCTCCGCCTACACCTACGTGGCGGGGTCGACCCTCGCACCCGGGCAGGTGCTCCTCTCCGGCACGGCGCTCCGCTCCCCCAACGGCGTCTACCAGGCCAGCATGCAGACGGACGGCAACCTCGTGATCACCTCGGGTGGAGTGCGTCGCTGGGCCACCGGCACGACCGGGGCCGGAAACCGCCTCTTCGTCCGGTCGGACGGCCAGCTGGCGGTCATGCGTGCCGACAGCACGCTGGCCTGGACGAGCGGGACGAACGGCTGGACCGGGGCCGTCGCCACCCTCACGAACGACGGGCTCCTGCAGGTTCGCCAGGGCGCCACACCGGTCTGGGACCACCGCGGGATCCGATACGACCGACTGCTGTCCAACCAGCTGCTGCGTTCCGGCGAGTCCGTGGTCTCCACGACCAAGGCCTGGTCGCTGACCATGCGCACCGACGGCAACCTGGTGCTGTCCTCGTCGCAGGGCACCCGCAGGTGGGCGTCGTTCACGTCGGCCGCCGGCAGCAGCGCCGCCATGCAGACCGACGGCAACCTCGTGGTCCGCGACCCTCGCGGCGTGGTCAAGTGGTCGACCCAGACGACCGGCTCGGGCTCCTTCCTGCGGGTCCTGGACACCGGAAACGCTGCCGTCTACCGATCCTCGACCGTGACGTGGGCCGTGACCGGCGGACCGGCACCCCAGGGCTGGGCGTGCTACTCACGTGCGACGCAGGACTGCATCAGCCGGTTCGGCTACTACGGCCAGCGGGCCTGGAGCTACCCCGTGGACGCCTGGGGCAACAACTGCACGAACTTCTCGGCCTACCGACTGTCGGTCAACGGCGTCCCGAACCCGGGCAACCTCGGCAACGCCGAGAGGTGGGACGACAACGCGCGTGCCAAGGGGTTCGCCGTGGACCAGTCGCCCCGGGTCGGTGACATCGCGCAGTGGAACTCCAACCACGTCGCCTACGTCGACTGGGTCAGCTCCGACGGCAACACGGTCGCGATCTCCGAGAGCGGCTACGGCGGCACGGTGCTCGGGAAGACGTACACGTCGATGAGCGGACGTCGGATCCTGACGCGCGGCAGCTACTCCTGGCCGTCGAACTTCATCCACTTCCGCTGACCGGGCCGGCCCGGGCGACCTGGCGACCTCGGAGTTGAGCGACCTCGGAGTTGGGCGACCGGCGCACGCAGTGCGCCCCGCTCAGCCCCAGTAGTCGTCCGTCGCGTCCAGGGCGGCCCCGCCGTCCGGGGCAGGAGACGTACGCCGCTCCGTAACGGTGAGGCGGCCGCGGTAGAAGAGCATGGGACGGCCGGGCCTGCCCTCCTCGAGGTCGTGCACGCGCCCGATGACCACGTCGTGGTCGCCGGCCACGTGAACCTGCTCGACCGAGCAGTGCACGCGCACGAGGACGCCCGGCAGGCTGGGCCCGCCGTGGACGGACCGGGTCCAGTGCAGGCCCTCGAAGCGGGCACCCGTGGACGAGCCGAACCGGGCGACCAGCTCACGCTGGTCGTGCCGCAGCACGTTGACGGTGAACCGACCCTGCTTGCGCATGCGCGGCCACGAGCGGCCGCGGTGGTCGGCGCAGAAGAGGACGAGCGGCGGCCGCAGCGACACGGACGCGAAGGACTGGCAGACGAATCCCACCGGGGCCCCGTCCTCGTCGTAGCCCGTCACGATCGTCACACCGGTCGCGAAGTGGCCCAGGGCGTGCCGCATCCGTTCGGGGCTCGGCTCGCCCGTCACTCGGGCTCCTCCTCCGACCGGTGCGGCTCTCCGGCTTCGCCGAACGCCTGGACGAGTGCTGCCAGCCGCGACGCCTCACGGCCGGCAACCTTGCCGTCCGCCTTCTGGATCGCCATGACGGCCACGGTGTCGCCGTCCTCGAGGTCGAGGCTCACCCAGGGCTCGCCACCGCCGAACTGGACACGGACGATCTCGGGCCACTCCAGGGTCCTGGTCAGCACGAGGTTGCGGACCACGAGGCCGGCACGGCTCGGCACGGCGACGATCGAGGCGTAGCGCCAGGCGATGAAGGCGATGAGCGCGCCCAGGCCGAAGAACATCAGGCCGTCGCCGAGGCCCCAACCGGAGCCGCTCTGGGTGGACATGACCAGGGCGATGGCGCCGAAGACCACGAGGGCGGACCACATGGCGCCCAGGGCGACGACTCGGCCGCGCCTCGAGCGAAAGGGGGCCAGGGCGTCCGGGGCCGGCTGCGCGCCCGACTGACGGGCAGGTCCGCGGCTCACCGCGTCACGCCCGCCGTCCCACCGTCATGCCCACACCCCGCAGTCACAGGCGGCAGGCCGCGATGTCGGTCACCAGGATCGCCCGGGCGCCGAGGTCGTAGAGCTCGTCCATGAGCCGGTTGCGGCCGATCCGCGGCACCATCGCGCGCACGGCCACCCACGACTCGTCCTGCATCGGGGAGACCGTCGGCGACTCCAGTCCGGGCGTCAGCTCGCACGCCTTGTCGACGAGGTCCCTGGGGCAGTCGTAGTCGAGCATGACGTACGTCCGCGCCGTGATGACACCGGCGATGCGGCGCTGGAGCACCTCGATGGCCTGCGCCTCGCCGGGACGGTCACCGCGGATGAGCACGGCCTCCGAGCGCAGGATGGGCTCGCCGAAGACCTCGAGACCCTGCTGCCGCAGCGTCGTCCCGGTCTCGACGACGTCGGCGATGCAGTCCGCGACGCCGAGCGTGATCGCCGTCTCGACGGCACCGTCGAGGCGCACGACCTCCGCCGACAGCGCACGCGCGGCGAGGTCGGCGCGGACGAGGCCGGCATACGACGTCGCGACCCGCTTGCCGGCGATGTCCTCGACGGTGGCCACGTGACCGGGCTTGCCGGCATACCGGAAGGTGGAGGCCCCGAAGCCGAGCGACATGACCTCGACGGCGGCGGAGCCGGAGTCGAGCAGCAGGTCGCGACCGGTGACGCCGGCGTCGACGGTGCCCGAACCGACGTAGACCGCGATGTCGCGCGGCCGCAGGTAGAAGAACTCGACCTCGTTCTCGGCGTCGGTGACGACGAGCTCCTTGCTGTCACGGCGCGTGCGGTAGCCCGCCTCACGCAGCAGCTCGACGGTCGCGTCGGACAGGGAACCCTTGTTGGGCACAGCGATTCGCAGCATGTCGGTGGAGGTCCTCAGAGGTGGGAGTAGACGTCGTCGAGCGAGATGCCCTTGGCGAGCATGAGGACCTGCAGGTGGTAGAGCAGCTGGCTGATCTCCTCGGCCGCCTCGTCGTTCGACTGGTACTCGGCGGCCATCCACACCTCGGCCGCCTCCTCGACGATCTTCTTGCCGATCGCGTGGACGCCGGCGTCGAGCTGCGCGACGGTGCCCGACCCCTCGGGCCGGGTCTGCGCCTTCTCGGCCAGCTCGGCGTACAGCTGCTCAAAGCTCTTCACGGTGCCCCAGCCTACGGGCCCCCCGGGTGCACCCCCGACGGTGCTCACGAGGTGGCGACGGCACGCAGCGCGACGACGGTCGCGACCGCGGCCGACGCGGCCTCGTGGCCCTTGTCCTCGGTCGAGCCCGGGAGCCCGGCGCGGTCGATCGCCTGCGCTTCGTCGTCGCAGGTGAGCACCCCGAAGCCGATCGGCGTCCCAGTGCGCACCGAGACGTCGGTGATGCCCATGGTCGCCGCCTGGCACACGTACTCGAAGTGGGGCGTGCCGCCGCGGATGACCACGCCCAGCGCCACGAGCGCGTCGTAGCGCTCCGCGAGCGACGCGCACGCCACGGGCAGCTCGAAGGTGCCGGGCACGCGGACCACGTCGACGTCGGTGACACCCGCGTCGGCGAGTCCGCGTCGGACCCCGTCGAGTAGGCCGTCCATCACCTGCTGGTGCCAGCTCGCCGCGACGACCGCGACCCGCAGCCCACTTCCGTCGGTCGTGATGGTGGGGGCGCCGCTCTTCATGCCGTCTCCTTGCCGCCGTGGTGGTCGTTCGTCACCGGGATGTCGTGACCCATGCGGTCGCGCTTGGTCGTGAGGTAGTGCTCGTTGTGCTCGCCCATCGGCCCGTGGAGCCGCTCGACCGCGACCACGTCGAGGCCGAGCCGGCGCAGGGATGAGACCTTCTTCGGGTTGTTCGTCAGCAGGACGACCTGCGTCGCGCCGAGGTCGTGCAGGATCGCCGCCCCCGCCGCGTACTCCCTTGCGTCGACGGGGAGCCCAAGTGCCGTCTGCGCGTCGACGGTGTCGGCACCCGCGTCCTGCTGGGCGTACGCGCGGAGCTTGTCGACGAGCCCGACGCCGCGTCCCTCGTGTCCCCCGAGGTAGACGACGACCCCACCCTCCCGGCCGACCCGCGACAGTGCAGCCTGCAGCTGGGGCCCGCAGTCGCACCGCAGCGACCCGAAGGCGTCGCCCGTGAGGCACTCGGAGTGCATGCGGGTCAGGACGGGCCCCGAGGACCGGTGGCCGTGGAGCCCGCGCGGGCTGACGAGGGCGACGTGCTCGTCGCCCGTCAGGGTGTCGCGGTAGCCGTGGGCGGTGAACGTGCCGTGGACGGTCGGGATCCGGGTCGTCGCGAGCCGCTCCACCCGGTCGAGGCGCTGACGGTGGTCGATCAGCTGCTCGATCGTGATGACGGGGAGCCCGAACTCCGCCCCCAGCGCCACGACGGCGTCGAGGCGCATCATCGTGCCGTCGTCGTGGACGAGCTCGCCGATGACGCCGACGGGTGACAGCCCCGCGAGCCGGGTGAGGTCGACCGCCGCCTCCGTGTGACCCGGGCGCGTCAGCACCCCGCCGGGGCGGGCTCGCAGCGGCAGGATGTGCCCGGGCCGGATGAGGTCGGCCGGGGCGGAGTCGGGGTCGGCGAGCACCTGGGCGGTGCGGAGCCGGTCGGCGGCGCTGATGCCGGTGCTGATGCCGGACGCGGCGTCGACGGACACGGTGTAGGCGGTGCGAAGCGGGTCGCGGTTCTCGGCCACCATGAGCGGCAGCTCCAGCCGGTCGGCGACCTCGCCGGGCATCGGGGCGCAGAGGTAGCCGGACGAGTGCCGGATCGTCCACGCCATCCACTCCTCGGTGGCCGTCTCCGCCGCGAGCACGAGATCGCCCTCGTTCTCGCGGCCCTCGTCGTCGAGGACGAGAACCGGGCGGCCGGCCCGAAGCGCGTCGAACGCCTCCTCGACCGTCGCGAGCCCGCTCATGACACGGCCTCCTGCCGGTGGCTCAGCAGCCGCTCGACGTACTTGGCGATGACGTCGACCTCGAGGTTGACGACATCACCGACTCCCTTGTGGCCCAAGGTCGTCAGGTCGAGCGTGGTGGGGATGAGGGATACGCCGAAGGAGTCGACGCCGACGTGCGCCACCGTGAGCGACACCCCATCCACGGTGATGGAGCCCTTCTCGACCACGTATGCCGCGAGGCCGGGTGGGAGGGTGAAGTCCACCGTCTCCCAGCGGTCCCCGGGCGTGCGCGCAGTGATGGTCGCGGTGCCGTCCACGTGTCCCTGCACGACGTGGCCGCCGAACCGGCCGTCCGCGGGCATGGCGCGCTCCAGGTTGACCCGGTCGCCCGGAGCGAGATCGCCGAGGCTGCTGCGCTCCAGGGTCTCGGCCATGACGTCGACGGAGAATCCGGTCGCGTCGTGCTCCGTGACGGTGAGGCACACGCCGTTGACGGCGATGGAGGCGCCGTGCGTCGCGTCAGAGACCACGAGCGGCCCCTCGATGCGCAGCACCGCCGAGGCGCTGCCGTGCTCGATGCCGGCCACGGTGCCGAGCTCCTCGATGATTCCGGTGAACATGTCTGTCTCCTCAGGGTCTTGCGAGCGCGGGGGCATCGGCCCCGACGGTGTCGTCGTGCGCCGGGACGGCATGGATGCGGACGTCTCCCCCGACCACTGCGACGTCGACGAGCCGCAGCCGGAGCGCGTCCGCGATGGTGTGGATGCCGAGGTTGGCGACTGCGGCGCGGCCGGCGCCGAGGAGCGCGGGGGCGACGTACGCGTACACGTCGTCGACGAGTCCGCCGTCGAGGAAGGCTGCCGCCAGGGTCGGCCCTCCCTCGAGCCAGACGTCGCGGACGCCACTGCGCCACAAGGTGTCCAGCGCCTCACGGGGGTCACGGGTCTCCAGCCGGACGACGTCCCCGGGTCCGTCGTGCACGCGGGCTCCCGCAGGGAGCCCGCGCAGCCCCATCACGACCCGGAGGGGCTGGTGCGGCGCGACCGTGCCGTCTGGCATACGTACGGTGAGCCGCGGGTCGTCGGCCAGCGCGGTGCCGGTGCCGACGAGGACCGCGTCGCGGGTGGCCCGCAGCTCGTGGACGTCGGCACGCGCCTCCTCGCCCGTTACCCACTGGCTCGTGCCGTCCGCGGCCGCGCTCCGGCCGTCGAGTGTCGTCGCCAGCTTCCACGTCACGAGGGGACGGCCGAGGACGACGGTGCGGGCCCAGCGCTCGTTGAGGGCGGCCGCCTCGTCGGCGAGCACGCCTCCGGAGACCTGGATGCCTGCGGCGTGCAGCCGCTCGGCCCCACCGGCCGCGTCAGGGTTCGGGTCGGACTGCGCGAAGACGACGCGCGCCACGCCGGTCGCGACCAGCAGGTCGGTGCACGGACCGGTGCGTCCGGTGTGGGAGCAGGGCTCGAGCGTCACGTAGGCCGTGGCACCTCGGGCCGCGTCGCCCGCCGCACGCAGAGCCTCCACCTCGGCGTGCGGCGTACCGGCGCCGTCATGGAACCCTTCGCCGACCACGGTCCCGTCGGGCGCGACGACGACGCAGCCGACGCGCGGGTTCGGGTCGGGCCAGGGACCGGACGCGGCGAGCTGCAGGGCCCGCCGCATCCACTTGGACGTCGACGTCTCACCCATGGGTCAGCCGGAGGACCTGGCGAGCTCGGGCTCGACGTCGCGCTCCGCGACCCGTGAGGCCTTGACCCACCGGGTGAAGCCGTAGAGGACGAAGAGGCCGTAGAAGGCGTAGAGCACGGCGGTCGGCACGTAGTCGGTGGCGAAGGCGAACGGGACGCCGACCAGGTCGACGCCGATCCACGCCAGCCAGAACTCGTTCCAGCCGCGGGCCATCGCGTACGTCGCGACGATGGAGCCGACGAAGATCCAGGCGTCGCACCAGTAGAACCACCAGGCGGGCGTGAAGAACGGGTTCGGCGAGAGGTTCCACAGCCAGACGAAGACCTGGTGGACGACGACGGTGCCGATGAGCCAGAAGGCGACGACGGCGATCCGCTCGCGGCCCGTCGCCCAGCGTGGCGTGATGGCCACGCCCCCGGCGTCGTTCGCGTGGTTGAGCTGGCGCACCTTGGCCCAGCGCCACCAGCCGTAGATGCTCGTGACGATGAAGAAGACCTGCCGCCCGGCCTGCCCGAAGAGCGGGATGCGCTCGTCGGCCCCGAAGACCGCGCCGAGGTAGACGAAGAACAGCATGATGTTCGCGACGATCCCGACCGGCCAGGCCGCCACCCAGCGGCGCATGCCGAGGTAGGCCGACGCGAGCCCGATGAGGACGCCGACCAGCTCGAGCCAGTGCAGCTGGTAGGGCCCGAAGGGGATGGTCGCGTCGATGGCCTGTTGGAAGACGTTCTTCGTCTGGTCGGCCAGAGCTAGAGCCTGCATGTGGTGTTCGTCCCTCGGTGGTTCGTCGGATCCTGGACGAACTCCGGGGTGCTCCACACGCCACGTGGTCGGGGACGGGTCTGACGACGCCGACGGCCCAGGCCACCACGGCCTGTCTCGTGCTGCCTCCCATCCGGACTTTCACCGTCGGTCCTGGAGTTTCACCAGGTCAACCGGCCGCTGGATGCGGTCGGGTCGCGGACTGTAACCGCCGGCTCGGAATTACACCGACCCCGGAGCACGTACAGCCAGTATGCACCCGGTGCCACGCCGACGGCACACCGCGACCGCGTGACGGCCACCACGGGCCGCGGTCAGCGACCCGGCGCCGGTGCCGGGCTACGGCTCGCGGGGCAGGACGGCGTGGCGCACCCGCTCGTCCCGGGCGATCCGGAGCAGGTCGCGGCGGTAGCGCTCGGCGGCGACGGCCCGCAGGACGGTTTCGGGATGGTGGCCGGGCGGCGGTGGCGGGGCGACCGAGACGAGCACCTGTGCGAGCAGCTGGCGTCCGTGCGCGTCGCGGGCCCCGGGCGCCAACGACGCCGCGCGCGGGAGGAACTGGCGCAGAGCGGCGGCCAGGCCCGGGTCGAGCGGCGCGATGTCGGCCCGGGCGGCCCACTCCGCCAGCTCGGCCGGCATCTGCGGAGGTGGGGCGAGCGCCAGGCGGCTGCGCTCGGAGACGACATAGGTGCCTGCCGCCTGGTCACCGAGCCGTTTGACGCGGGAGCTCGAGAGGGCAGCGACGAAGGCCGCGACACCGGTCGTCAGGTAGATCTCGGGCCAGCCGACGAGCGCCCGGGTCAGGGTGTGCCGCGACGACACCGGACCGCCGTCGTCGCGGACGACCCGCAGGCCCATGACGAGCTTGCCGAGGGTGCGCCCGCGGGTCAGCGCCTCAGTGGTGGCGGGGACACCGACGAGCACCCCGACGACGACGACGATGACCGCTGTGCGGCTGACGGCCTCCGACGAGTGCTCGGTGAGGCTGCTGGCCACGACGACGAGTCCCCAGCAGGTGAGGCCGTAGACGAGCAGGTCGATGAGGCCCGACACCAGGCGCGATCCGAGGTTGGCGACGGGCAGCTCGATGGCCACTCCCTCACCGGTCACCGACTCCTGGGCCGCGTACCCGCGGTAGGGGGCGGGGGCGCTGCGCGCGTTCGCCGTCACAGGGGGCAGGCTAGCGGTTCGGGCGAGTTCGACGCGCCCATCAGCGGGTCGGTGACGGAGACGGCCGGCTGCGGTTCGCGCGCGGTTAGGGTGACGCCGTGAACGTCGACGCGCTCGTGACCGCGCACCGCGAGCAGTGGGACCGGCTCGACGCGCTCAGCAAGCGTCGTCGCCTTTCCGCGGCCGAGGCGGACGAGCTGCTCGACCTCTACCAGCGCGTCTCCACCCACCTGTCCCAGGTGCGCTCGACGGCTCCCGACCCCTCGATCGTGCGGCACCTCTCGCTGCTGCTGACCCGGGCCCGGCTCTCGCTGGCCGGGCGGCACGCGTCGACCTGGTCCGGCCTGCTCGCCTTCTTCACGCGCACCTTCCCGGCAGCGCTCTACGACCTGCGTCGCTGGTGGGTGTCGACGCTCGTGGCCAGCATGGTCCTCACGGCGCTCGTCGCGGCGTGGACCATCGCCCACCCCGAGCTCTACACCTCGCAGCTGTCGGCGGAGCAGATCCGTGCCTACGTCGACACCGACTTCGCCGGCTACTACACGACATTCGCCCACCACGAGTTCGCGACCCAGGTGTGGGTCAACAACGCCTGGGTCTCCGCCCAGTGCATCGCCTTCGGCGCGCTCGGCCTGCCGGTGCTCTTCGTCCTCTGGCAGAACGTCGTCAACCTCGGCGTCGTCGCGGCGCTCATGGTCAGCCACGACCGCACGTCGCTCTTCCTCGGCCTGATCCTGCCCCACGGCCTCCTCGAGCTGACGGCCGTCTTCGTCGCCGGCGGGGCGGGGCTGCGGCTCTTCTGGTCCTGGGTGGATCCCGGGCCCCGGTCGCGCTCGGCGTCGTTCGCGCGGACGGGTCGCACGGTCGTCGGGATCGCCCTCGGCCTCGTCGCGGTGCTGCTCGTGAGCGGCCTCATCGAGGGGTTCGTGACGCCGTCCGGCCTTCCCACCGTGGCGCGCATCGCGACCGGCCTCGTCGCATGGACCGCCTTCCTCCTCTACGTGTTCGTGGTCGGGCGGCGCGCCCACCGCGCGGGCTTCACGGGGGACGTCGCCCCCCACGCCGCCGGCGACGCGGCCCCCGTCGCCGGCTGAGCGTCAGAGCAGGCCCTCGCTCTTGAGCCGGAGGTAGTGGTCGGCGAGACGTGGCGGCAGCGCGTCGGCATCGGCGTCGACGACGTCGACGCCCAGTCGCTCGAGGGCCTCGGCAACCCTGCGCCGCCGGCTGGTCGTGCGCTCCGCCGCCGCGGCCGCGTATGTGTCCTGCACCGTGTCGCGAGCCAGGCGCAGGGCCGTGACCGCGGGGTCCGAGACGCTCGCGACGACCACCCGGTGCCGGCTCACCAGGGCAGGGAGCACCGGGAGGAGGCCCTCCTCGACCGCTGCCGGCTCGAGGGGAGTCAGCAGCACGACGAGCGCCCGGTGGTGACCGCGGCCCACGAGCCCTGAGACGAGCGCCGTCCAGTCGGCCTCGACGAGCGCAGCGTCGACCGGTGCGAGCGCGGAGACGACGTCCGCGAGCAGGCTGCTCCGTTCGGCCGAGGCCCCGACGCGGACGCGGACCGCCTGGTCGCCGGCGACGACGTCGACCCGGTCGTGGGCCCGGCTCGCGAGGGCCGTGAGCAGCAGCGCGGCATCCATCGCCGCATCGAGACGCGGCGCGTCGCCGACCCGTCCGGCGCTGGTTCGGGAGGTGTCGATGACGATGACGACGTGGCGGTGTTGCTCCGGCTGCCAGGTGCGCACCACGACCGACCTGCGCCGGGCGGTGGCCCGCCAGTCGATGGAGCGCACGTCGTCGCCCTCGACGTAGTCGCGCAGCGAGTCGAACTCGGTGCCCTGGCCGCGGCGCCGCACGGCAGAGCGCCCGTCGATCTCGCGCAGTCGTGAGAGCCGGCTGGGCAGGTGTCGTCGCGACGGGAACGGGTGCAGGACCCTCAGGCTGCCGGGCACCGCGGTCGAGCGCTGGCGGCCCGCCAGCCCCAGCGGACCCAGGGTGCGCACGGTGACGAGGTCGGCCACGCGGTCGCCGCGGCGCGTCGGGTGCAGCGGCGTGCGGACGCGGACCCGCTCACCAGCGGGGACGCGCAGCGGCTGCCGGTCAGGGGCGGCCCCGGTCGAGGGCGGCCAGGCGTCGCGCAGCAACCCACGCACCCCGCGCCGACCGGGGTTGGTGACGAGCAGGTCGCTGTGGACGGTCTCGCCCAGCCGCACCTGGGCCGGGGCCCTGCGCTCCAGACGGAGGCGTCGCGGTGACGGTGCCAGCGCGACGTCGGCGGCTGCGAGCAGCGCGACGGTCAGGACCCACAGGGCCACGGTGGTCGCCGTCGGCCACCACACGAGCAGGACCGCGCCGGCGAGCAGGGCCCACGCGGCGCGCGTCGTCACGACCACGGACGGTCCCGGCTCACCGCGGCACGGGCACGGACGCGAGCGCGCTGTCGAGGACGGCGCTGATGCTGACGCCCTCGAGCTCGGCCTCCGGACGCAGGGCAAGACGGTGGGCCAGGGTGGCGTGCGCGAGCGCCTTGACGTCGTCGGGCGTGACGAACCAGCGGCCGTTGAGCCAGGCCCACGCGCGGCTCGTGGCGAGCAGCGCGGTGGCGCCGCGTGTGCTGACCCCGAGTGAGATCGACGGCGTCGTGCGGGTCGCCCGCGCGACGTCGACGATGTAGCCCGCGATCTCGGGCGAGACCTCGACCCGGCGGACGGCCTCTGCCCCGGCCTCGAGGTCGGACCGGCTCGCGACGGCCCGGATTCCGACGGTCGAGAGGTCGCGCGGGTCGAAGCCCGAGGCGTGCCGGCGGAGCACGGCCACCTCGTCGTCCCGCGGCGGCAGCTGGAGCGTCACCTTGAGCAGGAAGCGGTCGAGCTGCGCCTCCGGCAGCGGGTAGGTGCCCTCGTACTCGACGGGGTTCTGCGTGGCCGCGACGAGGAACGGCGTCGGGAGCGCCCGTGGCTGGCCCTCGACGCTGACCTGCCGCTCCTCCATGGCCTCGAGCATCGCCGACTGGGTCTTCGGCGGGGTGCGGTTGATCTCGTCGGCGAGCAGCAGGTTGGTGAAGACGGGTCCCTCGCGGAACGTGAAGTCGGAGGTGCGGGGGTCGAGCACGAGGGAGCCCGTGACGTCGCCCGGCATGAGGTCGGGCGTGAACTGGACGCGGGTGGTCGTGAGGTCGAGCGCGGCGGCGAGGGAACGCACGAGCAGCGTCTTGGCCACCCCGGGCACGCCCTCGAGAAGCAGGTGGCCGCGGGCCAGGAGCGCGACGATGGCCGCGCTGACCGCGGCGTCCTGCCCCACGACCGCCTTGGCAATCTCGGCGCGCACGGCGCCAAGGGCGTGGCGTGCGGCATCCGACGCGTCCTGGCCGACGTCGCCGACCGCATACGGCGTCGCGTCCCGGGACGCGTCGGGAAGGGCGGCGGGCGTCGGCACGGTGGCGACCTCCCGGGTCTGGGGTTCTGGCATCTGGCTCATGCGTCTCGCACGCTCTCCTCGAGGTCGGCCAGCCCCTGTGAGAGCAGGAGCAGATCACGGTCGGTGGTCGGGTCGGGGCCGTCGAGCAGCCGCTCGACGTGGGAACGGGGGACCCCGGACGCCCGCGTGACGGCCTCGACGAGGGCGACGACAGGTGTCGTGGGCGGGAGGCCGAGGCGGTCGGCGAGGCGGGTCCGGCTGCCGACGCGCAGGACGCGCGCCGCGAACGGCCGGTCCGCGGCCCGGTGGTAGAGCCGGCCACGGGCCTCGGTGGTCTCGCTGGCGCGGACGACGACGGGCAGGGGTTCGACGACGAGGCGCCCGAGCCGTCGCCCGCGGGCCAGGGCGAAGGCGATGACGGCGGCCGCCAGGAGCCAGGCGACCGGTCCGAGCCAGACGGGGACGCCGCGGCCCGGATCCGCGACGGGCTCGCCCGACGGGTCGGGGGCGTCGAGGTCGGAGAGGCCGGGGACGTACCAGAGCAGGTGCTCGCTGGGCCCGAGGGCACGCAGGGCGAGGGCGGCGTGGGCGTCGGTGAGCACCTCGCCGTTGCTCACGGCTCGTGCCGACCCGAGCACCACGGTCTCGGGGGCCCGGTCCCGCGCGGGCAGGACGACGACAGCACCGGACCGGCGCGGCGCTCCGTCCGTGGCCGTGGCTGCGGTGCCGGCGGGCGGGGGCGACGGGAAGCAGCTCGTCGCGTCCCCAGCGGGGTCTGACGGGCTCGATGGGCTCGACCCGTCCAGCGGGCCGTAGCTGGTCCAGGCCGCGGAGAGCCGGTCGCCCGGGTGGGCGACCTCGGAGGTGCACCCCGCGGTGAGCGCGGTGCTGCCGCGGCCGGCGACGGTCAGCGGCAGCTGGAGGTCCTGCAGCTCGACGTCGTCCGGCTGCACGAGCACGAACCGCCGGGTCTGCTCGACTGCGCGGGTCAGCCGCTCGGCGGCGCCCGTGCCGAGGTAGGAGGCGTCGGCCATGACGACGGTCCACGTGCTGCGCGGGCCGGAGGCGTCGAGGGTGCGCTCGAGGTCGTCGACGCTGCGGACCACCGACACGTCGACGCCTTGTCGGCGAAGGACCTCGGTGACCGCCCGGCCACCGCTGTGCCCGGTGTCGTCCGGGTCGAGCGGTGCGCCCGACAGGCGCGGCCCGGAGACGACCATGACGAGCAGGCTGAGCGCCACGCCTGCCGCCACCACCAGCACGAGGATGCGAACGACCGTGCGTCGCCGGCTGCGCGGCGGCCGAGGCGGGACGGTCGTGATCCAGGCGGTCAGGCCGGGAGTCGGCTCCGCCGTGGGGGCCCCGTCGCGGGCCGCGGTGCTCACCGTGCTCCCCCGGCGCTCGCGCCGGCCCCGGCCAGGCTGCCTGTCTGGGTGCTGGTTGCGCTGTCGCTCCCTGCGGCGGCCAGGAGCGGCCGCGTCACTCGCAGCCGGGAGTCCAGGGCGAGGACGGCCCGTGCGTCGTCGAGCCCCACCGACGCCCGCCCGTAGACGACGCGGTCGAAGAGGTCGGCTGCTGCTCGGACCTCGCCGTCCTCGGCCGGGAAGACGAGGGCGAGCGCGGTACCGATCTCGTGTGCCGTGCGCCCCGGCACGTCGTCGAGCAGCGTCCGCTCGGCGCAGGCCGCCGCGACCGCACGGAACGCGTCGGCCGTGGCAGCGGCGGCGTCCCCTCGTCCGAGGGCCGACTCCGCGCGGGCACGGTAGCCGTGCGCACTGAGCAGGGGATGGTCGAGGACCTCGCCTCGCCTCACGGCTCGGGAGGCGGTGGGCGAGCGCCGAACCGCGACGAGCAGGATCACGACGACCACGAGGGCGAGCACCGCCAGCACCAGGGGGAGCGCCCACTCGGGCGCCGCGACCTGGCCACCGGCGCCTGACAGGTGCTGCTGCAGCCAGTCGAGGATGCGCTGGAGCAGGCTGCGGTCGTCGGCGTAGGCCGGCGAGGCCAGCTCGTGGGCGAGCCAGGACCGGGCCTGCTCGACGCCGGGGTCGAGCGGCGGGCGGGCGGGCAGGGGCACCGCGACGGTCACGTCATCGGGGCGTCGTGGCCCTGCTGCGTCTGCAGCAGCGCCAGGTCGAGCCCCTCGTAGCGGATGCGCTGGTCGACGTAGAGCAGCGAGTCGACCCCCGAGCTGAAGGGCGTCGTGAGCACGCTCTGGACGAGGACCGACACGGCCTGCAGGAGGACGAACATCCAGGCGGCACTCGTGATGGAGGCGCCGGCGATCACGCCCACGACGAGCCCCACCGGGGCTGTGAGGACCGAGCCGACGATCCCGACCACGATGGCGGTGAGCAGACGGATGCCGAGGATCCGCCAGAAGCCCCGCTTGCGCGTCAGCTGCCACGAGCGCCGCAGCGCCCGGACCGGCCCGGCACCCTCGAGCACGACGATCGTGACGGCGAAGGCCCACCGGACGCTGAAGAGGACGAAGGCGACGACGCCCACGACGACGGCGACGAACGTGACGAAGGCTGCAGCGCTGCCGTCGCCGCGGCCGCTCGTGGCCCACGCCACCGCGACGCCGCCGACGAGGAGCGCACCGAGCACGACGGCAGCGAGGCCGACGAGGAGCACCACGCCCAACGCCTGCAGGATCCGACCGCGCGCCGCGCGAGCGGTGTCGCCGAGGCCGATGCGCCGGCCCTGGACACCCTGCCCCACGACAACGGCCATGAACAGGGGCAGCAGCAACGCGGTCACGTAGACGGCGAGCCCGGGGGCGAAGGAGGCGATGACCCCACCGCCCATGAACGTGGCGGCGAAGCCGGACGGGTCGCCGGAGCCGTCTGCGGAGGGGTCGAACGTCGGGTCCAGGCCGGCGGCGCCGGACGGGGTCGAGGCGAACCACAGGCCGAGGAGGGTCAGGGGCACCAGGACGACAGCGGTCGTAACGAGCGCGAGGCCGATGGTGGCGGCGGCGTTGGCCCGGACAGCCGTCATGACACCGCCCCAGATCTCCCCGAGGGTCAGGGGTCGGAGCGGGATGATGCCCGGCTTCGGCGCCAGCAGCGGCGGTGCCCACCCGGGCGGCCGGGTGCCGTCCGAGGGGCCGAGCCCTGCCGGCAGAGCCTGCGGCCCGACCGGCGGTGGGTAGGCCGATCCGGGAGGCGTGGGGGGTTGGCTGGGGGGTTGGCGGGGCGGGGAGGAAGGCGGAGGCGGAGACGAGGGGGTGTTCGCAGGCGGAGGCGGTGCGTCCGCGGTCGGGTCGGGGACCTGCCAGGCGGTGGCCGGTGGGGGTCCCCAGCCTGTGTCCGAGGTCGGGTCCGAGTCGCTCGTCGCCGCCACGGGGACGTCGCGCAGTGCGTCCCCGTCTGCGCCGGGGGGCGTCGCCGCCCCCGGAGCCGTCCACCCCTGTTGGTCGCTCACTGTCCCCGAGCCTCCCTGTTGCTCCGGCGCACCGTATCCCGCTGGGCGCCTGCCTGGCCACGCAACCACGTTTTCTCGCGCCCTACCCGCCGTGGTGACCGCTGTGGGCGCGAGGGCATCATCGCGGTCCCGGAGCCCGTGTGACGTGCGGCGCGCCGAGTCGGTCCGTCAGTGCTGGTGCCGGTCGGCCAGCGCGCGCAGCTGCTCGACCGCGTCAGCGGCGTCCTCGGCGCCGTAGACCGCGGAGCCGGCCACGAACACGTCCGCCCCGGCCTCGGCGCACTGCTCGATCGTGTCGGCGCTGACGCCCCCGTCCACCTGGACCCAGATCTCGCCGCCGTGCCGGCGCACGGCCTCGCGCACCTGCCGCACCTTGGCCATCTGGTCGGCCATGAAGGTCTGGCCACCGAAGCCTGGCTCGACGGTCATGACGAGCACCATGTCGAGGTCGGGCAGCAGGTCCTCGTAGGGCGCGAAGTCGGTCGCGGGCTTGAGCGCCATCGAGGCGCGGGCCCCGGCTGCGCGGAGCGTGCGGGCCAGGGCCCGAGGGTCACGGGCGGCCTCGACGTGGAAGGTGACGGACTGGCAGCCGGCCTCGGCGTACCCGGGCGCCCACCGGTCGGGGTCATCGATCATCAGGTGGGCGTCGATCGGGACCGGGCTGACCTTGAGCAGCGCCTCGACGACGGGCAGTCCGAGCGTCAGGTTGGGCACGAAGTGGGCGTCCATGACGTCGACGTGCGCCCAGTCCGCGTTGGCGATGCGGCCGAGCTCGGCCTCGAGGTTGGCGAAGTCGGCGGACAGGATGCTCGGTGAGATCTGCACGCGCACAGCCTAGAGGCGGGTGTCTCCCGGCCTCTTCAGCGCTTGCGCAGGAGGGCGAAGAACATGGCGTCGGTGCCGTGCAGGTGCGGCCACAGCTGCACGAACGGACCCTCCCCCAGCCCCGGCAGCGGCTGCCCCGCCGCGTCGACGAAGAGGTGGCGGGCGTCGACGAGCTCGACGTCGTCGCGGTGCTTGAGAGCGTCGGTGACGACGAAGCGGGTCTCGTTGAGGTGCGGGCTGCACGTGGCGTAGCCGACCAGCCCGCCCGGTGCGGTCGCGTCGATGCCGGAGGCGAGCAGCTCTCGCTGCAGTCCGGCGAGGGCCGCGACGTCTCCCGCGGTTCGCCGCCACCGCGCCTCGGGTCGCCGGCGCAGGGCGCCGAGGCCGGTGCACGGGGCGTCGATGAGGACGCGGCTGAAGCCACCGGGCTCGACCTCGCCGAGGTCGCGCCCGTCGCCGTGACGCACCTTGAGGCTCACGTCGCGCTCGCGGGCCTCGGCGCGCGCGGCCGCAAGCGTCTGCCAAACCAGGTCCGCACGGTGCTCGCTGATCTCGTTGGCCACGAACGGGATCCGTCGCTGGATGGCGGTGGCCGCGAGCAGGCCGGCCTTGCCGCCGGGACCTGCGCAGAGATCGAGCCAGCGCTCGTGCTCGGCTGCCTCCCCTTCGACGTCGGCGGCGGCGAGCGCGAGGACGAGCAGCTGCGAGCCCTCGTCCTGCACCGCGGCGCGCCCCTCGCGTACGGCGGCGATCGCGCCGGGATCGCCTTCCGGGAGGGTGGCCCCCACCGGACTGAGCCCTGAACGATCGGCGCCGGCGTCCTCGAGCTCGTCGACGGAGGCGAGGCCCGGACGTGCGGCGAGCGAGACCTTCGCCGGCGTGTTGTCGCTCTCGAGCAAGGTGCTCAGCGCCCCCTCCACCTCGTCGGGCCTCGCCGCGTCGTGCCCGATGAGGGCGGCCCGCAGTGCCTTGGCGATCCAGACCGGGTGGGAGGTGCGCAGCGCGAGGCGTTCGACGGGGTCCGAGACACCCTCGCTGACGAGGTCGAGCCACTCGTCCGGCTCCCGCTCGCTGATGCGGCGCAGGACGGCGTTAACGAACCCGGCCGCACCGGCGCCGTTGACCTGACGGGCCAGCGCGACCGTCTCGTCGACCGCGGCATGGCTGGGCACGCGCATGCCGAGCAGCTGGTGCGCGCCGAGCCGTAGCGTGTCGAGCACGTTCGAGTCGATCTTGTCGACGGGGCGGCCGGCGGCGGACGCGATGATGGCGTCGTAGAGCCCCGACAGGCGAGTCGCGCCGTAGACGAGCTCGGTGGCGAAGCCCGCATCGCGCCCGCGGATGCCCTTCTCGCGCAAGAGCTTCGGCAGGGCAAGGTTGGCGTAGGCGCCGTCGGCCACCTCGCGCATCGCCGTGTAGGCGGCCAGCCGCGGGGCGTCCGTGCGGCGGGCCCGTTCGGAAGGCCGCTGCTCCGAGCGGTGGCGCGCCGACCGCTCGCGGGCCGGCGGCCGCTGCCGCTCGCCGCGGCGCCCGTCGCCGCGACCACCGTCGCCACCGGGTCGTTGGCCCGGGGCTCCCCCGTCGCGCCTCTGGTCACTCATCGCCGAGCCCCTCTGTCTCCGGGACACGCGTCCCGCGGGCCCAGTCGGCTGCCGCCATCGGCTTCTTCCCGTGCGCCTGCACGGTGCCGAGCCGGACGGGCCCCGTGCCGGTGCCGACGAACACCGCCTTCTTCGTGACCAGCAGCCGGCCGGCCGCCAGCGAGGCCCCGCCCGGGAGCTCGTCGCCGGCGACCACCTCCACGGGCCAGACCTTGAGCCGCTCCCCGCGGAACGTCGTCCAGGCGCCGGGTGCCGGGGTGGACCCCCGGACGAGTCGGTCGACAGCGGCGGCCGGACGCGTCCAGAGGATGCGCGCGTCGTCCACCTCGATCTTGGGAGCCAGGGAGACCCCGTCCGCCGGCTGGGGCACGGCGACCAGGTCGCCCGACTCGAGCCCGTCCAGCGTCGCGACGAGCAGCCCGGCGCCGGCCGTCGACAGCCGGCCGAGCAGGTCACCGGCGGTGTCGGTCGGCCGGATGCGCTCGGTCATCACACCGAGCACCGGCCCTGTGTCGAGCCCGCGCTCGATGACGAAGGTCGAGGCGCCCGTGAGCTCGTCGCCGGCCATGATGGCGTGCTGCACGGGGGCAGCCCCCCGCCAGGCGGGCAGGAGGGAGAAGTGCAGGTTGATCCACCCCAGACGCGGGATGGTCAGGGCCACCGGCGGGATGAGGTTGCCGTAGGCGACCACGGGGCAGGCGTCGGGCGCCAGCGCGCCCAGGGCGTCGAGGAAGTCGGGGTCCTTGACTCTCGTCGGTGTCAGCACGGGGACGCCCAGCTCCTCGGCGCGACGGCGCACCGGTGAGGGCTCCAGGCGTCGGCCCCGGCCCGCAGGGGCGTCGGGGCGCGTGACTACGCCCACGAGCTCGTGGCTCGAGGCCGCGACGGCCTCGAGGCTCGGCACCGCCGCCTCGGGGGTGCCTGCGAAGACGACTCTCACGTCACATCGCCCGGCCGAAGGTCGAGTGCGGGCTGATCCGCACCTCCGGCGGGTTGTCGGCGAACCACTCGGCCTCGCGGATGGCGCGCATCGCCTCGCGGCGCGCCTGCGTGTCGAGCCGGTCGACGAAGAGGATCCCGTCGAGGTGGTCGGTCTCGTGCTGGACGCAGCGGGCCAGCAGGGACGTGCCCTCGAGCTCGACGGGCTCACCCCACATGTCCTGCCCCTTTGCCACCAGGGACAGGGCCCGCTTGGTGTCGAAGGCGAGACCGGGGATCGACAGGCAGCCCTCGGGGCCCTCCTGCTCGTCGTCCGACAGGTCGAGCACCGGGTTGACGAGGTGCCCGAGCACGCCGTCGACCCAGTATGTGAAGACGCGCAGGCCCACCCCGATCTGCGGTGCTGCCAGCCCCACCCCGGGCGCGTCCAGCATGGTGTCCTCGAGGTCCTTGACCAGCACGCGCAGCTGCTTGTCGAAGTCGGTCACCTCAGCCGCGGCGGTGCGCAGGACGGGGTCACCGAAGAGTCGGATGTCCTTGATCGACACTGGTCTCCAGGGATGGGGAAGGGCGGTGGTGGGCGCCGCCAGTCTAGGACCGTGCAGCGTCTCCGGCGTCCGCGCCGTCTGCCCGGGCCACCTCCACCGGGTCCTTCACCTCCACCGGGTCCTCGACCGTGCTCGCGAGGTCGCGCACCGACCGGGACAGCAGCGCGGCGAGCGAGATCGCGACGTAGACGGCGGCGCTGACGAGCATCAGGGTCTCGGTGTCGGCGACCGTGGCGAGCCACCCGTAGAGGAAGGTGCCGATCGGGATGGCGACGAACGAGCCCAGCGCGTCGTAGCTCGAGACCCGCGAGAGCACGCCGACCGGCACGTGCTCGTGCAGGGCGGTGCTCCAGCCGACGCCGAAGACCTCGACCGCCGCCCCGGCGAGGAGGAAGCCGACGGCCACCGGCACGAGTGCGGGCGCAGCGCCGAGCAGAACCATCGGCACGGCGAGGACGCAGATGGCGAGCATCCCGGCGCGCAGGGGGTGCCGGAGCCGGAGCCGCAGCATCAGCAACGTCATGAGCACGGTGCCGACGGCCTCGGCGCTGAGGACCACCCCCCACCCCGCCTCGCCGATGGAGGGGCTCGACGTCGCGACCAGCGGCCCGAGCACACCGATCACTCCGGAGTGGATGGCGTTCGTCAGGCCGAAGGCGAGGACGACGACCCACAGCCACTCGCGCCGGGTGAACTCGCCCCAACCCTCTCGCAGCTCTCGCAGCATCGAGTGACGCTCCACGCCCGCGTCGGAGGTGCGGCGCGGCAGACCGACGCGCGAGAGGCAGACGATCGCGACGGCATACGTCAGCGCGTCGACGGCGAGCGCCCACCCGGGACCGACGCCGACGACGAGCAGGCCCGCGACGGCGGGGCCGGCGACGGCGAGGCCGCTGCGGCTGAACGACAGCAGCGCGTTGGCCTGCTGGAGGCGGCGCCGTTCGACGACGAGGGGGACGATCCCCATCATCGCGGGCATCGTGAAGGCCGACACCGCGCCGTTGACGCCCTCGATGACGGTCAGCTGGGTCAGCGTCCCGTGCCCGGTGACGATGAGGACCGCCGCCGACGCCTGGGTGAGGCAGGTGAGCACGTGGGAGACCTGCAGCACGACGATGCGGGAGAACCGGTCGGCGACGACGCCGCCGACGAGGAGGAAGACGACCATCGTGAGGGTCCGCACGCCGAGCACCTGCGCGAGTGCGCCGGCCGACTGGTCGATGTGCAGGACCGCGAAGGCGAGCGCCACCGGGACCATGACGGAGCCGGCGGTCGAGACCGTCCGCGCCGTGAAGTACCACGCGAACCGGCGGTCCGACAGGGCGCCGAGCGACTCCTTGGCCTTCATCGGGTCCCGTCCTTCTCGTTGGCCATGCGGAACGCCGCGACGGACAGGTTGGCGCGGACGGTGCCCTCCGTACGCGGCGGGCGGGCGCGCGCGTGGAGCAGCCGGCTCGCCTCGGTGACGAGGTCGAAGACCCGCTCCCACACCTCGGGCTCCACCCACAGCTCGGCGTCGGTGAGCTGGCTCCTGGCCGACCCCGCCCCACGTTCGCGCTCGGCATAGCGGCGCGGGATCGCGTCGGCCAGGACACGGGCATACGCGAGCCTGTCATCCTCGCTCGCCGCCCGGGCACCCCGGGGAGGTTCGGCATCCCAGCGGTGCCGGTACTTCTTGGCCCGGCCCCCGCGCACGGTCTCCTCCCCGGCCACCTCGAGCAGCCCCGCGGCGTGCAGCAGGCGCAGGTGGTAGCTCGCGTTGGCCTGGCTGACGCCCAGCTCGCGAGCGACCTCGGCGGCGCTCAGCTCGGCACCGGTCAGCAGCGAGAGCATCTGCAGCCGCAGCGGGTGCGCGGTGGCACGCAGCTCGCTGATCCGCTCGTCCTCCAAAGACATGTTTGGGAGTATGCCGCCCCGCTCGCCTGACCGTCAAGGGGTCCTTTGGGGGTGGCTGGCAAGGGACGTGTGCGACCCTGCCGGGTCGGCGCGGTCGCGGCCGTCAGGGCCTGCTGACAGTCTGGGCCCCGTGGAGGTCTCTCAGGAGCGGGTGCCGGGCTGTCCCAAGCGGATGGTCTTCGGGCCGTGCGGCGGCGTCCACGACGACGGGACGTGCGAGATGCTTCCGGCGCCGTGCGTCTTCGACGAGCCGGGCGGTCTCCCGATCGCCCCGGCTTCCCCGGTTGCGCCGGTCGGCGATCCGGACGCGGTGGCGGGCGACCGGCCCGTGGAGCCGTCCCGATCCGCCTGGCGGCCGCCCACGATCCTGACCGACCTGAGCGTGCCTCCGGCCGATGCGGCCACTCTGCAGTCCACCGCCCGGCTGCTCGCCGGGAGCTGCGACGCCGTGCTGGTGGGTGACCACCAGGACCGCATCGACTTCCCGCCCAGCACCCTCGCCCGGCTCATCGCGGACGCCGGCGCGCAGCCCTGGGTGACGCTGGCCTGTCGGGACCGCAACCGGGTCGCCCTCGAGCAGGAGCTTCGCGCCCTGGCACTGGACGGGCTCGCCACCGTGCTGTGCGTCACCGGTGACGGCCGCGCCTACGACGTGCGCCCCGACGCGACCCAGGCCTTCGACCTCGACGGGACGCGGTTGGCCGCCCTCGCCGCCGCGCTCGGCCTGCCTGTCGCGGTGGCAGAGACGCCGACCGCCCGCCCGGTGGCGCTGCGGCCGAGGCGGCTGGTGCACAAGCAGGCGGCCGGCGCCCGGGTGGGAGCCCTCAACCACGTGCCCACCGCGGCGGAGCTCGACGAGTTCCTCGACGCGGCGCGCGCGGCCGGGCTGCAGATGCCGGTGATCGCCTCGGTCGTCGTGTTCACCGACCAGCGGTCGGCGGACGCGTTGGCCGCCCTGCCGGGTCTGCAGATCGCAGCGGAGCGCCGCGAGCGCGTGCTGACGGCCGACGACCCGGTCGAGGCCGGCATCGCGGCAGCGGTGGACGAGGCGGTCCTGCTGCTGGGTATGCACGGCGTGGCCGGGGTGAACCTCTCCGGCCTCGCCTCGGCCGACGGCGTGCAGGCTGCGGCCGAGATCCAGGCCGAGATCGGACGCCGCGTCCGGGAAGCGCGAGGAGTACGACCGTGAGCAGCCCCACCAGCCCCGCGGATCCGACGGACCCCAAGGACGAGATGAACTCCACGGACGACATGGACTCCATGGATGCCGAGTTCGACACGGTCGCGGCGTGGACCGCCGACGTGGTCTCCGGACTCGACCCGGACCAGCGCATCCCGGCGGGCTGCCGGGGCAGCGGCAGCCCCGGCGCCCTGCACTGGCTGCTCGACCATCTGGCGCCGGAAGCGGGCGAGGTCTTCCTCGACGCCGGCGCCGGCGTCGGCGGACCGGCGGCGTTCGCGGCGCGGGAGACAGGCGCACGCCCCGTGCTCACTGAGCCGGAGCCCGGGGCGTGCCGAGCCGCCCAGACCCTGTTCGGGCTGCCGGCGCTGCAGGCGGGCACCCAGCTGCCGATCGCTTCGGGCGCCATCGGAGCGGGCTGGAGCCTCGGGGTGCTGTGCACGGTCGACGACCAGCCGGCATACCTCGCCGAGCTGCGGCGGGTGCTGCGCCCCGGCGCACGCTTCGGACTGATCGTCTACTGCGCCGCCCACCCAGGGACGCTGCGTCTCGAGCAGCCGGAGGGCAACGACTTCCCCACTGTCGAGGCCCTCGAGGCCATGCTCGACGGGGCATCGCTGCGGGTGGTGAGCAGCAGCTGGACCGACCACTTCGCCGCGTTCCCCGCCGACTGGGAGGAGGTGACGAGCACGGTGCATGCCGAGCTCGAGCGCCGCCACGGGGAAGACCCGCGCTGGCAGGTGGCCGAGGAGCAGTCGAACCGGATGGGCTCGCTGCTGTCGGCCGGTGAGGTGCGCGGACGGATGCTGGTGGTCGAGTCGGTCTGAGCCGCCGCCCGCGTGCGGGGTAACGCCAGTGAGTCGAAGCTCGGGCCCCCGTCGAGCCGGCGGCTGCCGCCCCTCGTAGGTCTGGAAAGTTCGGCTCTCGTGCGCTCACCCACCGCCGCGGGCTGGTCCCGGGTGCTGCCCCCGCCCCCCCGCTCCCCGCTCCCCCACGCTGGGGGATGCGCCGTCAGCGGTGGTCGGGCAGCCCGGCATACTTCGTTCTCGTGCGGGACGGCAGCGGTGGGGTGCAGCGAGCACCTCGCCGGTGGCCGGCGGCGCTGGTGGTCCAGCCCCGAAGCGCCCGACTGGGAGCGGCAGTCCTGTCGGCCCTGGCGCTGGGGCTGCCCCTGGTGGGGCTGGTCCTGGCGGGGCGGCCCCAGGCGGCCGTGTTCGCTGCCTTCGGGGCCTTCACCGGCCTGTATGCCGCCGACCGGCCCTATCGGCTGCGCGCCCGGACCCTGGCCGCCGTGGGGGCGGGATTCGTCGCGGCGGTCGCGCTCGGCAGCGCCGGTGGCATGGTGCTGGATCGCTGGTGGTGGGCGCTGGCGGTCGCGGCTGCCGCGGCTGCCGCGACCTGGGCCTGCGACGCGGCGGCGATCGGGGCGCCGGGTGCCTGGATGTTCGTGTTCGCCTTCGCCGCATCCACGCAGGTGCCCGCGCAACCCCACGACGTGGTCGCACGCTCGTTGCTGGCCTGCGGTGGTGCGGCGGTCGCGTGGTGCGTGGCGATGGCCGGGGCCCTGCTCGCCCCACGGGCGCCGGAGCTCCGGGCGACGGCCACTGCGCTCCAGGCGACGGCCCAGGTGCTGCGCCTGGGTGAGGACGCCGCCGCCCGGGACTGGCACGCCGCGCAGTCGGCACTGCGGCGTGCAGAGCGCTTCGCCGCGGCCGCGCCACCCGCGGTGGCCCAGCCGCTGCTGCGGCGCCTGGTCGCGCCGAGGCGTTGCTCACCGACGCAGTGCTGGCGCCAGGGGAGCCCGAATCCACCGCGCGGGCGCGTGAGCTGCTCGCTGAGGTCGGCTGCCTCGGTTCCGCAGGTGGCTCAGGTGGGGTCGCCGACCTGCCGAGCGTCGTGGAGGAAGGGGCAGCCGTGCCGGCCCCCGTGCGGCAGGTGCGCAGCCAGCACCGTCGTCACCTGGCCGCCCTGCGGCTGGTCGGCTCCGGGCGGGTGCTGCTTGGCGCCGGTGTGGCCGCGGCCGCTGCGATGCTGCTCGGGCTGGGTCATCCCTACTGGGCGCCGGTGTCGGCCGCCGCGGTGCTGCAGTCGACCCACGTGCGGATGACCTGGCACCGCAGCCTCCAGCGCGGTCTGGGCACGGCCGCAGGACTGGTGCTCGGGGCGCTCCTGCTGCAGGCACACCCAGATCCGCTGGTGGTCGCCCTCCTGGTGGTGCTGATGCAGCTGGGGATCGAGCTCTTCCTCGGCCGCAACTACGCCCTGGGCGTGCTGTTCATCACCCCGATGACCATGCTCCTGAGCGACCTGGTGGTGCCGTCATCGCCGTTCGTCCTGGTGAGGGACCGGCTGGCCGGGGTCGTGCTCGGCATCGCGGTGGGGCTGGCGGCCGCGCTGCTCGTGGCGCACCCGCGCGCAGCCGCGACCCTGCGCCATGCCGTCGAACGATGCACAGTGGCGACGCGCTGGGCGAGCACCGCCACGAGTGGCACCCGGCTCCTCGCGATGGAGGAGCTGCGCGACGCGCTCGTCGGGCTGAGGGCCGCCGAGGACGTCGCGCGCGGCGAGACGTGGCCGGCCGGCATCAGCCCGGTCGAGGTGGCCGACACCGAGCGACACGCATACCTTGCCCTTGCCGCGCAGCGTCACGCGCTCGGTGACTGACCGCGCCGCGACAGCCAGCCACGTGGTGGGTTGTTGCCTGCCAGGACGACCGGCCGGATCCGCAACAACCCGCCACGTGACGGCTTGTCGCGGGCGACGGCGGGCCGGCCCCATGACAACCCGCCTCGTGGTCGGTTGCCGTGCCGCAGCTGGTGGGGTACGCCGAACGCCCGCCTTCCTGGGTCCTACCCCGCGTGTTCGACGTCGAAGGTGAAACCCTGCGCCCGCAGCCGTTCGACGAGGTCCTCGCCGAGCGCCGTCGCAGGCGTGCAGACCCCGACGCGATGCGGCACCCCGTCGTCCACCGCCAGGGCCAGGACCGCCTCGCCGAGCATCACTGCCGTGCCGCCGTAGCCCGGGTCGTAGTCTGCGCCGACGCGCGTGCGGTAGCGGGCGCCGGTCGTCGTGGTGGCGTGGATCTCCATGCGGAAGCGGCCGGCCGCCCGGGTCTCCGGGCTCGGTCCCTCCCCCGGCGCCGGCAGGAACCGGTCGAGGATCGCACGGGTCGGTGAGAACGACAGCCCGGCCACGGCGCCGCCGAGACCCACGGCCATGCCGCCGGCCATCACCGGCGACATGGGCCCGGAGCCGAAGTCCGTCACCTCGCGGTAGCGCAGCCCGCGACCGTAGGACCACTCCGAGAGGGCGTTCGACAGTCGGACGACGCGGGTGTTGAAGGACGCCATGACGAAGGGTCCGGTCCACCGCCCGGTGGCGGGGTCGCGGTCGACGGGGACGAGGCGGCGCAGTCGCCCCAGCACGCCGCGGGAGCCGCGGCGACGACCGGAGGACGGCTCCTCGCCGCGGCGAGGGCTGAGGCCGTACGGGTCACCCGCCACCCGGCGCGCCGCGGGGTCGGAGCGCATCGTGATCGCCTGCTGCCGCATCGAGTCCACCGTGCCGCCGGAGAAGCCGCCCTTCATGGACCGGACGAGGAGCGTGGTCTCGGCGAGCGTGCCCTCACCGTCGGCCGCGGCGCGTCGGGCGGTCACGAGGACGCCGAGGTCGGACGGGATGGAGTCGAAGCCGCAGGCGTGCACGATGGCGGCCCCGGTCTCACGCGCCCGGTCGTCGAGCTCGTCGAGCGACCAGCGCACGAAGAGCACCTCGCCGGTGAGGTCGGCGTAGTGGGTGCCCGCCTCGGCGCAGGCCCGGGCGACCTCCTTGCCGTAGACCGCATAGGGCCCGACCGTGGTCGCCAGCACCCGGGTGCGCCCGGCGAGTGCACGGAGCCCCGCTGCATCCGAGGCGTCCACGGTCACCAGCTCCCAGGCGGAAGCGGCCGACCCCAGCTCGACACGCAGCGCCTCCAGCCGCGCACGTGACCGGCCGGCGAGAGCGACCCTGAGCTCCGGAGCCGCGTTGCGAGCCACGTGCGTCGCGGTGAGGGCACCGACGAATCCGGTGGCGCCGTAGAGGACGATGTCGAGCTCGCGTTCGTGCATGCCGTCACTCTGTCACGACGCCACGACAGCACGCCCCCGCAGCGCGCCGTCAGAAGGTGTCGAGCGGGTCGACCCGCACCGTGACGGCGTCTGCCTCCTTGCGCGCGGACCGGAACGCCTTGAGGGCCAAGAGCGCTCGGGTCAACGCGTTCGTCTCGCCGAGGGGCACCCGCACGAGCACGTGGTGGTCGGCCGGGGCGCGGTCGCCGTCGGTGTCGACGGCGCTGCGGCGCAGCGCGGCCGCCGCCGGCGAGAGCCGCACGGGTCCCAGCACCTGGGCCCAGGCCGGCAGGTCGGCCTGCTCGAGCGCCTCCTCGAGGGGCCGGCGGCCGCCGATCAGCTGGGCCATCCGGACGGCCGGCGGCAGCCCGAGCTCGCGCCGCTCCTCGAGCTCGCGCGCGGCCAGCCAGGCCGGGTCCCAGCGCACGAGGGCCTCGACGGCGGGCAGTGCAACGGCTTCGGGCGCCCCGCTGAGGACGACCGCACGCCCCTGCCGGGCGAGGGCTGCCGCTGCCATCCAGCGGCGCAGGGCCTCGAGCGGCGCGTCGAGGACGGGCAGGTCGAGGCTCGCCCAGGCGTCGAGGAGCAGCACCGCGGTGTAGCCGCCGTCGGCGACCGGCTCGGCGCCGGGCGTGGCGATCACGAGGGCCGGCTCACGCCCCACCGTGGCCAGCACCTCTCCGGACCCGGAGGTGTGGACCGGGAACCCCGGGAACGCCCGGCCGATCTCCTCCGCCGTGCGGCGGGCGCCGGTCACCGAGGAGCGCAGGCGACGGGAACCGCAGTGCGCGCACTCGAAGCCCGAGCCGGCCAGCGCCAGGCCGCACCAGCGGCAGGTCGGAGCGGTCCCTGCGGCGCCGAGGGCGACCGGCCCCTGGCACCTGGCGCACCGCACCGGGGTGCGGCACTCGGCGCAGCTGAGGGCCGGGAGGTAGCCGCGCCGGGGCACCTGCACGAGCACCGGCCCGTCGACGAGGGCGTCCTTGGCGACGCGCCAGGCCCGCGACGGGATGTGTGCCCGGGCCGCCGGCCCGTCCCGCTCCTCGTCGACGCCCTCGCCGGCGATCGTCACGCGAGGAGCAGCAGCCCGCAGGGCGGCACCGTCGGCCTCCACGGGCACGAGCGTGCCCGACTCGACGCCCACCTGGAGGCGCAGGCTCCGGCTGTGGCCGCCGGCCAGCAAGGCAGCGCCCGTCGCGGCGGCGCGCAGCTCGAGCACGACCCCGACGTGATGGTAGGGAGCGCGAGGCTCTGCCAGCAGGTCGTCGCCGTCGTCCCACCACGCCACGAGACCGAGGTCGTGGACAGGTGCGAACGCCGCTGCCCGCGTGCCGATGACGACGCGTGCGTGGCCGCGCAGCACCTTGAGCCACGCCGTGTAGCGGGCCTGCGGACCCTGGTCGGCGGTGAGGCGCACGTGTCGCCCCTTGCCGAGCAGCGCGGTCAGTGCCGCGTCGAGCCGGTCGACGTCGCGGTGGTCGGGCACGACGAGCAGAGCGCCGCGACCCGCGGCCAGCGCTGTCGCGGCTGCGACGGCCAGCGCCTCGGGCCAGTCGTCCTGCCGGCCGCGGGCCGGCAGCGCCGTCCATGCCGCGGCGGGGCCCTCCCCCTCGGCCAGCCGTCGCAGCCACGCCGGGCCGGCCGGGTATGCCGTCCAGGGCCCGGGTGCGGGCGCCGTGACCTCGTCCTGTGGCGGGCACTCGAGCGGCAGGTTGTGCTCCGCGGTCGCGTGGCGCTTCGGCACGGCCAGGCGCAGGACGTCGCTCAGCGTCCCGGCATACCGGTCGGCGACGGCGCGGCACAGCGCGAGGACCTCGGGGGTCAGCACCGGCTCGGGGCTCACGACCCGCCGCAGCGGTGTCAGCCGGCCGTCGTGCTGGGGCTGCTCGCGCCGCGCCACGACGAAGCCGTCGAGCTCGCGCCCGGAGAACCGCACCCTGACCCGAACACCCGGCACGGCGTCGGCGGCCAGCTCGTCGGGCACGGCGTACTCGAAGACGCGGTCGAGGTGCGCGAGGGGCGTCTCCACGACGACGGCAGCGACCGGCCCTGCGGCCGGTCGCTGCTCGATGTCCTCGTCCCCCACGGGGGCGAACCTATCCTCAGCCGGAGACAGCGGCGCGCAGCTCCTCCACGCGGTCGGTGCGCTCCCACGTGAAGGGGTTCTCGACCCCGTCGGCCTTGGTGCGGCCGAAGTGGCCGTAGGCGGCCGTCGGGCGGTAGATCGGGCGCAGCAGGTCCAGCGCGTCCACGATCGCCGCCGGGCGCAGGTCGAAGACGTCGCCGATCGCCTGCTGGATCTTGTCGACCGGCACGGTCTCGGTGCCGAAGGTCTCGATGTAGAGGCCGACGGGCTGCGCCTTGCCGATGGCGTAGGCGACCTGGACCTCGCAGCGGCGGGCGAGACCCGCGGCCACGACGTTCTTGGCGACCCAGCGCATCGCGTACGCGGCCGACCGGTCGACCTTGCTCGGGTCCTTGCCGGAGAAGGCGCCTCCACCGTGGCGGGCCATGCCGCCGTAGGTGTCGACGATGATCTTGCGCCCGGTCAGGCCGGCGTCGCCCATGGGGCCGCCGATCTCGAAGCGCCCCGTCGGGTTGATGAGCGCACGGTAGCTGCTCACGTCGAGGTCGTTGCCGCCCTCACGCAGCTCGGCCAGCACCGGGTCGATGACGTGCGCCTTGATGTCAGGCTCGAGCATCCCCTCGAGGGAGACGTCGGGCGCGTGCTGGGTCGAGAGGACGACGGTGTCGAGCGAGACCGCGCGGTCGCCCTCGTAGGCGATGGTCACCTGGGTCTTGCCGTCGGGACGCAGGTAGGCGAGCTCCTCGCTCTTGCGGACCTGCGTCAGGCGCTCGGAGAGGCGGTGGGCCAGGAAGATCGGCAGCGGCATCAGCTCCGCCGTGTCGTCGCAGGCGTAGCCGAACATCAGGCCCTGGTCGCCGGCGCCCTGCTTGTCGAGCAGGTCCTCGACGTCGCCGGTGCGGTGCTCGTGCGCGGTGTCGACGCCCTGGGCGATGTCGGGCGACTGTGCGCCGATGGAGATCGAGACACCACAGGTCCGGCCGTCGAAGCCCTTCTGGGAGCCGTCGTAGCCGACCTCGAGGATCGTCTCGCGCACGATCCTCGGGATCTCGACGTAGGCGGTCGTGGACACCTCGCCGGCCACGTGCACGAGGCCGGTCGTCACCATCGTCTCGACGGCGACCCGAGCCTGCGGGTCGTCGGCCAGGAGGGCGTCGAGGATCGAGTCACTGATCTGGTCGCAGATCTTGTCCGGGTGTCCCTCGGTGACGGACTCGGATGTGAACAGACGTGCGGACACTTGAACTCCCTGCCTCGGATGAGCGATAGGAACTGGGTGGGTGGAGCACGGTAGGTGCTGTGGCTGTGGACGCGCCGAGCCGGAGGACCGACGGTCACGCTGCGCCGAGAGTCTAGTGCTCAGTCAAGGAGCGGCAAGACGGCGTCCCAGAGGGCGTCGGCCACGACGTCCTTGGACGCCGGCCCGACGGTGGTGACCTCGTCGCTCCCCCGGCGCAGCAGGTGGACGGTCGTGTGGTCCTTGCCGAAAGTCAGGTCGGTGCCGACCTGGTTGACGACCTGCAGGTCGCTGCCCTTGCGGGCGAACTTCGCCCGCGCGTGCTCCATGACGCTGCCGTACGCGTCGCCGGTCTCGGCGGCGAAGCTGACGATGAAGGGCGACCGGGCGCTGCCGGCGTCGCGAGCCGCGACGAGACCCCGGACGATGTCGGGGTTCTCGACGAGCTCGATCCGTAGGCCGGCCTCGGGGTCCGACGACTTCTTGATCTTGCTGCCGCTCACGCTCGCCGGCCGGAAGTCGGCGGGGGCTGCAGCCATGACGACGACGTCCGCGCCCTCGGCTGCCGCCTCGACGGCGCGTTGCAGCTCGAGCGTGGTCTCGACCCGCTCGACGACGAGGCCGTCGGGCATGGGCAGGGACACGTTGGCCGCGACGAGCGTGACCTTCGCCCCGCGCTCGGCCGCGGCCCTGGCGATGGCCAGGCCCTGCTTGCCCGACGAGCGGTTGCCGAGGTAGCGCACCGGGTCGAGCGGCTCACGGGTGCCCCCGGCCGACACGACGACGCGCCGGCCCTCGAGGTCGCGGACGAGTGCCTCTGCCGGGGCGGGGGCGCCACCCTCGACGATCGCGAGGCACGCGGCATACAGCTCCTCGGGCTCGGGGAGGCGGCCCGCGCCGGAGTCCTTGCCGGTGAGGCGGCCCACCGCGGGCTCGATGACGTGCGCGCCGCGGGAGCGCAGCGTGGCGACGTTGGCCTGGGTCGCGGCGTGCTCCCACATCTCGGTGTGCATGGCCGGCGCGAAGGCGACCGGGCAACGGGCGGTGAGCAGCGTGTTGGTGAGCAGGTCGTCGGCGAGGCCGTGCGCGGCCTTCGCGAGCAGGTCGGCCGTGGCGGGCGCGACCACGACGAGGTCGGCCGCCTGGCCGATGCGCACGTGCGGCACCTCGTGCACCGAGGTCCACACCTCCGTGCTGACCGGCTTGCCCGACAGCGCGGACCACGTCGGCGCGCCGACGAACTGCAGGGCCGACGCGGTGGGCACGACGGTGACGTCGTGCCCGTGCTCGGTGAAGAGCCGAAGCAGCGAGCACGCCTTGTAGGCGGCGATGCCGCCACTCACCCCGAGCACGACGCGCATCGGCTGCTCCGACCCCTTCGAGATGCTCAGGCCTCGGTGGGCGTGGAGGTCAGCAGCCCCTCGTTGATCTCACGCAGGGCGATCGACAGCGGCTTCTCGTGGACCTCGGTCTCGACGAGCGGGCCGACGTAGTCGAGCAGGCCCTCCTGCAGCTGCGAGTAGTAGGCGTTGATCTGGCGGGCGCGCTTGGCGGAGTAGATGACGAGCGCGTACTTCGAGTCGGCGGCGGTCAGGAGGTCGTCGATCGGCGGGTTGGTGATGCCGATGGGAGCAGCCTGGGTACCGGACACAGTGATCTCGTTTCGTTGGTTTCAGCGGGCGTGGGGTGCGAGCCGCGACGTCGACCGCGTGGCGGTCGCCTGTCTTCTGGCACACATCACATCGGGACTCACCGGCCGGCGCGTCCCGATCTCATCAATGATACGAGTTCTTCGCTCGCGCGACGAACATCGTCGTTGACGATGACCTCGTCGAATTCCGTCTGGGCCGCCAGCTCCTCACGAGCGGTCGCCAACCGGCGCTCCCGCTCCCCGTGGTCCTCGGTGCCGCGGCCGACGAGGCGACGCACCAGCTCGTCCCAGCTCGGCGGGGCGAGGAAGACGAAGAGGGCGTCGGGCCACGTCTCACGCACCTGGCGGGCGCCCTGCAGGTCGATCTCGAGGAGGGCGTCGCGTCCCTCGCGGAGGACCCGCTCGACCGGGCCGCGGGGGGTGCCGTACTTCGCCGCGCCGTGCACGACGGCGTGCTCGAGGAACTCGCCGGCCGCGACGAGCCGGTCGAACTCCTGGTCGTCGACGAAGTGGTAGTGCACGCCGTCGACCTCGCCGGGACGCGGCCGCCGCGTCGTCATGGAGACGGAGAACCACACGTGCGGGAAGTGGGTGCGCACGTAGGCGGCGATGGTTCCCTTGCCGACGGCAGTCGGGCCCGCGAGGACGGTCAGCCGGCCCGACTGGACGCCGCCGAGGTCCTGCGGGGCCGGTGTGGCGGAGGTGGGCGTGGCGGTCAGCGCAGCGGAGGGTGGCGTGGCCGCCGGGGCAGCGGGCGCGCTGGACCGGGGGCGGTCGGTGGACATCAGGGCGTCTCGAAGCGGTGCAGCAGGGCTGCGACCTGGTTGGCGCCGAGTCCGCGGACCCGACGCGACTCGGCGATGCCGACCTCGTCCATGATCGCCCGGGCCCGCACCCTGCCGACGCCCGGCATGGACTCGAGCAGCTCGGTGACCTTCATCTTGCCGATGACGGGGTCGTTCTTGCCGTCCTCGAGGACCTCTGCCAGCGAGCCGCTGGAGTACTTGAGCCGGCTCTTGACCGCTGCCCGCTCCCGACGTGCAGCTGCAGCCTTCTCGAGTGCTGCAGCTCGCTGCTCAGGGGTCAGCGGGGGAAGCGCCACGGTCTTCGGTCTCCTCATGCGTAGGAGAGCGCCGTGCGCCCCCCGTCCTTCTCGGTGTCTGCGTTCTTGTCTTCGCCGAACCTAGCGATCCGGGCTCGGGCGCCGCAACGCGGGGTACCGGGCCCCGGCGTCCTTCCACTCGGTCTGGGCGGACGTGAGCGCGTCGCAGTGGGAGCGGTCGCCCGGGGACGACCACTCAGGGCCTCGGTAGCGACTCCGCGACGCGCACTGCCTGCGCGGCGAGGCGAGCCGGATCGGGACCGGCGGCGAGGATCTCGCGGCTCGACGAGGCGAGGACCTGTCGGCGGGCCGCCCCGAACGTCGCCTCCAGCGACTCCAGCGTGCCGCCCTGGGCGCCGAAGCCCGGGGCCAGCACCGGCGTCGCCGCCTCGACGAGGTCGAGGCCGAGGTCGCGAACCGCGGCGCCCACCGTTGCGCCGATGACCAGTCCCACGCTGCCGAGCCCACCGTGTGCGCGGGCGTCGGCGTTGTCGGCCGCCGCTCCGCGCACGATGGAGCCTGCGACGGACTCGCCCTCGCGAAGGGCGTGCTGCACACCGGCGCCCTCGGGGTTCGACGTCAGGGCCAGGACGAAGAGGCCTCGCCCCGTCTGCTGGGCCAGGTCGATCGCTGGGCGGAGCGACTCGTAGCCCAGGAAAGGGCTCACCGTCAGCGCGTCCGGGGGCGCGACGGCGTCCTTCCCGAGGAACGCCTCCGCGTATGCCGTCATCGTCGAGCCGATGTCGCCGCGCTTCGCGTCGAGGATCGTCAGCGTGCCGGCCTCGCCCAGCTCCGTGAGGACCCGCTCGAGGACGGCGACACCTCGGCTGCCGAAGACCTCGAAGAACGCCGACTGTGGCTTGACCACCGCGACGCGGCCGGCGAACGCCTCGACACAGGTCAGGGCGAAGCGCTCGAGGCCGGACAGGTCGTAGGTCAGGCCCCAGGACTCGACGAGCCCACGGTGCGGGTCGATGCCGGCACAGAGCGGACCGTGGGTCTGCATGGCCTCCTCGAGGCGAGCCCCGAATGCCTTCATCGGCGGGTGTCCTTCACGTCGCGGGGGGTGGGTGGGCTCGTCGCCGGCGCGCTGCCGGTGCCGGCTTCCCGACCCGTCATCTGCCATGGGCCACGGCGACGGCGTCGGTGAAGCGCTCGAAGCCCAAGGCCCCGAGCAGGTCGGACAGCTCACGCAGCACCCGGACCGGGGCGGAGGGGTCGTTGAAGACGACGGTCCCCACCTGGATCGCGCTCGCTCCCGCAGCGACGAGCTCGAGGGCGTCGCGCCCGGTGCGCACCCCCCCGACGCCGATGATCGGCACGGTCGGGATGCGACCCTCGAACATCGCCTGGCGCACCTGCCAGATGGCGCGCACGGCCACCGGCCGGATGCCCGGGCCGGACAGGCCGCCGGTGACGCCGCCGAGCTGCGGGCGCAGCCGGTTGGTGTCGATGACCATGCCGAGCAGCGTGTTGATCATCGTCAGGCCGTCCGCTCCCGCCTTGACGCAGGCAGCCGCGATGGCGGTGATGTCGGTGACGTCGGGGCTGAGCTTGGCGAAGACCGGGATGTGTCTGGGCAGCTGCTCGCGCACGAGCGCGATGACCTTGGCCGAGGCCAGTGGGTCGCAGGCGAACACGAGGCCGCGGTTGGCGACGTTGGGGCACGAGATGTTGACCTCGACGCCGACGACGGAGTCGAAGGCCCGGCTGGCGCGCAGCGTCGCGGCCACCTGCGCGTACTCGGTGCTCGAGCTTCCCGCGATGGAGGGCAGCACCCGGGCACCGACGGACTGCAGCCAGGGCAGGTCCTCCTCGACGAACGCGTCGATGCCGGGGCCCTGCAGGCCGATGGAGTTGAGCATGCCCGAGGGCGTCTCGGCCATGCGCGGGGTGCCACGGCCCGAGCGCGGGTCGGCCATCACCGACTTCGTCACGAAGGCGCCGAGGTCGGCGACGTCGAAGAAGCGGTGCAGCTCCTTGCCGTTGGCCGCGCAGCCCGACGCCGTCATGAGCGGGTTGGGCAGCCGGTGGCCGCCACCGAGGTCGACGGACATGTCGACGGCGAGCTCGTCCGAGCCGCCCGGCACGTCCTGCGACAGCTGTGTGAGCTCCGACATCAGTGACCTCCCACCTTCGGCGCGCCGACGCAGTCGTCGGGGACACGGGCATGACCGCCCTCGAAGGCGTCCCACCGCACGCGGTCGCCGCGGAAGACGGGACCCTCGACGCACGAGCGGACCATGCGGGTCGTGCCGTCCGAGCCGACGACGGGCATGACGCACGTCATGCACACCCCGACACCGCAGGCCATCGACTCCTCGACGGCGACCTGCGCGACCGCGCCGTGGGCCTGAGCCACCCGCGTCACTGACTCGAGCATGCCCATGGGGCCACACGCGTACACGACCGACGCACGGGTGCGCTCGATGATCTGCGGCAGCGGGTCGCTGACCCAGCCCCGCTGGCCGGCGGAGCCGTCGTCGGTGGTGACGGTGACGCCGTCGCAGCTGCGGCGTGCCTCGACGACCCCGAAGAGGCGGTCCTCGCTCGCGGCACCGAGGACCATCTCGACGTGGCAGCCGCGCTCGCGCAGCTCGCCGGCGAGCCAGAAGAGCGGCGCGCTGCCGTAGCCCCCGCCGACCAGGACGCACGCGACCGGCTCGGTGGGCAGGGGGAACGCCTTGCCCAGGGGGCCGACGACGTCGACGGTGTCGTGAGGCCGGCGTTCGACGATCCACCGGGTGCCGACCCCGACGGCGGAGACGACGATCTCGACCGTGCCGCCGTAGGTGCCGCTCGGGCTGACCCTGTGGATCGAGAACGAGCGGCGCAGCAGGTTGCCGCACGTCGCGTCGCCGACGGCGAGCGCGACGAACTGGCCCGGGCGGGCGAGTTCGGCGATGCCGGGCGCCACCAGGGTGATGTGCTGGTACGCGCCGACCCGACGGGTTGCGATGACCTCCGCTGCCTCCTGCGTCACCCGCGCACGCATCGCACGCTCGGTCATGCGCCCACCCCCGCAGGGGCGGCCAGGGGCTCCCGCCGGCCGTAGAGGTCGAGGTCGCGGGCGTGGTCCTGCAGGGACTTGACCCGGATCTCCTCGGTCAGGCCCGCCTCGATGCCGAGCACCGCTGCCGCGAGCGTCGCGATGGTCGTGATGATCGGCTTGTCGGCACTCGTCGTCGCGGCGCGGATGGCGTAGCCGTCGGCGCGGGCGTCCTGACCGGACGGGGTGTTGACGACCATCTGCACCGTGCCGTCGAGGATGAGGTCGACGATCGACCGCTCCCCCGAGACGTCACCGTCGCGCTCGGTGATCTTCCGCACCACGGTGGCCTCGATGCCGTTGCGCTTCAGCACCGCTGCGGTGCCGCTGGTCGCGAGGATGGTGAAGCCGAGGTCGACGAGGCGCTTGACCGGGAAGAGCATGGCGCGCTTGTCGCGGTTGGCGACCGACACGAAGATCGCGCCGGAGCGCGGCAGCGCCGAGCCGCCGCCCTGCTGGGCCTTGGAGAAGGCCGAGCCGAAGTCGACGTCGATGCCCATGACCTCGCCCGTCGAGCGCATCTCGGGCCCGAGGAGCGAGTCGACGGCGACGCCCTCCTTGGTGCGGAAGCGCTTGAAGGGCAGTACGGCCTCCTTGCAGGAGACCGGCGCGTGGTCGGGCATCCGGCCGCCGTCCCCGGTGGCCGGCAGCATGCCCTCCTCGCGCAGCTCCTTGATCGTGGAGCCCAGCATGACCCGGGCCGCGGCGCTCGCGATCGGCACCCCCGTCGCCTTCGCGACGAACGGCACCGTGCGCGAGGCACGGGGGTTCGCCTCGATGACGTAGAGGATGTCCTGGGCCAGGGCGAACTGGACGTTCATCAGGCCGCGCACGCCGATGCCCTCGGCGAGCTTGCGCGTCGCGACGCGGACCCGCTCCAGCTCGCCGTCACCGAGGGTCGCCGGCGGCAGCGTGCACGAGCTGTCGCCCGAGTGGATGCCGGCCTCCTCAACGTGCTCCATGATCCCGCCGAGGTACATGTCCTCGCCGTCGAAGATGGCGTCGACGTCGATCTCGATCGCGTCGTCGAGGAAGCGGTCGACGAGGACCGGGTGCTCGGGGGATGCCTCGGTGGCCTTCTCCATGTAGGTCACGAGCGAGTCGTCGTCGTAGACGATGACCATGCCGCGGCCGCCGAGGACGTAGGACGGGCGCACGAGCACGGGGTAGCCGATCTCGCGGGCGATCACGAGCGCCTCGTCGGGGCTGTATGCCGTCCCGTGCTTGGGCGCGATGAGCCCGGCCTTGGCGAGGACCTGCCCGAAGGCGCCACGGTCCTCGGCGAGGTGGATGGCGCCGGGCGAGGTGCCGACGATCGGCACACCGGCGTCCTCGAGCGCCTGCGCCAGTCCGAGCGGCGTCTGGCCGCCGAGCTGGACGATGACGCCCGCGATCGGGCCCGCCTGGCCCTCGGCGTGGATGACCTCCAGGACGTCCTCGAGCGTCAGCGGCTCGAAGTAGAGGCGGCTGCTCGTGTCGTAGTCGGTCGACACGGTCTCGGGGTTGCAGTTGACCATGACGGTGTCGAAACCCTTGTCGCGCAAGGAGAACGACGCATGCACGCAGGAGTAGTCGAACTCGACGCCCTGCCCGATCCGGTTGGGCCCGGACCCGAGGATGATGACCGCCGGCCGCTCCCGCGGCTCGACCTCGGTCTCCTCGTCGTAGGAGCTGTAGTGGTAGGGCGTGCGCGCGGCGAACTCCGCCGCACACGTGTCGACCGTCTTGTAGACCGGGCGCACCCCGAGGGCGTGGCGCACCCCGCGCACGACGGCCTCCGGCATACGGCGGATCGAGGCCACCTGAGCGTCGCTGAAGCCGTGGCGCTTGGCGAGCCGGAGCAGGTCCGTCGTCAGCTCGTCGGCCTCGGCGAGCATCGCGGCGACGTCGTTGAGCAGCGCGATCTGGTCGAGGAACCACGGGTCGATGCCGGTGGCGTCGTGGACCTCCTCGACGCTGAACCCGCCGCGCAGGGCCTGCTGCACGAGGACGATGCGACCGTCGGTCGGGACCTTGGCCTCCTCGAGCGCCCGCTCGGCCTGCAGCCGGGTGATCGTGCCGTCCCAGTGGAAGCTCGCGCCCTTCTTCTCCAGGGAGCGCAGCGCCTTCTGCATGGCTTCGGTGAAGTTGCGGCCGATCGCCATCGCCTCGCCGACCGACTTCATCGTCGTCGTCAGCGTCGGGTCAGCGGCCGGGAACTTCTCGAACGCGAAGCGCGGCACCTTGACGACGACGTAGTCGAGGGTCGGCTCGAAGCTCGCCGGCGTCTCGCGGGTGATGTCGTTGGGCACCTCGTCGAGCGTGTAGCCGATGGCCATCTTCGCGGCGATCTTGGCGATCGGGAAGCCGGTGGCCTTGGATGCCAGAGCGCTCGAGCGGGACACGCGGGGGTTCATCTCGATGACGATGATGCGGCCGTCGGCCGGGTTGACGGCGAACTGGATGTTGCAGCCGCCGGTCTCGACGCCGACCTCGCGGATGACGGCGATGCCGATGTCGCGCAGCCGCTGGTACTCGCGGTCGGTGAGGGTCAGCGCCGGGGCGACGGTGATGGAGTCGCCGGTGTGCACGCCCATCGGGTCGAGGTTCTCGATGGAGCAGACGACCACGACGTTGTCGGCGTGGTCGCGCATGACCTCGAGCTCGTACTCCTTCCAGCCGAGGATCGACTCCTCGAGGAGCACCTCGGTCGTCGGGGAGTACTGCAGTCCCTGGCCGCCGATGCGCCGCAGGTCGGCCTCGTCGTAGGCGAAGCCCGAGCCGAGGCCACCCATGGTGAACGACGGACGGACGACGACCGGGTAGCCGAGCTCCTCGGCGCCGGCGAGCAGCTCGTCCATGGAGTGGCAGATGATCGAGCGGGCGGACTCGGCACCGCAGCGCTCGACGACGCCCTTGAAGGCCTCGCGGTCCTCGCCGAGCTGGATGGCCTCGACGTTGGCGCCGATGAGCGGGCAGCCGTACTTCTCGAGGACACCGTTCTCGTGCAGCGAGATCGCGCAGTTGAGGGCCGTCTGGCCGCCCAGGGTGGCCAGCACGGCGTCGGGCCGCTCCTTCGCGATGATCGCCTCGACGACCTCCGGGGTGATCGGCTCGACGTAGGTGGCGTCGGCGAACTCGGGGTCGGTCATGATCGTCGCCGGGTTGCTGTTGACGAGGATGACGCGGATGCCCTCCTCGCGCAGCACGCGGCACGCCTGGGTGCCGGAGTAGTCGAACTCGCAGGCCTGGCCGATGACGATCGGCCCGGACCCGATGACGAGGACGCTCTCGATGTCACTTCTCTTCGGCATCAGGCGTTGACCTCCGTGGTCTGGTGGGCGGTCTGTCGGTCGGTCATCAGCTCGAGGAAGCGGTCGAAGAGGTAGGCGGCGTCGTGCGGGCCGGCCGCCGCCTCCGGGTGGTACTGCACCGAGTAGGCCGGCAGGTCAAGGCATTCCAGGCCCTCGACCACGTCGTCGTTGAGGCACACGTGGGAGACGCGGACGCGGCCGTATGCCGTGTCGCTCTCCGTGTCGAGGGGCGCGTCCACGGCGAAGCCGTGGTTGTGCGCGGTGACCTCGACCTTGCCGGTGGTGCGGTCCATGACCGGCTGGTTGATGCCGCGGTGGCCGTACTTCAGCTTGTAGGTGCCGAAGCCCAGGGCCCGGCCGAGCAGCTGGTTGCCGAAGCAGATCCCGAAGAACGGGATGCGCCGGTCGAGCACCTCACGCAGCAGCGCCACCTCGTGCTCGGCCGCGGCCGGGTCGCCGGGGCCGTTGGAGAAGAAGACCCCGTCGGGGCCGGACTCCCCCACGGCGAGGACGTCGTCGATGGTCGCGGTCGCGGGCAGCACGTGCACCTCGATGCCGCGCTGCGCCATCAGGGCCGGGGTCATCGCCTTGATCCCGAGGTCGACGGCAGCGACGGTGAGGCGCTTCTCGCCGACCGCCGGGACGGCATACGGCTCGTCGGTGCTGACCTCGGCGGCGAGCGCGGAGCCGGCCATCTGGGGGCTCGTGCGCACCGCGTCGAGGAGCTCGGCCTCGGGGCGGTCGGCGGCCTCGCCGCTGAAGATCCCGACGCGCATGGCGCCGCGCTCGCGCAGGTGGCGGGTCAGGGCCCGCGTGTCGAGATCGCAGATGCCGACGACGCCCTGGTCGACGAGCTCGTCCTCGAGGTCGCGGGTGGAGCGCCAGTTCGACGCGCGGATCGCGGGGTCGCGCACGACGTAGCCGGCCACCCAGATGCGGGTGCTCTCGTCGTCCTCGGTGTTGACTCCGGTGTTGCCGACGTGCGGCGCGGTCATGACGATGACCTGCCGGTGGTAGCTCGGGTCGGTGAGCGTCTCCTGGTAGCCGGTCATGCCGGTGGAGAAGACCGCCTCGCCGACCGTCTCGCCCACGGCGCCGTAGGAGGCCCCGCGGAAGGTGCGGCCGTCCTCGAGGACGAGGGTCGCGGCCTCTCGGAGGCGGCGCGTCCTGCCGTTCCGGCTGGGCACGGTCAACGGTGTCTGGGTGGTCACAGGTCTGCTCCCGTGGTCGTCGCGTTCGTCAGTTCTCGTTCGGTGTCTCGGTCGTCCGCGCCGCTGCGGACGTCGTGGGTGACGCGCCCGGCGTGGACCGTCGTGAGGACGGCTCCGCGCAGGGTGCGCCCGTGCCACGGGTTGTTGCGTGAGCGGCTGCGGCTCGCTGCGGCGTCGACCGTGACCTCGCGGTCGGGGTCGACGAGCGTGATGTGGGCGGGGCTGCCGACGGCGAGCTCCCTTCCCTGGTGGGCCAGCCCGCCGATGCGGGCCGGCGCGGCCGACATGACCCGCGCCACGTCGGCCCAGCCGAGCAGGCCCGGTCGCACCATCACGTCGCTGACCACCGACAGGGCCGTCTCGAGGCCGAGCATTCCGAACGCGGCGTCGACGAAGGCGTGCTCCTTGTCGTGCCGGGCGTGCGGCGCGTGGTCCGTGGCGACGGCGTCGATCGTGCCGTCGGCCAGAGCCGCGCGCAGGGCCTCGACGTCCTCGGTGGGGCGCAGCGGCGGGTTGACCTTGTAGACCGGGTCGTAGCCGAGCAGCAGGTCGGTCGTCAGCGCCAGGTGGTGCGGGGTGACCTCGGCGGTGACGGCGATCCCCTGGGCCTTGGCCCACCGGATCACCTCCACCGTGCCGGCGGTCGAGACGTGGGCGACGTGCACGCGGGAGCCGGTGTGGCGGGCGAGCATGACGTCGCGGGCGACGATCGACTCCTCCGCGATCCCGGGCCAGCCGGGCAGGCCGAGCCGGCCGGACACCTCGCCCTCGTGGCAGCAGGCCTCGCGGCCGGCCAGGCGGGGGTCCTGGGCGTGTTGGCTGACGACGCCGCCGAAGGGCTTGATGTACTCGAGCGCCCGGCGCATGATGCGCGCGTCGTGGACGCAGTGCCCGTCGTCGCTGAAGACGCGGACCTTCGCCCGGGAGCGGGCCATGAGCCCGAGCTCTGCGAGCTCCGCGCCCTCGAGGCGCTTGGTCACGGCCCCGACGGGGACGACCTCGGTGAGGCCGCAGGCGCGCCCGAGGTCGAGGACGCGTTCGGCCGCCTCGGCGGTGTCGGTGACCGGGCTCGTGTTGGCCATCGCGAAGACCGCGGTGAAGCCGCCCGCCGCAGCGGCGGCCGAGCCGGTGGCGATGGTCTCGGCGTCCTCCCGGCCGGGCTCGCGCAGGTGGACGTGCAGGTCGACGAGGCCCGGCAGCGCGACGAGCCCGTCGGCGTCGAGCACCTCGGCGTCGCCGGGGGCCTGCACGGAACCGACCTCGGTGATGACGCCGTCCTCGACGAGCAGGTCGGCGGCCTCGGCCCCGAGGAGCCGGGCGCCGCGGATCACGAGGCGGGTCATCGGGCGGCTCCTTCGGTGGCGGCGGACGCGGGGGACGTCGAGGACGCGGGGGCGGCCGCCCGGGCGGCCGTGGACGAGTCGTCGCCCGCGAGCAGGTGGTAGAGCACTGCCATCCGGACCGCGACACCGGCGGAGACCTGGTCGAGGACCACCGACTGCGGCGAGTCGGCCGCCTCCGGGGCGATCTCGAGGCCGCGGTTCATCGGACCGGGGTGCAGCACGAGCACATCGCGGTTGCGGGCGACGAGGGTCTCGAGCCGGTCGCGGGTCAGGCCGTAGCCGACGGTGTACTCGCGGGCGGTGGGGAAGAAGCCGCCGCTCATCCGCTCGCGCTGGACGCGCAGCATCATGACGGCGTCGACCGGGCCGTGCTCTCCCTTGCCCTCGAGGACGGGGTCGAGGTCCCAGCTCGTCGCGAAACCGTCCGCCTGGCTCCACGCGCCGATGCCACTCGGCATCAGGGTCGGGGGCGCGACGACGGTGACGCGGGCGCCCAGCGTCTGGAGGGTGATGACGTTGCTGCGGAAGACGCGGGAGTGGGTGAGGTCGCCGACGATGACGACGTGCTTGCCGTCCAGGTCGCCGAGTCGCGTCCGGAGCGTGTAGGCGTCGAGCAGGGCCTGCGTGGGGTGCTCGTGCGTGCCGTCCCCGGCGTTGATGACGCTGCAGCGCACCCACTGCGCCACCTGGTGGCAGGCGCCCGAGGCGTTGTGGCGGATGACGAGGGCGTCGACGGCCATGGCGTCGACGGTCATCGCGGTGTCGCGCAGGCTCTCGCCCTTGCTCGTCGAGGAGCCCTTGGCCGAGAGGTTGATGGTGTCGGCCGACATCCACTTGCCCGCGATCTCGAACGAGCTGCGGGTGCGGGTCGAGTCCTCGAAGAAGAAGTTGATGATCGTGCGCCCGCGCAGGGTCGGCACCTTCTTGACCTCGCGGCGCTGCAGGTCGTGCATCGAGGCCGCGGTCTCGAGGATGTCCTCGACCTCGGCCCGGGTCAGGTCGGCGGAGGAGATCAGGTGCCTGGTCATCGCGCCTCTCCCCCGCTGATGCGCACGACGTCGAGGCCGTCGACCTCGGCGACCCGCACGTGCACCCGCTCGTCGCGGGAGGTGGGCAGGTTCTTGCCGACGTGGTCGGCGCGGATGGGGAGCTCACGGTGGCCGCGGTCGACGAGGACCGCGAGGCGCACGGCGCGCGGGCGGCCCAGCTCCGAGAGCGCGTCGAGGGCGGCGCGGATGGTGCGGCCGGAGTAGAGGACGTCGTCGACGAGGACGACGACCTTGTCGTCGATGCCGCCGTCGGGGATGCGCGAGCGGTGCGCGGTGCGCACGGGGTTGCGGCGCAGGTCGTCGCGGTGGAGCGTGATGTCGAGCTCGCCGACGGGGACCGGGGTGCCCTCGACGCCCTCGATGCCGGCGGCGAGGCGGCGGGCCAGCGGCACGCCCCGGGACGGGATGCCCAGCAGGACCAGGCCCTCGCTCCCCCGGTTGCGCTCGAGGATCTCGTGACCGATGCGCCGCAGCGCCCGGGAGATGTCACCCTCGCTCATGACGTCTCTTGCGTCAGGGGGGATGCTCGAACGGTCGTTCGATGGCTGGGCAGGCGCACTCAGGTCAGGGCAGGTCACAGCCGCTGGACCTCCTTCCCCGCCTCACAGGACGGTGGTTAAAGGATGTCGATCGCGAGGGAGTCTAACGCGCGCCGAGCCGACCCCCCACACCGGTCCATCTCGTGGCACGTCACCTGCCGCGAACCGCCCGACCGCCACGAACCCGGCCGCCCGTGCTGGGAGCCGGCGCCGCCGCCATGTCGTGGCGGTCCGTCGGTGCAGCGCCCTGGGAACGCACGGAGCCACCCGCATACGGGTGGCTTCGTGCTGTACGCGTCGGTGACCCGACCGGGAGCTCAGACGATGGTGGCCTTGACCTCGGCGAGCCGGCCGAGCAGGCCGTTGACGAACGCCGGCGACTCGTCGGTCGACAGCTCCGTGGCGAGCGCCACGGCCTCGGAGATCGCGACCGCGTCGGGGATCTCGTCGTTCCAGAGCACCTCCCACGCGCCGAGGCGCAGGATCGCGCGGTCGACGGCGGGCATCCGCTCGAGCGTCCAGCCCTGGCTGTAGTCGGTCAGGGCCGCGTTGATGTCGTTCCACTTCCCCACGACGCCGCGCACGATCTCCGCGGTGTAGGGGTTGTTGGCCGCGCGCGACTCGCGGTCGCCCAGGCGCTCGTCGAGGAGCGTCACGGCGTTGAGGCCGCGCTGGTCCGCCTCGAAGAGGATGTCGAGCGCCCGCGTACGGGCCTTGCTGCGTGCTGCCAAGGGAATTCGCGTCCGCTCAGTCGTTGACGCGGCCGAGGTACGACCCGTCGCGGGTGTCGACCTTGACGCGCGTGCCGGTCTCGAGGAAGAGCGGCACGTTGATCTGGGCGCCGGTCTCGAGGGTGGCGGGCTTGGTGCCACCGGTCGAGCGGTCGCCCTGCAGGCCCGGCTCGGTGTGCGTGATCTCGAGGACGACCGAGGCGGGCAGCTCGACGTAGAGCGGGGCGCCGTCGTGCGTGGCGACGATGGCGTTCTGGTTCTCGAGGAGGTAGTTGGCGGCATCGCCCACGACGGTCTCCGACACGTTGATCTGGTCGTAGGTGTCGGTGTCCATGAAGACGAAGTCGGTGCCGTCCTTGTAGAGGTACTGCATCGTGCGCTTGTCGACGTTGCTCGTCTCGACCTTGGTGCCGGCGTTGAACGTCTTGTCGACGACCTTGCCCGAGAGGACGGCCTTGAGCTTGGTGCGCACGAACGCCGGGCCCTTGCCGGGCTTGACGTGCTGGAACTCGACGACAGACCAGAGCTGTCCCTCGAGGTTGAGCACCATGCCGTTCTTCAGGTCGTTGGTCGTAGCCATCGTGACAAACCACTTTCGTATGCCGGCCGGCCCGCTGGGTGCCGCGCTGGGCACACCGGGACCCCGGGCGTTCGTTGACTTGGGGAGTTGCCGCACGAGTCTAGCGGGGCGGCCTGCCGATCGCGGAATCGTCGCGCCAGCCCCGGGGCGGAGCGGGTGTAGGCTCGCTCCTCCCCCTCGCCCCCCGTGCCCGAAAGGCGGCTTCGTCATGCCCACCTCCCAGCCGGCCGACACGATGCAGGACGAGCTGGCCGGCGAGCTCGCCAGGGAGCAGGCCTTCCTCGATGACGCCCGCGCGCAGCTGGGCCGGATGCGCGAGCTGGCGGAGTCGCTCGACTCGTCGAAGGCCAGTGACGCGATCTCGGGCGAGGTCCTCGGCTGGGTGCTTGCGCGGCGCATCGCGTCGCTCCAGGACGACCCGCGCACGACGCTCTTCTTCGGCCGCATCGACGTCGACCCCGCAGACGGGCCGGCCGAGCAGTTCCACATCGGACGGCGCCACGTCTCCGACGAGGCCGGCGACCCCGTCGTCGTGGACTGGAGAGCCCCGATCTCGACCGCCTTCTACCGCGCGTCGCCGCTCGACCCGATGGACGTCGTGCTGCGGCGGCGCTTCGGTGTGGATCGCGGGCGGCTGACGGCCATCGAGGACGAGCACCTGCGCGAGCCGGACCGCTCCCGCACGTCGGCCGGCTCCTTGCTGGCGGCCGAGATCGAGCGCCCGCGCACCGGCCCGATGCGCGACATCGTCTCGACGATCCAGCCGGAGCAGGACGAGATCGTCCGGAGCGACGTCGCCGTCAGCGTCTGCGTGCAGGGCGCGCCCGGCACCGGCAGACGGCCGTGGGGCTGCACCGAGCCGCGTGGCTGCTCTACTCCTTCCGCGAGCGGCTCGACCGCTCGGGTGTGCTCGTGGTCGGCCCCAACCGCGCCTTCCTCGACCACATCGGTGCCGTGCTGCCCTCCCTCGGCGAGGTACGCGTGCGGCACGCCACGATCGAGACCCTGCTCGAGCACCACGGCCGGGTCCGGGCCGCCGAGCCGGCCGCCGTCGCGACCCTCAAGGGCGACGCGCGCCTCGCGACGGTACTGCGCCGGGCCGTGTGGTCGGCCCTCGAGCGGCCCGCTGAGGCGCTCGTGGTCCCGCGCGGCGTGCGCAAGTGGCGCGTGCCGGCATACGTCGTCGGGGAGCTCGTCGACGAGCTCGCCGCGCGGGGCGTGCGCTACTCGGCGGCGCGCGACCTGCTCCCCCAGCGGCTGGCCCACCACGTGCTCCTCGAGATGGAACGCGCGGGTGACGCGCCGGACGACCGGGTCCAGGACGCCGTCGCGAAGTCGCCGGCCGTCAGGAAGCTCGTCGGTCGTCGTCTGGCCCGCGCTCGACCCCCAGGGCGTGCTGCACCGGCTCTGGTCGGACGCGGACGCCCTGAAGGCCGCGGCCGGCGACGACCTCACCGCCGACGAGCAGGCGATGCTGCTGTGGCACAAGCCCGCTCGCACCAAGGGGTCGGCGCGCTGGTCGCGCGCCGACCTGGCCCTGCTCGACGAGCTGGACGACCTGCTGCGGCGCACCCCGAGCCTCGGGCACATCGTTCTCGACGAGGCGCAGGACCTCTCCCCGATGCAGCTGCGGGCGGTGGGGCGACGCTGCTCGACCGGGTCGGTGACGGTGCTGGGCGACATCGCCCAGGGCACCACGCCCTGGGCGACCGGCTCCTCGGCGGAGGCGATGCGCCACCTCGGCAAGCCGGAGCACGACCTCGTCGTCCTCGACCGAGGCTTCCGGGTCCCCGCAGCCGTCATCGAGTATGCCGCCCGCCTCCTCCCGGCCATGGCGCCCGGTCTCGGCGCCCCGGTCTCGGTGCGCGAGAACCCGGGCCGGCTGGAGATCCGCCCGGCCCAAGCCGGAGACCTCGAGGTCGAGGTGGTGCGCGCCGTCGAGACGGCGGCCGCTGGTCCCGGCTCGGTCGGGGTCATCGCACCCGACGCCGGCCTGGACCGTGTCTCGGCCGCACTCGGCGCCGCAGGCATCGCGCACGGGCGGCTCGACCGCGACCACGGCGACGACGAGGACCACCAGGTCGAGGTGGTGCCGGCGAGCGTGGCCAAGGGCCTCGAGTTCGACCACACGGTCGTCGTCGAGCCGGCCGCGATCGCGGCCGCGGAGCCCGACGAGCGCACGGGCCTGCGACGCCTCTACGTCGTGCTCACCCGGGCCGTCTCGGAGCTGACGATCGTGCACGCCGAGCCGCTGCCCGCGGCCCTGCTCACTGCCTGACCCTTCTCCTGCCCCCTGCTCCTGGCTCCCGATCGGAGGGATCGAGCCGCCGGCGGTCAGCCGAGACCGCGGTGCGCGCCCCACATCGTCGCCGCACGGGCGGCCGCGGCTTCTACGAGGGCAACCAGCTCAGGCAACTCGGGCACGGAGAAGGACACGTACGCACCACGACCGCCCTCGACCGGACGCCCGTAGGCCTTGGCGGCCAGGCGGCCGCTCTTCAGCAGGCGGACGTTGAGGGTGTCGAGCCGGAAGGTCTGCCCGCGACGGGTGTCGGTCCAGCGCAGCTCTTCGGGAATCGTGACGTTGATCGCCAGCGCGCTGATCAGCGGCTCGTCCTCGGGCATGACCAGCAGGCTGCCACAGCCTGGGACGTCCCGCAGACGACATGCGCGCAACGGCGCCGGGGTCTCAGACCAGCGCGCGGAGCGCCAGCAGGTAGGACTGCAGCCCGAAGCCGGCGACCGTGCCGGTCGCGACGCCGGCCACCACCGAGGTGTGGCGGAACTCCTCGCGCGCGGCCGGGTTCGACAGGTGCACCTCGACGAGGCTGCGACCGCTCGTGGTCACGATCGCGCAGGCGTCGCGGACGGCATACGAGTAGTGCGTGAAGGCGCCGGGGTTGAGCACGACGTCCGCGCCGACGTCGACCGCCTCGTGCAGCCAGTCGATGAGCTCGCCCTCGTGGTTGGTCTGCCGGCAGTCGGCCACCAGGCCGAGATCACGGGCCTCGCGTTCGACGGCGTCGTGGATGTCCTCGAGCGTGTCGGAACCGTAGACCTCGGGCTCGCGCGTGCCGAGGCGGTTCAGGTTGGGGCCCGACAGGACGAAGACCGTGGGTGCCGTCATGGCCGGGAGTCTAGTGAGCGGGCGTCACGGGGCCGTGGCGCCACGGCGCGACACGAGGCCGTATGCCGCCTGCAGCAGCGCGTCGTCCGGCCCCACGAGGCGCGTGGGCCGGGCCAGACCGTCGAGCACGACGAAGCGCAGCGTCGAGCCGCGGGACTTCTTGTCGCGGCGCATCGCCGTGAGCAGCTCGTCCCACCGTCCCGGCACGTAGCAGGTGGGCAGCCCGAGCGACTCCAGCACCGAGCGGTGGCGCAGCACGAGGGCGTCGCCCTCGGGCCCGGACAGGTGCCCGGTGAGGCGTGCGAGCTCGGCGACGTAGACCATGCCGACGCCCACCGCCTCGCCGTGGCGCCAGGAGTAGCCCTCGACCTGCTCGATGGCGTGCCCGAAGGTGTGGCCGTAGTTGAGGATCTCGCGTAGCGAGCTCTCGCGCAGGTCGGCGGCGACCACCGAGGCCTTGACCCGGACGGCTCGCTCGATGAGCTCGCGCAGGTGCGGGTTGGCCGCGGTGCGCGCCCGGGCCGGGTCCGCGCTGACCGCGGACTCGACGAGGTCGAGGATCACGGGGTCGGCGATGAGGCCGCACTTGACGACCTCGCCGAGGCCGGCGACGAGGTCGGCCTCGGGCAGCGTGTCGAGGACGTCGAGGTCACACAGCACGCCGGCGGGCGGGTGGAAGGCACCGACGAGGTTCTTGCCCTCGGCGGTGTTGATACCCGTCTTGCCGCCGACGGCCGCGTCGACCATCCCGAGCAGGGTGGTCGGCACCTGCACGACGCGCACGCCGCGCAGCCACGACGCCGCGACGAACCCGGCGAGGTCGGTGACGGAGCCGCCGCCGACCCCGACCACGGCATCGCTGCGGGTGAAGCCGGCCCGCCCGAGCTGCGACCACAGGTCGGCGGCGACGGTGGCCGTCTTGGCGGCCTCGGCGTCGGGCACCTCGGCGACGTGGACGGCATACCCGTGCTCCTCCAGCGCGGCGGTGACCCGTCCCGTCAGTCCGGGCAGCGTCGGGGGGTGGACGACCAGCACCCGCTCGACGTCGGGTCCGAGCAGCTCGGCCACTCGGTCCAGCACACCGGAGCCGATGACGACGTCGTAGTCGCCGCCGACGGGGATCGTCGTCGGCGTGGCTGCTCCGGTCACGGGCGCGACCCGTCGAGCTGCGCGATTACGTCGTCGACGACCTCGGCCGGGGTGCGCCCGGCGGTGTCGACGCGGATCGTGGCGACCCGCTCGTAGGTCGGGCGCCGGTGGTTCATCATCGCGACCCAGGTCGCCCGCGGGTTGACCGACAGCAGCGGCCGCGACCTGTCGAACCCGATGCGCTTGCTCGCGTCGGCGATGGAGACGTCGAGGAACACGACCGTGTGCCCGGCCAGGGCGGCCTCCGTGAGCGGGTCCATCACGGCTCCTCCGCCGAGCGAGACCACGCCGCCCTCCTGGGCGAGGGCCCGGGCCACCGCCTCGCGCTCCAGGTCGCGGAAGACGGGCTCACCGTCGTCGACGAAGATGTCGGAGATCGAGCGGCCCTGCGCCTGCTCGATGGCGGCGTCGACGTCGTGGAACGGCACGCCGAGACGTGCCGCGAGGGCCTCGCCCACCGTCGTCTTGCCGGCGCCGGGCGGCCCGACGACGACAGCGGCGGGCCGGGAGGGCGTGGGGACCTCGCTGCTCACCACGTGCGCAGCTCCTTCCGGACGCCGTCGAGGTATGCCGTGTGGTTGCGGGCCGTCTCCGTGACGGAGTCGCCGCCGAACTTCTCGAGGCACGACGCCGCGAGCACGAGCGCGACCATCGCCTCCGCGACGACGCCGGCGGCCGGGACGGCGCACACGTCGGAACGCTGGTGGATGGCCGTCGCAGCCTCACCGGTCGCGACGTCGACGGTCGCGAGGGCGCGCGGCACGGTGCTGATCGGCTTCATGGCGGCGCGGACGCGCAGCACCTGACCCGTCGACATTCCGCCCTCGGTGCCGCCGGCGCGGCCGGTGCGTCGGGTGATGACGCCGTCGACGAGCTCCATCTCGTCGTGCGCCCGCGACCCGCGGCGGCGCGCCGTCTCGAAGCCGTCGCCGACCTCGACGCCCTTGATCGCCTGGATGCTCATCAGGGCCTGGGCGAGCTGCCCGTCGAGCTTGCGGTCCCAGTGCACGTGCGACCCCAGGCCGGGGGGCAGGCCGTAGGCGAGCACCTCGACGACGCCGCCGAGGGTGTCGCCGTCCTTCTTCGCGGCGTCGACCTCGGCGACCATCGCCGCCGAGCCGCTCGGGTCGAACGCGCGCACTGGGTCGGCGTCGAGGTGCTCGACGTCGTCCGGCGTCGGCAGCTCGGCGTCCTCGGGCACGCGGGCGGTGCCGATCGCGACGGTGTGCGAGACCAGCCGGATGCCGTACGCCTGCTCGAGGAAGCGGGCGGCGATCTCACCGAGGGCGACGCGAGCCGCCGTCTCCCGCGCGGAGGCGCGCTCGAGCACCGGACGCGCGTCCTCGTGGCCGTACTTCTGCATGCCGACGAGGTCGGCGTGCCCGGGGCGCGGCCGGGTCAGGGGCCTGTTGCGCGCCACCTCCTTCTCCGCGTTGACGTCGTCGGAAGCGGCATACGCCTCGGCACTGACGGCCTCGGGACTCATGACGGTCGTCCACTTGGGCCACTCGCTGTTGCCGATGCGCACCGCGATCGGGGACCCGAGCGTCACACCGTGGCGCAGGCCGCCGAGGAACTCCACCTCGTCCTGCTCGAACTTCATCCGCGCGCCGCGGCCGTAGCCGAGCCGGCGGCGCGACAGGGCGGCCTGCAGATCCTTGGCACCGACCTCGACCCCGGCCGGAAGGCCCTCGATCATGGCGACGAGTGCGGGCCCGTGCGACTCACCGGCCGTCAACCAACGCAACATGCAGCGATCCTCCCACGCGGGCAGATCCCGCTTCCGCGGCGCCCGGCCCTCGGGACCCCGCCAGGACGCGCGTTCCTAGAGGAGGGGGCGCACCTGCACCACGAGAGACAGCAGCAGCCCGAGCAGCATCCACGGGCCGAAGGCGATGTCGTCCTTGCGGGTGCCGCGCCGCAGCACGAGGCGCACGATGCCGTAGATCCCCGCGAGGATGAACGAGGCGTACGCGGCGACGAGGGTCGTGGACACGCTGAGGTAGCCGGTGGCCAGTCCCACCAGCCCGGCCAGGGTGACGTCGCCGTAGCCGAAGCCGCTGCCGAGCAGCGCCGCCACGAGCGCCAGGAGGAAGTAGATCGTCCACAGCACCGCTCCCGTGACGGCGGCGCGCCGCAGCGCCTCCCAGTCCCCCGAGGCCAGCGAGGCGATCGCGAGCTGGCCCACGAGCAGGGGGTATGCCGGCCGGGTCAGTCCGCGCGGCAGGCGGTGCACGTCGGCGTCGATCCACCCGAGGGCGACGGCCACGAAGGCGAAGCCGAGGTAGGCGGGCGTGAGGGCCCAGCCCGACAGGGGGCCGAACCGCCACGCGAGCAGGCCCCAGAGCAGCCCCAGGGCGATCGGCACGACGCGTGACGAGATCCGCGGCAGGGGCCCGACCTCGTCGTCGAGGCGGTAGCCGCCACCGGCCAGGCGCCGACGGAGCACCTCACCCATCGCGGCGCCCGTCACGGCCAGCAGGACCACGAACCACCACGGAGTGCCCGGCGCGTCGACCCACCGCATCGGCGGGATCATCGGGCGGCGAGGGCGTCGCGCAGGGCGCTCGCCATGGCGGCGAGCGGCGGCTCGTGCCCGGTCATGAGACGTACCTGCTCGGTCGCCTGGTGCAGCAGCATGTCGGTGCCCTCGGCGACGCTCCAGCCACGCTGCCGGGCGGCTCGCTGCAGCGGCGTCTCACCAGAGCCGTAGACGACGTCGAGGAGCACCGGGCCCACCGTCGTGCCCTTCTTCGCGCCCACCGTCGGCGCGGAGGAGCGCGCCTCGGGCAGCCGGTCGAGCCCGGGCAGCGACAGCGGAGGCACCGTGCTGACGACCACGTCGACCTCGGCGGCCGGGCCCCAGTCGCCCATCGTCACGACGTCGACCTGCACACCGGCCTCACTGGCCTGGGCCAGGGTGGCGGCACGCACGGCGTCCCGCACCATGAAGACCACGCGGGCGTCCCGCGCGGTCACTGCGCTCACCGTGGCCAGGGCTGCCAGCGCGGAGCGCGCGGTGGCACCCGACCCGACGACGAGCAGGCTGGACCAGTCCGCGGCGCCCGCGAGGCGCAGAGCCGTGGCGATGCCGTGCACGTCGGTGTTGTGCGCGGACCACCGCGAGGGGTCCTCGGCCTCGCGCACCAGCGTGTTGGCCGCGCCGGTCGCCGCAGCGAGCGGGGTGACCAGCGACGCCGCCTCCAGGGCGACCTCCTTGAGCGGCATCGTGAGCGAGAGCCCCCGCCATGTCCCGTCCAGTGCCGCAAATGCGCTCGGGAAGGCGACGACATCGACGTCACGACGGTCGTAGCACCACCCGTCCAGCCCGAGGGCGGCATATGCGGCCCGGTGCAGCACCGGCGAGAGCGAGTGCTCGACGGGGCTGCCCCACACCGCGCAGCGGCGGGTGGGGCCCTGCCCCTCGCTCAGCACTTGCCCTTGTTGTCGGCGCACCACTTCTGGAACTGCGCCACGTAGCGCTGGTGCTCCTCGTAGGTCGTGGCGAACTTCGTCTCACCGGTGTCGAGGTTGACCGTCACGAAGTAGAGCCAGGGGCCGGCGACCGGCTTGGCTGCAGCCGCGAGGGCGCTCTCACCCGGGTTGGAGATGGGGCCCGGTGGCAGGCCCGCGACCAGCCGGGTGTTGTACGGGCTCTTGCTGTCGAGCATCGCCTGCGTGGGCACGCCACGCTTCTTGAAGATGTAGTTGACCGTCGAGTCGAGCCCCAGGGTCATCTTCTTCGCGAGGCGGTTCTCGATGACCCGGGCCACCTTCGCCTGGTCGCCCTGCGTCTGGGCCTCACCCTCGATGAGGCTCGCCACCGTGACGACGCGCTCCATCTGGTCCGGCGCGATGCCCAGGCCGTCCAGGCGCTTCACGGACTCGGCGACCATCTGCTTGAGCTGGTCCGCGGCCGTCGAGGTCGGTCCGAACTCGTAGCTGGCCGGGAAGAGGTAGCCCTCGACGTTGCCCTTCGCCGACGGCGGCAGACCGAGCTGGCCGACGTTCTTGGCGGCCTCGGCGTACTGGGCGACGGGGATGCCCGACGCCTTGGACAGGCGGTCGTAGATCTCGCTGGCCCACAGGCCCTCGGGGACGACGACACGCGTGATGAGGCGGTTCTTGGGATCCACGAGGAGTGCCACGGCATCCGCAGCCTTCATCTGCTTCTTCATGACGTAGACGCCGGGCTGGATCGAGGAGCTCTTCGGGTCGCTGTTCGCGGCCTCGATGAACGCCTTGGTCGACTTGACGACGTCGTCGTCGACGAGGGTCTTGGCGATGGCCCCGCCACCGGCGCCCTGGTCGATGGTCACCCGGACCTCACCGGTGCCGGGACCCGGATAGTCGTTGGACTCGAGGAAGCTCTCCACGACGGGGCGCAGCGCCTTATAGGCGACGGCCACCCCTCCGCCGATGACCGCCAGGGCGATCACGATGACGACGATGCGGCGCAGCACCGAGGGCTTGCCCCGAGGCGCCGTGCCGGCGCTGGAACTCGCTGCCCCGCGTGACCGCCGCCCGCGCCGGCCCCGCCGGCGCGCCGCGAGCTCCTGCTCACGCATCTCCCGCCGGCTGGTACCCGGAGCCGGGTGGGCTCGCCCGGGGTCGCCAGCGGCATCGGAGTGGTCGTCGGGGTGGTCGAGCGGGTGTCCCGGCTCGTGTCCCGGCTCGACGGGGCCATGGTCGAGCGCCTCGTCGTGGTCGCCGAAGATGGATGACTCGAGGTGGTCCTTCATCGACGACGTTCCTTCTTCCGTTTGCCACCCGGCATGATGATCTCCCCGGGCGGCATGCCCGACAGTGCCTCCGTGTCCAGCGCCGACTGCAGGATGAGTACGGCAGCAGCCTGGTCGACGACGGCTCGCTGTCCGCGACCGGGCACACCGCTGTCGCGTAGTCTGCGGTGCGCGTCCACGGTGGTCAAGCGCTCGTCGACCATGCGCACCTCCACGCTACCGAGGCGCGAGGCGAGGCGGCCGGCGTAGTCCCGCGCGATCCGGGCCGCCTCCCCCTCCTGTCCGGACAGCAGGCGAGGCAGGCCGACCACGACCTCGATGGCCTCGAGCTCGCCCACGAGCTCGACGATCGCCTCGACGTCGCTGTCGGCGGCGGTGTCGCGGCTCAGCGTGCGCACCGGGTGCGCGAGGGCGCCCGCAGCGCTCGAGGCGGCGACGCCGACGCGGGCGTTGCCCACGTCGACGCCGACTCGTGCCCCGGGCCGGAAGCGGGCGTCCGTAGGGCTCACGCGCCCCGGCCCCGCAGGTGGTCCTCGACGGCGCCGAGGGCCGCGGAGACCCGGGTCGGGTCGGAGCCGCCGCCCTGGGCCAGGTCGTCCTTGCCGCCGCCGCCGCCGCCGAGCGCCGTCGCGGCGAGCTTGACGAACGCACCAGCCTTGAGGCCCGCCTCACGGGCCCGCTGGTTCGTCGCGACGATAACCACGGGACGCCCGTTGCTGACGGCCGCCATCGACACGAGCACCGGACGGTCGTTGCCGAGGCGGCCGCGCACGTCGGTGACGAGCTTGCGCAGGTCGTCCCCCGTGACCCCCTCGCCCGCGTCGTGGCTGACGAAGGTGACGCCGCCGATGTCGCGTGCGGACTGCACGAGGCCGGCCGCCGCGCCGAGGACCTGGCTCTGGCGGACCGCGGCGATCTCCTTCTCCGCGTCGCGCAGTCGGCCGAGGATGGTCGCGATGCGGTCGGGCAGCTCGTCGCGCCGCACGCCGAGCGTGTCGGTCAGCTGGCTGACGATGGTGGCCTCCCGGGCCAGGTGCGTGTAGGCGTCGGCGCCCACGAGCGCCTCCACGCGGCGCACGCCGGAGCCGATCGAGCTCTCGCCGAGCAGCTTGACGACGCCGATCTGGCCGACGCGCGGCGTGTGGGTGCCGACGCACAGCTCGCGGGACCACTCCCCGATGGAGACGACGCGGACGCGTTCGCCGTACTTCTCGCCGAAGAGCGCCATCGCGCCGAGCCGCTTGGCCGCGTCGAGCGCCATGATGTCGGCCGTCACGGGGAGGTCCTCGAGGAGCACGCCGTTGATCCGCGCCTCGATCTCGGCCATCGCAGCGGCCGGGACCGCCTGGAGGGACTTGAAGTCGAAGCGCAGGCGGCCGGGCGAGTTCTCGGAGCCGGCCTGCGTCGCCGTGTCGCCGAGCTCGTCGCGCAGCGCCTGGTGGACCATGTGCGTCGCCGTGTGGGCACGCGAGATGGACCGGCGGCGCACGACGTCGACCTCGGCCTCCGCGTCCTCGCCCACGCCCACCTCGCCCTCGAGCACCGAGGCGCGGTGCACGACGAGTCCGGTGATGGGACGCTGCACGTCCTCGACGCGCAGCAGGGCGCCGCCGGCGAGCCGGATGAGGCCGTGGTCGGCCTGCTGTCCGCCCGACTCCGCGTAGAGCGGCGTGCGGTCCAGGACGATCTCCACGTCGTCGCCGGCCCCCGCGCGGTCGACGACAGCGCCGTCGCGGATCAGGCCGCGCACGCGGGTGTCGGACAGGACCTGGTCGTAGCCGGTGAACTCCACGTCGCGGCCGAGGAGGTCGGAGAGCTGTCGGTAGACGCTGGTGTCGCCGTGCGCCGACCGCTTCGCCTTGGCATCCGCCTTGGCGCGGTTGCGCTGCTCGCCCATGAGCCGGCGGAAGCCGGCCTCGTCGACCTGCAGGCCCTGCTCCGCCGCCATCTCGAGGGTCAGGTCGATCGGGAAGCCGTAGGTGTCGTGCAGCGAGAACGCCTCGGCGCCGCCGAGGGTGCTCGAGCCGGACGACTTGGCCCGCGCCACCGCGGTGTCGAGGATCGTCGTGCCCGAGCTGAGCGTGCGGCGGAAGGCCTCCTCCTCGGCATACGCGACCTGGCCGATGCGCGAGAAGTCGGTCTCGAGCTCGGGGTAGGACGCCTTCATCCGCTCCATGCTGACAGGCAGCAGCTGATCGAGGGTGGGCGCGTCGACACCGAGCAGGCGCATCGAGCGCACCGCGCGGCGCAGCAGGCGGCGCAGCACGTAGCCGCGACCCTCGTTGCCCGGCGTCACCCCGTCGCCGATGAGCATGAGGGAGGAGCGCACGTGGTCCGCGACCACCCGGAAGCGGACGTCGTCGTCGTGGTCGGCGCCGTAGCGGCGACCGGTCAGGTCCTCCGCTGCCGCGATGACCGGGAAGACCTCGTCGGTCTCGTAGATGTTGTCGACGCCCTGGAGCAGGAACGCGACGCGCTCGAGGCCCATGCCGGTGTCGATGTTGCGCTTGGGCAGGTCCCCGACGATGTCGAAGTCCTCCTTGGAGCGGACGTTCTCGAGCTCGTACTGCATGAACACCAGGTTCCAGAACTCGAGGTAGCGGTCACCCGCCTCCCAGTCGCCGTCGGCGCCGAACTGGGGACCGCGGTCGAGCAGGATCTCCGAGCACGGGCCGCCGGGCCCGGCGACGCCCATGTTCCAGTAGTTGTCCTTGCGCCCGAGGCGCACGATGCGGTCGTCGGACAGGCCGGCGATCTTCTTCCAGAGCGCGATCGCCTCGTCGTCCTCGTAGTAGACCGACGCGTACAGGTCCTTCTCGTCGAAGCCGAGCCCTCCCTCGGACTGGCTGCGCGTGATGAGCTCCCAGGCGAGCTCGATGGCGCCTTCCTTGAAGTAGTCGCCGAAGCTGAAGTTGCCGTTCATCTGGAAGAACGTGCCGTGCCGCGTGGTCTTGCCGACCTCCTCGATGTCGAGGGTGCGCACGCACTTCTGCACGCTGGTGGCACGGGTGAACGGCGGCGTCTCCTGGCCGAGGAAGTACGGCTTGAAGGGGACCATGCCGGCGTTGACGAACAGCAGGTTCGGGTCCTCGTGCACGAGCGGCGCGCTCGGCACGACGGTGTGGCCCTGGCTGCCGAAGAAGGAGAGCCAGCGACGCCTGATCTCAGCGGTTTCCATGATGTGTCCTCGGGGTCGACGGGTGTGGTGTGCAGGGCCCGTCGCATCGGCGGCCGGGCAGGGGGCGAGCAGGGGCGGGGCCAGCCCGACGCCTCACTCGGGCGCGGCTGACCCCCACGGAGCTCGCCCCGCCTGCTGCAGGCGGGGGCGCAGGCTCACCCTGGCTCCCGTCTGGGCCACGTTCATCGTCCTTCGCCTCGTCGGCGCACGCTCGCGCCGAGGTGGTTCAACCCTAACGGACCCCGCCGGGTGGGTCCCACTGCCGCCTGCCGCGGCGCCCCGCCGGGAGGTGGGGGTATGCGGCTGGGCCGGCCCCCGTGCGGGAGCCGGCCCAGCGGCATACGTGCTCTTCGAGCGGGGACGCTCAGGCGGGGACCTCCGCCACGAGGTCGGTCTTGACCTCGGGGAAGTGGCAGGCCTGCAGGTGCACGCCACCCTCGCGGTAGGCGCGTGCCGACTCCTCGGTCGTGGCGGCCAGCAGCGGCGGCTCCTGCGTGGCGCAGACCTCCTGCGCCTTCCAGCAGCGGGTGCGGAAGCGGCAGCCGCTCGGCGGGTCGATCGGGCTCGGCACGTCGCCGACGAGCCGGATCCGCTCCTTCGGGGCGATGCCGCGGGCGACGTTGATGTCCGGGGCGGCCGACAGCAGCGCCTGGGTGTACGGGTGCTCGGGCGCCTCGTAGATCTTCTTCTTGTCGCCGTACTCGACGATCTTGCCGAGGTACATCACGGCGACCTGGTCGCAGAAGTGGCGCACGACGCCGAGGTCGTGGGCGACGAAGATGAACGCGAGGTCGAGCTCGTTGCGCAGCTTGGCCAGCAGGTTCATCACCTGTGCCTGGATGGAGACGTCGAGGGCCGAGACCGGCTCGTCGGCCACGATCAGCTTGGGCTCCACCGCAAGGGCGCGGGCGATCCCGATGCGCTGGCGCTGGCCGCCGGAGAACTCCGACGGGTAGCGGTTGATGTGCTCGGGGTTGAGGCCCACGAGCTCGAGCAGCTCCTGGACCCGCGCCTTCTCCTTGCCCTTGTGCAGGCCGTGGACCTGCAGCGGCGTGGTGAGGATCGAGCCGACCGTGTGACGCGGGTTCAGCGAGGAGTACGGGTCCTGGAAGATCATCTGCACGTCGCGACGGATGCCGCGCAGCTGGTGCTCCTTCAGGTGCGAGATGTCCCGGCCCTCGAACTCGATGGAGCCGCCGGTCGGCTCGTCGAGGCGCGTCACGAGCCGCGACGTCGTGGACTTGCCACAGCCCGACTCGCCGACCAGGCCCAGGGTCTGGCCCTGCTTGATGCTGAAGCTGATGCCGTCGACGGCCTTCACCGTCGCACGCACCATCTTCAGGCCCTGGACCTCGCGGAAGGGGAAGTGTCGCTGGAGGTCGGTGACCTTGAGCAGCGTCTGGTCGCTCATCGGACTCCCTCGTCGTGCTGCAGGGTGGCCACGGGGTCGGCCAGGTGGCAGCGGATCTCACGGTTGCCAAGCCCCGGCGTCGGACGCCACTCGGGCAGCTCGGTGACGCACCGGTCACCCTCGACGAGCGTCTTGAACTCGCAGCGGGGGTGGAAGGAGCAGCCCGAGGGCAGGTTGAGCAGGCTGGGCGGCGTGCCCTTGATGGCCTTGAGCTCGGCGAGGTCCTCGCTGTGCGACGGCATCGACTGCAGCAGGCCGTAGGTGTAGGGCATCGACGGCTGGGCGAGCACCTCCTTGGCGCCACCCTTCTCGACGCCGCGACCGGCATACATCACGAGGATGTCGTCGGCCGTCTCGGCCACGACCGCGAGGTCGTGCGTGATGAGGATGACCGCGGAGCCGAACTCCTTCTGGAGGTCGTTGACGAGGTCGAGGATCTGGGCCTGCACGGTGACGTCGAGCGCCGTGGTGGGCTCGTCGGCGATCAGCAGCTTGGGGTCGTTGACCAGGCCCAGGGCGATCATCGCGCGCTGGCGCATGCCGCCGGAGAACTCGTGCGGGTACTGGTTGGCCCGTCGCTGGGGGTTGGGGATGCCGACGAGGTCGAGCATCTCCACGGCCCGCTTCTGGGCGACCTGCCTGCTCACCGAGTGGTGCGCCCGGTAGGCCTCGGCGATCTGCCTGCCGACCTTGTGGAACGGGTGCAGGGAGCTCTGGGGGTCCTGGAAGACCATCGCGGCCTTGGTGCTGCGGACCTTCTGGAAGGTCGAGGCGGGCGCCCCGACGAGCTCGATGCCGTCGAGCTTGATGCTGCCGGTGATCTGGGTGCGCTTGGGGTTGTGCAGGCCCAGGACGGCCATGCTGCTCACCGACTTGCCGGAACCGGACTCACCGACGATGGCCAGGGTGCGACCGAGGCGCGCCTGGTAGGTCAGGTTGGAGACCGCCTTGACGACGCCCTCCTCCGTGGGGAAGGCGACCGAGAGGTCGGTGACGTCGAGAACGACGTCTCCGGGGTTGCGGGCCTCCGAGGTCGCGGTGGCGACGGAGTCGGACGTGCTGGCGGTGGCGGTCATGAGAGCCTCACTCGCGGGTCGATGAAGGAGTACGCGATGTCCACGACGAGGTTCATGACCACGACGACCACGGCTCCGATCAGGACGGTGCCCATGATGACCGGCAGGTCGTCGGCCTTGAGGGCATCGAGGCCGCGACGGCCGATGCCGTCGACGCCGAAGATCTGCTCGGTGATCAGCGTGCCGGTCAGCAGTGCGGCGATGTCGAGGCCGAGGATGGTGGCGATGGGGCTCATCGCGGCGCGGAAGCCGTGCTTGAAGAGCACGGTGCGCTCGCTGATGCCCTTCGAGCGCGCGGTGCGGATGTAGTCCATCGACAGCGTCTCGATCATCGAGTTGCGCGTGTAGCGCACGTAGGAGGCGGACGTCACCACACCGAGGATGAGGGCCGGTGCGAGCATCCCGAGGAAGTAGGGCCCGACCCCCGACGAGAGGGACGAGTACTGCGGCAGGACGTTCCAGAGGATCACGGGGTAGAGCGCGACCAGGAGCGCGAGGACGTAGTACGGGATGGAACCGAGCACCTGCGAGGCGCCCACCAGGGTGCGGTCCGTGGCCGAGCCGCGTCGAACCGCCGCCAGGATGCCGATCGTGACACCGATGACGAGGAAGATGACGGCCGCCATCAGGGCCAGCACCACCGTGTTGGGGAACCGCGTGAACAGCTCGTCGTTGACCGAGCGACGCGTCACGAAGGAGAAGCCCAGGCACGGGGCGCTGCAGTGGACCGTGTCCCCGGCGTAGAGGAAGTCGCGCCCGGCGAAGAGTCCCTTGAAGTAGTCGAGGAACTGCACGGACAGCGGCTTGTCGAGCCCGAGGCTCTGCGTGATCTGCTGCAGACGCTGCGCGTTGCAGCGGGTCTCCGGGCACATGGCCTGGGCCGGGTCGGACGGACCTGCGAAGAAGATCAGGAACGTCGACACCAGCGTGGCCAGGATGACGCTCAGGGCGAGAGCCACTCGCCTGAGGATGTAGGTGAGCACGGTTTGCCTTCCAAACGGGGTGGGCGCCGGTGGAGGGGGCCCGGGGAGAACCCGGACCCCCGCCACGGCTGTCGATCAGATCTTGCTCTCCCGGAGGAAAGCCGTCACGACGGACTTACTGGTCGAGCCAGACGTCGTTGAGGTCCGGCATGCCCTTGTTCGGGTTGTTGTGGACGTTCTTGACCTTCGTGCCGAAGACCGAGTTGCCCTTGTCGTTGTAGTCCGGGATGGCCAGGAGGTAGTTCTCCGTGAGCCACTTGTCCATCTTGCCCCACTCCGGGCCCTGCTCCGTGATGGAGAGCTGCTGGATGCGCTTGATCTCGGCGTCGATCTTGGCGTCGGACCAGTTGCCGAAGGTCGTACCACCCTGCGAGAGCGCGATGGTGCCGATGGTGGGCGGGATGATGGAGTCGGCGGACGGCCAGTCGAAGCACCAGCCACGCGGCGACTGCAGCATGTTGTACTTGCCCTTCGGGTCACCGACGAGCTTGCGGCGCTCCTTGTTGGGGGCACCGATGTCCGTGACCTTGAAGCCGGCCTTCTCCAGGGCCTGCTTGCGCACCTGGTTCACCTTCTGCGCGGTGTCGTCGTCGTTCGTGTAGTAGTAGACGAGCTCGAACGGCTTGCTCGGGCCGTAGCCGGCGTCGGCGAGCATCTTCTTGGCCTGCTCCGGGTCACCGTCGCCCTGACCGTTCATCTTGAAGCCGGGAGCAGCCTCCGCCGTGTAGTCGAGGTGACCGGGGATCTGCGGCGGGATGATGGTGCTGGCGGGCGAGAACGAGTGCGACGTCTCACCGCCGGCCTTGTGGATCGAGTCGAAGGGCCACGCGACCGCGATCGCCTTGCGCACCTTCAGCGGGATCTTGCGCGCGTCGAGGTTGACCATGATCACGCACGAGGAGGGACCCTCCTCGAACTGGGCCTTCTTCGCGCCCTCGATCTGCGGGATGAGCGAGGAGTCGATCGGGTCCCAGTTCAGGCTCGTGGCGTCCTCGCCGTTGGAGGCGAGGATGGCCGTCTGCGTCTTGATGTCGTCGACGCCCCACTTGAAGTGGAAGCCGTCCGGGTAGTCGTGACGCGCGGGGTCGGTCTTCGGGTCCCAGTTGGGGTTGCGCTTGAGCGTCAGCTCGGTGCCGGGCGTGTACTTGTCGAACATGTACGGACCGGTGGCCAGCGGGTGCAGCTGGTAGTCGGCCTTCTTGTCCTTGGCCTCGGGGATCGGCGTGAACTGGTTGAACGAGACGAAGTACGGCAGCGTCTCGAAGCGCTTCTCGAGGTGGAAGACGACGGTCTTGTCGTCGGTGGCCTCGACGCCCTTCCAGTTCTTGTCACCCTTGTAGGGGCCCTGGTAGTCGGCCCCACCCTTGAAGAACTCGCGCTGGTACGTCGGGCCGTTGGCAGCCAGGTCCGGGTCGAACGAGCGCTTGGCGGCGAAGACGATGTCCTGGGCCTTGACGGGCGTGCCGTCTTCGTACTTGATGCCGTCCTTGAGCGTGAACGTCCAGGTCAGGCCGTCCTGGGACTGCTTGCCCAGGTCGGTGGCCAGGTCCGGAACGAGGACCTGCTTGCCGTTGCGGCTGACGTAGGTCGTCAGGGCGCGGTGCGTGAGCGAGAAGATGACGGCCGTGTCCTGGTAGAACTGGTCGCTCGGGTCGAGGTTCGCCGGGGTCGAGGTGTAGGGCACGGTGAGGATGCCACCACGCTTGGCACCGGGGATCTCCGGGGCGGGGCCCTGGGCGTTCGGGTCGAGGGCGGCTCCAGCCTGGTCGACCTTGCCACCGTTGCCGCCCTGGGTGCCGTTGGCGCCACTGTTGTTGGCAGCGGGCGCACCGCAGGCCGCGACGAAGCCGAGGGACGCCGCGGCTCCCACGGTCAGGACTTTGGTCCAGCGCATTGTTGTTTGCTCCCTTTTGTGCTTGTCCCGGCGTTTTACCGGGAACATCTGGTGACCGAGACCCGAGGGGGTCAGCGGCGGCTGGTGGGGTCGAAGGCGTCTCGGATCGAGTCGCCGAGCAGGCTGAGCGCGAGCACGAGCAGCGACAGGCCGATGACCGAGGGCCACAGCCACAGCGGGTAGGTGGCGAAGAGGTTCTGCGCGTCGGCGATGGTGCGCCCCCACGAGGCCGTGGGCTCGACGAGACCAGCGCCGAGGTAGCTCAGGGTGGCCTCGTAGGTGATGTAGGCGGGGACCGCGATGGAGGCGGAGACGATGATCGGTCCGACGAGGTTGGGCAGGATCTCCTTGAAGAGGATCTGGCGGGTCGGCACGCCGATGGCGCGCGCCGCCTGGACGAACTCCCGCTCGCGCAGGCTCTTGACCTCACCGCGGACGAGTCGGGCCAGCCCCATCCACCCGAAGATGAAGAGGATGACGATCAGCACGAAGAAGCGGATGCGCGACGTCTCGTCGGCCGTGAGGTCGCCGCTGGCGGCGAAGCTCTTCTGCATGATCGGCACGATGGCCAGCACGAGCAGCAGGATGGGCAGCGACAGGAAGAAGTCGATGACCCACGAGACGATCTTGTCGGCGATGCCGCCGAGGTAGCCGGCGATGAGGCCGAGCGTCACGCCGATGATCGTCGATGCCGCGGCGGCCACGAAACCGATGACGAGCGAGGGCCGGGCACCGATGGCCCACCGGGCGAAGAGGTCGCGACCGAGGCGGGGCTCGACGCCGAGCCAGTGGGCCGAGCTCGTGCCGACCGTCGGGAGGCCGTTGAAGTCGATGAGCTTGGTGTACGTCGTGTACGGGTCGGCCTTGGCGCCGGTCGTCGGGTCGACGGACTCGAGCGAGTAGAGCAGCGGGGCGAAGATCGCGACGAGGATGAAGAACACGATGATCGCGAAGCAGACGATCGCGACCTTGTCCTTCTTGAGCCGGGCCCAGGCGACCTGTCCGGGAGACCGCCCGGTGCGCACCTCCTGGTGCTCGCGGGCCGGCGTCGAAGCCTCCTCCTCGGGCACCTCGGTCAGCGTTCCTGCTGAGGGCTCCGGCATTGCGTTCAACGCGTTGTCTCCATCCTTGTGGGATTCACTTCAGACCCGGGTTCGATGCGGCTCGGTCACCCGGGCGCCCGCGGAGGAGCACCAGAAACATCCGACTCCACCCCCGTCGGGACGACGTGAGCCTGCCACACGGACTCGCGCTGTCCAAGCATCGAGACGTGCATGGATGACAAATCGTTACCGAGCCTCGCGTCCCGCCACACAATGTCCGTCAGGACCCGGAGGGGCCGGGACATTCACTCTCGGCGCGTACGTCCCAGGCGTCCCGAGAGCCACTCCCACCGGGCACGCAGTCGGTCCTCGAAGCCCCGGTCAGTGGGTCGGTAGTAGCTGACGGCGTCGTGGAGGTCGTCGGGGAGGTACTGCTGGGCGGCGACCCCGTCGGGCTCGTCGTGGGCGTACACGTAGCCCTTCCCGTGCCCCAGCCGCTCCGCGCCGGCGTACCCGCTCCCCCGCAGGTGAGCGGGTACGACGCCGCCGCGCCCTGCGCGGACGTCGGCGATCGCCTCGTTGATCCCGAGGTACGCCGCGTTGGACTTGGGTGCCAGGGCGTTGTGCACGACGGCCTGGGCGAGGATGATCCGCGCCTCGGGCATGCCGATCTGGGCCACGGCGTGCATCGCCGCCACTGCGGTCTGCAGGGCCGTCGGATCACCCATCCCGACGTCCTCGCTGGCCGAGATCACAATCCTGCGGGCGATGAAGCGCGGGTCCTCCCCCGCCTCGAGCATGCGGGCGAGGTAGTGCAGGGCCGCGTCGACGTCGCTGCCGCGCATCGACTTGATGAGCGCGCTCGCCACGTCGTAGTGCTGGTCGCCCGCGCGGTCGTAGCGCACGGCCGCCTGTGCCACGGCCTGCTCGACGTGGGCCAGGGTGATCTCGACCGGGTCGTCGGAGAGCCGGCCCGCCGGCTGGGCGTCGAGGGCGACGCCGGCTGCCGCCTCCAGCGAGGTCAGCGCCCGGCGCGCGTCCCCTCCGGCGATGCGCACGAGGTGGTCCACGGCCTCGTCGGTCAACGTGTGCGCCCCCGCGAAGCCGCGCTCGTCGACGAGGGCGGCGACGAGCAGCTGCGCGATCTCGTCGTCGGAGAGGGACTCGAGGGTGACGAGGACCGAGCGCGACAGCAACGGCGAGATGATGCTGAAGGAGGGGTTCTCCGTCGTCGCGGCGACCAGGATGACCGTGCGGTTCTCGACCCCGGGCAGGAGCGCGTCCTGCTGCGCCTTGGTGAAGCGGTGGATCTCGTCGAGGAAGAGCACCGTCTGGCGGCCGTAGAGGTCACGGTCCCGGACGGCGGCGTCCATGACGGATCGCACGTCCTTGACCCCCGCCGTCACGGCCGACAGCTCGACGAACCGGCGGTCCGCGGCGGTGGCGACGAGGTGGGCGAGGGTCGTCTTGCCCGTGCCGGGCGGACCCCACAGGATCGCGGACAGGGGTCCCGCGGCGCCCCCGGAGCCCTCGATGAGCCGGCGCAGCGGGCTGCCCGGGCGCAGCACCTTGGCCTGCCCCCGCACCTCCTCGAGCGAGCGGGGCCGCATCCGGACGGCCAGCGGGGCGTCGCCCGCCGACGCGGGTCGCTCACCGCGCTCGGCGGCGGAGGCCGCACCGAAGAGGTCCCCCGTGCTGTTCGACATCACTGTGGAAGGCTATCCGCGTGCAGAACCCCTCACCGGACGGCCTGATGCCGCGCACCCGCCTCGCCCGTCTCGGAGGAGTGATCGCCCGCCACCCGCGCAGCTGGGTGGCGGCCTGGGTCCTGGTGGCCGCCACCTGCTTCGCCGTGGCCGTCGGCGGGGTCACCGGCGAGTCGCTCTTCGAGCGCCTGCACTCGGGCGCTCCCACCGTCGAGTCGGAGTCCTCCCGTGCGCAGGAGGTCATCGCCAAGAGCGAGCCGGCCCTCGAGACGCTGACCATGCAGGTCACCGGGGCCGACCTGACCGACGCGGCGACGTTGGCCAAGGGCGCCACGGCGACGAAGGAGATCGCGCGTGTGCCCGGCGTGAAGACCGTCAGGTCCCCGCTGCTCTCGCCCGCCGGAGTCACCGACCCCCGCACCGCGTTCCTGCTCGAGGGCGGCTCACCCTCCGCCGGCGGCTTCGTGACGGTCGTGGACTTCGAGCCGGGGCTGGACAAGCACGCGCAGGACGCGGCAGAGGCCCAGGCAGAGCAGAAGCTGCTGGCCGTCCCCGTGGCGATGGGCGCGAAGGGCTCCGTAGGCAGCACCCACAAGGTGGTCAAGGCGATCACGAGCACGGTCGAGCGGGACCTGCTGCGTGGCGAGGGCATCGCCCTGCCGCTGACCTTCCTGGTGATGTTCTTCGTCTTCGCCGGGTTCATCGCCGCCGGCATGCCCGTCGTCGGCGCCGTGGTCTCGATCGGGGGCGCCCTGCTGTCGTTGTTCGGCTTCTCCCACGTCGTGGAGCTCGACGCGACGGTCGTCAACATCGTGACGCTTCTCGGTCTCGGCCTCTCGATCGACTACGGCCTGCTCACCGTGAGCCGCTTCCGGGAGGAGCTCGCCCACCGGAGGCACGAGGTGCCGACCCGTGAGGAGGTGGCGGTCGCCGCGGAGCGCACCGTCGCGACCGCCGGCCGCACGGTGCTCTTCTCCGGGCTGACCGTGGCCATCGCCCTGGCGGGCCTGCTCATCTTCGAGGCGTCGATCATGCGCGCGATCGGCGTCGCGGGCGTCAGCGTCGTCCTCGTCGCCATGGTGGTCGCCATCACTCTCGTGCCCGCTCTGTGCGTCATGGGCGCAAAACGCCTGTCCCGCAAGGCCGTCGAGCGTCCCTCGGATATCGGGTTCTTCTCCAGCCTCGCGCACGGGGTGCAGCGCAGGCCGGTGCTGGTCATCGTCGGAGTCGTCGCGGTGCTCGTGCTCCTCGCCCTTCCGACCCTGTCGATGCGGCTCACCTCGTCGGGCACCGAGCTGCTGCCGAAGGACGCCCAGCAGCGGGTGTTCTTCGACCAGCTCAACCGGGACTACCCGGCGCTCTCGTCACCCGAGGTGACGGTCGTCGCCGCGTCGTCCGACACCTCCGCGGTGACCTCGTGGGCCCAGCAGTTCCGCACGGCCCCGGGAGTGGAGAGCCTTGCGGTCAAGCCGCTCGACAGCACTCACCAGCGGGTCGACATCCGGGTCGCGGGTCGACCGACGTCCGACGACGCCCAGGACCTCGTGAGCCGGGTCCGCGACGCCGGTGCGTCGTTCGAGACGCTGACGACGGGCCAGGCCGCCGGCCAGATCGACTTCCTGGACTCCATGGCGGCCCGAGCGCCGTATGCCGTGGGCCTCGTCGTGCTCGGCACCTTCGTCCTGCTGTTCCTGATGACGGGCTCGGTCGTGATGCCGGTCAAGGCGTTGCTGCTCAACGTCATCTCGCTCGGGGCAGCGCTCGGCGTTGTGGCGTGGATCTTCCAGGAGGGCCACCTCGAGGGAGTGCTCGGCTTCTCGTCGGTGGGAGCCGTGGAGTCGATGGTGCCCTTCCTCGTCCTGGCGTTCGGCTTCGGCCTGTCCATGGACTACGAGGTGTTCCTGCTCGCCCGGATCGTCGAGTTCCACCGCCAGGGCGTCGAGAACGACCGGGCCGTCTCGCTCGGCCTGCAGCGCACCGGACGCATCATCACCTCGGCGGCCCTGCTCATCGTCATCGTCTTCGCCGGCTTCGTCGCCGGCGACATCCTCATCATCAAGCAGATGGGCCTGGCCCTCGTCGCGGCTGTCATCATCGACGCGACGCTCGTGCGCATGCTGCTCGTGCCGGCGACGATGACCCTGCTCGGCCGGTGGAACTGGTGGGCACCGCGGCCGTTGCGCCGGCTGCACGACCGCTTCGGGATCACCGAGTGAGCACCGAGTGAGCTCGAGGTGACCGCCGTCGTCACGGCCCATGGTCTCGAGGACCTGCTCTGCGCCACCGACGGGCACCCTTTCGTGCGGTGGGAGGTCACCGACGAGCTGGCCTCGACCTGGTGGCGCTTCGCCGGCGCCGTCGCCTTCCAGCGCACCCGGAAGTCGGTGCGCCGCACCGTCAACGTGCTCGGCGACGACGAGGGCGTGACGGCGCTCATCAAGCACCTGCCCCAGATCGCGGCAACCATCGCTCCCCGTCAGCGGGCGTTCTCGGTCAGTGTCCCCCAGCACCTGGAGCCGCAGCTGCGCGAGCGCTACCGCGTGCTGGACGGCGGCGACTGGGAGTGGTTCCACACCACCACGGCACCAGAGGAGCATCCCTCCCACGAGTTCGTCCGACCCGTCGACGACGTCGCGCGAGCGGCCGAGGTGCGGACGTTCCTCGAGGTCCACTCCCCCACAGCCGACACGGAGCCGGGGCACGGCGAGCGCTGGTTCGCGGTCGAGGAGCCGGACGGGTCGCTGGCCGCCGTGGCGGCGTGGGGCACGACCCGCGGCGGCGCGCCGCACCTGTCCTCGGTGGCGGTCGACACGAGGCTGCGCGGTCGGGGCCTCGGCCGCACGATCGTCGGTGCCGTCACGCGGCTGGCGGTGGCCGAGACGGGCGTGTGCACCCTCGGGATGTACTCCCACAACGAGGTCGCGCGCAGCCTCTACCTGTCGCTGGGCTACGACCGGCTCTGCGCCTGGTCGAGCCGGCCCGTCGTCCTCGGGCACTGAGCGGATCCGGTGGTCGGGAGCCGGCGCAAGTCCTGCGAGGCGCAGGCCCGGTGCACGCGCACCTCGTCGCCGGAATCGAGGTCCTGGACAGGGGCTGAGGTGGATGCTGTTGTCAGTGGGAAGACCCGCCGAGGAGAAGGACACCATGGCCGGCACCGCTCAGCCCGTAGCACCGTCGTCCGACCGCGACCGCCTCGCCGATCTCGGCTACCGCCAGGAGCTGTCCCGGGTGCTCTCGCTGTTCGACAACTTCAGCGTGGCCTTCTCGTACCTGTCGCCGATGGTCGGTGTCTACTCGCTCTTCGTCCTCGGCGTGGGTGCCGGGGGCCCGCGCTACTTGTGGCTGATGCCCCTGGTGGTGGCCGGGATGCTGCTCGTGGCTCTGGTCTTCGGGGAGCTCGGCAGCCACTACCCGGTCGCCGGGGCGCTCTACCAGTACGGCAAGTACTCGGTCGGTCCCGCCTACGGGTGGTGGGTCGGGTGGATCTACGGCATCGCCCTGCTCGTCACCGTCGCCAGCGTCGACACCGGAGTGGTGCCGTACGTCGCGGACCTGCTGAACCAGCTCTTCGGGACCACGATCGACCCGACCAGCCATGGGGTGATCCTGCTGGTGACCGTGCTGATGATCGTGCTGCAGACGATCCTCAACGCGGTGGGTGCGAAAGTGCTCGGCCGGATCGCAAGGCTGGGCGTCTACGTCGAGTCGGTCGGCACGTTCGGCGTCGCCATCGCCCTGGGGATCGCAGGTTTCCACCACGGCTTTGGCTTCCTCTTCTCCACCAACGGCGCCGAGACCGCCTCGACCAACAGCCTGCAGGTCGACTTCGGTGGCAACTGGTGGACGGGGGCGGCCCTGGTCGCGGTGCTCGCCCACGTCTACATCTTCTACGGCTTCGAGGCGGCCGGTGACGTCGCCGAGGAGACGGTGGACGCGAGCCGGCAGGTACCCCGGGCCATGCGCTCGGCGCTCGTCTACGGCGGCATCGCCTCGTTCGTCCTCGTCGCAGGGCTTCTCCTCGCCACGCCGGCCGACGCCAAGGGCTACGCGAACGCCACCTCGTTCACCGGCGGCGTGCCGGCGATCCTCGCCGAGCTGCCGCAGTGGCTCCAGGACGTCTTCCTGGTCCTGGTCATCCTCGCGTTCTTCTCCTGCGGAACCGCCGTGCAGGGCGCCGGCGCGCGGCTGGCCTTCTCGTATGCCCGCGACGGCGCCGTTCCCGCCAGCCGGTGGGTCAGCAGGATCTCACCGCGGTTCCACACGCCCACCAACGCCCTGCTGGTCGGAGCCGTCGTGCCGGTGCTCTTCGCCCTGCTCGTCAATGTCAACCCGTCGAAGGACGTGCACATCCTGTGGTTCACGTTCCCTGCAGGTATCAACGCGCTGACGGCCCTGGTCTCCTTCGGTGTGTCCGGGATCTACCTCTCGTTCCTGCTCACGGTGATCGGCTCGATGATCGCCCGATCTCGCGGCTGGGTTCCCGAGGGTGCGTTTCGGCTGGGACGGTGGGCGTGGCCGGTCAGCATCGTCGCTGCGGTCTACCTCACACTGATGCTCCTCAACATCGTGGCCCCGACAGGCCTGACCAGCCCCCGTGGCGCGCTGTTCAACTTCGACTGGGTCACCCTTGTGGTCGTCGTCGTGATCATCGCCGTGGGCGCGGTCTACTTCGTCGTCGCGCGTCCCCACCGACGACTCCAGAGCCACCTCGCCGACCGGCTGGAGCCGACCGGGGCGCAACGCCACGAGGCGGAGTGACCCCGGGGTTGCGACCGAGACGCCTCCGTCGCCGGCAGCGGTGACGGGCCGGTGCCTGCAGGAGTGGGACCTGACGGCTCTTCGCGGCTGACGATCCGTGGAGGGTTGCCGCTGGCCCGAGCGGCAACCCCCCACGTCCTCGCCCCCGGGTTCAGTGGAGGGTGTCGAGGACGAACACCCCGTTGGGCACGGTGACGGGTCGCAGGCGAGGGGTGCGCATGTCATCCAACGCTAGGACCGATGAGGTCAAGGTTGGGCAAAGCGTCGGCCCGCTCACGGCATACGAGCACGGCCCCCGCACCGGAGCGCGCCATGCGTGCGGCGCCCTCCGGGTGGACGCGGGGGAGGGCTGTCGCCACCACGGTGACGACAGCCCTCCCGGACGTCTGCGAGAGGTCAGCTCCGCACGGGGTTGACCTCCGGAGCCCCTTGGGGGGCGGGAGCCGAAGCGGCGGGCTCGGCGTCGACACCGGCCTCCCTGCGCTGCTCGGGCGTGATGGGCGCCGGTGCCCCGGTCAGCGGGTCGTAGCCGCCGCCGGACTTCGGGAAGGCGATGACGTCACGGATGGAGTCCGTGTGGGCGAGGAGGGAGACGATGCGGTCCCAGCCGAACGCGATGCCGCCGTGCGGCGGGGCACCGTAGGCGAAGGCCTCGAGCAGGAAGCCGAACTTCTCCTGGGCCTCCTCCTTCGAGAGCCCCATCACCTTGAAGACGCGCTCCTGGACGTCGCGCTGGTGGATACGGATCGAGCCACCGCCGATCTCGTTGCCGTTGCAGACGATGTCGTACGCGTAGGCGAGCGCCGAACCCGGGTCGGTGTCGAAGGTGTCGAGGAACTCCGGCTTCGGCGAGGTGAAGGCGTGGTGGACGGCCGTCCACGCCCCGGCCCCGACAGCCACGTCACCGGAGGCGACGGCGTCGGCGGTGGGCTCGAAGAGGGGCGCGTCGACGACCCACAGGAAGCTCCACGCGTCCTCGTCGATGAGACCACACCGACGGCCGATCTCGAGGCGAGCGGCACCGAGCAGCGCGCGCGAGGCCTTGGCCGTTCCGGCGGCGAAGAAGATGCAGTCACCGGGCTTGGCGCCGACGAATGCCGCGAGGCCGTCGCGCTCGGCGTCGGTGAGGTTCTTGGCGACCGGCCCACCGAGCTCGCCGTCCTCCTGGACGAGGACGTAGGCGAGGCCGCGCGCGCCGCGCTGCTTGGCCCACTCCTGCCAGGCGTCGAGCTGCTTGCGCGGCTGGCTCGCCCCGCCCGGCATCACGACCGCGCCGACGTACTCGGACTGGAAGACCCGGAAGGTCGTGTCCTTGAAGTACTCGGTGCACTCGACGAGCTCGTTGCCGAAACGCAGGTCGGGCTTGTCGGAGCCGTAGCGGGCCATCGCCTCGGCATACGTCATCCGCCGGAAGGGGGCCTGGAGCTCGACGCCGATGAGGCGCCACACGGCGGAGATGATCTTCTCGCCCAGCTCGATGATGTCGTCCTGGTCGACGAAGCTCATCTCGATGTCCAGCTGGGTGAACTCCGGCTGGCGGTCCGCGCGGAAGTCCTCGTCGCGGTAGCAGCGGGCGATCTGGTAGTAGCGCTCCATGCCGGCGACCATGAGCAGCTGCTTGAACAGCTGCGGGCTCTGGGGCAGGGCGTACCAGCACCCGGGGGCGAGCCGGGCGGGCACGAGGAAGTCGCGGGCGCCCTCGGGGGTCGAGCGGGTCAGCGTGGGGGTCTCGATCTCGACGAAGTTGCGCTCGCCGAGGACGGCGCGGGCGGCCGCGTTCACCTTCGAGCGCAGCCGGATCGCGGTACCGGCCGAGCTCGCACCGGGGCGTCGCAGGTCGAGGTAGCGGTACTTGAGACGCGCCTCCTCGCCGACCGTGACGCGCTCGTCGATCTGGAAGGGCAGCGGGGCGCTCGGGTTCAGGATCTCGAGCTGCTCGACGATGACCTCGACCTCACCGGTCGGCAGGTCGGGGTTGGCGTTGCCCTCCGGGCGCCGGCGCACCTCACCGGTCACCCGGACGCAGTACTCGTTGCGCACGTCGTGGGCGCCCCCCTCGGCCAGCACCTCGTCGCGCGCCACGACCTGGGCGACGCCGGAGGCGTCGCGCAGGTCGAGGAAGGCGACCCCGCCGTGGTCTCGACGCCGGGCCACCCAACCGGTGAGGGTGACGGTCTGGCCTGCGTGGTCGGCACGAAGAGTGCCGGCCTCGTGAGTGCGGAGCACGGAGGGTCCTTCCGGGACGTGGGGCGGGTGGCGCGGGCGGCACAGCCGGCCGTCGGACGGCCACTGAGCGAAGCCGGGCGCCCGCCGGCGGTCGGCCGCGGGCACCGAGGACCAATCCTAGACCGGTTGCGCCTAGGCTCTTCGCCGTGCAGCACTCCCGCAATCGTGACCTCGACGGCGTGAGGGGCCTCGCGGTCCTCCTCGTCGTGGCCAGCCATGTGGGGCTGCCGGTGCGCTGGGGCGGCCTGTCCGGGGTGACGCTCTTCTTCGTCCTCTCCGGCTACCTGATCACGAGCCTGCTCATCGCGGAGTGGGACCGGTGGGGCTCGGTCAGCCTGTGGCGGTTCTGGGGCCGGCGCGCCCTGCGGCTGCTGCCTGCGCTCCTCCTGCTGCTGTCCCTCGTCCCGCTGCTGCTCTGGGCAACCGGCGACGGCCGCCTCTCCGGCTACCCCGTGGCAGGGCTGGCCTCCCTGTTCTACGTGGGCAACTGGGTGCGCATCGCGGGCACCGACCTCGGCCTGCTCAACCACCTCTGGTCGCTCTCCGTCGAGGAGCAGTTCTACGTCGTGTGGCCGGCGGTGTTCATCGCCCTCATGGCGTGGCTGCGCAGCCGTGCGCTGACCGTGGTCCTCGGCCTCGCCGCGCTGGCCACCTTCTACTCCGTGTGGACGCGCGGGACCGCCATCCGGCTGGACATCTCGACGGAGACGAACGCCTTCGCGCTGCTCCTCGGGGCGTCACTCGCGTTCGGCCTCGCCGCCGTCCGCAGGCGCGGGTGGGCGCTCCCGGCCTCGAGCCCGCTCGTGCCGTTCGTGGTCATGGTGGCCGTCTCCGCCTTCCCCGGGCACGGTCTCGCCGTCGACCACCCGCTCTTCCGTCCGCTCGGTGCCGTCTACGCGATGGTCGGCGTGTGGCTCGTGTATGCCGCCGTGTCGGGTCACTCGCCCGTCGTCGGTTCTCGCGTCCTGGTCTTCTTCGGGACCATCAGCTACGCGCTCTACCTGTGGCACCAGGCGCTGATCAACAGCCGCCTGCTCGGCGAGCACTCGACGCCCCGCAACCTGCTGCTCGTCGGGGCTGCCGTGCTCGTCTCGTGGCTGTCGTGGGTGCTCGTCGAACGGCCGGTGGGGCGCCTGCGCCGTCGTCTGCGCCTCGACCAGCCATCGGCTCGCCAGCGGGCCTACGTGCGGGCGGGCGCGCAGGCCGCCGAGACAGACCCCGCGACCGCGCGCTGACGGTGAGCCCTCTGGACCCGCCACGTCAGTGAGTCGCCCGGCGGGTCACTGCAGTAGTGCCCGGCCCGGGAGCTGGTGTCCGTGCCGCGTTACGTCACCGAGTTGCGAGACGGGTCGGTTTCGGCAGCACCGGGGCGTCTTCAGCGGTGCTGACCGTCGACGTAGACCCAGCGGCCCGCCCGCCGCTCGAACCGGCTGACCTCGTGCAGCCGGCCGGTGCTCCCGCCCGCGTCGGTCCAGGACGCGACGAACTCGACGACGCCGTCCTCGTCGCCGGTGCCGCCGCGCTCGCTGCGGCGCACGTCGAGCCCGGTCCAGCGCAGCCCCGGGTCCAGACCGATCCGGTTGGGGCGGGTCCGGGGGTGCCAGGTGCGCAGCAGGTACGCCTCGTCCCCGAGCGCGAAGGCCGTGTACCTCGACCGCATCAGCGCCTCGGCCGTCGCCGCCGGGCGCTCGCCGGCGAGCAGCGGGCCGCAGCACACGGCATACGCCAGCTGGGAGCCGCAGGGGCACGCCCGCGTGGGCGTGCCCCTGCCGAACGCCTCGCCGCTCACGAGCGGTCGCGCTGGGCCTCACGGGCCGGCCAGGCCGCGTCGCGCGGGCGCAGCGTCGACCAGTCACGGCTGCGCGAGAGGCCGGCGCTCAGCAGTCCGACGAGGGTCGCCGAGTTGCTGATGCGCCCGGCCAGGGCGGCGTCGACGGCGTCGTCGAGGGGCACCCACAGCGGGCGCAGCGACAGCTCCTCGGCGGTGCGCTCGTGGGCGTCGTCCTCGTCGACGGAGCTCAGGCCCCGGGCCAGGAAGATCCGCACGGTCTCGGGGAACGCTCCCGGGGAGGTGACGTCGTCGGCGAGCACGTGCCACTCGTCCGCGACCAGGTCGACCTCCTCGGCGAGCTCGCGGGCGGCCGCCTCCCACGGGGGTTCGCCGTCGACGTCGAGCAGTCCTGCCGGCAGCTCCCACACGTGGGCGCCGGTCGCGTGCCGGTACTGGCGGATCATCATGACGTGGTCGACGCCATCGAGCTCCCGCAGGGCGAGCACGGCGACGGCTCCCGGGTGGCTGACGTAGTCGCGCGTGACGACGCCACCCTCCCCCAGGTCGACGCGGTCCCGCACGACGTCGAAGATGATCCCCTTGAACGGGGTGGTCGACTCCAGGACCGGTTCCCGAGTCCAGTCCTCGACGAGGTCGGCTCCCGTGCCCCGAGGCGCGTCGAGATTCACCCGCCGGCTCAGACGTCGTCCGACGCTGACGAGGCGCCGGAGGAGCTGACGGAGGCGTATGCGCCGTGCTCGGCGGCATCGCCCACCTCACCCGCGGCCCTCCCGGCGTCACCTGCCGCGCGTCCGGCGTCGACCGCGGCCCGGTGGCGCTCCACCTCGACGAGGCGCTCGCTGCGGCGACGCTCGAGGGCGGCGCCCACGAGGCCGGCGAAGAGCGGGTGGGCGCGGTTCGGGCGGGAGAGGAACTCCGGGTGCGCCTGGGTCGAGACGTAGTACGGGTGGACCTCGCGCGGCAGCTCGACGAACTCGACGAGAGTGGCGTCCGGGGACGTACCGGAGAAGACGAGGCCCGCCTCCTCGAGGTCGGCGCGGTAGGCGTTGTTGACCTCGTAGCGGTGCCGGTGACGCTCCTTGACCTCGGCCGCACCGTAGGCCTCACGGACGACGCTGCCCTCCTTGAGGGCCGCCGGGTAGAGGCCGAGGCGCATGGTCCCGCCTAGGTCACCGGCGCCCTCGACGAAGGCCTTCTGCTCCTCCATCGTCGCGATGACGGGGTGCGCGGTCCCCGGGTCGAACTCGGTGGAGCTGGCGTCGGCGTTGCCGAGCACCGTGCGGGCGTACTCGATGACCATGCACTGCAGGCCGAGGCAGATGCCGAGGGTGGGCACCTGCTTCTCGCGGGCCCACGTCAGCGCGCCGAGCTTGCCCTCGATGCCGCGCACGCCGAAGCCGCCGGGCACGAGGACCGCGTCGACGCCGCCCAGCGCCTTCTGCGCACCGGCCGGAGTCTGGCACTCGTCGCTGGCCACCCAGCGGATCTTGACCCTGGCGTCGTGGTGGAACCCGCCGGCGCGGAGGGCCTCGGTGACGGAGAGGTAGGCGTCGGGCAGGTCGATGTACTTGCCGACGAGCGCGACCTCGATGTCGTACTCCGGGTCGTGGACCCGCTGCAACAGCTGGTCCCACTCGGTCCAGTCGACGTCGCGGAACTTCAGGCCGAGGCGGCGGATGACGTAGGCGTCGAGACCCTCGCGGTGGAGCACCTTGGGGATGTCGTAGATGCTGGGGGCGTCGACACAGGCGGCGACGGCTGCGACGTCGACGTCGCACATGAGCGAGATCTTGCGCTTGATCGGCTCGGGGATCTCGCGGTCGGCGCGCAGGACGAGCCCGTCGGGCTGGATGCCGACCTGGCGCAGGGCCGCGACCGAGTGCTGGGTCGGCTTGGTCTTCAGCTCTCCGCTGGGGGCGAGGTAGGGCACGAGCGAGACGTGCAGGAAGAAGCTGTTGTCGCGGCCGATGAGGTGGCGCACCTGGCGGGCCGCCTCGAGGAAGGGCAGCGACTCGATGTCGCCGACGGTGCCGCCGATCTCGGTGATGATCACGTCCGGCGCGTCCGGGCCTCCGGTGGCGAGCGCGCGCATCCGGGCGACGATCTCGTTGGTGATGTGCGGGATGACCTGGACCGTGTCGCCGAGGTACTCGCCGCGGCGCTCCTTGGCGATGACGTTGTTGTAGACCTGGCCGGTCGTCACGTTCGCCGCGCCGACGAGGTTGACGTCGAGGAAGCGCTCGTAGTGACCGATGTCGAGGTCGGTCTCGGCGCCGTCGTCGGTCACGAAGACCTCGCCGTGCTGGAACGGGTTCATCGTTCCCGGGTCGACGTTGATGTAGGGGTCGAGCTTCTGCATCGTGACCCGCAGGCCCCGCGATCGCAGAAGTCGTCCGAGGCTGGATGCCGTGAGGCCCTTGCCGAGAGAGGAGGCAACGCCCCCGGTCACAAAGATGTGCTTCGTCGTTTCCACCACGGGCTTCAACTCTACGTCATGTCGAGGGGGTCCGCCGCGTAGCGTTCCGCCCATCGGCGCGCCTCCTCCTCCGGCGGGGGCCACGAGGCGGCTCGCGAACGTGCCTCCGCGGCCATCCTGTGCCGGGCGGCGGGGTCGAGCAGCAGGCGGTCCACCTCGTCGGCGACGGAGACCGAGTCGCCCACCGCGACAAGCGAACCGGCGTCGCCGACGAGGCCGGGCAGGCCCCCGGTGCGGGTCGCCACGACGGGCACCCCGGCGGCCATCGCCTCCTGGACGACGAGCGCGCGGGCCTCCCACCGGCTCGTCAGCACGAAGACGTCCGCCGCGCGTAGCCACTCCGGCACGTCCGTCCGGGACCCGACGAACCGCACCCGGGCATCCCCGCCGTCCTCCTCGCGTATGCCGTCCGCCTCCAGCTCGAGGTCGGCGCGCAGCCGCTCGTCGCCGCTGCCGACGACGACCCACGTCGCCGGCACCTGGGACCGGCGTGCGGCCGCGAGGAGGGTCGGCAGGTCCTTCTGGGGAGCGATCCGCGAGACGGTGAGCACCAGGGGCCGCTCGGCCGGGAGACCGGCGTCGGTCAGCAGACGCCTGCGCTCCCCCGGTTCCAGCGGCCCGGCCCGCAGCAGGCCGGCGACGGCTTGGGACGGCGCGAGCGCGAGCTCGACCCGGCGGGCCCCGAGCGCGCGGGCGTGCTCGACGAGGTCCGGGCTCGCCCCGGTCACGAGCTGCGCCTGCCGCAGGGACCAGCCGAGCAGGCGCTTCGCCGCGCTGGAGCCCACCCGGGACCACCAGGCGGCGTTGTGGGGCGCAGCCGCCGGTGGTGATGCCGCGCCCGTGAACGGCGCCCTGAACGGTGCAGAGGCGGGTGCGACCGACGGCAGGTCGTTGTGCAGGGACACGAACAGGCGCGGGCGTGGCCGCGCGCGGGCCACGGCGACGGCCGCGACCACCGCCGCCTGGTGCCCGTGCGCGTGGACGACGTCGACGGTGCCGGCGAGCTGCATGATCCGGTGCCACTCCAGCAGGCCGAGCGGCGCCCGGACCCCGGCGTGGACGGGCCACAGTGGGCGGGCGTCGACCCAGCCGAAGGCCTCGGCGGTCGACGCGGCCGTCACGACGTCGACGTGGTGACCCAGCTCTCGGAGGTCTGCGACGAGGCCGTCGACATGCGCGCCGATGCCGCCGCTCGCCCGGCCGAGGAGCGTGAGCACTCTCATGGGCGGACCTCGGCGGTCGCCTCGGAGCGCCGTGGGCGTCGCGCCACCCGGCTCAGCACCGACGGGTCGACGGCGAGGGCGAGGGCGACCATGACCAAGAGCGCGAGGAGCCCGACGCCGAGGCCGACGACCACGCTGGACGCGAGCGAGTGCCCGATGCCGTTGATCGAGAGCCACGAGGCGACGGCCCGCCCTGCCAGCGCAGCTGCCGCCGAGCCCACGAGGGCGCCCAGCAGGGGGCGCAGGGGCAGCGACAGGGCGTGCCTGCCCCACGCGCGCCCGACGAGCAGGCTCAGCAGCACCGCCGCCAGCACGAGCCCGAGCGACGACCCGGCGGCAAGGGCGCGCACCGTGTCGGGGCCTCCTGCGCCTTCCGGGTCGAGCACGAGCAGCGGGAACACGAGGGTGGCCAACCAGCCGGTGGCGGCGAGAGCGCCGGCCGCGAGCGGCGAGCCGTGGACGTAGGAGGCCCTCGTCAGCAGGCCCACGACCCCCAGTGCGGCGACCGAGGGCGCGAAGAGGGTCACGGCGTCTCCCATGGCCGCCAGCGTCTCCGCCGAGGCGTCCCCCTGCGAGCCGGCGTCGAGGGCCGAGAAGAAGGCCCCCACGGGGACCGCCACCGCCACGAGGAGGGCCGCCCCGAACAGGCCCACGACCAGCGTGGCGAGCCAGGCCCGCCGCAGCGTGCCCCCTGCGGTGCCGGGTGCGGCAGGCGACCCGGCCCCGCTCGCCTCTCCGGGCCCGTCGGCGACCGCGTGCTCACGGGCCAGCGAGGGGAAGGCAGCCGTCGCGAGCGGCACGGCCAGGACGGCATACGGCAGCAGGGTGACCGCCTGGGCGTACGTGTAGACGTTGAGCGTGCCTGCGCCGCCGCGGTCGTTGGCGAGGCGGATGACGACGAGGGTCGCGAGCTGCTGGCCGGCGACGGCGAGCAGCCCGGACAGGGCCAGCACCCGGACGCGGCGCGCCACGCCGTCGGGGAACCGCAGGGCCGGCCGCAGCCGCACGCGGGCGCGGCGCACCGGCACCAGCAGCGGGAGGGCCAGGGCGACGACGCCGAGGGTCGTGCCGATGCCCAGCACGAGCAGCGCATCGTGCGGCACGGCGCCGATCTCGGCCGCCGGGTCGGGAGCCAGGCCCCGGTAGACGAGATAGGTGGCGATGACGACCAGGCTCGAGAGCAGGGGCGCCAAGGCCGGGCCGGCGAAGCGGTGGTGCGCCTGCAGCACACCGGCCAGCACGATCGCCACGCCGTAGAGCGGGATCTGGAGCGCGAACACCCGCAGCAGCTCGGAGCCCAGCTCCACCTCGTCGCTGCAGCCGGTGCCCAGCAGGGTCGCCGCGATCGGTCTGGCCGCCGCGGCGACGACCGCTCCGAGCGGGACGAGGACGAGGACGGCCCAGGTGAGCAGGGCTGATGCCGTGGCGTCCGCGTGGCGCCGGTCGCCGCGTCCCAGCGCACCGGCCACGAGCGGCACGGCCACCGCCGCCAGGACCCCGCCGGCGGCGATCTCGAAGAGCACGTTCGGCACGGCGTTGACCGACTGGTAGACGCTGCCGACGCACGTGGCCCCCACCGAGTGCGAGAAGGCGAACCACCGGCCGAAGCCGACGATGCGGGCCACGAGGGTGATCGCGGCGATGCCACCGGCGGCAGCGAACAGCCGTCGGTGCGACGGGTCGGGGCGAGCCGGAACCGGTGCGCTCATCGCGCCTCCCGGCCCCATTCGTCCAGGCGGCGCAGTACCCGATTGCCCTCGATGACCCGGGTGAAGCTGACCCGCTCGGAGGCGAGGGTGAGCGCGGCCAGGCCGATGAGCGCCGCGGCCCGCCCGGGCAGGCCGGTCCGTTCGACGAGCGCGAGGCCGAGCAGCGCCCCAGCGGCGTTGGCGCCGGTGTCACCGAGCATCGAGGTCGCCCGCAGGTCGTCGCGCAGGACGCCGAGCGACGCGCCCGCCGCAACCGCGCCGGCAGGGGTTCCGACCAGGGGCAGGGCCGCCGCGAGCGTCACCTTGAGGGCGCGGCCGGGACGCAGGTCGAAGAGGTTGACGGCGTTCGCGGCACCCGCGACGACAGCACCCCCGACGAGGGTTGCCAGCACACCCGCGGGCGCAGTCCGGGGGGAGCGCGAGCGGTCCGTGCGGTCTCGCGCGGCGTCGGACAGGGCGGCGCCGAGGAGGCCGCAGACCGCCAGCCCCACCACCTTGACGGCACCGGTGGTGACCTGTCCGCGCGCGAGGGCGCCGAGGTGGCCCTTGAGCCCCTTGTCGGCTGCGCCGCCCGCCAGGTCGTCGAGGGCGCCGAGAGCGCCTGCTGCCAGCGCCACCAACGCCGGGGCGGCACCGGATCCCTGAGGTCGGCTGGTGGAGAGGGTGGTGCCGGTGCGCCGGCGGCCTGCCACCCGGGCGGTCACCACTCCCCCCAGCGCTCCACCGACCCAGGCCGGCCCCTCGAGCAGGGTGACGGTTCGGCCCGCGTGGTTGGTGCGAGCCCAGGGCTCTCGGGCCACCAGCGGCATACGGCGTCCGAGGCGCAGCAGCGCCCACGAGGCGACTGCGGACGACACGGCGACAGGGACGGCCGTCGGCGCGGAGGATCCCGCCCGACGGTGCAGGGACGTCACGGGAGGACCCGCGGCAGCCTGGCGGTCGCGCCGGCGCTGATCCCGTAGTGCCCGATGCGCTCGTCGAGGGCGCCTTCGAGCGCGAGGACCGCCAGGGCCGGCCCGTTGCCCGCGCGCACGTGGTCGACGGTGGAGATCACGGAGGCGGTCTCCGACTTCTCGCGGACCGCCTGGACGGCGTTGGAGGTGGCGGGCTGGCCCGCGGCAGCGACCGTCTCGCCTCCTGCGACGACCGTGGCCCGGGAGGATCCCGCGAGGGCCGTCAGCAGCGCTCGGACCGCGTCGGAACGCTGGCTCACCACCGACTCCGTGCCCGCGTAGTCACCCGACACGACGAGCACGACGTCGGCCGGCGGCAGGTCGGCGACGGAGCTGTCGACCAGGTTGGCGTCGAGGAGCACCTTGAGCGCCGCGCTGCGCTTCGGCGACGTGGTGCTGGCGGTGGTGGAGACGGCCAGGTCGGTGAGGACCTCGACGAGGAGTGCATCGCCGGTGGCGCTGGAGGTGAGTCCCAAGGCGGCCGCCGCGTCGCGGGCAGCGGTGGCCCGGTCGTCGGCGCGGGTGGGGTCGAACCAGTCTGCGCTGAGCGCGACCGTCCCTGTGAGCGCGGCCCCGCTCTGGCCGACCACGGACTCGAGGCTGCCCACCATGGTGCTGTCCACCGAGGGCATGGCCAGCACGAGGGCCCGGTGGCCGGTGAGTCGTCCGCGGACGACCCGTTCCTGCACGGCGGTCTCGTACTCGTCCGAGGCGTCGATGAGCTTCTGGCTCGTGGTCAGCTTGTCGTTGAGGGCCTGTTTCTCGGTGCGCAGTGCCGCGACCTGCTCGCCGAGCTGGTCGCCGAGGTTGGCCTGCAGCGGACCGGCGCCGAGCACGATGCCGACGGCCAGCGCGAGGAAGACGGAGATGATCGAGACGAGGTGGTAGCGGAAGTCGATCATGTGACGATCCCGGTGATGGCGGTCCAGACGTCGTCCCAGCGAGCGGCGAGGACCTGCAGCCAGGCCTGCCCCGCGGGGGTCGACGCGAGCGCGACGAAGAGGGCCAGCATGCCCACGAGCAGCATCGTGACGAGGAGCCGGCCCGGGATGCGTGCCCGGTAGAGCTGGCTGACTCCCTTGGCGTCGACGAGCTTCCCGCCCACCCGCAGCCGCGTGAGGAAGGTCGAGGCCTGCCCGTCGCGGCCCTTGTCGAGGAACTCCACGAGCGTCACGTGCGTGCCGACGGCGACGATCAGCTCGGCCCCCGAGTCGTCTGCGAGCAGCATCGCGACATCCTCGCTCGTGCCGGCCGCGGGGAAGACGACGGGCGTGATGCCGAGCGCCTCGACGCGCGCAAGCCCGGGCGCCCGGCCGTCACGGTAGGCGTGCACGACGATCTCCGCCCCGCACCGCAGCGCCCGGTCTGACACCGAGTCCATGTCGCCGACGACGAGGTCGGGCCGGTGCCCGGCCTCCAGGATGGCGTCGGCGCCCCCGTCGACGCCGACGAGGACCGGGCGGTACTCGCGGATGTAGGGGCGCAGCGCCTCGAGGTCCTCGCGGTAGTGGTAGCCGCGCACGACGATGAGGCAGTGGCGCCCGTCGAGGTCCGTCGTGATGGGCGGCACGCCGACCCCGTCGAGCAGCAGGTCGCGCTCCTTGCGGATGAACTCCATCGTGTTGGTCGCGAAGGCCTCGATCTGCACCGCGAGACCCGCCCGCGCGTCGTGCATCTGGGCTCGGACCGTCTCGGCGTCGAGCAGGGTGCCGGTGGCGACGTGGCGCTCCCCCGACCACAGCTCGGGACCGTCGAGCCGCAGCGGGTCACCGTCGGCCAGGGTCATGACCTCGGGGCCCGCGTCGTCCAGGACGGGTATGCCGGCGTCGACGAGGATCTGCGGGCCGAGGTTGGGGTAGCGCCCGCTGATGGAGGCGCTGGCGTTGACGACGGCTGCGGGGCGCACCGTGACGAGGGCGTCGGCGCTGACCTTGTCGAGGTCGGCATGGTCGATGACGGCGACGTCCCCCGGCTGCAGGCGCTTCGTCAGGGTCTTGGTGCGCCGGTCCACCCTGGCGGGTCCGACGACACCTGGACCGGTGCCGGGAGCACGTGGGCGACGGCGGATGGGAAGGGCCATGATGCCCCCAATCGTGCCACGTCCGTTCAGTGCCGGATCCCGCCGCTCGCGGCGCGGCTGCGCGCGGTGGAGGTCTGCTCGAGCAGGTCACCGGCGTGGGCCAGACCGGCCTCGGAGTCCGGGTCGCCGCCCATCATCCGGGAGAGCTCGCGCAGCCGGGCATCGCCCTCCACGGCCGAGACGCTGCTGGAAGTGATGCGCCCGTCGTCGGCCTTGTGCACGACGAGGTGCCGGTCGGCGAAGGCGGCGACCTGTGCGAGGTGCGTCACGACGATGACCTGCGCGTGCTCGGCGAGGGCTGCCAGGCGGGCGCCGACGTCGAGCGCTGCCCGTCCACCGACACCGGCGTCCACCTCGTCGAAGACGAACGTCGGCGGCCCGGCCGTCTCGCCGGAGGAGCTGCGCGAACCGACGACCTCCAGGGCGAGCATGACGCGGGAGAGCTCACCGCCGGAGGCGGCGCGCGCCACGCTGCGCGGGGTCGCCCCCGGGTTGGCTGCCAGGAGGATCTCGACCTCGTCGATGCCGTGCCGGGCCAGGCGCACGCGCTCGCCGTCGGGCAGGGCGACGCCGTCCGGGTCGAGCCGCCGGCGCACGTCCACGTGCACGACGGCCTTGCCCATCGCCAGGTGCGACAGCTCGTCGGACACGCGGGTGCCGAACTCCGTCCCCGCAGCGCGTCGGGCGGCGGAGAGGGCGAGCGAGGCCGCGACGACGGCGGACTCGAGCTCGGCCACGTCCGCGCCCAGGCGCTCGACGCGGTCGTCCGCCGTGACGAGCTCGTCGAGCCGGGCGGCAGCGCGCCCCGACCACTCGAGCACCTCGTCGACGGTCTCGCCGTACTTGCGCGTCAGGACACCGAGGGCCGCACGACGCTCCTGGACCCATCCGAGCCGCTCCGGGTCGAGGTCGACGTCCTGGAGGTATGCCGTCAGCTCGCCAGCGAGGTCGGTGACCAGGGTGCCCAGCTCGTGGAGTCGCTCGTCGAGGCCCGCGAGGGCCGGGTCGTGGGCCGTGGCAGGACTCAGCGCGGCGCGCGCGGACCCGACGAGGTCACGCACGTTGGGCGCCGGATCCGGGGCGTAGTCGTCGCCGCTGAGGTCGGCCAGCGCGGAGGCTGCAGCCAGCCGGAGCGTGTCGGCGTGGGCGAGGCGCTCGTCCTCGACACGCAGGGACAGGTCCTCGCCGGGCTGGGGGTCGACCGCCTCGATCTCCTCGAGGGAGGCGGTGAGCGAGTCGATCTCGCGGGCGCGCTCCCGGGCCTCGGACACGAGCCGCTCGTGCTCGCGGGCACACTCGCGCCACTCGTCGTGCAGCGCGGCGACTCGGTCCCGGTGTGTCGTGACCTCCGGGCCGCCGAAGTCGTCGAGCACGGCCCGGTGGGCGTCGCCCTGCTTGAGTCGCCACTGGTCGGACTGGCCGTGGACGGCCACGAGCATCTGCCCGAGGTCGGACAGCACGGAGACGGGGGCGGTGCGTCCACCGACGTGGGCCCGTGACCGCCCGGCGGCGGCGATGGTCCGCGCCAGGACGAGCTCGCCGGCGTCGTGCTCACCGCCGGCCTCGGCTGCTCGCGCGAGGGCCGGGTGGTCGAGCGGGAGCTGCACGACGCCCTCGACGAACGCGGAGTCCGCGCCGGTGCGCACGAGGCTGGAGTCGGCTCGCTCGCCGAGCAGCAGCCCGACACCGGAGACGACCATGGTCTTGCCCGCGCCCGTCTCACCGGTCAGGACGTTGAGCCCGGGGCTGAGGTCGAGGACGGCCTCGTCGATGACGCCGACGCCGCGGATCCTCATCTGGCTGAACACGCGACCACCCTAGGGCCGGGCACCGTCATCACGTGCACTGCCGGGAACGGCGGTCCTCTCGCCGTTGCCGCGCCAGCCGGCGACCGAGAGGTTGAACTTGGCGACGAGGCGGTCGGTGAAGGGGGCGCTCGTCAGCCGTGCGAGGCGTACGGGACGCAGCCCACGGCGTACCTCGATGCGGGCGCCCGGTGGCAGGTCGACGTGGCGGCGCCCGTCGCACCACATCACCCCGACGCCCTCGGTGGCCGCCTGGATCTCCACCGCCACGTGGGTGTCGGGGCCGAGCACCAGCGGCCGCGCGAAGAGCGCGTGCGCAGCGCTCGGGACGAGCAGCATCGCCTCGACCTGCGGCCAGACGACCGGTCCGCCCGCGGAGAACGCGTAGGCCGTGGAGCCGGTCGGGGTGGACACGATGACGCCGTCGCAGCCCATGCTCGTGAGCGGGCGCCCGTCGACCTCGACGGTGACCTCGAGCATCCGCTCGCGGGCTGCCTTCTCGACGCTCACCTCGTTGAGGGCCCAGCTGCTCGCGACGAGGTCGCCGTGCAGCTTGACGTCCACGTGGAGCGTCATGCGCTCCTCGACGGCGTAGTTGCTCCGGGCGATGTGCTCGACGGTCGCGTCGAGGTCGTCGCGCTCCGCCTCGGCCAGGAAGCCGACGTGGCCCAGGTTGACGCCCAGGAGGGGGATGTCGACGCTCCGCGCGAACTCGGCGCCGCGCAGGATGGTGCCGTCGCCACCCAGCACGACGACGAGGTCGCAGCCCTCGGCGACCTGTTCCTCAGTGGAGGAGATGTGGACCCGGGAGCTGTCCTTGAGGTCCAGGGCCTGGGCCTCGTCGGCCTGCAGCGACACGTCGATCCCGAGGGCGGTCAGTCGCTGGACGACTCCCTTGGCGACGGTCAGGGCCTCGGGGCGCCGCGGGTGGGCCACGAGCAGGATGCGGCGCGTCACAGGTCTCCCTCCAGGTCGATGGCCCCCAGCATGTCATCCAGGGCGGCCGGGGAGGCGCCGAGGACCCGCCGAGGGGCGAGCCAGAAGAGGAACTCGCGGTTGCCGTCGGTCCCGGTGATGGGGCTGGCCGTCGCGCCGTGCAGGTGCAGGCCCTGTTCGGAGGCGGTGGCCGCGACGTCGCGGAGCACTCGCCGGTGCTCGTGCGGGGAGGTGACGACGCCGGTACGGCTGAGCCGCTCACGGCCGACCTCGAACTGTGGCTTGACGAGGACGACGAGGTCGCCGTCGCCGGTGACGAGTGGACGCATGGCCGGAAGGGCGATCCGCAGGGAGATGAAGCTGAGGTCGGAGACGACGAGGTCGAACGGACCGCGGAGGGCGGCGGCGTCGACATCACGGATGTTGGTGCCCGGCAGGTCGGTCACCCGCGGGTCCGAGGAGATGGTCGAGGCCAGCTGTCCGTGGCCGACGTCGAGGGCGGTGACGTGGGCGGCCCCGCGCTCGAGGAGCACCTGGGTGAAGCCACCGGTGCTCGCTCCCACGTCCAGGCACCGTCGGCCCTCCACCGGGACGGGCCAGGTGTCCAGGGCGCGCAGCAGCTTCAGCGCGGCCCGCCCCACCCACCGGTCCGGCTCGCGCGTCAGCTCCAGGATGGTGGAGTCGTGGACCGGGAGCGCCGGCTTGGTGGCCGCGGCGCCGTCGACGAGGACGACACCGGCCGTCACGAGCTCGCGGGCCTGGGCACGGGACCGGGCGAGGCCGCGGACGACGAGCTCGACGTCGAGACGACGCGTCACGCGCCACCCAGGGCGCCGAGGCGGCTCTGCAGGCTGCGGTGGGCGTGCTCGCCCGACTCGATGCGCTCGGCGAAGGATCCCGCCTGCGCCGCGGCCAGGCGCGTCATGGCCTCGTCGACGGCCTCGTCGCCGGTCACCGGCGGCGTCGGGACGAGGGCGACGGCGTCCGCCTCGGGTGGTGCGGCCTCGACCTGGGCGTCATCGAGGGCGTCATCGAGGGCGTCCGTGGCGAGGTCGGTGGGGTCATCGGACCCGGAGTCGTGGCTCCGGGCGTGGCTGTCGCCGAACATGTGCATGCCTCCCTGCAAGGTGGGTGGGTCCTGCGGTCACGCTACCGGTTTGGACGCCGGCTCCTCGTCAGGGACGTCCGCCGCTGAGTGGTCCCCCGACTCGCCGCAGGAGTCGTCGCGGGTGTCCTCGACGATCCGGTCGAGCACCCGGGCGGCGTGCCGCAGCCGGTCGGGGACAGCCCCGGACTCACGCGCCTCGACCAGGGCGGCGAGGCCGGCTCGCACCACCTCCATGGGTGCGCCGCCCTCGTGGCCGATCACCAGCTGCTCGTCCGAGTAGGTGACCGACGCGCCCCCGCAGCGCCAGCCGAGCGCCTCGCGCCGCGGCACGGCATACGGCTGCTGGAGCTCGGACAGGGAGGCGACGACGAAGGTGGGGGTCGCGTCGGTGTCCATGAGGTCGGACGGGCCGTCGACGCCGGTCAGCACCCACGCCGAGTCCAGACCTGCGGCGCGCGCCCCGGCGATGTCGGTGGCCAGCCGGTCCCCGACGGCGAGGGTGCGCGTCGCAGGGGTTCCGAGGCGGTCGAGGGCCAACCGGTAGAGCGGCGGGTACGGCTTCCCCACGACATCCGGTCGGCGACCCGTGGCAGCCGCCAGCAGGTCGACGTACGCGCCGTTGCCGGGCGACTGACCCCACGGCAGGGGCAGGGTGGCGTCGTCGTTGGTGGCCACCCACTGGACGCCCTGGGTCAGCAGGCGGGCCGCCGTCTCGAAGTCCGCCACCGTCAGGTCCGGGCCGAAGCCCTGGAGCACCGCGGAGACGTCACTGGCGACGAGGCCCTCCCGCGGGGAGGCGCCTCCAACCGGCCGATCTCCTGAAGCCACGGTGGCGGGCTTGACGGGCACCAGACCCACCCGGCTCAACGCCTCCGCGACCCCCGGGCCCCCTAGCGCGAGGACCCGCGTGCCGGCGGGCAGGTCGGCTGCGAGCCGGGCCGCGCCGGCCTGCGCGCTCGAGACGACGTCGGACTCGGTCGCCGGAGCCCCGAGCGCAGCGAGCTGCCGGGCGACCTCCGCCGGCACCCGTGACGCGTTGTTGGTGGCGTAGACCAGGCGCACCCCACCGTGCACCAGCTCCTGCAGGGAGCGCGGCGCCCCGGGCACCGCCTCGGCGCCGCGGTAGACGACCCCGTCGAGGTCGCAGATGATGCCGTCGTAGCCGGCGCTGAGCGGCTGGGGCGGGGTTCCGGGTGTCATGTGCACGGTCTCTCGGGTACCTCGATCAGTGCTCCGGCGCAGCCTCGAGCCCGTGGTCCTCGTCGTCCTCGTCCCCGAGCAGGTCGGTGACGTCGACGCCATCGAGCTCCTCGAGGCGCTCAGCGGCGTCGGTCGTCAGCTCGTGGTCCGCGTCGGCCGCGCGGGCGAACCAGTCGCGGGCGGCGTCCGGGTCGCCGGCTGCCAGCTTGGCGTCGGCGTAGGCGTAGAACAGCCGGGCCGCCGAGGGGCGGTTGGGGTTGATGCGCCGGACCAGGTCGCTCAGGCCGGCCGCCGCCGCGTCGAGCTGACCCAGGTCACGGCGGATGCCCGACACGACGATGGCCAGCTCGACCCGGTCGTCGATCGCGAGGTTGTTGGCCTCCTCGCTCTGCGCGAGCTCGAGCGCCTTGTCGTGACGCCCGAGGGCCCGCTCGCAGTCGACCATGAGGGGCAGCAGGTGGCTGGAGCCCGAGAGCCGGCGAACCGTGCGGAACTCCCCAAGCGCTCTTGCCCAGTCACCGAGGCGGTAGGCGACGAGCCCGAGCGCCTCACGGGCGGCAGGGACACGTCCCGCACGACGGACCGCGGTCTCCGCATGCGCGAGGGCGGCCTCGGGCTCGACATCGAGCAGCTCGGCCACCATGACGAGGTGCTGCGCCACGCCCTCGGCGTTCTCCTTGGAGAGTGTGCGCAGCTGGTTCTTCACCGCTCGGTCGACCTCGTGACCGGTCACGCCCTCCCGGATGGCCGGCTCCGGCTTGCGGGGCGACTTGGGCGTCAGGCGCGCGCCGCCACGACGCTCCTCGTCCTGGCCACGACCCACCCCTCCGCGCGGTCGGTCGTCGAAGCGGCGGGGTCCGCGGTCACCACCCGAAGAACGGCGGTCATCAGAGCGGTACCCGCCACGGTCCCCACCAGAGGAACGGCGGTCATCAGAGCGGTACCCGCCACGGTCCCCACCAGAGGAACGGCGGTCATCAGAGCGGTACCCGCCACGGTCCCCGCCGGAGGATCGGCGGTCATCGGAGCGATACCCGCCACGGTCCCCACCGCGGTCCCCACCTGAGGATCGGCCGTCAGCGGAGCGGTACCCGCCACGGTCCCCACCGCGGTCCCCACCAGAGGAACGGCGGTCATCAGAGCGGTACCCGCCACGGTCCCCACCCGAGGATCGGCGGTCATCAGAGCGGTACCCGCCACGGTCCCCACCCGAGGATCGGCGGTCCCCACCAGAGGATCGGCGGTCATCAGAGCGGTACCCGCCACGGTCCCCACCGCGGTCCTCACCAGAGGATCGGCGGTCATCGGAGCGGTACCCGCCACGGTCCCCACCGCGGTCCCCACCAGAGGATCGGCGGTCATCAGAGCGGTACCCACCGGATCTGGGCGCCCCGGAACCACCCCTGGGCTCATCCCGTCGCCCGGGCCGGCGCTGTCCGCCGGTGTCCTCGCGTCGGTCGCGCCGCTGCTCGTTGCCGTCCTGCTCGCTCATGTTCAGCATCCTTCCGCGCCGACCGCGGTCGGCGCCACATCTCATTCCGTGCGCAAAAAAGAAAGAGCGCCCCAGTCGGACCAATGAAGTTCCGTCTGGGGCGCTCTGACAAAGTATGTCCGGCTGCGTCCTACTCTCCCACACCGTCACCAGTGCAGTACCATCGGCGCTGAAGGGCTTAGCTTCCGGGTTCGGAATGGAGCCGGGCGTTTCCCCTTCGCTATGACAGCCGAAACTCTATGGAGATATCAAAATCGTGGGCACAGGTCCCGTTTGTATCTCGGGAACCGCACAGTGGACGCGTAGCATCTTTGTAAGTCAAGTTATCGGCTTATTAGTACCGGTCAGCTCCACACATTGCTGTGCTTCCACATCCGGCCTATCAACCCAGTCGTCTAGCTGGGAGCCTCTCGCCCTCGCGGGCCTGGAAACCTCATCTTGAAACGTGCTTCCCGCTTAGATGCTTTCAGCGGTTATCACTTCCGAACGTAGCTAATCAGCGGTGCCCTTGGCAGGACAACTGACACACCAGAGGTTCGTCCATCCCGGTCCTCTCGTACTAGGGACAGCCTTTCTCAAGTTTCCTACGCGCACAGCGGATAGGGACCGAACTGTCTCACGACGTTCTAAACCCAGCTCGCGTACCGCTTTAATGGGCGAACAGCCCAACCCTTGGGACCTACTCCAGCCCCAGGATGCGACGAGCCGACATCGAGGTGCCAAACCATGCCGTCGATATGGACTCTTGGGCAAGATCAGCCTGTTATCCCCGGGGTACCTTTTATCCGTTGAGCGACGGCGCTTCCACAAGCCACCGCCGGATCACTAGTCCCGACTTTCGTCCCTGCTCGACATGCCTGTCTCACAGTCAAGCTCCCTTGTGCACTTACACTCGAAACCTGATTACCAACCAGGCTGAGGGAACCTTTGGGCGCCTCCGTTACCTTTTAGGAGGCAACCGCCCCAGTTAAACTACCCACCAGGCACTGTCCCTGATCCGGATCACGGACCGAGGTTAGATATCCAGAACGACCAGAGTGGTATTTCAACGTTGACTCCACCATCACTGACGTGACGGCTTCACAGTCTCCCACCTATCCTACACAAGCCGTACCGAACACCAATACCAAGCTGTAGTAAAGGTCCCGGGGTCTTTCCGTCCTGCTGCGCGTAACGAGCATCTTTACTCGTAGTGCAATTTCGCCGAGTTCGTGGTTGAGACAGTGGAGAAGTCGTTACGCCATTCGTGCAGGTCGGAACTTACCCGACAAGGAATTTCGCTACCTTAGGATGGTTATAGTTACCACCGCCGTTTACTGGCGCTTAAGTTCTCAGCTTCGCACTTGCGTGCTAACCGGTCCCCTTAACGTTCCAGCACCGGGCAGGCGTCAGTCCGTATACATCGTCTTGCGACTTGGCACGGACCTGTGTTTTTAGTAAACAGTCGCTTCTCCCTGGTCTCTGCGGCCGATCACGCTCACCCAGCAAGTGGGGTCACGATCAGGGCCCCCCTTCTCCCGAAGTTACGGGGGTATTTTGCCGAATTCCTTAACCACGATTCACTCGATCGCCTTGGTATTCTCTACCTAACCACCTGAGTCGGTTTGGGGTACGGGCGGCTCGAACCTCGCTAGAAGTTTTTCTCGGCAGCATAGGATCACCCTCTTCCCGCATTCGCGGTCACTATCAGGTCTCAGGCTTTCATGCGGTCCGGATTTGCCTGGACCGCGCCCTACACCCTTGGACGTGGACAACCATCGCCACGCGGAGGCTACCTTCCTGCGTCACTCCATCGCTTGACTACTACCTGATCGGGCCGTGCGCTCCACCACCCGATAGACCCCGAAGGGTCTGGTGGGCGGCTTCAGGCACTTAGCATCACAAGGTTCATCAGGGGCGGTTCTTCGCCGGTTCCGGAATATCAACCGGATGTCCATCGACTACGCCTGTCGGCCTCGCCTTAGGTCCCGACTTACCCAGGGCAGATTAACTTGACCCTGGAACCCTTGGTTATTCGGCGGACGGGTTTCTCGCCCGTCATTCGCTACTCATGCCTGCATTCTCACTCGTGTAGCCTCCACGGCTGGATCACTCCGCCGCTTCCCTGGCAACACGACGCTCCCCTACCCATCAACACGTCTGGACACCGAACCCGCAGGTGTCGGTGCCGAACAAAATGTCAATGCCACAGCTTCGGTGGTGTGCTTGAGCCCCGCTACATTGTCGGCGCGGAATCACTTGACCAGTGAGCTATTACGCACTCTTTAAAGGGTGGCTGCTTCTAAGCCAACCTCCTGGTTGTCACAGCAACTCCACATCCTTTCCCACTTAGCACACGCTTAGGGACCTTAGCTGGTGATCTGGGCTGTTTCCCTCTCGACTACGGAGCTTATCCCCCGCAGTCTCACTGCCACGCTCTCACTTACCGGCATTCGGAGTTTGGCTAACGTCAGTAACCTGGTGAGGCCCATCAGCTATCCAGTAGCTCTACCTCCGGCAAGAAACACGTGACGCTGCACCTAAATGCATTTCGGGGAGAACCAGCTATCACGGAGTTTGATTGGCCTTTCACCCCTACCCACAGCTCATCCCCTCAGTTTTCAACCTAAGTGGGTTCGGTCCTCCACGCAGTCTTACCTGCGCTTCAACCTGGCCATGGGTAGATCACTCCGCTTCGGGTCTAGACCCAGCGACTCAATCGCCCTGTTCGGACTCGCTTTCGCTACGGCTTCCCCACACGGGTTAACCTCGCCACTGAGCACTAACTCGCAGGCTCATTCTTCAAAAGGCACGCTGTCACCCCACACGCCCAACGGCGGGAGGCTCCAACGGATTGTAGGCACACGGTTTCAGGATCTATTTCACTCCCCTCCCGGGGTACTTTTCACCTTTCCCTCACGGTACTTGTCCGCTATCGGTCACCAGGGAATATTTAGGCTTAGCAGGTGGTCCTGCCAGATTCACACGGGATTTCTCGGGCCCCGTGCTACTTGGGAAACACCACCGGGAGTCCACACCATTTCGTCTACGGGGGTCGCACCCTCTATGCCGAGCCATTCAATGCTCTTCGACTATGACGCAGATTTCTCACTCCCTGCCGGCCTGTCAGAGCCAGCTGGCGGGTCCCACGACCCCGAACGTGCAACGCCTGACAGCTATCACACACGCCCGGTTTAGCCTCATCCGCTTTCGCTCGCCACTACTCACGGAATCACATGTTGTTTTCTCTTCCTGTGGGTACTGAGATGTTTCACTTCCCCACGTTCCCTCCACGCACCCTATATATTCAGGTGCGGGTGACTGGACTTGCCTCCAGCCGGGTTTCCCCATTCGGAAATCCTCGGATCACAGTCTGGTTATCGACTACCCGAGGCTTATCGCAGATTCCTACGTCCTTCTTCGGTTCCTGGTGCCAAGGCATCCACCGTGTGCCCTTAAAAACTTGACACTACAAAGATGCTCGCGTCCACTGTGAAGTTCTCAACATACAACCGGCACCCCACACCCAACCCAGCAACCGCCAGATCTTCGGTGGGGCCCACGACCAGAAGAAACCCGGCCACACCAACCACCAGAGCGCGTTCCCGCACCCTGCCGGCTGGCGTTGCCCGATCCTTGAGGACCCAACAACGTGTCAGACACCCACCCGAACCAGAGCCGCGTTCCACTCCCTGTCTCCAGGGTTGTACTTGCGAGCTGTCGGCTCGAGACGGTGTCAAGTAATCGATGTTCCACCCTTGAGCACCCGCTGCCCCACACTCGGGGACAGACCGGGCTCTGGATCGCTCTTCCTCCACGAGGACGCGACCAGTGCTCCTTAGAAAGGAGGTGATCCAGCCGCACCTTCCGGTACGGCTACCTTGTTACGACTTAGTCCCAATCGCCAGTCCCACCTTCGACGGCTCCCCCCACAAGGGTTGGGCCACCGGCTTCGGGTGTTACCGACTTTCGTGACTTGACGGGCGGTGTGTACAAGGCCCGGGAACGTATTCACCGCAGCGTTGCTGATCTGCGATTACTAGCGACTCCGACTTCATGGGGTCGAGTTGCAGACCCCAATCCGAACTGAGACCGGTTTTTTGGGATTCGCTCCACCTCGCGGTATCGCAGCCCTTTGTACCGGCCATTGTAGCATGCGTGAAGCCCAAGACATAAGGGGCATGATGATTTGACGTCATCCCCACCTTCCTCCGAGTTGACCCCGGCAGTCTCCTATGAGTCCCCACCATCACGTGCTGGCAACATAGAACGAGGGTTGCGCTCGTTGCGGGACTTAACCCAACATCTCACGACACGAGCTGACGACAACCATGCACCACCTGTACACCGGTCCGAAGACGCACCCATCTCTGGGTGATTCCGGTGTATGTCAAGCCTTGGTAAGGTTCTTCGCGTTGCATCGAATTAATCCGCATGCTCCGCCGCTTGTGCGGGCCCCCGTCAATTCCTTTGAGTTTTAGCCTTGCGGCCGTACTCCCCAGGCGGGGAACTTAATGCGTTAGCTGCGGCACGGATCTCGTGGAATGAGACCCACACCTAGTTCCCAACGTTTACGGCATGGACTACCAGGGTATCTAATCCTGTTCGCTCCCCATGCTTTCGCTTCTCAGTGTCAGTAATGGCCCAGAGACCTGCCTTCGCCATCGGTGTTCCTCCTGATATCTGCGCATTCCACCGCTACACCAGGAATTCCAGTCTCCCCTACCACACTCTAGTCTGCCCGTACCCACTGCAAGTCCGAGGTTGAGCCTCGGATTTTCACAGCAGACGCGACAAACCACCTACAAGCTCTTTACGCCCAATAATTCCGGACAACGCTCGCACCCTACGTATTACCGCGGCTGCTGGCACGTAGTTAGCCGGTGCTTCTTCTGCAGGTACCGTCACTTGCGCTTCTTCCCTGCTGAAAGAGGTTTACAACCCGAAGGCCGTCATCCCTCACGCGGCGTCGCTGCATCAGGCTTCCGCCCATTGTGCAATATTCCCCACTGCTGCCTCCCGTAGGAGTCTGGGCCGTGTCTCAGTCCCAGTGTGGCCGGTCGCCCTCTCAGGCCGGCTACCCGTCGTCGCCTTGGTGAGCCACTACCTCACCAACAAGCTGATAGGCCGCGAGTCCATCCCAGACCGAAAAAACTTTCCACACCATGCCCATGCGGGCTGGCGTCGTATCCGGTATTAGCTCCGGTTTCCCGGGGTTATCCCAGAGTCAGGGGCAGGTTACTCACGTGTTACTCACCCGTTCGCCACTGATCAGACCAAGCAAGCTTGATCGTCACCGTTCGACTTGCATGTGTTAAGCACGCCGCCAGCGTTCGTCCTGAGCCAGGATCAAACTCTCCGTTGATGTTCAAACACCCACACGCACAAGCCCAAAAGACCCACACGATGAGCAAACTTTGAACCCCAGAAGGGTCCGAAAACCTGACTGAAGTCGAACAACCAGCTCAAAAAGAGTCAGTCATTCAATTCAACCAAAGGATATTCGCCCAAAACCAGACACAACCACCCGAACGGGCGACCATGCCAGCCCCGGGACGAGGTAATTGGCATCGATTTTTGACACGCTGTTGAGTTCTCAAGAATCGGACACACACCATCACCCGGCTCAACGAGCCAGCCTCCGGGGCAACCCTTCAAACTTACCCGCCTCAAGCTTGGGAGTCAAACCTGCGACCCGCCCTTCAGGACGGCCAGACATGACCCGCTTGGTGTCAGCGGTTCCTACGACGCCCAAGCCTACCCGATCATCCGGGCCGCTTCAGCGAGTCCCGCCGACCGCTCGATCACTCGAACGTCCGTGCGGGGCAGTCCAGAACCATACCGGAAGAACCGGCACGAACTGAACCACGGAGTCAACCCCGGGACCGGCCAACTTCGCGCTCGATCGTGTCGATCGCGGTGGCGTCCGTTCCTCCCTGCCGGGCTGACGAAGAGAACAGTAACCCCGCCTCTCGGAGGAACACAAATCCGCCGGCACTCCAGTCACCCCAGATGTCGGAAGAGCCGGATCCCGTTGCCGGGCAACGGGATCCGGCTCGACGCCGACAGAATCAGGCTCGGCGGGCAGCTGCGAGGCTCCGCCTGCCGCGCTTGATCACCGCGACGCTGCCGTGCAGGAAGTCGTCCTCCTCGAGCACGCGGTCGGGGTCGGTCACCTTGACGTTGTTGACCGAGGCCCCTCCCTCACCGATCGCACGCCGCGCACCGTTGCGGGAGTCGACCAGACCCACCGCCACGAGCGCGTCGACCACGCTGGTGCCCACGGGCACGTCGGCTCCCGGCAGCTCCGCCGTCGCATCGTCCAGGGTGCGCAGGTCCAGCCCGCCCAGGTCCCCCTTGCCGAAGAGCGCCTCGGACGCCGCCTGCACCGACGCCGTCGCCTCCGCACCGTGCACGAGCGTCGTCACGTCAGCCGCCAGGGTCCGCTGCGCCGTGCGCCGGAACGGCTCGTTGGCCACCTGCTCATCGAGCTGTCCGATCTCCTCGCGCGAACGGTCGGTGAGCGCCTTGAGCATCGCCACGACCGACGCGTCCTCGACGTTGAGGAAGTACTGGTAGAACGCGTACGGGCTCGTCATGTCGGCACTCAGCCAGACGGCGTTACCCTCCGACTTGCCGAACTTGCGCCCCGTGGAGTCGACGAGCAGCGGGGTCGCGAGGGCATGCACGGTCGCCCCCTCCGCCCGGTGCACGAGGTCCACGCCTGCGGTGATGTTGCCCCACTGGTCGCTGCCGCCGATCTGCAGGGTGCAGCCACGAGTGCGGTAGAGCTCGAGGAAGTCGAGCGCCTGCAGCATCTGGTAGCTGAACTCCGTGTAGGAGATCCCATGCTCGCTCTCCAGCCGCCTCGCCACGGCCTCCTTGCGGATCATCTGGTTGACGCGGAAGTGCCTACCGACGTCTCGCAGGAAGTCGAGGGCGCTGAGCGGCGCCGTCCAGTCGAGGTTGTTGACGAGCAGGGCCGGGTTATCCCCCTCGAAGTCCAGGAGCGGGCCCACGAGCTGCTGGATCCGCGCCACCGACGCGGCGATCGTGTCCTTGTCCTGGAGCACGCGCTCGGAGTCGGGCTTCGGGTCCCCGATCAGGCCGGTGGACCCTCCGACGAGGCAGATCACCCGGTGGCCGGCTGCCTGCATGCGACGGAGCACCGAGAGCTGCACGAAGTTGCCGAAGTGGAGCGAGGGCGCGCTGGGGTCGAAGCCGCAATACACCGTGACCGGTCCGTCGGCGAGGGCCTCGTGCAGCGCCGCCTCGTCGGTGGACTGTGCCACCAGGCCGCGCCACTGCAGCTCGTCGAAGATGTCCGTCACGGGTATCGGTGTCCTCTCTGTCGGGTGGGCCGGGCGCCCACTCCGGTCACAGCCTGCCGTATGCCGTCACGCGCGAGCCACCGCGTACCGCGCAGTCCCGAATGTCGGGCCTCCGGCAGCTCACTCACGAGGGTGGGGCGGTCGTGCGGCGCCGTCGCACGGTGCCGGGGCGGTAGGCGGAGACGAACCGGTCCCCGTCGAGGAAGAACCGCCAGGGGTATGCCGTGCCGTCCCCTCCCGGACCGCTCACCCCCACACGCGGCCCGGTCCCCACGGCACCTGCCGGCACCGGCCGAGCCGGCTGGGCCACCACGAGGTCGATGGGCTCCCCGAGCACCGGGCGGCAGAAATCGCGCCCGGTGTGCTCGCCGCCCATGCCCAGGGCCTGCCCCAGCCGGCCCGGTCCCCTGGCCCAGTCGCGTTCGGCGACGTCCCCGCGTCGCGCCCGGACGATGTCATGGCCATCGACCACCTCACCAGCCCGGACCAGGACAGCCTCGGCGATCCCCTCGTTGCCGGCGACGAGGTTGAGGCACCAGTGGTTGCCGTAGGTGAAGTAGACGTAGGTGAAGCCGGGCGGACCGAACATCGGCCGCGTGCGGGGCGTCTCCCCCCGGAAGGCGTGCGACCCGGGGTCGACCTCACCGGCATACGCCTCGAGCTCGGTCAGCCGCAGCGTCACCCCGCCGAAGGAGAGCAGGCAGCCGAGAAGGTCGCGGGCGACCTCCACCGAGGACCGTGCGAAGAAGTCGCGTGGGAGGCGGCTGACGTCGGTACTCACCGACCACACGCTAGACGCCCCCTCAGACCCCGGACGAAGCCCATCCGCGCGCGTCGGCGAGCCGGGCACGGGCGGCGGCGAGCTGCTCGGTCACCCGCGCGGGGGCGGTCCCGCCGACGGCATCGCGCGAGGCGAGCGACCCGGCGACGGACAGCACCGAGCGCACGTCCGGCGTGAGGTGCTCGCTGATCCGGGTGAACTCCTCGTCCGTCAGGTCCCACAGCTCGATGCCGCGCGACTCGCACTCACGCACGCAGGCACCGGCCACCTCGTGCGCCACCCGGAAGGGGACCCCCTGGCGCACCAGCCACTCCGCGATGTCGGTGGCGAGGGCGAAGCCCTGGGGGGCCAGCGACTCCAGGCGGTCGGTGTGGAAGGTCAGCGTCGCGACCATCCCGGAGAATGCCGGGAGCAGCACCTCGAGCGTGTCGATGGCGTCGAAGACCGGCTCCTTGTCCTCCTGGAGGTCGCGGTTGTAGGCGAGGGGGAGCGCCTTGAGGGTCGTCAGCAGGCCAGCGAGGTCACCGACGAGCCGGCCCGCCTTGCCGCGCGCGAGCTCGGCGACGTCGGGGTTCTTCTTCTGCGGCATGATGCTGGACCCCGTCGAGTAGGAGTCATGCAGCGTCACGAAGGAGAACTCCTTCGTCGCCCACAGCACCACCTCCTCGGCGAGGCGCGAGACGTCGACGGCCGTCATGGCAGACACGAACGCGAACTCGGCGGCGAAGTCCCGAGAGGCGGTGCCGTCGATGGAGTTCTCGACGGCGCGGGTGAAGCCGAGGTCGTGGGCCACGGCCTGCGGGTCGAGCCCGAGGGAGGAGCCGGCGAGCGCGCCCGAGCCGTACGGTGAGGCGTCGGTCCGCGCGTCCCAGTCACGCAGCCGCTCGACGTCGCGCAGCAGCGCCCACGCGTGGGCCAGCAGGTGGTGCGACAGCAGGACGGGCTGCGCGTGCTGCAGGTGCGTCCGGCCCGGCATCGCGACACCGAGGTGCTGGTCGGCTTGGCCGACGAGGGCGTCGACGACGTCCAGGACGAGGCCACCGACCATACGCGCGTGCTCGCGCAGGTACATCCGGAAGAGCGTGGCGACCTGGTCGTTGCGGGAGCGCCCGGCGCGCAGCCGGCCGCCGAGGTCGGTGCCGACCCGCTCGATGAGGCCGCGCTCCAGTGCCGTGTGGACGTCCTCGTCGTCCTCGGCCGGGGTGAAGTCACCGGACAGCACGTCGGCCTCGAGCCGGTCCAGGCCCTCCAGCATGCCCGCCAGGTGCTCGTCCGACAGGAGCCCTGCCGAGTGCAGCACCCGGGCGTGGGCGCGCGAGCCGGCGAGGTCGTGGGGAGCCAGGCGCCAGTCGAAGTGCGTGCTCTTGGACAGCGCCGCGAGAGCTTGGTCGGGACCGCCCGCGAAGCGGCCGCCCCACAGGCTCACCCGCGGCGTCGGCGTGCCGGGCACGTTCTCGCTGCCCTCGTTCGCGGTCGTGCCGGTGGCGTCCGTCATTCGGGTCTCCTCGGTGCTTCGTGTGTCAGCGTGCGTGAGTAGTGGGTGAGCGGGTGTGAGTCGTCGGGATGCGCTCGTCGGGTCCGGTGCGGTGGGTCCCGCGGCGGGAACGCGGTGCCGTCCGGACGCGCTCAGTCTCGGCTGCCGGCCAGGGACTGGAGCCGCTCGGCGACCGCAGCCGCCTGGGCCGCGGCGCCCGTGACGAGCAGGATGGTGTCATCACCGGCGATGGTCCCGACCACCTCGGGGTCATGGGCCTGGTCGATCGCTGACGCGAGGTAGTTCGCGGCGCCCGGCGGGGTGCGCAGCACGACGAGGTTGTCGGCGGCCACCGCGGAGACGAGCAGCTCCTCGCACGTGCGGCGCAGCCGGGCGGAGGCGGCGTCGCCGATCGAGCCGACGGCGGTCACCTCGCCGCCCTCCCCCGGGACGGCATACACCAGGGCGCGTCCGCGCCTGACCTTGACCGCGCCGAGCTCGACGAGGTCGCGGGACAGGGTCGCCTGCGTCACCTCGGTGCCCTCGGCGACGAGCAGGTCGGACAGCTCCCCCTGGCTGTGGACCTCGTGGGCGCCGAGGAGCTCGACGATGCGACGCTGGCGCTGGGTGCGGCTCACGAGACCGGCTCCGCCGTGGCGCGAGCGGATCCGAGGATCGCGGGAAGGGCGTCGAGGAAGCCCTGCAGCTCGTCGGCCGTGATGACCAGTGGCGGGGCCAGTCGCAGCGCCGTCGGCGTGACCGCGTTGACGATGAAGCCGGCGTCGCGGGCTGCCGCCATCGCGGCCGCTGCGGGTATGCCGTCCAGCTCGAGCGCGCGCAGCAGCCCGCGGCCGCGGGTGCCCTGCACCCCGGGCACGTGCACGTCGTCGAGGAGGGCGCCGACCCTGCGGACGTGCTCGAGTAGGTGGTCGCGCTCGATGGTGTCGAGGACGGCGAGCCCGGCCGCACAGGCGAGCGGGTTGCCGCCGAACGTCGTGCCGTGCTGACCCGCGGTCAGCAGCGCGGTCACGTCGGCGCCGAAGGTCACCAGGGCGCCGATGGGCACGCCGCCGCCGAGCCCCTTGGCCAGGGTCATGGCGTCGGGGACGATGCCCGGCGCCTGGTGGGCGAACCAGTCGCCGGTGCGGCCGATGCCGGTCTGGATCTCGTCGACGACGAGCAGGGCGCCGTGCACCGACGTCAGCTCGCGGCCGAGCCGGAGGTAGTCGCCGGACAGCTCGCGCACGCCGGCCTCGCCCTGGATCGGCTCCACGAAGAGCGCCGCAGTGGTGTCGTCGATGGCGGCCCGGAGCGCGTCCGCGTCGTTCGGCGGGACGAAGACGACCTCGGGGATGAGCGGCTCGAACGGCTCGCGGTAGGCGGCTTTGTGCGTGAGGGCCAGCGCGCCCGTGGACCGCCCGTGGAAGGAGCCCTCGAGCGCGACGATGCGGGTGCGTCCAGTGCGCCGCGACAGCTTGATGGCAGCCTCGGTGGCCTCGGTTCCGGAGTTGGCGAAGAAGACGCCCGACCCGCTGGGGGCCGCCGCGATGTCGAGGATCCGCTCGGCGAGCGCGATCGCCGGCTCGGAGGTGAAGAAGTTCGAGACGTGGATGGCCGACTCGGCCTGCTTCGCGACGGCCTGCACGAGAGCGGGATGGCCATGACCGAGCGCGTTGACCGCGATGCCGGAGAGCAGGTCGAGGTAGCGCCTGCCGTCGACGTCGGTGACCCAGCAGCCGTCCCCCGAGGCGAGCACCAGCTGCGGCGTGCCGAAGACCTGCACCATCGCGCCCGCGTAACGGCCGAGCAGGTCGCTGCCCCTGGTCATGGGCCCTCCTTCGGGGTGACGGTCGACGGCGAGGTGGTGGGAGCCGAGGTCGTCGATCCGGTGATCTCAGGGAGGACCATGGTGCCGATCCCCTCGTCGGTGAAGATCTCGAGCAGGATCGAGTGGGCCTTGCGGCCGTCGACGACGTGCGTCTGCGGGACGCCGCCCTCGACCGCGCGGATGCACGCCTCGAGCTTGGGCACCATGCCGTGGTCGACGCGGGACAGCAGCTCGCGGGCGGCGCCGACCGTGATCGTGGACAGCAGCGAGCCCCGGTCCGGCCAGTCGGCGTAGATCCCCTCGACGTCGGTGAGCACGACGAGCTTCTCGGCTCCGAGCGCAACGGCGATCGCAGCCGCGGCGGTGTCGGCGTTGACGTTGAGCACCTGGCCGTCGACGTCGAGGTCCGGGGCCACCGTGCTGACGACCGGCACGCGTCCGGCGTCGAGGATGTCGAGGATCGCCGAGGGGTTGACGCTCTCGACGTCACCGACGAGGCCGAGGTCCACCTCCTCGCCGTCGACGACCGTGCCGCGACGGCGTGCGCCGAGCAGGGCCGCGTCCTCGCCCGAGAGACCGACGGCGATGGGACCGTGCTGGTTGAGCAGGCCGACCAGCTCGCGGCCCACCTGCCCGGTGAGCACCATCCGTACGACGTCCATGACCTCCGGCGTCGTGACCCGCAGCCCGCCCCTGAACTCGCTCGCCAGCCCGACCCGCTCGAGCATGGCCTTGATCTGAGGACCGCCGCCGTGGACGACGACGGGACGCAGTCCGGCATACCGCAGGAAGGCGATGTCCTGGGCGAAGGCGGCCTTGAGCTCGTCGTCGACCATGGCGTTGCCGCCGTACTTGACGACCACCAGGGCGCCACGGAAACGCTCGAGCCACGGCAGCGCCTCGACGAGGGTCGCGGCCTTGCCCGCGGCGACACGGACGGCGGCGGCGTCGATGAGGCCCCGCACGTGGGCAGGTGGCTGGGCGCGGCGGCTGCCGCTGCTGGACGCGTTCATGTGCTGTAGGCCGAGTTCTCGTGGACGTAGTCGTGGGTCAGGTCGTTGGTCCAGATCGTGGCGGCCGTCTGGCCCGCGTGCAGGTCGACCCGCACGTGCACCTCGCGCGCGGTGAGGTCCACGAGCCTGCGGTCCTCCCCGACCCCGCCCGAGCGGCACACCTGCACGCCGTTCATCGCGACGTCGAGGGCGGCCGGGTCGAAGGTCGCCCGGGTGGTGCCCACCGCCGCCAGCACCCGGCCCCAGTTGGGGTCGTTGCCGAAGACGGCGCACTTGAAGAGGTTGTTGCGGGCCACGGCTCGGGCGACCTCGAGGGCGTCCTCGAGGCTCGCGGCGTTCACGACCTCGATGGCGATGTCGTGCGCCGCGCCCTCGGCATCCCCGATGAGCTGGCGCGCGAGGGACGAGCAGACCGTGGTCAGCGCCTCGGACAGCTCCGCCCGGTCGACCCGCACCCCGGACGCCCCGGAGGCGAGCACGACCACGGTGTCGTTGGTCGACATGCAGGCATCCGAGTCGATGCGGTCGAACGAGACGGCGGTGGCCGTCCGCAGGGCCACGTCGAGGTCCGCCTGCTCGACGACCGCGTCGGTCGTCAGCACGACGAGCATCGTCGCGAGCGCCGGGGCCAGCATGCCCGCTCCCTTGGCCAAACCCGAGACCGACCAGCCCTCCCCCGCGTGCGCGGCGACCTTTTGGACGGTGTCGGTGGTCTTGATCGCGACGGCTGCGTCCTCGTGCCCAGCCGGCGAGAGCGCGGCCGCGGCGGCGTCCACGCCGCACAGCACCTTGTCCATGGGGAGCAGCTCGCCGATGAGACCCGTCGAGCAGACCACGACGTCGCCGGCCGAGATGCCGATCACGTCCGCGACGTGCTCCGCGGTCCGGTGGGTGTCGAGGAAGCCCTGAGCCCCCGTGCACGCGTTGGCGCCGCCGGAGTTGAGCACGACGGCATCCACGCGACCGTCGGCCACGACCTGCCGGGACCACGTGACGGGAGCGGCCTCGACCCGGTTGGTCGTGAAGACCGCCGCGGCATGGTGGTCGGGTCCGTCGTTGACGACGAGGGCGAGGTCGGGGCTGCCGCTGGCCTTGAGCCCGGCGGTGACGCCGGCCGCCCGGAAGCCCGAAGGCAGCTCGACGCGGACGTCGGGGTGAACGCTGGTCACGGTGCCACTCCTGCGATCGGCAGGCCGAGGGTCTCATCGAGGCCCAGGGCGAGGTTGGCGCACTGCACCGCGGCGCCCGCGGTGCCCTTGGTGAGGTTGTCGATCGCCGACACGACGACGACGCGGCGCAGCCGCTCGTCGACGGTGAGCTGCATCTGCACGTGGTTGCTGCCGACGACCGAGGCCGTGGTGGGCCAGGAGCCCTCGGGCAGCACGTGCACGAACGGCTCGTCGCCGTAGGCCGTCTCCCAGGCCGCGCGCACGGTCGCCGGGTCGACGTCCGCCCGCAGCCGCGCCGTGCAGGTCGCGAGGATTCCTCGCGGCATCGGCGCCAGGGTGGGGGTGAACGAGACCGTGACGGGCTCGCCGGCGGCACTGGAGAGGTTCTGCTCGATCTCGGGGGTGTGCCGGTGCACGCCGCCGACACCGTAGGGCGACATCGAGCCCATCACCTCGCTGCCGAGCAGGTGGGGCTTGAGCGACTTCCCCGCACCGGACGTGCCGGAGGCGGCGACCACCACGACGTCGTCGGCCTCGAGCAGTCCAGCGGCGAAACCGGGCGCGAGGGCCAGCGAGATGCCGGTCGGGTAGCAGCCGGGGACCGCGATGCGCCGGGCCCCGGCGAGTCGCCGGCGCTGGACCGACCCGGCCGGCCCGGGGAGCTCAGGCAGCCCGTAGGGCCACGAGCCGGCGTACGCGGTGTCGTAGAAGTGCGTCCACGCGGCCTCGGACTCGAGGCGGAAGTCCGCCCCACAGTCGATGACGACGACCGACTCGGGCAGCTGCGCGGCGATGGTGCCGGAGTGGCCGTGCGGCAGGGCCAGGAAGACGACGTCGTGGCCGGCCAGCGTCTCCGGCGTGGTCGCCTCTAGCACCCGGTCGGCGAGGGGTACCAGGTGCGGATGGACGCCCCCGAGCCGTTCACCCGCGCTGCTGGCCGCCGTCACGGCACCGACCTCGAACTGCGGGTGGGCGAGCAGCAGCCGGAGGATCTCTCCTCCGGCGTAGCCGCTCGCCCCCGCAACTGCTGCCCTGATCACGATGCATGACTATACACGGACGTGCATATTCGTGCATCGGTCGTCTCAGCGCTGAACGGCCCCCGTCGCCCTGGCCGCCGCCGCGACCGCCGCGTCGCGGAACCGGTTGACCTCGTCGGTGGTGAGGGTGCGGTCGGGCGCGCGGAACGTCAGCCGGTAGGCGAGCGACCGGTAGCCGGTCTCGATGCGCTCCCCCTCGTAGACGTCGAAGAGGGTCACGGACTCCAGCGCCTCCCCCGCACCCTGTCGCAGCGCGGCCTCGACGTCCGCTGCGGGGACGTGCGACTCGACGAGCAGCGCGATGTCGGTCATGGCGGGCGGGAAGGTCGAGAACGGGCGCGCCTGGACCGGCTCGGCGCTCGCCGCCACGAGCACGTCGACGTCGAACTCCGCCGCGACGGTGCGCGCGGGCAGGTCCAGCGCCGCGAGCACCTTCGGGTGCAGCTCGCCCGCATGGCCGACGAGGGTGCCGTCGACCAGGGTGATCCGCGCGCAGCGGCCCGGGTGCCACGGCGCGTGCGCCGGGTCGTTGGCCACGACCACCTCGACGGCGAGCGCGTGGGCGACGGTCTGCACCGCGGCGACGGCGTCGCTCCAGTCTGCGGCTCGGCCCGGACCCCACCAACCCACGTGCTCGGCCTGGCCGGTCATGAGCAGGGCGGCGTGGCGCGGCTGGGGGGGCACGGCGGCATACAGCTGCTCGAGCGTCTCGTCGTCGGGACGGCTCAGCACGCTGGGGATCGGCGCCTTCGCGAGCGGCCCGCCGGGAAGGAAGACGAGGCCGAGCTCGAAGAGGGCCACGTCCCGGTGGCCGCGGGCGACGTTGCGGCGCAGAGCGTCCACGAGGCTCGCGAGCACCGAGGTGCGCAGCAGCGGCCTCTCCTCCGAGAGCGGGTTGGCGATGCGGACGGCGTGGCGACGGTCGTCGTCGGCCGGGAGCATCAGGTCGTCGGCGATGGACTCCGCGACGAACGGGTAGGTCAGCACCTCCGTCAGGCCGGCACCCGCGAGCGCGTTGGCGACGACGCGCCGGGTGCGCTGGCCGTGCGTCAGCCCCTGTCCCTCGACCGGGGTGGGCGTGGTCGACGGGATGTTGTTGTAGCCGTCGATCCGGGCGACCTCCTCCGCGTAGTCGGGCCCGTCCAGGAGGTCGGGGCGCCAGGACGGCGGCGTGACGAGCACGTGCGTGTCGTCGGCGCCCTCCCCGGTCTCGTCGACGGTGCAACCGAGGTCACGCAGGATCTGAACGACCCGCTCACGCGGGTAGTCGAGACCGACGATCCGGCTGGGCTCCGTGACGTCGAGCAGGTATGCGGGGGGCTCGGTCGTGTGGTCGATGTCCGTGACGCCGTCGTCGACCGTGCCACCCCCGTGCTCGACGAGCAGGTCCACGGCCAGCTGCGCCGCAGCCGGGCCGAGCTTCGGGTCGACGCCGCGCTCGAAGCGCTTGGACGCCTCGGTGACGAGCTTGTGCCGTCGTGACGTGCGCGCCACCGACGTCGGGTCGAAGTGCGCCGACTCGATGAGGATGCTCGTCGTCGAGTCATCGACCTCGGAGGAGGCGCCGCCCATGACGCCCGCGAGGGCGAGGACGCGCTCGCCGCCGTCGGTGATGAGCAGGTCCTCGGTCGAGAGGGTGCGCTTGACGTCGTCCAGGGTCCTCAGGGTCTCCCCCGCACGGGCGCGCCGCACGACGATCGACCCGGACAGCTTGTCGAGGTCGAAGGCGTGCAGCGGCTGCCCGACCGCGAGCATCACGTAGTTGGTGACGTCGACCGCCAGCGAGATCGGGCGCATGCCCATGGCGGTCAGACGCTGCTGCATCCACGCCGGGCTCGGGCGGGTGGGGTCGATGCCGCGGATGACCCGAGCGACGTAGCGGTCAGCGCCGGCTCGGCCGTTGATCGGGGCGTCGTCGTCGAGCCGCACCGGGTAGCCGGAGTCGTTGGCATCGGCCGCCCGGACGAGGGCAGGGTCACGGAAGCCGCCGGCGGGGCTGCCCTGGGCGTGCCAGTACTCGCGCGCCAGGCCGCGCACCGAGAAGCCGTAGCCCCGGTCCGGGGTGACGTTGGCCTCGATCGTCTCCTCGCCCAGGCCGAGCAGGGCGATGGCGTCGTCACCGGGCTTGAGGTCGGCGGCCGCCTCCTCGCCGAGCAGGCGCGAGAGCACGATGATCCCGTCGTGGTCGCTGCCGAGGCCGATCTCGTCCTCGGCGCAGATCATCCCGTTGGAGACGCGGCCGTAGGTCTTGCGAGCCGAGATGTCGAAGCCGCCGGGGAGCGTGGCCCCGGGGAGCACGACGACGACGAGGTCACCGACGGCGAAGTTGGTGGCACCGCAGACGATCTCCTGGTGCTTGCCCTCCGAGAGCATCTGGCCGTTCTCGCCGACGTCGACGAGGCAGTAGCGGATCGGCTTGCCGTTCTTCTGGACCTGCTCCTCGAAGTCGAGCACCTTGCCGACGACGAGAGGACCGGTGATGTCGCCACCGTGGAGGTCCTCCTCCTCGATGCCGACCGAGACGAGGGCGGCGGCGACGTCGGCACCCGTGGTCCCGGGCGCGACGTCGGCGTACTCGGCGAGCCAGCGCAGCGGCATACGCATGTCAGACCTCCATCCCGAACTGCTGCGAGAAGCGGATGTCGCCCTCGACCATCTCGTGCATGCCCTGCACGCCGTGACGCAGCATGAGCGCCCTTTCGATGCCGAGCCCGAAGGCGAAGCCGGAGTAGACGTCCGGGTCGATGCCGCAGGCGCGCAGCACCTTCCGGTTGACCATGCCCGAGCCGCCGAGCTCGATCCACCCCGAGCCGCCGCAGGTGCGGCACTGGGCCCCGCGGTCGTCATGGCCCTCGCCGTGGCAGGCGAAGCAGACGAAGTCGGTCTCCATCGACGGCTCGGTGAAGGGGAAGTAGGAGGCGCGCACGCGGGTGCGGGTGTCCTCGCCGAACATGGTGCGCACGAACGCGTCGAGCGCACCACGCAGGTGCGCCATGGTCAGGCCCTTGTCGATGGCGAGGCACTCGATCTGGTGGAAGACCGGGGTGTGCGTGGCGTCGAGGTCGTCGGTGCGGAAGACCTTGCCCGGGGCCACGACGTAGATCGGCGGCTCCTTCTCGAGCATGGTCCGGATCTGCACCGGCGACGTCTGCGTGCGCAGCACGAGGCCCGAGTCGACCGGGTCGAGGAAGAAGGTGTCCTGCATCTGCCTCGCCGGGTGGTCGGGCCCGAGGTTGAGCGCGTCGAAGTTGAGCCACTCGCTCTCGATCTCGGGTCCCTCGGCGACCTCCCAGCCCATGCCCACGAACGCGTCGACGAGTCGCTGGGCAACCAGCTCGATGGGGTGCCGTGCGCCCGGCTGCCGGCGCAGCGCCGGCAGCGTCACGTCGACGCGCTCCTCGACGAGGATGCGCTCGTCGCGCTCAGCCTCCAGCTCGCCCTGGCGGGCCGCGATGGCCTGCCCGACCCGAGCCCGAGCCTGGCCGACGCGTTTGCCGGCCTCGGCCTTGGCGCTCGGGGGCAGGGCACCGATCTCGCGGTTGGCGAGGGCCAGCGGGCTCTTCTCGCCCTGGTGCGCGATGCGCGCGGCCTTGAGGTCGTCGAGCGACGCGGCCGCGGCGATGTCGGCCAGGGCCTGCTGCACCGCGGCGTCGACGTTGGCCGGGTCGAGCGCGGAGACCTCGACGGGGTCGTAGTTCGTGTTGGGTCCGGACATCGGCGTGCGTTCGCTGCTCTCGCTCGGGTTCACAGGGGGGCCGCTCGTCGGCTCCGGTCACCCCGGACTCCGGGTCCGGGTCGCCTGGGCCGACAACCCGCCCACCACGAGGCGGTCGGGTGCGTGCGCCCCAGTCTAGGGGCGGCCCCGCACGGCCCACGCGGGCCGCTCGTGCTGCGGTCAGCCGCCCACCACGGCCGGCATGCCGGCGGGGAGACGGACGACGAACCGCGCCCCACCCGACTCGTTGTCGGTCACGTGGACCGACCCCCCGTGCGCCTCGACCAGCCCCCGCACGACGTAGAGCCCGAGCCCCGTGCTGGCGTTGGAGGGTCCGTGCCAGAAGCGCCCGAAGATCCTCTCGCGGTCGGCCACGGGTATGCCGTCACCCTCGTCGTCGACCTCCACCACCACCGACTCCACGAAGTCCTCCAGCGACTCCCCGCGGTCCAGGGTGACGGTGACGCGACCGTTGCCGTGGGTCAGGGCGTTCTCGATGAGGTTGAAGAAGATCTGCTCGAGACGGTCGGTGTCGGCCCACAGCTGTGGCAGGCCCTCCTGCGTGGCACGCCCACCGAGGCGCAGCTGGACGGCACCGGCCGACCGACCGAGCTCGTAGCGGACGACGTGGGTGCGGAGCAGGGCCTGGAGGTCCACCGGTCCCAGCCGGAGGTTGAGACTGTCGGAGTCGAGGCGGGAGATGTCGAGCAGCTCGGTGATGAGGCGCGTCAGCCGGGTCGCGTCGGACTCGATGGTCTCGATCATGAGGCGCTTCTGCTCGTCGGTGAAACGGTCCCAGCGGCGCAGCAGGCTGCTCGTGAAGCCGGTGACGGAGGTGAGTGGCGCTCGCAGCTCGTGCGCCACGGTGGACAGGACGGTCGCCTGGTCGCGTTCGGCCAGCTGGCGTCCTTCGGCGTCCCGCAGGCCGAGGAGGACCTGCTCGACGACGCCATTGTGCCGCGCCCGCACGAAACGCGCCGTCACGAGCACCTCGTGACCCTTCGGTGCGACGAGGAGCTTCTCCCGGTGGTTGGTACGGCTCGAGACACCGTTCCACGGGGCGGTGTGCGCCCACCAGTCGCGACCGTCCCTGTCCCTGAGCGGCAGGGCGTCCACCACGCGGCGGCCCACCAGGTCGGAGCGGTCGCACGCGAGGATGCGCAGCGCCTCGGTGTTGGCGAAGGTGACGCGCTGGTCGGCGCCGACGACGACCAGCCCGTCGGGCAGCAGCTCTTCCACCCCGCGGACCGGTGCCGCGTCGGCCCGGCTCACCTGTCCACCAGGCGATGCGGCCGCCGGTTCGGGCAGCGGTGCGCCGGTCCCGTCGACCCATGTCATGGAGCCGACAATAGTCACGCCGGCCGGGACGTGGGTGGTTGGCCCGGTCAGCGGCTTGTGCGTCGAGCTTCCGCCGAGGCGTAGAGACAGATGGTGGCCGCCATGGCGAGGTTGAGCGACTCGGCGTGGCCGTGGATCGGCACGCGCACGACGTCGTCACAGGCGTCGCGGACCTCCCGCGGGAGGCCCCACGCCTCGTTGCCCATGACCCAGGCGTGCGGGCCGGAGAGGTCGGCGTCGTGCAGCAACGTCGTCCCCGCGCCGTCGGCGGCAAGCAGCCTGACGCCGCGGTCACCTAGGGCGGCGAGGATCTCGGGCACGGACGCGCCGATGCTGAGCGGCAGGTGCCACAGGGACCCGACGGTGGAACGCACGACCTTGCTGTTGTAGACGTCCACGCTCGCGTCGCTGACGAGAACGGCATCGGCGCCGGCGGCGTCGGCGCCGCGGATGACGGTGCCGGCGTTGCCGGGGTCGCGCACGTTGGTGAGCACGCAGACGAGCGCGTCGGGGGGCAGGTCCGCGAGCACCGCGTCGAGCGGGAGGTCGAGCACCCGGCATACGGCCGCGACGCCCTGCGGGGACTCGGTGTCACACATCGCGGCGAGCACCTCGGGGCTCACCTCGTGCACCCACACACTCGCTGCGCGGGCCGACTCGACGATCCCGGCGTGGCGCTCGCCCGCCTCGGGAGTGACGTAGACGTCCCGCACCAGCTCGGGCCGGAACGCCACGGCCTCACGGACGGCCTGCGGCCCCTCGGCGAGGAACTCGCCCGTGCGGGCACGCACCGAGCGCCGGGACAGCGCCCGCACTGCCTTGACCCGATCGGATCGGGGGTTGGTCAGCACGGGGCGTCCCGGCGCTCTGCTGGTCTGTGCTGCGTCGTGTCGGACGGCGTCGCTCAGGCGGCGTCGCCGGCGGCCTTGGCCTCTGCCTGCGCAGGGACGTTGGCGCGCGAGAGCTCCACGAGCGTGGCGAAGGCCGGCGCGTCGTTGACGGCCAGGTCCGCCAGGATCTTGCGGTCGACCTCGACACCGGCGGCCTTGAGGCCCTGCATGAACCGGTTGTAGGTCATGCCGTTGGCGCGAGCCGCGGCGTTGATGCGCTGGATCCAGAGGCGACGGAAGTCGCCCTTCTTGGCGCGACGGTCACGGTAGGCGTACCCGAGGGAGTGGGTCACCTGCTCCTTGGCCTTGCGGTACAGACGCGACCGCTGCCCGCGGTAACCGCTGGCGCGCTCGAGAACGACGCGACGCTTCTTCTGGGCGTTGACCGCCCGCTTCACGCGTGCCACGTGAATACTCCTTCTCTGCTTGACGCAGTGCTTGCTGCTGCTGGCCTACCGGGGACCCGGTTGCTCAGCGAAGTGCTGATGGGTGGGGGTCCCGGCTCACTTGCCGAGGAGCTTCTTGACCTTCTTGGCGTCCGGCTTGGCGAGCTCGACGTCCTTCGCGATGGAACGCATCTTCTTGCTCGACTTGTGCTCGAGCAGGTGACGACCGCCGGCCTGCTCGCGCATGACCTTGCCGGTGCCGGTCAGGCGGAAACGCTTCTTCGCACCGCTGTGCGTCTTCATCTTCGGCATGGGGGCCGATCTCCTTCGTGTTGCGTGCGCCAGTGGGCGCACGTGGTCTGTCGTGCCGGCGGCTCACGCCTCCGGCCGGTCACCGACCGCCGGTCACTCGGCGGCTGCGGTGGCCTCGTCGGTCTGCGGGGCCTGGGCGGCCGGCTGCTCGCCGGGCGCGCTCTGCTCAGGCTCGCCCTGCTGCTCGTGCTGCTCGTGCTGGTCGTGCTGCTCTCGGGAGCGGCGCTGCTCGGCCTTGGCCTCCGCCTTCTTCTTGGTCGGGCCGATCACCATGATCATGTTGCGGCCGTCCTGCTTCGGCGCCGACTCGACGAAACCGAGGTCGGCGATGTCCTCGGCGAGGCGCTCGAGCAGACGACGTCCGAGCTCGGGCCGCGACTGCTCGCGGCCACGGAACATGATCGTCACCTTGACCTTGTCGCCGGCCTTGAGGAACCGCTCGACGTGGCCCTTCTTGGTGCCGTAGTCGTGCGGGTCGATCTTCGGTCGGAGCTTGATCTCCTTGATGACCGTGTTGACCTGGTTCTTGCGCGCTTCCCGTGCCTTCATGGCGGCTTCGTACTTGAACTTGCCGAAGTCCATGAGCTTGGCGACCGGCGGCTTGGCCATGGGGGCCACCTCGACGAGGTCGAGGTTCGCCTCCTCGGCCAGACGCAGCGCGTCCTCGACGCGGACGATGCCGACCTGCTCGCCGTTGGGGCCAACCAAGCGCACTTCCGGGACCCGGATGCGCTCGTTGATGCGAGGCTCGCTGATGTGGTGCTCCTTAGATCGTGAAACGTGGTGACCAGACGGGTGGTGGTGCCAGTCCTGCCGCGACCACAACGAGAAAAAGGCTCCCCGTGTGTGCACGAGGAGCCCAAGGGTCGCGTATGCCGGACGGTCGACGTCGCGTCACACGACTCGACCCAAGCGCCGCGGACGGCGTCCGGTCGAGCAGACCTTGACCCGGCAACCGTGAGGTCGACGCGGGTGGAAGCGGGCTTCTCTTGCACGTCGTCACACGCGCCCGCCGGAGCGGATGCAGTGTGACGCTGGTCAGTGATCGATGGTAGCAGCCGAGACGCCGCGCTCCGAATCGGTGGGCGCGACGGTGTCCGGTGACGCCGGCGCGACGGCCGGTCGAGCGGTCGGTCCGGCACCGGTGACGTCCCGCCCGCGGCGCGAGGCCAGCGCGCCGAGGCCGGCGATGAGCACTCCCAGCACCGAGACGACGGCGAAGCCCCACGGCCAGCCGCCGTGGTCGATGGCGACGCCGGCGACCGGGGCGCCGACCGCCGAGCCGGCGGTCATGGCCGACCCGTGCCAGCCCATCATCTCCCCTCGGAACCGCTCGGGCACCAGGCGGCTCAGCTGCTCGACCGTGGCCGTGATCGTCGGGGCGCACAGGAAGCCCGAGACGGTGACGAGCACGGCGAAGCTCGGCACGCCGAGGGCCAGCGCGACCGGAGCGGTGGTGGCTGCCAGACCGCCCAGCAGCCAGAACACCGACAGCGACCGGTGCCACGCGCCGTAGACGAGGCCCCCGACGAGGGAGCCGGCGCCCCACAGCGCGAGCACCCAGCCGATGGAGCCCGTGGAGCCGAAGGAGCGCAGCGCCGCCACGATGGACACGTCCGTGCCGCTGAGCACCAGGGTGGAGCAGGCGGCCGCGAGCAGGACGGCGGCGACCGGCAGGGTGATGAACCCGCGCACGGCCCGCGGGCCCGCGCCCCGGCCCGCTACCGCCGGGGCGGCGATCGCCTCGGCCCTCGCGCCCTCCCCCTGCTCGTCGTGCCCCACCTCCGGTGCCTGCTCGGGCTGACCGGAGGTGAGCGGCGGGTTGACGAGCCACAGGACGAAGCCGGCGGCGACGGACGCCAGCTCGCAGACGAGCAGCGCCCAGCCGGTGTGCCACGACGTCGCGAGCCAGACGCCGATGGCAGGGCCTGCCATGAACGACAGCTCGGTGGCCGACGAGTCGAGCGACAGGGCCGTGCGCCGCTGCTCGGACGGGACCGACCGGATGATCACCTGGCGAAGGATCGAGAAGGTGGGGACGACGAAGAGCCCGGCCAGCGCGGCGACGGCCACGAGCGGCAGGTAGCCCACCCACGGCGCGACCGACCAGCACACGACCTGCACGAGGAGCGAGGGCCCGACGGTGCGTCGCAGCCCGATCCGGTCGAGCAGCCGGCCGCGCCAGGGGCCCGAGACCGCCACGGCCACGGTGGACGCCGCCGTGACGAGACCGGCCTCGCCGTAGCTGCGGCCGAGGGAGGTCACGACGTGCAGGGTGAGGATGACGCCACCGGCCCACATGGGCACCCGGATGAGGAAGCCGAGCAGCAGCGCGCTCCGGGTGTCGCGGTTGGCCAGCACCGGCCGATAGGCCCCCAAGTCCATGCACGCAAGCCTGTCACTGCCCACCGACGGCGCGCACCCGGGTTTGCCGACGCCGACGGTGGCGGCGTCGGAGACGCTGCCGGGCGGCATACGCCAAAGTGCTTGTGAGGGGTGTGCAACAGGAGAAAGGTGGTGCTATGGCGCGAGCAACCGGCAGACCAGACCTCCCTGCGGCTCCCAGCCCCGCCTCGCCGCAGGTCATCCGCAACGTCGTGCTGGTCGGACCCGGCGGGGCCGGCAAGACGGCACTCTTCGAGGCGCTCGTCGCGGCCCGAGTGCCGGGCCAGCGCACCGGCACCACCGAGCACGTGCGCACCACCACCCTGACGGCCGCCTCCTTCGAGTCGGGCGGGGTCACCGTCAACCTCCTCGACACCCCCGGCTACCCCGACTTCATCGGGGACCTGAGGGCCGGGCTCCGGGCCGCCGACGCGGCCGTCTTCGTCGTCTCGGGCGCCGACGCCATCGACCGCCCGGTGTCCCTGCTGTGGCGCGAGTGCGCGGCGGTCGGGATGCCGCGCGCCGTGGTCGTGACGCATCTGGACCAGCCTCGCGCGGACTTCGCCGCGACGGTGGAGACCTGCCGGCGCGCGTTCGGCGACGCCCGCGCCACGCACTGGCCCGTCGTCAAGGACGGCGCCGTCACCGACGTCGTCGGGCTCCTCACCGGCGATACCTCCACCGAGCACGAGGAGGCCCGTGCCGCCCTCATCGAGTCCGTCATCGAGGAGTCGGAGGACGCGACACTGCTCGACCGCTACCTCGAGGGCGAGCCGCTCGACACGGACGCGCTCCTCGGCGACCTTCGGGCCGCCATCTGCCAGGGCACCTTCTTCCCGATCGTCCCGGTCTCGCCGCTCACCGGCGCCGGCGTCGAGGCGCTGCTCGCAATGGTCGAGCGGGCCTTCCCCGACCCGACGGTGCACCCGCTGCCGACGGTCACCTCACCGGTGGGCGGGGCCGTCCAGGGCGTCGCGTGCGACCCGTCGCAGCCGCTGGTCGCGGAGGTCGTGCGCACGACGACCGACCCCTACGTCGGTCGGCTCTCGCTCGTGCGCGTCTTCTCCGGCACCCTGCGCGTCGACGAGACCGTGCACGTGTCCGGCCACCTCGGCGATTTCGTGGGTCGCGAGGTCGAGGGGCACCCCGCTCACGACGACGACGAGCGCGTCGGCCCGCTGGCCTCGCCGTTCCAGGACCAGCACCGACCCCGCGGCACAGCGGTCGCGGGCGACATCGTGCTCGTGTCGAAGCTGTCGCGCGCCGAGACCTCGGACACGCTCTCCTCGCCCGATCGGCCCGCCGTCGTCGCACCCTGGCTGCTCCCCGAGCCCCAGCTGCCCGTGGCGATACGCGCGGCGACGAAGTCCGACGAGGACAAGCTGGCAGCCGCCTTGCAGCGCCTCGTGGCCGAGGACGTCACGATGCGGATGGAGCACGCCGGCGAGACGGACCAGGTGGTGCTCTGGGCGATGGGCCAGGCCCACGTCGACCACGTCATCGGGCAGCTGGCCGACCGCTACGGCGTGACGGTGACGGCCGAGCCCTACCGGACGGCCCTCCGCGAGACCTTCGTGCGCCGCTGCGTGGTGCAGGGCCGGCACGTCAAGCAGTCCGGCGGGCACGGGCAGTATGCCGTCTGCTCGATCGAGATCGAGCCGCTTCCCCGCGGGGGCGGCATCGAGTTCGTCGACAAGGTCGTCGGCGGTGCGGTGCCACGGCAGTTCATCCCCTCCGTGGAGAAGGGCGCCCGGGCGCAGCTGGAGAAGGGGCTGCTGACGGGGCACCCGGTGGTCGACGTGCGGGTGACACTGACGGACGGGAAGGCGCACTCGGTCGACTCCTCCGATGTCGCGTTCCAGACCGCGGCCGCGCTGGCCCTCAAGGAGGCGGCCAACGAGACGACGATGGCGCTGCTCGAGCCGATCGACCGGGTCGACATCACCATCGCCGACGAGTACCTCGGAGCGGTCATGTCGGACCTGCGAGGACGGCGCGGGCAGGTGCTCGGCACCGAGCCGGCCGACGGGATGGGCTCCGACGGCGCTTGGACGGTCGTGCACGCCGAGGTGCCGCAGGCAGAGCTGTCCCGCTACCCCATCGACCTGCGGTCGGTGTCGCACGGCACCGGCTCGTTCGTGCGCGAGCCGCTGCGCCACGACCTGCTGCCCGCCGACAAGGCCAAGGAGCTGCTGGGCGGCTGAGTCCGACGCGGCGGTGACGACGAAGGGGCGGGTGCCACGGCTTCCGCCCCTCGTCCCGCTCCTGACGACGTCAGGCTGGTCGACTCACAGCCGGACGAGCATCTTGCCGAGGTTCTCGCCGCGCAGGACCCCGAGGAAGGCGTCCACGGCGTGGTCGATGCCGTCGGCGAACGTCTCGCGCGAGGCCAGGGCGCCGTCGGCGATCCAGCCGGCCGCGCGCTGGGCGTACTCCCCGGCGAGGTCCCAGTGGTCGCCGACGAGGAAGCCCTTGATCGTGCCGCGAGTCTGGATGAGGCGGGGCAGGTTGCGCGGCCCCGGGGCGGGCTCGGTGGCGTTGTAGACCGAGATCGCGCCGCAGATCGCGATGCGGCCGCCGAGCCGCAGCGAGCCGATCGCGGCCTCGAGGTGCTCGCCGCCGACGTTGTCGAAGTAGACGTCGATCCCGTCGGGGGCCGCCTCGCGCAGCAGGTCGGAGACCCGGCCGTCCTTGTAGTTGAACGCGGCGTCGAAGCCGAGGTCGTTCAGCAGGTGGTCGACCTTCTCCTGCGAGCCGGCGCTGCCGATGACCTTGCTGGCACCGAGCGCCTTGGCGATCTGCCCGACGACGCTGCCGACGGCACCCGCGGCGCCGGAGACGAAGACGACGTCACCCTCCTTGAGCTCGGCGACGCGGGTCAGGCCGGCGTATGCCGTCAGCCCGGTCATCCCGAGCACGCCGAGGTAGGCGGACGCCGGGGCGACGGTCGTGTCGACGACGCGCACCCCTGAGGCGTCGAGGACGGCCTCCTCGCGCCAGCCGAGGCCGTGGAGCACGTGGTCGCCGACGGCGACGCCGTCGGCGCGGGACTCGGTCACGACGCCGACCGCGCCACCGTGCATGGCCTCGCCCAGCGCATACGGCTCGGCGTAGGACTTGGCGTCGCTCATGCGGCCACGCATGTAGGGGTCGACCGACATGACCTCGTTGCGGACGCGGACCTGGCCAGCCTCGAGCGCGCCGGGGTCGACGTGCGCACTCTCGACGAGCTCGAAGTTCTCGTGGGTGGGCCAGCCGACGGGGCGGCTCTTGAGCTGGACCTCACGGGGGTTGGTCATGGTTCTCCTGGGGGCTTGTGCGGGTGGCGGGTGGCGGGCGGGTCGTCAGTCGACGACGATCTCGACCGGGACGTTGTCCCGGGTCGCGTTGGAGTACGGGCACACCTGGTGGGCGCTGTCGACGAGCTCACGCCCCAGCTGGGGGTCGAGGTGCTCCGGCAGCTCGACGTGCAGGACGACGCCGAGCCCGAACCCCGTGCCCGAGGAGCCGGACAGGCTGACGTCGGCGGTGACGGCCACGTCGAAGTCCTCCACCCGGCGCTTGCGGGCGACGAGCGTGAGAGCGCTGGCGAAGCACGCGGCATACCCCGCGGCGAAGAGCTGCTCGGGGTTGGTGCCCTCGCCGCTGCCGCCGAGCTCGCGCGGGGCGGCCAGCGTGACGTCGAGGCGGCCGTCGGAGGTGACGGCGCGGCCCTCACGACCGGATGCGGTCGCCGAGGCGACGTACGAGACGGTCTGGGTCGTGGTGGTCATGGGACTCCTTTGGTTGTCAGCAATTCAATTGCGCACAATTGGATAGTACGCTGGAGTCATGAGCCCGTCCAACGCGCCGACCGGTCCCTCCGCCGACCTCAGCCTCGAGCGCCAGGTGTGCTACGCGATGCACACGACCGTGCGCGCGTTCGACGCCGTCTACCGTGAGCTGCTCTCGGAGCACGACCTCTCCTACCCGCAGTACATCGCCCTGATGACGATCGGCGAGCACGGCCCGCTCACGGTCGGGTGGCTCGGCGAGCTGATGCACCTCGACTCGGGCACGCTCTCTCCCCTGCTCAAGCGCATGGAGGCCGCCGGGCTGGTTGGGCGTGCGCGCGACCCCGAGGACGAGCGACGCGTGGTCGTCTCCCTCACGTCGAGCGGGCGCGAGCGCCTCGACGCGCTCGGGGACCTGCCACGCCGCATCGCCGAGCGCAGCGGGCTGTCGCGGCAGGAGCTGCTCGACCTGCACCAGACCCTGCGTGAGATCACCGAGCGACTCGACCCACACGCCTGACCGCGGGGCGGCGCCGGCGAGGTGGGGTGGCGCTGCCCGCGGCAGCGCGCCAGGTGGTGGGTCCTGCGGCGCGACGGGGCCCAGACCACGCAGTCGATCAGGACGGCAGCAGGATCGAGACGGCGTGGATGAGCATGCCGATGAGGCCGCCCACCAGCGTGCCGTTGATGCGGATGAACTGCAGGTCGCGGCCCACCTGCAGCTCGACCCGCTCGGCGGTCTCCTTGCCGTCCCAGCGCTCCACGGTGTCGCTGATGACGCGCGTCAGCTCGGTGCCGTAGCGCTCCACGGCGTACACGGTGGCGTCGCAGATGCGGCGGTCGATCCGGTCGCGCAGGGCGGCGTCGGCCAGGAGCCGCTCGGCGAGCGCCGTCACCTCCTTGACCGCACGGGTGCGGACCGGTCCGTGCTCGTCCTCGAGGGCGGAGATCACGACGGCCCGCAGCGACGCCCACAGCGACATGGCGGTGTCCGCGACCTGGGGGTGGGAGAGCAGCCGCTCCTTGAGCCGTTCGGCCTTGGCCTGGGTCACCGGGTCGTGCTGGAGGTCGTCGGCGAGGTCCACGAGCAGCTTGTCGAGCGCGAGCCGTACGTCGTGCCGCGGGTCGTTGCGGATGTCGGCCAGCCACTTGAGCGCCTCGACGTGGATCTTGCGGGCGACCAGGTCGTTGACGGCCGTGGGCACCCAGGCCGGGGCACGCTGGGTGATGAGCGACTCGAAGAGGTCCTCGTTGTCGACGAGCCACACGCGCATCTCGTCCAGCGCCAGGTCGACGAGACCGACGTGCGCCTCGTCGCGCACGACCTGGTCGAGCAGCCCGCCCGCCAGCGAGCTGACGGGCTCCTGCGCCAGCCGTGGCAGCAGGGCGTGCTCGATGACGGCCCGCACGTCCTCGTCGGGAATGCGGTGCAGCGCATGGACGGTGACCGTGGCGACCTCGTCCACGAGGCGCTTGGCGTGCCCGGGCACGAGGGCCCACTCGGAGGCCCGCCGGGTGGGTTCGGCGTCGAGGACCCGCTCGCGGATGATGTCCTCGCGCATGAAGTTCTCGCTGACGAACTCCTCGAGGCTGCGGCCGATCATCTCCTTCTTGCGCGGGATCAGGGCCGTGTGCGGGATGGGCAGGCCGAGCGGGTGGCGGAAGAGCGCCGTCACGGCGAACCAGTCGGCGCAGGCACCGACCATCGAGGCCTCTGCGCCGGCGTTGACGAAGCCGAGCACACCGTCCCCGTGCCCGCGGGTGAGCACGTAGACGACGGCGGCGAACACGAGCAGGCCGGTGGCGACCAGTCGCATCCGACGCAGGTCGCGCCTGCGGCGGGCGTCCACGGCGGGGTCGACGATGAAGCCGAGAGGGCCACCGGCACCGCGGCGTGCACGTCCGGCCCGGTGCTGCGGGGAGCCGTCCTCCGAGCCGTCCGCCGAGCCGTCCGCCGAGGAGGGCACGGACCCTGGGGGCGGTGAGGATGACGCCGGCATCTCGGTAGGCGGGCTGGGCGTCTGTGGCGTCGGCGGCAGCTCGGGGCCGCGCTCCTGCGTCGTCGGTCGTGTGGTGTCCACGTGCGGCACCTCCGCGGGTGGTGTGCTCAGCGCGCCGCTTCGAGCGCGAACGTCAGAGCATCGATCCTCGCACGGGTCTCGCCGTCGGTCGCGATCCGCTCCCCGATCCGGGTGGCGATCGCGCCCACCTGCTCGGCGTCGAGGCCCGGCCCGAGCGCCAGGACGACGCGCAGCACCCCTGCTCCGGCCGGCTCACCGGGCTCGAGCCGGTGGGCCGTGACGTCCGACTCGGGCTCGACAGCGCGGCGCACGGCATCCGCCACGTGGGCGTCCCGGTGGCTCGGCTCCCACGCGCGCTCCTGGGCGAGCGCCCACAGCATGCTCGGTCGCAGCACCATCGCGTGCGGGGAGGCGACGTCGACGAGGAGCACCTGGCACTCCTCGCCGATCGCGGCCTGCGCCGCTGCGGCCGCCCGGACGGGGACCGGCCGCGCCGAGGGGTCCCACGCCGCGAGGGACTCGAGCGAGCTGAACATGGGCAGCGCGCGCGAGCCGTCGGGCGAGGTCAGCGTCACGGCCGCCATGTCACTGCGGGTGTCGGCAGCGTGCGGGCCCGACTCGTCGACCTCGGTCGCGACGGCCACGACCGGCACGAGCCACCGCGCCTGCGCGACGCGCTCCATGACGGCCAGCTCTGCGTCGTCCGCCGGCGTCTCGTGGGCTGCCACCAGTGCGGCGACCAGCCCGGGGTCGGCCTCCCCCGTGTCACCGGCGAAGCCGTGCGACGGGATCGTCTTGCCCTCCCACGCCTGGCCGGCCGAGTCGGCCGGGCGACCCTGGTCGTCGTGGTGTCCCGGCGGCGACGTCATGCGACCGGACGCCCTGCGGCGTCCAGGGCCTCTGGCAGCGTGAACGCGCCGCGGTAGAGCGCCGAGCCGACGATGGCGCCCTCGACCCCGTCGCCGACCAGCTGACGGATGGTCGTGATGTCCTCCAGCGTCGAGACGCCGCCGCTCGCGACCACCGGACGGTCGGTGCGGGCGCACACCTCTCGCAGCAGCTCGACGTTGGGGCCCTGCAGCATGCCGTCCTTGTTGACGTCGGTGACGACGTAGCGCGCGCACCCCTCGGCGTCGAGTCGTGCGAGGGACTCCCAGAGGTCGCCGCCCTCACGGGTCCACCCGCGCGCCGCGAGGGTCGTGCCGCGGACGTCGAGCCCGATGGCGACGCGGTCGCCATGCTCGGCGATGATCGAGGCCGTCCACTCGGGGTCCTCGAGCGCGGCCGTGCCGATGTTGACGCGGCGACAGCCCGTGGCGAGGGCAGCCTCGAGAGACTCGGTGTCGCGGATGCCGCCGGAGAGCTCGACCTGCAGGTCGAGCCGGCCGACGATCGTGGCGATGAGCTCACGGTTGCTGCCGCGGCCGAAGGCGGCGTCGAGGTCGACGAGGTGGATCCACTCGGCGCCCTGTTCCTGCCAGCGTGAGGCGGCCTCCCACGGGTCGCCGAACTCGCCACCGCTGCCTGCCACGCCCTGCACCAGCTGGACGGCGCGGCCTCCCGATATGTCGACGGCGGGCAGCAGCTCGAGGCGGGGCTGGTCGGTCGGCTGGGTCATGCGGCGAGGGCTCCTCGGTGGCGGGGCTTGGCTGGCCCCCTGAGTATGCCGCGAGCCACGGTCGCGGGGCCGCCCGGCCCAGGGCGTGGCACCGAGATCGGCCTCTCGACGGTTGGAAGGGGCCACCCGTGGCCTCTCGACGGTCTGGTCAGAGGCTGCGGACCCAGTTCTCCAGCAGGTGCAGCCCGGCCTCGCCGGACTTCTCGGGGTGGAACTGGGTGGCGCTCAGCGGGCCGTTCTCGACGGCTGCGACGAAGTCGGCGCCGTGCTGGGCCCACGTGACGCGGGGTGCCACCCGGGCGAAGGCGCCGGTGGCCTCGAGCGTCCAGTCCTGCACGGCATACGAGTGGACGAAGTAGAAGCGCTCGTGCTCGACGCCCGCGAAGAGGCGGGAGCCCTCGGGAGACCGCACCTCGGACCACCCCATGTGCGGGACGACGTCGGCCGGCAGCCGATCGACGGTGCCGGGCCACTCGGCGAGACCTTCGAGGGGGTGCTCGGAGGGCTCGGTCGAGCCGTCGAAGAGCACCTGCATGCCGACGCAGATGCCCAGGACAGACCGACCGCCGCTGATGCGCCGCCCGATGATGCGGGGGCCGTGGGCCGCCGCGAGCCCGGCCACGCACGCGTGGAAGTTGCCGACGCCGGGCACGAAGAGCCCGTCGCACTCCAGCGCCCGGACCGGGTCGGACGTCAGGGTGACGTCGGCACCGACCCGTTCGAGGGCGCGCACGGCGGAACGGACGTTGCCGCTGCCGTAGTCGAGGACGACGACGTCGGCGCTCACCGGCGCGCCTGCAGCATCACAGGGCGCCCTTGGCGCTCGGGATGCCGACGACCCGCGGGTCGGGGGCGACGGCGGCGCGCAGGGCGCGGGCCACTGCCTTGAACTGCGCCTCCACGATGTGGTGCGGGTCGCGGCCGGCGAGCACGCGCACGTGCAGGCACAACCCGGCGTTGTAGGCGAACGACTCGAGGACGTGGCGCGTCATGGAGCCGGTGAAGTGGCCGCCGATGAGGGCGTACTGCTGTCCCTCGGGCTCGCCCTCGTGGACGACGTAGGGGCGGCCGGCGACGTCGACGACGGCGTGGCACAGGGCCTCGTCGAGCGGCACCGTGGCGTCGCCGAAGCGGGAGATGCCCGACTTGTCGCCGAGGGCCTCGCGCAGCGCCTGGCCGAGGACGATTGCCGTGTCCTCGACCGTGTGGTGCACGTCGACGTCGACGTCGCCCGTCGCCTTGACGGTGAGGTCGATCAGGGAGTGCTTGCTCAGCGAGTGGAGCATGTGGTCGTAGAACGGCACGCCGGTGGAGACCTCGGACCGGCCGGTGCCGTCGAGGTCGAGCCACAGCTCGACGGACGACTCGGAGGTCGCCCGGGTGATCTTCGCGGTGCGGCTCGGCCGGCTCTGCGTGCCGGGGACGGTGGCGGTCTGGGTCATGCCTGGCGGTCCTCACGGTCGACGTGGGTGGGGGCGAGGCGCGTCATGGCCTCGAGGAAGGCGGTCGTCTCGTCCGGGTTGCCGGCCGTGACGCGCAGGTGGTGGGAGATGCCCATGTCGCGCACCAGCACCCCCTCCTCGAGCAGCGCCTGCCACGTGGCCTTCTCGTCACGCAGGCCGCCGAAGAGCACGAAGTTGCTGTCGCTCGCCACCGGGCGCGCGCCGAGCTCGGCGAGGCGTTCGACGATGCGGTCGCGCTGGTGCTTGATGACCTCGACGGTGCCGAGCATGACGTCGGCGTGCTCGAGGGCGATCCGGGCGATCGTCTGGGTCGGGCTGCTCAGGTGGTAGGGCAGCCGCACCAGACGCAGGGCGTCGACGAGCTCCGGGGCGGCCGCGAGGTAGCCGAGGCGGCCGCCGGCGAAGGCGAAGGCCTTGCTCATCGTGCGCGTGACCACGAGCCGGGGGTGCTCGGCCAGCAGCGTCAGGGCGGATCGCGTTCTGGGACGGGCGAACTCGGCATACGCCTCGTCGACGACCACGATGGCGTCGGGCGCTGCCTCGAGCACGGCACCGATCACCTCGAACGGCAGCGCCGTGCCGGTCGGGTTGTTGGGCGAGCAGAGGAAGACGACCGACGGGTTGTGCTTTCGGGCCTGTGCGGCGGCCGACTCGGGCGTCAGGTCGAATGCGTCGGGCTCTGTTGCAGCAGAACGGAGCCCGTCGACCCAGGTCATGCCGTGGGTCTCGCTGATGATCGGGTGCATGGAGTAGCTCGGCGTGAACCCGAGCGCGGTGCGCCCGTGGCCGCCGAAGGCCTGGACGACGTGCGATAGCACCTCGTTGGACCCATTGCCGGCCCACACCTGCTCCGGCGTCACCGACGCGCCCGACTGCTTCTCGAGGTATGCCGTCAGCGCCTTGCGCAGGTCGGTGAAATCGCGGTCGGGGTAGCGGTTCAGCGACGCCACGTCCTCGGCGAGCGCGGCGAGGACTGCGTCGACGACCACCTGCGGCACCGGGTAGGAGTTCTCGTTGGTGTTGAGCCGCACCGGCACGTCGAGCTGCGGGGCGCCGTAGGGCGTACGGCCGCGCAGGTCGGGACGCAGCAGCCGCTGCACCTCAGCGGAAGCGGAGGTGGCGGAGGTGCCGGAGGTGGCGGGGCCGGCCGATGCGCTCGTGTCTCCCCCGCTCACCGGGGGACCTCGTCCCCGAAGCGTGCGGTCACGGCCTCGCCGTGGGCGGGGAGGTCCTCCGCCTGGGCGAGGGTCACGACGTGACGGGCGACGTCGCGCAGGGCCGGCTCGTCGTAGGTGACGACGTGGATGCCGCGCAGGAACGACTGCACCGACAGGCCGCTCGAGTGGCAGGCGCACCCCGCGGTGGGGAGGACGTGGTTGGACCCGGCCGCGTAGTCGCCGAGGCTCACCGGGCTGTGTGGTCCGACGAAGACCGCGCCGGCGTTGCGCACCCGCGCGGCCACTGCCGCCGCCTCACGGGTCTGGATCTCGAGGTGCTCGGCGGCATACGCGTTGACGACGTCGAGACCGGCGTCGACGTCGTCGACGAGGACGATGCGCGACTGGGTGCCCTCGAGGGCCTGCGTGACCCGCTCCGAGTGCTTCGTCGCCGCGACGCGACGGGTCAGGGCCTGCTGCGTGCGTTCGGCCAGCTCGGGGCTGTCCGTGACGAGGACCGACGCCGCCAGCGGGTCGTGCTCGGCCTGGCTGACGAGGTCGGCGGCGACGTGATCCGGGTCGGCCGAGTCGTCGGCGAGGATGGCGATCTCGGTCGGGCCCGCCTCGGCGTCGATGCCGATGAGCCCCTTGAGCAGGCGCTTGGCGGCGACGACCCAGATGTTGCCCGGCCCGGTGACGAGGGAGACGGGATCGCAGACGACGGGCGCGCCGTCAACCTCGCCCCACTGCGGGTCGTCGTCGACGAAGCCGTGCGCGAACATGGCGACCGCCTGGGCGCCGCCGACGGCATACACCTCGTCGACGCCGAGCAGCTCGCACGCCGCGAGGATCGTCGGGTTCGGGTAGCCGGCGAACTCGCCGGTGTTCTCCCGCTGCGGCGGGGAGGCGACGGCCAGCGAGCCGACCTCGGCCAGCTGGGCCGGGACGACGTTCATGACGACGCTGCTCGGGTAGACGGCCAGGCCACCGGGGACGTAGAGGCCCACGCGGTCGACCGGCACCCACCGCTCCACGACGGTGCCGCCCGGGACGACCTCGGTGCTCGTGTCGGTGCGGCGCTGGTCGGCGTGCACGAGCCGGGCACGCCGGATCGACTCCTCGAGCGCAGCGCGAAGGTCGGGGTCGAGCTGCTCGAGGGCGGAGCGGAGCACGGCACGGGGAACCCGCAGGTGCGTCGGCCGGACGCCGTCGAAGCGCTCACCGAGGTCGCGCAGCGCGGCGGCACCGCGATGCTCGACGTCCTCGCAGATCGGCCGCACCTGCTCGAGGGCGGCCGTGACGTCGAACTCGGCTCGGGGCAGCTCCTGCCGCAGGAAGCGCACGTCGAGCGTGCGGCCGCGCAGGTCGAGGGAGGACATCATGGGTCACCAGTCTAAGAGGCGCTCCGGTTGCCGAGGACCGCAGTCTCAGGGGGCGGAGCCGGCACGGGCGCAGCCTGCCGAATCCTGAACCGGGCCACACGAAGGTCAGACCAACGGCTGACCCCGCCCGTAGGTGGGATCCGCCACGCTCGGGGAGCCGCCCCACGCACCTGGCGGCGAGAGTCCGGCACCCCCGGACACCCCTCCCGGACAGGAGAACCCGTGCCCGTCGTCATCGCCCGGCGTCGCCTCGCCGCCGTCGTCACCGGACTCGTCGTCGCGCTCGTGCCCCCGAGCCTCGCGCTCAGCTCGGCCGCCGGCTCGCCGGCCACCCCACTGCCGCTCCCCCGCACCGCCGGGTCGGCCTCGACGGCCACGGCACCCCTCACCGTCTCGCAGGCCATCGGCGCGCAGACCGGCCAGAGCGCCACCGTCCGCGGCTATGTGGTCGGCCAGCCCACCGCCACCAGCACCGTCGTGCGCTCGGGCTTTCCTAACGACTACGCCCTTGCGATCGCCGACTCGGCGGCTGAGACGTCGACGAGCCGGATGCTCTACATCCAGATCCCCTCGGCGTTCCGGTCCTCGTGGGGCCTGAAGACCAACCCGTCGCTGATGGGGCGCCAGCTCGACGTGACGGGGGCGCTGTCCGCGTACTTCTCGCACCCCGGCATGACCTCGACGACGGCCTTCGCGTTCAGCGGGACCTCGACGACCACGAGCCCGACCAGCACGACGAGCACGACGGCCCCGGCGCCGACCGGGACGACGAGCCCCTACGACTCGACCTACTACGCGTCCGCGGTCGGCAAGACCGGGTCGGCGCTGCACGCCGAGCTGCACCGGATCATCTCGAGCGGTGTCGCCACCCTGACCTACGACCAGGTGTGGGCAGCACTGAAGGACACCGACCAGGACCCGAACAACGCCACCAACGTCATCGAGGTCTACTCCGGTCGGTCCATCGCCAAGTCGGACAACGGTGGCGGCGTCGACCAGTGGAACCGCGAGCACGTCTGGGCCAAGAGCCACGGCGACTTCGGCACCGTCAACGGGCCGGGCACCGACGTGCACCACCTGCGCCCCGAGGACGTCACCGTCAACGGCACTCGCGGCAACCTCGACTTCGACAACGGCGGCACCACGGTCGCCCAGTGCACCGGGTGCAGGAGCGACAGCGACTCCTTCGAGCCCCGGGACGCCGTCAAGGGCGACGTCGCCCGGATGAACTTCTACATGGCGGTGCGCTGGGACGGCGGCGACGGCTTCGCCGACCTCGAGCCCAACCTCGTCGGCAACGGCACCGCGGCCTACATCGGCAGGATCTCGGTGCTCAAGCAGTGGAACCTGCAGGACCCGCCGGACGCTTTCGAGAAGCGCCGCAACCAGGTCATCTACGACACCTGGCAGCACAACCGCAACCCCTTCATCGACCACCCCGAGTGGGTCACCGCGATCTACGGGTCCTGAGCCGCGAACAGCGCTGCGCAGCGGTCGTGCTCACGACGTCTGGTCGATGAGCACGGCCGTCTCCCAGGCCCACTGGCGCCACAGGTCGTAGCGGCCGGAACGGCCACCGTGCCCAGCCGCCATCTCCGTGCGGAACAGGATCTGGGCCGGGTCGTCGACCTGCTGGTCGGCGTGCCGGAGGGCAGCGACCCACTTGGCCGGCTCGGTGACGTACACCCGGGTGTCGTCGAGCCCGGCCGTGACCAGCAGGCTCGGGTGCCGTGTCGGCTGCACGTTCTCGTACGGCGCGTACGACTTCATGAGGGCGTATGCCGCCGGGTCCTCGAGCGGGTTGCCCCACTCCTCCCACTCGACGACCGTGAGCGGCAGGCTGGGGTCGAGGACCGTCGTCAGTGCGTCGACGAAGGGCACCTGCGCGTGCACGAAGCGGAAGCGCTCCGGAGCGAGGTTCACGACCGCACCCATGAGCAGACCACCGGCCGAGCCGCCCTCTGCCGCAAGGCGGTTGGGCGCCACGATGCCGCTGTCGACGAGGTGGTCGGCACTGGCGACGAAGTCGGTGAAGGTGTTCGGCTTGGCCGCGAGCTTGCCGTCGTCATACCACGACCGGCCCATCTCGGAGCCGCCGCGCACGTGGGCGATCGCGAAGACCCAGCCGCGGTCGAGGAGGGAGAGCCGCAGCACCGAGAACCACGGGTCGCTGGAGATGCCGTAGGCGCCGTAGGCGTGGAGCAGACCGGGTGCGGTGCCGTCGTCGACGACGTCGCGACGGTGGACCACGGAGATCGGGATCCGGGTGCCGTCTGCGGCCGTCGCCCACTCGCGCCGCTGGACGTAGCGGCCGAGGTCGACCTCGCCGCGGACATGCTGCTGCTTGAGCAACGTGAAGGTGCGAGAGCGGACGTCGTAGTCCTGCACCGTGCGGGGGGTGACGAGCGACTCGTGCACGACCTGCAGGGTCGGGGTCGCCGCCTCCGGGTTGACGCCGACGTGGAGGGTCCCGATCGGCTCCCCGACGGCGATGTCGTGCGCCTCGCCCAGGCCGTTCGCAGCCATAGGGTCACGCATGACGACGCGGATGCCGGTGCCGCCCTCACGACGGAGTGACACGGCGATGAAGTCGTCGAAACCCTCTGCGCCCGTGACGTACTCGTCTTCCGTGGTGACGTCCAGGGGCGCCCAGTCGTCGGCGGACGTGCTCGTCACCGGGGCGACGGCGAGCTCGAAGTTGACCCGGTTGGCGTTGTGGACGACGAGGAGCTGGTCGCCGAACGGCTCGATGTCGTACTCGACGCCCTGGCGCCGCTCGGCCACGACCCGGGGCGTGCCCAGCGGGTCGTCGGCCTCGAGCAGCCGGAACTCGCTCGTCGTCTTCGAGCCGATCGCGATGATGACGAGCCGGTCGTCGCGGGAGGTCCCCACCCCGACGAAGAAGCGCTCGTCCGCCTCCTCGTGGACGAGGACGTCTTGCTCGACCGGTGTGCCGACCTCGTGGCGCCACACCTGGAAGGGCCGCCACGCCTCGTCGACGCGGGTGTAGAAGAAGTGCCGGGCATCCAGCGACCAGGCGAGCGAACCGCCCGTGCGGCGTACGACGTCGTCGAGCACGACGGCGTCCTCGATCCGGCGCACGCGCACGTCGTAGCGCTCGTCACCGACGACGTCGACGGCATACGCGAGCAGGTCGCCGGCCGGGGAGACCTCGCTCGCGCCGACGGCGAAGAACTCGTGGTCGCGGCCCTCCTCGTTCTGGTCGAGCAGGACCTGCTCGCCGGCGGGCGGGCGGCCGGCGTCGAGCCTGGGTCGCTCGGGGTGGTCGGCGACGGCGACCCGCGCCTCCACGGCGTACTGCTCCCCTTCGACCGTGCGCGAGTAGTACCACCAGCGGTCGTGGCGCACCGGCACCGACAGGTCGGTCTCCTCGATGCGGGAGCGGAACTCCTCGAAGATCTGGTCCGCCAGGGGGCGCAGGTGCTCGGTGCGCTCGGTGGCGTAGGCGTTCTCGCCCACGAGCAGCTCACGCAGCTCGGGCGACTCCCGGTCAGCCATCCAGGCGTACGGGTCCTCGAAGCGGTCGCCGTGGTGCTCGCGGACGACGGGGGCGCGCCGTGCGTTGGGGGGCTGCTGCATTCCGCTCACTCTACGGACCGCTCGGGCACCAGGAGACGGCGCCCGGCGAGGAGATCCCCGCCGGGCGCCGTTCCCCTGCACCACCGCGCAGATGGTAGGTGCAGATGGTCAGTGCAGCTTGACCTGTCCTTGCACCCGCTGGGTGCCGCTGTCGTAGACGAGGGCGCCTGACGCGTCGCGGACGACGAGACGCAGCGTGTCGGTCGCCGCGTCGGTGGCGGTCGCCTCGAAGTGGTAGCCGACCACGCCGCCGACGGTCGCCGGACCGGCGAGGCGGGCAGTGTCACCGGTGACGACGAGCCAGTCGAGTCCCGTCGAGGCCAGCGCCAGGCCCGGGGTCACGAGCCTCAGCGCGCCGTCGGGGCGGCTGGCGCCCGGCGCATACTTGCCCGACAGGGAGAACTCCGCCTTGCCGCTGGCGGACGGCGAGCCCACGACGGCACCCTTGGGCGAGACGAACCAGCCTCCGCCCGTGAGGAAGCCGGCGCCGCGGTCGTAGACGACGACGGTCGTCGTGCCGGTGCCGGTGTGGCCCCACTGGTCGGTGACGGTCACCGTGACGGTGTAGACGCCGGCCGCCGAGTAGACGTGACGGCCGCTGACGGCACCGCCGCTAACGCCGGCGACCGACGTGGACCCGTCACCCCACTGCATCGACGCCGTGTGGCCGTCGAGCGTGTCCGCGTCGGTGAAGGCGGCGTCGACGGCCACCGGGTCACCGACCGAGACGGCCGACGACGGACCGGTCACCGTGCCCACGGTCGGCGCGGCGTTGGTCAGGTCCAGGCCGACGACCACGGGGTCGTGGTCGGAGATGCGGAACTGGTCCGGTGCGTAGAGGCTCGCCACCTGCGCCGGCGTCTTGAACTCCGTGTTGTAGTCCAGGATCGAGGGCTCGTCGGCGTTGACGTGCCAGTCGCCGACCCCCGTCACCTGGCTGCTGATCGACGCCGAGCCGAGCGCGTGGTCGAGGTAGCCCCACTGCCCGTCGAAGGCGTACGAGTAGGCCTCGCGGCCGTTGCGCTGCTCGATGAGGTTGGCGAAGCCGGACGACTCGAGGGTCGTGATCGGGTCCTCCTTGGCGTAGGAGTTCAGGTCGCCGAGAATGAGGACGTCGGGGTCACCGGTGCCCGTTGGGTCGCTCGCCAGCCAGCTCGCAAGGAGCTTCGCCGAACGGACGCGGACCGCGTTGCAGTTGCCCTGGCCGTCACCGGCGTCGGGGGCGTCGCAGGCGCTGCCCTTGCTCTTGAGGTGGTCGGCGACGGCGATGAACGTGCCGCCGCTCGTGTTGTCGCGGAAGGCCTGCGCGAGCGAGGGACGATTGCGTGGGCCCGAGTCCCCACCGTTGACGAAGTCGGGGGTGTTGAGGGCTGCGGTCGTGCCGACCGGGGTGACGGAGGCCGGCTTGTAGAGCATGCCGACCTTGATCGCGTCATTGCCCATCGCGTCGGGCTGTCCGGTGCGGGCGTCCGCGTCGATGAACGCCCACGTGCCGGCGCCGTCCTTGTCGTTGAGCTTGCCGAGGAGGAACTGCTCGGCACTCTCGGGACCGTAGCCGTCGTTCTCCATCTCCATGAAGGCGACGACGTCGGCCTGCGTGCCCGAGACCGCTGCGACCGTCTTGCGCCACTGGCGGTCGAACTCGGCGACGGTGTTGGCACCGCGGCAGTCCATGACCGAGCCGGTGAGGCCGCCGCTGCAGTTGTTGCCGGTCGTGTCGAGCGTGTTGAAGAAGTTGAGCAGGTTCATCCCGACGACGCGGGTGTCACCGCCGACGGCGGGCGGGTTCGAGGGCCGGGGGTTGGTCGGCTGGAAGTCGACCGTGGAAGCCGGGGAGACCGGGCGGATGCGGTAGGCGTTGGCGCTGGAGGCGTTGCCGCCCCACGTGTAGTTGAGGACTCCCGTCAGACCCGTGACGGTGTCGCCGCCACGCAGTGTGTTGGAGGCCGAGAGGGGCTGGCCGCCCCGTCCGAAGACGATCGGGTCGACGTTCTGGGCCTGTGTGGTGTCATCGAGGATGATCTTGCGCAGGTTGTTCGCGGCCTGCAGCGCCGCGGCGTCGGCGCCAGGGGCGACGACGTTGGTGGGCTGCTCGAGCCGGCTGCCCTGCGACAGGGTGACCTGGCCGAAGCGGCCGAGCTGGAAGTGCTCGGTCACCGACATGTCCTGCGGGAGCGTGACGAGCATGCCCTCGTAACGCTCGAGGGCGGCGGGGCTCGCCACCGGGAAGCGGACCGCGGTCGGGGCGACCGTGCCGGTGCCGCAGACCGTGACCGTGCTGGCGCTCACCTGGGTCTGGCCCTGGTTCTCGCCGGCGTTGCCCTTGACGGTGACGAGGTCGCCGACCTCGACGGTGTCCGCGTTGCTGCCCTCGAAGACGAAGATGCCGTCGGACGTGGCGGGGTCGCCGTCACCGGTGGGGTCCTGGATGAAGAACCCCCGCAGGGCCGGAGACGGACCCTCGTAGTCGCCGACGACGACGCCGCGGGTCGTGACGCTGCCGGTCACCGCAGCGGTGTCGTCGCTGCCCTGGATCGCCGGGATCGGCGTCGTGGCGGCCTCGCACGGGTTGGTCGCCGGCACGGTGAATCGCACGACGACGTCGGACGCGAGCCTGTCGGGCGGGTCGATGGAGTCCTGGTCGCTGATGGCCGACGCCGACACCGTCAACGTGCACGCGTCACCAAGGGCGAAGTCCGCGGACGGGTCGAGCGTGAAGGTCGTGGGGCCGCCGCTGACGGTCAGGGTCTTGGCGCCCGAGATGGAGCAGGCGAGCGAGAAGGCGCCGTCGGCGGCGTCGACGGGCTCCGAGAAGGTGACCGTCGGGCTCGCGTCGACCGCGACGCTGGAGGCGCCGTCGGCAGGGGTGGTCGAGGTGACGCTCGGGGCGACGTCGGCCGCCGGGCCGCCGTCGACCGTGTGGCTGCCCAGGCCGTCGAACGTGTCGACAGCGAAGCCGTCCCACTGGACACCAGGGTCGAAGGCGTCGGCGCCGTCGGTGTCGCCGGCCGTGACGGACGACTTGCGCCGGATCGTGTTGTCGGTCGTGTTGGTGGGGTCCGTGCCCCAACCGGCGGCGCCGGGGTCGTTGCCCACCTGGCCCACGACATCGAGGACGGTCGAGCCCTTGCGGAGCACGACCGCGTCGTTCCCGTTCCAGTTGGCGTTTCCGCTCGGCTGGTCGGTGAGGGCCTTGATCGCCGCGCTCGCCGAGCTGTTCGCGTAGACGAAGACGTCTCCGGACGCGACCGAGCCGGTGAGGTTCGTCGTGCTCGCGGTGGTCCCGCCGTTGGCGAAGACCTGGATGTTGTAGCCGGCGGCGGCGAGGTCGACGGTCGCTCCGGTGCCGTTGTAGATCTCGAGCGCCTTGTTGTTGCTCGAGCCCTCGACGTACTCGCTGATGAACAGCTCCGTCGGGGCGGCCGCCGAGGCCGGCGCGGCCACGACGAAGGGGGTGACGCCCACGGCGAGCGCAGCGGTGGTGACCACGGCGACCCGGCGCAGGGCAGGACGAGACAGACGCATGAATTTCCTCCCTGGGACCGGCTCCTCCGCTCGGTCTGCGCGTCACCCTAGACGGGGCCCCCGACGTTCGCGCGCCGAGACGAGCACGAGGACCTGAACGCCACATGAACGGAACCTGAGGGCAACATGGGCGAACGCAGGGCGCCTGCCACGTCAGCTCGGCGCGCCGTGCCCGGTCAGGGAGTCGGCCAGTCGCCGGGCCACGCCGCGAGCCGGCGCCGGCTGACGAACCGGCGCCGCGTGCCGTCGACCGGGTCGTCGAAGGCGAGGACCGCGGCCAGCAGCTGCAGGGGCGCGTCGAAGCAGCCGAGCGGCACGTCGCGCTCGACCGGGTAGAGCGGGTCGCCGACGATGGGGATGCCCAGGCCGTTCAGCTGGCACCGCAGCTGGTGGGTCCGGCCCGTGCGTGGCGTGAGCCGGTAGAGGCCGAGCTCCTCACCGCCGGTCCCGGCACCCGGGGCCGTCTCGAGCAGCTCCACCAGCGTCTCGGCATTCGGGTCGGCGTCCCGCACCTCCCGGGCCTGGTGCGTGCCGTGCTCCTTGACGAGGTGCGTGCGACGCACGAGGGGTAGCGCGAGCCCCGGCAGGACCGGCGCCACCGCGAGGTACTCCTTGTGCGCGAGGCCCTCTGCGAAGACCCGCTGGTAGGGCCCGCGCCACCCCTGCTCGACCGTGAACATCAGGACGCCCGCCGTGGGGCGGTCGAGACGGTGCGCCGGCGTCAGCCGGTCGAGCCCGGTGAGCACGCGCGTGCGCGCGAGAGCGCTCTGCACGACGTGCCGGCCCCGCGGCATCGTGGCCATGTCGTGGGGCTTGTCGACCACGACGATGCGATGGTCGCGGTGCAGCACGACCGGCGCCTCCGGGTGCACGACCTCGACGGGCAGGTCCCGGTGCGCCCAGACGGCCGCCTGCGGCACGAACGGCGCGTCGGCCGGCAGCGGAGTGCCGCACACGTCGACGAACTCCCCCGCCCGAAGCATGCGGTCCACCTCGGCTGCGCCCACCCCCGGCGAGAGCCGTTCGACGAGGTGGTCTCGCAGCGACGTCCACGGCCCGTCCTGCGGCATCCGGAAGCGCTGGGCGTCGACGCCGTGACGAGGCGGCAGGGGCGACGCCGGGATGGGACCCCTGGCCACTCAGGTGCCCCCGTCGGCCGACGGGAGACCCGGCGCCACGCGTACGACCTGCGCCTCGACCCCGAGGAAGGCGGCGTAGGCCTCCGCCGCGCGCTCCACCTCTCCCCAACGGCGGGCGGAGAGCTCGGCGAAGGGCTGCACCTCGACGCGTACGTGCGACGACCTCGAGACGCGCCTCCACGTGCCGGCGACCTCGCCGTCGACCACGAGCGTCGGCTTGAACACCATGTTGCGTCCGGGGACCACCCGGGCGAAGTGCTCGGGCGGCAGCGTCACGTCGCGCGACTTGTAGCCGAGGAGGAACTCGTCCCACTGCGGCAGCAGGTGCACCCCGCCCGGGGTGTCGGGGACGGGGCGGGCGTCGACGTGGGTGAGCCAGACCTGTCCGTCGACGTTCTCGCGCACGAGGCGGTCGTCGACGAGGGCGAGCGCCTCACGAGTCACTGACAGGGGCCCCCGCAACCAGCCGGCGAGGTCCTTCTCCGTGACGGGACCATGGCTGCGGACGTACCGCTCGGCGACGGTGGCCAGCCCTTCCTCTCGCGAGGGCCGCCGCGACCGAGGGACCCAGGCGTCGATGAGCACGAAGCTCGGCTGCTTGCCGATCAAGGGCCCCTGGCAGATCAGGCCGCTCATGCAGTGGTAGCCGATGAGGTGGTAGTTGCGCTGCCCGGCCGGGTCGATGCCGTGCTCGACGAGCAGCGCCGCGACGTCGGGCCGGCTTCTCGGCTCGCGCAGGTGCTCCTCGAAGACCTGTCCGGAACGGTCGACGTCGGCGGCGGTGATCCCGAGCTGCGCGAACCGGGTCGCGAGCGTGGTGCTGCGCGGCGCCGCGAGCAGCTCGCACATCCAGCGGGCGTCCTCGGCCGGGACCCAGTGGATCGTGCCGCGCATCGGCCAGGTGCGCACGACCTGCCGGTCGACGACGGCCTGCTCGACCTGCTCGAGGGTCAGCCCGGATCGGACACCGAGCGACCACGCCCCGCTGGCGTAGTCCTGGGCCTGCAGGGCGCCGAGCTCTCGCGCGACCTGGAGGGCCGAGGCCGGCGCGGCGGGGGTGGTGCTGCCGAGCGGTGGGGTGAGCCCGAGGGCGGCCATCCGCGCCCGGCGCAGCCGCCGCCGGTCGGTCTCGCGCATCACCGGCGCCCTAGCCGAGACAGGCCGGACCGAGCAGCGCCTTGAGGTCACCGAAGAGCGCGGAGGTCGCGGTGACTCGCAGCGAGTCGTCGAGCGACATCAGGACCGAGCGCCCGGGCTGGGTCAGCTTGACCTGCACCTCGGTGGCCCCGGGGTGCTCGCCGAGCACCCGCTTGAGGCTCTCGGCCACGGCCGGCGTCGCGCGCCCGAGGGGCAGCGTGAGCACGACCGGCCCTCGCGGTCCCTCCTTGATGTCGGGGATCGTCAGCTCCTGGGCGAAGATCGAGATCGAGTCGTCACGCGCGCTGACCCGGCCCTTGACCGCGCACACGGTGTCCTGGGCGAGCATGGTGGAGTAGGTCATGTAAGCCGAGGGGAAGAAGAGGCACTCCACCGCGCCGTCGAGGTCCTCGACCGTGGCGATGGCCCACAGGTCGCCCTTCTTGGTGCGCTTGAGCTGCAGGCTCGTGATCAGCCCGGCGACGGTGACCGGGGTGCCGTCGGGCTTGGGGTCATCGCCCATCAGCGCCGCGATGGACGTGTCGGCGTGCGTGGCGAGGATGTGCTCGATGCCGAAGAGCGGGTGGTCGCTGACGTAGAGGCCGAGCATCTCGCGCTCGAAGGAGAGCAGTGTCGCCTTCTCCCACTCCAACGTCGGCACCGGCGGCAGGCCGTCGAAGGCGCCCGGGCCGTCCTGACCGTCGCCGGACGCGCTGTCGTCGCCGAAGCTGGCGAAGAGGCTGTCCTGCCCGATGGCCTCCTGCTTCTTGACCTCGATCAGGGCGTCGATGTAGCGCTCGTGCACCTCGACCATGCCGCGGCGCGACTCGCCGAGGGAGTCGAAGGCGCCGCCCTTGATGAGCGACTCGATGGTGCGCTTGTTGCAGACGACGGCCGGCACCTTGGAGAGGAAGTCCTTGAACGAGGCGAAGGCGCCCTTCTCCTCGCGGGCCTTGATGATGGCCTGGACCACCGGCAGGCCGACGTTGCGGATGGCGGCGAGGCCAAAGCGGATGTCGGTGCCGACGGCGGCGAAGTTGGCGATCGACTCGTTGACGTCGGGCGGCAGCACCTTGATGCCCATGTGCCGGCACTCGTTGAGGTAGAGCGCCGACTTGTCCTTGTCGTCACGCACGCTGGTCAGCAGCGCCGCCATGTACTCGGCCGGGTAGTTGGCCTTGAGGTAGCCGGTCCAGTAGGAGACGAGGCCGTATGCCGCCGTGTGCGCCTTGTTGAACGCGTAGTCGGAGAACGGGACGAGGACGCCCCACAGGGCGGCGATGGAGGCCTCGTTGAAGCCGTTGGCCTTCATCCCCTCGGAGAAGGGGACGTACTCGGCGTCGAGGACCTCCTTCTTCTTCTTGCCCATGGCGCGGCGCAGCAGGTCGGCGTTGCCGAGGGTGTAGCCGGCGAGCTTCTGGGCGATCTCCATGACCTGCTCCTGGTAGATGACCAGGCCGTAGGTCATCTTCAGGATCGGGTCTAGGGCCTCGACCATCTCGGGCTGCAGCTTGCCCTTCAGCTGGGGGTCGAGCGGGATGACCTCCTGCTTGCCGTTCTTGCGGAGGGCGAAGTTGGTGTGGGCGTTGACGCCCATCGGGCCGGGTCGGTAGAGCGCGAGGGCTGCCGAGATGTCCTCGAAGTTGTCCGGCTGCATCAGGCGCAGCAGCGCGCGCATGCCGCCGCCATCGAGCTGGAAGACGCCGAGCGTGTCGCCTCGGCCGAGCAGCTCGTAGGTGGCCTTGTCGGTCATGTCCTTGGACAGGGCGTCGAGGTCGATGTCCTCGTCGCGGTTGAGCTTGATGTTCTCGATGGCGTCGTCGAGGATCGTCAGGTTGCGAAGCCCGAGGAAGTCCATCTTGACGAGACCGAGGTTCTCGCAGCTGGGGTAGTCGAACTGCGTGATGATCTGGCCGTCCTGCAGGCGGCGCATGATCGGGATGACGTCGACGAGCGGCTCGCTGCTCATGATGACGCCGGCGGCGTGCACGCCCCACTGGCGCTTCAGCCCCTCGAGGCCGAGGGCCGTCGCGACGACCTCCTGGGCCTGCGGGTCCTCGTCGTGCACGGCCCGGAAGTCGACGGCCTCGTTGTAGCGCTTGGAGTCGGGCTTGAAGACGTCGGCGAGCGGCATGCCCTTGCCCATGACGTCAGGCGGCATGGCCTTGGTGAGCTTCTCGCCCATCGAGAACGGATGCCCGAGCACCCGGCTCGCGTCCTTGAGGGCCTGCTTGGCCTTGATCGTGCCGTAGGTGACGATCTGCGCGACGCGCTCCTCGCCATACTTCTCGGTGACGTAGCGGATGACCTCACCGCGACGGCGCTCGTCGAAGTCGACGTCGAAGTCGGGCATCGACATGCGCTCGGGGTTGAGGAACCGCTCGAAGATCAGGCCGTGCGGGATCGGGTCGAGGTCGGTGATCCCCATCGCGTAGGCGCACATGGAGCCGGCACCGGAGCCTCGGCCCGGGCCGACGCGGATGCCGTTGCGCTTGGCCCAGTTGATGAAGTCGGCGACGACGAGGAAGTAGCCGGGGTAGCCCTTGGAGACGATGACCTCCTCCTCGAAGGCCGCCTGCTTGCGGGCGTAGTCCGGCACCCCCTCGGGGAAGCGGCGTTGCAGGCCGGTCTCGACCTCCTTGATGAACCACGAGGTCTCGTTCTCGCCCTCGGGGCAGGGGAAGCGGGGCATGTAGCGCCCCTCCCCCTCGGTGAAGGAGACCTCGCACCGCTCGGCGATGAGCAGGGTGTTGTCGCACGCCTCCGGCAGCTCTCGCCACAGGTGGCGCATCTCCTGGGCGGACTTGAGGTAGAAGTCGTCGGCGTCGAACTTGAACCGGTTGGGGTCCATGAGGGTCGAGCCGGACTGCACGCAGAGCAGGGCCGCGTGCGCCTTGGCGTCCTCGGCCCTGGTGTAGTGCAGGTCGTTGGTCGCCACGAGCGGCAGCTTGAGGTCGCGGGCGAGGCGGATGAGGTCCTTCTGGGTGCGACGCTCGATGTCGAGGCCGTGGTCCATCAGCTCGACGTAGACGTTCTCGTTGCCGAAGATGTCGCGCAGCTCGGCGGCGACCTCGCGGGCCTCGTCGTACATGCCGAACCGCAGCTTGGTCTGGATCTCGCTCGAGGGGCACCCGGTGGTGACGATGAGGCCCTTGCCGTAGGTCGAGAGCAGGTCGCGGTCGATGCGCGGCCACTTCGTGTAGACCTGGTCGAGGCTCGCGATCGAGCTCATCCGGAACAGGTTGTGCATGCCCTCGTTGTTGCTCGCGAGCATCGTCATGTGGGTGTAGGCGCCGCTGCCCGACACGTCGTCGCGGCCGCCGTCGCCCCAGCTGACCTTGGTGCGGTCGCTGCGGTGCGTGCCGGGCGTGATGTAGGCCTCGACGCCGATGATCGGCTTGACGCCCGTGCCCTGGGCCTTCTTCCAGAACTCGTAGGCGCCGAAGACGTAGCCGTGGTCGGTGGTGGCCAGGGCCGGCATGCCCATGCGGGCTGCCTCGCTGAAGAGGTCGCCGATGCGGGCCGCCCCGTCGAGCATGGAGTACTCCGTGTGCACGTGGAGGTGCACGAAGTTCTGGTCGTTTCTCGGGGCGGCTTCGGTCGACATCGTGGATGAGTCTAAGCCTCGCCGAGGACAGTCCCCCGCGTGTCGTGGACGGGTGTCGCGGTGGGTCTTCCGGGGGATGTTCCGGGGGGTGGTCTGGGGGTGTCGTGACGAGCGCGGTGGCCCGCCGTCGACGTCGCCCACGACGACGTCGCCCCGGCCCGCGACGGGGCCGGGGCGGCATACCCGACGGTTTCGACCTCCGCTGGAGGGTGAGGGTCTAGAACGTCGCGACGATGTCGAGCGCCCGCTGCAGGTCCTCCGGGTAGGGGCTCTCGAAGTGGACGTACTCGCCGGTGCCGGGGTGCTCGAAACCGAGACCGACGGCATGCAGCCACTGGCGCTCGAGCTTCAGCCGGGCCGCGAGCTTCGGGTCGGCGCCATAGGTGAGGTCGCCGCAGCAGGGGTGGTGCAGCGCCGCGAAGTGCACGCGGATCTGGTGGGTGCGGCCGGTCTCCAGGTGGATGTCGAGCAGGCTCGCGTGCCGGAACGCCTCGATGACCTCGTAGTGGGTCACCGACGGCTTGCCGGTCTTCATCACCGCGAACTTGTAGTCGTGGCCCGGGTGCCGACCGATCGGGGCGTCCACGGTGCCGACGACGGGGTCGGGCAGGCCCTGCACGAGAGCGTGGTAGGTCTTGTCGACCGTGCGGCTGCGGAACGCCTGCTTGAGGCGGGAGTACGCGTACTCGCTCTTCGCGACGACCATCAGTCCCGAGGTGCCCACGTCGAGGCGGCTCACGACCCCCTGGCGCTCGGGAGCCCCCGAGGTGGAGATCCGGAAGCCGGCTGCGGCCAGCCCCGAGACGACGTCGGGACCGGTCCACCCGACGCTCGGGTGGGCCGCCACGCCGACGGGCTTGTCGACGACGACGATGTCGTCGTCGTCGTGGACGATCGTCATGCCGGGCACGGGCTGGGCGACGACCTGCAGGCTCGGGCTCTCCTGGGCGCTCGGCAGCGACACCTCGAGCATGGCGCCGGCCGAGAGCCGCTCCGACTTGGCGACTGCCTTGCCGTCGAGCACGACGTGCCCGTCGGAGGCCAGGTCGGCGGCCTTGGTCCGGGAGACGCCGAAGAGGCGGGCGACGCCGGCGTCGACGCGCTCCCCCTCCAGCCCGTCGGGGACGAGGACGGTGCGGACGTCAGGCATGCTCGTCGCCTCCCGGGCCCTCGTGGCTGCGGTGGTCGCGCTGGTCGCGGCGACCGTCGACGCCGATGCCGACCATCGCCAGAACGACGATGAGGACCGCGGCCGAGACGATCCAGATGTCGGCGACGTTGCCGATGAACCAGCCGTAGTCGATGAAGTCGACCACGTGGCCCTGTCCGCCACCGGGCGGCCGGACGAAGCGGTCGGTCAGGTTGCCGAGCGCGGCTCCGAGCAGCAGGCCGAGGGCGATGGCCCACGCGCGTGACCCGAGCCGGCGGGCCACCACCACGATGGCGATGAGCACCGCGATCGCGATCCCCGTCATGATCCACGTGCTGCCGGCGCCCAGCGAGAGCGCCGCACCGGGATTGCCGATCAGCCTGAGGCGGATGAGCCGACCGAGGAACGGATGCGGCTCACCGTCGGCGAGGGCGTCGAGGGCCACCGCCTTCGAGAGCTGGTCACTGGCGTAGGCGAGCACCGCGACGACGCCGAGCACCGCGAAGAGCCGCTTGCGCCGGTCGGGCGCCGGTCGGCTCTGGTCAGGGTCGGGCGAGGTCACGAGGGATGGGTCCGGTGGGTTCGCGGACTGGTCCGCTGAGGTGTTCGCGGGGGTGTTCATAGTGGTGGACACGCCGTCGACCCCCGCGCGGGGGGTCGACGTGGCGTGATCGGGCGTCAGTGGCGGTCCTGCTTCTCCTGGCATGTCATGCACAGGGTCGCACGAGGACGGGCCTGAAGTCGAAGCTTGCCGATCGGGTTGCCGCAGTTCTCGCAGATGCCGTATATGCCGGCCTCGAGCTGCTCGAGCGCGTGCTCCGCCTGGCGCAGGCTGGCACGGGCGTTGGCGGCCACGGAGATCTCGTGCTCGCGCTCGGCCGTCTTGGCCCCTGCGTCGGCCTGGTCGTCGCCGGCGCCGTCGCCCGTGGCCCGCAGCAGGTCGTCGAGCTCGTCCTCGGCGAGCTTCAACTCGACGCGGTGCTGCTCGATCTCGTCGAGGAGGACCCCGCGGACCTCGGTGATCTCCTCCTCGCTCCAGGGGCTCTCGTCGTCCTTGACGCGCAGCTGTTCGCTGAGCTTCGCCGCGTCGACGGACGTGCGGGTGGTCTTTGCTGCGCTCTTGGTGGCGGCCTTCCTGGCCGTCTCGCGCGGTGCGGTTGAGCTCGTCGTCACAGCTGCCTTCTTGGTTCGAGGTGCAGGCGCCTTCGCGGCGGGCTTCGCGCCTGCTGCGCCTGCTCGGGATGAGGTACTGGCGGACATCTGCTTCGCCGCCGTCGACCGGCTCTGCGCCGCCGTGCTGGCGGCGCGACCGGACGTGTTCTTCTGTGCCTGGGTCCTGCTAGCGCTCATGGTGCCCGCGCTGGTCTTCTCCGCGCTGGCCTTTCGAGTGTTTGCGCTCTTTGCGACCGGCCGTTCCGCGTTCGCCGGGCCTGCCGTCGTCGCCTGGGCAGCCACCTTGCCGGATGCCCTGACCGCCGACCTCGTGGTCGACCCGCTGGTTCCCGCGACCGACTGCCTGCTCGTCGCCTTCTTCGTCGATCGGGTGTTCGGCTCCGAGGCTGCCTTGGTGGCAGATGCCGACTTGCTCGTCGTTCCCCTCAACGCCGCGCTCGGTGCCTTGCTGGTGGTGGTCGGCGTCTTCTTCACCGTCGATGACGCGGTGGCGGGCTTGCGTGCCACCGCACTGGACCTTCCTGCTGCCCCCTTCTCGGCAGCGGCAGTCTTCGTCGGCGTACCGGTCGGCGCCGTCTCGGCCGTGCCGGTCCTGGACGCACCTGCCCGGGCCGGCGTGGAGCGCTTGGCCGCAGCGCTCGGCGCCGCCGTCTTCTTCGCCATCAGACCCTCCGTCGTCACACCGTCGACGCTGACAAGTGGGGCCGACAATAAGCCTCGTGCGGGTCGCACACAAACGCGAAACGCAAATGCGGACCAAGTGTTCGCCCCTCGGTACACCGAAGGCCGCCCGGGTGCTCGTCCGGGCGGCCTCTGGTGCGTCTGTCGAAGTGGGTCCTCAGTCGTGGTTGCCCTCGCCGGCGCCGACGTGTGCCGGCTCCTGCGCGCTGCCGTCGAGGTCGTGCAGCTGGCTCTCGATGTAGGACTTGAGGTTGGAGCGGTAGTTCTTCTCGAAGCCGCGGAGCTCGGCGATCTTGCGGTCGAGCAGGCCCTTCTGCTTGTCGAGCTCCTCGAGCAGGGCGGCCTTCTTCTGCTGGGCCTCGGCGACCATGCCGGTGGCGCGCTCGCGGGCCTCCGTCAGCATCTCGTCCCGACGCGAGGTGGCCTCCGCGATCATCTGGTCACGCTGCGACGTCGCCTCGGCGATCATCTGCTCGCGCTGGGACGTGGCCTCGGCGATCATCTGGTCACGCTGCGCCGCGGCCTCGGCCGAGATCTGCTCCGCCTCCTTCGTCGCCTGCTCGTGGCGGCTCTGACCGGCGTTGACGAGCTCGTCGTGGCGGGCCTGGGCGGCTTCGATCATCTCGCGGTGACGGTTCTCGGCCTCGGAGATCAGCTCGTCGCGGCGGCTCTCACCGGCGGCGACGTGCTCGTCGTGCAGGCGCTGGGCGAGGGCGATGACGCCGGCTGCGTCGAGGTTGCCGGCCGGTGCGCCGGCCGGAGCCTCTGCGGCGGGAGCGGCCGCGGGTGCCTTGGCCGACTCCTTGCGGGTGCGGGCGGCCTCGGCCTGCGCGGTCTCGGCGTCCTGCGCGGCCCGGGCGGCGCGCTCCTCGGCGGCGCGGGCGTTCTCCTGCGCCTTTGCCAGCTGAGCCTCGGCGTCGGCGACCTGGGAGTTGAGGGCGTTCAGCTTGGCCTGGGCGTCGTCGAGGGCCTGCGAGTCGACGGCGGACTTGGCAGCGGCCTCGGCACGCTCGGCCTCGGCCTTGGCGCGCTCGATGCGCTCCTTGGCCACGCGCTCCGCGTTCTCGGCCTCCGCCTTCGCCTTGGCAGCGCGCTCGCTGGCGGCCTTGAAGGCGCGCTCCGCGTCCTGGATCTTGGCCGTGAGGCCGCCGAGCTTGGCCTCCTCGCCAGGGCGGGCGACAGCCGGCATGGCAGCCGTCGGCCCGTCGGCGCGGACGGCTGACTGGTTCTTGCTCGCGCGGCAGTCGTTGAGCTGCTTCAGGTAGTCGTCACGCTGCTCGATGAGCGAGCGCATCTCCGCCACGATCTCGTCGAGGAAGTCGTCAACGTCCCGCTCCTCGTAGCCACGGCGAAACTGCGTGGTCTGGAAGTGCTTGTTGAGCACCTGTTCCGGCGTTAGCGCCATGGGTCACCTCGATGCAGACGTAATGGTTCGGGTCAACGCTATCCAACGACTCCGGCGGCGACCAAAGCAACGCGCGGCCACCACCCGTGGGTCGAGGGACGAGAAGGTCAGAAGTAGTTGGGGACGTTCAGGGCCAAGGACGTCAGCAGCATCAGGACGAGGAAGCTGAGGTCGAGCCGGACGCCGCCGATGTTGGGCGACGGGATCACCTTGCGCAGGGCTCGTAGCGGCGGGTCCGTGACGGTGTAGACCGCCTCGGCCAGGACGAGGACGACCCCCGCCGGGCGCCAGGACCTGGCCAGCACCTGCACCCAGTCGAGGACGAATCGACCGATGAGCGCGATGAAGAAGGTGAAGACGACCACGCCGTAGATCGTCCAGAACACATCCATGGTGGTCAGTGTCCCTGATCTGCGCGCAGGAGTGAAACGCGGGCGGACACACCGGGCGTTCGTGAGCCTTGCTCGGGCAGGACCGCGGTCCTCAGCTCTGGTTGAAGAAGCCGCGGGCGGCCGCCGGGGCCTCCGGTTCGTCGGCCGAGATCTCGACGTGCGCCGGCGACAGCAGGAAGACCTTGGAGGTGACCCGCTCGATCGTGCCGTGCAGCCCGAAGACCAGGCCCGCGGCGAAGTCGACGAGACGCTTGGCGTCGGCGTCGTCCATGTCGCTGAGGTTCATGATGACCGGCACCTGGTCGCGGAACCACTCGCCGATGTTCTTGGCCTCGTTGTAGGTGCGCGGGTGGATCGTCGTGATGCGGTTGAGGGATCCGACCTCGACGTCGCGCACGACGGCGGCCACGGGTCGCTTGGTGGGCAGCTGGGTCACGGCCGCGGTGTGCTCGCTCTCGTCGTCGTAGCGCTCGGACTCGTCGTAGGCGTCGTAGTCGTCGTAACGGTCATGACGCTGGTCCTCCTCGCTGAGTCCGAGGTACACCATCGTCTTGCGCAGTGCCCCTGCCATGGCCAACTCCCAGAACGTCGAATTGTGATCCCGGCCGACGTTACAGAAGTGACGGGCGTGAACCGAGGATTGCGGTACCGACACGCAGGTGTGTCGCGCCGTGGCGCAGCCCCGCCTCCAGGTCCCCACTCATCCCCGCCGAGATCCAGTCCGCCTCCGGGTGCCGAGAGCGTATGCCGTCCGCCACCTCGCGCAGCCGCGCGAAGGAGTCGTCGGGGTCGGCTCCGAGCGGCGCGACCGCCATGACGCCGCGCAGGTCGAGCAGGTCCTCGGCGGCCACGGCGTCTGCGAGCGCGTCCAGGTGCTCGGGCAGTGCGCCACCCCGGGAGGTGTCCCCGTCGAGGCTGACCTGGAGCAGCACGAGGAGGCGACGGTCGCGGGTGTGGGCACCCCTCGCGAGGGCGGTCACCAGCCTGGGGCGGTCGACCGACTGCACGACGTCGGCATAGGCCGCCACGTGGCCGGCCTTGTTGCTCTGGAGCTGCCCGACGAAGTGGAGCAGGGGTTCGGGCTCACCGGTGGCCGAGAGGACTCGCCGGACCTCCCGGAACTTGTCGACCGCCTCCTGGTCGCGGTTCTCCCCGAAGTGGCGCACGCCGAGGCGGTGGAGCTGCAGGACGTCGGCGGCCGGGAAGAACTTCGTGACGACGACGAGCGTGACCTCGCCGGGATCCCGACCGGCGTCGGCGCAGCCCCGCTCGATGCGTTCGTGGACGGCGGCCAGGTTGTCGTGCAGCTGCTCCAGCCGCTCGTGCCCGTCGCCGGTCACGGGGCCACCGCTCGTCGCAGCACGAGCCCGGCGAACCGCCCCGTGCGGCCGTCGCGGCGGTACGAGTAGAGGTCACCGCTCTCGCGGGTGCAGCCGGGCACCCACTGCACGGTGACGTCGGCGGCCGCGAGCTGCTCGACCACACCGGCGGCCACGTCGATGGCGGGGGTCCCGGTCCAGGACCGTGCCGCGGCGCTGCGAGCCGCGCTGACGGCGGCAGTGGCCATCTCGTCGGGCACCTCGTAGCAGCGGCCGCACACCGACGGTCCGACGGTCGCGTGCACGCGCGTGGCCCCGAGGTCGCGCATCGCGGAGACGGCGCGCCCGATGATGCCGTCGACCATGCCCGGGCGGCCGGCGTGGACGGCACCGAGGACGCTCCCGTCGGCGTCGTGGAGCAGCACGGAGACACAGTCGGCGACGAGCACGGCGAGGGCCAGGTCGCGCTCGCGGGTGACGACCGCGTCGACCGCCGGCGCCTCGCCGTCCCACGGGCCGGCCACCTCGACGACGTCGCAGCCGTGAACCTGGTTCATGAAGACGATGCGCTCCCGCGGCAGGTCCACTGCGTGGGCCAGGGCCTTGCGGTTGGCCTCGACGTCGGCGGCGTCGTCGCCGACGTGGCCGCCGAGGTTCAGGCCGGCATACGCACCGCTCCCCCGCCCCGCCGAGCGACCCGTGAACCCCAGCTCCACGGGGGCTGCCCCGGGTCCGGACGTGAAGGTGCTGCGCCAGTAGAACACGGGGACAAACCTAACGCCCGGGTCCCTCGGGCCCGGACAGGCCGGGCGAGCATCGCGGGCCCGGCACGCCGACGGGCGGGAGACGCGCCTGCGCGTCTCCCGCCCGTGCGGTGAGGTCCTGCCGTTCTCGGCCGGCCGGACCGAGGCCGGCGCCGTCCTACTTGAGGAAGTCGGGGACGTCCAGCTCGTCACCCTCGTCGAAGGTGACCTGGCGCGGCGGCTGCTGCACCGGGTGCGACGGCTGGACCTGCTGCTGCTGGTGCTGTGGCTGCTGCTGGTACTGGGGCTGCTGGGCCGGCGCGGCGGGCTGCTGCGTGGGCAGCTGCTGGGCCGGACGCTGCACCGGCTGCTGCGGTGGGAGGGCGTGCTGCGGCTGCCCGTTGGAGTGCTGGGGCTGCGCCCCCGGGTGCGACGCCTGCTGGGGCGTCTGCTGCGGCGTGCTCGGTCGCTGCTGCGTCTGGGGGGCCTGCTGCTGCGAACGCCCGACCACGTGGCCGAGGGCCCGCTCGTCGTGCCGCTGGCTCGGGCCGCCGCCGTCGAAGCCGGCTGCGATGACGGTGACCCGGACCTCGTCGCCGAGGGCGTCGTCGATGACCGCGCCGAAGATGATGTTGGCCTCGGGGTGGGCCGCCTCCTGCACCAGGCGGGCGGCCTCGTTGATCTCGAACAGGCCGAGGTCCGAGCCACCCTGGATCGACAACAGCACGCCGTGGGCGCCGTCGATCGAGGCCTCGAGCAGCGGGCTGCTGATGGCGAGCTCGGCAGCCTGGACCGCGCGGTCCTCACCGCGGGCCGAGCCGATGCCCATGAGGGCGGAGCCGGCCCCCTGCATGACCGACTTGACGTCGGCGAAGTCGAGGTTGATGAGGCCGGGCGTGGTGATCAGGTCGGTGATGCCCTGGACACCGGAGAGCAGCACCTGGTCGGCCGAGCGGAACGCATCCATCATCGAGACGTTGCGGTCGCTGATCGACAGGAGCCGGTCGTTCGGGATGACGATCAGGGTGTCGACCTCCTCGCGGAGGCTGCCGATGCCCGACTCGGCCTGGTTGGCGCGGCGGCGACCCTCGAAGGTGAAGGGGCGGGTGACGACGCCGATCGTCAGGGCACCGAGACCGCGGGCGATGCGAGCCACGACGGGCGCCCCACCGGTGCCCGTGCCGCCGCCCTCGCCGGCGGTGACGAACACCATGTCGGCCCCCTTGAGGACCTCCTCGATCTCCTCGGCGTGGTCCTCGGCGGCCTTCTTGCCGACCTCGGGGTCGGCGCCGGCGCCGAGTCCGCGCGTGAGCTCGCGACCGACGTCGAGCTTGACGTCGGCGTCGCTCATGAGCAGCGCCTGGGCGTCGGTGTTGATGGCGATGAACTCGACGCCCTTGAGGCCGACCTCGATCATGCGATTGATGGCATTGACGCCGCCGCCGCCGATGCCGACGACCTTGATGACGGCCAAGTAGTTCTGCGGTGCTGCTGCCACGAGAGTGGGCCTTCCTGACTGGTGGTGCCGTGCTGCGGGTGGGCTGGGGACGGGCGGCGATGCTCTGCGCCCGGTGACGATGCGGTGACGAAGGTCTGGCTGGTGTGGCGGGTCTGGCTGGTCTGCTGAGGCTCTGGCTGGTGCGGCTCGCCCGGGCCTGTCAACCCTCAACCTTAAAGGTCGACCTAAAGGTTACAGTTTGGTCACGAACCAGTGCCCCGACGGTATGACGAGCCGTAGGGTCGATCAACCCACGGCGCGGCGTGTCGTCCCCGGGATTGCCCCGTTTCCGGAGGCGGTGCCCCAGCAGCAACATCCACACCATGGGCAACCCTGCGGACGCCGGGCCAAGCCTCCCATGCACCGAGAACCACCGGTATGTCGGGGTTGCACCTCGGAACGGCCGTCCCGACCGGCTCAACGCGTCACAGGAGAGGACGGCACGCTCACGTCGATCGTGGACCCCGGCTCGGGCAGCAGGATCCTCACCAGCTCGGCCTTGCGGGGTCCGTCGCCCGCGCCGCCCCAGACCACCGTCTTGCGCTGCTGACCCTTCGACCTGACGGTGAAGGAGACCTGGTCGGCCGTGGACACCGAGACACCGGACACCTCCCCACGCAGCGAGGGCTCGAGGGAGCGCAGGGCCTGGAGGGCGGCCTCCACCCCGGCCTTGGTGACCTGGGCGGCGCCGGAGCTGACCAGTGGCACGTCCTTCGGCGGCGCACCGACCGTGCGGAAGGCGACGCCGTCGCGATCCACGACGTCCACCTCACCTCGAGGGTTGCGGACGGCGAGCACGGCGACTCGCGGGGTCACGGTGATCACGACGGTGTCGGGCAGCGCTCGCGTGACCGTCGCCCTCCCCCAGGCCCTGTCGGCGAGGAGTCGCTGCTCTGCGGCACCGGTGTCGACCCGCAAAAGCGGACCGCCGAGAGGAACCGCGGCGACCGCGCGCACCCGACCCGCCGCCGCCGCCGGCACGCCGTGGACCTCGACCCTCGATGCCGTGAGGGCACTGCTGAACCACCCCAGCCAGACGACCAGGACGGCCACCAGCACGACCGCCGCGAGGACGGCGGCGACGAGTCGGGGCCTGCGCCGTGCGGCGGCCGCGCGACGCTCGAAACGGGTCCGTGACGACGCGAGCCCCCTGCCGGCCAGTCGCCGCCGCGCTCCACTCTGGTCGGTCATCACGGCTGCTCGCCCCCGAGGATGCGCAGCACCTCCGGGCCCACCATCGTCACGTCGCCGGCGCCCACCGTGAGGACGAGGTCACCGGGTCGCACGAGGGAGGCCACCTGCTCGGCCACCTCGGACCAGGACGGGACGTAGTGGACCTCGGCGCCCGGCCGTGCAGCCGAGACGGCGTCTGCCACCAGGTGCCCTGAGACGCCCGGCACGGGGTCCTCACGCGCGGCATAGACGTCCATGACCACGACGACGTCGGCGGGTGCGAGACCGGCACCGAGCTGCGCGGCGAAGTCGCGCGTGCGGCTGTAGAGGTGCGGCTGGAAGACCACGACGAGCCGACCACGGTCACCGACGAGCTCCTTGGCGGTCTCAACGACCGCCGTCACCTTCCCGGCGTTGTGGGCGTAGTCGTCGACGACGGTGACCCCGCCGGCCTCCCCCTTGGGCTCGAAGCGGCGCCGGGTCCCCGTGAAGGAGGCCAGTCCGGCGAGGACCCGCTCGGGCTCCTGCCCCAGGCCGTGCACCGCAGCGGCATACGCGGCCGCGGCGTCGAGGGCGTTGTGGCGGCCGGGCACTCCCAGTGTCATGCGTCGCTCGGTGCCTGCGTCGGACACGGTGGCCGAGGCCGTGACGCCGTCCTGCACGTAGGCGCGCAGGACGACATCGGCGGAGGCGTCGAAGCCGTAGGTGACCACGCGCGTGCCCGCCGCCCGCGCGCGCTCGGCCAGAGCCACCGCGCCCGGGTCGTCGGCGCAGGTCACGAGCAGGCCTCCGGACCGGATGGTCCCCACGAACGCGTCGTACGCCGCCTGCACAACGTTGAAGTTCGAGTAGAAGTCGAGGTGGTCCGGCTGCACGTTCGTGACCACGGCGACCTCGGGACGGTAGACGACGAAGGAGCCGTCGCTCTCGTCGGCCTCGACGACGAAGATGTCGTCCGCACCGTCATGGGCGTTGGTGCCGTGCCTGGCGAGCTCTCCCCCGACGGCGAAGGACGGGTCGAGGCCGCAGCCCTGCAGCGCCACCGTCAGCATCGAGGTGGTCGTGGTCTTGCCGTTGGCGCCGGCGACGGCAACGGGACGCCGTCCCTGCATGAGCGCCGCGAGGCCCTGCGCCCGGTGCAGCACCGGCACACCGCGCTCCCGCGCGGCGACCAGCTCGACGTTGTCGTCACGGATCGAGGAGCTCATCACCACCGCGTCGGCACGCTCCTGGTGGCCCTCGTGGAAGCCGACCCACACGCCGGCCCCCTCGCTCTCGAGCGCCTTGAGGACCGGCACGTCCTTGGCGTCGCTGCCGGTCACCCGGATCCCACGCGCCAGCATGATGCGGGCGACGCCCGACATGCCGGCGCCCCCGATCGCGAGGAAGTGCACCCGACCGAGCTCGCCGGCGCCCGGGACGGGAGCGCGGAAGTCGAAGCGCGCCGCGGCGAACGGGTCGTCGACGGTGGGGGTGCGCGGGGTCTGGCTCACGTGCGGTTCCTGTCTGCTGCCGCCCGGTCGACGAGGTCGGCGAGCGTCTCGTCGGCAGCAGGCTCTCCGAGTGCCCTGGCCGCGGCCGCCATCCGTGCGAGCCGGTCGGGGTCGGTGGCCAGCGGCACGAGCTCGGCGTCGATCCATTCAGGCGTGAAGGCTGCGTCGTCGACGAGGAGCCCGCCTCCGGCTGCCACGACCTCGGCGGCGTTGAGCCGCTGCTCGCCGTTGCCGACCGGCAGCGGGACGTAGACGGCGGGGAGGCCGACAGCCGTCAGCTCGCACACCGTGTTGGCGCCGGCGCGGGCCACGACAAGGTCGGCGGCGGCATACGCCAGCTCCATCCGGTCGGCGTAGGGGACGACGGCGTACGGGGCTCCCGACCCGGGCGGCGGCACGTCGAACTCCTTGCCGAGGCCGGTGACGTGGAGCACCTGCACTCCCCGGCTGCTCAGCTCGGCCACGCGGGCGCGGAAGGCCTCGTTGAGCCGCCGGGCGCCGAGGGAACCGCCGGTCACGAGGACCGTCGGCCACCGGCGGTCGAGGCCGAAGTGCTCGAGCGCCTCCCCACGCAGCGCCGCCCGGTCGAGCGTCGCGACCTCGCGCCGCAACGGCATGCCGATGCGCTGGGCACGGGGCAGGGAGGTGCTGGCGAAGGTCGTGGCCACGGCGTGGGCCCACCGTGCACCGAGGCGGTTGGCCAGCCCTGCAGTGGTGTTCTGCTCGTGGACGACGATCGGCACGTGGCGGCGTCGCGCCGCGAGGTAGGCGGGCGTGCTGACGTAGCCGCCGAAGCCGACGACGACCTCGGCTCCCGTCTCCTCGATGGCGGCGTCCGCCGCGTCGATCGCGGCCTTGAGCCGGGCGGGCAACCGGAGCAGGTCCGGGCTGGGGCGCCGTGGCAGCGGCACCTTGGGCACGAAGCGCAGGTCGTAGCCGCGCTCGGGGACCAGCCGGGCCTCGAGCCCCTCACGGGTGCCGAGCGCCGTGACGCGCACGTCGGGGTGGCGCCGTCGCAGGGCGTCGGCGAGGGCGAGGAGCGGCGACACGTGGCCGGCGCTCCCTCCCCCGGCGAGCAGGACGGAGGTGGGCGAGGACAGCGGGATCACCGACTTCTGCGACGTTGCGGCACGGAGCGCACCCGGGCGGGGAGCACCGCGAGGGACCTGCGGACGAGGCTGGGGCGCGCGTCGAGCAGCGCCTTGCACCCCGGCTCGTTGCGGGCGAAGGAGAGCAGGATGCCCAGGGCGACGAGGGTCGTCACGAGCGAGGACCCGCCGGACGAGACGAGCGGCAGCGGGACGCCGATGACCGGGAAGAGCCCGATGACGGCACCGATGTTGATGATCGCCTGGCCGAGCAGCCACGCCATGATGCCGAAGCCCGCCACGCGCACGAACCGGTCCTGGGTGCGGGTGACGAGCCGGAAGCAGGCCCACGCGAGGATGGCGAAGAGGGCCAGGACCATCAGGGTGCCGGGCAGGCCGAGCTCCTCGCCGATGATGGCGAAGATGAAGTCGTTGTGCGCCTCGGACAGCCAGGCCCACTTCTCCTTGGAGGCCCCGAGCCCCACGCCCCACCAGCCGCCGTCGGCGAGGGCGTACATGCCGTGCACCGACTGTCCGCACCAGCCGTCGGGGTCGGCCTGGCAGGCGGGGTTGAGCCAGTTGGCGATGCGGCTCGTGCGGTTGCTGCTGCCCGTCACCATCAGCGCGACGCCGACCAGGGCCAGACCACCGGCTACGGCGAACACGCGCTTCGGTGCGCCCGCGACGAGCAGCACGGAGGCGATGATGACCAGCAGGACCAGTGCTGTGCCGAGGTCGTGGCCGGCGAGGACGAGCCCGAGCACGACCAGCGCGATGGGTGCGAGGTAGGGCACGGCGACGTGCACGAGGTTGCCCATGCGCGAGGACTTGTTGGCGAAGATCACCGCACCCACCAGCACGAGCCCGAGCTTGGCGAACTCGGAGGGCTGGAACTGGATGGGGCCGACGGCGAGCCAGTTGCGGTTGCCGTTGACCGTCCGGCCGAGCGGGATGACCGCCGCGAGCAGCAGCACCGAGACGACGATGGTCGGCACCGCGAGTCGTTTCCACCACCCCACGTCCAGACGGCTGGCGAACGCCGCCACGGCCGCGCCGACCACGGCGAAGAGCAGCTGGCGGACGAAGACGGCGTAGGACGCCTCGTCGGCGAGCAGCGCCTCGACGCTGGAGGCGGAGAAGACCATGACGAGACCGAAGACCACGAGTGTCGAGGTGACCCCGAGGATGAGGTAGTACGTCGTCAGCGGCGACTCGAGCTTGCCGATGACCGGCAGGGACCGGCGACCGTCGGGGCTGGCCGCCGTTCCGGAGGCCGAGGTCGCCGACGTGCCCGAGGTCGTCGTGCTCACTCCAGCCCTCCGTGCGCCTCCAGGTGCCGCCGGACCGCCTCCTCGAAGGCGTCGCCGCGAGCCCCGTAGTTGGTGAACATGTCCATCGAGGCCGCAGCGGGGGCGAGCAGCACGACGTCGCCCGGCTCGGCCAGGCGGGCGGCCTCCCTGACGACGCGGTCCATGACCCCAGTGTCCGTCTCGGCCAGGTCGACGACCGGCACATCCGGGGCGTGTCGGGAAAGGGCCTGGGCGATCTGGTCCCGGTCGGCTCCGAGCAGCACCACGCCGCGCAGCCGCGAGGCCATCTCCTCCACGAGGCTGTCGACGTCGGCCCCCTTGAGCAGGCCGCCCGCGACCCAGACGACCGAGTCGAAGGAGCGGATCGCCGCGGCGGCCGCGTGCGGGTTGGTGGCCTTCGAGTCGTTGACGAAGCGGACGCCCTTGACGGTCGCGATCTCGGAGATGCGGTGCCGGTCCGGACGGAAGGCACGCAGGCCGTCGCGGACCGCGATGGGACCCACGCCGTACGCGCGGGCGAGCGCGGCGGCGGCGAGGGCGTTGGCGACGTAGTGCGGCGCGACCGAGGGGGCGTCGCCCTGCAGGTCGGCGATGGTGCACAGCTCGGCGGCCGAGCGCTGCCGCTGCTCCACGAAGGCCCGGTCGGCGAGGACGTCCTCGACGACCCCCACCATCGAGGGCGCCGGGATGCCGGTGGTGAAGCCGATGGCGCGGCACCCCTCGACGACGTTGGCCTCCATGACCAGCTGCTCGGTCTGGATGTCGGCGACGTTGTAGATGCAGGCCAGGTGGGTGTTCTCGTAGATCTTGCCCTTTGCGCGGAGGTACTCGGCGTAGCTGCCGTGCCAGTCGATGTGGTCCGGTGCGACGTTGAGCACGGCGGAGGCGACGGCGGACACCGAGCGCTGCCAGTGCAGCTGGAAGCTCGACAGCTCGACCGCGAGGACGTCGTAGGGCTCGGGGTGGAGCACGGCCTCGAGCAGCGGCGTGCCGACGTTGCCGGCCGAGGTGGCGCGCAGGCCGGCGTGCCGCAGGATCGAGGCGAGCATGTTGACCGTGGTCGTCTTGCCGTTGGTGCCGGTGACGGTCAGCCAGGGCGCGGCCCCCTCCTGGGCGCGCATGCGCCAGGCGAGCTCCACCTCGCCCCAGACGGGTATGCCGGCCGCTGCGGCCGCCAGCATGAGCGGGTCGTGGGGCGGGACCCCGGGAGAGGTGACGACGAGCTCGGTGCCGGGCGGGGGCGTCACGACGTGCGCGGGCCCGAGGCGTACGTCGACGTCGAGGATCTCGAGGATGGTCGCGCGCTCGCGGATGGCGTCGGTCTCGTCGCGCGAGACCGCGACGACGTGGGCGCCCCGCTCGGCCAGGGCGTCGGCGGCCGCGAAGCCGGACACCCCCAGGCCGACGACGAGCACGTGCAGGCCCGACCAGTCGGCGTCGCGGTGGGTCAGCCCCTCGCGGGGCTCGTAGAGCGGGTCGAAGCTCACTGCGACCCCACCACCCACTCGGCGTAGAAGACACCGAGGCCGAAGGCTGCGAAGAGGCCGCCGATGATCCAGAACCTCACCACGACGGTCACCTCGTTCCACCCGACCATCTCGAAGTGATGGTGCAACGGTGCCATTCGCAGCACCCGTTTGCCAGTGGTCTTGAACGAGGCCACCTGTGCGACGACCGAGAGCGTCTCGAGGACGAACATGCCGCCGAGGATGATCAGGAGCAGCTCGGTGTGGGTCATGATCGCGAGCCCGGCGAGGGCGCCCCCCAGCGCCAGCGAACCGGTGTCGCCCATGAAGATCTTGGCCGGGGTGGCGTTCCACCAGAGGAAGCCGAAGCAGGCGCCCATGCCGGCCGCCGCGACGAGCGCGAGGTCGTGCGAGTCGCGCACCTCGTAGCACTTGATGCCCGGGTTGGTCTGGCAGTTCTGGTTGAAGGTCCAGATGCTGATGAGGACGTAGGCGCCGAAGACCATCGTCGACACACCCGTCGCCAGCCCGTCCAGCCCGTCGGTGAGGTTCACGCCGTTGGAGGCGCCGGCGATCATGACGTTGGCGAAGATGACGAAGAGGATCACGCCGACGACGGTGCTGCCGCCGAGCGCCAGGCTGATGTTCGTGTCGCGCACGAACGAGACGAGCAGCGAGGCCGGCGTGCGGAACTGGTCGTTCGGGAACTGCAGCGCCAGTCCCGCGAAGATGATCCCGACGAGTGCCTGCCCGACCAGCTTCTGTTTGGAGCGCAGCCCGAGGCTGCGCTGCTTGCTGATCTTGATGAAGTCGTCGAGGAAGCCGACGAAGCCGAGGCCAGCGGCGAGGAACAGCACGAGCAGCCCGCTGGCCGTGGGCGGGTTGAGGGTGAAGAGGTGGGAGAGGAAGTATGCGCCGAGCATGGCCGCGATGATGACCGCGCCCCCCATGGTCGGCGTGCCGCGCTTGGTGTGGTGGGAGGTCGGCCCGTCGTCGCGGATGAACTGGCCGTAGCCCCGCTTGACGAGGAACTTGATGAACAGCGGCGTGCCGAACAGGGACAGGAGCAGCGAGAAGGACGCTGCGAGCAGGACACCCTTCACCGCGTGACCACCTGGGCGTCGGAGGCCGTGCCGGGCGTGGGCAGCGCCGGTCCCCTGTCCGCGCCATCGGCGGCCAGCCGGTCGCCGAGCCACCGGAGCCCGCTGTCCCGGCTGGACTTGAGCAGCACGAGGTCGCCGCTGCGCAGGCGTGCGGAGAGCAGCCGGTGCGCGGCGTCGATGTCGGGCACCCACTCGGCGCCGGGGAAGGCGTCGGCGAGCGGTCGGGCACCCTCGCCCACGGCCACGAGGTGGTCGAGCGCGAGCGACGCGGCATACGCCCCCACGGAGGCGTGCTCCGCGTCGCTGTCGGCGCCGAGCTCCAGCATCCCGCCGAGCACGGCCCAGCGCTCCCCTGTCACGTGCATCGCGACGACGGCGTCGAGGGCCGCGCGCATGGAGTGCGGGTTGGCGTTGTACGCGTCGTTCACGACGACGACGCCGTCGGGCCGGTCGGTGATCTCCATCCGCCACCGGCTCACCGCCTCGGCGGCGGACAGGCCCGCGACCACCTGGTCGAGCGACAGCCCCAGCTCGAGGGCAACCGCAGCCACGGCGAGGGAGTTGCCGACGTGGTGGGCACCGCTCTGCCGCAACGAGACACGGGCGCGGCCCTTCGGGCAGACGAGGGTGTATGCGGCCCTGCCGCGCTCGTCGAGTGAGACGTCCTCGGCGCGCACGTCGGCCTCGGGGGCCAGCCCCACGAGCTGCACCCTCGAGCGGAGGCCGGAGGCCATGGCGGCCACGAGCGGGTCGTCGGCGTTGAGGACGGACAGGCCCTCGGCCGGGACGGCTCGCGGGAGCTCGGCCTTGGCGCTCGCGATGTTCTCGCGGGAGCCGAACTCGCCGAGGTGGGCGCTCCCGACGTTGAGGACGATGGCGACCTGGGGTGGGGCGATGCGCGTGAGGTAGTCGATGTGCCCGACCCCGCGGGCGCCCATCTCGGCGACCAGGAAGCGGGTCGTCTCGGTGACCCGGCAGACGGTCAGGGGCACGCCGATCTCGCCGTTGAGGGAGTTGACCGGTGCGACGGTCTCGGCCACGGACGACAGCACGGACGCGAGCAGGTCCTTGACGCTCGTCTTGCCGGACGATCCGGTGATCCCGACGACGCGCAGCTCCGGTGCACGGTCGACGACGCCGCGAGCGACCTGGCCGAAGGCGGTCTGGACGTCCTCGACGACCACACACGGCACGTCCGCCACCACCCGCGAGGTCAGGGCCGCCACGGCACCGGACTGCACGGCCGCGGCGACGAAGTCGTGGCCGTCGGCGACCTCGCCGACGCGGGCCACGTAGAGGCTGCCGGGGACGCACTCGCGCGAGTCGGTCGTCACGGTGCCCTCGACGACGACGGCGTCGGGGTGCTCCGTGCCGTGCACCACCCCACCGGTCAGGTCGCGGACCTCCGCGAGCGTCATGGGGATCACGACGTCACCTCCACGTCCGTCGTCGAGCTGACGGCTGCGAGGGCGGCGCGCACGGCGTCGCGGTCGTCGAACGGGTGCTTCACTCCGTGGATCTCCTGACCCTTCTCGTGCCCCTTGCCGAGCACCACGACGGTGTCGACGGGACGGTCCTTGCCGGCGGCGACCACCGCGAGGGCGATGGCCTCGGTGATGGCGTTCGAGCGCCTGCCGCCGTCGATGATCTCGTGTGCCCGCGCTGCTCCCGACTCGACCTCTTCTCGGGCCCCTGCGACCACTGCGGCGCGGATCTCGGCGGGGTCCTCCGACCGGGGGTTGTCGTCGGTGACGACGACGACGTCGGCCTGCCGGGCGGCCGCGGCACCCATGGCGGGGCGCTTGCCGCGGTCGCGGTCACCCCCGGCACCGAGCACAGCGATGAGACGTCCCGGGGTCGAGGGCCGCAGGGCGGCGAGGGCGGCGTCGACGGCGTCGGGCGTGTGGGCGAAGTCCACGATGCACCGCGGTCCCTCGGGGCCGCCGGGAGAGACGACCTCCATCCGCCCGGGCACCTCCGGCGCCACGGCCATGGCGGCCTCCACGTCGGCGGCCTCGAGGCCGAGCGACAGCAGTGCGAGGGCCGCCAGCGCGGTGTTGGCGACGTTGAAGTCGCCGGGCAGGTGCGAGACGAGCGACAGCTCCGCGCTGCCGGAGCTGTGGCGCAGCGTGAACGCGCCTGCCGTGCCGGCCTCGACGACCCAGTCAGCGGCGAGGGGGGCGTCCGCGCCCTCGGGCGCCACGGCGAGCGTCGTCGTGGAGAGCGTCGTCGTGGGGACGGTCGCCTCTCGGGCAAGCCTCCGGCCCCAGTCGTCGTCGACGCAGACGACGGCCCGGCGCGCTCGCCCGGGGGTGAACAGGGACGCCTTGGCGGCGAAGTACTCGTCCATCGACGGGTGGAAGTCGAGGTGGTCCTGCGAGAGGTTCGTGAAGAGCGCGACGTCGTAGACGACTCCGTCGACGCGGTGCAGCTGCAGCGCGTGGCTGGAGACCTCCATGACGCACGCGTCCAGCCCCCGCTCGCGCATCAGCGCGAGCAGGGCGTGCAGGTCGGTGGCCTCGGGCGTGGTGCGCTCCGACTCGATGCGCTCGTCGCCGATGCGGGTCTCGACCGTCCCGATGAGGCCGGTGCGCTGGCCGTGGGCGCGCAGTGCCGACTCGACGAGGTAGGCGGTCGTGGTCTTCCCGTTGGTGCCGGTGACCCCGATCATCGTGAGGTCGCGGGAGGGGTCGCCGTAGATGTGCGCCGCGAGGTCGCCCAGCACTCCGCGAGGGTCCTCCGCGACGAGCACGGGCACCGAGGCGATGCGGGCACGGGCGAGGGCGCTCGTGCGTCCCGGCTCGCTGAGCTGCGCCCACCCGTCTGCGTCGGTCAGCAGTGCCACGGCCCCCGCAGCTACGGCGCTCTCAGCGAAGTGGGCACCGTGGACGTTGAAGCCCGGGAGGGCGGCATACAGGTCGCCGGGCATCACGGCACGGCTGTCGAGGGTCACGCCGGTGACCAGCACGTCGGAGAGGTCGGGGTGCGCGTGGGCGGGGCCGGCCGGGTCGGTGACGAGCACGCGCGTGCCCTCCCCCGTCCAGGAGGTCAGGTCGCGAAGGCGCACACCCGACGTGGCGGGTCGTAGAGGGGAAGGTGACACGTCATCCCAACTTACAGGCCATCGCGTTTGGCCCGCGCATCGCTGATGACCTCGGGGTCGTCGGAAGAGAGGGGCTTGGTGGCCCACACGTGGTAGTTCAGCGTGGACTTGGGGCTCGGCGGGGCGGCGGTGCGCTCGAGCAGGTAGGACATGACCTGGTTGAAGACCGGCCCGGCGAGGGCGCCACCGAACATGCCGGCGCTCGGCTTCTGGATGAAGACGGCCACGACGTACTTGGGGGCCTCGGCCGGCGCGAAGCCGATGAACGAGGCCGTGAAGCCGTTGTAGCGCTTCAGCTTCTCGTCGTAGCGGTCGGCCGTGCCGGTCTTGCCGGCGACGCGGTAGCCCTTGATGCGGGCCGCGCTGGCGGTGCCGTCCTTGCCCGTGACCTCCTCCATCATCCGGGAGAGCTTCACCGCGGTGTCCTTGGTCACCACCCGCACGGGAGTGGTGGGCGGGGTCGGGATGAGCGTGCCGTTCTGGTCGACGGTGCCCTCGACGAGCGACGGCGGCATGCGGACGCCCTTGTTGGCGATGGTCTGGAAGACCCCGGCCTGCTGGATGGCCGTGACGGAGTAGCCCTGCCCGAAGAGGATCGTGTAGCGGCGGCTCGACACCCAGTCCCTGGCGCCGGCGAGGAAGCCGGCCGACTCCCCGGGGAAGCCGACGGGGGTCTTGGAGCCGATGCCGAACTTGCGGTAGTACCCCTCCATCACGGCGGGCGAGACCCGCTCCCCGATGAGGATGGTGCCCATGTTGGACGACTTCGCGAGCACACCGGTCGCCGTCATGTTCTCGACGCCGTGGGGCTCGTTGTCCTTGAAGTTCGTGCCGGCCCGCGGCAGCCGCGGGGGCACGATGACGCCGGTGTCGGGCGTGATGACCTTCTGCTCGAGCGCCGCCGACATCGTCATGAGCTTGCCGGTCGAGCCGGGCTCGAAGGCGTCGTTGAACGCGTAGTTGCCCAGGGCCTTGGCCTTCGCGTCCGCGAGGTCGTTGGGGTCGAACGTCGGGTAGCTGGCGGCGGCCCGGACCTTCCCGGTCGCCACCTCGAGGACGACGGCGGTGCCCGACTCGGCACCCACGGCCGTCACCTGCTTGGCGAGGGCGTTCTCGGCGTACCACTGCAGGTCCGCGTCGATGGTCAGCTTGACGTCACGGCCGTTGACGACCGGGGTGTCGACGCGCTGGGAGCCGGGGATGACGTAGCCGTCGCGGGCTCGCTCGGCGACGTTGACGCCCGGGGTGCCCTGCAGCGTGGAGTTGAACATCCGCTCGATGCCGCCGGCCCCGGACTGGTCGGCCGGCAGGACGTAGCCGACGAGCTGGCCCAGGGCCATCGACGTCGGGTAGACACGCCGCGCGGTGCGCTCGCCGCTGATGCCGGGGATGCCGAGTGCCCGGATCTCTCGGTAGATGGCCGGGTTGACGTCCTTCTTGACGACCACGTAGCGGGTGTCGGCCCGGGTGAAGAGCTTGGTCAGCTGGGCCACCGACAGGTCGAGGAGAGGAGCGAGGTCGGAGGCCGCACGGGTGACGCCCACCTGCTGGCGCACCCCGTCGACCACGGCGGTGTAGAGGGGGACCACGGTCGGGTCGGCGGCGATGGTGAACCGCTCCACCGAGTCGGCGAGCACCTGGCCGTTGGTGTCGAGGATCTGCCCGCGCATCGCGGGGGTCGTGGTCTTGACGGTGCGCTTGGACAGGGCGGCGGCCTGTGTGGCGGACGCGTCGAAGGCCTGGATGCGCAGCAGCTGGCCGGCGAAGATCGTGAACACGAAGAGGATCGCCACGAACATCACGCGAGCCCGACGACGGGGGTTGGCCCGGGAGATCCGGAGCGGTCGACGGGGCCCACGCGGGCCGCGCGGTCCCTGGGGTCCGCGGGGGGCGGCCGCTGCGCGCGCCCGCACGGCCGGACCTCGCCCGCCGGCGGGGGCGGTGCGGCGGGGCGCGCGGTCCGGGCCGGGTCGTCCCTGCGCTCGGGGATCGGGGGTACGCGTCGGGCGGGCTCCCGCGCGGGCGCGAGCCGGTGCCTGGCGGCCGGCGGCGGCCTTGGCGGGGCCGGCCGGCTTGGCGGCCTTGGCGGAGCCGGCCGGCTTGGCGGCCTTGGCGGAGCCGGCCGGCTTGGCGGCCTTGGCGGAGCCGGCCGGCTTCGCCGCCTTGGGGTTGGCGGACCTGACCGCCTTGGGGTTGGCTGCCGAGCCGGTGCGCGACGGAGCACCGCGCCGGTCGGGGCGGGACTGCCGTGCGGGCGCAGCGCCGCGACCGGTCCGCTGGGGATCGGTTCCTCGGGTCTGCGTCACCGGGTCACCTCGCCGTCGTCTGCTGGGCCTGCCCGTCGTTGCTCGACGCGGCCCCACCTGTGGCCTGGCCGGTCGACGCACCGGGCGTCGTGCCCAGTGTGGACGCTGCAGGGTCCGGCGCCCCGGCACCGGACGCCGTCGGCGTGGCGGCCCGCGGCGATGACGCGGCGCGCGAGGACACCGCCGCGGCGGAGCTCAGGACCTTCTCGGCCGTGACGGAGAAGGCCGGCGGGGTGGGGCTGGTGACGACCGGGAAGGCGTTCTCCTTGGTGGCGGGCTCGGGCTTGCCGGACACGGTGCCCCTGGTGAGGTCGATGTAGCCCCGCGTGTTCATCCGGACCATGCCGATCTTCGCGGCGCTGGCCGCCAGCGCGCCCGTCGCCGAGGCACGCGCGATCTGCTCCTGGAGGTTCCCGGTGGTGTCGCTGAGGCGCACGGACTCGCGCTGGAGGTCGCCGAGCGCCATGGAGCCCTGGGCGAGGGCGGTGTTGAGCAGGAGCAGCGCGATCAGGCCCGCGGCGAGCAGGGCGATGCAGATGGACACGAACGCCCCGTTGCCGGTGCGGGAGATGGTGCTCGGGATGACGCGAAGGGGCGTCTGGGCAGGCCCGCGTCGCGGCGTGCGGAGCGGCCTGGCCGTGGCGGTCATCGAGCTCATCGGGTGGTTCCCTTCCTGGTCCTGCTGGCTGAGGGGTGCGTGGAGGTGTCGCGCACGCGCTCTGCGACGCGAAGGCGGGCCGAGGCGGCCCGTGGGTTCGTGGTGACCTCGTCGTCGCTCGGCGCCTCGGCGCCGCGCGTGACGAGCGAGAGGTATGCCGCGTGCTCGGGCAGCTCGACCGGCAGCCCCGGGGGCGTGCTGGAGGTCGCTCCCGCGGCGAACGCGCGCTTGGTCGCGCGGTCCTCGAGCGAGTGGTACGACAGGACGGCGATCCGCCCGCCGACCGCGAGGACGTCGATGGCCTCGTCGATGGCTCGGCGCCAGACCTCGAGCTCGTTGTTGACCTCGATGCGCAGCGCCTGGAAGGTGCGCTTCGCGGGGTGGCCGCTCTGGCGCTGGGAGGCCGCCGGGATGACCCGGCGCAGCATCTCGACCAGTCGGGCGGAGGTGGTGTAGGGCTCGATCTCACGGTCGTGGACGACGGCCTTGGCGATCTTGCGCGCGAAGCGCTCCTCGCCGTAGTCGCGCAGGATCCGTGTCAGGTCCTCGACCGAGTAGGTGTTGAGCACGTCGGCGGCCGTCTGACCGGTCGACTGGTCCATGCGCATGTCGAGCGGCGCGTCGACGCGGTAGGCGAAGCCCCGGTCCGTCTCGTCGAGCTGCAGCGAGCTGACGCCGAGGTCGAAGAGGATGCCGTCCACGGCCGGTACGTGCAGGTCGGCCACCACGGAGGCGATCTCGTCGTAGACCGCGTGCACCGGGCGGAAGCGCTCGCCGAAGCGGCCGAGACGCTCGCCTGCCAGGGCGAGCGCCTCGCGGTCGCGGTCGATGCCGACAACGATGCAGTCGGGGAAGCGCTCGAGCACGCCCTCGGCGTGACCACCCATGCCGAGCGTCGCGTCGACGTGCACGGCACCGGGGCGCTCGAGGGCCGGGGTCAGCAGCTCGAGGATCCGGTCGCGCATCACAGGGACGTGTCGGCCCTGTGCCGGTCCTCGGTCGCTCATGGTGCGTCCCTCACGCTGGTGTTCCTGGAGTTGCGATGTCTGGTCCTGCTGGTGACGCGTGGCCCGGTGGCCCGGACCGGTGGTGCGCACCTGCGGGCTGGTCCCCATCCGCTGCCTCGCCCGGGACGGGGGAAGTCGTCCCGGGAGTGGAGCGGCTGGAGGCCGGCTCTCAGGTGCTGCTGGCTTGTGGTGAGTTCGTGGGGTGCGGCTCGGGGTGGGCCGTGGTGGTGGCCGGGGCTCAGAAGAGTCCCGGGATCACCTCCTCCGCCGTGTCGGCGAAGCTCTGCTCGGTCTGCTCCAGGTAGGCGTTCCACACCGCGCTGTCCCAGACCTCGAGGCGTGAGCCGGCACCGATGACCGTGACCTCCCGATCGAGGCCGGCGTACTGGCGCAGGTTGGCGGGGATGGTGAAGCGGCCCTGCTTGTCGGGGATCTCGTCGGAGGCCCCCGAGAGGAAGACACGCATGTAGTCGCGTGCGGCCTTGCTCGTGGTGGGCGCCTGGCGCATCTGCTCGGCGACCTTCACGAACTCGTCCATCGGGTAGATGAAGAGGCTTCGCTCCTGGCCACGGGTGACCACGAGGCCGGCCGCCATGCGGTCGCGGTACTTGGCGGGGAGGAAGAGGCGGCCCTTCTCGTCGAGCCGGGGTGTGTGCGTCCCGAGAAACATCGTCCGCCACCTCCCCTGATCGACTCGCGAACGCCCCAACTCCTACCTTGTTGCCCCACCGTACTCCACTTTACTCCACCGTCAACGATCTTTGGCACAAATCGCCGCAGCGATTCGCGCATCTGCGCAGGTCAGACGGGGTGGAGCGAAGTGGAGTGCCGCCCTGGCCCTCCCCTTCGACCCGGCCCACTCGGTGGCATCGCCGCGCGACGGACGATGGGACGGCATACGGCGTGGACACCGCGTTCGTGCTCAGCGGCCACCCGAAAGCGAACCGAACGGGCACCGGAGACGTCGCCGTGGTGGAAAGTGGAGGTCTTCGGCCGACGCCCACCAGCTGCCGCCTGAGACGTGCTGCACCCGAGCGCCACGGGGGCGGCCCTACCAAATGTGCTCGTGCATGGGAGAAGATCTCCCCACGGGTGGCGCATCCGGCGAGGAGCAGGCTGCGCCACGACACGGGGACGAACAGCGGAGGACAGTGTGACGAGGACGGATACCGGGCGTGAGTCGTCCGCGAGCACGACGAAGGCCGGAACCGCCGGGACCGCCGCAGGCGCGCCCACGAGCACGCAGACGTCCGCCGGTCGGGCCGCCTTCGGCTCGACGAGCGCCAACGGCTTCGCCACGGAAGGGACCGACCTCGGACTCGTGCACGAGGTCGCGGACCGGCTGATGACCACGATGACCCGCGTCATCGAGGGCAAGCCCGACGTCGTGCGCACGACCATCACCGTGCTCTTCGCCGGCGGGCACCTGCTCATCGAGGACGTCCCGGGCGTCGGGAAGACGATGCTCGCCAAGACGCTCGCCCGGTCCATCGACGCCAGCGTGCGACGCATCCAGTTCACTCCGGACCTGCTGCCCAGCGACGTCACTGGCGTCAGCATCTTCAACCAGGATGCGCGGCGCTTCGAGTTCCGGCCGGGCGCGATCTTCGCCAACGTGGTCGTCGGCGACGAGATCAACCGCGCCTCCCCGAAGACGCAGTCGGCCCTCCTCGAGTCCATGGAGGAGCAGCAGGTCACCGTCGACGGCACGACCTACCCGCTGCACACGCCGTTCATCGTCATGGCGACGCAGAACCCGATCGAGATGGAGGGCACCTACCCGCTGCCCGAGGCGCAGCGTGACCGCTTCATGGCGCGCATCTCGATGGGCTACCCCTCACCGAGCGCCGAGCTCGACCTGCTCGCGAGCCACAGCGCGCGCTCGCCGCTCGATGACCTGTCCCCCGTCACCGACGCCGAGACCATCAACCGCGTGGTCCAGTCCGTCACCGGGGTGCACGCGAGCCCGGCCGTGCGCCAGTACATCGTCGACCTCGTGACCCGGACGCGGTCCACGCCGGCGCTGCGCCTCGGCGCCTCACCCCGCGCCGCCCTCCACCTGCTGCGGGCCTCGCGCGCACACGCCGCGCTGGCGGACCGCGACCACGTCATCCCCGACGACGTGCAGATGCTCGCCGGCCCGGTCCTCGCGCACCGGCTCATGCCCTCGAGCGAGACCCAGCTCGCCCGCCGAACCACCGTCGAGGTGGTCACCGACCTGCTGCGCCAGGTGCCGGTACCGCCCGCAGCCCGCTGAGAAGCACGCTGAGCGGCACGATGAGGGCACGCTGGGACGCATCATGAGAAGAGCCACGAGAAGCACGACGAGCGGAGGACGGCGCCCGTGGGATCCCTGCGCAGCGTCCTGACGACGAGGGGCCGGGCGTTCCTGGGCTCCGGGACCGTCCTCGCCCTGGCCGGTGTCATCCTCGGCTTCCGGGACCTGACCCGCTTCGGGGTGCTGCTCATCGCGCTGCCGCTCGTCTGCGCAGTCCTGGTGCGCACCCGCAAGACACGGATGCGCATCGAGCGGCACACCGACCCCGAACGCATCAGTGTCGGGCAGGACGCCCACGTGACGCTCTCCTTCGAGAACGTGTCGGGCTCCACCACCCCGATCTTCCTCGCGGAGGAACGACTCGACTACGTCCTCGGTGACCGGCCCCGCTTCGTCGTGGGGCGCATCCCCCCGGGGCGCGTGCGGGCCATCGACTACGTCGTGCGCTCCCACCTGCGGGGTCGCTTCCACCTGGGCCCCCTGGGCGTGCAGGTGCACGACCCGTTCGGCCTCGCCAACCGCAACGCCGTCCTCGAGGGGACCACCGACCTGGTGGTGCTGCCCGCCGTGCACTCGCTCGCGGCGAGTCGTCAGCGCAGCTCCGGTGTGGGCTCGGAGGGCGAGCAGGCGCACCTCATCGCGCTCCACGGCGAGGACGACGTGACCATCCGCGAGTACCGCGACGGCGACGACCTGCGGCGCATCCACTGGCCGGCCACCGCGCGCACGGGCGACCTGATGGTGCGCCAGGAGGACCGCCCGGCCCAGCGGCGCGCCGTCGTGCTCCTCGACCCGCGGCCGTCCGCACACGGCGGGGTCGGAGCGAGCAGCTCCTTCGAGTGGGCGGTCACGGCGGCCGCGTCCATCGGCGCGCACCTGTGCGAGTCGGGGTATGCCGTCCACCTCGTCTGCGCCGAGACGGTCCAGAATGCCCGTGCGGTAGAGACGATCACCACCGAGGAGATGCTCGACGTGCTGGCGGTCACGACCATGCGCGACGACTCGGGCGAGGACGAGATCCTCCGCGCCGGGCAGGCCCTGGCGGGCGCGGGCGGGTTCATCGTGGCCATCATCGGGCCGTCGGGCCGCGACGTCACCTCGCGGGTGGCGAGCGTCCGCCAGCCCGGCACCACCGGACTTGCCCTCGTCCTGGACGCACGCAGCTTCGGCGCCAGCCACGCCGACGAAGCCGAACCCCATGCCGAGGCCCTCCGACTGGCCGGCTGGCGCGCCGTCTCGGTGTCCCGCGACGCCGACGTCGCCGAGACCTGGGCGGTGCTGAACGCCGCGACCGTGGGGAGCGGCAGATGAGCCGTCGTCGCTGGAGGATCACCGTCCTCGCCGCCCTCGCCACCTTGAGCGCCCTCTACCCGATCACGAGCCTCTTCACGGACTCGACGTGGCTGCCGGCGGCCGTTCTCGTCGTGGCGCTCGTGGCCGGGCTCGGACTGGTCGGGCGCGGCCTGACCCGCTCCCGGCTGCTCGTCGTCCTCGCCCAGGTGCTCGTCACGGGCTACGTCCTGCTGGCCGTGTGGGCCGGAAACACCTTCGCCTTCCTGCTGCCGACCCCCGCGACGGCCGAGGCCGCCAACACGCTCGGACTGCAGGCGCTCGAGACCGTCCAGCGCTACTCCGCCCCCGCACCGCTCAACGACGGGATAACCTTCTGCCTCCTCGTGGCCGTCGCCCTCGTGGCGATCGCGGTCGATGCCGTGGCCGCCACCTGGCGCAGTCCCGCGGCAGCAGGGCTGCCGCTGCTGACGGCATACCTCATCACGGCTGCGAACGGGGACTCGGCGCTCGCCCTGCGCTTCTTCGTCGTGCCCGTCGCGCTCTGGCTGGCGATGCTGCACACCACGGCGCGGGCGCAGTTCGGCCGGTGGGGCACCACCCGTGCCGCCGGCGGTGGATCCATCGAGGAGGCCGCGCACGACCGCGAGGCGCTGCGCTCCTTCTCCGCGGGTGCCCTCCGGCTCGGCGCCGTCGGCGTCGTCGCCGCCGTGCTCGTCCCGGCCGTCGTGCCGCACTTCCCCCCGCACTACCTCACCGAGGGCCTGGGGCACAGCAGCAACGGCGCCGGCGGCGAGGGCTCCGTGGGCTTCAACGACACCCTCGACCTCTCACGCAGCCTCAACGACCAGGACCAGACCCCCGTCCTGACCTACACGACCACCGGCTTCAGCCGGCCGCCGCTGCGCGTGCTCGCCACCTCCTACTACTCACGCGGCCAGTGGACCGCGGTGGGCTCCGCGGCCGAGCAGGCCGACAGCCCGGCCCCGCTCCCCCCGCCGAACCAGCGTCGCGACTTCGTCCTCAGCGTCACGAACAACACGCTGGCGGCGCCGCGCATCGCGGCGCCCTACCCCGTGGTCGCCGTCGCCATGGAAGGCACACCGTGGGCCATCGACCCCGTGACCCGCGACGTCAGGGTCGGCCGGTCCGTCAGCAGCTACCGCATCACGTACGCCGACCTGGCACCCACCCCGCCGCAGCTGCGCGAGTCAGGCAAGCCCGACTCCCCCGCCATCACCGGTGACGACCTCGCCGTCCCGGACCGGTCCCGCGAGCTGGTCCAGCGATGGTCCGACGAGGTCACCCGCGGGAGCGCCAACCCGCTCGACAAGGCCATCGCGATCCAGAACCACCTGCGCGACACGAGCGTCTACACCTACTCGCTCGACCTCGGGGAGCCGCTGCGCGACAGCGAGGGACGCCTGCTCGACCCCATCCAGAGCTTCTACCAGACCCGTCGCGGCTACTGCGTGCAGTTCGCCACCGCGATGATCATGATGGCCAGGGCCCAGGGCATCCCCGCCCGCATGGCGATCGGCTTCCTGCCCGGCCAGCTCTCCGGGGAGGAGTACGTCGTCCGGGCGAGCGACGCGCACGCGTGGCCCGAGCTCTACTTCCAGGGCTACGGCTGGCTGCGCTTCGAGCCCACCCCCGGCGTGCGCTCGGGCAGCCCGCCGCCGTATGCCGTGCTCGGCTCCGACTCGGGCGCCACGCGCGGTGGGCGTGAGGTCACCGAGAGTCGCTCCGGCGGTGCCGTCGCCTCGGCTCCCACCAAGGCGACGAAGCCGACCGTGGCACCCGTGGCCCAGCAGCCGTCGTTCCTCGACTCGGTCGGCCAGGCCTTCAGCCTGCGCAACGTCGCCGTGTTCGTCGCGATCCTGCTCGGGCTGCTCGCGGCCTTCTCGATGCCCATCACGGCCTGGTTGCTGAGGCTGCGACGGCGACGCGCAGCCGTGTCCCAGCAGGACCTCATCGAGGCGGAGTGGGCGGAGCTGACCTCGCACCTCGGCGACCTCGGCATCGCCGCTCCCCCGGGTGGGACCCTGCGGCAGGTGCGCGAGCGCTACGTCACCGACGCCCACCTCGACGACGAGAACGCGAGCGCCATGCGTCGGGTCACCGCGACGCTGGAGAAGTCACGCTACGACCGCCCCGAGCGCACCACGGCGCAGGAGGCAGTCCGGCTGCACCAGGACATCAGGGCGATCCGTCGGCAGGTCGGTCGCACCCGGGCGTGGCAGGTCCGGGTCCGGTCCTTCCTCTGGCCCCAGGCGGGCGTCTCCTACTGGCGTGCGCTGCCGAGCCGGGTCTCCGCTCGCGTCCCGAGCAGCATCTCGAGGCGGCTCCCGCGCCGGTCCACACGCCCTCGGTGACCGTCGGGGGCGCCGACGCGCCTGCCACGCCCACGACGCCACCCGGCATACCTCGTTGCGCCGACCGATGCGGGTCTTGGTGAATACGATGGGCAGCAGGGCGGGCAGGGCCATGACGGAGCGGGGTCGGCCTTCAGGCGGCGCCCGCAAGCACCCCGAGCAAAGAAGTGCGCCATGGCTGTCTTCTCTCGCTGGTCCTCTCCGTCCGTTCCGCCCGCGGCGACGACGAACCCGGGCAAGACCTCCGACCAGACGCAGTCGGGTGGGCCCCGACCCGGGCGTCGCGGTCGCCTGGGATGGATCGTGGCCGCTTCGCTGGCGGTCGGGGTCCTCGTCGCGCTGCTCCTGGTCGGCGCGCCGTTCGTCCCGGTGACCGAGAGCGCCATCACCGCCGCGGTCCTGCTTGGGGTTCGCGACCGGCTGGACGATGCTGTTCTGGCTCTCGAGCCGCTTCAGCGACCAACCGCAGCGCTGGGCCGCGGTTCCCGCCACCTTCATGGGCGCTGGCGGGCTCCTGCTGCTCGCGTTCGACTCGACGCACGAGGTGCTCGGCTGGATCTGGCCCCCGGCACTCCTGGGGCTGGTCGTCTGGATGGTGGTGCGGGTGCACCGGGACATGCGCAGCCGCGGAGGACGGGTCCAGCTCTACGCCGTGTGCGCCGTCCTGGCCCTGTGCGCGATCGGGGGCGGCTGGCAGACGCTGAGCCAAGCCACCACGACGAACCCCTTCCTGGCGTCCGGTCGCCTCGTCGACGTCGGCGGACACCAGCTGCGCCTGGACTGCACCGGCTCCGCAAGCCCCACGGTCGTCCTCGAACCCGGGGCCGGAGGCACCTCGGCCAGCATGGGCTGGATCGCCCCGGCCGTCGCCAAGCAGACGCGGGTGTGCGTCTACGACCGCGCCGGCCGTGGTGGCAGCGATCCGGCGGACAGCCCACAGAACGGCGCACAGGTGGCCGCGGACCTGCACACGCTGTTGCACCGGGGCGGCGTCCCGGGCCCGTACGTGCTCGCCGGACACTCCTTCGGCGGCCTCTACGTGCGCACCTTCGCGGCCCACTACCCCGACGAGGTCGCCGGACTCGTGCTCATCGACTCCACGGCGTCGGAGGGACCCGCCACGTCCGTTGTCCCCGCCGCGACCGAGGACGGGTCCTACGACGCCATCGGCCGGTTCGCCACGCTGGCAGCCCTCTCGGCCGACGTGGGACTGGCCCGCCTGTACGGCACCCTCACCGGCGGCACCCTCCCTCCCCGCAACGAGGAGCAGCTCGTCTACGACAGCGCGCAGGCGCACACGGTGCGCAGCGTGGTCGAGGAGTTCCTGCGCGGCGGCGCCGCGAGCCGGGAAGCTGCGTCGCTGCAGGACTTCGGCGCCAAGCCCCTGTACGTGCTCACGGCGGGGTCCGGGAGCGACGCGACCTGGATGGCGCACCAGAAGGCGTCGGCGAGGCTGTCCACGAACAGCGCGCACCAGGTCGTCGACGGCGCCGACCACCGGGGTCTGCTCGACGACAGGCGATATGCAGCCGAGACCAGCAGAGGTGTCCTCGCCGTCGTCAGCTCGGTCCGTAACGGCCAGCCGCTGTCGACCCACGAATGAGCCCGACCGGCGACGCGGACGTCCATCGCATCCGTGCGCCGTCTGAAGGGTGCAGGTCAGGCGCCCGAGTGGGGCGCCTGACCTGCGAGATGTGGACGTGCCAGCGGGCCGGTCAGTCCAGGTAGTCGCGCAGCACCTGGCTACGGCTCGGGTGACGCAGCTTGCTCATCGTCTTGGACTCGATCTGGCGGATGCGCTCACGCGTCACGCCGTAGACCTTGCCGATCTCGTCGAGGGTCTTCGGCTGACCGTCGGTCAGCCCGAAGCGCATCGACACGACGCCGGCCTCGCGCTCGGAGAGCGTGTCGAGCACCGAGTGCAGCTGCTCCTGCAGGAGCGTGAAGCTCACGGCGTCGGCGGGCACGACCGCCTCGGAGTCCTCGATGAGGTCACCGAACTCGCTGTCGCCGTCCTCGCCGAGCGGGGTGTGCAGCGAGATCGGCTCGCGGCCGTACTTCTGGACCTCGACGACCTTCTCGGGGGTCATGTCGAGCTCCTTGGCGAGCTCCTCCGGGGTGGGCTCGCGCCCGAGGTCCTGCAGCATCTGGCGCTGCACGCGGGCGAGCTTGTTGATGACCTCGACCATGTGGACCGGGATGCGGATCGTGCGCGCCTGGTCCGCCATGGCACGAGTGATGGCCTGGCGGATCCACCACGTCGCGTAGGTCGAGAACTTGTAGCCCTTGGTGTAGTCGAACTTCTCGACCGCACGGATGAGGCCGAGGTTGCCCTCCTGGATGAGGTCGAGGAAGAGCATGCCGCGCCCGGTGTAGCGCTTGGCGAGGCTGACGACGAGTCGGAGGTTGGCCTCGAGGAGGTGGTTCTTGGCCTTCTTGCCGTCCTGGGCGATCCACCAGAGCTCGCGCTTGAGCTTCATATCGATCTTCTCGCCGGAGTTGAGCTTCTCCTCGGCGAACAGGCCGGCCTCGATGCGCTTGGCGAGCTCGACCTCCTGCTCTGCGTTGAGGAGGGCCACCTTGCCGATCTGCTTGAGGTAGTCCTTGACCGGGTCGGCCGTGGCTCCGGCCGTGACGACCTGCTGCGCCGGGGCGTCGTCCTCGTCGTCGTCGCGGATGACGAAGCCGGACTCCTCCGCCTCCTCGGGCTTGGCTGCTGCCGCAGCCGGCGCGGTCTCGTCGGTGTCGTCGGACTCCTCGGCGTCGTCCGCCACATCGGCGACGACTTCGACCTCCTCGAGCTCGGAGACCGGCGCGTCGTCGGGCTCGACGTCGGCGTCCTCGTCGACGTCGTCTGCACCAGCGGCAGCGCCGACGGCGTCAGCGCCGGTGGCCTTCTTCGCAGCCGTCTTCCTGGCGGTCGTCTTCTTCGCAGCAGGCTTGGCAGCCGCCTTGGCGACCCCCGCGTTGGTCGTGGCCTTCTTGGCGGTACGGGCGGCGGGCTTGGTCGTGGCCGCACCCTGCTCGTCGTCGCCGGACGCCTTGGGCGCCGCCTTCTTGGCGGCGGTCTTGGTGGTCGCAGCGGTCCGCGTGGCGGACTTCGTCGCCGCGGCCGTGCTGGTCCGTGCGGTGGCCACAGTGCCTCCCTTGGTCCCGGTTCGGGTCTTCTTCGTGGTGGAGTGCGGTGCGTCGACGACGATCTCGATGTCGTGGGCCTCGAGGGTGGTGAGGACCGGCTTCATCTGCTTCAGGTCGAGCCCAGCATCGACCTGCGCCCGCGCGATCTCCGTTCCGGTGATCGTCCCGTTGGTGCTGCCCTTGACCAGGAGCTGCATGATCGCCTCGTGCTGGAACACCTTAGGCAGGGTCTTGGGAGCTCCAGCGGTTGTTGCCTTGGGCACGGATGCAGTCGCCTTTCGTCGCAGGTCTCGTCGGGTGGGTGCGCCGGTTCCGGGCATGCATCATCACAACGAGCGAAGATTGGGGGTTGGTGCCCGGAGGAGCGTGGCCTGTCGGAGTCGGTCCCTGTACGAGCTCTCAGTGCGCCTTGTGCGATCCGGTACCCAGACATTATAAAACGGCGCGACGCATGGAGGCGAACGCACACCGAACACCGGGTGCCGGACGCCGGTTTCTTCTGCGGCGCAGGTGGAGGCCCGGAGAGTCTGCGAGGGCAGCCGGACGCGGCGAGCGCGCCCCGGCCCTGACGTGGCCGCGGCGCCTGCGGTCCGCTCGGTGCCCGCTCGGCGTGCAGGGCTCTCAGTCGCCCTTGACGGCCAGGACGGGACAGCTCGCGTCGAGCAGGATGCGCTGCGCGTTGGAGCCGAGGATGAGCTTGCCCACCGGGCTGCGGCGGCGCAGGCCGATGACGATGAAGTCGGCCTTCTCCTCCTCGGCGACCGAGATGAGGTCCTCGGCCGGATCGTTGCCCCGGACGAGCTGGCGCACCTCGTGCTCGAGGCCCTTCTCCTCCAGGAGGGCCTGCACGCGGTTGAGCTCGGTCTCGAAGTAGCTGGCCTCCGCCGCGTCGAAGTCCTTCCCGCCTCGGTGCGAGCTGACCACGACGAGCTTCGCCCCTCTCAGGACGCACTCCTCGGCGGCTCGCTTGAGCGCCGCGCGACCTTCCTTGGTGGCGACATAACCAACGACGATGGCCACTTTCCCGGACCTCCTTTGGGACGGAATCAACCAGTGCTCGCACCGTACCCGATATCCCCACCTACAGCGCGGTGCCCGGAGCCCTGTGGCGACCCGTGTTCGGCGGGCGACGGTGGTGCTCCTCGCACATCGGCCGTCGCGGTGGACGGTCGGTCCGAGCCCCCGGCACCCGCGCCGCCTCCGGCGCCCGGACGCTCAGTGTCGCGGACGCGCGAGGGCCTCGCGGACGATGCGTCCCACCTGGTCCTCCTCGATGAGGAAGCCGTCGTGGCCGAAGTCGGAGACGATGTGCTCGCGCTTCGACGCCGGCAGGGCCTCGTGGAGCTCGTCGGAGAGCCGAGGCGGGTAGAGCCGGTCGGTGTCGACCGAGACGACGGTGCAGTCGGCGGTGACGCGGGACAGCGCCGTGCGCAGGCCACCGCGGTCGCGGCCCACGTCGTGGGAGTTCATCGCCTCGGTGAGCACGACGTAGGAGTTGGCGTCGAAGCGGCGGGCCAGCTTTCCGGCATGGTGGTCGAGGTAGGACTCGACCGCGAAGCGGCCCCGGTCGCCCGCCCGCAGGGGGTCCTCACCCAGCTGCGCCTCGCGCCCGAAGCGCCGGCCCAGTTCACCCTCGGTGCGGTAGGTGATGTGGGCGATGCGCCGGGCGAGGCCGAGGCCGGTGTCTGGTTGGTGACCGGTGCCGTAGTAGTCGCCACCCGCGAAGTGGGGGTCGCTGCGGATGGCCAGCAGCTGGGACTGGCACCAGGCGATCTGGTCGGCCGTGGCGTACGCGGTGGAGGCCAGGACGATGCACCGGTCGACGCTGTCGGGGTGGCCGACCGCCCACTCGAGCGCGCGCATGCCCCCCATGGACCCTCCGACGACTGCGGCGACCCTGTCTATCCCGAGCCCGTCGAGCAGCAGCCGCTCGGCGGCCACCTGGTCGCGCACCGTGACATACGGGAAGCGGCTCCCCCAGGCGCGGCCGTCGGGCGCGGGACTGGAGGGACCCGTGCTGCCCTGGCAGCCGCCGAGGACGTTGGAGGCGACGACGAACCACTGCTCGGGGTCGACCGGGCACCCGGAGCCGATGAGCGAGTTCCACCAGCCCGGGGAGACGTGTCCCGGGCCGGCCTCTCCGACCACGTGGCTGTCGCCGGTCAGTGCGTGCTCCACGAGGATGACGTTGTCCCGCGCCTCGTTGAGCCGACCCCACGTCTCGTAGGCGATTCGCACCCCGGGGAGGACACCGCCGCGTTCAAGCTCCAGGTCTCCGACGTCGGCGAACCGGCGACGGCCGACGGGGTCACCGTCGGCCCAGGCCGCGCCGGGACGGCTCGTGGCCGGGCGGTCGCACTCGGCAGACGTCGAGGAAAGGGATAGCTCGCCCACGCGCCCGGTGCCGCCCTGGGGAGCCGGGCGCAGGGGCCGTCGTGTGCTCTGCGTCCGGTGGGTGACGGTCATCGGAGTACTCCTCGTGCTCGCGCTTGCTCACACCGGGACGGGTGCGGCCAGGTCTTCACCCGGGGCACCCCACCGCGAAGGAGGGTTGCCGACCAGCGAGCCGGGGCTTGTCGCTGGTACTCATGACCTCGGACCACCATACGCGAGGCCCTGCCGGGCTCGGAGGTGGCGTTCCACGTCATGGACGCCGTGGTGAACCGCGCTGGTGCAAGGCCTTGATACCGGGCCCGCCGGCCCACGTCAGGCGCACCGAGGCGGGCGGATGCCGTGGTCCAAGGACTGGCGAACGAGCCGGCAGAGCCGGTGCTGCGGTTCGAGCTCGAGTGCCCGGTCGACGGCGACGCCGGAACGCGCCCCGTCGCCGCACCACCAGGCGACGGATGCCACCACCGACAGCAGCGGCGCTGCGTGTGCCGCGGGGGTCAGCCGACACACCTGCTCCAGGCGGGCCAGCAGCAGGCGTGGCGCGAGGGCCTCGTCCCAGCCGTCGAGCCCGCCCAGCTCGTCATCCTGCTCCCATTCGTCCACCGCCTCCGCGTCGTCGAGATCCGCGAGCTCGTCGACTAGGTCGACCTGATCGACCTCGTCCGTCTCGTCGAAGGCGGCGAGCGCCTCCAGAGCGCCCAGGGCCTCGAGCTTCCTCATGACCTCGTGCCACCCCTCCAGCGAGCGGTCGTCGGACGGGTCGGACGGGTCGGCGGGAGCCTCCGCAGACCAGGCGTCGAGCCCGTCGTCCCGGGACCGGGCCGACTCGATGGCCAGCAGGTCCTGCAGGGCTCGCACCATCTCGACGTCCGGGTCAGGCTGCATCGAGCCACCAGTGCCGCGCGCGGCCGGGCCCTCCTGGCTCTCAGCGCCGAGACTGCTTCCACCGGAGGGCCGCGACGGGTGAGAGCCGTCGCCCGCAGGCGAGACCTGCAGGGACGGTCCGAGCATCCCCTGCAGCAGGACCACCAGCTCGTCGGGGAAGCCGTCCAGCGGCACCGCGCCGGGGCAGAGCCAACCGATCAGTGCGTCGCGGAACTGCAGGTCGCGCAACGGCCCGACGAGCGAGGGCACACAGTCAGGGAGGGCCGAGTCCTCGATGTCGCCGTGCAGCACCCCCGCCCACGCGGACAGCGAGTCGGTGATCAAGAGCCGACGTTCGGCTGGATCACCTCCGTCGACCACCGTGAGGTGGGACTCATGGCCGCGCGTGCGTGGGCGGGTGCCTCGCCGGTCCGGGCTCAGCGGGGCGCGGGAGACCATCCCACCGTAGGCGGCATATCGCTGTTGCCAGTCGTCGACGCCCGCGAGGGCCAGGTCGTGGCCGGGGCTCGTGCGTGCGAGCGGTTCCACGAGTCGGGTCAGGTCGTCCCGGTCGGACAGGACCGCATGCCCCAGCGCCACGTAGTCGGCGACCGCCGGCACGTCGGCCTGCTCGGGCAGGAGCCATCCCTCGTCAGGGCAGCAGTCGCAGCCCACGGAGCGCCAGCGGCCGCCACGGACGAGGAGACGTTCGCGCACCACGACGCGATCCCACTCGACCACATCCGTCAGCGCCTCGAGCAGCGGCAGGGACTCGTCCGGGACGTCCTCGAAGGCGACCAGGGCGACCGACGAGGGCTTGCCGCGCAGCAGCGTCGGTGCGGTCTGGCTGGCCGCCTCGACCGCCAGCTCGGCCCCGACGATGTCGAGACGGGCCACGAGACCGAGGCGCTTGCCGTGGAAGCAGACGACCACGACGCTCCGCACCGGCTGGAACCCAAGGTGGAAGGGGATGATGGTCAGCAGCTCGGCCGGCCCGGACAATGAGATCTTCGGCATGCACCGAGCCTCGCCGCTGCCCTCAGCCAGGGACAGCCCCGTCGGCTTGCCTGTGGACGAGAGCAGGGCACGCCGAGGAGGTGTGGATCGAGCGCCGCGCGGTTCGCCGCGTCCTGGGAACACGTGCTTGCTCACGCTGTCCGGGGTGAATACCGCCACGCTCGAGCCGGTTCCCCCTCCGGTCAGGGCATGCGAGGTCGCGGGCGAAGGAGAGCTCGGAGGGCGGCATCCACCCCCGGAGCAGCAACGGAGAAGGGCCCCGGCACCGGCCACCGAGTCTCCCGACCGGCGACGTCGCGAACCACGGCGCCTGCTTCCGCCGACAGCAGGAGCGCCGCGAGGTGGTCCTCCGGGTGGAACTCCCCGATCACCGCACCGGCCGCCCGACCCGCACCTACCGAGGCGATGGCCAGCGTCCCAGAGCCCATCACGCGGCTCGTGCAGTGCTGACCGGCGAGCCCCTCGAGCAGCTCGACCATCCCGGGCCACGGCACGTGCGAAGCCCATTCGGTGAGAACCACCTGCCCCTCCGGGGTCTGCACAGGCGAGGCCCGCACTGCCACGACACTGCCGTCGGGTCGGCGCTGGTGCGCCCCGCCGTCGGCCCGGGCCGTCAGCACCTCATGGCGCCAGGGGTCGCCGACGACGCCCACGAGCGGTACGCGACCCACCGAGAGCGCGAGGGAGAACGAGGTCCACGGCAGTCCCGACGCGAGGTTGGTCGTGCCGTCGACGGGGTCGCACCACCAGGTGGGGCCGCCGCCGTCGAGGTCAGCGCTCCCACCGAGCTCCTCCCCCACGACAACGTGGTCGGGAAACGTCCGCGCCAGCAGCGCCCGCACCGCCTCCTCGGTGGCCACGTCGATGTCGGTGACGACGTCGGCGGGGTGCGCCTTCGTGCGCGCGAGCCCCCGTGGCACGTCGCGCATCACCTGCGCCGCGAGCTCGGCGCACTTCACGGCCACCTCGAGCGCATGCCCCAGGTCGATGCCGTATGCCGCCGCGGCAGCTGCTGGGCTCACCGCGCCAGGGTCTGGTTCCACCGGGCCACCTCCTGCACGACGAGGTCGACCTGGTTGCTGATCACCGCATCGGCCCCCTCGTGCAGCACCGTCGCGATGGTGTTCGGGTCATCGACCGTCCAGCAGCACAGCGCCAGCCCGTGGTCGGACGCCCAGTCGCGCACCGGGCCACCCACGGCCTCCCAGTGCGGGTTGAACGCCTCGGGCCGCAGCTCGGCCACGAGCTCGTCGGAGGGCAGCCCGTCGCGAAGCTGCTCGCCCCACGAGAGGAAGATCCTGGCGTTCGGGTCGGCACGGCGCACGGCGCGGAGGGCGTCGATGTGCCCGCACCAGACGACCTGCGTCGGCCGCACCTCGCCCGCTGACGCGGCCCGCGTCACCGTCGAGAGGGCAGCCGAGGCCCACTCCCCGGAATCCATGTCGATCAGCAGGCCGACACCCGTGCCGGCTACCGCTTGCAGCACCTGCTGGAGCCGCGGGATCCGCATCGACCCCCCACTGGGAAGGGCACCGACCGCGTCCACCTCGTGCACCGTCAGCTCTCGGATGTCGCGCTCGACCTCCCACAGTCGGGCGAGGTTGTCGTCGTGCAGGACGACGCTCACCCCGTCGGCCGTCGTCTTGACGTCGATCTCCACGAGGTCGGCACCGGCGTCGATGGCGCGCCCAACAGCCTGAAGAGTGTTCTCCCGGTGGGTGACCGGGTCGCCGCGGTGGGCGACGGCGAGGGCACGGCCGCCACCGGCCCGGGGGTCGATGGTCACAGCAGACGCCCGTCGCGGTAGACCAGCACCCGTCGTAGGCCGATCCTCACCTGCCCCCGCGGCTGCGCGACTGCGGCAGCGTCCGCGTCGACGTAGGCCCGAAGCGTCGCCCCGGCGACCACCAGCACGACCTCGGTGAAGTGGCCACGGGGGATGATCCGGTCGACGACCGCCGAGGCGTCAGCGTTGCCGACGAGACCCGTGACGACCACGTCCTCAGGTCGCACGGTGAGGGTGTCGTCGGCAGCGCTCGATACCGCCGGGTGCAGGTTCGTCGATCCCATCGGCAGCCGCACTTCGCCCGCGCTGCCGCTGAGGACGACGACCGGCTCCGCGGCGTCCCCCTCGAGTCGGCCGCGCAGCGTGTTGGTCGCGCCGACGAATCCGCCGACGAAGGTCGTGGCCGGCGTGCGGTAGAGCTCGGCGGGTGCGGCGTACTGCTCGATCCGCCCCGAGTTCATCACCGCAACCCGGTCCGACATCGAGAGCGCCTCGTCCTGGTCGTGCGTGACGACGACGGTCGTGATGCCGAGCCGCTGCTGGATTTCGCGGATGTCCTCACGCACGCGCACCCGGAGTTTGGCGTCGAGGTTGGAGAGCGGCTCGTCGAGCAGGAGCACTTGCGGCCGCTGCACGAGCGCCCGTGCAAGGGCGACCCGTTGCTGCTCGCCACCGGAGATGCGCGCCGGCCGCGAGCGCACGTGGTGGGTGAGGCCGACCAGCTCGAGCACCTCCTCGACCTGGGTGCGGATCTGCGCCTTGGGCAGCTTGCGCAGCCGGAGCGGGAAGGCGACGTTGTCGAAGACCGACATGTGCGGCCACAGCGCGTAGTTCTGGAAGACCATCGCGGTGGGCCGCCGCTCGGGAGGCAGGCCGGTGACGTCACGGCCCTCGATGGTCACCGCCCCCGCATCGGGCCCGAGGAAGCCCGCGACCATGCGCAGCGTGGTCGTCTTGCCGCAGCCCGAGGGCCCGAGCAGGCAGACCAGCTCGCCCTTCGCGACCCGCAGGTCGAGGTCGTCGACGATGGTCTTGCCCCCCAGCACCTTGCTGACCCCGCGCAGGACGAGCCCGTCGGCCGCAGCCTCCGGCACGGCGGCCTCCTCGGCGGTGTGGGGGTGGGCGGTCGAGGTCATCTGATCTGGAACCCTTCGGCGAGCTGACCGCCCATGACGTGCTTGCGGACGAGCAGGAGCAGGGCCGCCGACGGGATGGCCAGGAGGATGGAGAACACGGCGGACACCTGTGGCGGGTAGTTGAGGACGAGGGAGTACATCTGGGTCGGCATCGTCACGTAGTCGGGGTTACCGACCAGGTAGGTGCCCTGCGCCTCGTCGAAGGAGGCGAGGAAGCTCATGATGAGCGCGACGACGATGCCGGGGGCGGCGAGCGGGAGGGTGACAGTGCGTAGCACCGTGATGCGCCCCGCCCCCGCGTCACGGGCCGCCTCCTCGTAGGCGCGGGGGACGGCCGCGAAGGCCGCCGCCGGGATCCACGTCATGAAGACGACGGTGCCCAGCAGGTGGATGATCACGACACCGGAGAAGGTCGACATCAGACCCAGCGTGTAGAACAACGAGGCCAGGGCCACGAAGAGCCCCATCTTGGGGAAAGCGTTGGTGGCGAAGAGGCCGATGAGGAAGAAACGTCTTCCCGGGAAGTCGAATCTGGCGAAGGCGTAGGCGGCGGGCAGACAGATCAGGGCCGACACCGCCATCGTGACCAGGGCGAACTCGAAGGACAGCACCACCGAGCCCTTGAGGTTGGGGTCGTCGAAGACCGCCTGCCACCACGACAGCGTCCAGCCGTCCGGGCCGAGCGACGGGTAGCTCCAGCTCGTGGCAAAGGCGCGGACACCGAGCCAGATCAGGGGTCCGAGGATGAAGACGCCGAGCACGGCGAGCAGGACCACGGTCAGGGTCTGCCCGCTCGCGCGCCTCACGACTGTTCCGTCGCCGTGGGGTCCGAGGCCCCACGGTAGTTGGCCCACACGTAGACCACCCCGAAGCCGGCGGCCACGACGAAGACGACGACGGCCATCACCACCGAGGCCTGGGGCAGGTTGTAGGAGGTGAAGTAGTCGGCCATGTCGACCCCCAGCATCTTCGGCGCGTTCGGCCCGGTGAAGTAGGGCACGGTGAACGACCCCAGCGTGCCGATCGCGGTGAAGGTGCCAGCTATTACGGTCGGCACGAGCGCCATCGGCGCGACGACGCTCCATACGACCCGAGGTATGGACGCGCCAGCGTCACGACCCGCCTCGATGAGGGCGTCGGGGACCGCCTGCACCCCCGAGACGATCATGAGCGTGGCGAACGGCAGGTGGGTCCAGACGAGCCCGATGACGACGGCGGTGGTGGTGTAGCCCCAAACCGGCGCGGTGAGGCCGAGGTGCGAGGCGACGGAGCGCACGAAGCCGTCACTGGAGTAGAAGGTGAGGATCGCCCACGACGCGATGACGACGGGGATGAACATCGGCACGACCGCGAGCGCCGAGAGCATCCTGGAGGCCCACGTGTCGGTGAGCCGCACGTAGAGGGCGATGACCCATGCGAGCACGAGCACGATCACCGTCGTGAGCAGCGCGACCACGACGGTGACGACGAGGTCGCGGCGGAAGCGGTCGTCCGCGAAGAGCTGGGTGTAGGCACCGAGGCTCTGCTTCCACCAGGCGTCAACCGTCACCTGGTCCTTGGCGATGAGGCTGACGGTGGCGTTGGGACCACCGGTGTGTCCGAGGCTGTAGGCAACGGCGACGAGAATCGGGAAGCCGACGAAGACCGCGACCAGCAGCAGGGGCGGGCTCGCGAGAAGCAGACCGGTCAGCCGGTGGCGCCGGCTCGGGCGCCGTGAGGAGGCGGTTCCGGGCGGGACGCTGCCGGGAGCCACCACCCCGGACGCGACGGTGTCAGGGGAGACGGTCGCCGCCGGGACGGTCACCGGGGGAAGGGTCACTGCCCCGGGACCTTCTGGTCCCACAAGTTGTTGATGTCGCTGCTGTGGTCGGGGTTGTATCCGGGCCGCAGCGTGTTTGCGTCGGCCGCCGCGAACCTGTCCTGGATCGCCTGGCTCATCTTGCTCATGGAGATGGCGGGGTAGCCGGCGATCTTGTCGGCGATCTTTGCCTGCTCGTCGGGCTGGAGCATGAAGTCGACGAGCTTGTAGGCCAAGGCCTGGTTCTTCGACGCCTTGGTCACGCCGACGTAGGCCGCCCCGCCGGTGAAGGACGGGTCCTTGATCTGCTGGGCCTTCATCGTCTTCGGGATGGTGCCGGCCGCTTGACCGGAGATGAACTGGTCGGACCACACCGGCGCCAGGTCGATCTGTCCCGAGGAGAGCAGCTGCAGCACCTGGTTGTTGCCGTTGGGGTAGACCCCCTTCTGGTAGACCGACGGGGTCAGGTCGGAGAGGGTCTTCCAGCCGGCGTCCCAGTCCTTCTCGAGGTCCTTGTGGTAGCCGGTCGTCATCTGGTCGCGGTCTGCCTGCGGGGTCGTCTTGTCGAGGACGGTGACGACGAAGGCCTGCCCCGATCCCCCGCTCTTGGGAGAGTTGTAGGTGAAGCGCCCGGGGTGCGCCTTGATCCATGCGAGCAGGGCGTCGAGGGTCGTCGGCGGGTCGGGGACCTTGCTCGGGTTGTAAGCCAACAGCACGGAGGACGCGCGGTAGGGGACGGCGCCCTTGCCACCGGCGGCAACGACCGCGGGGTCGACGTTGGCCAGGCTGGGCACCTGGCTGGCGCCGGCCTCGGCGAGCAGCCCGGCACCGGCCGCCTTGTCGGTGAAGCTGGCGACCAGATCGACGCCAGGATCCTTGCCCTGCTGGGTCGCCGCGGCCAGCCGGGCGAAGTTCTGCTGGTCATTGCTGCCGTGCAGGTCGAAGGTCAGCTTGACCGTCGTGCCCGGGTTGGCCTTTTGGAAGTCCGGGATGAGGACCTGCTGCCACAGTTCCTGCACGTTGGTGTCGCCGCTCGCGGCGACGGTGATGGCGTTCCCACCCCCGCTGCCGTTCCCGGCGGCGGAGCCCGACGAGCAGGCGGTGAGGGCGACAATGAGCGGCGCGAGGACTGCGGCCCCGGCAACGGTGGATCGGCGCATGCCGACACCCTGTCCCGGTACGGAGGTTTTTGGCAAGAACTCACGGAGAATTGGCAAAAAGTGTCATCAGGCGTTCGCCTCCCGAATTGCAGCGTTCGACCCCCCGAATGGCAGCGTTCGCCATCCCGGGCCCCTCTGCTCCGAGCAGGCGGATCGAGTGCCTCTGTAGCGGCATGAGGTCATTCGACCCCGTTCAGCGCTCCAGACGCTTGCGTACCGACTCGAGGACGTAGTCGGTGGCCGCCTGCCGCGCGGCCTGGGGCAGCTGCACGTGGTCCACGCGACCGGCACGCGCGTCCGACTCCGTATCAGCCGTCCCACCGCTCGCTGCCTCCGCCGCTCGGGCCGTCAGTGGAAGGACGCCGCCCCGCTCGCGGGGCGGCGTGGACGGGCGCACGCGCGCGCCCCTGCCGGCCTCCCACGCAATGAAGCGATCCGTCTCCTCGAAGAAGGCCTTGATGGCCCAGGAGATGACGACCGCGTCGTCGGCGGCCCCGACGACCGGGAGGATCGCCTCGGGAAGCAGGTCGATGGGTGAGGCGACGTAGGCCACCGCCCCGGCGACGAGCCCGAGCCGCTTGAGGGTGGTGCCGGCATACGCCCCGTGCAGCGTGGAGCGCACCAGCCGCGGCACGGCGTGCACGCGCTCCTGCAGACTGGGCGCGCCGGGTCGCGTGGCTGCTCGCACGACGGAAGCCACGGTCGCGGCCATCTTGATGCGGGACGGAGTCTTCATGACCCGCCCAACGAGCCGCGCGCCGAGACGATTCCCCGTGCTCGACCACGCGGGAGCGGGGCGACGGTGATGCGAATTGGCGACATGGGCTCAGCGGGCGGCAGTGTCGGCAGCGGGGAACTCCTTGGCTGCCTGACGACCGATGCCGTTCAGCATGTAGACGTCGATGGCCGCGCCGATCAACCCTCCGACGAGCGGCACCGCCCGGCCGAGCCTGGCCAGGGAACCCTGGCCGATGCGACCGAGCAGCCGGAAGCCGACGGCCTTGTTGAGCACCATCAACGCCGGCGCCGGGAGTCGGTCGAAGGCGAGCGACGACATCTTGCCCCCCGCCACCCTCAGCCCGGCCTTCTTGAGCAGGTCCTCGCTGTCGGCGCCGGTGAGCGTGAGCAGCACCGCCGAGCGGATCTCGGGCCGGTCGATGTCGTAGCCGCGCAGCTCGGCCGTGGCGGCGGTCATGCGGGTGGCCAGGAGGTAGAACTCCAGCACGTTGGCCGGGAGCGAGATCGGCATGGTGAAGAAGCCGCCCAGCCCGGTGACGAAGCCGCCCACCGCGCCGAGCTGGCGGTGGTCGCGCACGATGATGCGCAGCGCCTGGTCCACGTCGCCGTGGGCCTGCCGGAGCGCGCCGGCCGCCACCTCGTGCGCTGAGTGGAAGGGCCCCTTCCCGTCGATGCCCACGTCGAGAAGGCGTTCGACGAGCCGCGTCGCGGCGCCGGTGAGCCCTCCTTCGCGTGGCTGCGCGGCCCGCTCGATCGCACCGGCATCCTTGGCCCTGCGCACCTGCGCAGCCGTCGCGTCGGAGGCCCGAAGGGCCTCGCTCCTGCCCCAACCGAAGACACCCACCGGGCTCCACCTCTGTCCGTCTCGACGTCGCTGTTGCTGCGCTGTTCGCAGGTGCCCGTCACCGACCGCCGTCCGCGGTGGCCGGGTGGGTCACCGGTCGAACCGTACCCACTCCCCTGCGCCGCCCACCCCGCCGCAGGCCGTCGGTGCCGTCTCGTAGGGTCGGGCCATGGCCGAGAGCGAGACCCTGCCGCCTGTCCTGGGCGTGCCCCTGGACGACCTGCGCCGCAGCCGCACCTCCGTCAAGTGGGGAGTCCACGGCCCCGACGTCATCCCGATGTGGATCGCCGAGATGGACAGCGCACCGTGCCAGGCCGTCGTGGACGCCGTGAGCGCCGCGGTCGGTAGGGGCGACACGGGCTACGCCCTGACGGAGGCGTATGCCGCCGAGGTGGCCTCGTTCGCCGACGCGGAGTGGGGCTGGGCCTTCGACCCGGAGTCCACGAAGCGGGTGGCGGACGTGCTGACGGGCGTGACGCACCTGCTGCGCCTCTTCACCGACGAGGGCGGGCCGGTGGTCGTCAGCCCACCGGTCTACAACGCCTTCTACGACGTCATCGCAGCCTGCGGCCGGCGGACGGTCGAGGCTCCGCTGGGTCCGGACCACCGTCTCGACCTCGACCGTCTGGCAGCGGTCTTCGCCGAGGTGACCGCCGGGGGCCACCGGGCGGCATACCTGCTGTCCAATCCGCACAACCCCACGGGCACCGTCCACTCTCCGGGTGAGCTCGCTGAGCTGGCTCGGGTCGCCGACGCGCACGGCGTACGCGTGGTCTCCGACGAGATCCACGGCCCTCTCGTCCTGCCGCCGAGCACGTTCACGCCCTACCTGTCATTGCCGGGCACCGAGCGTGGCGTCACGGTGACCTCGGCCTCGAAGGCGTGGAACCTCGCCGGGCTCAAGGCGGCGATCCTCGTGCCGGGCGCCGAGGCCGTGGCCGACCTGCGCCGCCTGCACCCCTTCGTGACCTTCGGCGCCAGCCACCTCGGGGTCATCGCCCAGACCGCAGCCTTCCGCGACGGGCGCGAGTGGGTGCACCGGCTCGTCTGCGAGCTCGACACCAACCGCCGTCTGCTGAGCCGGCTCGTCTCCGAGCAGCTCCCCGGCGTGCGGCTCGTCGCACCGGAGTCCACCTACCTGGCCTGGCTCGACCTCCGCGCCCTCGGGCTGGGTGACGACCCGGCGGCCGAACTCGTGCGTCGCGCCCGGGTGGCGCTGTCCTCGGGCCCGACCTTCGGCTCCGGCGGGGTGGGTCATGCCCGCCTCAACTTCGGCACGTCGCCCGAGGTCATCCGCGAGGCGATCGGCAGAATCGCCGCCTGCCTTGGCTGACAAGCCTTCTCGCCCCCCACTCGTCGCGGTCGTCGTCGGTCCCCGGGGCGCGTATGCCGTGGGGCCCGGCATCGAGGAGCCGTGGCCGCTCGACACGGTCGTCGCACGTTTCGTCGATCTGGCGGCGCGGCTCCGGCCCCGATGGGTCGTGTGGTCGGCCGCTTCCACGCTGCGCATCCCGGTCGCAGCCGGGGTCGACGTCGACCGCACCTGGGACCTCGCAGAGGCACACCGGATCATCCATGGAGGGTGGTGGGCGACACCGGGCCACGTCGTCGCCGGGTGTCGGGGGCTCGACGAGGCAGCGGTCCCCGCGCCGCGCTCGGCGCGCCTGCGGGGCTTCGACGGCGACCTCTTCGACGTCGCGGCCGGCGAGGACGCTGCGTTGCTCGGCGCCGACGGCCACCTTCGGGCAGAGGCCCTCGCCTGGGCCACCGACGACTCGCGGCTGCGCCAGCTGGCGGTGCTGGCCCTCGAGTGCCAGTCGGCCCAGCAGGAGGCATTGGGCCGGCTCGGGGGCGACCACACCGGGCGACTCGAGCGCACGGTCTGGTCCGAGTCGGCGGCAGCCGTGCTCTGCTTCGAGCTCGAGCGCGACGGGCTTCCCGTCGACCGGGCTGCGGCAGAAGACCTCATCGCGGCCTCCGTGGGCGCTCGACCGCGTGACGAGGCCGACGCGATCCGCATCCGAGCCGAGCGCGACGGCGCCGTGCTGCGTCACGCGCCCGGGCGCGAGCGCACCGACCTGCGCAACCCCACCCAGGTCCGGGAGCTGCTCCTGTCCGTCGGCGTCGACGTGCCCAACACACGGGCCTGGGTGCTCGAGCCCTACCGCCACACGCATCCGCTCGTCGACGCCCTGCTGCGGTGGCGCAAGGACGAGCGCATCGCGACCACCTACGGCTACCGCTGGCTCGACGACAATGTCGGAGCCGATGACCGGCTCCGCGGGGCCTGGACCCCGTGCGACGGCGGCGCCGGCCGCATGACGGCTCAGAACGGCCTCCACAACCTCCCCGCCCCCCTGCGCCCAGCCATCTGCGCAGCGCCCGGCCACGTCTTCGTCCGGGCCGACCTCGGCCAGATCGAGCCCCGGGTGCTCGCCGTCGTCAGCGCCGACCGGGCCTTCGCGGAGGCCACCCGCGCCGACGACCTCTACGCGCCGGTCGCCGCCAAGCTCGGCGCCGACCGCCCACGGGCCAAGGTCGCCGTCCTCGCGGCCATGTACGGTCAACGCTCGGGCGCGGCCGGTGAGGCTCTCAAGGACCTCGAGCGGGCCTACCCCGTGGCCATGGGACTGCTCGACCGGGCGTACGCCGACGGTGTTGCGCGCCGACCGGTGCGCACCTGGGGCGGCCGGCTCATCCGGTTGGGGGGCACGCCAACGCCACCGGCCGACCCCGACGCCCCACCTTCGTCGCCCGGCGGCGACCTCTCCGGGACCGGTGCCGAGGGGGCTCGGGGTCGCTACGCGCGCAACGCGATCATCCAGGGCTCGGCGGCCGAGCTCTTCAAGGCATGGGCCGCGACCGTGCGCCATGCAGTGCGCCCGCTCGGCGGCCAGATCGTTCTCTGCCTCCACGACGAGCTCCTGGTGCACGTGCCCGAGCAGCACGCACCGGAGGCAGCCGCCGCCGTCGAGCAGTCCCTGACCAGCGCCGCCCGCACCTGGGCCGGCACCGACGAGGTCCGCTTCGTCGCCGACACGTCGATCATCCGCCGCTGGAGCGAAGCCAAACCCTGAGCCGCCGACACCCGGCGAGAGACCGCTCGGTCCGAGCAGCAGACCACGAGCCGGGCAGGGTGACCTCTCGACTGCGCCAGACCCGCAGACTTTGGCCTCTCGACGGTTGATTCCGGGAGCCCGTACGAGAGCGAGCGAGATGCGGCGGTGGGAGCGGCATCGGCGGCGGGGTGTCGTCCCAGGGAGCGGGACGGGGCGGTGCGAGCGGCATCGGCGGCGGCCGACGGCATACGCAATGAAGGATGGGCTGGAACGGCCGCCGACGCTCCACGCCGCGAGCGCCGTCACGTCCCGCGACCGTCCAAGCGACGGGCGGCGCGACCTCCCCAAGACAAGCCAGGGGCGGGCCCGACCGGATGGTCGGACCCGCCTTGTGAAGTGACGGCTACTGCTCGTCGTCCTCGGCGACGTCCTTGAGGAACGCCTCGAACTCAGCGCCGATCTCGTCGGCGGTCGGCAGGTCCGACAGGTCGGTGGCGAGCAGGTTGCGCTGCTTGCGGCCCTCGAGGAACGTGTCGTACTGCTGCTCGAGGGCGCGCACGACGGCCATGATCTCGTCGGACTCCTCCATCTGGCGGGAGATCTCGGCCCGGTTGAGCCCGGCGGTCGCCGCCAGCTCTCGCAGGTCCAGGTCGAGACCCGTCGCCGCGCGAAGGCGCTCGAGCCCGAGCACGGCGGCGTCGGCGAACTCGGCCTGCCCGAGGTAGTGCGGCACGTGGACGGCGAAGCCCATCGCGTCCCGCCCGGCCTCGCCGAGCCGCAGCTCGAGGAGCGAGGCAAAGCTCGCGGGCACCTGGACGGTGCCGAAATCCGGGTCGTTGCCGGTGATGAGGCGCGGGTTGGTGCCGTGGGTCGTGACGCCGAGCGGGCGCGTGTGCGGCACCGCCATCGGGATCCCGTGCACACTCACGGTCAGGTCGACACCGAAGGCCTTGATGAGCGTGGTCACGGCCTCGACCATGCGGTTCCACTGATAGTCGGGCTCAGGACCGACGAGCAGCAGGAAGGGCACGCCATCCTTGTCGACGACACGGTGCAGCAGGAGGCTGGGGTCGTCGTAGCTGCTCCAGTGGTCGCGGTCGAACATCATCACGGGCCGGCGCCCGCGGTAGTCGAGGAGCTGGTCGACGTCGAAGGAGGCGAGCACGCGGGAGTCGTGCGCCTCGAGGAGGTGCTCGGCCACGAGGCGCTGCGTGTGGCCGGCGTCGATGAATCCGCCGAGGGCCACCACGAGCACCGACGCCTGCAGCTCCTGCAGCTGGCTCGGTGACGTGTCGCTCTCGAACTGGAAGAGCTCGGTGGGGTCCTGCACGGGTCTGGCCTTTCGTCGTACGCGGTCTGATGGTGCAACGTGCCGGTGCAGCCCATGATTCCCCGTCGGTCCGGTGCGGATAGCAGCCCCCGGGGTTGCCGACCAGGTCAGGCGGCCACCTTGGCGATCGCCTTGAGGATGCGCTGCGGCGAGATGCTGTATGCCGTCCCGACCGTCTGCGCGAAGAGGGAGACGCGCAGCTCCTCGATCATCCAGCCGATGTCGACGACATCGGCGGCCCCACGCTGGGCGGGTCTGAGGGAGTCGAGCAGGTCGGCGTAGCGGCCCTCGACGAGGTCGACCTGGTCGAGGGCCTGCGCGTCGCGGGCCAGGTTGGCCGGGGCCTTCTCCAGGCGGTGGGCGATGGCCCGCAGGTAGCGGTCGAGGTCGGGCAGCCGGCGCAGTCCGGTGTCGGCGACGAAGCCGGGGCGGACGAGCTCGCGCAGCTGGGCGCGCACGTCGGCGAGCAGGGGCCGCATGGCCGGGTTGGTCGACCGGTCGAGCTCCGCGAGCCGGTTCGTCAGTGCGAGGTGCTTGGCGAGGATCGGCTCGACGAGGCCGACGACCTGCACGACCTTGGCCGTCGTGTGGGTGCGCACGGCCGACAGCGCCCACTCGAAGTCCTCGCGCGTGCGTACGGTGTGGTCGGCACGATCCGTGACGGCGTCGTCGCGGATGGCGTCGATGGCGGCGGCGAGGCAGTCGTCGAGCAGCGCCGGGACGCTCCCGTGCGGGTTGTGCCCGAGGGCGAGCTTCTGGGTGTTGCTGAGGCGCGCCAGGATCTGCTTCCACGGCGGCGTGATGCCGAGCAGCAGGAGCCGGCGCACCCCGAGGCGGTGCTCGGCGTCCGCCTCGGCCCGCGTAGGCAGCACCCGGAGGTCGACGGCCGCGCCGGTGTCGACCAGGGCTGGGAAGCCCTGGATGCCGCTCGCGCTCTCGAAGGTCTCGGCAACCCCCTCGTCCGGGAAGTGCGTGAGCCCGGTGCGCTCCACGCTTGAGCCTGCCCGGCTGACCTGCCGGCGCAGCTGCGGGGTGGCCGCGTCACGGACCGCCTCCAGGTCCTTGCCGGTGGCGACCGCACGCCCGTCGGGTCCGTCGACCTCGAAGGTGACGGTCAGGTGCGGTGGCACGCGCTCGAGGTCGAAGTCGGCGGGCGTGACGGCCACGCCGGCCCGACGCCGCAGTGCAGTCGCGAGCGCGGCCAGGAGGGGGCCGGACGTCGAGTCGAGCTCGGGCAGCACGGCGCGTGCGTGGTCCGGCGCGGGAACGAGGTTGCGGCGAATCCCCTTGGGCAGGCTGCGGATCAGCGCGGTGACGAGCTCCTCGCGGAAGCCCGGGACCTGCCAGTCGAAGCCGTCGGGCCTGACCTGGTTGAGCCGGTCGACCGGGATGTGCACGGTGACGCCGTCCTGCGCCGAGCCGGGCTCGAACTGGTAGGTGACCGGCAGGACGTTCTCGCCCTGCGTCCACGTCGTCGGGTGGTCCTCGTCCGCGATGCTGCCGGCGCTCTCGCGCAGCAGCAGCTCCTCGGTGAAGGTGAGCAGGTCCGGTGTCTCCCGGCGTGCCTTCTTCCACCACGAGTCGAAGTGCCGACCGGACACCACCTCAGCGGGGATCCGCTTGTCGTAGAAGGCGACCAGCGTGGAGTCGTCGACCACGATGTCGCGGCGGCGGGTGCGCGCCTCGAGCTCGCCCAGCCGCTCGACCAGGGCGGCGTTCTCGCGGAGGAAGGCATGCTGGGTGTGCCAGTCGCCCTCGACGAGGGCGTGCCGGATGAAGAGGTCGCGCGCCAGCTCGGGGTCGATGCGGCCCAGACCGACGACGCGTCCGACGACGAGCGGCACTCCGAAGAGGGTCACCCGCTCCGTGGCGACGGCCGACCCGCGCCTGGCGGACCAGCGCGGCTCGGAGTACTGCCGCTTCACGAGGTGCTCGCCCAGCTGCTCGGCCCACAGCGGGTCGATGCGGGCGTTGATCCGGGCCCAGAGGCGGCTGGTCTCGACGAGCTCCTCGGCCATGACGAACTGGGGCTGCTTGCGGAACAGGGCCGACCCGGGGCTGATGGCGAACCGCGTGCCGCGCGCCCCGGCATACTCCCGCTTCTGCTCGTCGCGGACGCCGACGTGCGAGAGGAGACCGGCAAGCAGGGACTGGTGGATCGCGTCGGCGTCGATCTCGCCCTCGCCGACGTGGACGGTCCCCCGGTTGACGTCGAGGCCCGCCTGCTTGGCGGCCTGCCTGACCTGGCTGTGCAGGTCCTGCCACTCGCGGATGCGGAGGTAGTGGAGGAACTCGGCCTTGCACATCCGGCGGAACGCGCTGCTGCTCAGCTCCTTCTGCTGCTCCTTGAGGTAGGCCCAGAGGTTGAGCCAGGTGACGAAGTCGCTCGTCTCGTCGGCGAAGCGCTTGTGCGAGGCGTTCGCGAGCTCCTGCTTGTCCTGGGGGCGCTCACGCGGGTCCTGGATCGAGAGCGCCGCGACGATGACGAGCACCTCGCGGAGCACGCCGCGCTTGTCGGCCTCGATGACCATGCGGGCGTGGCGCGGGTCGATGGGCAGCGCCGCGATGGTGCGGCCGTATGCCGTGAGGCGGCGTCCCGGACGTCGCCTCCCCCGCGCGCCGGCGGGCTCCTCCTCGTCGGGCGCGAACGCCTGCAGCTCCTCGAGGAGCCGGACGCCGTCGGTGATCTGGCGACTGTCGGGAGGGTCCACGAACGGGAAACGGGCAATGTCACCGAGCCCCAGACTCGTCATCTGCAGGATGACGGAGGCAAGGTTGGTGCGCAGGATCTCCGGGTCGGTGAACTCGGGGCGGCTGGCGTAGTCCTCCTCGGAGTAGAGCCGGATCGCGATGCCGTCGGCCACGCGTCCGCAGCGCCCCGATCGCTGGTTGGCCGAGGCCTGGCTGATCGGCTCGATCGGCAGGCGCTGGACCTTCGTGCGCTGGCTGTAGCGGCTGATGCGTGCCGTGCCGGTGTCGATGACGTAGCGGATGCCGGGGACGGTCAGGGAGGTCTCGGCGACGTTGGTGGCCAGGACGATTCGTCGTCCGGTGTGCGGTGAGAAGACTCGGTGCTGCTCGGCGGCGGACAGGCGCCCGTAGAGCGGCACGACCTCGGTCCTCGGCAGCTTCATGCCGTTCAGGGCATCGGCGGCGTCGCGGATCTCCCGCTCGCCGGAGAAGAAGACCAGGATGTCGCTGCTCGTGCCGGAGTGGCGCTCGGTCCACAGCTCCTCGACCGCCTCGCACACGCCGGTCACCATGTCGCGCTCCTCCGCCTCGGGGCGGTCGGGGTCGACGAGCGGGCGGTAGCGGATCTCGACGGGGAAGGTGCGCCCGGAGACCTCGATGATCGGCGCCGGCTCGCCCGTGGCCGGGTCGGCGAAGTGCTCGGCGAAGCGCTGCGGATCGATCGTGGCCGACGTGATGACGACCTTGAGGTCGGGCCGGCGCGGCAGCAGCTGCTTGAGGTAGCCGAGGATGAAGTCGATGTTGAGGCTGCGCTCGTGCGCCTCGTCGATGATGATCGTGTCGTAGCGGCGCAGGTCGCGGTCGCGCTGCATCTCGGCGAGCAGGATGCCGTCGGTCATCACCTTGACGAGCGTGTCGCGGGTCGCCTGGTCGGTGAACCGCACCTGGTAGCCGACCGCCTGCCCCAGCTCGACGTCGAGCTCCTCGGCGAGCCGCTCGGCCACGGCGCGCGCGGCGATGCGGCGGGGCTGCGTGTGGCCGATCTGCCCGTCGAGCCCGCGGCCGAGCTCGAGGCAGATCTTCGGGATCTGGGTCGTCTTGCCCGACCCGGTCTCGCCGGCGATGACGACAACCTGGTGGTCGCGGATCGCCGCGGCGATGTCGTCGCGCCGGTCGACGACCGGCAGGTGCTCCGGGTAGGTGATGGGCGGGACGGTCGCTGCGCGGGCCGCCCGACGGGCCTCGCGCTGCTCCGGCGTCGGCCCCCGACGCCGTGAGTCCGCAGCCGCCCGCTCGCCGCGCTGGCCGGCCCCGACGCTCGCCCCGGCCCGGCCGCTCCCTCCGCGCCCGCGGCGTCGAGGTGCCCGGGAGCCCGCGGGGAGGTTCGTGGGCGGTTCGGACATGCTCGACAGGATAGGCCGGGCGGTGACGGCGGGTCGCACCGGTTTCCGCTTCGATGCCACGACGGTGACGCCGGTGCCCACCGAGCCGCGGGTACGCCGGGTGCCAGCTGTCGCCGTACTCCGGCGTGCGCCGACGCTGACGGCCCTAGATGTCGCCTTCGGGCGCCGAACCGCCGCCCGTACGCCGCTTGTTGATCGCGATGCGGGCGGCCATGGCCTTGGCGAAGGCGAAGTGCCAGAAGCGGCTGATCACCAGCTCCCGCTCCCCCACCATCTCGACCACGTCGGCGCCGGCGCCGAGCTTGAACAGGAGCAGGCCGGTGAGAGGGCTGGTGGCGCCGAGCGAGGTGTTGAAGCCACGGAAGTCGTAGGCCTCGCAACCGGCGGCCGCGGCGTCGCGCATGGCCTGCCACTGCAGGGCGTTCGAGGCCCGGGCGTCGCGGTTGCGCTCGGTGGAGCCGCCGTAGAGGTAGGAGAACGTGCGGCCGAAGCGGATCATCAGCGCGGAGGCGAGCACGTCGCCGTCGACGTGCGCCTCGTAGAAGCGCGCCGACACGGGCCCCTCGTCGGTGGCGAAGGAGCGCGCCATGACGTCGAAGTAGGCCTTGGGCCGCGGCATGAAGTTGTCGCGGTGGGCCGACTCGACGTAGAGCGCGTGGAAGGTGTCGAGGCCCTCCGGACCGACGGCGCGCACCTGCACCCCGGCCTTCTCGGCCTTCTTGACGTTGCGGCGCCACTGCTGGTTCATGCCCTTGAGCAGCTCGGCCTCGGTCCGGCCGCGCAGGTCGACGATGCAGAGCAGCCGCGGCTGGCCGACCGCGACCCCGTCCGCGCCTAGCGAGAGCCAGCCGTTGCGGTCCAGCCAGCCCTCGAGGGCGCGGGCCGTGGGGTTGTCGACGGCGGGCGGCAGCGTCGTGAAGCTCAGCAGGCCGTTGTCGACGACCTGTTTCTTGACCGGCTCACGGTCCCAGACGCGCGACACCACGGGGTAGCCGAGGCGCAGGGCGAACGCCTTGTGGGCCTTGGCCCATGCGACGAGCGGGTCGATCCACACGGCGGGGTCGGCGGCGACGACGTCCCAGGGCAGGCCCGGCCCCTCCGGCAGGTAGGCATACGAGCGCGACAGGCGCGGGATCGTGCGGGACAGCACGAGCCCGGCCCCGACGCGCCGGCCCGTGGCGTCGAACCAGCCGAGGTGCGTGCGGCGCCAGCCCGCCTTCGCCCGTCCCCACGCCGGTGTCTGCAGGAAGCTGCCACCCAGCTCGAGGAGGGTCTCGACGGCCTCGTCGCCGGTGATCTCGCGGACTGTCAGGGGCCCGGTCACGGGCACCTGCGATGCGGTCGACACAGGGGCAGTGGTCTGCTCGGTCATGGCCGACACCCTATCGGCGCGCCATGGGTGCGCCGTCAGTGTCGCGTCGACGCCGCGTCCGTGGCCGCTGTCGCGCGAGCCGTGCGACGGATCCACCAGAGTCCGACGATCGGCAGCACGAGGGGGACGTAGCCGTAGCCGGCGCCGAAGTGGGACCACACGGTCTTCTCCGGGAAGGCGGCCGGGTCCACCGCGCTCCACGTGCCCACCGCGAGGACCCCCACGAGCTCGACGGTGAGGGCCACCGTGGCGAGACGCACCGAGGTCCGGTCGCCGCGGGCCAGGCCGATGGTGGCCACGAGGTAGATCACGGCTGCCAGCGCGGAGAGCAGGAAGGGCACGGGGGCCTTGTAGAAGTACTCGGTGATCTGCAGGATCGAGCGGCCGGTTGCGGCGAGCGCGAGCAGCCCGTAGACCGCCACGAGGAGACGGCCGAATCCGTGCCCCGTGTGCGGGCGCTCCGCCTCGGCGGTCCCGGCAGCACCGGCGGTCTCGGCGGTACCGGCGGCACCGCCAGCACCGGCAGCACCGCGGTCGTCGGGAGTGGGGGTGGTCTCAGACATTGAGGCTCCAGACCTGCTGCAGGCGGGCGACGAGGATGGCCACGACGAGGGCGCCGCCCAGCACGACGGCCATCGCCCACTGCGTCTTCTCCTTGACGGCGATGACCACGCTGGCGGGCACGACGAGCAGCACGGTGAAGAGGTAGGCGATGAAGGTGGCGCGCTCGGCGCCGTCGGCGATCGCGCCCGACCTGGCGAGGCCGACGACGAGCTGCACGAGCAGGGCGAGCTCCAGACCCGCGCCCACGAGGATGAGCGGGTCGTCGACGAGCCGTCGCCGCAGCAGGTGGTGGGCGGCCAAGAGGCCCAGCACGGCACTGCCGGCGAGGAGCACGATGGTCAGCGGTTGGAGCACGCGAGAAGCCTACGGCGTGGGCATCGACGCCTGGACCCGGGCGCGGGGGCGCCGCCAGCGGGGCCGGCGCCGGCGGAGGTGCGCTCGCCGAGGCCGTCCCTCGCGCGCGGGCGTCGAGTGACCGGGCGGCCCGCGCGGGCGTCGTGGCGCGGCAGGTAACTTCTCATTCGCAGCATCCATCCCCTGCACCAACCCGCACCAACCGCACCAGCCCGTCGCCCGAGGAGCAGCCGTGCCCATCCGCCCCATCGCCGTCGACCGAGCAGCTGGAGTCCTCCTCGGGGAGGCGTGCGGCGACGCCCTCGGCGTGCCCTACGAGATGGCGGCGCCGCCCGTGGGCGAGGCCGTCATGAAGGGTGGTGGGCTCGGCCCCTACGAGCCCGGTGAGTGGAGCGACGACACCCAGATGACGCTGTGCGTGGCCCGCGTGGCGGCCCGTGGCGTCGACCTCACCTCCCCCGAAGGGCTCGACGAGGTCGCGGAGGCCTTCACGGCGTGGTTGGACGGTGGTGCCACCGACGTGGGCATCCAGACCCGGGACGTGCTGACGCGAGCCAAGCAGCTGACCGGTCGTCCACACGAGCGGCTGACGCAGGCCAGCGCCGAGCTGCACGCACGCACCGGGCTCACCGCGGGCAACGGCGCGCTGATGCGCACCCCCATCGTCGGGCTGTCGGCGCTCGAGGACCGCGAGGCGACAGCCCAGGCGGCCCGCGCCATCGCCCGGCTCACGCACGCGGACCCCTTGGCCGCCGACTCGGCCGTGCTGTGGTCCGAGGCGATCCGGGTCGCCGTCACCGAGGGCCGCCTCGACCTCACGGCGGGTCTGGATCTGGTCACGCCCGCCGACGCATGGCGCTGGGGCGACTGGGTCGAGGCCGCGACGGGAGCGGAGCCGGGCGGCTTCGGGAACAACGGCTTCACCGTGACGGCCCTGCAGGACGCCTGGGCCGCGATCACGACGACCGACCGCGGAGACGGCTCGGCCATGCACCTGCAGCGGGGCCTGCAGGCGGCGGTGCGCGCGGGCCACGACACCGACACCGTCGCAGCCATCGCCGGCTCCCTGCTCGGTGCGCGCTACGGCGCCTCGGCGGTGCCGACCCAGTGGCGGCGCATGGTGCACGGGTGGCCTGGGCTGCGGGCGCACGACCTCGTCGAGCTCGCCGTCTCGACGTCAGCGCGTGGGCGGCGCGTCGGTGAGTGGCCGTCCGTCGTGTCGATGGGTGACACCGGCATCCCGGCTCTCGGCATCCCCCATCCCATCGATCCCGACATCGTCCTCGGGACCATCTCGGACCTGGGTCGGGTGCGGGAGCTCGACGTGCAGGCGATCGTGTCGCTGTGCGCGCTCGGCCTCGACGACATCCCGGCGGCGGGCATGACCGCACGCGAGCACATCGAGTTCTGGATCAACGAGGAGGAGCAGGAGGAGTCGAACCCCCATCTCGACTTCGTCCTCGACGACGTGTCGTCAGCGCTGCGGCAGTTCCGCGCCGAGGGCAAGCGGGTGCTCGTGCACTGCCGTCAGGGGATCGAGCGCACTCCCGCCGTGGCCCTGCGGTATGCCGTCGACCTCGGGGTGGCCCCCGAGCTCGCCGAACGCTCGATCCGGGCGGCGCTGCCCCACATCCGGGGTGAGGGACGGCTCTGGGACGTGGCGGCCCACGGCGCCTGACCGGCACCGCCCGCCGCCCCCAGCAGCCGGCGACGCCGCGTGACGGCACCGCCCGCGCGCCATCCCTCTTGGGCAGCCAGACCAGCCGGACCAGCGGGTCCGGGTCGCGTCGCGGACGTAATGCCTCACACCGCCTTGGCCTCGTCGACGTAGCGGCACAGGGCGTTGACGGCGCGCAGCTCCTCCGGGGTGTGCACGGCGGCGTCGGTCAGCAGCGGGCTGCCCACGAGGACCGCCATCGCCCGCGCCCGGGAGATCGCCACGTTGAGGCGGTGCAGGTCGTAGAGGAACGAGACGCCACGCGGGGCGAGGGCGGCGGTGGTGCTCGCCAGGGAGTAGATGACGACCGCCCCCTGCTGGCCCTGGAACTTGTCGACGGTCCCGACCCTGGCGCCCTCCGGCAGCTCGGCCGCGAGAGTGGCGACGTGGGCGTTGTAGGGAGCGACGACCAGGATGTCGGACAGCGTGATGTCGTGCGGCGTCCCGTCCGCGTCGGTCCAGCTGCCCCGCAGCAGGTCGTCGACGAGCGAACGGACCACGCGAGCCTCCTGGCGACTCGACTGCTCGCACGGGGCGTCGTGCTCGACGGGCACCCAGCGCAGCCCGTCGCCCGAGAGCGCACCGGGTGCGTCGACGGATAGACGCTCTCGACCTGGTGCGGACTCGAGCCGCCCTTCGTAGGCGAGCTCGGAGACGAAGGCCGTCAGGCTCGGGTGCATCCGGTGGGTGCGGTCCAGGAAGACGCCGCGGTCGGCCGGGATGACGTCGTGGAGCAGACCGTCGTCGTCCACGCGGAGGTGGTCGAGCGCGGAGACGCCGGAGCCGTGGGGATGCACGGCCTTGGTCGGCTGGGTGAGCTGCTGCGGATCGCCGAGCAGGACGAGAGACCGCGCGGCGGGCGCGACGGCGACCGCATTGGCCAGTGAGAACTGGCCGGCCTCGTCGATGACGAGCACGTCGACGGAGCCCTCCATGTCCTCGCGCGACCACAGCCAGGCGGTGCCTCCCACCAGCGTCGCCTCACCGGAGCCGAGGGCGGCCGCGACCGCGGAGTTGTCGCTCGTGTGGCGCACCAGGGAGCCCGCATCGGCCGGCTCGTCGCCCTCCTCGGCGTTGGTGCCGTCCTTGTGCCAGGCAGGACGACCCACCTCGCGGAGCAGGTTGAGGACCACGGCGTGCGACTGGGCGGTGACCCCGACGCGCAGCCCGGCATCGAGCAGCTCGCGGATGAGGGCCGACCCGGCGTACGTCTTGCCGGTGCCGGGCGGCCCCTGGACCGCCAGCACCGCGCCGTCGAGGCCGCGCCCGACGCGGACCACCACGTCCTTGGGTGTCTCGCCCGGCCGGGCGACGAGCACCTCGCCCGCCGGCACCGCCCGTCGCAGCAGCCGCGTCGCGAGGTTGCTCCCGCCCGACAGCGCCAGCTCGGCCGTGCGCGCGATGCTGGCCCGCAGGACCTGGTCCATGACCGGGCCGGGGCCACCGAGCCCGCGAGGGCGCGGCGGCTCCAGCGACTTCATCGACAGCTCCACCCACCCCGCGACCGGGTCGAGGGCGAGCACCTTGCCGACCGTGGCGTGGGTGTCGACGTCGGGGGCGTACTTGCCGACCGGCACCTTGCACTCCTGGGGCGGGAAGGGGTAGCGCCAGACCTTGGACTGCTTGACCACCCCCACCTCCAGGGGCTCGCCCAGGTCGCCGAGCGCGGTGGCGTCCTCGACGAGCTCGGACGTCTCGAGCTCCTTGTAGCGGAAGAAGTCCCACCACTCGGGCCGCTTCTCACGGCGGTGCCAGCCGACGAGCCCCGCGAGCATCTCGTCGCCCTGCTCGACGAGCCGCTCGGACAGCTCGATCTCGGCGCGCTCGTCGTCGCCGATCTCACGCAGCTCGGAGGACACCGGCCGCGACAGCACGTGACCGGCAGACTCGAGCTCGCGCCGGCGCTCCTCGAGCCAGTCGTGCAGCGCGAGGGTGGAGCGCACGTCCTCCTCGTTGTAGCGCCGGATGTCGTCGAGGATGGACTGGTCGGCCGAGCCGTCGTCGCGCCCGGCCAGCCAGCGTTCGTACTCGACGACGGAGGAGAGCCCGTCGGCGACACCAGCGCCCTCGGCGGACCGGGTGTGGCCCCAGTAGAACTCCTCGAGCTTCTTGATGGAGTAGGAGCCCTTGCTGATGCGCACGCCCTGCCGCACGACGGCGTAGAGGTCGACGAACACCTCGTGCCGCAGGAGCTGGTCGAGCTCCGCCTCGCGCGTCGCGTGCTGGCCGACGAGCCGCTTGAGGGCCGTCGTCTCGTAGGGCGCGTAGTGGTAGACGTGCATGCCCGGGTGCCGGCGCCAGCGGTCGCTCAGCCAGTCGACCAGGTCGGTGGTCAGGCGCCCCTCGTCGGCGAAGTCGTGGGCCCAGAAGTCGACGAACTCGCCCTCTCGGGTCCAGATGCCAGCGAGGTACTCGCGGCCCGCGCCACCCTCGGCCCACGGGTCACCCTCGAAGTCGAGGTAGACGTCACCCGGGTCGGGCTCGGGCAGCATCTGCAGGCCGCGCGCAGGCTCCGGGTCGAGCAGCTGGAACTGCGCCTCGCCGGTCTCGCGCTCAGCGAGCTGGAGCCTGGCCTGCTGGAGCAGGCGTCGCCGCGCCGTCACCGAGAGGGCGGGAGCCAGCCGTTCCTCGCTGGACTCGGCCAGCGCCCGGAGGGTCGGGATGCCGAGCTCGACGAGGGCGGCCCGGTGGTCGGCGCGCATGCCGGCGACCTGGATCAGGTCGTCGCGATCGAGCCACTCCTGCGCGCACCGCTCCTTCCACCGGCACTGCCCGCAGTGCTGGACGCGGGCGGACTCGGTCTCGCGCGGGTCGGCGATGGCGTCGAGCAGCTCGGCCCGGCGACGGCGCGCGTAGGGTGCCACGTCGACGAGCCGCCACGGGTGCGCCTCGGTGTCGCCGGTGACGACCGTCAGCCACTGCGGCGGGACACCCTGTAGCACCTCGAGGCGGGCGGCATACGTGGCCATCTGCAGCAGGGCGGGCACCTTGAGCCGGCGCGCGAGCTTCGTGTCGGCGATGTCGTAGCGCCAGGGCCCGAGGTCGCTCGGCTCCTCGACGCGCAGGAGGAAGTCGGCCAGCCCCACCCAGTGACCGTCGAAGAAGGTCGCCTGGTAGATGACGTCGACTCCGCGCCGCATTGCATCCAGCGTGGCCGCCTCCGCCGCGGCGCCCCGGACCCCCAGAGCGGCGATGTCCTCGACGACGCGCCCCTCGGCGACGAGCCGCTGGAGGTAGGCCCGTTCGTGCTCGAGGCCCTTGGCGAAGACGAGGTTGAGCGAGTCGTCGACCCCGCTCGCCCGCGAGGCGCCGGAGTCAGGAGCATCGAGCGCCTCCAGGTCGAGGGTCGTGATGTGCGCGCAGGCGACGTGCTTGGTCAGGTCCGTGGGACTGAGGACGAGGTGGCCGTCGATCCGCTGCATGGCGCCGAGTATGCCGTCCGGCACCGACAGCCTCAGTCGTCCGGAAAAAACCGAAGAAGGTAGAACCTCCGTTAAGCCGCGAGCAGGTTGTCGCGGATGTACGTTTCATCCCGCGTGGCAGGAAGCGGGCAAACCCGTTCATCGCGCTTGATGCACAGGGTGTCAGGGCGACTGCGTCACGCGAGGAGGATGTGTGCACAGCAATTCTCTGGGCTCGCGGCGCCGCCGCGGCCTTCTCGGCCCCGTGAGTGCGGGCGCAGTCACGGCCATCGTCGCCGCCACGTTGGGGGCGACGCCCGCCACAGCGGCCGACCCCCACCACTCACTGAAGAACCGCAAGGACACCGCAGCACCGGCGGGCGTGCGAGGGACCGGCTCGCTGGCTCTCGGCACGCAGCGCGTCGCCGGGGACAAGGTCGACACCGTCCTGCGCTCGGCCACCGGCCCGGTCAACGTCATGATCGAGCTCGACGCCGCTCCGGCGACGTCGGCGTTCCGCCAGGCACGAGCACGCGGCCTGGCCGCCGCAAAGAGCGCCTCGCGGAGCCAGGTCGCCGCCGTCAAGGCCGCCCAGGCGGGCGTGGAGTCGCGCTTCGGCGCCGCATCCACCCGGGCCCGCACGCTCTACAGGCTGCACGCGGCATACGCCGGCATCGCGGTCCACACGGACGCGTCCCGGCTCGCGTCGCTCGCCGCCATCCCGGGGGTCAGGGCCATCCACCGGCTGACCCCCAAGCAGCCGAGCAACACCTCCTCCGTTCCGCTCATCGGGGCACCCAAGGCGTGGCTGGCCATGTCGCAGACGGGCAAGGGTGTGCGCGTCGGCATCATCGACACCGGCATCGACTACACCCACGCCGACTTCGGCGGTCCCGGCACGGTCGAGGCGTTCAAGGCAGCCGGTGCCTCCAACACCTTCACGCCGACGCCCAAGGTCGTCGGCGGCTACGACTTCGCGGGCGACAACTACAACGCCGACCCCAGCTCCGACGCGTACGACCCGAACCCGCAGCCCGACGCCAACCCGCTCGACTGCAACGGCCACGGCTCGCACGTCGCCGGCACCACGGCAGGTTTCGGGGTCGACTCCGAAGGCAAGACCTGGAGCGGCGGCTACTCGAAGGACATCAACCCGTCCGAGCTCTCGATCGGCCCCGGTGTCGCCCCTGAGGCCAGCCTCTACGCGCTCAAGGTCTTCGGCTGCGAGGGCTCGACCGACGTCGTCGGACGAGCGCTCGACTGGGCAGCCGACCCCAACGGCGACGGCGACCTGTCCGACCACCTCGACGTGGTCAACATGTCGCTCGGCAGCTCCTACGGCTCCCCACAGGACCCTGACGCCGTCGCCGCCAACAACCTCGCCGCGCTCGGCACCGTCGTCGTCGCCTCGATGGGCAACTCCGGCGACGTCTACGAGGTCGGCGGCTCCCCGGGCAACGCACCGCGGGTGCTTGCCGTCGCAGCCTCCGACGACGGCAACGACGTGGTCGACGGTCTCAAGGTCGACGCCCCGGCCGGCATCGAGCCCGCCGACACGGTCGACGGCAAGCAGGACAACGTCTTCGGCGCGCTGAAGTCGGTCGCCTACGGCTGGGCGAACAAGCAGGGCGTGACCGACACCCCGGTCACCGCCATCGGCGACTGGTCCACCGCCCCGTCCGCCACGAACAACAGCGACGGCTGCGACCCCTACTCCGCCACCGACGCGGCCAAGGTGGCCGGCAAGGTCGTCATGCTCATGTGGCTGGACGGCAACGGACGCCGCTGCGGCTCCCTCGCTCGCGGCACCCAGGCCGTGGCCGCCGGAGCTGCCGGCATCATCTACGGCAGCGACGTGAACTCCTTCTCCGCGGGCGTCACCGGTAGCGACGTCATCCCCGCCATGCTCGTCATCCACCAGGGCACCAAGGCCATCAAGAGTCAGCTGGACAGCGGCAACGAGGTGCGGGTCACGATGACCAACGCCCTGCGCAACTCGGTGACGCTGCGCAACCCCGGCGCGATCGACCAGCTCGCCGGCTTCTCCTCGCGGGGCGTCGGGGTCGCCGGTGGCATCAAGCCCGATGTCGCCGCGCCGGGCGTCACGACGTTCTCGGTCGCGGTGGGCACCGGCAACGAGGGCGTCGCCGAGAGCGGCACCTCCATGGCGTCGCCGCACGTGGCCGGTGAGGCCGCCCTGGTCCGCGGCCAGCACCCGACGTGGTCCGTCGAGGAGGTCAAGGCCTCGATCATGAACACCGCGACGCAGGACGTCTACACGGGCGCGAACCACACGGGGAACGTCTACGGTCCCGAGCGCGTCGGCTCCGGTCGCGTCGTCGCCGACGCCGCTGTCGGCACGAGCACGCTGGCCTATGTCTTGGGCGACACGGGCGCCGTCAGCGTCTCCTTCGGCCCCGTGGCCGTCACCGCGCCCACTCAGACGCTCACCAAGACGGTTCGCATCGTCAACAAGCGTCCGGTCACGTCGGCGGCATACACCCTGTCGTACGACGCCGCCCACGCCAGCCCCGGCGTGACGTACTCGTTCCGCCCCTCGCAGGTGCGGGTGCCGGCCAACGGCTCCGTCGACGTCAAGGTGACGGCGACCTTCACGCGGTCCGCGCTGCGGGCCGTCATGGACCCGACCACCCAGGGCGACCCGCTCAACAAGGGTTTCCAGCGCAACTACCGCGCAGACGCGAGTGGGCGCATCGTGCTCTCGCCGGTGCGTGGCACGTCGGGGGGTGCCCTTCGGGTGCCGATCTGGTCCGCGCCGCGACCGGCGTCCACCATGGCCGCCCCGTCGAGCACGACGGTCACCGGTAAGGGCCCGATCAAGACGTCGTCGCTGCCGCTGACCGGCACCGGCATCCACACCGGCGACACGTCGACCGACTACCTGTCGACGGTCTCGACGTTCCAGCTCCAGGGCACCAGCCCGGCCATTCCGGCGTGCAGCCCCACCCAGGTGCTCGACTGCGTCAGCACGGCCGACGACCGCGGGGCCGACCTTCGCTATGTCGGCGCGGCCTCCGACTACGGCCGTTCACGGACCCCCACGGACGCCACCCTGTCCTTCGGCATCAGCACCCAGGGCCCGTGGCGCACGCCGGCGAGCTCGACCGAGTTCGACGTCTTCCTCGACACCAACGGGGACGGCAAGGCAGACGCCGTCGTCTACAACACGCGTGCCGGCACGGCCACCGACGACTTCGACTACTTCCTGTCGGAGCTGGTCGACCTGCGTGGCAAGCCGAAGCTCCTCGACGACCAGCTCGTCAACGGCAGCGACGGCTCGTTCGACACGAACGTGTTCAACAGCGACTCGCTGGTCCTGCCGGTGAGCGTCGGCACGCTGCTCAAGTCGGGCCTCATCTCGGGATCCTCGCCCAAGGTGCGCTACTGGGTGAGCTCGTACAGCCAGAACGGCAACATCGACGCCGTCGGGTCCTCGTCCGCGCCGATGACGATCAGCGTCGCGTCCCCGGGCCTGTCGGCCTTCGGTGACTACGGCACCCTGCTCAACACGGACCTGCCGGGCCAGTCGCTCGACGTCGTCCGCGACGAGGAGGCCTACGCGGTCGACAAGCCCAAGGGCCTGCTCCTCTTCCACCACCTCAACACCGACGGCCACCGTGCCCAGGTCGTGGTGGTGAAGACGGCGTCGGCCACGAAGCTCTCGGCCAGCCCGAGCAGCTTCACCCACGGCGGCAATACGGTGCTCACCGCAACGGTCAGCCCCTCGAGTGCCACCGGCGCGGTGCGGTTCCTGCACAACGGCAAGACGCTGGGCACGGTGACGGTCTCGCGTGGCCAGGCGGTGCTGACCGTCAACGGCCTGACCCGCGGCAGCCACTCGTTCGGGGCCGTCTACTCCGGTGACGGCCAGCTCGCGGGCAGCACCTCGAACACCGTCAACGTCGCGGTGAAGGGGCGGCCCAGCCGGGCCTCGCTGAAGTCCAGCAGGACCAGCTATCGCTACGGTGGCCGCCCGCTGCTGACGGCGACCGTCTCCCCGGGCGGCGCCACCGGCACGGTGACCTTCCGCGACGGGAGCCGGGTCCTGGGCAACGCGTCCGTCTCCAAGGGCACGGCCCGTCTGACGGCCCCGGTCCTGGGTCGCGGCACCCACTCGGTCCGCGCGACATACAACGGCTCGTCGGCCGACGACCCAGCGACCTCCGCTGCGGTGACCCTCCGCGTCAGCTGACACAGCACAGCACCACAGGACGTATGCCGTCCGGCCTCCTCGGCCGGGCGGCATACGTCTGCCTCCACCGCGGGAGGGGACGTGCCCCCAGCGTTTGGGGACAAGGGGAGGCGGTCCTCTGCGGGAGGACCGCCTCGCTGCTCGGGCCCCGGGGCCCTCGCTGGTGACCGTGTCAGGGAGCACGGTCACCGACCCGCTCACCTCAGGAAGCCGTTACCGACATGGCGGCCCCACCACTTGCCGAGACCCCAGGTGTCCCCGGCCAGCGTCGTGGCGACAACCGCGACGCCGAGCGCCTCGATCCAGTGGCTGTCGACGAGAGGGTTGGTGTAGACGCCGGTGGTGCCGAGGGGAAACTCGGCCAGGTACATCAGCGCGAGGAGGACCGCAGCGCTCCACGCCGCGATCTTGAGGCCGGCGCCGGCGAGGAGGGCCACGCCGATGCCGAGGAGGGCTGCCATGAAGAGCCAGTCGGCCCACGGGCCAGCCGTGTTCTTGAACATGCTGGCGAAGGGGCCCTCGGCGCCCTTCATGAAGCCTTGTGCAGGTGCGCCGCCGTGGATCCAGGCCTTCGCCGACGGGGTCGCGTAGCCCAGGCCGAACAGCTTGTCGATGAAGGGCCAGAGGAAGGTGAAGCCGAGGACGATGCGCAGCCCCGCGAGGAACCTCCGGGCAACGGCCGAACGGACCACCTCCTCCTGGAAGGTGACGACGCCCTTCGCGGGATCGTGACGGCTGACCGTCGCGGTGCCTTGCGTGTTGGTGTCACGCGGGATGGTGCCCATGGAACTCAACTCCAGAACTCGGTGTGCGTTCCGGCAGCTTCTCTGTCGGTACTACAAAGCGTAGTAGTGGCCGGAGGAGGCCACCAGCGAAACGTCACAGCGCTGGTGTGATCTCGCAGACACGCGGCCGACCGGTCAGGCGCCGGTCCTGACGACCTCCGGCACCTCGAGGCCACCGGGCCCGTCCGCGAGCTCGCGGACCAGCCCGGCGAGCGCGTCCAGCGAACGGCACACGGCGGCATACGACCCGTCGAGACGGATGGGCCGGCACAGGATCCGGGTGCCCGCGTTGCGGATGACGATCTCCGACTCCGGCGCGCGCTGGCTGTTGCAGTGCACGAGCAGTCCCGTCGGCAGCGCCATGGCCGTCGTGTATGCGACGAGCTCGAGGTAGTCGCGGGAGGCCAGGTAGCCGTCGGCGCCCATCGAGTACCTCGCGTCACCGACCAGCACCACGTCGCTCCCCCGCCGCACGACCAGGTCGGGCGCCATGGTGACGGCGCGGCCCTCGTCGAGCCAGACGTCCTGGTCGCGCTGGATGCGCAGCTCGGGAGCGAGACGCACGTCCAGCTCCTGGGCGATCCAGCGGCGGAAGAGGTCGTCCATGTCGACCATGAGGCTGTTCGCCTGCTGGTCGCCGGCCTCGTGGCTGAGCGACATCGCCTGCAGCACCAGGCGGCTCAGCCGCATGGCGTCCTCGTAGTGCTCGTTGAGCCGGGTGATCGGCAGCGGTGTCGTATGCCGTGTCGCCGGCGTGTCTGCCACGCTCTCGAAGCGTCCGAGCACCCGCAGGGCCTCCCGGCGCACGTGCGGGGCCAGCTGGGGCCACGACAGGATCGCCTGCAGCGTGCAGCGCAGCAGCTGGTTCTCGGCGATGTCGGCGGTGAAGTCGTCGAAGCGGCACTGCGGCTCGGCGGCGCTCCACGGCCGGCGTGCGAACTCCTCGACGAGCAGGCGGCCGCGGATCATCCGCATCCGCTCCTCGCGCGCGACGTAGCCGTGCACGAGCCCCCGCATGGTCGCGGAGTCGATGAGGCGGATCGCGAAGTAGGCGACCCCGTCGATGAGCTCGTCGGTGTCGCTCCACGTGACGTGCTCGTGGTCGAAGGCGTCGGGGGCCACGCCTGCCCCGAGCATCGCGAAGAAGTTGGTGACCGAGACCCGGGGTGTGACGCGGACGACGAGGCCCGGGACGGCGAGGGCACCCACCCAGCTCGTCGCGCCGATGGTGACGACGTCGGGGTCGGCCGTCGCGTGGATGACGAGGCGCTCCCCCGCCGCGGTGACGAGAGCCGCACGGGTCTCCCGGGACAGGCGCACCGGCCCCGAGCGGCCGTGCTCGGGGATCGGCGCCAGCTCGATGGTCACCGGCGGCTGCGGCGCATCGGGTGGGCGGGGGTCACGACCGTCACGACCGGGTCAGGTCGAGCTGGCCGTAGCGGGCGACGACGTTGTCCCAGCGGAACTGGGCCAGCTCGTGCTCGCGGCCGTAGAGCTGGTCCTCGATGAAGGGGTAGACGTTGTAGTCCCAGATGCGGCGCAGCGTGGTCTCGTCGTCGGCCAGGCCGGGGCGCATGAAGTAGCTGTGCCCGATCTGCAGGTGCGGCCCGCGCAGCGCCCGGCGCAGGTCCTCGTTGACGCGGTCGACGAGGTCGGCGACCCAGACCGGGCCGTCGTGCGCCTCGAGCCAGCGCCGCAGCAGGCCCTGCATGGGCCCGTCGTGCGGCATGAACGGCACGAAGTCGAAGCGGCGGCGCAGCGCGGCGTCGACGAGCGCGATCGAGCGGTCGGCGGTGTTCATCGTGCCGATGAAGTAGAGGTTCGGCGGCAGCTCGAAGCCCTCGTCGGGGCGGTAGCTCGTCTTCACCGAGTGGGATCGGTACTCGAGGAGGAAGAGCAGCTCGCCGAAGACCCGCGGCAGGTTCGCCCGGTTGATCTCGTCGATGATCATGATGTGCGGCGTCAGCGGGTCCGCCTCGGCCGCCTCGGCGAGCAGCGCGAGCGGACCCTTGCGCAGCTCGTAGACCATCTGACCCTGGTGGTCGATCTGCGGGCGGAAGCCCTCGAAGAAGTCCTCGTAGCTGCTGCTCGGGTGGAACTGCACGATGTCGCGCTTGGCCGGGTCGGGCTGCAGCGCCTGGGCGAAACGCTGCGCGAGGTAGGTCTTGCCGGTACCGGGCGGTCCGTAGAAGATGACCTGCTTCTTCTCTTCCAGCAGGCTGCGGATCTCGCGGAGGAAGTCCTCCTCGATGAGCAGCTCCTGGGCGGCCTCGCCGAGGGCGTCGTGGTCGGGCATGAGCGCCTTGTCCGAACGGCGCATGAGCCAGTAGGCGAGCTGGGCCTGCCCCCAGGGGTCGCCGGGCAGCAGCGGGTCGAGCGTCTGCTTGAGCAGGGCGTTGGTCTCGACGTGGGTGCGGCCTCGCGACTTGCCGTCGGTCCAGCGCGCCGGGCCGCCGAGGCGGGTGAGCATCGCGATCTTGCCCGAGTCGCCGCCGAGCGTGAAGAGCGGCAGCCAGTGCTCCGGGTGCGCGATGGCGAAGAGCTTGAGCACGACGCTCTCGCCGAAGCCCTGCACCGGCACGTCGTCGGAGCCGAGGACGCGGTTGATCCGCTCCTCGTCGCGCCCCTCGCCCCAGAGCAGGCTGCGCACCATGACGCGCAGCTCGTCGATGCCCGCGGCGTCGAGCGCGTTGATGCTGCTGATGAGCACGGACTGCGCGCCGATGTCGCCGTAGCCTCGGGTCGAGACGATCCGCTTGAAGGTGGGCAGGTCGAAGTCCTCGAGGCCCTCGCGTGACAGGCAGGCCGCGAACACCCGGCGCTGCTCCTGGTGCCAGGCGTCGCGCTCGCTCGGGTAGGGCCGCTCGCGCCTGAAGATCTCCACCTCCCCCTCGAGGTCGACCATGGCGGCGAGCTCGAGGCTGGGGTCGTCGAGGGGTCCGCGCTGGCTGGAGGTCATGAAGCGCAGGAGCGGCGTCAGGGTGCGGGCGGTCGCGATGATGTCGTCGACGAAGTCGGCGCGGCCCATCGCGTCCTCACCCTTCCACCAGCGCCCGACGAACGTCTCGCCGCCGGGGTACTCCCGGCCCAAAGGCTCGAGGCGGTCGGTGCGGCTGTCCTCGTTGACGTGGAAGAAGCTGAGCCCGCGCGGCAGGTGCTCCTGGACGATGGTGCCGACCTCGCGGTGCTGCTGGTCGCTCTCGCCCTCCCAGCCGCCGTGGAGGCCGAACGCGACGCCCGACTGGGTCACCCAGAGTCGGAAGCCGGGGGCCCCGGCGCCGCCGACCAGGATCCACGCGGCATACAGGTCGGAGCGGTACGCGGCGTCCTCCCCCGCGTGCTGCTGCAGCGCGAGGGTGGGCGCCTCGAGGTAGAGGCCGGTCTCGGTGGAGAGCCGCTCGATGAGGCTGTCGGAGAGGTGGTCGGCCTCGCCGCGCAGCTGGCGGGCGAGGTCTGCGGCGCGCTCCTCGCGCCGGGCCTCGCCGTAGCCGGACGAGGGGCGGAAGTCGGCGGCGATCTCGGCGGCCTCGACGCACACGTCGAGCGCCTTGGGGGCGATGCCGACGAAGGCGTTCGTCTCCTTGAGGTACCAGAGGATGCGGGCCGCGTACTTCGGGTCGTCGGGACGCAGGGCCGTGCAGAGGTCGGCGAAGGCGACGTAGCGCTCGGCGTGGCTGAGGCCCCGCTCGAGCCAGCCGAGGCGCTGGAGCATGTGCGGGGCGTTCTCCCACATGTGCGGCCAGTCGCCACCGTCGTCGGTCGACCAGAAGAGCGAGAGGACGTATGCCGTGTGGCCCGGTCCCGGGGCCCGGTGCCCTCGCGAGCCTCCGCGGGCGAGGAAGGCCTCCATCGACTGGAGCTTGTCTGCGGCGTCCTGCGGGGAGGCCGGCGTCTGCAGGACCAGCTTGAGGAGGGCGACGATCTCGGCGTATTCCTCCTCGGCCCGGCGAACCAGCGCGGCGAGCCACGGGGCGCCGATCGGGCCGAAGCCGACGTAGGGCCCGTCCTTGCGGGTCCACTGGTTCATCGCCTCCTTGAAGGCCACGAGGTCACCGGAGGCGACGAGGTCGGCGAGGATCTCGCGCAGCTCGCCGTTGCGGGCGCCGCGGTCGGAGTCGAGCTCGGCAAAGAGCGCCTGGGCGTCCTTGTCCGCCTCGGCGGCACGCTCGATGAGGGCGTACTTGGCACGCCAACGCGTGACGTCAACGGTGTCGGTGCGAGACATGGAACTCCCTTGCACGCCCGCTGCCGGGCGCAAGACGACTGCGCACGTGGAGGTGCGCGCAGGACCGGCGAAAGGCTACCTGCCAGCGGCGACTGGCCCGAACTCGTGGGTGTGTTGCGCGCGTGTCTGAGTAGGGCCTGTGGATGGCGCGAGCGGCTGAGGATGCGGGTGGGTGAGGATCGTCGTAGGTTGGCAGGTCAGGGCCCACGGGGGCGGCACGCTCGCCTGGCCCGACCGCACGATGATCGACGATCGACAGGGGACGCCGATGACCGCACGCGACAGCTTCTTCCGACGCCGGACCCTCCTTCCGTATGCCGCCACGCTCGTGGCGTTGTGTGCGCTGGGCGCCTGCACGAGCAGTGGGGCGGCAGGCGAGCCCGCGGCGTCGTCCAGGGCCCCGTCGTCGGCTGGCACCACGACGGCTGCACCTCCGACGGCACCGACGAGTACGACGGCGCCCAGCCCCACGCCGTCGGTGGATCCCGTGATCGCCAAGATCCCCGCCGCCGCCAGAACAGTTACTGGCGCGGGGGCACAAGCATTTGCCCGATTCTTCATCGAGTCACTCAACAAAGGCGCCACCAAACCTGATGCCACCGCGCTGTCGGGGCTTTTCGCTCCCGAGTGTAAGACCTGTGTCGCCATGGATAAGTCGTTGCAGAAGTTGAAGGCTCAAGGCGAGCGCCACGCGGCTACATCCATCGTTGTGACTCGCACAAACTCTTTGACCTTTAGGACTTCTTCTGCCCAAGTTCTGATTGACGTGGAGCAAAAGCGCGTCAAGGTGCTCAACTCCGAAGGCTCGGCTCTCAGGGAAACAGCCTCCGGCCCAGGCACATTTGTGATGACGCTGAGCCAGCAGGGGGGTCATTGGGTGGCGACTAAGTTGCAGACCGCATCATGAGAAGGGGCGCTAACGTTGTGGCGGGGATGACGCTTTCGATTCTGATGCTGGTTTCGCCTGCTCACGCAACCGCTGAAGATCCATGTGGCGACGCCTGGGTTGACTGCGGCACCACTCAGGACGGCGCTTTCACTGGACTGTTGTCGCGGGATAAGGTGCGGAACCTTCCCAAATTTCCGGGCGATTCTGGCGGCACCCTACTGGGAGACCGAAACCAACGTCTCCCAACGTACGAGTATCGGTCACTTGCAGACTGCTATAACGCCACTCCCGAGAGTGTCACGGAAACCGTCACGTGCGCCGGGGCGCTCCGATCATGCCCACCTGATGAAGTGGGCCCCAGACTTCGCGTCTGGCGCCGCACCGTCCTGGATGGCAAGGTCGTCGAGCCTTGGTCCCTCATCGGCCTCACGTGTGCAGCGGATGTAGCGCCTGGGGCACGGCCGACGTTGACGATGGCGGATCTGAAGGCCGCCTTCATGCGCACGCCGTGGTCGAAGCCGCAGATCTCGAGCCAACCTGCCGGCAACACGACGCTCGTCAACCTGCTGACGTTCTACAAGGTGAACTGGACCACCACTGGCTTCCAGCCGGGTGAGATCGACCGATCAGTGCTGAGGGGCATCCCCGTGCAGATCCGGCCGAAGCTGGTGGGATTCACCTACCTCTTCGGCGACGGCTCGAAGATGGGACCGACGACCTCCACCGGCGGTGTCTATCCGGACGGCGACGTCACGCACACCTACCGGACCAAGGGAAAGTACCCCGTCCGCGTCGACACCACCTTCGGAGCCGACTTCAGCCTGGACGGGTCGACCTGGGAGGAGATTCCGTCGACGGTGACCGTGCCGGGGCCTCCCACGACCGTGACGGTGCGCGAGGCCAAGGGCGTCCTCGTCAACCGCTGACAACCCGACACGCGGTTCCAGGGGGGGCGCGCAGCGGCTTGGAGGGGTTCTCGCTCCCTGTGCGTTGGGTCGTGTGATGACTCAGCCAGCGCAGCGTGGACGCGACCGGGCATCCCTTGGCCGCTGGGTCACTGGGAGACCCAACGCACAGGCGACTGCGTCACACCCCGGGGCCATGCGCGGGAGCCGTGTCAGACGCCTTCCGGCTTCTGCTCGCCCGGCTTCTGCTCGTCGGGCTGGTGCCTATCCGACTGCTGCTCGTCGGCGGTCTGCTCGTCGGCGGTCTGCTCGCCGGACTCCTGCCCCTGGGACTTCTCCTCTTCCGGCAGCAGGGCGTCGATGTCCTCGGCGTCGTCGTCCCAACCCACTCGAGGGCTGACGGTGGAGCTCGTTCGCTCCCCGCCGAAGCGGCTCGCGTCCTCCAGCCCGTCCCCCGCGTCGTCCTCCACAGGCTCTGCCTCGCGGCCCGAGTCGCCGGCCACGCCCTCGACGTGCGCTGCGCCGCTGCCCATGCCGTTAGCTCCTTCTGTCGGGTCGCCGGCGCCGTCGGCGACGGCCGGCACCGTCAGGCTTACCCGTCTGACGGTCAGCAGCCACGTGATGGCCGCGCCGAGGGCGAAGGCCACCGCCACCAGGAGCCACTTCATCGCTTGCCGGCTGTCCCGCCGCCGTGCCCCCCACGGTCCCCGCCGTCCGGCCCCCCGCTGCCGCCGAGCAGGTCCAGCCCCTCCTCGTCGGAGCGCTCAGGCACCAGACGCGCGGCGGCGAAGAGCGCCACGAGGGAGCCGAGAACGAAGCCGACGATGCTCCAGAGCAACACGCTCCAGAAGCCACTGGCACCCCGGCCGACGAGTCCCAGCGCCACCGTGACGACAACCAACGCCACCCACCAGCCGGCGCCGAGGTCGCGGCGGCACCTACGCGTCACCGTCGCGACCCGGGTCTCACCGTCGCCGTGCGCCGCCGGCTGAGCCATCCGTCCTCCTGCGTCGGGACAGCGTGTCGCCGATGCGACCGCCACGTTCGACGCTACCCCCGACCCCCTCGAAGCAGCCCACGAGGCTGCAGTGCGCGGAGAGACGGTCAGGGGTCTTTCGCCGAGACCACGGCCGCCGCCCTGCACCACTGTCAGCGCCCCCGACCGCGGGTCTCCACCACCATCAGGCAGCGGCGCTGTCTCCTTCCAGCGGCAGGACCGCCACGCCAGTCGGCGCTGCGATGGCCACCGCGTGCAACGTGAACCCGGCGGCGCGGCAGGCGCCCTCGAACGCCGCGCGGAGGTCTCGGTCACGCGGTGTCGGCGAGACCGAGCCCGGTCTGGCGGTCACCATCACGACGTCGTGCACGTTGTGGCGCGACATCTCGGCGAGCAGGAGCCGGACGCCGTCGAGAACCTCTCCGACCTCCACCCGACGTGGCTCGTCGGGCAGACAGATCGGCTGCAGCAGCCGCAGGTTCGAGTGGCACAGCAGCAGGTAGGTGGCCCCGTCAGACCTCGACTGCTCGGTCGCGATGAGGTCGACGACTCCCTCGAAGACGTCGGGATCGGTGATCGGGCGTTGGGCCCAGTCCCTGGGCAGCTCGTCGAAGCGCATGGGTCGAGCATGGCCGCCACCGGTGACAGCCGGCGGCCGTTGTCCACACGTCACCGCGCCATCGACCGCCGCCGACGACCGGCGCACAGGTCGCCTGCACCGGCCGAACGCGAAGCCGACTTCGGCGCCTTCACCCCCACGCGCTCACATCGGCGGCGTGTACCTCCCGTCGATGACCGTCCACCCGCCATCCACGAAGAGCTGGCTCCCGGTGACGAACGAGGATGCGTCCGACGCGAGGTAGACGACCGCACCGACGAGCTCGTCGGGCCGTGACCACCTGCCAAGGGCGCTCTTGCTCGCATACGCCTCAGACCACTCCGGGACCGCACGGATCTGCGCCGTGAGCGGCGTGTCCACGATGCCGGGGGCGATGGCGTTGACCCGCACGCCCTGCTGCCCCAGCTCCACCGCAGCCGCACGCAACAGCTGGACGAGCCCGGCCTTCGTGGCGGCGTACACGCCCTGACCCGGCTCGACCGTGACCGCCCGGATGGAGCTGAACCCGACGATGCTGCCGCGACCACGCTCGGCCATCCCGGCACCGAACGCCCGCACCAGCTCGAACGACGAGCGCAGGTTCAGCCCGACCACCCGGTCGAACTCCTCCGCCGTGTAGTCCAGCACGCGCTTGCGCACGTTCGTGGCCGCCGTGAAGACGAGCACGTCCACGTCGCCGAGTTCACTGGCCGCACGGGCCACGGCTTCGGCGTCGGTGACGTCGAGCTCGTACGCCTCCGTGCCCGCGCCCAGGGCCGCCGTCTCCTTCGCGGCCTCGAGGTTGCGGTCGGCGCACACGACGTCCGCCCCGTGTGCAGCGAGCGCCAGCGCGCTCTCGCGGCCGATGCCGCTGCCGGCACCGATGACCACCGCCCGCCGACCGTCCAGGCGGAACAGCCGCGCATAGTCGGGCCGACCGGCGGGCGCCTCTCCGGGTCGGTCCGACACCTCGGTCCCCCCGGCCAGCGCCGTCACCTTCGCCGGCGCCGTGGGCTCGGTCGCCTCACTCATTCGAACTCCCCTGCTCCTCCGGCACAACTGCCGGCTCGGTGGCCGCCGGCACCGATGCCTTGGCGGCCGACGGACGGATGATCGCCATCCGCGTCACAGTCAGCTCCTCGATGGCGAAGCGCGGGCCCTCTCGCCCCACTCCGCTGTCCTTGACGCCGCCGTAGGGCATGACGTCGGACCGGAAGCCGGGCACCTCGTTGACGACCACACCCCCGGCCTCGATCCGGTCGATCGCGGCGAATGCCGAACCGAGCCCCTCGGTGAAGACGCTCGCGTGCAGGCCGTACCGAGACCGGTTCACGACGTCGATGGCGGCGTCGAGGTCCGGCACAGACCGCACCACGACGACAGGCCCGAAGACCTCCTCGTCCCACGCGAGCTGGCCGTCCGGCACGTCGAGCAGCACCGTCGGCTCGATGACGCCGCCGCGTATGCCGCCTCCGTGCACGAGCGTGCCACCGGCCTCGCAGGCGGCCCGCACCCAGTCGGCCACTCGCTCCGTCGAGCGCGGGTCGATGAGCGCCGAGACGCGGGTCGCCTCGTCACGCGGGTCGCCGACGACGACCTGGTCCATCCGCGCCGACAGCGCCTCGAGGAAGGGCGCGCGGGCCGACTCCACGACGACGACGCGTTGCACGCTGATGCAGGCCTGACCCGACGCGTAGTAGCCACCCCGCACCACCGCGTCTGCCGCCGCGTCCACGTCGGCATCGGCCGCGACGACGAGGGCCGCGTTGGACCCGAGCTCGAGCAGCACCTTGGTCGGGGCCGCGTCCTTGGCGATACGGTGCCCGACCGCGGCCGACCCGGTGAAGGAGACGGCCGCCACCCGCAGGTCCGTGGTGAGGGCGACGCCGACCTCCACTCCGCCGGTGACGAGCTGGATGCCGGCTCGCGGACCCCCGACGGCCGCCAGCGCCTCCCGCAGGACATGCACGAGCCACAGGGTGGCCAGCGGCGTCTGCGGAGCCGGCTTCACGACGACCGGGCACCCCGCGGCAAGGGCCGGTGCCAGCTTGTGCACGGCGAGCAGCAGCGGGTAGTTGAACCCGGCGATGCCGACGACCACGCCGACCGGCTTGCGCACCCAGAAGCCGAGGAGCCCCTCGCCGCTGGGGAGCAGGTCCAGCGGCACCGTCTCGCCGTGCAGCCGCGCCACCTCCTCGGCCGCGGTGACGAGCGTGAGCAGGGTGCGGTCGACCTCGACCCGGCAGTCGACGAGCGGCTTGCCGGTCTCGAGGACGAGGAGCTGCTCGACCTCGGCGCGCCGCTCCGAGAAGACCCGGTGCGTCTCCATCAGGGCTGCCCGACGGGCATGCGACGGGAGCGAGCCCATCTGCTCGCGGACGGCGGCGGCATACGAAAGCGCTTGAGCGGCAATCGCGCTCGATCCGACAGGCGCCGGTGCGACAACCTCGCCCGTGAAGGGGAACGTCACGGCCTCGGTCTCGTCGACGTCGACCCAGCCGTCGCCGACCGGCAGCCCCGCGGGGTGTTCGGGCGTGTACTTCGTGGTCACGATGCGTCTCCAAGGAGGTCTGCGGTGCCGGCCCCTGCGAGGGCACGGCGCATGCTCGGCGCGGCGCGCAGCAGACGCCGGGTGTAGGGGTGCTGGGGGTCGTCGAAGATCTGCTGGGTCGCGCCGGTCTCGACGACCTCACCCTCGCTCATGACGGCGACGCGGTCGCACACGTGCCGCACCACCGAGAGGTCGTGCGATACGAAGACGAGGGTCAGCCCGAGCTCGCCCACGAGCTCGGTGATGAGGTTGAGCACCTGCGCCCGCACCGACACGTCGAGGGCGCTCACCGGCTCGTCGGCGAGCAGGATCGAGGGCGACGGGGCGAGCGCGCGGGCGATGGAGATCCGCTGGCGCTGGCCGCCCGAGAACTGGTGCGGGAACCGGTCTGCCGCCGCGGGGCTGAGCCCGACGGCCTCGAGCAGCTGGGTGACCCGTGCCTGCCGGTTGGGCAACCCCTGGGCCACGAGCGGCTCGGCGATGATGTCGCGCACCCGCATGCGCGGGTCGAGGGAGCCCATCGGGTCCTGGAAGACGAGCTGCAGGCTCGAGCGCAGGAAGCCGAGCCGGCGCTCGGGCACGCCGGAGACCGTCTGCCCCTCGACCTGGACCTCACCGCTCGTCGGCTGGTCGAGACCGGCGAGCAGCCGCATCAGCGTCGACTTGCCGCAGCCGGACTCGCCGACGATGCCGAACCGCTCGCCGCGGGCGACCTCGAACGAGACGCCCTTGAGCGCCTCGACGACCGGCCCTGGCTGTCGCAGTGAGGTGCGCGGCCGCCGATAGGTGCGGCACAGCTCGGACACGCGGATGGCTGGCGTCGTCACGGCAGACGCTCCTCGTCGGCGGGGTGGTGGCAGGCGTAGCCGTCACCGGGGTCCGACCCGGCCCACTCCGGGACCGTGGCGCACACCTCGGTGGCGTGGTCGCAGCGGCTGCGGAAGACGCACCCGTCGGGGAAGGCGCCGGCCGGCGGCACGGTGCCGCGGATCGTGGGCAGCCTGCCTCCGGGGACGGCGACGTCGAGGTCGGACGCGGCGAGCAGCCCCTGGGTGTAGCGGTGGCGCGGCCGCCGGAAGACCTCGCGGACCGGACCCGCCTCGACGACGCGGCCGCCGTACATCACGAGGACGCGCTCGCACACGGTCGCGACGACGGACAGGTCGTGAGTGATGAAGAGCATCGCGGAGTCGCGCGCCGTCACGCCGCGCACGATGAGGTCGAGCACCCTCGCCTGCACCGTCACGTCCAAGGCGGTGGTCGGCTCGTCGCAGACGAGCAGCGCCGGGTCGTTGGCCAGCGCGATCGCGAGGACGACGCGCTGGCGCTGGCCTCCGGAGAGCTGGTGCGGGTATGCCCTCGCCGCGTCTTGGGGGTCGGGCAGGCCGACCTGGTCGAGCAGCTCGACCGCCCGCGTCCGCGCGGCGCGGCGGTCTGGGCCACCTCGCCGGGCGTGCGTGGTGATCGCCTCGGCCACCTGGTCACCCACTCGCATCGTCGGGTTCAGGGCCGTCATCGGCTCCTGGAACACCATCGCGACGTCACGGCCCCGGACGGCGGCCAGGTCGCGCTCGCGAGCCCCGACGAGGTCGGCGTCCACACCCGCCAGCCGGATGGAGCCGCTGACCTTCGCGTCCTCGGGCAGCAGCCCGAGCAGAGCCAGGCTGGTCAGCGATTTGCCGGAGCCGGACTCGCCGATGAGGCCGACGCGCTCGCCCTTGTCGATGCTGAAGGAGACGTCGTGCAGCAGGTGGGAGCGACCGAGCCGGACGTCGAGGTGCTGCACGTCGAGCACCCGAGCGGTCGGCGCCTGGGTCGGGCGCCTCTGCGCTGCAACGGCGCTCATCGGCGGTCCTCCATCCGGGGGTCGTAGTGGTCACGGAGCCCGTCACCGAGCAGGTTGAACCCCAGGACCGCCACCGCGATGGCGATGCCCGGCACGACGGCGAGCCGGGGGGCCGAGAAGAGCAGCTCCTGGCTCTCCTGGAGCATCCGGCCCCAGCTCGGCGTGGGCGGCGGCGTGCCGAACCCGAGGAACGACAGCGCCGCCTCGGCCAGCACGGCGATCGCGAAGGAGACCGAGGCCTGCACGATGACGAGGCCGCTGACGTTCGGCAGCACGTGGCGCAGGCCGATGGCCCACGGTCCGCGTCCCGCCGCCCGAGCGGCCATGACGTACTCGGTGCCCAGCACCTGCATCGCCCCGCTGCGGACGACGCGTACGAAGCTCGGCACCGAGGCGATGCCGATGGCGACCATGGCCACGAGGGTGCTCCCGCCGTAGACGGCGCTGAACATGATCGCGAGCAGCAGCGCCGGGAAGGCGAGGAGCAGGTCCATCCCGCGCATCAGCGGCTCGCCCACGCCCCGGTGCGCCATGGCCGCGATGATGCCGAGCGGGACGCCGACCAGTCCGGCGAGGCCGACGGCTACCAGGCCGACGAACAACGTCGTGCGCGCACCGACGAGGACCTGGCTCAGCACGTCCCGGCCCAGCTTGTCCGTGCCGAGGAGGTAGTCCGGGTCGCCGATCGGGCGCAGCCGCGCCGAGGCGTCCACGAAGGTCGGGTCGTGCGGTGTCCAGACGAAGGAGACGAGGGCCATCAGGACCACGACGCACACGATCGCCGCGCCGACGAAGAAGCTGGCACCGGGCCGGCGATGGGCGCTGGGCGGCGCCGGCGCCCCCTCCACTGCGAGGTCCGGGGGCGGCGTCGGACCGTCCAGCGAGACGACGGGCCTGGGGGCGGGGTCGGCGCTCATCGCGTGGCCACCTTGAGTCTCGGGTCGATGACGAGGTAGAGCAGGTCGACGACGAAGTTGACGAGGAGCACGGCCAGGACGAGGAGCATCACGATGTCCTGGACGAAGATGAGGTCACGGTTGGCGACCTGGTCGAGCAGGAGGCTGCCGAGTCCAGGGATGACGAAAACCCGCTCGACGACGACGGCGCCGATGAGGAGGGTGGCGAGCTGGAGGGCGAGGACGGTGACGACCGGGATCGCCGCGTTGCGGAACCCGTGCCGGCGCAGGGCCTGCATCGGGCCGAGGCCCTTGGCCCGCGCCGTGCGGATGTAGTCCTCGCGCTGCACGTCGAGGATCGCGCTGCGGACGTAGCGCGTCAGGACCGCCCCCTGGACGAGGCCGAGCGACAGGACGGGCAGGACGAGCTGGCGCAGGAACTGGACGGGGTCCTCGTTGGGCGGCGTCCAGCCGTTGGCCGGCAGCCACTGCAGCTTCACGGCGAACACGGTGACGAGCAGGATGCCGGCGAGGAAGGCGGGCACGGCCACCCCCAGCTGCGAGAGGGCCGACAGCACCAGGCCGCCCGGCCGACGCTGCCGCAGGGCCATCAGCGTGCCGAACGGGACCGCGATGACGAGGGCCAACACCATGGAGCAGACGACGAGCCAGAGAGTCACCTGCAGGCGGTCGACGATCTGCGGCGCGATGGGGACATGTGAGACGTAGCTCGTGCCGAGGTCGAAGCGCAGGAACCCGCCCACCCAGGAGAAGTACTGGGCCAGCAGCGGCTGGTCGAGGCCGAACTGCTGGCGCAGCTGTGCGACCGAGGCCTCGGAGGCGTTGACGCCCAGGGCAACTCGCGCCGGGTCACCGGGCAGCAGCGCCATGAAGACGAAGACCAGCACGGAGCTGACGACGAGACTCGCGATGAGCGTCGCCGTGCGTCGGAGGATCTGGAGCAGCATCGATGTCCTGTCAGGGTCGAGGGCCGCGGGGACCGAGTGCCGTGGTGCAGCGCGGGACCGGCCGGTCCGTGCCCGGCCGGTCCCCCACCGTCACGACCTCGCGAGGTCGGCGAGCTCGAAGGACTCCGTGATGGCGTTCTTCGGCAGCCCGGTGATCCCCTTCTGCGCGACCATCAGGTTGGGCAGGACGAAGAGCACGTCGCCGGCGGCGTCCTGCGACAGCTCCCGGGCCGCCTTCTTCATCAGCGTCACCTGCTGCTCCGGCGTGCCGGAGTCGGCGGCCGCCAGGTCCGCCTGCAGCTGCTTGTTGTCGTAGCGCGTGTAGTACTTCGGGTTGCCGAAGACCGCCGGCAGGTCCCGCGGCTCGACGTGCGCGATGATCGACATGTCGTAGTCGGCGTCCTTGAAGACGGACTGCAGCCAGACGGCGGGGAACTCGAGCTGGTCGAGGCTCACCTTGAACCCGGCCTGCTCGAGCTGGCTCTTGACCACCTGGCCGCACGAGACGGCATACGGCAGGGACGGGATGCGCAGGCGCACGGGGGTCGCGCCGGCGCTGGTCTCGGCGACGAGGGCCTTCGCCTTGGCGAGGTCGTGCGGGTAGAGGCCCGTCAGGTCCTCGTACCACGGGTCGGTGGGCGGCACGAAGCTGCCGACGAGGCTGCCGTGCCCGGCCCAGCAGGTGTCGAGCAGCGCCTTGTGGTCGATGGCGTAGCGGACGGCCTGGCGGACCTTGGGGTTGTCGAACGGGGCCTTGCCGTTGTTCATCGACAGGAGCACCTCGCCGTTGGTCGTGCCCTCGACGATCTCGTAGGCGCCGTTGCCCTGGAACTGCGCGAGGGACTCGGGCGCCTGCACCGTGCCGATGACGTTGATCGTCTTCGTCAGCAGGGCGTTGTTGAGGGCGGTGGGGTCCTTGAAGTACTTCAGCGTCACCTGCTGGAAGTACGGCTTCTTGCCCCAGTAGGACGGGTTGGCCTTGAGGGTGATCGAGTCGCCGCGGCGCCACTGGTCGAAGACGTAGGGACCGGTGCCCACCGGCTTGGTCGCCAGGTCGGCACTCTCCTTCTCGGTCATCATCGCGCCGATCCGGGTGGACATGCGGTAGAGCCAGTCGTTGCTCGGCTTGCTGAGGGTGACCTGCAGCTTGGTGTCGCTCAGCGCCTTCGCGTCCTGGACGACGTCCATGGCCGCCTTGAGCGAGATCGTCCAGGCCTTCTTGACCTGGTTGATGGAGTAGACGGCGTCCTTGGCCGTGAAGGGCTGGCCGTCGGTGAACTTCGCGTTGTCGACCAGGTCGAACGTGTAGGTTCGGCGGTCCGGCGAGACGGTCCAGGACTTGGCGAGCGAGGGCTTCAGGTCGCCCTGCTGGTCGACCTTGACGAGGGTCTCGTAGACGTTGTCGAGCAGCGCCTGGGGAATGGCCGCGCCGTCCTGCTTCGTGAAGTCCAGGCTGGCCGGCTCGGCGACGAGGCCGACGCTCAGGGACGTGTCACCGCCGGCGCCGCCGGCTCCCCCGCTGCCGCCGGAGCCCGCGGCCCCCGAGGCGCCTGAGCCCGCCGAACAGGCCGCGGTGAGGGCGAGGAGCAGCGTCGCCGACGCGGCCGTGCCGATGCGGGTGTGCTTCATCGTGACTCCATCTCGTGCAGGACCGCTGCGGCCAGCTGCGAGGTGCTCGCGGTGCCGCCGAGGTCGGGGGTGTGGTGGTGTGGGAGGCGAAGGACGGCGGCCAGCGCCGTGCGGACGGACTCGGCGGCCGCAGAGCGGCCGAGGTCATCGAGCAGCATGGCACCCGAGAGCAGGCACGCGGTGGGGTTGGCGATGCCCTTTCCGGCGATGTCCGGCGCCGAGCCGTGGACCGGCTCGTAGACGCCCGGGACGCTCCCGCCGGGCAGCACGTTGGCGCTGGGGGCCATCCCCATGCCCCCTGCGAGCACGGCCGCGAGGTCGCTGAGGATGTCGCCGAAGAGGTTGCCGGCCAGCAGCACGTCGAGCGAGTGCGGGCTCTGGACCAGCCGGGCCGCCATGGCGTCGACGAGGACCACCTCGAGCTCGACGTCGGGGTGGCGTTGCCCCACCTCGCGGACCACGGCGTCCCAGAGCGGGTAGCCGTGGCGCATCGCGTTGGACTTGGTGACGAGCGAGAGCCGGCCCCGCCGCTGCTCCGCGAGGGTGAACGCGTGCTCCGCGGCGCGCTCGATGACGCGCCGGGAGTGCACGGCGACCTCGATGCCGAGGTCGTGGCCGGTGCCGGCGTGGGCCAGTCCACCGGCCCCGACGTACTCGCCCTCGGTGTTCTCCCGGACGATCACGAGGTCGACGCCCTCGACGTCCCTGACCCGACTGGGCACTCCCTCGAAGGCACGCACCGGACGGACGTTGACGGCCAGGTCGAGCTGCTGGCGCAGGCCGATGATCAGGCCCCAGACCAGCTCGTGGTCGGGGACGTCGGGCCGCCCGACGGCGCCGAAGAGGACGGCGTCGTGACGGCATACGGTCTCGGCCGCGTCGGCCGGCATGGCGGCGCCCTCGCGCACGAACCGGTCTGCGCCCCAGTCGAGCTCGGTGACCTCGAGTGCCTCACCCTGACTGTCCAGTGCCGCCGTGAGCACCGGCAGCGTGGCAGCGACGACCTCGGGACCGACCCCGTCACCGGGGATCGCTGCGAGTCTCACCGTCATGGCTCTCCTTGTCGAGGAAGGTCGTCGTCGACCACGCTGATTTCACTGGTCTGACCAGTGGACTTTTCCGCCGTGAGAGGTACCGTTTCTCCCATCAGGCCGGATGTCAAGACCTCGTCCGGCGAGTCAGGCGGCCGACGCGCCGTCCCGCGCGGAAGGACGCCCATGCCGCACTCGACCGGCCGACCCGCCAGCCTCACCGCCACCGAGCTCGTCGCCGCGTATGCCGCCGGCGACCTCTCCCCCGTCGACGTCCTGCAGGACGTGGCTGCGGTCATCGAGGAGCGCGAGCCGGAGCTCAACGCGTTCTGGCACCTCGACCTGGAGAGCGCCCGCGCGGCCGCGCTGGCGAGCGAGCGGCGTTGGGAGAGAGGGCAGCCGGCCGGCCCCGTGGACGGCGTCCCGGTGACCGTCAAGGAGAACCTGGCGCGAGAGGGCGTGCCGATGCCCGCCGGCAACGCGGGGGTCGAGCCGGTCGTGCCGGATCGCAGCAGCCCGGTCGTCGAGCGGCTCGAGGAGTCGGGCGGCGTCATCCTCGGCTCCACGGTCATGCCCGACTGGGGCATGCTCAGCTCCGGGGTCTCGAGCCTGCACGGGATCACCCGCTCGCCGTGGAACCGGGCCCTGACGACCGGCGGCTCGAGCTCCGGCGCCGGTGCTGCTGCCGCGGGCGGCTACGGGCCCCTGCACGTCGGCACCGACATCGGCGGCTCGATCCGGCTGCCGGGCACCTGGCTGGGCCTGACCACGCTCAAGCCGAGTGCCGGGCGCGTGCCCCTCGACGCCCCCTACCTCGGTCGGGCGGCCGGGCCTCTGACGCGCACGGCCCGCGACGCGGCCCTCCTCCTGTCGGTCATCAGCCGACCGGACCCCCGTGACTGGACGAGCCTGCCGCCCGAGGACCTCGGCCCCGTCCTTCCCCCTGAGCCGCGTGAGGTCCGCGGACTGCGCATCGGCCTGCACCTGGACGCCGGCTGCGGCCTCCCACTGGACCCGGAGGTGCGCCGGGCCGTCGAGTCGGCTGCTGCCCTCTTCGCCGACGCGGGCGCGGAGGTCGAGCCGCTGCGCCCGTTCATGACGCCGCGGATGCTGCACGACCTCGACGAGTTCTGGCGGGTGCGCTCGCTCGCCGACTTCGAGGCGCTGACGCCCGAGGCGCGTGAGCGGGTCCTGCCCTTCATCCAGCGGTGGGTCCTGGCCGTTCGCCACGTGGAGGGCACCACCGTCCTGCGCGACTACGCGAGCGTCATGATGCTGCAGCAGGCCACCGTCGCGGCCACCGAGCCCTTCGACCTGGTGCTCTCGCCGGTCGCGCCGGTGACCGCCTTCCCTGCCGAGTGGCCGATGCCGTGGGGCGAGGACGACGCGGGCATGGCCCACATCGGCTTCACCGCGCCCTACAACATGTCGGGCCAGCCGGCGGCGTCGGTCAACTGCGGCTTCACCGCCGACGGGCGCACCATCGGGCTGCAGGTCTCGGGCCGCCGCTTCGACGACGTGGGAGTGCTGCGCGCCATCGACTGGTACGAGCAGCACCGGCCCGCGGTGGCGTGTCCTGCCTGGCCGATCCCCGAGTCCGAGCGCCAGGCAGAGTCCGTGTCGGCGGACGAGCGTGGCGGCCATGCCTGAGGACGCAGCCCGCGGCTTCGAGCCCGTGCGCCCGGTCCGTCTCTACGAGCGCATCGTCGAGCAGGTCGAGGAGGCGATCGCAAGCGGGGACCTGCGCCCCGGCCAGCGGCTGCCGAGCGAGCGCGAGCTCGTCGTCCAGTTCGGCACCAGCCGGGCCACGGTCCGCGAGGCGCTGCGCGTGCTGGAGAGCAACGGCGTCGTGCGCTCTCGCCCCGGTGACCCGAACGGCCCGGAGATCCTGCCCTTCACGACCGGTGGGCTGACCAAGCAGCTGCGGCGCCTGGCCCGGGCCGACGGCCTGGCCCTGTCCCAGCTGCTCGTCTCCCGGATGATGCTCGACTCGACGGCGAACCGGCTCGCCGCCGTGCTGCGCACCGAGGAGCAGCTCGCCGAGATGGACGCCGCCATCGAGCAGATGCGGACGGCCGTCGACGGCGGCTACGCCTCCTTCAGCGAGGCCGACTTCGCCTTCCACGAGGCCATCGCCCGGGCCAGCGGCAACACCCTCATCCAGGTCTGCAACGGCGTCGTGCGGGACACCGTCCTGTCGCTCATCTCCGACAAGATCGCCCACGCCCGCAACTCCCAGGCCCTCATGAAGCGCTCCCTCGGGCACCACGAGCAGGTGCTTGCCGCCATCCGGGCCGGCGACGGCCCCGAGGCCGGCCGGGCCTCGCTGCACAGCCTCTACGACTACTACGCGGGCTACGTGCCCAAGGCGGAGCGCGCCGCCCTGACGGCCCTGCTCGACGACTGACGGGCGGCGCACGGCAGAATGCGTGGCTCGGTGATCGTCGAGAAGGAGAACAGGCCACAGTGAGCGTGCAGGTGAAGGTGCCCTCGATCGAGCGTCGCATCGCAGAGGAGCTCGGCGTGCGCGACGGGCAGGTGGCTGCCGCGGTCGGCCTGCTCGACGGCGGCTCGACCGTGCCCTTCGTCGCGCGCTACCGCAAGGAGGTCACCGGCGGGCTCGACGACGCCCAGCTGCGCACCCTCGAGGAGCGCCTCGGCTACCTGCGCGAGCTCGAGGAGCGCCGAGCGGCGGTGCTGGCCTCCGTCGACGAGCAGGGCAAGCTCGACGACACGCTGCGCGCCCAGATCATGGGCGCCGAGACCAAGGCCCGACTCGAGGACATCTACCTGCCCTTCAAGCCGAAGCGGCGCACCAAGGCGCAGATCGCGCGCGAGGCCGGGCTGGAGCCGCTGGCCGAACTGCTGCTGGCCACCCCCGACACCGAGCCGGTAGCTGCCGCGGCGCAGTTCGTCGACCCGTCACGCGAGGTCGCCGACGCGGCAGCCGCCCTCGACGGGGCCCGGGCGATCCTCGTCGAGCGGTTCGCCGAGGACGCCGACCTCATCGGCGACCTGCGCGACCGGGTGTGGAAGCAGGGCCACCTCGGCTCACGCGTCCGCGCCGGCAAGGAGGAGGAGGGCGCGAAGTTCTCCGACTACTTCGACTTCTCGGAGGCGCTCTCGAAGCTGCCGTCCCACCGCATCCTCGCGCTGTTCCGCGGCGAGAAGGAGGACGTGCTCTCCCTGGAGATCAACCCCGAGGACCCGACGGCCGAGCAGCAGCCCGGCCCGACCGCATACGAGCGCGCCATCGCGCGCCGCTTCGGCATCGAGAACGCCGGCCGCCCGGCCGACCAGTGGCTCGCCGACACGGTGCGCTGGGCCTGGCGCACGAAGATCCTCGTGCACCTCGGCATCGACGCCCGGATGCAGCTGCGCCGCGCCGCGGAGGAGGAGGCCGTACGCGTGTTCGCCGCCAACCTGCGTGACCTGCTCCTCGCCGCCCCGGCCGGCGCCCGCGCCACGATGGGCCTCGACCCCGGTTTCCGCACCGGCGTGAAGGTCGCGGTCGTCGACGGGACCGGACGTGTCGTGGCGACCGACGTGATCTACCCCCACGTGCCGCAGAACCAGTGGGACCGCTCCCTCGCGACGCTCGCCTGCCTGGCCAAGGAGCACTCGGTCGACCTCATCGCCATCGGCAACGGGACGGCCTCCCGCGAGACGGACCGCCTCGCCGCCGACCTCATCAAGCAGCACCCCGAGCTGAAGCTCACCTCGGCCGTCGTCTCGGAGGCCGGCGCCTCCGTCTACTCGGCCTCGGCGTTCGCGTCCCAGGAGCTGCCCGGGATGGACGTGTCGCTGCGCGGCGCCGTCTCGATCGCACGGCGCCTGCAGGACCCGCTGGCCGAGCTGGTCAAGATCGACCCCAAGTCGATCGGCGTCGGGCAGTACCAGCACGACATCAGCCAGACAGCCCTGTCGCGCTCCCTCGACGCCGTCGTCGAGGACTGCGTCAACGCCGTCGGCGTCGACGTCAACACCGCCTCCGCTCCTCTGCTCACGCGGGTCTCCGGCATCACCCCCGGGCTCGCCGAGAGCATCGTCGCCCACCGCGACGCGACCGGCCCGTTCCGGACCCGCAAGGCGCTCAAGGATGTTCCGCGGCTGGGCCCCAAGGCCTTCGAGCAGGCCGCCGGCTTCCTCCGGATCCCCGGCGGCGACGACCCGCTGGACGCCTCCGCCGTGCACCCCGAGGCCTACCCCGTCGTACGCCGGATGCTCGAGTCGACCGGCCAGAAGCTCACGTCGCTCATCGGCAACACCGCCGCGCTGCAGGCCCTGCGCCCGGCCGACTACGTCGACGCCACCTTCGGGCTGCCGACCGTCACGGACATCATCACCGAGCTCGACAAGCCCGGCCGCGACCCGCGCCCGACGTTCAAGACCGCGACCTTCAAGGATGGCGTCGAGGAGATCAAGCACCTCAGGCCCGGCATGACCCTCGAGGGCGTCGTGACCAACGTCGCGGCCTTCGGCGCGTTCATCGACGTGGGCGTCCACCAGGACGGGCTGGCCCACGTGTCGGCGCTGTCCAAGAGCTTCGTCCGCGACCCGCGCGAGGTCGTCAAGCCCGGTGACGTCGTGATGGTCAAGGTGCTCGACGTCGACGTGCCGCGCAAGCGCATCTCCCTCACGCTGCGCCTCGACGACGAGGTGACGCCGGACGGGGCCAAGGCGCGCGGGGGCGAGGGCCGTCAGGCCGGACGGCCCGACCAGCCCGGCCAGTCCCGCGGCGCCCAGGGCCGCAACCGCCAGGCAGGTCGCGGGCAGGGCCGCGGCGGCCAAGGCGCTTCGGAGCGGACGGATCGCCCGAGACGGGACGACACCCCCGTCAACAGCGCCATGGCCGACGCGCTGCGCCGCGCAGGCTTCACGGGCTGATCGAGCGCAGCCCGGGCCGACGCCGTTCCCGGCTGAGCCTGGGGCCTCGTCAGGCGTCGGGACGGGCGCGGTGGAAGACCGCCTCGACGATGTTGCCGTCGGGGTCGCGCACGAACGCGCCGTAGTAGCCGGGGTGGTACTCCGGCCACAGGCGCGGCTCGTGCAGCGACTCGGCACCGAGCTCGAGCGCCTTGGCATGGAAGGCCTGGACCGCCTCGACGCTGTCCGCCTGGAAGGCGCAGTGCATCTCGCGGTTGGGCTCCTCGCCCTGCCACCGGGTGATCCAGAAGTCCGGGTGGCCCTCGGTGCCGTAACCGATGGCCATCCCGAAGTCCATCTGCCGCCCGTAGCCGAGGACGCCCAGCACGGCGTCGTAGAAGCGGGCGCTGGCCTCGAAGTCCGAGCAGTTGATGCCGAAGTGGTCGATCATGGCTCGAGGCTAGGTCGCGGGAACGGCCGCCGGAGTCCGAACGAGGGGCGTCGGGCCATTGTCATCGGGCCCGGTCTTTGGTCGACTGTCTGGTAGTGGGTCCGGCCCAGGAGGAGCCGGTCCGAGCAACCCGGAGGTGCTCATGAGCAGTCCCACCCAGTCCGTCCCCGAGAACGCGGCGCCCGGCGACGAGGACCGAGACCTCGAGGGGTCTCCCGCCGGGGTGCACTCGACCGTGACGGTCGAAGCGCCCGTCGACCAGGTCTGGCGGCACCTGATCAGCGCCCGCGGAACGGAGGCCCTCCTCGGCCCCGGGGTCATCCTCGGCAACAAGGGCGAGTCGTGGCACAGCGCGGACGGGCCGCACGGCGTCGTCCGCAGCTACCACGCCCTCGAGCAGATCCGGGTGTCGTGGCACCCGCACGAGGACGGCCCGCTCAGCATCGTCGACGTGCAGCTGACGCCGGTGGGCGACAGCACGCGAGTCGACCTCTACCACGAGGGCCAGGGCATCGCCGAGGACGGCCGTGGGGACAAGTCCCGGTGGGACGCCGCGCTCGGACGTTTCGCCGCGGCGCTCGAGGCCTGACCCGACCGAGCACTCGACGGCCTGGTACGGCCACTCGGGCTCGACCGGACGCCAGACCCAGCGGGATGAGCGGGGTCAGCGGACGATCATCACCGGGCAGGTCGCGTCGTGCACGACCCGGTGGCTGACCGAGCCCAGCAGCATGCCGGCGAAGCCGCCGTGTCCGCGTGAGCCCACGACGACCAGTCCGGCCGTGGAGCCGAGGTCGGCGAGCGACTGGCCTGCGTCGCCGTAGAGCACCTCGGTCGTCACGGCGACCTCTGGGTGCTGCGCCCGCACGCGGTTCGCGGCGCGCGACACGAGCTCCTCAGCGTGCTTCCGCACGGCATGGGTGTGCTCCGTCCCACCCTTGGCCGTCTCGACGTAGGCCCAGGACTCCATCGAGGGCGCGTGTGCGACGGTCACGACATGCAGCGGCGCGTTCTCGACCGCGGCGAACTGGGCGGCCGCGTCGACTGCCCGCGTGGCCGTATCCGAGTCGTCGACGCCCACGACGACGCGGTGGTCCGGGCCGGGACGGGGCGGCGGCGCGTCGTCCGGCTGCTGGCCCTCGGGGCCCCGGACGACGACGACGGGGCACTGCGCGTGGGCCGCGACGGCATACGAGGTGGAGCCGAGCAGTCCCGCGACGACGCGGCCGCGGCCCCGACTACCCACCACGACGAGCTCGGCGTCCTTCGACGCCTCGACGAGCTGAGCGGCGGCGCTGCCGAGCCAGTACTGCGTCTCGATCATCGAGGCGTCGAGCGTCGCGCCGGCGCGCTCGGCTCCCTGGTCGACGAGCGCCTTGGCCGCGAGCTCCAGCGAGGGCTCGACCGCCGCGAGGTCCATGGCCGGGGATGGAGAGACGGCTGCGACGTGGACGCTGTGCACCACGGTCAGGTGCTTGCCGTGCCGGCGCGCGGTCTCCGCGGCCCACTCGAGTGCGAGCTGTGATCCCGGAGACCCGTCGTAGCCGACGACGATGCCGTACGACGGGCGCGCCTGGCCGTTCATGGTCCACCCCTTCAGGGTCCAGGCCGGGGCCGATCCTCCGACCACTCCCATCCTGCCGCGGGAAATGCGGGGTCGAGGCGCTTTGTGCTGACTCAGGCACTAGCCACGCCGAGGTAGGCCGGGTATGCCGTCCGGCGCAGACCTCAGTCCTGGCGCGCCTTCGCGGTGGCTCGGTCGTTGGCGTGCTGGATGGCGTCGACCAGCTCGTCCTTGGTCATGCGCGAGCGGCCCGGGACATCGAGCCGCTGGGCGATGTCGTAGAGGTGCTTCTTCGACGCGTTCGCGTTGACGCCGCCGGCCGTGTCGCCACGGTCGGAGCGACGGGCGTCGGCTCCCCCGCGGGCTGCCTGGCGGTCGCTGGGACCCTTGGAGTCCTTCTCCTCCCAGTGGTCGCCCACCTTCTCGAAGGAGTGCTTGAGCGAGGCGAAGGCGGTGCGGTGGGCACGCTCACCCTCGCCGTACTCCTCGACGGCCGAGTCGTGCGTGGCGAGCCAGGTGTCCTGGGCCTTCTGGGGCGACCGCTCGAGGGTCGAGGGCAGGTCCGTCTTCGACCTGCTGGCTGAACGCTTCTTGGCGGGCATGGCGACCTCCTCTGGTGCAACCGTCCGTTCGGCTGAGACGTACCCACCTGCGCAGCCCGGGGCGCGTGCGGAACGACGGGGACGGCATACGAAATCGGTCGTCACCCCGGCGTGCACGCGCGGCAGAGGGGTAGGGGCGAGGGCATGGACACCTCCACGCCGAGCCACCCCACCACGCCCTCCCCCAGCACCCCCGACCCCAGCGAGCCCGATGGCGGGCGGCTCGACCTCGTCGACGACGAGGCCCCCGACGTGCTCTTCCCCGACGTGCTCGGTGCCCGCAGACGCGCGGAGCCACGGCCTCGCGCCGATGAGGTGGACGCCCTCGAGCAGCACACGGACGCCGTCCCGGACGATGCCCCCGGTGACACGGAGCACGAGCGCCGGGACTGAGCTCCGGAACCCTGTGGCCGTGTGGGAGATCCCGCTCGCGCCGCGTGTTGGGAGCAGCGGCTCGCGGGGTACGCAGTTCCCGGTGAGGACGTGTCGACACATGTCCTGACCCGGCGGGTTCGATGCTGTTCGCTGTTCGGATCAAAGGAGATGTGATGAGCGAGGCTGTCGCACAACGCAGGGGCGGTGCCATCAGGAGCCTGGTGCCGGCTCGCATGGACCGGCTCCCGTGGACGAAGTTCCACTGGTCGGTCGTTCTCGGGCTCGGTGTCTCGTGGATCCTCGACGGTCTCGAGATCCAGATCGTGTCCGAGTCGGGCTTCCAGAAGTCGCTCGGCATGTCGGCCGCGCAGGTGGGCCTGACGGGCACCGTCTACTTGGTCGGCCAGGTCGTCGGCGCGCTCACCTTCGGTCGCCTCACCGACAAGCTGGGTCGCAAGAGGCTCTTCATCCTGACGCTCGTGATCTACCTCGTCGGCTCCGGGGTCGCAGGGTTCGCACCCAACATGTGGTTCCTCTGGGTGTTCCGCTTCATCGCGGGCCTCGGCATCGGCGGCGAGTACACCGCGATCAACTCGGCCATCGACGAACTGATCCCCGCGCACTACCGCGGTCGCGTGGACATCGCGGTCAACGGCACGTACTGGGCGGGCGCGTTCCTCGGTGCGCTGGCCAACCTGTACCTGCTCAACCCCGCCAACGTCGCCGAGAACATCGGCTGGCGCATCGGCTTCTTCATCGGCCCGGTCCTCGGCCTGTCCATCATCTACCTGCGGCGCCACATTCCGGAGAGCCCGCGCTGGCTGCTCACGCACGGCCGCGCCGAGGAGGCCGAGCGCACGGTCGACGAGATCGAGGAGCGCGTACGCCGTGAGGGCGGCGAGATCTCCGAGGTCGACGAGAGCAAGGCCATCAACGTCAAGCCCGAGGACCGCATGGGCGCCAAGGTGCTGTGGGACGTGTTCGTGCGTCGCTACGGTCGTCGCACGGTGCTCGGCCTCACGATGATGGTGACGCAGTCGTTCCTCTACAACGCGATCTTCTTCACGTACGCGCTCGTGCTGACGAACTTCTACGGGATCACCAAGGCGCAGACCTCGCTCTACTTCCTGCCCTTCGCGGCCGGCAACCTGCTCGGCCCGCTGCTGCTCGGCCACCTCTTCGACACCATCGGGCGTCGCAAGATGATCTTCAGCACCTACACCATCGCGGGCCTCGTGCTGCTGGTGTCGGCGTGGGCCTTCCACGCGGAGATCCTCAACGCGACGACGCACACGATCTTCTGGTGCGTGTCGTTCTTCTTCGCCTCCGCCGGCGCCTCGGCTGCCTACCTGACGGTGAGCGAGATCTTCCCGCTCGAGGTGCGCGGCCAGGCGATCAGCTACTTCTTCGTCATCGCGCAGTGCGCCGGCGCCATCGCGCCGGTGCTCTACGGCGCGCTCATCGGTGAGGGCAAGGACCGTACTCCGCTGACGTGGGGCTACGTCGCCGGGGCGGTCATCATGATCTTCGGTGGGATCGTCGCCCTCGTCATCGGGATCGATGCCGAGCGCAAGTCCCTCGAGGACATCGCCGACCCGCTGAGCAAAGTCTCGGAGGAGTCGGGAGCGGCCGCATGAACGTCAAGGACCTCGGGCGCCCGCACCGGATCGTCGTCGGTGTGAGCCCGACGAGCGGCTCCCCCGGCGCGCTCCGGTGGGCGGTCGAGGAGGCCGCCGTCCGAGGTGGCCGGGTCGTGGCCGTCCGGGCCTGGCGTCCGCACCAGCCCGAGACGGCGACCGGTGGCCGCCTGCCGTCCGTCGTCTCCGACGACACGGCGCTCGCCGTCGAGCAGGCACGCCTCGCCGAGGACGTCGCCCGCGCGCTCGGCCCCGACCACCTGGTCGAGACCCGCGTCGTGGCCGGCAAACGACGCGCCGTCCTCGTGGAGGAGAGCCGTTCCGCCGACCTGCTCGTGATCGACGCAGGTCAGTCGACCGAGATGGGCGCGCGCTGGCTCGGTGGCCGGCTCGTGCAGGTGGCCCACTGCCCCGTCGTCGTCGTGCCCCCTGCTCTCGGGGACCTGCCGCCCCGGCCCGTCGGATCGGCCGCCGGACGCCTGGGGCGCTCGGTCGAGCGGGCTGCCGCGACCGCCGGCAGGCCCGGTTTCCGGCGTCCGCCGTCCGGCTGACGCCTCACGTCGTGGAGGTCCTCCGGAACCTGGCGCCGAAGAACCTCCACCAACCCCGCGCCGCCGCCGTCCGCGCGGCTGCTCCCCGGCCGTATGCCGCCGGGCACGGTCTCGAGGCCCGAGTCCCCCGCGAGTTGCGAAGATTCGGGCCCGAGACCGCCGTGCGGGCAACTCCCATCCGTCCTCCCCCGGTGAGCTACGGACCGGCGGGCGGTCAGTGGACCACCAGGACCGGACACGGCGCGTCATGGACCACGCGATGACTCACGGAGCCCAGCAGCATGCCGGTGAACCCGCCGTGCCCGCGCGATCCCACGACCACGAGTCCGGCGCGGGCGTCGACGGCGTACGCGGCGATCGCCTGTCCCGGGGACCCGCCCAACACGCTCGTCTTCAGCTCGAGGCCAGGATGTGCCTGACGGGCGTCCTCCGTCACGTCCTGGAGCACCTGACCGACGTGACGATGCATGGACTCCATCATCTGCTCGCGCCCGATCATGGTGCCGGTCTCGGGCCACACCTCCAACCCGCCGACGTTGTCGACCGCGATGACGTGCAGGGGTGCCTGGGCCGCCGCCGCGACCTGCACGGCGGTCTCGAGCGCCTGCTGCGCGTTCTTGGAGTCGTCGAAGGCTGCCACGACCGGGTGGGAAGGCCCGGCGTGGACGACCGCGTCGCCGCGGACGACGACCGCGGGGCAGTGCGCGTGGGCCGTGACGGCATACGAGGTGGAGCCGAGCAGGCCCGCGGAGACGGCGCCGTGCCCGCGCGAGCCCGTCACGACCAGGTCGGCCCGGTCGGAGAGTCGGACGAGATCTGCGGCGGCACTGCCGACGACGCTGAGCGCGTGCACGTCCTCCGGGCGCAGGGTCTTGGTGGCCACCTCGACGGCTTCGGACAGGACGCCCTGTGCCATGACGTCATACGTGCTCGCCTGGACTCCCGGGTCGTCGTAGGCCCGGAAGGTGGGCGTCATGGTCAGCCCCACGCAGTGCAGCAGCGTCAGCGGCCTCTCGTCGCGCTTGGCGGTCTCGATCGCCCACTCGAGGGCGAGCCGCGCCCCGGGTGACCCGTCGTAGCCCACGACGATCCCGTGGCTGGCCGTCTCGTCCTCGGCGGTCGCGGTCCGTGCGGTGTCGGTGCTCCCGGGGCCCTCCGTCGTGCTGCCTGCGGAGCTCATCGCCCTCCCCTTCCACTCCGGTCGGGGCCGCCTGCTCCGGCCACCTCCATCGTCCCGCGTCGGGGTTGGGTCGTCTGCGAGTTGTGAGCGCTCAGACAGGCCGGCGGGGAGCGGTCGTGTCACCCTCCCACCGCCGGCCTGTCCGAGAGCTGCCGGGGGCGGCGCCTACTTGCCGATGAGCACGCTCACCGAGGTGTTGCCGGTGCACTCGGGCATCTCCCGGATCGCCCACCGGCCCCTGAGCCCGTTGCCCGAGAAGTTGGACTCCGCGTCGCGCTCCTCGACCTCACCCTCCGAGGCGGTCCAGCCACGGGAGCTGTACGCCTTCTGCATGTCGGCGAGGGTCTGCCTGAAGGGTTTGGGCGACACCGCCGTCACGACCGTGCGCCCTTGGCTGCGTGCCTCGACCCCCGTCACGACGTAGGTGTCTGGCACCGCCGCCGGTGAGGGGAACGACGCCGGCAGTGCGACCGGCTTCGCGTCCCGGGCGCAGACGGGCGCCATGCTGGTCACGCTCCCAGCGGGCTCGGCCATGGCGGACTTCAGCTCGTCGGACTCGCAGCCGGCGAGAACGGAGGCGGCCACGAGCACGGCGAGTCCCGCGACCACAGGCACCGACAATCTCCTGGTGCCAGAAGGGCTCAGGTGACCCCGAGTCGGCGACGAGCCCGTCATCGGGTGACCTGCGTCTGCCGCTGGTTGTCGGCCTCGTCCGACTCCTTGATGCGACCGTCCGGGTCCGCCACCACGGTGACCGTGTGGGTTCCCTTGCCCAGTCGCACGCCGGGGAACGCGACGCTCGCCGAACGCCCGGCTGCCAGGTCGGCCGGCGCGGAGGTGGCCACGTTCACGCCGTCCACGAGCAGGCGCGCCGTCATGCCTGGAGCCACAGCCTTCCCCGTGTTCGTGACGGTGGTGGAGGCCACGTAGAGCCCGCTGCTCTTCGCGACCGACAGGGCGGTCGGGGTGAGGTTGGGCTGGGCGTCGTAGGCGGCATACAGCGTGTTGCCGGTCTGCTGGCGGGCGATGGTCGCGTACGCGTCGAAGTTCTGTGCGCCACCGGGCTGCGCGCAGGCGCCCGTGCAGCCGTCGGCGTAGCCGACCTGGACGCGGCCGGTCTTGTCGACGGTGGCGTCCATGAAGTCGAGCAGGTTGCGGTCCTTGCCACAGGTGGTGCCGCCCGTGCAGATGGAACCGCGCTGCACCGGGTCGTTCGGCGTCGTGTCGACCGTGGCCCAGCTCTTGCCGCCGTCGTAGGTGGTCGACACGTAGAGGTGCCAGTCTCCGTGGAAGTTCGTGGCGTCCTGGTAGTTGCCCCCCGTCGTGGTGCCGATGAAGGCGAACGAGGCGCGGTCGTCGTCACCGGCGACCACGGCCGGGAAGACGACGTTGTGGATGCCGAGGCTCGCGCCCACGTTCTGGTCGTCGGTCCACGTCTTGCCCTTGTCGCGACTCACGGCCACTCGTGGCGTGCCGTCGGCGGCCTGGTAGCCCAGGTAGACGGTGCCCTTGGCGCCGATGCCGACGCTCGGGTCGGAGTCACCCGCCGTGCTCGCGGGGTCCTTCCGCACCGACCACGTGGTGCCGCCGTCCTCGGAGACGGCGACCGCCTGGTTGCCGCCGCACGACTTGTTCGGGACGTAGACGGCGCCGTCGTTCGGGGCGACCTTGACGTGCCCGTGCAGGCCGCCGCAGTCGAGGAGCGAGTACATCGGGACGGCCGGCCCGAACGTCACGCCGCCGTCGTGGCTGGAGGCGCAGTTGGCGTCGGCGACGTCCTGGCTGCAGTAGTAGACGGCGTTCTTGTAGGGGGACGTCGGCAGGGCGCCGATGCCGTTGGGCGAGTAGGGGCCGCCACCGACCGTCTGGTGGTCGACGCCCGAGTTGAGTCCACCGCCCTGGCTCGGCGACCACGTCTTGCCCTCGTCGTCGGAGTAGCACATGAGCGACGTCTTGCCGGCGAGCTGGCTCTCGAAGACCCTGCCTGTGCTCGGGTCGGTGAAGCCGATGGGATCGAGCGAGGCGGCGCCGCCGGTGAGGCAGCCCTTGGCCGGGGTGGCCGAGACGTCGGACCACGTGACCTTCGACGGGCTGACGGTGTCGTCCCACGTCGCGCGGTAGGTGTCGTAGAGCGCCTGGTAGAACGACGCGCCGGTCGTGTGGCTGCTGCCGAGGGACGGCTCGCCCGCGTTGTGCGCCTGGGCGAAGGACTCAGGGGCGCCGTACTGGCTGAAGGTCGGGGGCGTGGCCGCGCTCGGGGCCGGGTTGGCCGGGACGGTCGTGAGCGACGCGGTGCCGGTGACGCTCTCCCCGAGCGGGGCGAACGGAACCACTCGCACGGTGTAGTCGCCGCTCGTCGGCGCGGTCACGATGACCTCGGGGTCGGAGTTGGATGCCGACGAGGCCACGACGGCACCCTGCTGGTTGAGCAGGTAGACGTCGAAGTCGGCCGCCGAGTTGGCCCAGCCGACCTTGACGGTCAGCTGGTGGGTGTCGCCGTAGCCGCTCGGGGTCGAGACGTGCAGAGCGAAGTCGTCGCAGAGGCCCGGGCCGCACGTCACGTCACCGGTGGTCCCGGTGACATTGGGCGCGGCGAAGGGGCCGGCGCTCCACTGCACGCTGGTGCTCGTGTCGGACACCGAACCCGAGTCGGGCGTCGCCCCGAGGGCAGGGGCAGCCACGCCGACGGCTGCGACGAGCGCGGCGGAGGCCACGAGAGGCACAGCCCGGGAACGAGGTCGTCTGAGCAAGGTGGGCAGCATGGGCGCAATCTCCTGGGTCAGGGAACGGGGACACCCCGAGGCATCCAGTCGGGACCGTGGAGCGACGACGGGCGCCCTCGCTCACGTGGTCAACGAGGCCGAGGTCCCCGAGGCTACGAGGAGAGGAGGTCAAGAGATGGTCAGGAAGGGCTGGGGATCGGCTGGATACCGCCTGAGACCGTGGCCGCTGGGGCGGGCCATCTGCCTTGACTGGGTGGGGGTTGGGTGATGAACGAGACACCGCAGACCTGACGGCTTGCGCGCCGTTGGGCGGCCTCGCGGCCTACCGTCGTGCCATGGATGCGCGGAACCTCCGCCGCGACCTCGACGTCGACCGCGACCGCGACCGCGACCGCGACCGTGCGAGCGTCGTCGACCGCATCACTCCGAACGACCTGACGACGCTGGTCACCGACCGGGGCCCCGCCCCCATGAACATCGGGGCCGTGCTGGTCGTGGAAGACGGCGCCAGCCTCGATCCGTCCGCGGTGCAGGTGGCGCTGGAACGCAGGTCGGAGGCGGTGCCCCGGCTGCGCCGTCGCCTGAGGTCCGCCCCCGCGGGATGCGGCCGCCCGTACTGGGCGGACGACGAGCAGTTCGACATCACGCGGCACCTGAGCGTGGTCCGCGTCGCAGACGACGCAGCCCTGTGGCCGGAGGCCGCCGCGCAGGTCTGCCGCCGGCTGCCGCGCGACAGGCCGCTGTGGCGCGCCTGCTGGTGCACCGGCCTGGATCGTGGGCGTGCCGCACTCGTCATCGTGGCGCACCACGTTCTGGCCGACGGCCTGGGCGGCGTCGCCGTGCTCGGCGCGCTGACCGACGGTCTGCCCCCCGAACGAGCCCGTGAGCTGGGCACGGCCGTCGCGCCCGGTTCGCACGACGAGGCGGCTGTGTCGTGCCACAGCCAGCTCCCGTCACGCCGGGAGCTCGCGGCGGACGCGTGGCGCGCACGGCTGCAGGCCCTGACGACGCTGAAGACACGTGCCGGGGTAGCGAGGGCGGGCGCCCGCGACCTCGGCGTGGGTTCCGGAGCCGCTCGGCCTCGACTCAGCCCCCGCACCCCGTTCAACCGTCCGACCGGGCCGTCGCGACGGATCTGCACCATCGAGGCACCGCTCTCCGACGTGCTCGCGGCCGGCCATCGGCTGGGGGCCACGCTGAACGACATCGTCCTGACCGCCGTGGCCCATGCGCTCGCCCGAGACGCGGGCGTCAGGGGCCGCCCGATCGAGTCCCTCGTGGTGTCGGTGCCCTTCTCCGGTCGCGCGACGACCACGACCGAGCACCTGGGCAACGAGACCGGCGTCGTACCGTTTCGGATCCCGGTCGACGTGCCGGCCGCAGCGACCTTGCGCGAGGTCGCCGCCAGGTCACGAGCGCAGCGCAACCGGCCTCGCGCAGCGTCCGCAGCCCCGCTGGGCCTCGCCTTCCGGGTCCTGGGGCGGCTCGGGATCTTCCGCTGGTTCGTCGATCACCAGCGACTCGTCAACACCTTCGTCACGAACGTGCGTGGTCCCAGCGAGCCGTGGCGGTTCTGCGGCCACGCGGTGAGCCGCGTCGTCCCCGTCGCCGTGACGCCCGGGAACACCGGCGTCACCTTCGACGTGCTGTCGTATGCCGGCACGCTCGGGATCACGGTCGTCAGCGATCCCGACGTGGTCCCGATCCCAGAGCGCCTCGCAGCTCAGGTGACTGAGGAGCTCATCGCGCTGGTGTCCTCCGTCGGCTGACGCGGCGACGCGGCACACGTGGTCGGCGGCTCTGTCACCCGTCGCCCACAGCCACGGCCCTCGCCGCCTTGAGGATGGCATCCGCAGAGACGTCGATGTCGTCCTCGGTCGTCGTCGCGTTGGACACGGAGACGCGGATCAGGCGCCGGCCGTGCCAGGTGGTGCCTCCCACCCAGCACGTGCCTTCACGCTGGATGGCCTCGATCGTGGCATCGATCCGGCCGGGGTCGCCGACACTGACGAGCACCTGGTTGAGAACGACGTCGTTGTGGATCGTCGCCCCGCCGGCTTCGAGCCGAGCAGCCATCCGGCGGGCCAGCGCGCAGCAGCGGTCGACGAGGTCGGCGACCCCGTCCCGACCCAGCTCACGCAGGGCGGCCCACACCGTGAAACCCCTGGCCCGCCTGGACGACTCGGGGGTGAGGTCACCGAGAACGGGGTCTGAGGTGGCGCCGGACCCGGTGAGGTACGCGGCGGCATACGACATCGTCGCTGCGTGCAGCGACGCGTCGGCGCAGATGGCGAGGCCGCAGTCGTACGGGACGTTGAGCCACTTGTGGGCGTCCGTCCCCCAGGAGTCGGCCAGCTCGACGCCGTCCACGAGACGCGCGAGCCGAGGGCTCGCGCCCGCCCAGAGGCCGAAAGCGCCGTCGACATGCACCCAGGCGCCACGCTCTTGCGCGAGGGTGGCGGCCGCGCGCAGGTCGTCGCAGGCGCCGGTGTTGACGTTGCCGGCCTGGAGGCAGACGATCACGGGCCCGTCGCCCAGCGAGTCGAGAGTCGCACGCAGGTGCGCGATGTCGATGGCCCCCTGCGCGGTCGCTGCCACGGGTCGCAGGCTGCTGGTGCCGAAGCCGAGCAGGCGCGCGGCGCGGTCGATGGTGGCGTGCCGCTCCTCGCTCGCCACGATCGCCATGCGGGGCGCCCCGAAGAGGCCGTCCCGGGCGACGTCCCAACCGGCGTCGGCGAGGACCCGCTGACGCCCGACTGCGAGGCCCACCGTGTTGGCGGCCTGCGCGCCGGTGACGAACCCCACGGACGCTGTCTCCGGGATCCCCAGCAGCTCTTTCGTCCACGCGGCAGCAGCCCGCTCCGCGGCTGCGGCGGCGGGCGACAACACCTCGTTGTAGGCACACTGGTCCCAGGCAGCGGTCAGCAGGTCGGCCGCGGTGGCAGAGGGTGACGCACCACCGATGACGAAGCCGAAGAAGCGCGGACCGACCGTGCCGACGAGGCCGGGGCCCGCCGCGGCGATGAGCTCCTCCACGACCTGGTCCGGGCTGGTCGACCGGGCCGGCAGCTCCCCGCCGAAGGCTGCGTCGAGCGAGGACCTGTCAGGGAAGGGGTGCACGGGACGGTCGCGAACGCTGTCGCGGTGGTGGGCGCCCTCCGACGCGGCGCGCCCGAAGAGCCTGTTGAGGTCGACGTCCATGGCGGCACCCTCCTCCGAGGTGCTTGACGGCGCAAGCTCCGTCGTCGACATCCTCGTCCGGCGGAATGTCGGTCACGGAATGTCGGTCATCCACCGCGTGGGCGGGCGCTGGAGAGGCCTTGACGCTCGAGTCGAACATGTGCGGCAGAGGTTCCGCGCACGGCTGCGCCCATCACGACGACGTCGTCCTCGATCTCGACGACTTGTCTCAGCTCTTCCAAAGCCGCGCCTCGAGCCTGGCTCCAGCAGGCACTCGGGCGACCCGCGGGACACCGAGCCCCGGAAGGACCGAATACCGGGCGAGACCGCCGGTCGGGAGCCAGCGCTCCCGACCGACGCACCCACCCGGAGATCAGGCGACGCGCTGCTGGGGCGAGGTCTCCTTGGTCTTGGCCGGGTCGCGCTCGACGATGTCGCCGAGCACGTCGTCGATCTTCCTCATCAGCTCGGGCTCGAGCTTCACACCCGCGGCCTTGACGTTCTCGGCCACCTGCTCCGGGCGCGAGGCACCCACGATGGCGGCTGCGACGTTCGGGTTCTGCAGCACCCAGGCGACAGCGAGCTGCGCCATCGTGAGGCCGGCCTCGTCGGCGATCGGCTTGAGGTTCTGCACGCGATTCAGCACGTCGTCGTTCATGAAGCGCTTGATCATGTCGGCGCCGCCCTTCTCGTCGGCGGCCCGCGAACCCTCCGGCGGCTGCTGGCCGGGCTGGTACTTGCCCGTCAGCACGCCCTGCGCGATGGGGCTCCAGACGATCTGGCTGATGCCGAGCTCCTCGCACGTCGGCACGATCTCGCTCTCGATGACGCGCCACAGCATGGAGTACTGCGGCTGGTTCGAGATCAGCTGCACGCCAAGGTCTTTCGCGAGCGCGTGGCCGGCGCGGATCTGGTCGGCGGTCCACTCGCTGACGCCGATGTAGAGCGCCTTGCCCTGGCGCACGATGTCGGCGAACGCCTGCATCGTCTCCTCGAGCGGCGTCTCGGTGTCGTAGCGGTGCGCCTGGTACAGGTCCACGTAGTCGGTCTGCAGCCGCTTGAGCGAGCCGTTGATGGACTCCATGACGTGCTTGCGGGACAGGCCGGTGTCGTTCTTGCCGCCAGGGCCCGTGGGCCAGTAGACCTTCGTGAAGATCTCGAGGCTCTCGCGTCGCTCCCCCTTGAGGGCTTCACCGAGGACGCTCTCGGCCTTGGTGTTGGCATAGGTGTCGGCCGTGTCGAAGGTGCTGATGCCGGCCTCGAGGGCGGCGCGCACACACTGCATCGCCACGTCGTTCTCCACCTGGGACCCGTGGGTGAGCCAGTTGCCGTAGGTGATCTCCGAGATCTTCAGTCCGCTGTTGCCGAGGTATCGAAAGTTCATCCTTCCACCGTATGCCGCCGCGGCCGTTGCACCAGAGCCGCCCGGTTTGGCATGAGACGGGTGAATCAGGAACCGCCCGGGTGGGTACGGACGTTGCTGCGAAGCAGGTTGTCGAAGGTTCGCCAGTGCGGAATCTTCACGTTCACTTGAACGTTGGACGCATGTCACGAGCGTGGGCACGGTGCCCACGCTCAAACCCGGAGGGGGTGCACGATGAGGCGCAGGAAGTACGAGGAGTTCGAAGAGGACAACGGCACGATGCTGCGCTACGCCCGCCACGTCAACGGTGGGGGCTTCGTCGAGTCGCACGCCCACGTCGACCCGACGGCGTACGTCGGCGAGCACGCATACGTCGACCGCGGAGCGGTCGTCAACGAGGGCGCTCACATCGCCAGCGGTGCCTGGATCGACCGCGACGCGGTGGTCCACGCCGGCGCGAACGTCGGCACCACGGCACACGTGGCGGCGGGCGCCGTGGTCGGACGTGATGCGCGGATCGGCCCGCGCGCCAAGGTCGGGGCCGACGCACACGTCTGGGACGGGGCACGCGTCGACAGCGACGAGTCCGTTCCCCAGGGTGCCGTCGTCCGCACCGGCAGCCGCGGGCGTCACGCGGCCTGACGGGGCTTGGTGCCCCTTCGCCGCCGCTCCCTGGTGGCGTGACGGCATACGTACGCGTTTTCACCGCGGTGCGGCGCGCCGCACCGCGTCGGCCACGGCCGGCGCGACGCTCGACTCGAAGACGCTGGGGATGATGTAGCTCGGGTTGAGCTCGCCGGGCTGCACGGTGTCGGCGATCGCGTGCGCGGCCGCGACCATCATGGCGTCGGTGATGCCCGAGACGTGCGCGTCGAGGAGCCCGCGGAAGAAGCCGGGGAAGACCAGCACGTTGTTGATCTGGTTGGGGTGGTCGGAGCGCCCGGTCGCCACGACGGCGGCGTGCTCACCGGCCGCAAGCGGGTCGACCTCGGGGACTGGGTTGGCGAGTGCGAACACGATGGCGCCGGGAGCCATGGTGGCGATGTCGGCGCCGGTGAGCAGGTCCGGTGCGGAGACCCCGATGAAGACGTCGGCGCCGACGAGCACCTCTCTCAGAGAGCCGCTCTCGTGCCGGGGGTTCGTGTGGTCGGCGATCCACTGGCGGAACGGCTCCATCACCGGCTCGCCGCTGTGCACCGCGCCGTTGCGGCCGCAGGCCACGATGTCGCGAGCGCCCTGCGTGAGCAGCAGCCGGATGATCGCGTGTCCCGCAGCGCCCACCCCCGACACGACGATCCGCACCTCGTCGATGGACTTGTCCACGACGCGGAGGGCGTTGCGCAGGGCGGCCAGCACGACGATCGCGGTGCCGTGCTGGTCGTCGTGGAACACCGGGATGTCGAGGAGCTCACGGAGTCTCGCCTCGATCTCGAAGCACCTCGGCGCAGAGATGTCCTCGAGGTTGATGCCGCCGTAGACGGGGGCGATGGCCCGCACGATCTCGACGATGGCGTCGCTGTCCTGCGTGTCGAGGCAGACGGGCCACGCATCGACGCCACCGAACTGCTTGAAGAGGGCGGCCTTGCCCTCCATGACCGGCAGCGCGGCGAGGGGGCCGAGGTTGCCGAGCCCCAGCACGGCCGACCCGTCGGTGACGACGGCGACGGTGTTGCGCTTGATGGTCAGTCGGCGCGCGTCCTCCGGGTGCTCCGCGATGGCCCGGCAGACGCGGGCCACGCCGGGCGTGTACGCCCGCGAGAGGTCGTCCCGGTGCTTGAGCGGCACCTTGGGGTTCACCTCGATCTTGCCGCCGAGGTGCAGCAGGAAGGTCTGGTCGCTGACCTTGCGGACCACTGCTCCGGGGACCGCCGCAATGGCATCCGTGATGAGCTGCCCGTGGGCCTCGTCCCTGGTGTCGCAGGTGACGTCGACGACGAGACGGTCCGTGTGGCTCTCCGCGACGTCGAGCGCCGTGAGTGCGCCACCCGCGGACGAGACGGCCGTGGTGAGCGCCGCGGTGGCATTGGCCGAGGCAGGCACCTCCACCCGGACCGTGATGGAGTACCCGGGACTCGGGATGGTCATGGCGGTCCCCTCGCGAGAGCAGCAGTGCCCGACGAGGCCAGTCTCCACCCTGGTCGTGATGTTCCACCGGGATCGGCTCCCGCCGGGACACCCGTGCAACACAGCAGCACCTTGACCGCCCAGACGCCGGCCCGAGTCCTCCGCGGCGAACGCCGCCCAGAGGCCAAGGTGGAGCTCGTCAACCGCATCCTCGGTGTCCTGGGCGCCGACGAGGACACCGTGGTGGAGACCTCACGCCAGCTGCTGTCGGTCTCCTACGCGGGAGAGCGCGGCACGCTGCGGTGGACGGGGCGCCCGGCGACGCCGCTGTCCGACGTGGCGTTGCTCACCAACGCGGCCGGGGAGCCGGGCATCGGGCACGAGGTACGCGCCGAGCTGCCCAGCGCGGACCGCGTGGACGTCGTGATGGCGTTCGTGAAATGGCACGGCATCCGAGTCAACGAGAGCCAGCTGCGGGAGCTGCGCGAACGCCGGGTGCCGTTCCGCATCATCACCACGACGTACCTGGGTGCCACCGAGCGCGCTGCCCTGGGCCGGCTGGTCGAGGAATTCGGGGCCGAGGCGAGGGTGCAGTACGACGCCCTCCGCACCCGCCTGCACGCGAAGGCCTGGCTCCTTCCGGCGCAACACCGGGTTCGACACCGCCTACGTCGGGTCCAGCAACCTCTCGCGTGCCGCCCTGCTCGACGGGGTCGAGTGGAACGTGCGGCTCTCGGCCGTCGCCACCCCGACCCTCATCGAGAAGTTCCAGGCCATGTTCGACAGCTACTGGCACGATGCGACGTTCGAGGCCTACGACCCCGCCCGTGACCGGGACCGTCTCGACGACGCGCTGGCCGAGGCCTCCGGCCGTCGGACGCACGACCGCGTGACGCTGTCGCTCTCCGGGCTCGAGGTGCGCCCGTACCCGCACCAGACGGAGATGCTCGAGCAGCTGGACGTCGAGCGGGTCGTCCACGACCGTCACCGCAACCTCGTCGTCGCCGCCACCGGGACCGGCAAGACGGTCGTCGCCGCGCTCGACTACAGGCGGCTCTGCGAGCAGCTCGGCGACAGGCCGACGCTGCTATTCATCGCACATCGACGAGAGATCCTCGAACAGTCGCTGCGGACCTACCGGGAGGTGCTGAACGAGGCCGACTTCGGCGAGCTGTACGTCGGTGGAGCGCGCCCGGAGCGGTGGCGCCCGTCTTCGCATCGGTCCAGTCGCTCACGGCATACGGCATCGGCAACCTGCCCGCGGACGCCTTCGCCGTCGTGGTCATCGACGAGTTCCACCACGCCGAGGCCCGCACCTACCGCGCCACCCTCGACCGACTTCACCCGACTGAGCTCCTGGGCCTGACGGCGACGCCCGAGCGCGGTGACGGCACGGACGTCCGGGCGTTCTTCGACGGTCGGGTGGCCGCCGAGCTCCGCCTCTGGGACGCGCTGAAGGCGGAGCTGCTGACCCCGTTCCACTACTTCGCCGTGGTGGGACGGAACCGACCTGCGCTCGGTGGACTGGGCCAACGGAGCGTATGCCGTGCAGAGCCTCTCCGAGGTCTTCACCGGCAACGACGCGCGAGCTCGACTGATCCTCAAGGCCCTCCGCGACAAGGTGCTGGAACTCGGCAGTATGCGTGCACTCGGGTTCTGCGTGAGCCGCGAGCACGCGCACTACATGGCTGACGTCTTCACGCGGGCGGGCATCCGCTCGGCCGTGGTCCTCGGTGACACCGCGCCGGGGGAACGCGACCGACACCTCGGCGAGCTGCGCGGCGGGCGGCTGCAAGCCCTCTTCACCGTCGACGTCTTCAACGAGGGCGTCGACGTGCCGGCCATCAACACCGTGCTCTTCCTCCGCCCGACGGAGAGCTCGACGGTGTTCCTGCAACAGCTCGGACGTGGACTGCGCCGCGCGCCCGGCAAGGCGGTGCTCACCGCCCTCGACTTCGTCGGCCACCACCGCAAGGAGTTCCGGTTCGACCAGCGCTTCCGCGCCGTCACCGGAGCCACCCGCTCCCAGCTGGTCCACGACATCGAGCGGGGGTTCCCCTTCCTCCCGGCCGGCACCCAGATCGTGCTCGACCGGCTCAGCGAGGACCTCGTCCTGCGCAACATCCGCGAGCAGGTCTGGAACCGCTGGACGCAGATCGCCGCCGAGCTGAGGGCCCACCCGACCCCCGATCTCGGCGCCTTCCTGAGCGACTCGGGCGTCGACCTCGCTGACGTGCTGCGCGGTGACCGCTCGTGGACGCGGCTGCGACGGGATGCCGGGATCACCACCCCGGAAGCGGGTCCGCTCGAAACCGGGCTGCTCAAACGCGTACGCGCGCTCGCCCACGTCGACGACCCGGCGCGCGTTGCGGCATACCGACGCTGGCTGTCGGCCGATGCGCCCGCCTACGACGAGACCAGCGCCGAGGTGCAGCTCTACGCCCGGATGCTCTTCTTCTCGCTCTTCCCGGGCGGCGGTGGGTTCGGCTCCTACGACGAAGGACTGGCCGCCGTGCGGCGCGAAGCCGCCGTCTGCGAGGGCCTCCGCGCGGTTCTCGACCTCGGCGTGCAGAACGCGGCGCACGTCACCCGCCCATTGCTGGGGGCGCCGAGCGACCGGCCGCTGCGCGTGCACGCCCGCTACACCCGCGAGGAGGCTCGCAGCACTCGACTACGTCGGCCTCCACGGGCGCAAGCCCAACAGCTTCCGTGAGGGAGTGCTGTTCTCGGCCGCGGCAAGCAGCGATGCCTTCTTCGTGACCCTGAACAAGTCGGAGGCCGACTACTCCCCGACGACGATGTACCGCGACTACGCCATAAGTCCGACACTGTTCCACTGGGAGTCGCAGTCGGGCACGACCACCGCCTCGAAGACCGGCCAGCGCTACCTGAACCACGAGCGGCTGGGCAGCCACGTCCTGCTCTTCGTCCGCGAGGCGAAGACCACCGAGTTCGGCAGCGGCGCGCCGTACGTCTTCCTCGGCCCCGCGTCCTACGTCGAGCACCGGGGTGAGCGACCGATCTCCATCACGTGGCGGCTACACACACCCATGCCTGCGGACCAGTTCGCGGTCGCGAGCGTGGTCGCCTGACGCGCCGTTGCTCCGGGCAACGCACTGGGGAGGTTGCGTCACTCCGGTGGAGCCGGGACCACCTGGGCCGGAGCAGCCATCATGCGCTCCTCGAGACGCTGCATGAGCAGCAGCAGCCCGAAACCGAGCAGAGGGGTGGCAAGTGCGAGGACGATCACGGTGAGTCTCCGTCGATAGTGGGTTTCAGGCCGCCGCTCCCCGACGCGCGCTGAACCTGATCACTGGACTCATACCCATCGCGGTCGCGCTGACCCCGGGTGCCGGCTCGCGTTTCCGTGCCGCTTCCGCGCCCCTCCGGTGCCTGCTCCGGGAACACCCCTGCATCGCGAAGGAGGGGTCCGGACAGACCGTCCGAGCCCCTCCCCGATGGTTCGCCGTTCATCGGCGCTCGTGCCCGGGTTGGCGGGCGATCACTCTCCCGTGACGATGACCTTGCCCATCATGCCCAGATTGTCGTGCAGGGCGCAGATGTAGGGGTAGGTGCCGGCCTTCGTGAATCGCACGGTGAACGACCCCCCGGGTTCGACGATGCCCGAGTTGAGCTGGCCGCCCGAGAAGTGGCTGGGGTCGCCGTACGGGGCGAAGATGTTGGCTCGCTCGGGTCCGAACGTCACCGTGTGCGGGGCTGCCATCCCCACGTTCCGCCACGTGACGGTCTGCCCGACGTGGATGCGCGCGACGGGCCGGATGAACCGCATGACCATCGCCACGCCGTCGTCGGCCCCGAGGTAGCTGGTCCGGTTCCTCGCCTGCAGGGCGGTGGCCACCCAGAGACGCAACCCGTCAGCGAAGATCCGGTGGGCGTGCCGTGCGCTGCGGCGGTCGTACTGCTCCTGTGAGAAGGGATAGTCCGTTCCCGCCGGCCGGACGTGCACGACGCCCTTCATCATCGTGCCGTGGACGAGGCACCAGTAGGTGAAGGTCCCCGTCTCGTCGAAGGTCAGGGTGTAGGTGCGCCAGGCCGGGAAGAGGGGTGCTTCCGCGTTGCTCATGATTCCCGAGTTGTAGTACGACTCGCCGTCGTAGTGGCTCCCGCCGCGGGGGCGCAGCTGCTTGGGGTCGAACGGGTCGAACGGCTTCAGTGGCTGCCCCTTCGCCAGGAAGGTCACGGTGTGGATCTCTCCGGCGTTGGCCGTCCAGGTGATGCGGTCGCCGGCGTTGATCCAGACGGTTCCGGGCAGGAACGCCATGCCCTGGATGGCTTGATGGGCGGTCTCCTCGCCCACCTGCACGTGCCAGGTGCGGGTGTCCCGGTGCGTGCTCGTGGCCGTCTGCGTCATGGTGCCCTGGGCGGATACCGCCGGGAGCATGAACAGTGACAGGGCCGCAGCAGAGACTGCGGCGACCATGAACCGGATCCGATGCGTCAGATGCGTTGTACTCATACGAGGCCTCCTGGGCCCGTGGGGTGAGTGGCACGCTTCCGGTCACGGCCGAAAGCGGCCGGGGACAGTTCAATGCTCAACCTCGGCGCGCCAGTCCGAAGGCGAAGACCGGGAAGACACGAATACGCAGAAGCAGCCGACAAGCCCAGTGATAGGCAGACATGCCTAGCGTCGTGGCCGAGCTGCTGCACCTCGATGTCCGGGGGGCGGAACGGCGGACGCCCCCTGGCGGCCCAGCCGTTGACACGCCGTCAGCTCGCGACGGCCACCCGGGGACGTGCCCGGACCACGGCGCGGGCCATCCGGGGAATGGTGCCGAGCACCCGCTGCTGGACCTCTCTGGCGAGGGCGTCCGCGGCCTCCAGCGACAGCGTGGCCGCGACGTCGATGACGAGCTCCGAATGCACGTCGTGACCCACCCAGCGCACCCGGACCTCGTCGACCCCCAGGACGCCCGGGACGCCCGCAGCCACCTGTTCGGCAGCGTCCACCAGCTCGGGCTCCACGCCGTCCATGAGCCGTCGGAAGACGTCTCGCACAGCGGTCCGCAGGACCATCAGGATCGCGACGGTGATCAGCAGGCCGACCGCAGGGTCGGCCCAGCTCCAACCGATTGCGACTCCCCCGGCGCCGACGAGAACGGCCAGGGAGGTGAGCCCGTCGGTGCGGGCATGGTGTCCGTCTGCGACGAGCGCTGCCGAACCGATGGCCTTGCCCTCGCCGATCCGGAAGACCGCGACGGCTTCGTTGCCGAGGAAACCGACGAAGCCGGCGAGGGCGACCCAGCCGAGGTGTTGCACCGATGCGGGGTTGAGGAGTCGGTCGATCGCCTGCCAGGCTGCGATCACCGCTGACAGGGCGATCATGGCCACGACGAAGAGTCCGGCAAGGTCCTCAGCGCGTCCGTAGCCGTGGGTGTAGCGGCGCGTCGTGGCGCGCCGGCCGAGAACGAAGGCGATCCACAGCGGGATCGCGGTGAGCGCGTCGGAGAAGTTGTGGATCGTGTCGGCCAGCAGCGCCACCGACCCGGAGATGACCACGACGAGCAGCTGCAGGACCGCCGTGACGCCGAGGCCGACCAGGCTGAGGCGCACGGCGCGGATTCCACGCGCACTGGACTCGAGGGCCGCGTCGAGGGAGTCCGCGACGTCATGCGAGTGCGGTGTCAGCGCGTGCCGCACCTTCCCAAACAGGCCCGACCCGTGGTCGTGGTCGTGCGCGTGCCCATGCCCGTGGTGGGCGTCACGTCCGTGACCCCGGTCGGCATGGTCGTGCCCGTGGTCGTCGTCGAGTGAGGATGCGCTCGAGGGGGAACTCATGCGCGCGATGCTACCTGCACACATACGAAGGTACGAAGGCATGTAGACACGTAGGCTGCAGTGCATGCACGAGGCGCTTCCCGACTTGTCGATGCCCGAGGACGAGCAGGCACACCTGGCAGCCGAGACCTTCCGCATGCTCGCCGACCCCACGCGCATCAAGCTGCTGTGGGCCCTGCTGCAGGGTGAGTCGTCAGTGACGTGCCTCGCCGAGCTGGCCGGCGTCAACCCGACGGCGGTCAGCCAGCATCTTGCCAAGCTCCGGCTCGCCGGCCTCGTCCGTGGGCGCCGTGAGGGCACGTTCGTCTACTACACGGCGGCGGACACCCACGTGCACGCCCTGCTCGCCGAGGCCCTGTTCCATGCCGACCACACGGACCGTGATCTGGGCGCCGAGACCGACCACCAGCACCGGATGCGCGCCGCCGACCGCACCTGAGCTGGACGCCCGTCACAGGCGCTGGCTGCGCAGGCGCAGGGCGTTCCCGATGACACTGACCGACGACAGGGCCATGGCGGCCGCGGCGACCATCGGTGAGAGCAGCAGCCCGAAGGCCGGGTACAGCACGCCGGCGGCGAGCGGGATGCCGGCGGCGTTGTAGACGAACGCGAAGACCAGGTTCTGGCGGATGTTCGACATGGTGGCCTCGGACAGGGCACGGGCGCGCGCGATGCCGGTGAGGTCGCCCTTGAGCAAGGTCACACCGGCACTCTCGATGGCGACGTCCGTTCCGGTGCTCATCGCGATGCCGACGTCGGCGGCGGTCAGGGCCGGCGCGTCGTTGACGCCGTCGCCTGCCATGGCCACGACTCGCCCTTCAGCGCGCAGGGCCTTCACGACGTCGCTCTTGTGGTGGGGCAGGACCTCGGCCTCGACATGGTCGATGCCCAGGTTGCGGGCGACGGCTTCGGCGGTGACCTGGTTGTCACCGGTGAGCATCACGACGTCGATGCCCTCCTCGCGCAGAGTCTCGAGCGCCGCCGGGGTGGTGTCCTTGACCGGGTCGGCGATGGCGAGCACGCCTGCCACGTGGTGATCGACCGCGACGTAGACGGCGCTGGCACCGTCGGCACGCAAGCGGTCTGCCTCGGCGTCGAGGCCGGCCGTGTCCACGCCGTGACCGGCCAGGAACGAGCTGCTGCCGACGAGGACCTGTCGTCCTTCGACGGTGCCCGTGACGCCCTTGCCGACAGGAGCGTCGAAGTCCTCCACGCCGGGAACGTCGAGGCCGGCCTCGTCGGCCGCCCGCACGACGGCGAGACCGAGCGGGTGCTCGCTGGGGCGCTCGACGGCAGCCGCGAGGCGCAGGACCTCGGTCTCGCCCTCTCCCGCTGCGATGGTGACGTGAGTGACGGAGGGCCGACCCTGGGTGAGCGTGCCCGTCTTGTCGACGACCAGGGTGTCGACCTTCTCCAGGAGCTCGAGCGCCTCGGCGTCCTTGATGAGCACGCCGAGGGAGGCGCCGCGCCCGACACCGACCATGATCGACACCGGCGTGGCCAGTCCGAGAGCGCAGGGACAGGCGATGATGAGGACGCTGACGGCGACGACGAGGGCGTGCGCCAGACGGGGCTCGGGGCCCAGCGTGGCCCATACGACGAACGCGACCAGCGCGGCCACGATGACGGCCGGCACGAACACCGCGGAAACCCGGTCGGCCAGGCGCTGGATGGGTGCACGCGAGCGCTGCGCGTCCGCCACCATCTGCACGATCCGCGCCAGCATGGTGTCGCGACCCACCCTGTCGGCGCGCATGACCAGCGACCCGGTCTGGTTCACGGTGCCACCGATGACGACGTCACCGGCCGCCTTCCTGACCGGCATGGACTCCCCGGTAACCATCGACTCGTCGACCGTGGACCGGCCCTCGTGGACGGCGCCGTCGACCGGGATCGACTCCCCGGGGCGAACCCGCAGCAGGTCACCGACCTGCACGAGATCGAGGGTGACGTCCGCCTCCGTACCGCCCTGTTCGACACGGTGCGCGGTCTTGGGCGTCAGGTCCAGGAGGGCGCGGATCGCGCCCGACGTGCTCTCCCGGGCGCGCAGCTCGAGGACCTGCCCGAGCAGGACGAGCGCAGTGATCACGGCGGCGGCCTCGAAGTAGACCGCGACCGCACCGTCCATCCGGAAGGCCTCGGGGAAGATCCCGGGCGCGACGGTGGCGACCACGCTGAACAGCCAGGCCACCCCGGTACCCATCGCGATGAGGGTGAACATGTTCAGCTTCATGGTGCGCACGGAAGCCCACCCTCGCTGGAAGAACGGCCAGCCCGCCCACAGCACGACCGGGGTGGCCAGGACCAGCTGGGCCCAGTTCGCCGCCGTCGGCGAGATGGCGTCCTCGAGAGCGGGGATGAGGTCGCGCCCCATGGACAGGACGAGCACGGGAATGCTGAGCGCGACCGCGACCGTGAACCGGCGCGTCATGTCGGCCAGCTCGGGGTTCGGGCCGCTCTCGGCGGTCACGGTGACGGGTTCGAGGGCCATCCCGCAGATCGGGCAGCTGCCGGGTCCGGGGCGTCGGATCTGCGGGTGCATCGGGCAGGTCCACTCGGCCACGTCACCAACCGCCGCGTCCGCGACGGTTCTGTCCGAACCGTGCCCGGCGTGGGCAGCGGGCGTATGGCTGGTGTGGGCAGGGTCGTGGCGGCCGTGGTCGCGTCCTGGCGCCGTGCGCCCGGAGGAGTCCTTCAGGTAGACGCTCGGCTCGGCCTGGAACGTGGCGCGACAGCCGGCAGAGCAGAAGTAGTAGTCGCGCCCGTCCAGCTGGAGATGGTGCTCGCTGGTCGCGGGGTCGACGTCCATGCCGCAGACGGGGTCCCTGAACAGCGAGGTCGTCGACGAGGTCCAGTGGTCGCTGTGTCGGTCCATACTTTCAAGGTACCCCCATGGGGTATCAAGTCAAGGACATGGTGGGTGCGCAGTCATCGCCAAGGTGGCGGCGCAGGCGTGGGTCGTCGACGTCCACGACGCTCTCGTCCGCGGCCCACCCGGGATCCCCGGACCTTGTCGATGAGCTGACCCCCCGGAGTATGCGAACGTGGCCGGTCGGCGTGCGCCCTGCAGGACGCACCTGAGTCCATCGAAGGCGACCTCCCCATGGGAAGCCGGGGCCTTCTTGCTAGCTGGGTGTCACGTGGACAGCCAGTGACACTGGAAGGACGCCGTCAGTCGCCGGACGGGGCAAAGAAGCTCACGATGGTCGTGGTGCCGTCCTGCTCCACGACTCGAAAGGCGCCCGCGTCCAGGTCGATGTCGACCTCGCTCGGGTGCGGGACCATGTGGCGCAGCACGACGGGGTAGCTCGAGGACCTCCCGCCCACGGCCACGACCACCACGTCGTCCTTGGGGTCGTACGTCGCGTACGCGAACGGCAGGCGCTCGGCCTCCGTCTGGTCGCCGAAGGAACGGTCGAGGACCTCGATCGTGACTTCCTGTCCCCCGCGGTCCTTCGTCAGCTGGTCCAGGCCCTTGGCCCAGCTCTGGCGGTCCGTCGTCGAGGTGTCTGCCATCGGTCCTGTCCTTCCGGACGTCGTTCGGGTGCCCTAGCCGCGTGCTCCATCCTAGGTCGCCCGGCGGGTCTGACATATGCGTATCCGGGATGTCCCGTGTGCCGCGGGCGCTAGGCTGGGGCGGTCGAGACCACAGGAGGACCGACGATGGAGCTCTTCGGCGTCGCCCGCTTCGAACGTTTCTTCCGCGCGGCCGCTGGTCTCGACGTGGACAAGGACGACCTGCGCCGCTTCAACGACTTCGTCAACGACAAGATCTACGACCTGCTGCTGCGCGGGCAGGCGAACGCGAAGGCGAACGGCCGCGACATCATCGAGCCGCAGGACCTGCCGATCACCAAGGGCCTTCAGGAGTCGATCCACGCCTTCAAGGCGATCGATCAGGAGGTGTCGCTGGAGGCGATCCTCGAGCAGATCACCAGGCGGCCGCCCCTTGATGTGACCTACAGCGACGAGGCCCAGGCGAAGCTCCCGTTGGTCGCGGGCGGGCTTGGCGTCGCCCTCGCGCGGACGTTCCCGATCCTCGAGCCGGACCTGAAGAACCCGCAGACCGACCACTGGGACCGCGCCATCCGGATCTTCGACCTCCTGCTGTAGCGCGAGCTACCTCAGACTGCCGGGCAGGCCAGCGTGCAGCCCCGGTGCCGAGCAGCCGGGTGCGGAGCGAGCGCGTCGGTGCGCCCGCGCGACGTGCCCTGGAGCGCGTCCACCTCGTCCGTGGACCGGTGACTCTGCACGACGCGACCGCGCCTTCATGGACGTTCTGACAGCCGCCAGCGGGACTCAACGATTGAGGAACCATTGACGTGCCTCCGCATAGCGTGACCGTATTGCCTCGGTGGCGCGGGGGTTCTCTGCCGCGAACGTGCGACTTCCGCTGTGCGCATTCCACGTAGGGGGGTGGGGCTGGTCGGACAAGACCCAGGCCGCCTGTCTGGCCGCACCGTCTGCCACGTACTCACCCGGGGCGGGCACGACCACGTCGAGGCCGAACACGTCGGGCGCGATCCTGCGCACGGCCTCGGATCGAGCCGCGCCACCGATGAGGTGCAGCCGTCTCGGCTCCAGTCCTGTGGCACGCAGGGCATCGAGGCCATCCGCCTGTCCGGAGAGCATCCCTTCCACTGCAGCGCGGGCGAGGTGCGCTTGGGTCGAGTTCGACAACCGAAGGCCATGCAGTGCGCCCGTCGCATCCGGGAGGTTCGGCGTCCGCTCCCCCTCGAGGTAGGGCACCAGGACCAGGCCGTCGGCGCCGGCCGGTGCCTCGAGGGCCAGATCTGAGAGCTCGGAGTGGTTGACGCCGAGCCAGCGGGTGGCGGCATCGAGGACGCGGGCGGCATTGAGGGTGCACGCGAGGGGCAGGAACACTCCCGTGGCGTCGGCAAACCCGCTGACCAGGCCGGTGGAGTCGTGAGCGGGGACAGCGGACACCGCCGAGACGACCCCGGACGTGCCGAGCGACACGGCAGCATCGCCCTGTTCGAGGCCGAGCCCGAGAGCGGCAGCGGCGTTGTCACCTGCGCCGGGTCCGACCAGGGCCGTGCCACCCCAGAGGGTGCCGACTACCTCGTCGGGCGCAGCAACACGTGGCAGGACCGCGTCGTGGCCCAAGCACCGAATCAAGAGGTCACGGTCGTAGCGGTTGCTGACAGGGTCGAAGTACAAGGTGCCGGACGCATCGGAGCGATCAGTCGTCAACGCGGTGAGGTCGGCGCCTCGAGGTGCGCTTCGGGCCGGGCCGTATCCCATCAGACGCCATGTGAGCCAGTCGTGAGGTAGGGCGACGGCGGCCACCCGCGCTGCGTTGTCGGGCTCGTGCTCGGCCAGCCAGCGCAGCTTCGTCCCGGTGTACGAGGCGACTGGCACCAGGCCGGTTGCTCGTGCCCACGCGGCAGCCCCGAGCTCCCTGACCAGGTCCGCCGCCGCCTGGGCCGAGCGTGTGTCGTTCCAGAGCAGTGCTGGTCGCACGACGCTCCCGGCCTCGTCCAGGGCCACCATGCCGTGCTGCTGACCACCGACGGCGACCGCGGACACGTCGTCGAGCCCACCGGCCTCGGCGACCGCGTCCTGCAGCGCACGCCACCAGATCTCGGGGTCGATCTCGGTGCCGTCCGGGTGAGCGGCTCGTCCCTGACGAACGAGCTCGCCGGTCCGCGCGTCGCGGATCACGACCTTGCACGACTGGGTGGACGAGTCGATCCCGGCCACGAGTCTGGATGCGCTCATGGACCCATCAAACCCGATGGACGCGCTGACCCGCGGAAGCGGGCCACCTCACTGGGGAACCGCCTGGAGCTTGATCGTCGTGGGCGAGGACATCCTCTCGACCACCGAGTCGCGGTCAGCCACCCAGCCGCTCCTCGAGGTCCGTCAGCGTCTGGCGCGCGCCTTTCGCGTGGAGATCGGCCAAGAAGGCCGTGTATGCCGCCGCGAACCTCGGGTCCTCGGCTGCGGTCCCGAACAGGTCGCGGTTGCGGACGAAGGCCAGCGGGTCGTCCTGCTGGCGCGCTGCAGCCGCCATGACCTCGTCCTTGAGGCGGTCGACCACCTCGATGGGCTCTCCCTGCTCGTCCACCCCCTCGGCATAGCGGGCCCACGAGGCGACGACCAGGGTCGAGCGCTCGATGGGGCCACCGCGTTCGAGGTTGGCGAACACGACGGGCATGAGCCACTTGGGGATTCGGTCGGAGCTCTCGGCGCAGAGCCGGGCCAGGGTGTCCCTCACCGCGGGGTTGGCGAAACGCTCGATGAGCTGGTGACGGTACGCGTCGAGGTCCACTCCCGGGACGGGCGGCAGGGTGGGAGACGCCTCGGTCTCCATGTAGCCGAGCAGGAATCGGACGAAGAGCGGATCGGCGCAGACCTCGTGCACGTAGCGGTAGCCGGAGAGGTATCCCAGGTAGCCCAGTGCCTGGTGGCTGGCGTTCAGCAGCCGCAGCTTCATCAGCTCGTACGGCACCACGTCGTCGACGACCTGGACCCCGACGTCCTCGAAGGGAGGCCGGCCGTCAGGGAACTCGTCCTCCAGCACCCACTGGGTGAACGGCTCGCACACGACGGGCCACGCGTCGGCGATCCCGAACCGGGCCTCGAGCGCCTCGACGTCCGCCGGCGTGGTCACCGGCGTGATCCGGTCGACCATGCTGTTGGGGAAGGCGACCTCGGTGTCCATCCAGTCGGCGAGCTCCGGGTCCTTGAGTCGGGCGAACGCCGTGATGCTCTTGCGCGCCACGTGCCCGTTGCCTGGCAGGTTGTCGCAGGACATGACGGTGAAGGGAGCGACACCGGCGGCCCTGCGCCGGCGCAGGGCCTCGACGATGAAGCCGAAGGCGCTCCTGGGGGGCGCGTCGCCCGTCAGGTCCGCCTGCAGGTCGGGATCGCTCGGGTCGAACTCGCCGGTGACCTGGTTGACGTGGTAGCCGCCCTCGGTCACGGTGAGGCTGACGATGCGGATGGCCGGGTCGGTCATCTGCCGCAGGACCGCTTCGGGGTCGTCCGGGGCGAAGAGGTAGCCCAAGATCGACCCGATCACCCGCGGCTCCAGCGACCCGTCCGGGTGCTTCACCACGAGCGTGTAGAGGTGGTCCTGGCCGGCCAGCGCGTCGCGCATCCGCGCATCCTGCGGCATGACGCCGACGCCGACGATGCCCCAGTCCAGGGCCTTTCCCTGGTTCATCAGCGCGTCGACGTACATCGCCTGGTGGGCGCGGTGGAAGCCGCCCACCCCGAAGTGCACGATTCCCGGGGTGGCCGTGGCACGGTCGTAGGTCGGGCCCTCCACACCCTCGGGCAGGTGGGCCAGGCTCGTGCCCGAGAGCGTCGTGACGGAGGTCACCGGACCGCTCCCATCGAGAGACCCTGGACCAGCTTGTCCTGCGCCGCGAAGCCTGCGAGCAGTACCGGCAGCGAGACGATCACCGAGGCCGCACACACCTGGGCGAGGAAGAGGCCCTGGCTGGTGACGAAACCCGTCAGGAAGACCGGGGCGGTCTCGGCGGTCGTAGCCGTCAGCACGCGCGCGAAGAGGAGCTCGTTCCAGCTGAAGATGAAGCAGATCAGGGCGGCTGCCGCGAGCCCCGGCATGACAACCGGCGCCACGATCGACCCGAGGGTCCGCAGGAGTCCGGCGCCGTCCACCTCGGCCGCCTCCAGCATCTCGACAGGCACCTCGGCCAGGAACGAGCGGAGCATCCAGATCGCGATGGGCAGGTTCATGACGGTGTAGAAGACGGCGAGCAGCCAGATGTTGTCCAGCAGCCCCACCTTCTGCGCGAACAGGTAGATCGGGAGCAGGCCCGCGACCACGGGCAGGAACTTGGTGCTGAGCAGGAAGAAGAGCACGTCAGTCCACTTGCGGACCGGTTTGATCGACAGCGCATACGCCGCTGGGAAGGCGAGGGCGAGCACGAGGATCGTCGAGAAGATGCTCGCCGTGGCCGAGTTCAGCAGCGGCGGGACCGGGCCGCCGGAGAAGAACTCCTGGTAGCCCGAGAGCGTCAGTGGAGCGAAGAACTTCGGTGGGTTCGACGCAGCGTCCGCTTCGGAGTGGAAGGACGTGAGCACCATCCACAGGACCGGGAAGACGAAGACGATGCCGAAGAGCCAGGCCAGGACCGACAGGACCATTCCCGACCGAGGCGGCTTCCGGTGCCGGAGCTGCGGGGCGGTGCGGGTGGGCGCCGGGGCCGACGTTGCCGAGGTAGTGGTCATCGACTCTCCTCCTTGAAGAGCGAGAACACGGTTCTCAGGGCTGCGGTGGAGATGGCGATCGTGCCGACGACGACAATCACCCCTGCGGCTGACGCCAGTCCGTAGTCATGGGCGGTGTAGAAGGTCTGGTAGATGTAGTAGGGAAGGTTCGCCGTGCCGAGCCCGCCGGAGGTGATCGTGAAGACGTGGTCGAAGTCCTGGACCACGTAGATGGAGCCCAGCAGAGCGGCCAGCTCGATGTAGGTGCGCAGGTGCGGCAGGGTCATGTAGCGGAAGACCTGCCAGGTGCTGGCCCCGTCGATGCGGGCGGCCTCGATGACGTCCAAGGGGCGACTCTGGAGCCCCGCCAGCAGGATCAGCATCATGAACGGCGTCCACTGCCAGACGATCGCGAAGATCACCGCCCAGCGCGGCCACTGCCCGATCCAGTCCGGCTGTGGCGCGCCGTCGCCGAACACCATCGTCAGCAGTCCGTTGAAGAGGCCGTACTCGGGGTTGTAGAGGGCGTGCTTCCACACCAGAGCAGCCGCGACGGGCACGATGAGGAAGGGCGTGATCATCATCGTGCGCACGACGGCCCGCCCGTGGAACTTGCGGTCCAGCAACAGGGCGGCCACCAGCCCGAGAACCAACGCGATCACGACGACAGCCACCGTGAACAGGATCGTCACGAAGATCGCGCTGCGAGCCTGCGGGTCAGTCAGCACCGTCTTGAAGTTGGCGAGACCCGCGAAACCTGTGTCGTTCGGGTAGTACGCGTTGTAGTTCATGAACGAGATGATGATCGTCACCACGAACGGCAGCTGCGTGGCGAGGACAACGAAGAGCAGTGCCGGAAGCAGCGGGGCCCGTCGCGCCCATTTGCCTGCGCGCGACGGTCCCCCTCCTGCAGTCCCAGGCGCCGCCACGGGCGGGGCGTTGAGAGCTGTGGACATTCGAAGCTCCTGACGGACTACTTGTTCTTGTACTTCTGGCCGACGCTCTCGGCGAGCGTCTGACCTTGGTCGAGGGCGCTTTGGACCGTGCCCTGACCGGCGATGGCCGAGCTGATGAGCTGGCTCACCTTGGTGCCGAGGTCGGGAAACTCCGGGATGTCGACGAACTGGATGCCCGGCGCCGGCCGCGGCTGGACGCCTGGGTTGTTCGGGTCGACCGACTCGATCTCCGCCTTGGTGGGCTCCGCGAAGGCCTTGGCCGCGGCGACGTAGTCGGGGTTGGAGTACGTCGAGGCGCGCTTGCCCGCCGGGACGCGAGGCCACCCGAGCTGCTTGCCCACGAGCTCCTCGTACTGCTTGCTCGAGGCCCAGGCGATGAACTTGGCGGCGTTGGACTGGTTCTTGCTCGCCGCCTCGGTGGCCCAGGCCCAGGTGTACAGCCAGCCGGAGCTCTTCGTCTTCTCGACCGGTGCCTTGACGTAGCCGATCTTGCCCTTGACCGGTGAGTTCTCTGCCTCCAGGGAGCCGGCACCCGACGTGGCGTCGTACCACATGGCCACCTTGCCCTGCGTCATGTTGTTCAGGCACTCGGTGAAGCCGGCCTGCGAGGCACCGCTCTCACCGTGCTTCTGGATCAGGTCGACGTAGAACTGGGTCGCCTGGACGAACGGGGCGTCGTTGACCTTGGCGTTCCAGTCCTTGTCGAACCAGGTGCCTCCGAACGTGTTGACCAGGGTGGTCAGGGGGGCGATGAGCTCTCCCCAGCCGGGCTGTCCACGAAGGCAGATCCCCTTCATGCCCGGCTGCGCACCGTCGACCTTGGCGACGATGTCACCGACCTGCTGCCACGTCGGGTTCTCCGGCATCGTGATGCCCTTGGCCTGCAGAACGTCCTTGCGGTACATGAGGAAGGAGGACTCGCCGTAGAAGGGCTCCCCGTAGATTCTCCCGTCGACGGACAGCGCCTCCGTCATGGGCTTGAGGATGTCGCTCTGGTCGAAGGAGGGGTCCTTGCCGACCGAGTCGGTGAGGTCTGCGACCCACTTGTTCTTGGCATAGATCGGGATCTCGAAGTTCGAGAGTGTGGCGACGTCGTACTGGCCGGCCTGGCTGGAGAACTCCTGGCTCGCCTTGTCGCGCATGTCGTTCTCGGGCAGCACGGTGTAGGCGACCTTGATGCCCGTCTGCTTGGTGAAGTTGTCAGCCGTGAGCTTCTGCAGGTCGACCATCTGCGGGTTGTTGACCATGAGCACCCGCACCGCTCCGCCGCCCCCGGCCCCGGTCCCCCCACCGGCCGAGGAGCCACCGCCCCCGGCACCCGAGCATCCCGCGAGCGCGACCGCACCAGTGACGCCGGAGGCGGCGATCACCGCAAGTCTGTGACGCAACATGAAAACGACCGGTCTGGGCATTCTGGTACTCCTTGGTCTAGTGGGTGGTGGCGAGGCCGCCACCGATCACGAAGTCGGCTCTGGTGACGTTCGACCCGTGGTCACTGGCGGACTACCACCGCCCCGCGTCCGGGCTCGAGTGCGGGCGCCGCCGTGGGTGCGACGGTCCTGATGAGGTCGTGGCGCCGGACCTGTGGAGTAGCAGGCGGCCTGAGCGACGACCGGCAGTGCCAAGGCACAGAGCACCCTAGGGATGTGACGCCTTCGACGTGTGCCACCTCGCATGCGAGTCCTCCAAACACGGGCGGCCCCCGGGTAACACCATTTCCAGTGTGGCAAGGGAAAACGACCACGTCTGCCGAAGCGCACGCCCGATCGGCCGATGTCCCCCTCATGCCGCAGGTCCTTAGTGCCCAAATGAGGATGTCCCGGTCATCGCGGTGTTGTCGGTCGACACGGCGTTTCGCAGGGCCGCGAGACCCGCTCCCCCGTCGTGGCGAGATTCGGCGACATGACCCCAACCGACCGCACCGTCCGGCTGGTCCGTACCGCAGCCCAGCCCTCACCGACACCGTTCCCACGCGTACTCCGCCACGACCGACGCGCCGGCCCGCCTCGTCTTCGCGGGGGTCCAGCCCACTCGCCGGTGCGGGTGTCCCGCCCTCGCCCAAGCCCGCGTCCTCGCCGGTCTTTCCCAGCGGCTGACCAGAAGCCGATCCCCGCGGTGATGCGGATCGCGGGCAAGCAGTCACACGCAGTGCGGGCACGGACGAAGGAGAACGAGCGTTGAGCTGTCCGAAGGGCGCCGGCTGACCGCGGAGCTGCGTCAGCACCTGACGCGTCGGTCCAGAGTCCGTCGGTCAAGAGTCCGTTGGTCCGGGGCTGTCGGGCCAGGTCGTCAGGCCAGGCCGCCGTGCATCATCTCGTCCCCGTCCGGCGTCACGACGTAGCCGGCCTTGGGCCGCGACGGGTAGCCGGTGTCGAAGTGCATGTAGTCGCGCCACGAGTCGGTGCCCGACCAGGTCCAGCCATAGGAGCGCAGCACCGTCCAAGCGAGGCCGCCGGAGCGGACCGCGCCCTGCGCGCTGGCCGATGCCGGGGCGTTGGGGTCCCAAGTGCCGGTGCGCGGGTTGATGTACGGGTTCTGCACCGGGTTGAAGTCGAGCGCGCGACCCCAGGCGTGCGGCGACGACGAGTTGGCCGAGTTCTGCTCGGAGGGCTTGCGGCAGTTCAGCGCGGTCGACACATTGCCCTTGGAGGCGAGCCACTCCCACCCGCCGAACATCTCGATCCCCTCGACGCGGTGCATCCGGAACTTCTTGGCGTACAGGGTGTTGAAGATCTTGGCCGTGCTCGAGGCGACGTCGGCGTTGACGTTGACCCAGCCCCGGTGGGTCTTCCCGTCGAGGCCCCAGTAGGGCACCTCGACGCGTCGGAACGACGTCCGGTAGCCGGGGCACCCGTCGCGCCAGACGCCGTCGGCGCGCACCTTCGCCCACTGTGCGTCGGTCATGAGCTTGATCGCCGACGGCGCGTACGCGGCGACGGGCGGCGTCGCGGGAGTGCCGGAGTTCGTGAAGCCGTACGGGGCCGCCCCGATGGCGGGCGAGGCGGCACTCGTGCGGGGTGTCGTCGTGTAGCCGGGTCGCCGGCCCGTCACGGTGACGGTGAGGCGCTTGCCGAGATCGGCCGTGGTGGGGCGGTAGGCTCGGCCGGTGGCGCCGGGGATCGCGACGCCGTTGCGACGCCACTGCACGGCCACACTCGCCGCGGGCGCCCAGGTGCCGGTCGTCACGGTGACCGGCCAGCCGACGCGCCGGAAGAAGCCCCCGATGCGTGGGGTGGGTGCAGTGGAGAACGGCCGCGTGATCGGCCCGCGCGCGGCGCTCGTGCGCACCGCCGTGAGGAAGCCGGAGCGTCGGGCGGTGACGACGACGTCCACGCGGTGACCGAGCCGCGTGGCGTCAAGGTAGAACCATCCCTTGGTGGCGCCCCCCACGGGACGGCCGTCGATGCGCCACTGGTAGCTGAGCGTTGCGCCGGGTGACCACGTGCCGGCGGCGACACCGACCGTCGACCCGGTCTGCGGCGTGCCGGTGACGACCGGGGTGGGGGCGGCGGCGAACACGCCCCAGTCGATGACGACAGACGGCGCTGAGGTGCGCGACACCGGCGTGAAACCGTCCCTCGACCCCGTGACGGTGACGCTGACCCGCTTGGCCCTGTCGGCCGCGACGGGCGTGTAGGTGCGGCCGGTGGCTCCGCTGACGGCCACCCCGTTGACCCGCCACTGGTAGGTGAAGGTCGCCGCCGGCGCCCAGGCGCCGGGCAACGCGGTGAGGACCCGGCCGACGCGCAACCTGCCGGTGACCGTCGGCGAGGGGGCGGCAGTGAAGCTGCCCGGCGCGACCGGTCCGACGGGGTCGCTCGGCACCTCGTCGACCGTCGCGTCGCCGCGGTGCGACGTGACGACCACCGCGACCTTCGTGCCGAGCGCCGACGCCGGGACGACGAGCGTCGCGTGGGTGCCGCCGGCGAGCGGGGCGCCGTCGGCGGTCCACTGGTAGGTCAGCGTCAGGTCGGGGTCCCAACCCTCGGTCTCAGCGGTCAGGGTGGCGCCGACGCGTGGGGTACCCGCGATCGTGACAGCGCCGCGGGCAGCAGCGGGCGCCGAAGGAGGCGGGGTCGAACCGTCGGTGGTCGTCGTGGCCGGCGTCGGTGTGGAGGCCTGGGCCTGCGATGCGTCCGAGACGTTCGAGCTCCCCGACGCCGGTGGCGGGTTGGGCGTCCCCGCGGCGTCGGCATCCGGGGCCAAGGCCATAGACCCGACGAGTGCGACCCCGACGAGCACGGTGACGCTCCGCCGAGGACGCCGGAGGCGCTGCGCGCGGTGGGCGTGACGCGCTGGGCGCGTCGGCGACGAGGGCTGGTCGAGCGGACCGGGCACGGGTGGACCTCCGCGTCGCGGCGCCGGACTGGCGCCGGGCTGCACCGCACGTACCCGATTTGTCCTGTTTGCGCTCATCCAGTCTGTCACAACGAGGGGAGGGCAACGGCCCGGCTCTGCATCGAGAGCCGGGCCGTTGCCCTGACCGAATGTCACGTGAACAAGTCCGTGACATTGCTGACCAACGGAATGTCACTCGTGACCGAGGCCCTCGTGACATTCCTTGACCGTTGACATCAGCTGCAACCGCTGGTGCTTCCGCAGCCCTCGCAGACGTAGCAGGAGCCGGCGGGGCGCATCTTCGTGCCACAGGTCATGCAGATCGGCGCGTCAGCGGTGATGCCTCCGAACTTCTCGAGCAGCTCGGCCGAGCTGTGCACGTCGCCGGACGCCTCCCTAGCGGAGGCCGCGCCAGCGCCGAACTTGACGTCGGCGGCGACACCCTTGGCCTCCGTCTTGGTCTCGTCGGCCTTCGGCTCGGCCTTCTTCGACACCGGAGCCGACTGCTGCAGCGACTCGAGCTCCTCCTCGAGGTCCTCGTCGGACTCGTCGGCCTCGATCGCCTCGTAGGAGCCGGTCTCGACCTGGCGGGCCCGCTCGGCAGCCGTGTGGATGCCCATGAAGGAGCGGGTGTCGAAATCGAGGTAGTCGAGCGCCAGACGGCGGAAGACGTAGTCCATGATCGACTGCGCCATGCGGACGTCGGGGTCGTCGGTGAGGCCGGCCGGCTCGAAGCGGAGGTTCGTGAACTTCTCCACGAACGTCTCGAGCGGCACGCCGTACTGCAGACCGATGGAGACCGCGATCGAGAAGGCGTCCATGACGCCGGCCAGGGTCGAGCCCTGCTTGCCGAACTTGAGGAAGATCTCGCCGAGCTGCTGGTCGTCGTAGGTGCCGGCCGTGAGGTAGCCCTCGGCGCCGCCGACGGCGAACGACGTCGTCTGCGAGCTGCGGCGCTTGGGCAGGCGGCGACGGACCGGGCGGTACTCGATGACCTTCTCGACCTTGACCTCGGACGCAGCGGCGTCCGCGGCAGCCTTGTTGTCCTTGGCCGTCGAGCCACCGTCGGACAGCGGCTGACCGACCTTGCAGTTGTCGCGGTAGATCGCGAGCGCCTTGATGCCGAGCTTCCAGCCCTGCATGTAGACGTCCTGGATCTCCTCGACCGTGGCCGTCTCGGGGAGGTTGACCGTCTTGGAGATGGCACCCGACAGGAACGGCTGCGTCGCGGCCATCATGCGCACGTGGCCCATGGCCGAGATCGAGCGCGCACCCATCGCGGTGTCGAAGACCTCGTAGTGCTCCGGCTTGAGACCGGGCGCGTCGATGACGTGGCCCTTGTCGGCGATGTACTCGACGATGGCCTCGATCGACTCCTGCTGGTAGCCGAGCTTCTTGAGCGCGCGCGGGATGGTGAGGTTGACGATCTGCATCGAGCCACCACCGACGAGCTTCTTGAACTTGACGAGCGAGAAGTCCGGCTCGATGCCGGTGGTGTCGCAGTCCATCATGAAGCCGATGGTGCCGGTCGGCGCGAGCACCGACGCCTGGGCGTTGCGGTAGCCGTGCTTCTCGCCGAGCTTGACGACGTCGTCCCACGCCTTCGTCGCGAGCTGGTGGACGTCGGAGTCCATCGCGTCGAGCGTCTTGATGTTGTCGTTGGCGGCCTGGTGCTTGCGCATGACCCGCTTGTGGGCGTCAGCGTTGCGGGCGTAGCCGGCGTAGGCGCCGACGACCGAGGCCATCTCCGCGGAGCGCTTGTAGGCGGCGCCCGTCAGGAGTGAGGTGATCGAGGCGGCGAGCGCGCGGCCGCCCTCGGAGTCGTAGCCGTGACCAGTCGCCATGAGCAGTGCGCCCAGGTTGGCGTAGCCGATGCCGAGCTGGCGGTAGTTGCGGGTGGTCTCGCCGATGGGCTCGGTCGGGAAGTCCGCGAAGCAGATCGAGATGTCCATCGCCGTGATGACGAGCTCGACGACCTTCTGGAAGGTGACCCCGTCGAACGTGTCGTCGTCGCGCAGGAACTTCAGCAGGTTGAGCGAGGCGAGGTTGCACGAGGAGTTGTCGAGCGACATGTACTCCGAGCACGGGTTGGAGGCCGTGATGCGGCCCGTCTCGGGGTTGGTGTGCCACGCGTTGATCGTGTCGTCGTACTGGATGCCCGGGTCGGCGCACTCCCACGCGGCCTTGGCGATCTTGCCGAAGAGCTCCCGGGCGTCGACGGTGTCGATGACGGAGCCGTCGGAGCGCGAGCGCAGACCGAACTCCGTGCCGTCCTCGACGGCCTTCATGAACTCGTCGTTGACGCGGACCGAGTTGTTGGCGTTCTGGTACTGGACGGAGACGATGTCCTTGCCGCCGAGGTCCATGTCGAAGCCGGCGTCGCGCAGGGCGCGGATCTTGTCCTCCTCGCGCGCCTTCGTCTCGACGAACTCCTCGATGTCGGGGTGGTCGACGTCGAGGACGACCATCTTGGCCGCACGGCGCGTGGCACCGCCGGACTTGATGGTGCCGGCGGACGCATCGGCCCCGCGCATGAAGGAGACCGGGCCGGAGGCGGTGCCGCCGGAGGAGAGCAGCTCCTTGGAGGAGCGGATGCGGGAGAGGTTGAGACCGGCACCGGAGCCGCCCTGGAAGATCTTCCCCTCCTCCTTGTACCAGTTGAGGATCGAGTCCATCGAGTCGTCGACGGAGAGGATGAAGCAGGCGGAGACCTGCTGCGGGCTCTTGGTGCCGACGTTGAACCACACGGGCGAGTTGAACGAGAAGACCTGGTGCAGCAGGGCGTGGGTCAGCTCGTGCTCGAAGATCTCGGCGTCCTCGGCGGACGCGAAGTAGCCGTTGCTCTTGCCCGCGGCGGCGTAGGTCAGCACGACGCGGTCGATGAGCTGCTTGAGCGAGACCTCGCGCGCGGCCGTGCCCACGGCGCCGCGGAAGTACTTGGTGGTGACGATCGTGCTCGCGTTGACCGACCAGAAGTCGGGGAACTCGACGCCGCGCTGCTCGAAGATCGTCTCTCCCGTCTTCCAGTTCTGCTGGACGACGTCGCGCTTCTCCCACGTCACCTCGTCGTACGGGTGGACGCCGGGCGTGGTGTAGATGCGCTCAATCTTGACGCCCTTGGCGCCAGCCTTCGAGCGTGAGCTGCGGTTACCGATCTCCGTCATGTCGTGCGGCCTCCCTGACCGAATCTGCTGCTGGGAATGAGTCTTGCGTGGAGCACCGACAGCGCGAGCCCGCCGGATGCCTGCTGCTGCCTGCTGGTGGCCCCAGGTGGAGCCGGTGTGGTGGAGGGTGTTACCGCTGGGCGTCGAGCTCCCCGCGCTGCGGGGAAGCCTCCGGCTCCTCCCCCAGCGCGGCGCGCTCGGCTCGAAGGAGCGCGATGGCTCCTTCGAAGTCCTCAAGGCTCTCCCACGCCTGGTAGACGCTGGCGAACCTGAGGTAGGCGACCTCGTCGAGCTCGCGGAGCGGCTCGAGGACGGCCATGCCGACCTCGTGCGCCTCGATCTCGGCGTTGCCCTGAGACCGGATCGCCTCCTCGACCTGCTGGGCGAGAAGGGCCAGGTCGTCCTCACTGACGGGCCGTCCCTGGCATGCCTTGCGCACACCGGAGAGCACCTTGGCCCGGCTGAACGGCTCGGAGGCTCCCGACCGCTTGATCACGTTGAGGCTCGAGGTCTCGAGCGTGGTGAAGCGGCGGTTGCACTGGGGGCACTGGCGACGGCGGCGGATACAGGCGCCGTCGTCAGTGGTGCGCGAGTCGATGACTCGCGAGTCGGTGTGCCGACAAAATGGACAGTGCACCTGTGGCCACCTTCCCTTCCCAGTCCGTCCAACGCGTCCACGCCGTCCCGTATGCCGTCCCGTATGCCGTCCCGCGGGATGCCGAGGCCGCGCCGGTGTTCGTGGGACCGGGGCGGGCTGGGGATGTCCTGGGGATGACGCTGGGGACGGCCTGTGGGTAACCCGTCAAAGTTGGGGACTACATGTGGATGTCTTACATCTGTGTAACTACTAGATGTAGGGGTAACTCTGACACGGTGTGACCCCGATCGCAAGCAGTTCCGAAGGCATGGGCGTGGCGCGCCGCTGACCTGCACAAACAGCCATGTGGGCCGACGCGGAGCGGCGTGTCGGAGCCCGCCGACCCCAAGATCTAGGGGTCGTGTGAAGCGTGGGCCCGCCCATGTGTGCCCCTCGGTGAGCGACGCACCCCGCGTCGGTGCGGGCCGGTCCTTGCGTCGAGCATTCCGATGTCGGAGGCTTCGTCCGTGACAATCCGGACATCAGAGGCACCCCCGTCGACCGCGACCCGGCGGCGCGAGGCGGCTCTGCACGAGTACGACGTGCTCGGAAACGCCCCGCAGCGCGAGCTGCAGGCACTGGTCGACATCGCCGCACAGGTCTGCGACGTGCCTCGTGCAGCGATCAACCTGATCACGGCCACACACCAGCAGCAGATCGCGACGACGGGCTTCGACCCCTCGATCTGCGCGCGCGAGGACTCGATGTGCGCGGCGGTGCTCGAGCACGCCGACCGGGTCGTCGTGCCCGACGCCAGCCTCGACGCGCGATTCCGGCACAACCCCTTCGTCACGGGCGTCCTCGGCGACGTCCGCTTCTACGCGTCGGCGCCGCTCACCACTCCTGATGGCGTCATCATCGGCCGCCTGTGCGTCTTCGACGCCACCCCGCGGCATCTCGACGCAGCTCAGGAGCAGTCACTGTCGGCTGTCGCCGAACGCGTGGTGGACGTCCTGGAGCTGCGCCTGCGCACCCGTCGGTTGCAGGACTCGCTGGAGGCGCTGACACAGGCGCAGGAGGAGCTGCGCCGATCCAACGAGGCGCTCTCGGTCTTCGCCGGGCAGGTGAGCCACGACCTGCGCACGCCACTGACCGCGATCATGGCCAGCACGGAGCTGCTCGGTCAGGAGGACTCGGTGCGGGCCGACGAGTGGGCCCAGCGCCTTGTCACGACGGCTCATCGCGCCGCCGGCCGGATGGCGGGGATGATCGAGGAGATCCTCGCCTACGCGCTCGTGGGCGCCGAGCTGCGGCGCAGCCGGACCGACGTGGACGAGGTGCTGGCCTCGGCGCTCGAGGACCTGGAACCGGCCCTGCGCGCGAGCGGTGCGACGGTGACCTCCGACCGGCTGCCCGTCCTGATCGTGGATCGGCAGCAGCTCTACTCGGTGCTGCTCAACCTGGTGTCCAACGCCGTGAAGTACGCGCGCCCCCAGATCGCACCGCGCGTGGCGGTCTCCGCCGAGCAACGCCCGGGCAGCTGGCGTATCACCGTGCAGGACAACGGCATCGGTATCGCGGAGGCGGACCGGAAAAAGGTCTTCGAGCTCTTCAACCGAATCGAGACCTCGGTCCAGGGCAGCGGCATCGGACTGGCCACCGTCAAGCGCATCATCGAGGCTCACGGCGGCGCCATCGGCATCGGGACCGTCGAAGGCCCGGGCTGCAGCGTGTGGTTCGAGCTTCCTGCCGATGTCACCGCCGCCGGCACCGACGGAGGCGGCGGACGGGACTGAGCCGGCCCGTAGGGTCGCCGCTCAGGATCGACCAGTCGACGAGATGCAGTCGACCAGGTGCCGCCGAAGAGGTGCCCCGAAGAGACGGCGGCAACCCGAAACGCCGCACCCCTGGGTGGGATACGGCGTTCGGGGGCGGGTGCGGCGGGGTCGAAGCGCCGCTACCGCCAGCCGCTGGAGGTGGAGCCAACGCGGCCGATCAGTGAGCCGCATGCATGGCGCGCGGTGGCGCGACAGCGGCTCATGGGACCAATGAGATGTCGGGTCAGTGGGCGGGGATGACCAGCTGCTGCCCGGCGTGAACCTGGGAGGTGCTGAGACTGTTGGCGACCTGGAGCTGCACGACGCCGTCGGCGACCGGCAGCTCGGGCAGCTCGCGGGCCGCGATGCCGGAGAGGGTCTGGCCGGACTGCACCGTGACCGTCCGGGGGTCGCCAGTCGCCGACGCCAGCTGGCCTGCCAGGCCCACGCCGAGCAGCGCGACGACACTCGCGACCAGGAGCGTGCGCACGAGACGGCCGAACCTGGTCAGCCGCATCGGGGACCGAGGCGAGGACTGCTGCGCTGCACGGCCCCGGCGCGCCGCGTCAGGCGCGGTGCGCACGAGGACGAGGTGCGGCCGCGCTGTCGACGACTGCCTGCCCGTCCGCTCCGCGCGCGGCTCGCGAACGGCCTCGAGGACGATTGCGCTCATGGTGACCTCCCCTTGCTCCAGAACTGGCGAACATGTGTTCGATAGAACGTCTGTACGAGTTGTAGCACGTCTGTTCGACGAAGTCGAGACACGCCTCGAACAGGTGTTTGGCAACTGTGTTCGAACCTCGTAGTCTTTCCTCACACCACAGACCTCACCAGCCACCACTGACACTGGCCTCTCCACGCCGGCGTCACGCGCGGCCTGACGAGCCGACGAAGGGGACACCATGGGCGTGACCGAGCTTCCCGACCGCGAGACCGGCGACGGCCTCACCGTCCGTCAGCGGCGCGTGCTCGAGGTCATCCGCAACTCCGTCGACCGTCGCGGCTACCCGCCGAGCATGCGTGAGATCGGCGACGCCGTCGGCCTGGCGAGCCCTTCCAGCGTCTCGCACCAGCTCAACGCGCTCGTCGCCAAGGGCTACCTGCGGCGCGACCCCAACCGTCCCCGCGCCCTCGAGGTCGTCTCCCCGGACGCCAAGGCCGAGGAGCTCGGCTACCGCGGCGGCTCCGTCGAGCCGATCCGCCCACGCGGGGACCAGTACGACACCGAGACCGACTCGGGCGACGCACGACCGGAGGCCTCCTACGTGCCGGTGCTCGGCCAGATCGCCGCAGGGGTGCCGATCACCGCTGAGCAGGTCGTCGAAGACGTCTTCCCGCTGCCCCGACAGCTGGTCGGCGAAGGGGAGCTGTTCCTGCTCAAGGTCACCGGCGACTCCATGGTCGAGGCCGCCATCTGCGACGGTGACTGGGTCGTGGTGCGCCAGCAGAAGCACGCCGACAACGGTGATGTCGTGGCCGCCATGCTCGACAACGAGGCGACCGTCAAGACGTTCAAGCGCAAGGACGGCCACGTGTGGCTGATGCCGCACAACCCGGACTTCTCCCCCATCGACGGCGACCACGCCACGATCCTCGGCAAGGTCACCGCGGTCCTGCGCCGCATCTGAGCGAACCCCCGAGCACACCCGAGCACCCCGACTCGACGAAGGCGGACAGTGCCGATGGCGCAGCAGCGGACCCCCGACGTCGTGCTGACCTACCGCTACCTGCGGGGGGCGATGATCGCGCTGCTGCTCATGCTGCTGCTGTCGGTCGGCTACCAGTGGTGGTGGGAGACCGGGCACTCCTGCTGGCTCGGTTCGATCAGCGCCTACTACTACACGCCTGCGCGTGGCGTCTTCGTCGGCGCCCTCTGTGCTCTCGGTGCCAACCTCATCGCCTACAAGGGGCACTCCCCAGAGGAGGACGTGCTCCTCGACTTCTCCGGCCTGATGGCCTTCGTCGTCGCCCTGGTCCCCACCGCGCCCGACGACCGGTGCGGGCCCAACGCATACGCCCAGACGGCCCCGGAGATCGCGGCAGCGGTGCGCAACAACGTGTGGTCGCTGCTCGTGGTGGCCGTCGTCGGCGCGGCAGTCGTCGCCTGGCTCGGGAGGGTCAGGGGGGCGGGCGCGCCTACGCGGCCACGCAGCGCGCGCTCGGTCGTGGTCAGCATCGTCTGCGGCACGGTCGTGCTGGCCGAGCTCGTCCTCTTCCTCGTCCTGCGCGACCGGTTCATCGCCCTCAGCCACGGCATCGCAGCCGCCACCATGGTGGCCGGCGTCATCGCCGTCATGGTGCTGAGCGCGCTGGGCGCCGAAGCGAGACACGTCGGCCGTGACGGCAGCCGCGGCAGCGTCTACAAGAAGGTCTACATCGCACTGGCAGTCGCGCTCGCCGTGGCACTCCTCGCGGCCGTGGTCACCGCCGCCGGCCGCACCGGGTTCGGCCACCTCGTGCTGGTCGCCGAGGTCATCGTGATACTCCTCTTCGGCACGTACTGGGGGGTGCAGACCAAGGAGCTGTGGGACCTGCGGGACACCTCAGGCCCGGAGGCCCGGGCCGTCGGTCCGATCGCCCGGTGATGCGACCCGGTGCTGCGACCCGGTGACGCGACCCGGGGACGCGACTGGTTCAGTGACCCAGGGCGCTCCGCAGCTTCCGCAGGGTGACCCCGAGCGGCGCATGCAGACGCAGGGTGGCCTCGCCGTCACCGCGAGTGGCCGAGCGCGTCACGATCGCCACGGGCACCTGACGCTGGTGCGCCCGACGAACGAACCGGTAGCCGCTCATGACCGACAGCGAGGAGCCGAGCACCAGGACCGCCCCTGCCCCCTCCACGAGTGAGAAGCACCGCTCGACCAGGGCCTTGGGCACCGACTCGCCGAAGAAGACCACGTCGGGCTTGACCGTGTCGCGGCCGCACACGAGGCACCGCGGCGCATGGAAGGTCTGGACGAGGGCGTCGGCAAGGACGATGTCACCGTCGGGTCGCACCTGCTCGCCCCACTGGGAGCCCACCGTCGCGGCGGCCTGGGCGAAGCGGTCCGTGAACCCCGGGTTCGCCTCGGCCATGCGCTCGTGCAGGCCGATCCGAGACGTGTACTCGCCGCAGGTCAGGCACACCGCCCGGTCGAGCGAGCCGTGGAGCTCGACCACGTCGACCGCTCCGGACGCCTGGTGCAGCCCGTCGACGTTCTGCGTGATGATCGGCCCGACGTAGCCGGCCCGCTGGAGGTCCGTCACCACGCGGTGGCCGTCGTTGGGCTCGGCCGCGTTGAAGCGCTGCCAGCCGATGTAGCTGCGAGCCCAGTACCGTCGCCGGGCCTCGCCGGAGCGTGCGAACTCGCCGTACGTCATCGGCTCGACCCTGCGCGTCCCGTCGGGTCCGCGGTAGTCGGGGATGCCGGACTCCGTGGACAGGCCGGCGCCCGAGAGCACGACGACACCGCCGCCGCTGACGAGGTCGACGAGGTCGTCGAAGGTGCCGAGGTCGTGGGTCTCGAGCGGCAGGGTGCGCGTCGTGGAGAGCCGGGTCGTCGCGAAGGACTGCGGGGGTATGCCGTTCGGCTGCTGCACGCGGCAAGCCTACGTCGCACGGTGGCCCGCGCCTGAGCCGCGAGATCCCCACGAGACCATAACGGTCGGTTATGCTTCATCCATGATCGACGCTGCCGGCCTGAGGGTCATGAAGGCCATTGCCGACGAGGGGAGCTTCACCAGCGCCGCCAACGCGCTGGGCTTCACCCAGCCGGCCATCTCGCAGATGGTTCGCCGCCTCGAGCAGCGCACCGGCACGGTGCTCGTCGAGCGCTACGGCCGGCAGGTGCGCCTCACCGAGGCCGGGCAGGTGCTCGCCCGGCACGCCGTCGGCGTTCTGGCGGCCCTCGACGCCGCCGAGGAGGAGATCACGGCGATCGCCGGACTCCGCGCCGGCCGGGTGCGACTGCAGGCGTTCCCGAGCTCGTCGGCGACCCTCGTGCCGCGGACCCTGGCGATCCTCAAGGCGCGCTACCCCGACATCACCGTCACCTTCACCGAGGCCGAGCCGCCCGAGTCGCTGGCGGCGCTGCGGGGCGGCGACTGCGACGTCGCCGTCGCCTTCGCCTACGAGGGCGGCGGGCTCGGCGAGCTGGAGGAGGACCTGTCACTGCTCGTGACCCGGCGCCTCATGGACGACGAGGTGCGCCTCGTCGTCCCCGGCAGCCACCCCCACGCCGGTGACGCGGCGGCCACCCTCAGCGACTTCGCCGACGAGGAGTGGATCGCCGGGTGTCCCCGGTGTCGCGGCCACCTGCTCTCCCTCGCCGACGGCGCCGGGTTCCGACCCAACGTCGCCTTCGAGACCGAGGACTACGTCGCCCAGCTCGGCCTCGTCACCGCCGGTCTCGGAGTGGCCCTGGTGCCTGACCTCATCCTCAACGCGGCCAAGCACGAGGAGGTCGCGACCCTGCCCCTCTCCCCCGCCTCGCGGCGCCAGATCCTGGCCGTCACGACGCCGGACCTGCAGCGCGTTCCTGCGGTGGCCGCGGCGCTCGACGCTCTGTGCGAGGCGGCCGGCGCCGACCCGCGCATCTCGCCGGCCCGCCTCGCCGGCGCGACCGCCTGACGCGTCGGGGCGCAGCCTCGCCGCACACAGCCGGCACGGAGGAGCGGACGGCCACCACCCGGCATACGGTGTGCTCATGGGTGACCGTGAACGCATCTCCTACCTGCCCGTGCCCGGACGCGACGACGTTCCCGAAGGCGTGAGCCGGCTCTGGGACAAGTCGGAGGAGGCCCTCGGCTTCGTGCCCAACGTCTTTCGGGCCCAAGCCCTCAACGGTGAGCAGTTTCAGGCGTGGTGGGGCTACTTCAACCTCCTGGTCAACAAGGAGGGGCACCTCAGCAACGCCGACCGCGAGCTGCTCGCGGTCGTGGTGAGCAGCGTCAACCGGTGCACGTACTGCGAGGTCAGCCACGGCTCGGCACTGCGCGAGTACACCGGCGACGCCGTGACCGCAGACCTCGTGGCCTCCAACTGGCGCCAGGCGGGACTGCCCGAGCGTGAGTACGCGATGGCCTCCTATGCCGAGAAGCTCACCCGGCATCCGGCCGAGGTCACCGAGTCGGACCTCGAGCCCCTGCGCGCGGCGGGTCTCGACGACCACCAGCTGCTCGAGCTCGTGCAGGTGGTCGGCATGTTCAACCTCACCAACCGGGTCTCGTCCGCGCTGGGCTTCGTGCCGAACCCGGAGTACCACTCGACCGGTCGCACGACCTCATGACTCGGGTCGCCCTGGCCACGCCGAGCTCGACGGCCCTGGACGCCGGCCTCGAGGCCGCAGCAGAGGGCGGCAACGCCGTCGATGCAGCGATCGCGGCGGCCCTCGCCGCCATGAGCACGGAACCCGGGATCGTGAGCCTCATGGCCGGCGCCTTCGTCAACGTCTGGCCTGCCGGGTCCGAGCCCGTCGTCATCGACGGGAACGTGGAGATGCCGGGCCGCGGTCTCGACGGGTCGGCCTTCGGCAAGGGCGTTCGCGAGGTGACCACCGCCTACGGGGGCGGCATCACCATCGGCGCCGGCCATGGCTCGGTGGCGAACCCCGGTGCCCTGCAGGCGCTCTCGCTCGCTCGGGACCGCTTCGGGCGCCTGCCCTGGAGCCGGCTCGTCGAACCTTCGGCGCTTGCCTGCCGCGAGGGCTATCGCATCGGCGCGTCCGCCGCGCTCTACCTCGCACTCGTCCGCGACGTCCTCTTCGGAGCCGACCCCGAGGCATACGCGCTCGTGACGGGCGCGCACGGCGGGCCGCTCGAGCCGGGAGAGACGTCGCTCAACCCGGACCTCGCGGACATCCTCGATCTGCTTGCCACACAGGGCGTCTCGCTCTTCACCACTGGAGCAGTGGGGCGCGTGCTCGTCGACGACATGGCGGCGAACGGCGGTCTCGTGACCCAGGCCGACCTGAAGGCCTACGAGCCGGTCGTGCGCACACCCACCGTGCGCACGCTGGGCTCGTGGCAGGTCGCGCTCAACCCACCACCGTCCGTCGGTGGTCCCATGCTCGCGGCGATGCTCGGGCAGCTGGCCAGGTACGAGCACTGGGCCTGGCCCGAGGTCATCGACATCCAACGCCGCGTCCTCGCCTACCGACTGTCGGTCCACGACCGCTCGCGCGACCTCGATGCGGACGGGCACTCCCTGCTCGAGGCGGTCGAGCGGCACGGGCTCGCAGGGCTGCCCACCTCGGCATCGACGGCACATGTGTCAGCGGTGGACGAGCACGGGAGCGCCTGTGCCATCACGATGTCCGCGGGCTACGGCGCCGGCATGGTGATTCCCGGCACCGGCATCCTGCTCAACAACGCCCTCGGGGAGCCCGAGCTCAACCGGTTGGGGTTGCACTCCGTCCCACCCGGCACACGGCTCGCGTCCAACATGGCACCGACGACAGGCCGTCGCACCACCGGTGCCGCCCTCGCCGTGGGGTCGCCCGGCGCAGACCGGATCACGACCGCGCTCATGCAGGTGCTCGGTCGGGGCCTGCTGCTGGGGGACGACCTGCAGCACTCCATCGATGCACCGCGCCTGCACGTGCGGTTCATGGACGACGGGTCGCCGTGCGTCGAGCACGAGCCGTCCGACGCGATCGCTGCAGCGGTCCAGGCGAGCGGCCTTGCGTCCCATGAGTTCCCGGGTCCACACATGTACTTCGGCGGCGTGGGTGCGGCCGTGCTCGGCCCCGACGGGCTGGTGGCGGCCGGTGACGGTCGGCGTGAGGCTGCCGTCGGCGTGTCTGCCTGAGCAGGCACGAAGCGGACTGCACCCATCCGGAACGGGCACGGCACCGAACTCTTCGAGTCGACCCCAACGAGAGGCCACCGCGATGACCCTGACCGACGACCGTCCCGACCTGCCAGCCGCGACCACGCAGTCGCCCTCGCGCCCCACCGGGATCGCGCCCAGGCTCGCGGCGGTCGTGGAGCCCCTCTTCGGCGGCCGGCTGCCGGTCCGCCTCAAGGCGTGGGACGGGACCGTCGCCGGACCGGCCGACGCGCCCACCGTGGTGCTGCGCGACCCGGCCGCCCTGCGGCGGCTGCTGCGCCACCCCGGCGAGCTCGGGCTCGCCCAGGCGTACGTCACGGGCGAGCTCGACGTCGAGGGAGACCTGCTCGACGGGTTCCGCCGAGTGTGGTCCAGCGCGCGCCACCTCTCCGGTGGACGTCCCTCGGCCGGGACTCTCGCCGCGGCCGCGAAGAACGGCATCCGCACGGCGTTCGACCTCGGCGTCGTCGGCCTCCCGCCGGAGCCGCCCGTGTCGCAGGCGCGACTGCGCGGCCGCCTGCACACGAAGAGCCGCGACCGCAGCGCCATCGAGCACCACTACAACCTCTCCAACGACTTCTACGCCCTCATCCTCGACCAGCACATGGCCTACTCGTGCGGCTACTGGACGAGCGCGGCTGCCGACTACACGGTCGAGGACGCGCAGCGCGACAAGCTCGACCTCGTCTGCCGCAAGCTCGGCATCGAGCCCGGTGGCCGACACCTCGACATCGGCTGCGGGTGGGGCTCCCTGTCCCTGCACGCCGCCGAGGAGTTCGGCGCCCGGGTCGTCGGGGTCACCATCTCGAGCGAGCAGAAGACCTTCGTCGACGAGCGGGTCCGCGAGCGCGGGCTGCAGGACCTGGTCGAGATCCGGCTGCAGGACTACCGGGAGGTGCCCGACGGCCCCTTCGACACGATCTCCTCCATCGAGATGGGCGAGCACGTGGGGCAGCGGCACTACCCCGCGTTCACCGGACAGATCCACCGCCTGCTCCGACCGGGAGGCAGGGCCCTGATCCAGCAGATGTCCCGCACGACACGACCGGGCGGCGGCCCCTTCATCGAGGCGTTCATCGCGCCCGACATGCACATGCGCCCGGTCGGTGAGACCGTCGCCCTCATCGAGGGGGCGGGCCTGGAGGTCCGCGACGTGCACGCCATGCGCGAGCACTACGTCCGGACGGTCAACGCCTGGTACGACACCTTCGAGGCGAACTGGGACCGGGTCATCGCCATGGTGGGCGAAGAGGTCGCACGCGTGTGGCGCCTCTACCTCGTCGGTGGGGCCCTCGCCTTCGAGGAGGGCCGCATGGGCGTGGACCAGATCCTCGCCGTGAAGCCGACGGCCGACGGCCGCAGCGGTATGCCGCCCGTGCGGGCCTGGTGACCACCGTGTCGTCCGCGTGGGCGACGCTGCCACCTGCCGGTTCCCCCCTCGCCATCCCCATCTCCGGCACGGTTGCAGGTCCCGCCGCGCAGCTCGTGGGCTGGGACGGTGGCGCCTTCGGCCGCACCCTGCTGCTCACGGCCCTGACCGTCGTGGTGGTCCTCGTGGTGACGTTTGCGGTCGCGCTCCGCGTGGGCAAGCAGGCCGTCATCGACGTCACGTGGGGTCTGGGCTTCGTGGCGGTGGCGGCGACGGCGTTCGTGAGCAGCGCGGGCCACGGCGACGGGCTGCACCGGTGGCCGGCGCTCGCGCTGACGGCCCTGTGGGGCCTGCGCCTGGCCACGCACATCTGGAGCAGGTCACGCGGCAAGGGCGAGGACCCGCGCTACGCGGCGATGCTGGCGCGCGCCGAGGGCAACCCGAACGCGTACGCCCTCGTGCACATCTACCTCCCGCAGGGCCTCGTCATGTGGTTCGTCTCCCTCCCGGTGCAGATGGCGATGTTCGTCGAGGGCGGTGTGCGATGGGTGGTCTGGCTCGGGGTCCTCGTCTGGGCGGTGGGCCTGTTCTTCGAGGCGGTCGGCGACCTGCAGCTGACGCGCTTCCGGGGTGACGCGTCCAACCGGGGCAGGGTGCTCGACACCGGCCTGTGGAGGTACACCCGCCACCCGAACTACTTCGGGGACGCGTGCGTCTGGACGGGAGTCTTCCTCGTGGCGGCGAGCGCCTGGCCGGGTGTGCTGACGATCCTGTCGCCCGCCGTGATGGTCTGGAACCTGTACGCCGGCACCGGCAAGAAGCTGCTGGAGAAGGACATCGGCGACCGTCGTCCCGCCTACGCCGACTACGTGCGACGCACGAGTGGGTTCTTCCCGTGGCCACCGAAGCCCGCGGCCCCGGCGCAGGAGCCGACCGGGAAGCCGACCGCAGGACAGGACTGAGCATGCCTCGAGCCGGCTTCGAGCGGCTCGGCGATGATGGTCGTCATGCGCCCACCTCTTGCCGACCTGCTCGACCTGCAGCCACACCCCGAGGGCGGGTGGTACCGGCAGACGTGGGTGTCGCCCGAGACGGTGACGCTGCCCGACGGTCGCCGGCGCGCGACCGCGACGCTCATCCACTTCCTGCTGCCTGCCGGTGACTCGTCCGCCTGGCACCGCGTCGCCTTCGACGAGGTCTGGCTCGCTCATACCGGCTCGGTCGTCCTGGAGCTCGGTGGTGACGACGCGGAGCCGCGGGTGGCCGGCGCGGACCAGAGGGTCACCGTCGGCGTCGACCTGGCGTCGGGTGAGGTGGGCCAGGCGGTGGTGCCGGCACACGTGTGGCAGCGCACGGTGCCGACCCGCTCGGACGCTCTGGTCAGCTGCCTCGTCTCCCCGGGCTTCGACTTCTCCGACTTCGAGCTCGCGGACAGCAGCAGCCGTACCGAAGCCGACGGCGACGGCGACGGCGACGCGGACGCCGGCCCCGTGAAGCGTGCCCCGGCAGGTCCCGAGGAGGCGCCCGTGGATCCGTCCCAACCGACCAACCCGGCCTGAAGGCCCACCTCGACGAGGATCCGTCGCCGGCCCCTCACCGGGAGACGGCCCGAATGTCCCCGCCGTCGGCCACGACGGCCACGTCGCCCTCGAGGTCGGTGCGGTGCACCTGGAAGCCCCTGTCCTGCAAGGCTTTCATCGTCGCCGCCGCGGGGTGTCCGTAGTCGTTGCCCTTCCCGACGCTGATGAGGGCGAGCCGACCGTCGACCCGGTCGAGGAGCCGGTCGTCCCGGTTGCTCGACCCATGGTGGGCCACCTTGAGGACGTCGATCCTCCCCCAACGCTGCGGGTCCAGCTGCGTCTCGTGGAGCAGCTGTCCGGCCGCCTCCCGCTCGATGTCACCTGCGAGCAGGACGGTGACGCCGCGCACGTGCATCGTCAGCACGACGGAGGCGTTGTTGGGTACCGATCCGGCGTCGATGCGCCGCGCGGGCCACCACACGTCCGCGCTGATGCTGCCCACGGTGAGCTCCTCACCGGCACGGAGCTCGCCGAGAGGTATGCGTCGGGCGGCCGCGAGGCGCGACACCCGGGCCGCCTCGGCCGGTGGGTCGAGCACGGGCGAGGCCCGGATCTCGGCGACCGGCCTCTCGAGAACGGCAGCCAGTCCACCGACATGGTCGGCGTGGAAGTGGGTGAGCACCACCAGGTCGACGACTGCCACCCCGATGCGGTCGAGACAGGCCCTCATCGGCTCCGGCTCGGGTCCGGTGTCGATGACGACGACGTGCCCGCCGCCGTTGTCAGCCACGAGGCCGTCGCCCTGACCAACGTCACAGGCGATGAGCGCCCAGCCGGGCGGAGGCCACGCGACCGTCGAGGTCGGCGCGCCCAGACCGGAGGCAAGGACCACGATGGCGACGGCCACGGTCGGACGATGCCTCGTCCGGTGCCAGGCCCACGGCGCTGTGAGGATGCCCGCCACGGTGAGCACCGCGAGCAGGACCGCCGCTGCGGCCGAGTCTCCCCAGTGGATGCTCCCGAAGGGAAGGCCGGCGCACCATCGGGCCACCGCGGCGATCGCCTGGGCCGGGAGCGCCGCCGCCCAGGCGAGCCAACCGGCTCCGGTGACCCAGACAACCGCGACGACGGAGACGGCGACGCCGACCACGGTCGTGGGGGCCACGAAGGGTGCGGCCAGCAGGTTCGCGAGGACGGCCACGAGCGAGACGCTGCCCTGGAGCGGCACGACGAGCGGGGCGCAGACCGCCTGAGCGGCAACGGGGATGGCGAGAACCGGCCCCAACGGCTTCAGCCGCCCGGGCAGCCGGCGAGCGACCGCCAGGCCCCACGGCCGGGCGAGGACCAGCAGGCCGAGCGTGGCGACGGTCGAGAGCGCGAACCCGTAGGAGCGGGAGAGCCAGGGGTCCCACACCAGCAGCACGACGACCGCGCCGGCGAGCGCCGGAATGCCGGCCCGTCGGCGGGACGTCGACAGCGCGAGCAGGCCGACGAGACCCATGACGGCGGCCCGTACGACGCTCGGCTCCGGACGAGCAAGGACCACGAACGCGACCAGCGCCACCGCGGCAACCGGCGGACGCCATCGCCGGGAGAGCCCCACGAGGCTGCAAAGCCACATGACGGCGGCGAGGACGAACGTCACGTTGCTCCCGGACACCGCGCTGAGGTGGCTGAGCCCCGTCTGCAGCATCGCGGCCTCGAGGTCCGGAGGAGTTCGCGACGTGTCGCCGACCACCAGGGCGGGCACGAGTCCGCGTGCATCCGGCCAGAGCTGCTCGGTGGCGGCGCGGAACCGCGCCCGGACGGCATCGGCGGCCGCGAAGACCCCGCCCGGGCGACCGACGACCCGCAGACCGCCCTTCGGGGTCGCCACGGCGACGACGTCGTCGCCGGGTTCCGCGGGCCCCAGGCGGACCACGGCTTCCACCTCCTCCTGCCAGTGCAGCGCCGACCACTGCGGTCCCCGTCCGATCACGAGCACCGGGCTCGCCACCGCGGAGGCCCGGCCGCGCGCGACCAGCTCCGTGACGTCGAGCCGAACCACCGTCACCTGCGATCCCGCGGGCGCGTCCGCCGCGCCTGCACGGCCTGGTTCGTGCACGGGCCGCGGCGCGGCAGCGACGACGGCTCGGACCGTGGCCACGGCCCGCTCCGAGGCGAGGTCGCCCAGCGGGCCGGCGGACCTGACCGTGCGGTGACCGGCGGCCGCGCCCAGCAGCAGGGCAACGACGGCGCAGACTGCTGCGACGGACCGCAGTCCGGGCGAGGCCCCAGCAGGAACCCTGCGGCTCCGGCGCCGACCCCCGCCGCGGCGGACGCCCGGGTCTCGAGGCTGCGCGGCGCGGCGGTGCCCGGGCCGGGCCCCGGCACTCGCCGTCCCGGCGAGGGTGCCGACCGCGAGCGCCAGCACCGCGCCGCTCGCGACGAGCCAGACCGGCGCGACCAGGCCGACGAAGGCCACGATCGGCCAGGCGATCACGACGGGAAGAAGCAGCCGCAGGTCGAGCCGCTGAGAGGCGCGCGGCCGGACCCGGCGGATCGTCTCCCGGCCGGTGAGGACGACGAGGGACGGCCCGCGCGGAGCCTGCTCACGCTCCGGCGGCGGGCCCGGTGTGCACGTCACAGCGTCACCTTCGGCCTCAGTTGCACCATCAGCTTGTCGCCGATGCCGCTCACCTCGCCGAGCTCGTCGACGGACGTGAACCGACCGTGCTCGGTGCGCCAGTCGACGATCCGCTGGGCCAGCACCGGGCCGACACCCGGGAGGGCGTCGAGGGCGGCCGCATCGGCGGCATTGAGGCTGACCGGGGCGCCTGCAGCTGCGGCCCCGCCCGAGGCGCCGGAAGCGGCGCCCCCTGACGTCCCGGAACCGGGTGCCGCCACGAGCGTCTCCCCCGGCTTCGGGACCCGGATCTGCTCACCGTCCTGCACGAGACGCGCCAGGTTGAGGACGGAGACGTCGGCGCCGCGTCGGGTGCCTCCCGCCGCCGTGATGGCGTCGGCGACGCGGGCGCCCTGACGCAGCTGCACGAGGCCCGGGCGGTTCACCTGCCCGACGACGTGGACCACGACGACCGATCCACCCGGCTGCGCCGCGCCGGCCGTCCCGGCGAAGTCACCGGCGCCGGCCCGCCCGTCCCGCGAGGGGGCTCCGGTCGTCGGGTCACCTGCCCCAGCGGGCGGCGTTCGCGTCGGCCCCGATCCGCGGACCGTGGCGGCTCCCGCCGTCCCGCCGACGACCTGGACGGAGGCTGCTCCCGCTGCGGGATGCTCGGAGGCGGAGGCGGATCGTTCGGCCCACAGGACCCGCAGGACGAAGGCGCAGCCCACCGCCACCACGAGGGCGAGCATCGACACGATGGCGGCGCTGCTGAAGCCCCGTCGTCCTGCGAGCAGCTCGTCCGGGACCGTGAGCACCCCGGGGCGACGGGCCCGGCGAAGGTCGGCATCGAGCTGCGACACCTCGTCCTCGGTGGCCTGCTCGGTCAGCCGACGGAGTACAGACCCCAGCTGGCCGGCCGGCGAACCTGCACCGGCGGTCCCGTTCGACGAGCAGGTCGAGGAACGGGCACCGTCCGGTGCAGACGGGACCCAGCCGCCAGGCGGCTCCGACTCCTGGTCGACCCCCGGCAGGACTGCCGGTCCCGAAGGGTCGGCCGAGCCCGGCTCCACCTCGCCGAACCGCGCACGCGGTCTCCCGGCAGGGGCAGGGCCGGCGCCGAGGACCCGAGCCACCCGCTCGAGGTCCGGCGGTCGCTGGGCGGGTCGGAACGGCATACCCCGACGGTAGGAAGCCGGCCGCCCCGTCCCGCCGCCTCGGCCCCAGCTGGGGACAACCCGTCCGGACGCGCAGGGGATGTGGACGGCCAGACTGCGAGACTGCTCGCGCGTCGATTCACCCCCACGCCGTCTGCTGGTCCAGACTGCCCCAATGGCCCGGCACATCATGACCCTCACCTGCGACGACCGGCCCGGCATCGTCGCCGCCGTGTCGGCGGCGCTGCTCGCCGCTTCGGCCAACATCGTCGAGAACCAGCAGTACTCCGACGAGGACACCGACCTGTTCTTCATGCGCACCGTCTTCGACGCCGAGCCGCACGAGGTCGAGCAGGTGCTCGAGGCCGTCCGGTGCAGCCCCGCGATCTCGCACCACCACCTCGCGGCGCGGCCCGAGGACGAGCACTGCCGCACGATCATCCTCGTCAGCAAGTTCGACCACTGCCTGCTCGACCTGCTCCACCGCTGGAAGTCCGGCGACCTGCCCATCGACATCGTCGGCGTCGTCAGCAACCACGAGGACTGCCGCGGGCTCGTCGAGTACTACGGCCTGCCGTTCACCGTCATCCCCGTCACACCCGGGACCAAGGCCGACGCCGAGGCAGAGCTGCTGCGGATGGTCGACACGACCGACGCCGGCCTGGTCGTCCTGGCCCGCTACATGCAGATCCTCAGCGACCACCTCTGCAGGGCGCTCGAGGGTCGGGCCATCAACATCCACCACTCGTTCCTGCCGGGCTTCAAGGGCGCCAAGCCCTACCACCAGGCGCACGACCGCGGGGTCAAGCTGATCGGCGCCTCCGCGCACTACGTGACGGCCGACCTCGACGAGGGCCCGATCATCGAGCAGGACGTCGTGCGTGTCACCCACGCGGAGTCCCCGGAGCGGCTCGTGGCGATCGGTCGCGACGTCGAGCGGCGGGTGCTCTCCCGGGCGGTGCGCGACCACGCCGAGTCCCGGGTCTTCCTCTCCGGCCACCGCACCATCGTCTTCTGACGCCGGCCGTATGCCGGGTGGCGGGTAGCGTGCGGACATGAACGACACCCACTTCGTTCTCGGCGTCCGGCACTTCGGCCGGTTCACAAGGAGCCGTGACGAGAACGACGCGGCGATCGCCGAGGCCCGGGACGCCCTCGTGTCGGCGGTCGACGCCGACCCGGGCCAGCCCGACGCGCCCGACGTCCTCGACGCGACCGTCGACCTCGCCGAGGCCCTGACCGTGGCGCACCGCGAGCCCGAGGCCGTGGCCCTCGCCGCCCCGGCCGTCGCGCTGGCCCGCGAGGCGGGGCGTGCCGAGACCCTCGGCTGGGCCCTGCTGGTCCTCGCGACGGCCGAGCACTACGCCGACCTCCCCGCCGACGCCGAGCCGCACTTCGTCGAGGCCCTGACCGTGGCCCGGACGTCCGGGGACGAGGTGCTCGAGCACCACACGCTCCACCACCTTGGGCGGTTCCTCGTCGACACCGAGCGGGCCGACGACGCCATCCTCGCGTTCGAGGCTGCGCTCGAGATCCGCGAACGGCTCGGCGAGCCGCGCGCGGCCGGCACCCGTGCCGCGGTCGAGGCGCTCACCGGGGACCGCTGAGCCGGGCCCTCGCGTCAGGAGCCGGCGAGGTGCCGCTGGCGCCACCAGCCGATGACGTTGTTCTTGTGGCGGGCGAGGACGAGCAGCCCGATCGCCGTGAGCCACAGGCCGGTCCACACGTCACCGGGCGCGTGGCCGGTCCAGATGAGCACCGCGACGACGAGCATCGCCAGCGAGCCGAAGATCGACCCGGCCGCGACCCAGCGGGTGAGGGCGACGGCCACGGCGAAGACCACGACGACGACCAGTGCGACCCACGGGTGCACTCCGAGGATCGCCCCGAGCGTCGTCGCGACGCCCTTGCCGCCGCGCCCCTTGAGGAAGGGCGACCAGATGTGCCCGAGCACGGCCGCGATGCCGACGGCGTAGGCCGCGTGGGCCCCGAAGAGGTGGCCCGCGACGAAGGTGGGGACGAGCCCCTTCAGGACGTCGAGGACCCCGACGACGATGCCCCACTTGCGCCCGAGCACCCGACCGGCGTTCGTGGCGCCCGGGTTGCCGGAGCCGGACGCGGCGAGGTCCTTGCCGAGCAGGCGCGCGATGATCGTCGCCGGGTTGACCGATCCGACGAGGAAGGCGGCCACCACCAGGGCGGTCCACCCGAACACGGTCCCCGCGGTCACGACCCGGCGACCTCCCCGTGCGGGGCGTCGAGCGGCTCGCCCGGACGCGGGGACACGGCGATCGCGACGGTCCCCGGCCCGACGTGGGCCCCGACGACGGCGCCGAGCTCGACGACGAGGACGGTCGGGCTGCCGGGCACCATGGTGCGCAGCTGCGAGGCGATCTCGTCGGCGCGGGCCGCCGCGTCCAGGTGGTGCACGGCGAGGTCGACGGCGTGGCCGCCCTGGGCGACGTGGTCGACCACCATGGCCTCGATGCGGGCCACCGCGCGCGACGACGTGCGCACCTTCTCCACCGGCACGATCCGTCCGCCCCGCACGGCGAGGATCGGCTTGATCGACAGCGCCGAGCCGAGCAGCGCCGACGCCGCGCCGATGCGGCCACCTCGCCGGAGGTGCTCGAGGGTGTCGACGTAGAAGAGCACGCCGGACGGGCCGAGCCGCTCGCGCACGACCTCTAGCACCGCCGGGACGTCCGCGCCCGCCGCCGCCTCCTCCGCGGCGGCGACGACGGCGAACCCCATGGCCATGCCGATGGTCTCGCTGTCGACGACCTCGACCGGCACCGGCGCGTCGGCCGCCGCGAGCCGCGCGGCCTCGACGGTCCCGGACATCTGCGACGAGAGGTGGATCGACACGATCGCGGTCGCACCCTCGTCGGCGAGGCGCTGGTAGGTCTCGGCGAAGACCGTCGGCGTCGGGCGCGAGGTCGTCACGATCGTGTAGTCGCGCAACGCGGCAGCGACCTGCGCAGCGGTGATGTCGTGCCCCTCGACGTGGTCCCCACCGCCGACGACGACGTGGAGCGGGACGACCTCGATCGCGTGTGTGCGCAGCAGCTCGCCCGGCAGGTATGCCGTCGAGTCCGTCACGATCCGCACCGTCACGTCCCGCTCCTTCCGTCCCCGGGCACCCTGTCGTGCCTCAACCTACCGGCGCGGACCCGGCTCGCCCTGGAGCCGGACCCGCGCCGGTGACGGCGGACCTCAGAGCGGGACGACGTTGACGAGCTTGGGGGCGCGCACGATGACGGTGCGCACCCCGCCCTCGGTGGCGGCCTTGACCTTGTCGCGCCCGAGCGCCAGCTCGCGCAGCTCGTCCTCGGAGATGTCGGGGCTGACCTCGACCCGGTCGCGGACCTTGCCCTTGATCTGGATGACGCAGGTGACCTGCTCCAGCACGATCTTGGTGGGGTCGCTGACGGGGAAGGCGGCATACGCCACCCCACCGTCGTGGCCGAGCCGCTGCCACATCTCCTCGGCGATGTGCGGGGCGACGGGCGCGAGCATCAGCACCATGGCCTCGACGACCTCGCGCGGCGGCGCATCGAGCTTGGTCACGGCGTTGTTGAGCTCGATGAGCTTGGCGATCGCGGTGTTGAAGCGCAGGCCCTCGAAGTCCTCGCGCACGCCGGCGATGGTCTGGTGCAGCTGCGTCGTCAGCGCCTGGTCGAGCGGCACGTCGACGACCCGCACCTCGCCGGTCGCCTCGTCGATCACGTTGCGCCACAGACGCTGCAGGAAGCGCTGGCTGCCGACGACCGCGCGGATCTCCCACGGCTTGGACAGCTCGAGCGGCCCCATCGACATCTCGTAGACGCGGAAGGTGTCGGCACCGTAGGCGTCGTACATCTCGTCCGGGCTGACGGAGTTCTTCAGCGACTTGCCGATCTTGCCGTACTCGCGGCCCACCTCCTGGCCCTGCCACGTGAACGTCGGCTCGCCGCCCTGGCTGCCCGGGTGCTCCTCGACCTCGGCAGCGGGGACGTACTGCCCGCGGCTGTCGGTGTAGGCGTAGGCCTGGATGTAGCCCTGCGAGAAGTACTTCCGGAACGGCTCCTCGCTGCGCAGGTGGCCGAGGTCGAAGAGGACCTTGTGCCAGAAGCGGGCGTAGAGCAGGTGCAGCACGGCGTGCTCGACGCCGCCGACGTAGAGGTCGACGCCGCCCGGGTCGCGGGTGCCCGGCGGGGCGCCCTCGACCGGGGTGTCGTGCCGCGCCAGCCAGTAGGCCTCGTTTGCGGGGTCGACGAACGCCTCGTGGTTCGCCGGGTCGAGGTAGCGCAGGTAGTACCAGCACGAGCCGGCCCAGTTGGGCATCGTGTTCGTCTCGCGGCGGAACCTGCGCAGGCCGCGGCCGTCGCCGAGGTCCTTCTCGACCTCGACCCACTCGGGGACGCGCGAGAGCGGCGGCTCGGGGCTGCTCTGGGCGTCGTCCGGGTCGAACGTCTTCGGGCTGTAGTCCGGCACGTCGGGAAGGGTCAGTGGCAGCTCGTCGTCCGGGACGGCATACGCGACCCCGTCCTCGTCGAACATGATCGGGAACGGCTCGCCCCAGTAGCGCTGGCGGCTGAAGAGCCAGTCGCGGATGCGGTAGCTGATCGTGCCCTCGCCGATGGCCGCCGCCTCGAGGAAGTCGATGATCTTGGCCTTGGCGTCGGCGACGTGAAGCCCGTCGAGCGAGACCCGCTCGTTGGAGCTGTTGACCGCGACGCCGTCGCCGAGGAACGGCTCGTCGTCGGGGTGCCCCTCGGCCGGCTGCACGGTGCGGACGATCGGGATGTCGAACTTCTCCGCGAACTCCCAGTCGCGGGTGTCCTGCCCGGGCACGGCCATGATCGCGCCGGTGCCGTAGCCCATCAGGACGTAGTCGGCGACGAAGACCGGGATGCGCTCTCCCGACACGGGGTTCGTGGCCCACGATCCGGTGAAGACGCCGGTCTTGTCCTTGCCCTCCGTCTGCCGCTCGACGTCACCCTTGCGCGAGGCCGCTAGCTGGTATGCCGCCACGGCCTCCTTCGGGGAGCCGGCCGCGTCGGCGTCCGCCCCCTTCCAGGCGTCCTTGGTGCCCTCGGGCCAGCCGTCCGAGGGGACCAGCTCGTCGACGAGCGGGTGCTCCGGGGCGATGACCATGAAGGTCGCGCCGAAGATCGTGTCGGGTCGCGTGGTGAAGACGTCGATGCCGTCCTCCGCGCCCGTGCCCGTGACGACCGGGAAGGTGATCCGGGCACCCTTGGACCGGCCGATCCAGTTGCGCTGCATGACCTTGACCTTCTCGGGCCAGTCGACCCGGTCGAGGTCGTCAGCCAGGCGGTCGGCGTACGCGGTGATGCGCATCTTCCACTGGCTCAGGTTGCGCCGGAAGACGGGGAAGTTGCCGCGCTCGGAGCGGCCCTCGTTGGTGACCTCCTCGTTGGAGAGCACGGTGCCCAGGCCGGGGCACCAGTTGACCGGCGCCTCGTCGGTGTAGGCGAGGCGGTGCCCCTCGAGCACCCGGGCTCGCTGGGTCGCCGACAGGTCGGCCCAGCCGCGCCCCTCGGCGTCGACGAGCGCGCGGCGGCCGGACTCGAACTCCTCGACGAGCTCGCGAATCGGGCGCGCCCTGCCACGGCCGCCGTCCTCGCGGACCGCCTCGGGGTCGTACCAGGAGTCCCAGATCTGCAGGAAGATCCACTGCGTCCAGCGGTAGTAGTCGTCGTCGATCGTCGCGAACGTGCGGCGGTTGTCGAAGCCGAGCCCCAGCCGGCGCAGCTGGCGCTTCATGTTCGTCATGTTCTCCTCGGTGGTCTTCCGAGGGTGCTGCCCGGTCTGGACCGCGTACTGCTCTGCCGGCAGGCCGAAGGCGTCGTAGCCGAGGGCGTGCAGGACGTTCTTGCCGAGCATCCGGTGGAAGCGGCTGTAGACGTCGGTGGCGATGTAGCCGAGCGGGTGGCCGACGTGCAGGCCGACGCCGGAGGGGTAGGGGAACATGTCGAGGACGACGAGCTTCTCGCCGCGGGCGGCGACCTTCTCGGGCTCGGCCCACGGCCCGGCGGGGTTGGGGGCGTCGAACGTGCCCTCCTCCTCCCACCGGTCCTGCCAGGCGGTCTCGATCTGCTGCGCCATCGCGGCGGTGTAGCGGAACGGGGTCTCGTTCGTCTGCTCGCTCATCGTCTTCTCTTTCGTCGCTGCTCGTCTGGGCAAAAGAAAACCCCTCACACAGGAGGGGAAGCCGCGTTGATGTCGGGAGTCCCGACCTTCGTCAACGCGGCTGCGGAAGGAGCAGCAGTCCAGCCATGCGGCCAAGGTTAGCGCAGCGCGTCACGAGGCTCGTGGACGCGCCCGTTGCGGCCATCCGAGTGAGCCGGCTCACCCCCGCGGTGAGACGAGTCGGCGCCTGCGCCGATGTCTGCCAGACTCGGCAGATGCCCATGCGCAAGTTTCAGCACACGGTCTCCGCCGACGACACCTCCGCCCACGTCGGCAGCGGCGACCTCGACGTCCTCGCCACTCCCCGTCTGATCACGTGGTGCGAGAACGCTGCGTTCCAGGTCTGCAAGCAGAACATCGACGACGACCACACCACCGTCGGCACGATGGTGAGGGTCGAGCACGTGAAGGGCAGCGCGGTCGGCTCGACCGTTACCGTGCTGTGCGCCGAGCCGATCAACGACGGACGCCGCCTCGTCTGCCACGTCACCGTCCAGGACGCGGACGGCGAGGAGATCGCCAAGGGCGAGATCCACCGCGCCGTGGTCGACCCCGACCGCTTCATGAGCAAGTGCCAGCGGGCCGTCTGACCCTGCTCGGCGACGAGGTCTCGGCAGCCCCGGGTGTCGCGGCCGTGACCGGCACCGTCCCCGTGGCCGGCTGAGCCGCATGGGCCCCGGACTGCTCGGTGCGCTCCTCGCCGCGCTCGCCTACGGTGCGGCGACCGTGCTCCAGGCGATCGGCGTCCGCCGGGCCACCACCCTGCCGGCCGGTGCCCCCTTCCTGCGTCGCGCCCGCGCCGCGTGGCCGTATGCCGTGGGGCTGGCCCTCGACGGGCTCGGCTTCCTCGCCTCCGTGGCCGCACTGCGCACGCTGCCGCTCTTCCTCGTCGAGTCCGCGGTCGCCTCGTCGGTCGCGGTGACCGCCGTCCTGTCGGTGCTGGTGCTCCACGTCCGGCTCGGCGCCGTCGAGGTCGTCGCGCTGGTCGCCGTGGCGGCCGGACTGGCGGGGCTTGCCCTCGCCGCGGCGTCGGGACCCGCGGCGCAGCCCCCTGCCGACGCTGCCTGGTGGCTCCTCGCCGCTGCTCTCCTCGTCGCCGCCCTCGTGGCGCTGGGCCTGCGCACCCCCGACCGGCGTCTCGCCGCGGTCCTGCTCAGCGTCGCCGCAGGACTTGGCTTCGGTGGTGTCGGGGTCGCAGCACGGCTGCTGGAGATCCCGTCGCCGCTCTGGCAGCTGCTCACCAACGGCACGGCGTGGGCCCTGCTCGCGCACGCTGCCCTGGCGACCGTCGCCTACGCCCTCGCCCTCAGCCGGGGCCGGGTCACGACGGTCGCCGCGCTGACGTTCGCGACCGAGACGGTCGTGCCGGCTCTGGTGGGCCTGATGGCACTCGGTGACCGCGTCGTGGCTGGGCGTGAACCGCTGGCTGCCGTGGCGTTCGTCGTCACGCTCGGTGGCTGCATCGCACTGGCCGGGCGTGCGGAACCGGCCGAGCCGGCGCAGCCGGCCGCCTCATCCCGAACCCCCGGGAGCGCCGGCCCGACGGCAGCGCCGCACGACGTGTCCGACCGGCCGTAGCGTCGCCTCAGCGACGCCGCAGCCGCTCCATCTCCTCGGTGACCTGCTTCTCGGTGGGCGTGTCCACCACGTAGGCGTCGACGGCGTTGGCCACCAGGCCGATGCCCCATCCGGCGAGGATGAAGGCGGGCCAGAAGAAGCTCGCACCCGTCATGGCCCAGATCAGGACCAACATGCCGTTGACGAGCACGTAGATCAGCAGGTGCACCCGGAAGTCGGCCTTCTTCTTGAGCCGACCCAGCGCTCTGTCCCTGAGGAGGTCCTCCTCCGGGACGACCCGGTCGACCGTGGGGTCCGGGCTGCCGTGTCGGGGTTCGGACGGGACCTGGTTCGCGGTCATGGTGCTCACCGCTCCTTCACGGGCCGCCGTGCGGCGGGCCTACACGGCTCCCTACCTCCAGCGTAGGAGCCGGCTCCCCCGTCGGCGGCGAAGGGTGCGCCGGATCACCAGCTCTGCCGGCGCCGTCCAAGGCACGTGGCGTATGCGGTCGCATAGCTCGACGGGTCAGAGGACGTAGGCGTCGCCCGACCGACGGAAGCCGAGCTTCTCGTAGTACGGCTCCACCATGGCGGGCGGGGTCAGGACCCGGCGGAAGCCGCGCGACCGGAACGGCCCGTCGGGCCCGAAGATGAACTCCCCCGGCGTCAGGTCACGATGGCGGGGCGTCACCCAGTCCAGCAGCAGCTGGGCGGTGCCGTGCCCGAGGTCGCGCATCAGGACGACGCCGACGGTCTCGTCGCCCCGCAGCACGAGGTAGGACAGGGCGCCGGCGAACGGGTCGTGGACGAACTGCGGGTTGTAGCGCCGGATGTCGCTCTCGTGCACGCGGAGCACGTGCCGCAGGTACGTGTCGTCGCCGGCGACCTCGAGCACCTCGTAGGCGCCGGCGTCGTGCTTCTCCCGGGCCATCCGGACGAGGTGGAAGACGTTGATCCCCGCCAGCACCACGTTGAGCCCCACCATGGGCCACACGTGGAGGACGGCGTTGTAGGCGATGAGCACGACGCAGCCGACGAGGTTGAACAGCCGAAGCCGGTGCAGCTGCGTCTGCAGCAGCGACCACACCAGCACCGCGGAGCCGGCCCAGCCGATCGCCTCGAGCCACCAGCTACCCATGACCGCGACCCTAGCCCTCGGACGCGGTGATCCCGGCCGGATGGAGGTGATCCCGCCGCGGCGACCACCCCCGTCGGGCCGGTCAGGCGGCGGACGGCTCGATGCCGAACCCTTCGCGCTCCCGGTGACGTCCCGGTCACTGGAGGGCCACGGTGCTGTGCTGGTCCTTGACAGTACGGCCGGTTGCAGGTCGGCTTGAGTCATGAGCGAGGGCTGGGCGTTCACAGGCGGACCACCGAGCGCCGGCATCGTGTCCCAGGTGTCCCTCGTCCAAGGGCGTTCCTTCTGCGTCTCCGGCTCCTCCGGCGACATCGGGGCCGGTGCAGGCCAGGGGCTGGTGGTCAAGGACACCCGGTTCCTGGACCACCTCGAGCTGCGTGTGGACGGCGAGTCGCTCGAGCCCCTGACGGTGCAGTCGCTCGGCCCGCACGCCGCCACCTTCGTCACCCGCCGCCACCCCGGGCACGGGCTCGCGGACAGCACGCTGCTCGTCGTGCGGCGTCGCTACGTGGGCGGCGGGATGGTCGAGGACATCACGGTGGAGAACCTCAGCAGCGAGGCCGTGGACGTGATGCTCACCCTGACCGCCGACACCGACTTCGCGGGCCTCTTCGATGTCAAGGAGGGCCATCTCGACCGCCGGCGAGCCCAGGACACCACGGTCAGCATGGACCAGACGGCCCTGCGACTGCACGTCGAGGGGGCAGACCCGCGGGGTCTCGAGATCAGCGGCACGGGTGCCTACACCGTCTTCCAGCACGGCTTGGTGTGGCGCCTGTCCCTCCCCGCGAGGGGGACGACGACCGTCACGGTCCGCGTGGTGCCCTCGTTCCGCAGCATCCCCCTGCCGACGCCCTACCACCACGGCGTGGCTCGCCACGAGAGCGAACCGGCCAAGGAGCACCGACGTTGGCGTGCGCGGAGCCCCGTGGTGCACTCCGGCGATCCCCGACTCGACGCCCTCGTCGTCAACAGCATCGGCGACCTGGCCGGCCTACGGATCGAGGACCAGAAGCACCCGAGGCGAGTGCTTCTCGCAGCCGGCGCACCGTGGTTCATGACGGTCTTCGGCCGGGACTCGCTCCTGACCAGCTGGATGCTGCTGCCCATGGACCCGCGGGTGGCGCGCAGCACCCTGGAGGTGCTGGCGCAGGACCAGGGACGCGTCGTCGACCCGCGCACCGAGGAGGAGCCGGGGCGCATCCTGCACGAGGTGCGCTCGGGACTCACGGAGGAGCCCGGTGGCGAGGAGGACACGGTCTACTACGGCACGGTCGACGCCACCCCCCTCTTCGTGATGCTCGCCGGCGAGCTGCTGGGGTGGGGTGCCCCCGAGACGGACATGGGGGCGCTGCGCCGGCACGTCGACCGGGCCCTCCGCTGGATCGAGGACTACGGCGACGCAGACGGTGACGGCTTCGTCGAGTACGAGCGTGCCACCGACCGGGGCCTGGTCAACCAGGGCTGGAAGGACTCCTTCGACGGGATCACCTACGACTCGGGTGCCATCGCCGAGGCGCCGCTGGCGCTGGCCGAGGTGCAGGGCTACGTCTACGCGGCGCTACGTGCGGGGGCCCGGATCGCCGACTCCGTGCGCGACGGGGAACGGGCGCGGGAGCTGCGGTCGCGGGCAGCGGCCCTCAAGCGCCGCTTCAACGACCGTTTCTGGCTGCCCGACCGGGGCCACTACGCCCTGGCGCTCGATGCCGAGAAACGGCCGGTCGACTCGCGCGCCTCCAACATGGGGCACTGCCTCTGGACCGGAATCGTCGACGAGGAGCATGCGCGCCAGACGGCGTCCGCCCTGATGTCGCCGGAGATGTTCAGCGGCTTCGGCATCCGGACCCTGTCGTCGAGGGCGGGCGCCTACAACCCGATGAGCTACCACAACGGGTCGGTGTGGCCCCACGACAACGCCATCATCGCCGCAGGCCTGCGCCGCTATGGTTTCGTCTCAGAGGCGAACCAGGTGGCCCTCGCCCTGCTCGACGCCGCCGACAGCTTCGACGGGCATCTCCCGGAGCTGTTCTGCGGTTTCGGCCGCGACGAGTTCGAGGTGCCCGTGCCCTACCCGACGTCGTGCTCACCGCAGGCGTGGGCGGCCGCAGCTCCGCTCCTGCTGTTGCGCACCCTCCTCGGCCTCGACGTCGACTCGCCGGCCGGGGTCGTGCACGTGGACCCCAGGGTGTCCGAGTCGCTGCTGCCGCTCTCGGTCGAGCAGCTCCACGTGGGCGGCCAGCTCCTCGGCGTCGAGGTCGACCAGGGGGGCCGGCGCACGACGGGCCTCACGCAGCCGCTGCGCGTCGAGCCGGGAGTGAGCGAGCCGACGACGGAATCGCTGCAGCCCGCGGGGTTGCCTCCGGAGGCTGCCAAGCGCTGACCCTGCCCCCAGTGCGGGAGGTCAGAGGCCGGATGCGGGCGGTTCGCCGCACGGGAGGACGCGCACGTGGTGATACTGGAGGGTCGGGGGCCGATCAGGAAGCCGCGGAGCGGCTCCTGGGGGTGATGAAGCTGTCGATGCGAGTCGTGTCCGGAGGGACACAGCACCCCGTGACGCGGCCCCGAGTGCTGCGCATCGCGATGGTGGCACCGCCCTACTACACCGTGCCTCCGGACGGCTACGGAGGCATCGAGGCGATCGTCGCCGGCCTCATCGACCGGCTCGTCGCCCGCGGGCACCGGGTGACGCTGTTCGCGGCCGGTGCGCGCGGCACGGCGGCGCAGGAGTTCGTCCGTACGAGCGAGCGGACGATGTCCGGCCGGCTGGGCGAGGCGATCCCGGAGGTGGTCAACGCGGCCCGGGTCCTCGGCCAGCTGCGCTCGCGTCCAGTGGACATCGTGCACGACCACACCATTGCCGGACCGCTCACCGCAGCCGGGCGGGTCGCCCCGACGCTCGTCACCGTGCACGGCTCCGCGACGGAGCTGGCGGACGTCTACCGTCCGCTCGGCCGCACGGTCTCGCTGGTGGCGATCTCGCACGCACAGCGCGCCAGCGAGCCGGGCCTCAACTGGGTTGCCACCGTCCACAACGGTATCGACGCGCGCAGCTTCCCGTACCGCTCGCGCAAGGACGACTACGTCCTGTTCATCGGTCGGTTCCACCCGCAGAAGGCACCGCACCTGGCCATCGAGGCCGCGCGACGAGCGGGAGTGCGCATCATCCTCGCCGGCAAGTGCACCGAGCCCATTGAGCACGAGTACTACCGGACGAAGGTGGCGCCGCTGCTCGGCCGGGACGCTCTCGACGTCGGCATCGCGGACGGCGCGCTCAAGCGGCGGCTGCTGGCCGGCGCCCGCTGCCTCGTCTTCCCGATCTGCTGGCCGGAACCGTTCGGCCTCGTCATGGTCGAGGCCATGGCCTGCGGGACTCCGGTGGTGGCCCTGTCCGCGGGCTCGGCGCCGGAGGTGGTGGCGCACGGGCGCACCGGCTTCGTCGTCGAGCGGCCGGAGCAGCTGGCCCGTGCGATCACCGACTGCGAGCGGCTGGAGCCGTCCGACTGTCGTCGCCTCGTCAGCGAGCGCTTCAGCCTCGACGCGATGGCCGCGGCCTACGAACGCACCTACCGTCGGGTGCTCGAGCACCAGCTGGGTCAGCGGCCGGACGGCCGACTGCCGCAGGCGCGGGCCGAGGGCTGAGCGCTCGCAAGCTGCCGCGACGAGGGAAGGAAAGACCAGAAGGACCGGACACGAGTGGTGTCCGGTCCTTCTGGTGTCGGTGGAGCTGAGGGGACTCGAACCCCTGACCCCCTGCATGCCATGCAGGTGCGCTACCAGCTGCGCCACAGCCCCTTGCGTTGTCACCTCGTCGAAGCGACTGCGTAACCATAGCCGGTTCGCCGCCGAGAGCCCAAATCGGGGCGGCCCTGCGGCGTCAGACGTTCCAGGGGCCCAGGTTCCACCCTCCGATGCGCCACCGGACGGCCTCGGAGAAGCTCTTCCCGCTCTCGACGAGCTCGATCCAGTGGCAGTTGCCCAGCCCCCGGAACACCGCGTCGGAGACGTCCTGGTCGAGCCCCACCAGGTCGGTCGCCGCCACGCGCGCGGAGACGCCGTGCGCCACGACGACAGCCGTCTGCCCCGGTCGGAGCGCCTCGGCGACGTCGCGTAGGGCTGCGCCGGCCCGCTCGGCGACCTCCGCCCGGCTCTCACCCGTGACGCCCCGCTGGACGTCCTCGCCGCGGTCGAGGGCAGCGACGAGGTCCGGGTAGCGCGCGCGGACGTCGTCGGCGTGCAGTCCCTGCCACTCCCCCACGTGCACCTCCCGCAGGCGCGCGTCGAGCCGCACGGTCAGTCCGGTCAGCGCGGCGATGGCCTCAGCGGTCGTGGCAGCACGCTGCAGGTCGCTGGAGACGATGAGCGCAGGCTGGTAGGCCGCCAGGTGGGGTGCGGCGGCCGCGACCTGCTCGTGGCCGCGCGCCGACAGCTCGGTGTCCTTGTGGCCCTGCCAGACCCGGGCCGCGTTGTCGACCGTCTCGGCGTGGCGCACGAGGACGATGCGGCGGGGCCCACCGGACCCGGTCACGGGCAGCGGCCCGTGGACCCGGAAGCGCTCACGCCTCGGTGACCTCGGAGTCGTCGACGCCGGGACGTGCCGGGACGGTGACGCCGGTGAGGTCGACCTCCGGGCAGTCCTTCCAGAGTCGCTCCAGGGCGTAGTACTCGCGCTCCTCCTCGTGCTGGACGTGCACGATGATGTCGCCGAAGTCGATGAGCACCCAGCGTCCCTCGCGCTCGCCCTCGCGGCGGACGGGCTTGCTGCCCTGCTCGCGGAGCCGGTCCTCGACCTCGTCGACGATGGCACCGACCTGCCGCTCCGAGGGGGCGGAGGCGATGACGAAGACGTCGGTGAGGGGCATCTGGTCGCTCACGTCGATGGCGAGCACCTTCTCGGCGAGCTTCTCCTCAGCCGCCAGGGCGGCCACCTTCGCGAGCTGGATGGAATGGTCTGCTGCGGTCACGGATCTCCTTAAGACGAAAGACTGGGGGCGCCGTCGCTGCGTGCGCCGTCGCGACGCGCGCCTGCCCCGTCCTCCGCGGGGTGCGCAGGGACCGGGGTCGCCTGCGGGTTGGCGTAGAGGTGGTACTTGTTGATGTACTGGACGACGCCGTCGGGCACGAGATACCAGACCGGCTCCCCGGCCGCCACGCGGGCCCGGCAGTCGGTGGAGCTGATCGCCATGGCGGGCACCTCCTGCAGCGTCACGCGGTCCTCGGGGAGCCCCTTGTCGGAGAGCTCGTGCCCGGGGCGGGTGACACCGATGAAGTGCGCCAGCTGGAACAGGTGCTCGACGTCCTTCCACGAGAGGATCTCGGCGAGGGCGTCGGCACCGGTGATGAAGAACAGCTCGTCGTCGGGCCGCTCGTCCCGGATGTCACGCAGGGTGTCGATGGTAAACGTGGGGCCGGGACGTTCGATGTCGACCCTGCTGACGGTGAAGCGCGGGTTGGAGGCCGTCGCGATGACGGTCATGAGGTAGCGGTCCTCCGCGGAGGAGACGTGGCGGTCGGCCTTCTGCCAGGGCTGGCCCGTGGGGACGAAGACGACCTCGTCGAGGCCGAAGCGGGTCTGGACCTCACTGGCCGCCACCAGGTGCCCGTGGTGGATCGGGTCGAAGGTCCCGCCCATGACCCCGAGGCGCATGGTCAGTGGTGCGCTCCGCCGGAACCGCTCGTGCCTTCGCGGGTGCCCTCGCTGGAGCCCCGGCGCGCGCCCTCGGCGGGCCGCGTCGGGCGCGGCGCCTGCACCTTGTACGCGGTGTTGCGGAAGCTCCACGTCACGGCGAGCGCCACGAGGAAGAGCGCGAAGGTGATGAGGAAGTAGGCGATCACCGGCATGGGAAGCTCGCGGGCGGCTTGCTCCCCCTGCGTGACGAGTGCGACGGCGCGATCAGACATGCCGCCCAGCCTAGCGCCCGCGCGCCGCGACACACGCAGCGCGTGCCCCCGCGCTCCCCGTCCGTATGCCGTGCCCGTGTGCGTCCGCCGCCGTCACTCCCCGGGTCCACCCTCGTGCTCACCGGTTCCGGCGCGGCGCAGCCATGCGTGCCCGACGCTCGCGAACGGCTCCTGCCCGGACGCCACGGCCGCGAAGATCCGGTCGCGCCACCGCTGCGCGAGGGGGACGACCTCGGGCGGGTAGGCCAGCTCGACCTGGTGCACGGCGAACTCGTCCTCGTCGTCGACGAAGAGGTGGCCCTCGCGCGTGAGGACGACGTCGAGGTCCAGGTCAACCATCGTCACCTCCCACTCCGGGCCGTCTCCCCCGGCGGTGCGCCGTCGCCACACCGGCTCGGTGGTCATGTCGGCGTAGACGGTGATCTCGCGGTGGGCCGGGTAGAAGCCCACGGCATACGCCCCCTCGTGGGGTGCGAGCGTCACCCACCCGTCGCTCGCGACGAACTCTGCCCCGGGGCGCGCGCAGCGCGTGCCCGCCGGCGAGTACCACCAGTGGCCGTGCCCGTCGGCACCGAGGTAGCGGCCCTCCCACTCCCAGTGACGACCACCACCCCACTTGGTGTGGCGGCACGCGAGCGGGGTGCCCGGCGGGAGCCCACCTGCCGGCATACCGCGCCCTGGAGGGTGCTCTGCAGTGGTCTGCCCCATGCGGCGCACCCTACCGGCGACGTCACAGACTGCGCTCAGCGCGGCGGCAGGCGCCGCCTACCGGGGGCAGTAACCTTGGACGCATGGTTCCTGAGTTGTCCGTGGTGATCCCGATGTTCAACGAGGAGGAGGTCCTGCCGCTGCTCGTGCAGCGCCTGCGCCCGATCCTCGACGGAATGAGCGTCCCGTACGAGGTCGTCGCCGTCGACGACGGCAGCAAGGACCTGACGGCCGTGCTGCTCCAGCGCTACCACCGCGAGTGGCCGAACCTGCGGGTCCTGCGCCTGCGCGCCAACGCCGGCCACCAGGCCGCGATCTCCGCCGGTCTCGCCAGCGCGCTCGGGGACTACGTCGTGACGATCGACGCCGACCTTCAGGACCCGCCGGAGATCATCCCCCAGATGCTGGCGGCCGCCAAGGACGACGGCGTCGACGTCGTCTACGGCGTGCGCAACGACCGCTCCACCGACACCTGGTTCAAGCGCGCCTCCGCGCAGGCCTTCTACAAGCTCATCGGCCTGATGTCGCAGACCTCCGCCCACGCCGACGCCGGTGACTACCGCCTCATGTCCCGTGCCACGGTCGACGCGATCAACAGCCTCCCCGAGCACAACCGGGTGCTGCGCTTCATCGTGCCGGCGCTGAACTTCCCGTCCGACACGGTCGAGTACAAGCGTGAGGAGCGGGCCGCCGGGGACTCGAAGTACCCGCTCATGAAGATGGTCAAGCTCTCGCTCGACTCGCTGACCGGCTTCTCCACGGCCCCGCTGCGCCTGGCGACGTTCGCCGGCTTCGGCGGCGCGGTGCTGGCCGTCCTGCTCGTGCTCTACACCCTCATCTCTCGCTCGCAGGGTCACACCGTCGCCGGTTGGACCTCGACGGTGGCCATCGTCGCCGGGGTGGGAGCGGTCCAGCTGGTGTGCGTCGGCATCCTCGGCGAGTACATCGGCCGGATGTACGGCCACATGCAGGGCCGCCCGACCTACTTCATCGCCTACGACTCGATGACCGCCCAGGGCCGTGACCACGGGCCGACCGACACGCCGCTGCCGGCGCAGCCTCACCCCGAGACGATCCAGGCCACCGACGAGGCGCCCGACGCAGCCGCCCACCCCGTCCGGGTCCCCAGCCCGCAGCCGAGCCGGCTGCGGGGCTGAGGCCGAGCCGGGGGGTGACGCCGGGCCGGATCTCACCGGCCCGGCGTCATTGCTGTCTGCGGCTTACGCGTGGCTGCGGCTCACGCGTGTCTGCGGCTCACGCCTGGCGGCGGGGTCGAGCCGTGACGAGCAGACTGACTCCCGGGAGATTGCCGACCGGCAGGTAGCGCTCGGCCGTGATGACGGTGCGCAGACCGAAGTTGACGGCGGGGTGCAGGTCCTCCAGGTCCGAGCCGGAGCTGTGACGACGGCGCATCGCCACGACGGGGCGCAGCAGCACGTTCCACGAGCGCACGTCGGCGACCTCGAAGCCACCGCGACGCAGCAGGTCCACCAGTCCATCCCGGGTGTAGCGGCGCACGTGGTCGACGGCCTCGTCGTGACTCGACCAGAGCCTGGGGTCGGCCGGGACGGCCACGAGGTAGGTGCCGGTCGGCTTGAGCACGCGACGCACCTCCGCGACGGCGGTGTCGTCGTCGTGCAGGTGCTCGAGCAGGTCGAAGGCGACGACCAGGTCGAGCGCGGCGTCGGAGAACGGCAGACGCGTCGCGTCGGCGCGCACCGTCGCCAGCCCGCGCTCGTGGGCGACCTGCGCGCCGTCCTGGCCGTACTCGAGCGCCACTGCGTCCCAACCGTGCTCGCGCAGGACCCGGGTGTTGCCCCCGCCCGCGGCGCCGATGTCGAGTGCGTGACCGGGCGTCAGGCCCGCTATCGCCTTGGCGAGGAGGTGGCGCCGTTCGCGGTACCACCAGTGGTCGTCCTCCAGCTGCGCGAGCTTGCGGACCTCAGTGCCTTCCATGGTGCGACATCATGCCATCCAGCAGGGTGAGCGCCGTACACGGTCGTCACCGGGTGTGCCCGTCACCCTCCACGACCCACTTCGTGGTCGTCAGCTCCGGCAGCGCCATGGGTCCGCGGGCGTGCAGCTTCTGGGTCGAGATGCCGATCTCGGCGCCGAACCCGAACTCGCCGCCGTCGGTGAAGCGCGTGCTCGCGTTGACCATGACGACCGCAGCGTCGACCTCGGCGGTGAACCGGCGGGCGGCCCCGCGATCCTCCGTCACGATCGCCTCGGTGTGCCCGGTCCCGTAGCGCCGGATGCGCTCCATCGCCTCGTCGACGTCGTCCACGACGGCGACGCTCAGCTCCAGCCCGTGCCACTCGGTGCCGAAGTCCTCCTCGCTCGCGATCTCGTATGCCGCCCCCGCCGCCTCGGCGTACTCGGTGACGTCGGGTGCCACGTGCAGGCGCACTCCGGCCCCCGCCAGGTCCGTCAGCACCTTCGGGAGGAAGTCGGCGGCGACGTCACGGTGCACGAGGAGCGACTCGGCAGCGTTGCAGACGCTCGGGCGCTGGGTCTTGGCGTTGACCGTGATCGCCTGTGCCTTGTCGAGGTCCGCTGCGCGGTCGACGTAGACGTGGCACACTCCGACGCCGGTCTCGATGACGGGGACGGTGGACTCACGCACCACGGTCTGGATCAGGTCGGCGCCGCCCCGGGGGATGACGAGGTCGACGTGGCCGCGGGCCGTCATCAGCGCGCGAGCGGCGTCTCGGCCACCCTCCTCGAGGAGCGTGATGGCATCGACCGGGAGCCCCTGCGCCGCGAGCGACTCACGCAGCGCGGTGACCAGCGCGTGGTTGCTGCTGGCCGCCGCCGAGCCACCGCGCAGCAGCACGGCGTTGCCCGACTTGAGGGCGAGGCCGGCGGCGTCGACCGTGACGTTCGGGCGCGCCTCGTAGATCATCCCGATGACGCCCATGGGCACGCGCACCTGCCGGATCTGCAGGCCGTTGGCCAGGGTCGACCCGCGCACGACCTCACCGACGGGGTCGGGCAGTGCCGCTACGTCGCGCAGCGCCTGCGCGACGGCCGCCACCCGGTTCGCGTCGAGGCGCAGCCGGTCCTGCAGGCTCTCGCTCATGCCGGCGGCCCGGCCGCGCTCGAGGTCCTCGGCGTTGGCGTCGACGACGGTCGTGGTGGCGGCGTCCACGGCGTCGGCGAGCAGGAGCAGGGCTGCGTCCTTCTCGGCGCGCGACATCAGGGCGAGGTGGCGCGAGGCCGTCCGCGCCCGACGCGCCAGTGCCGTCACCTGCTCGACGACGGCGGGGTCGATCGTCTGGGACATGCCTCCAGCCTAGGTCGTCGCAGCCACCGGGCCGCTCCCCTCCCGGGGGCTGGACCGGCTCGTTCACGGGCCGCCGCCCTCCGGTCTGGACGCCTCTGCGCGCACCACCTCGGTTCACTAGAGTTCCGGGTGTGTCGCCCCATTCGGTCATCCGCAGTGCCCGGCGCCTCGTCGTCAAGGTCGGCTCCAGCTCGCTGACCGGCGTCGACGGCGGCATCGACGTCGCCCGCCTGGTGGCCCTGTCGAACGCCCTGGCGCGGCGGCACCTCGACGGCACCCAGGTCGTGCTCGTCAGCTCGGGGGCGATCGCCGCAGGCCTGCACCCGCTCGAGCTGGCGTCGCGACCGCGCGACCTGGCCACCCAGCAGGCCGCCGCCTCGGTGGGACAGGGCGCCCTGCTCGCCGCGTACACGCACGCGTTCGGCCTGCACCACATCACGGTGGGCCAGGTGCTGCTCACCGCCGACGACGTGACCCGCCGCACGCACTACGCCAACGCCCGCCGCACCCTCGACCGCCTGCTCGACCTCGGCGTGCTGCCCATCGTCAACGAGAACGACACGGTGGCCACGAGCGAGATCCGCTTCGGTGACAACGACCGCCTGGCGGCCCTCGTCGCCCACCTGATCGACGCCGACGCACTCGTCCTGCTCTCCGACGTCGACGCGCTCTACGACGCGCCGCCCCACCGACCCGGAGCGCGCCGCATACCCGTCGTCCGGGGGCCACAGGACCTCGCGGACGTGGCGGTGGGCGGCCGCGGGTCCAAGGTGGGCACCGGCGGGATGGCCACGAAGATCGAGGCGGCCCGCATCGCCACGGCGGCCGGCGTGGTCACGACGGTCACGGCCGCCGACCGGGTGGTCTCGGTCCTCGCCGGCGAGGACGTCGGCACCATCTTCCTGCCCGTCGGCGTACGGGGCCGCTCGCGGCGCCTGTGGCTCGAGCACGCCACCACCGCGCGGGGCCGGCTGGTCGTCGACGACGGCGCCGTCGCCGCCCTCGTGCACCGCAAGAAGTCCCTGCTCCCCGCCGGCATCATCTCGGTGGAGGGCACCTTCCACGACGGCGACCCTGTGGACGTGTGCCGTCCCGACGGCACGCCCGTGGCGCGCGGGCTGGTCAACTACAGCTCGTCCGAGCTGCCGCCCCTGCTCGGGCGTTCCACGAGGGAGCTGGCTCGGGACCTCGGTCCCGAGTACGAGCGCGAGGTCATCCACCGGGACGACCTCGTCCTCCTCTAGCCGGGTCGGCAGGGACGGCCGGCCGCCCCTCCGCTCACGGTCCGCCCGAGAGGTAGCGGCTCGCCGGGGCCGGTGCGGCGACGGGCCGGGCACGCCGCCGCCGGTGGACGGCCCACCCACCCGGAAGCGGAGCAGGCCCGTCGTGCGCGGGAGACGGTCGCGGGTCGAGATGGTCGCCGCGACGGTGCCCGCCAGCAGGGACACGACCGCGACGACCGCCACCTGGGCCCCGCTCGCCGCCGCCGTGGACCCGACCGCGAACTCGACCAGCGGGCCCACGAGCGCGCGGGCGACGACGGCGGCAGCGGCATACGCCCCGATCGCCGTCAGGCGGGACGACGAGCGCAGGGCCCCGCCCACGAGCGCGAGGACCGGGACCGCCACGACCAACGTGCCGACCAGCTCGCCGGCGACGACGGCGAGCAGGCTCAGGCGCCAGCCTGACGCGACGCCCTCGACCAGGACCGTGAGGACGGCGAGCAGCATCGAGAGCCACACCCCCGTCATGGCCCCGCCTCCGAAGCCGCGCCCGGGCCGCCACGTGTAGCTGTCCCGGTCCCGTCCCGACCCGACCGACATGGTGTCCTCCCGTCTCGCCCCGCATCCGGCGGCTCCTGACCCCTTCTACGGCGCAGCCTGCCCGAAGGTTGCCACGCCGACCGGAGAAGCTGTCGGACGAGCCGGAGGCCGCGCACTCCGCTGGTGTGCGCGACCTCCGCGTGCGTGCTGCTCCCTGCTGTTCAGTGCTGCGTGGCCGCCTCGGCGCCGTGGCCGGTCAGCGAGCGCACCTCCATCTCGGCGTACTTGGCGGCGTTGCACTCCGTGCTCGTCACCGTGCCGATGTAGCCCAGCAGGAAGCCGAGCGGGATCGAGATGATTCCCGGGTTGTCCAGCGGGAACCAGTGGAAGTCGACGCCCTGGAGCATCGACGGGCTCTTCCCGGTCGCCGGGTCGACGGCCTTGCCGGACACGACCGGGCTGAAGATGATCAGCGTGATGGCGCTGACCAGTCCGCCGTAGATGCTCCACAGCGCGCCGCGCGTGTTGAACCGCTTCCAGAAGAGCGAGTAGAGGATCGTCGGCAGGTTCGCACTCGCCGCGATGGCGAAGGCGAGGGCCACCAGGAAGGCGATGTTCTGCCCGAGGGCGAAGATGCCGCCGATGATGGCGATGGCGCCGAGGACCAGCGCGGCGATGCGCGCGACCTTGACCTCCTCCTCCGGGGTGGCCTTCCCGTTCTTGACGACGGTGTTGTAGATGTCGTGCGACAGGGACGCGCTGGCCGTGATGGTCAGCCCCGCGACGACCGCGAGGATCGTGGCGAAGGCGACGGCCGAGATGATGCCGAGGAGGATCTCGCCACCCAGCTCGAACGCCAGCAGCGGGGCCGCGGAGTTCACACCGCCGGGGGCCTTCTTGATGGCACCGGCGCCGACGAGCTCAGCCGCGCCGAAGCCGAGGACCAGCGTCAGCAGGTAGAAGATGCCGATCAGCCAGATGGCCCAGACGACCGAACGTCGGGCCTCGCGCGAGGTGGGCACGGTGTAGAACCGCATGAGGACGTGCGGCAGGCCGGCGGTGCCGAGCACCAGCGCCATCGCCAGCGAGATGAAGTCGACCGGGTTCTTGTACTGCAGCCCCGGCTGGAGCAGGTCCTTGCCCCCCGTGCTCTGCGAGGCGGCCGTGGCATCGCCGAGCAGCGTGGAGAGGCTGAAGCCGAACTTGCCGAGCACCCAGACCGTCATGACGGCGGCGCCGATGATGAGCAGGACGGCCTTGATGATCTGCACCCAGGTCGTGCCCTTCATGCCGCCGTAGATGACGTAGAAGATCATCAGGATGCCGACGACGACGATGACGAGCCGCTGGCCGAGCGCCCCCTCGATGCCGAGCAGGAGGGCCACGAGACCGCCGGCGCCCGCCATCTGGGCGAGCAGGTAGAAGAACGAGACGACGAGCGTCGAGATCGCTGCCGCGATGCGCACCGGACGCTGCCGCAGCCGGAAGCTGAGCACGTCGGCCATCGTGTACTTGCCGACGTTGCGGAGCAGCTCCGCGACGAGGAGCAGGGCGACGAGCCAGGCGACGAGGAAGCCGATGGAGTAGAGGAACCCGTCGTAGCCGTTGATGGCGATGGCGCCCGCGATGCCGAGGAACGAGGCCGCCGAGAGGTAGTCACCGGCGATGGCGATGCCGTTCTGGCGACCCGTGAAGGCCCGTCCGCCGGCGTAGTACTCGGCCGCACTGCGGTTGTTGCGCGAGGCCCGGATGACGATCGCCAGGGTGACGACGACGAAGAGGGCGAAGATGCCGATGTTGATCGCCGGGTTGCCCACGGTCGTGCCGGCCGCCGGGGCCAGCGCGGGGGCCGAGCTCAGCAGGGCGCTCACTGGTTTTCTCCCATCTTGCGGGCGAGGGCTTCGGCCTCGGGGTCGAAGACGCGGTCGGCCCAGCGGGCGTAGACCATCGTGATGACGAAGGTCGAGACGAACTGGAGCAGGCCCAGGATCAGGCCCCACGTGACGTTGCCGGCGACCCGCGTCCCCATGAAGCCCTTGGCGAAGACGGAGAGCAGGACGTAGAGGAAGTACCACGCGAGGAACAGCGCGGTCAGCGGGAAGACGAAGCGGCGGAACTTGCTGCGCAGCTGTGCGAACTCGGGCGAGTCCTGCATGGCGACGTTGGCGTCGACGGCGACGCGGTCTGGAGCCTCTTTGCTCACGGGCCACCTCCGGGGCGGTTCGGGTCGTGCCGGGTGTGCCGGGACGGGCAGCGCTGTGCTGCTGCCGGCGTCAGCAAGGGTAGGAGCGCCGCCGCAGCCCCGTCAGCGGCAGCGGGCGGCACATCGGCCAGCGGCCCCGACCGTTCGCCGTACGCGGCTCAGCTGCGACGAGCGGTCGTGTCCGAGCGACGAGCGGAGGGGCTGGTGCTGTCGTATGCCGTCCCGGTCGCGCCGTGCGCCGGTCGCGTCCCGTGGTCGACGAGTCCCGTCCCCAGGCGGCCCGGTCGGGCGTGGCGCCGTTCGGGGTGGAAGGAGCCGCGGTTGAGGTCGACGTCCTCCGGCGCGTGCAGGCGCACCATCGTGCGGCCCACGTGCTCGGGGGTGCGCGAGCGCGTCGCGAGCGAGACCGCCACCATCGTGGCGAAGGACAGCGGGACGCTCACGGCGGCAGGCTGCGTCATCACGACGCCGAACCACCCGCCGGTCGCGATGCCGAAGGTCGTCGTCACGACGGCTCCCATGGACAGGCTGCCGCCCACGACCATCCCGGCGACGGCGCCGACGGCGGTGAGGCCGCGCCACCAGATCCCGAGGAGCAGCATCGGGCAGGACGTCGACGCCGCCACGGCGAACGTCAGCTCCACTGCGTGGGCGACCGGGACGCCTGCCGACACGACCGTCAGCAGGAGCGACACGACGACGACCACCACGGTGGAGAGCCGGAAGGCCCGGATCCCCTGGCGATGGCCGGCGCCCCGGCTCATCAGGTCCTGGCTCAGCACGCCGGCCACCGACACCACGAGGCCGGTCGACGTGGACAGGAACGCCGCGAAGGCACCCGCGGCCAGCAGGGCCGTGAGTCCCTCGGCGACCGGCCCGTCGAAGACCCGGCTCGGCAGCTCGAGCACCACAGAGTCGGCCCTGCCTGCGGCCACGAGGTCGGAGGCGACGTAGCGCCCGAGGACCCCGTAGGCGACGGGCAGCAGGTAGAAGCCGGACAGGAGCACGAGCACGACGAGGGTCGCACGCCGAGCGGCCCGGCCGTCGCGGTTGGTGTAGAAGCGCACGACGACGTGCGGCAGGCCCATCGTGCCGCAGAAGGTCGCGAGGACCAGCGAGTACGTCAGGTAGAGGGCGTTGTCTCCCCGCAACGGTTCGACCCAGTCGGAGACGAAGACCGCGCCCACGTCCGGCTGGCCGGCTCGCACCCCCACCGAGCCGAGGAGGAAGAAGAGCGGCGTCAGCAGGGCCACGAGCTTGAGCCAGAAGTGGAAGGCCTGCACGAGCGTGACGCTGCGCATGCCGCCGGGCAGGACGTTGAGGCCGACGACCACCGCCACCGCGAGCTGGCCCACCCAGCTCGGCGCGCCGGTGAGGGTGTGCAGGGTCAGGCCCGCGCCCTGGAACTGCGGGATGAGGTAGAGCAAGCCGATCGCCAGGACGAGCAGGCTCGAGACCCTGCGGGCGACGACCGACTCGAGCCGCAGCTGGGCGAAGTCGGGAAGGGTGTAGGCACCGGAGCGGCGCAGTGGGGCGGCCACGAAGACGAGCAGCAGCAGGTAGCCGGCGGTCCAGCCCACCGGCAGCCAGAGCATGTCGACGCCCCGGGCGAGGACGAGCCCGGCCACGCCGAGGAAGGAGGCTGCAGAGAGGTACTCGCCGCTGATCGCCGAGGCGTTGAGCACCGGCCCGACGCCGCGCGAGGCTACGTAGAAGTCGCTCATCGTCCGGGAGAGGCGCAGCCCGAACGCGCCGACCGCCAGCGACGTGATCGAGACGAGGACGAGGGCTGCGACGCTCGCGGAGTTGGTCACCGGTGACGCCTTCTGCTCACCGGCCGGCGAGCAGGTCGCTGAAGGTGGCCTCGTTGCGCTCGGACCGTCGCACGTAGAACCACCCGAGGAGGATGATCTCCACGAAGGCGGTGACCGTCAGCAGGAGCCAGGGAAGAGGCACGCCCAGCAGCTGCACCTCGGCGACTGCCGGCACCGTCCGGAAGAGCAGCGGCAGCAGGCCCAGCGTCACGGCGAGCACGACCAGAACCACGAGCGCGAGCCGCAGCTGGCTGCGCATGAGCGAGGTGATGTAGACCTCCCCCAGCCGCGTCTGCTCGTCGATCTCCGACGCGACCGAGAGGCTGCGGGTGCGCGCCGCGGACGTACGAGGGCTCGTGACCCGTACGCGTGACCGCGCGGGCGCGCGGGCCTCGCCTGGCACGGCACGGACGTGCGTCTCGTCGGCGCCCGACGGCATACCTCGTCGGGTGGGTCCCCCCGGCCCCGACGGGTCGATGGCGCTCATGTCGCGGACCGGCCGAGCGGCTGGGCGCGCCCGACGAGCAGGTCACGCAGCTCCCGCGCGTGGCGACGGCTCACTGCCAGCTCGTGGCCGCCGACGACGACCGTCGTGCGTCCGCCCTCGGTGCGCCACTCGGTGATGTGCCCGAGAGCCACGAGCGACGAACGGTGGATCCGCACGAAGCCGGCCTCGCGCCACCGGTCAGCCAGTGCCGTCAACGGCACCCGTACGAGGTGGCTGCCGGCGGCCGTGTGCAGCCGCGCGTAGTCGCCCTGCGCCTCGACGAAGAGGACCTCGGAGCGCGGCACCAGCCGGCTCACGCCCCCCAGCTCGACGACGATGCTCTCGTCGGCAGGCGACGCGGCGGGCTCGCGCCCGTTCAGCTGGCGCACGACCCGTCGCACCGCCTGGTCGAGCCGCTCGTCACGGACCGGTTTGAGGACGTAGTCGACGACGTTGAGCTCGAACGCGTCGACGGCGTGCTGCTCGTGGGCCGTCACGAAGACGATCGGAGGCTGCGTCGTGAAGCGGGAGAGGACACGTGCCAGGTCCAGACCGCTCAGGCCCGGCATCTGCACGTCGAGGAAGACCGCATCCACCTGCTGCTCGTGGAGCACGCGCAACGCGGCCTCGCCGGAGCCGGCGGGCACGACGTGCCCCACGCACTCGTGACGGCCGAGCATCCACGCCAGCTCGTCGAGCGCCGGTGCCTCGTCGTCGACCGCCAGCACCCGCAGCAGCGGCGCACCGTTGGGCGGTGTGGGCGGTGCCGGCGCGCTGCCCGGTGACGCTGACACGGCCGAGGAGGAGCTCACAGGTGCACCCCCGGCCGGAACTTGGGCAGCCGCACGACCACCTTCGTGCCGGCGCCCCGCGCCGTCTCCACCACCAGGCCGTAGTCGTCGCCGAAGGCCGTGCGGAGGCGCTCGTCGACGTTGGCCAGTCCGACGGACCCGCTGCTCGGGTCGCCGGCCAGCACGCGGCGGACCCTCTCCGGGTCCTCCCCCACGCCGTCGTCCTCGATCGTGACGACGCACTCGTGGTCGGCGTCCTGGGCGGTGATGCTCACCTCGCCGTCTCCCGCGCGGCCCTCGATGCCGTGCTGCACGGCGTTCTCGACGAGTGGTTGCAGGCACAGGAACGGCACGACGACGGGCAGCACCTCCGGCGCCACCCGCACGGTCACCCGCAGCCGGTCGCCGAAACGGGCCTTCTCGATGACCAGGTAGGCCTCGATCGAGCGCAGCTCCTCGGCCAAGGTCGTGAACTCGCCGTGCCGACGGAAGGAGTAGCGGGTGAACTCGGCGAGGTCGAGGAGCAGCTCCCGCGCCCGCTCCGGGTCGGTCCGCGTGAACGACGCGATCGCCGTCAGCGAGTTGTAGACGAAGTGCGGGCTGATCTGGGCGCGCAGGGCGCGCACCTCGGCCTCCATCAGGCGGTTGCGTGAGGCGTCGAGCTCGGCGAGCTCGAGCTGCCCCGAGACCCACCGGGCGACCTCGTCGGTCGCCCGGACCAGGCTCGCCGAAGCCAGTCCGGTGAAGACCTGCAGCGTGCCGACGACCTTCTCGTCGATGCCGAGAGGCGCGACGATCGCCTGGCGCACGACGCACGACGACTCCGCGCACGCCACGGCGGCCCCGTCGACGACCGTGGTGCGGCCGTGCTCGAGGGTGCCCGCGGCGATGGCGGCCGGCTGGCTCGCATGGTGCGACCGGCCGCCGACCCAGGCGAGCAGGCCCGTCGTGTCGGTCATCGCCACGGCAGGGGCACCCAGCAGGACGCGCAGGTGCTTGAGGGACTTCTCGGCCGCGGCGGCGCTCAGGCCCAGACGCAGGGGCGGCGAGGCCAGCAGCGCCGTGTGCAGGGTGCGGTAGGTGGCGCGGTCGGCCTCGGTGCCGAGGTGACCGCGACGAAGCAGCGCGCCCCACGAGCTCATGGCCACACCCTACGGGTCGCGCCGGACGCGAAGTGGGTGGTTCGTCCCCCCACCAGGCCCTGCTCCGGCCCGCGACACGTCGAGTGGGCACCCTCGCGAGGGAGGCGCCCACTCGACGAGATGGCGGAGGTGAGCCGGGCCTCGGTCAGGCGTCGTCCTCGTCGGCGGCGACGTGCCACAGCCCGGAACGACGCTCGGCCTCGAGCTCGTCCTGCGTCGCCGCGCGGGCGGCGTAACGGTCCTTCTGGGCCTCGCGCTTCTCGTCACGCGTCGGCCGTGAGGCCTCCGACAGTCGCAGGTCGGTGCCGCGCGAGCCGAGGAGCTCGGCTCCGGCCTGCAGCGTCGGCTCCCAGTCGAAGACGACCGCGTCGTCGGTGGCGCCGATGACCACGGTGTCGCCGGCGACGGCGCCCACCTTGAACAGCTCCTCCTCGACGCCGAGACGGCCCAGGCGGTCGGCGAGGTAGCCGACGGCCTCGTCGTTGCTGAAGTCGGTCTGGCGCACCCAGCGCACGGGCCGGTCGCCCGTGACGCGGTAGAAGACGCCCTCGGGACCCTCCTCGCGCGTGACGGTGAAGCCCTTGTCGTCGACGGAGCGCGGCCGCAGGACGACGCGCTTGGGCATCGCGGCCTCGGCCTCGATCTCCTTGCGTGCCTCCTCCACGTGGCGGGCCATGGCGAAGGTCAGCTCGCGCAGGCCCTGGTGGGCGACGGCCGAGACGATGAAGACCTCGAGTCCGCGGGCCTCGAGGTCGGGCTTGACCATCTCGGCGAGCTCACGGGCCTCCGGCACGTCGGCCTTGTTGAGCACCACGATGCGGGTGCGCTCGGCGAGCGGTCGGCCGCCGAGGTCCGCGTCGGGGACGTAGAGGGACAGCTCGTTCTCGATGACGTCGAGGTCGGTCATCGGGTCGCGGCCCGGCTCGAGCGTCGCGCAGTCGATGACGTGCACGAGCACCGAGCAGCGCTCGACGTGGCGCAGGAACTCGAGGCCCAGCCCCTTGCCCTCGTGGGCCCCCGGGATGAGGCCCGGAACGTCCGCGATCGTGAAACGGCTCGATCCGGCCGTCACGACGCCAAGGTTGGGCACGAGGGTCGTGAACGGGTAGTCGGCGATCTTCGGCTTGGCCGCCGACAGCACCGAGACGAGCGAGGACTTGCCGGCGCTCGGGAAGCCGATGAGGGCGACGTCGGCGAGCGACTTGAGCTCGAGCACGACCTCCACGTCCTCGCCCGGTTCACCAAGCAGGGCGAACCCCGGAGCCTTGCGACGAGCACTCGAGAGGGCCTTGTTGCCCAGGCCCCCACGACCGCCGGCGGCGATGACGTGCTCGGTGCCCATGCCGACGAGGTCGACGATGATCTGCCCCGAGGCGTCCTTGACGACGGTGCCCTCCGGCACGGCCAGCACGAGGTCGTCCCCGTCGGCGCCGTTGCGCTCGTCCCCCGCTCCGGGTGCGCCGTTGCCGGCCTTGCGGTGCGGGTGCCGGTGGTAGTCGAGCAGCGTCGTCGACGACGGGTCGACGCGCAGGATGACGGAGCCTCCCCGGCCCCCGTTGCCGCCGTCGGGGCCGCCGAGCGGCTTGAACTTCTCGCGCTTGACGGAGGCGACGCCGTGGCCGCCGGCTCCGGCGCTGAGGTGCAGCACCACGCGGTCGACGAAGGTCACTGCCATGGGGGGTCACTCTTCCAGATCAGGGTGGGCGGACGGCATACGCAAGATCGCACAAGCCGGGTCGCCCGGGAAAGGCGGAAGGGCGGGCCGCTCGGGCCCGCCCTTCCGGTACATCAGTGGTGATCGCGTCGATCACTCAGCGGCAGCGGTCTCCGGCTGCTCGATGTTGACCGTCTTGCGGCCGCGCCTGGTGCCGAACTTCACGGCGCCCGCGACGAGGGCGAACAGCGTGTCGTCGCCACCGCGACCGACACCCTCACCCGGGTGGAAGTGCGTGCCGCGCTGACGGACGAGGATCTCGCCCGCGTTGACCTTCTGGCCACCGAAACGCTTGACGCCGAGGAACTGTGCGTTCGAGTCGCGACCGTTGCGGGTCGAGGACGCACCCTTCTTGTGTGCCATGTCAGTTACTCCTTGAGGACGTTCTGTGCCGAGCCGATCAGGCGTCGATCACGCGGTGATGTCAGTGATCTTGACCTGGGTCAGCGGCTGACGGTGGCCCTGACGCTTGCGGTAGCCGGTCTTGTTCTTGTACTTCATGATCGTGATCTTGGGGCCCTTGGCGGCCTTGACGACCTCGGCCTTCACCGACACCTTGGACAGCTTGTCGGCGTCGGACGTGACCGTGGTCCCGTCCACGAGGAGCAGCGGCGTGAGCTCGATGGCATCGCCGGGCTGACCCGTCACCTTGTCGACGAGCAGGACATCGCCCACCGACACCTTCTCCTGGCGACCGCCAGCGCGAACAATCGCGTACACAGTGAAACTCACTTTCATCAGGGTTGGACACGCCGCTTTCGGCACCGGCCCGTCAACACGGGCCCGGTGGGCGCACCAAGAAACGAGATTACCGGCTGGGAGCTCCCAGCTCCAAACCGAGGTCGGGCCGGGTCAGGCGCGCTCGGACCCCTCTTCGTCGGCACCGGACCCCGTGGCGGCACGCGGCGGACCCGCGGGAGCCACGACCCGGCCGCGACGACGCCGGCCGCGTGCGGCGGGCTGGACGTCGACGGCGGCCTGGACGGGGGCGCTGCCCGTCGTCTCGACAGCCACCTCGCGCGTGCCATCGGCGGTGCCGCCGGCAGGCGCGGCATCGTCCGACTCGAGCTCGACGTGGGCGCCGCCCTGCGTGGCCTGTCCGTCACCCGGGTCACTCGCGTGGGTGTCGTCTCCCGGCCAGGGACCGGTGTCCTCCGGGAAGGCGTCGCCGGTCCTCGGCTGCGCCTCGGACTTGGACTCGGACTGGGGCTCGGGCTGGGAGTCCGCGCGGATCGCCTGGACCTCGGCGACCGCCTCGGCAGCGGCCTCCCCCGCGGGCTGGCCGGATGCGCTCTTGAGGGCGGCTGCGTGGGCCGCCGCAGCGATCTGCGCCGCGGTGGGGCCGCCCTTGGCCTCGCCGGTCGCCGGGGCGGGCGGTGCCGACTGGCCACCGTTGCCACCGGCGTTGCCATTGCCACCGGCGTTGCCGCTTTGGCCGCGTCCACGGCGACGGCTGCCGCCGCTGCTCTCCGGCTGGCTCGTCTCGTGTGGGTGCGCGCCCTTGTCGACGGGGTCCGTGTGGATGATGAACCCGCGCCCGTTGCAGTGCTCGCACGTCTCGGAGAAGACCTCGATCAGCCCCGACCCGACACGCTTGCGCGTCATCTGGACGAGACCCAGCGAGGTGACCTCGGCGACCTGGTGCTTGGTGCGGTCCCGGCCCAGGCACTCGAGCAGGCGACGCACGACGAGCTCGCGGTTGCTCTCGAGAACCATGTCGATGAAGTCGATGACGATGATGCCGCCGATGTCGCGCAGCCGCAGCTGGCGCACGATCTCCTCGGCCGCCTCGATGTTGTTCTTGGTGACCGTCTCCTCGAGGTTGCCGCCCGAGCCGACGAACTTGCCGGTGTTCACGTCGACGACCGTCATCGCCTCGGTGCGGTCGATGACGAGGGAGCCGCCGCTCGGCAGCCACACCTTGCGGTCCATGGCCTTGGAGAGCTGCTCGTCGACGCGGTAGTGGGCGAAGAGGTCCTCGTCGGACGACCACTTCGTGACACGGTCGGCGAGATCGGGTGCGACCGCGGAGATGTACGGGTGGATCTCGTTCCAGGCCTGCTCGCCGTCTACGACGAGCTGCTTGAAGTCCTCGTTGAACACGTCGCGGATGACGCGGACGGTCAGGTCGGGCTCGCCGTGCAGCAGCATCGGCGCCTGTCCACCGTTCGCGGACCCGGAGCCACCGTTCTTCTTCTTACCCTTGCTCTTGCCGGCGCGGGGACTGGACGCCGCCTCGGCCTTGGCCTGGATCTCCTCCCACGTGCGGGTGAGGCGCTCCACATCGGCACGCAGCTCCCCCTCGCTCGCGCCCTCGGCAGCCGTGCGCACGATGACACCGGCGGACTCGGGCACGACCTCGCGCAGGATCTTCTTGAGGCGGGCGCGCTCGGTGTCGGGAAGCTTGCGGCTGATGCCGGTCATGGAGCTGTTGGGCACGTAGACGAGGTAGCGACCCGGCAGTGAGATCTGCGAGGTCAGGCGCGCACCCTTGTGGCCGATGGGGTCCTTGGTGACCTGGACGAGGACCGTCTGGCCAGAGCTGAGCGCGTGTTCGATGCGCCTGGGCTGGTTGGCCTCGAGGCCTGCGGCGTCCCAGTTCACCTCACCGGCGTAGAGCACCGCATTGCGGCCCTTGCCGATGTCGACGAACGCGGCCTCCATCGAGGGCAGGACGTTCTGCACCCGGCCGAGGTAGATGTTCCCGGCCATCGACACGTTGGTGGCCTGGTCGATGTAGTGCTCGACGAGCACGCCGTCCTCGAGGACGCCCACCTGCGTGCGGCTGTCCTTGTTGCGCACGACCATGACGCGGTCGACCGCCTCACGCCGGGCGAGGAACTCGGCCTCGGTGATGACGGTGCGGCGGCGGCCGGCCTCGCGGCCCTCACGCCGGCGCTGCTTCTTGGCCTCGAGTCGCGTGGAGCCCTTGACGGCCACCGGCTCGTCGCTCTGCGTGCGCGGCTGGCGCACCCGGACGGAGACGTTGGGTGTCTCCTCGGCGGCGTCGGCCGCGGAGCCGGCCCGGCGGCGACGGCGACGGCGACGGCTCGAGCCGTTCGGGTCCTCGGACTCGTGGTCCCCATCCACCTCCGCGTCGCTCTCGGAGGCGGTCTCTGCCGACTCACCGGAGTCGCGGGACCGGCGCGGCCGGCGGGATTCGCGCTCGTCGTCCGAGTCCTCGTGCTCGACCGAGTCGGAGCCCTGCTCCTGCAGGTCGTCCTCGTCGGAGGCGCGACCGCGTCGGCCCTTGCCGCCGCGACGGCGGCGCGAGCGGCGCGGGCTGCTCTCCTCGTCGAGCTCGTCCCCCTGCTCCGGACGGCCGTCGGCGTTCCTCGGCTCCTCGTCGCGCTCGGGGTGCAGCTCCTCCTCGGGGACGGCTGCCTCGTCGGCACGGTCCTCGGCCTCCGGCTCCGGAGCGCCGCGGCGGCGGCGCGTGGGTGCGGCCTTGCTCGCATCAGGCGCCTGGAAGAGGACGCTGAAGCTGGGGACGGCCGTCCGCGGCGCCTCGGCCTCGGACTCCGCCGTCGTCTGCTGTTCGTCGGTCTCGGCGTCGACCTCCGGCGCCACGTCCGTCTCGGCGGCGTCGACGAGCGTCTCGACGTCGACGAGGGCACTGCGGTCGACGGTGTCGGCAGCCGCGGGCTCGGTGAGCGACCGGTCGCGGTCCCCGCCGTCGGCCGGGCGGACCGGCTCACCGGAGAGCACGTCGGCGACGAGCTCCTCGACGGCTGCACTGGCCCGGTCCGCCTTGGCGCGTGAGCCGCGCTTCGTGGCCCGGGCTGCGGGTGCGGCGCCATCGGTGGGCTCGGCCTTCTTGCGCGTGGCGCGCTTGCGCGCGGGCCGCTTGGTCTCCTGCGGTTCCTGGGGCTGCTGGGCCCGCTGGGGCTCGGCGTCCGGGGCCCCCGAAGCGCTCTGCGAGGCGGGGACGGGCTCGCCCGCCCCGGTGGTCGGGGCGGGAGCCGGCTCGCTGGACGGTGCGGCCTCGCCGGAGGGGCCCGCTGACGGCTCGGGCGAGTGCTCGGTCGAGGGTGCTGGTGCGGACGCCTTCTTGGTGACCCGCCTGCTGGCGCGCCGCCGGGGGGCAGGAGCCTCGGAGCTCGAGGCGTCCGAGGCGGTCGTGCCGTTGCCGGTGGCGCCGTCGGAGCTCTCCGGGGCGGTGCCCGGCTCGCCGGCGAACAGGGTGGCTTCCTGGCCTGAGGTGGTGTCGTCGTTGGGTGCCATGAGGCAACCTCCCGTCAGGTGCGGTGCGACCCACACGCGGCCGGGGCCGTCGACACCGCACGAGTGCGGTAGCAGTCGTCGCGCCGCGTGTGCGGCGGGACGGAAGTCGTATCGCTACACCCGAAGACGGTTCGCGCTGGGCGCGGCCCCGTTCTCGAGTGCCGTCGGCATCCTGGTCGGCAACCGTTTCGTCGTCATGACCTGGCAGGTCATTCCAGCGGGTCGGTCACCCTCACGCTTGCGGTGTCGAGCGGTCCCTGCGCCAGTCGCGTCACCAGGGGTGGGCGCGGAGGCTGCAGGTCGCCGATCTCACGCAGCGCGGTCACGATGTCGTCGGGGCGTACAGCAGGTGTGGTGTGCCGTACGACCATGCGCAGTATCGCACAGTCCGGTGTGTCTGCGTCGGACGCGCCCACTCGCGGCCGTTCGTCGCCGGGTCCGAGCACGCTGGCCGAGGCGATGGCGCCGCGGACGTCGAAGGTGCGCGGCCCGCTCTTCGTCAGGCGCGTCACCTCGGCCGTGTCGCGCTCGAGGAGCACCGCGACGGCCCTCTCGAGGACCTCCGGCGGCAGGCCCCCGAACTCGAGGACCCAGTCGCTGGCCTCGAGGCGGTCGGCCAGGGCGCCGGACGCGGCCTCGACGACCTGCAGGATGTCGATGCCCTCGGGGAGTGCCTGGTCGAGGGCCACCCGGACCGACTCCGGGTCGACGCGCTGCGTCACGGAGATCTCGAAGTACTCCGCCTCGCTCGCAGTCCCTGTCGCCGCCGCGTTCGCGTAGCTGATCTTCGGGTGCGGGTGGAACCCTGCCGAGAAGGCCATCGGCACATCGGCACGGCGGAGCGCACGCTCGAGTGCGCGCTGGAAGTCCCGGCTCGAGGTGAAGCGGAGCCGGCCCCGCTTGGTGTAGCGGATCCGGAGCTTCTGGACCGCGGGGTCCGGGGCCGGACCCTCGGGGACGCGCTGACGTGCCTGACGAGCCATGCGGGAAGGCTACCGGCGACCCGGGGGCGGCCGATCGCACCCGCGACCGGACGACGGGCGACGGGAGGGGTGGCCGTCAGCGACCCGGCCGGCTGCGAGTCTCGTCGGCCCGGCGTCGGCGCTCGGCGGTCTCGGCGTCGTCGAGGCGCGTCGCCTCGGCGAGCGTCGGCGCCGTGCCACCCATGCCGGCCGGCAGATACCTCAGGTCCGCGCCGGTCAGCGGCTCGTAGGCCGCCCGGGCCACCGCCAGCAGGTCCGCCATCACGCCCTTGTACTGCTGGGTCACCTCGTCCGGGTCGGCGTCCGGCGCGACGGCAATCGGCTCCCCGACGTGGATGATGATCGGGATGTTGGTGCGGCCCAGGTGACGCGGGTGCCCCTTGGTCCAGACGCGCTGCGAGCCCCAGATGACGACCGGCAGGATCGGCACGCCGGCCTCGACGGCCATGCGGGCAGCGCCCGTCTTGAACTCCTTGAGCTCGAACGAGCGAGAGATCGTCGCCTCCGGGAAGACACCGACGATCTCGCCGGCTCGGAGCGCGTCGAGGGCGGCGGCATACGACGCGGCCCCGGCGGTCCGGTCGACCGGGATGTGGTGCATCCCGCGCATGAGCGGGCCGCTGACGGGGTGGGCGAAGACGCCGTCCTTGGCCATGAACCGGACGAGCCGGCCCGACGCCTGGGCCGCGAGCCCGGCGTAGGCGAAGTCCATGTAGCCGGTGTGGTTGACGGTCATCACCGCTCCGCCGGCGCGCGGGACGTTCTCGTCGCCGACGATGGTGAACTTCAGCCCCTGCATCGCGAACACCGCGCGGGCGAATCCGATGACGGACGTGTAGACGGGCTCCATGGGGACACTCTGCCCTGCGTCGCTACGCTTCGGCACATATCGTGCGCGGACCCGCCGTGCCGACGGACAGGGGAGCACGTGGGCACGACCCTCGCAGTGGCCGTGCCGTGTGCCGTCGCCATGCCGTATGCCGTCACGCGGACCCTCGTGGACCGGGACGCCTTCGTCGGGGCCTGCCTGCTCGGGCTCGTCCCGCTGCTGCTCGCCGGGCTCGTCGTGCTCGCCAAGTGGTGGCGGGCGCGTGACGAGATGTTCGATGACGTGACCCCGGGTGTGCTGCCCACGGACCCGGCGAACGCGCCGCGCCACCGCGTGCGCGGCGGCGAGTGGTCGGGCACGGTCGCCCCCGCCTTCGCGCCTCCGCGGGCCGTGCGACCCGGAGTCGTCGGCACGGTCGTCGACGGTGTGGCCGACCCACACGACGTCAGCGCGACCCTGCTCGACCTGGCCGTACGTGGCTGGTTCCACATCGTCGAGACGGACGGCCGCGAGGACACGCACGCACGTGACTGGGAGCTGCGGCGCGCGGCCTGCCCGCCGGACGAGACCCCCACCGCGTTCGAGCGGCTGCTCCTCGACCGCATCTTCGAGGGTCGCGACCGCGTCCGCCTCTCGGCGCTGAAGGGCTCGTTCGCGCTGACCATGCGCGAGGCGCAGATCGGGCTCTACCGGGAGGTGGTCGAGCGCGGCTGGTACGCCCGCCACCCCCGGGCCCGCAACGGCCGGACCCGCGCGGTGGGACTCGCCGTCCTCGTGCCTCTCGTGCTCGTCACCGCCGTCGTCGTCGCCGCCGGCCTGGCCGAGGCGCACGACTGGTCGCTGACCCCGGTCCTCGTCGGTCTCGTGGCGGCCCTCGTCGTCCTCGCCCGGTGGGGCGGGGCACGCACGCCGCGCACCGCCGAGGGCACGGCACTGAGGATCCAGGCGCTGGGCTTTCGCGACTACCTCGCCACCGCGGAGGCCGACCGCCTGCGCTACGAGGAGAAGCGCGCGCTGCTGTCGACCTACCTGCCGTATGCCGTGGCGTTCGGCCTCACGGCCCACTTCGCAGACCTGCTGCGCGACCTCGCGAAGGAGAGCCACTGGGCCGACTACGTCGACGGTCTGGACTGGTACGACTTCGGCGGATCCGGTCCGGACGGCGCCGACCTCTCGCTCGGGGACGCGCTCGGCGACATCGCGGACGCCTCCGCCTGGCTCACCGACCCGGGCGACGTCTTCGACGGGCTGGACGGATTCGTCGACGCGAGCGACGGGCTCTTCTCCTTTCCCGGGCTGCCCGGCTGCGGCGACGGCTGCGACGGGCCAGGCTGCGACCCGCCCGGCTGCGACCTGCCGGGGTGCGACCTGCCGGGGTGCGACTTCTGAGATCGACGCCCGAGGCGGCGCACGGAGCCGGCGACACGGCATACGCCCTCTTTGACCCGGCATGCGTCCCCGGAAAGCCGGTCGAGGGCATCCCGCGACACATGGAAGGATTGGCGCATGACTGACGCACCTGACACCACGACCTCGCGGATCCCCGAGCGGCCCTCGCTCGACGGCCTCGAGGAGAAGTGGATGCAGGTATGGGCCGAGCAGGGCACCTACGCCTTCGACCGCGAGAAGGCCCTCACGCTCCCGCGCGAGCAGATCTTCGCCATCGACACTCCCCCGCCGACGGCCAGCGGCAGCCTGCACGTGGGCCACGTCTTCAGCTACACGCACACCGACTGCATGGCCCGCTACAAGCGCATGCAGGGCCTCGAGGTCTTCTACCCCATCGGCTGGGACGACAACGGCCTGCCGACCGAGCGCCGCGTGCAGAACTACTACGGCGTGCGCGGCGACGCGAGCCTGCCCTACGAGGAGGGCTTCACGCCCCCGTTCGAGGAGGGCGTCGACGCCAGGGGCAAGGCGATCAAGGCCGCCGACCAGCGCCCGATCAGTCGCAGGAACTTCATCGAGCTGTGCGACATGCTGACGGTCAAGGACGAGGTGACCTTCGAGTCCCTCTTCCGCCGCCTGGGCTTCAGCCTCGACTGGAACATCTCCTACCGCACCATCGACGAGCGCTCGCGCGCCGTGGCGCAGCAGGCGTTCCTGCACAACCTCGAGCGTGGCGAGGCCTACCAGAGCGAGGCGCCGGGACTGTGGGACGTCACGTTCCAGACGGCCGTCGCGCAGGCCGAGCTCGAGGCACGCGACTACCCCGGCGCGTACCACCGGGTCGCGTTCCACCGCCCCGACGGCACCCCGGTCCACATCGAGACCACCCGCCCCGAGCTCATCCCGTCGGTGGTCGCGCTCATCGCCCACCCCGACGACGAGCGGTACCAGCCGCTCTTCGGCACGACGGTCACCTCCCCGCTCTTCGGCGTCGAGGTGCCGGTGCTGGCCCACCGCGCCGCCGAGATGGACAAGGGCGCCGGCATCGCCATGTCCTGCACGTTCGGTGACCTGACCGACGTCATCTGGTGGCGCGAGCTGCAGCTGCCGATCCGCTCGCTCATCACCCGCAACGGCCGGTTCCAGGCCGAGACGCCCGAGTGGATCGCGGGCGGCCCCGGCGAGGCCCTCTACGCCGAGCAGCTCGCCACGAAGACGACGTTCAGTGCCCGCGAGGCCGTCGTCGCGGCCCTGCGCGAGTCGGGCGACCTCGACGGCGAGCCGCAGAAGACCCAGCGCAAGGCCAACTTCTACGAGAAGGGCGACAAGCCGCTCGAGATCGTGACCTCGCGGCAGTGGTACATCCGCAACGGCGGCCGCGACGCCGACCTGCGCGCCGCCCTCGTGGCGCGCGGCGAGGAGATCGACTTCCACCCGGCGTTCATGCGCTCGCGCTACACGAACTGGGTCAACGGGCTCAACGGCGACTGGCTCATCTCGCGGCAGCGATTCTTCGGCGTGCCCTTCCCGGTCTGGTACCCCGTCGACGCCGACGGCGAGGCGGACCACGACCACCCGCTCACTCCCCCGACGTCCGCTCTCCCGGTCGACCCGCAGGTCGACGTGCCCGAGGGCTACACCGAGGAGCAGCGGGGCGTCGCCGGCGGCTTCGTGGCCGACCCTGACGTCATGGACACCTGGGCGACGTCGTCGCTCTCGCCGCAGATCGCCGCCGGCTGGCCCGTCGGCGAGGACGAGCGCCTGCGAAACGACCCCGAGCTGTTCAAGGCGGTCTTCCCGATGGACCTGCGCCCGCAGGCCCACGACATCATCCGCACCTGGCTCTTCGCCACGGTCGTGCGCTCCCACTTCGAGCACGGGTCCGTGCCGTGGACCAACGCCGCCATCAGCGGCTGGATCCTCGATCCCGACCGCAAGAAGATGAGCAAGTCCAAGGGCAACGCCGAGACACCTGAGGACGTCGTCAAGGCCAACGGCGCCGACGCGGTGCGCTACTGGGCGGCCTCGGGGCGCCTCGGGACGGACGCCGCCTACGACACCGGCCAGATGAAGGTCGGACGCCGGCTCGCCATCAAGGTGCTCAACGCCAGCAAGTTCGCCCTCGGCTTCGGCGACGTCGACGGCGAGCTGGCGACCGCCGTCACCAACCCGCTCGACCTCGCGATGCTCGCCGCCCTCGGCGACGTCGTCGACAAGGCGACCGCCGGCTTCGAGTCGTGGGACTACACCCGCTCGCTCGAGGTCACCGAGAGCTTCTTCTGGACCTTCTGCGACGACTACCTCGAGCTCGTCAAGGACCGCGCCTACGGCGGCCAGGGCGACGCTGCCGCGGCGAGCGCCCGGGCCGCGCTGCGCCTGGCCCTCGAGACCCTCCTGCGCCTGCTCGCGCCGTTCCTGCCCTACGCCACCGAGGAGGTCTGGTCGTGGTTCGGGCAGGGCTCGGTCCACCGCCAGGCGTGGCCCACCCGCGCGGAGCTGCCGTCCGGCGGTGACCCGGCTCTGCTCGAGTCCGTCGGCGCGGCCCTCGCGGGGGTCCGCAAGGTCAAGTCCGAGGCCAAGGTCGGCATGCGCGCCGAGGTGCGCAGCATGACGCTGGTGGCCCCGAGCGCGTCGGTCGCGCACGTCCGGGCGGCCGAGGCCGACCTCCGGGCCACCGGCCGCATCAGCGAGCTGGCGTATGCCGAGGGCGAGGCCGTCGAGGTCCGCGACGCCGAGCTCGTCCCCGTCGAGAAGGCGCCCGCCCAGGCCTGATGCGACCGCCGGCCGACCGTTGCCTCCCGATGTCCCGGGACGGCAACGATCGGCCGGCAATACCGCTGCGGGGAGCCGTGCGGGCATAGGGTCCTCGCATGTCGAGACGGGGGCTTGGCGCGACCATCGCGGGCGGTGCCGTCGTCATGGCCGCCCTGGTCGTCGCCGCGATGGGACGGCCCGTGCCGCTGCTGTCCCGCCCGGTGGATCCCGAGACGCGGACCCCCATCCCGACCTTCACGACGCTGGCGACGTCGACGAGCACGCCGGCGCCCACGTCCGTGGGTCAGGCGAGTCCCTTCGACCCCTCGCCGCTGCTGGTGGTGCTCTTGCAGGTCGTGCTCGTCTTCGCGGCGGTGGTCATCCTCGTGGTGCTCGTCCAGCTGGTGCGCTCGCTGCTGCGTCGTCGCCCCCAGCTCGAACACCACGTGGAACCGGACTTCGCCATCCCGCTCGTGCCGTCCGAGCTGCTCCGGACCGCCCGGGACCACCTGCGGGGGCTCGAGACCGGTGAGCCGCGCAACGCGATCGTGGCCGCGTGGGTCGGCCTGGAGACCTCGGCGGCCGCCACCGGCCTGCCTCGCCTGCCGGCCGAGACCTCGACCGAGTACACCGAGCGGGTCATCCGCGTGTGGCCCGTCGACTCCGAGCGCCTCGGCGACCTCGCCGCCCTCTACCGCGAGGCCCGCTTCTCGCTCCACGCGCTCGGCGAGAGCCACCGTGAGCGCGCCGTGGCCGACCTGGGCGTGCTGATCGCGGACCTCGAGCACGTCGCCGCCCAGCAGGCCGCAGAACGAGCCGCCCAGGCGGCGGCCGCCCATGCCGGCGCCCGATCCGACGGCCACGCCGACGGCTGGGGGGTCGGCCGGAGAGCCGGCCAGGCAGGGACGGAGGACGCATGACCAGCCGTCCGGACGGCATACGTCCTCGGCAGCCACTCCCCTCCGGGGGCGATCGCCCCGTGCCGACGCGAGTCGACGCGCTGCGGGCCACCCTGCGGCCGTGGCGTCGCCGTCTCGTCGGCCTGGTGCTGACGTGGATCGGCCTGTCGGTGCTCACCGCAGCCCTGGGCCTGGCGCCCGACGTGCCCGTGCTGCTGGCGATCCTGCTGGCCGTGGCTCTGCTGCTGTGGCACGTCATCGACCACACCGCTCCACAGCACGTGACCCTGTGGCCGCTCGTCGACGGCGACTTCAGCGGTCACAGCCGCGGCAACGACTTCCGTGTCACCAACCTCGCCGGCCGGCTCGAGGCCGCCGACACCCGACGCGAGGGGCGCGAGAGCGTCGTGCACGACCTCCACCTGCAGCTGCAGGTGCTCATCCGCGAGCGGCTCTTCACCAAGTACGGCATCGTCGCCGAGGAGGAGCCCCGGTGGGCCCAGTCGGTGACGCCGCCGGAGCTGTGGGACCTGCTCGTCGGGCTCCCGCCACCGGACCTGTACCGCCCGCAGTGCCTGGACCCCATCCTCCGACGAATCGAGCAGTGGTAACCCATGACCGAGATGAGCCTGCACCAGGTGAGCGAGCTGAGCGGCGCCGTCCTCGACGAGGTGGACCGCGCCGTCGTGGGCAAGCGCGAGTCGCTCCGGCTCGTGCTGTCCGGCATCCTGGCCGGCGGCCACGTCCTCATGGAGGACTTCCCGGGCCTCGGCAAGACGCTGGCCGCGCGCAGCTTCGCCCAGACCCTCGGGCTCGACTTCAAGCGGGCTCAGTTCACCCCCGACCTGCTGCCCGGTGACATCACCGGCTCGTTCATCTACGACCAGCGGGTGGGCGAGTTCGAGTTCCGGGCCGGCCCCCTCTTCACCGGGCTGCTGCTCGCCGACGAGATCAACCGCACACCGCCCAAGACCCAGGCGGCCCTGCTCGAGGCCATGCAGGAGAAGCAGGTGACCGTCGAGGGGCGCACGTTCCCGCTGCCGCAGCCCTTCCACGTGCTCGCCACCGCCAACCCGGTCGAGTACGAAGGCACCTACCCGCTGCCGGAGGCCCAGCTCGACCGCTTCCTCATGCGTGTCTCGTTCGGCTACCCGAGCCTCGACGACGAGTGGGAGATCCTGTCCAACCGGATGGCGCGCCGACGCGAGGAGCAGCAGCTGCAGCGCATCGTCGACGCCGACCAGCTGCTCGCGATGCAGGCCGCCGTCGAGGCGACCGTCGTCGACGAGTCGGTCGGTCGCTACTGCGTCGCGCTCGCCGCAGCGAGCCGCACCCACGGGGACGTGCTGATGGGCGCCTCACCGCGTGGCGCCCTCGGCCTGCTGCTGTGCTCCCGGGCGTATGCCGTGGTCGACGGCCGCGACTACGTCACCCCCGAGGACGTCAAGGCCGTCGCCGTGCCCGTCCTGGCCCACCGGATCACGGTCAAGCCCGAGCTGTGGATGAGCAACGCGTCAGGACGCAGCGTGGTGGAGAGCCTGCTGCGAACGGTCGCGGCCCCGTCCGCTCGCGAGCACCACGCCCAGGGCGCGGCCCACCGCCCCGCGGCGGGCTGAGCGCTCGTGCCAGCCTGGCGTCCCCGGCAGGTCGTCACCCGTGGTCTCGGCGGGTGGGAGCCCACGGCTGCCCACCAGCGCTCGGTGATCCTGGCTGCGTCCGGCGCGATCGCGGCCGTCCTCGGGCGGCGCGCGGACCTGCTCGTCATCGTCGCACCGCTCGTCGTCGCGGCGGTGTGGGGTCACCTGGCCCGGCCTCGCACGGAGGTCACCGGCGCGGCCCGGCTCGGCGACACGACGCTCCGGGAAGGGGCCGTCACGGGGCTGCGCGTCACCACGGAGCCGGCGCTGGCCGACGTGCACGGGGTCGTCACCGTGGCCCAGGCGCCCTGGGTGGAGCGCAAGCCGTCGAGCGGGATCGTCGAGCTCGAGGACGGCGTCGCCTCGCTGGGGCTCCGGTCGACCCGGTGGGGTCGCCGGCGAGTCGGCACCGTCAGCATCGCCCTGGCCAGCACGTGGGGTGCCTTCCGGACCGGGCCGGTCGACCTGCCCGACCTCGAGTCCGCCACGCTGCCCGTGCCGGCTGCCTTCGACGCGAGCGCGCCGACGCCCCACCCGCGAGGCATCGTCGGCCTCAACCGCTCCAACCGGCCCGGATCCGGCTCGGAGTTCAACACCATCCGGCCCTTCCACCCAGGCGACCGCCTTCGCCGGATCCACTGGCCGATCTCCATGCGCACCGGTGCACTGCACGTCACCTCCACGTTCACCGACGAGGACGCCCACGTCTTCCTGCTCGTCGACTGCTTCAGCGACCTCGGACCGCGCGAGGGCATCGACGGCCGGCCCACGAGCCTCGACGTCACCGTACGGGCGGCCGGAGCCATCAGCGAGCACTTCCTGCGCAGCAACGACCGGCTCACGTTGCGCACCGTCGGTGCCGCCGAGGTGCCGGTCCTCGGCGTCGGCTCCGGCACCAACCACCTGAGGCGCGTGCTCGACACCCTCGCGGCCATCTCCCCCGCCACAGAGCGCCGAGACACCGGCGAGCAGGCGGTGCGCGGCATCGACCCCATGGCGCTGTGCCTGGTCCTCTCCCCGCTCATCGACCCGACCATGGTGCGCCTCGCCCACCGGCTCGCCGCGCGGGGCATGACCGTCGTCGTGGTGGACACCTTCCCCGAGCACCTCGTCACCGACCCCGGCAACGTCTACCAGGCGCTCGCCTGGCGGATGCGGCTGCTCTCCCGCGACGCGGAGGTGCACAGCCTGCGCCTGCGCGGCGTCCCGGTGGTGCCCTGGCGCGGACCGGGCTCCCTGGACCTCGTGCTGCGTGACATCGCGCGCCGCGTGTCGGCACCGCGGATGGCCAGGCGGTGATCATGCACGAACCCGATGCGTTGCCCGACGCGACGCCTTCCGCCGTGCCCGACGCGACGCCTTCCGCCGTGCCCGACGCGACGCCGGCCGTCGTGCCGCCCGTCCGCCGCACGCTGCACTTCGGCGCGGGTCCCGAGTGGTCGCTCAGCCAGCTCGGAGCCACCGCGGTCGCGATGGGTGGTGTGCTCGTCTTCCTGGCGAGCCTGCACCTCGCCGCCGGTGGCTTCGACGGCCTGTGGTGGGCGCTCGTCCTGCTGCCCCTGCTGACCATGGCCTGGGCCGGCTCGGCCGCACCCCTGGTCTACTGGGCGCTGCTGCTCTACGGGTGGTTCACGCTGAGCCCCGCCGGCAGCTTCTCCTGGTGGTCCCTGCCGGCCGCGGCCGGGTGCATCGTCGCGCACGCGGCGACCGCGCTCTCAGCGTCGTCACCGCCCGCTGGCTCCTTCACCGCGCGGACGGCGGGCAGGTGGGCACGCCACACGGCCGTGGCCCTGCTGGCCGCCGTGCCGGTCGCGGTCCTCGCCGGCGTGCTGTCCGGGGTCTCGCTGGGGATCGCCCCGGCGGCATACGTGCTCGGCCTCGGGGGCGTGGCCCTGGGACTGTGGCTGCTCCGCACGAGCCCACCCGCCGAGCACGACTGACCGGTCGAGTGGCCCCGGGTCAGCGGCGGTCGCGCGTCCAGACCGCAGCCCACGGCAGGTCCCAGCCGGCGACGCCGAGCCGCCGCTCGACGAACGCGGGCTCCGGGAGGTCGACGACGGCACCAGCCGACGGCTCGTAGACGTCGAACGAGCGCTCGCCGGTCGGCGGCAGCACGAGCACGACATGCCGCGGCGCCCACGCGTTGCCGATGTAGAGCAGCGCGGGACGGCCGGCGCGCACCCGTCCGCGGAGGGTGGCATACGCGTGCTCGAGACCGCGTCGGCCGTGGTGGCGCAGCCACGTCACGCCGTAGTCGGCCCCCGGCTCGGCCGCGCCGTGCTGGAGCTCGCCCCGCGCACCCCACGGCGGGGTGCCGAGGGCACGCGGCCAGGGAAGCTGCAGCTGCCGCCCGGCGCCGACGAGAGCGTTTGTCCGGGACATGACCACCTGCTCGTAGGCGGCGAAGCGCTCAGCCGCGGTGCGCCGGTCGCGCGCCTCGCCGTCGCGCCCGTGCGTGGGTATGCCGTCACGGACCCACTGCGCGAAGGCTGGGTCGGCGAGCATGTGGGCGACCGTGAGGGACGCGGAGCCGCAGGTCGTCGCGGTCTGCTGCACGGGTCCCTGCTCGCCGGCCACGAGCCGGAACGGAACCGCCACGGTCAGGACCGCCTCACGCCCGTGATCCCGCGGTCACCGCGACGGGGGCGCGCACGGCTCAGGCCGACTCCTTGCGCGGACGCCGGGCGCGCGGCTCTGCCTCGCGACGCACGATCGTCGGGTTGACGTTGTCGAGGACGACCTCACGTGTCACGACCACGCGAGCGATCTCGTCGTCGCTCGGCACGTCGAACATGACGGGGAGGAGGACCTCCTCCATGATCGCGCGCAGCCCGCGGGCGCCGGTGCCGCGCAGCAGGGCCTGGTCGGCGACGGCGGTGACGGCGTCCTCGGTGAACTCGAGGTCGACGCCGTCGATCTCGAACATCTTCTGGTACTGCTTGACGAGCGCGTTGCGCGGCACGGTGAGGATGTTGACGAGGGCCTGCTGGTCGAGTGGGGCCAGCGTCGTCAGCACGGGCAGACGGCCGATGAACTCCGGGATGAGACCGAACTTCAGCAGGTCCTCCGGCATGACGTCGGAGAAGCTGTCGCCGAGCTCCTTGGGGTTGTGCAGCGGCTGGCCGAAGCCCAGTCCCTTGCGGCCGGAGCGCGACTCGATGATCTTCTCGAGGCCGGCGAAGGCGCCGCCGACGATGAAGAGCACGTTGGTCGTGTCGATCTGGATGAACTCCTGGTGCGGGTGCTTGCGACCGCCCTGCGGAGGCACGGAGGCCGTCGTGCCCTCGAGGATCTTGAGCAGCGCCTGCTGCACGCCCTCACCCGACACGTCGCGCGTGATCGACGGGTTCTCGCTCTTGCGGGCGATCTTGTCGACCTCGTCGATGTAGATGATGCCCGTCTCGGCCTTCTTGACGTCGTAGTCGGCGGCCTGGATGAGCTTGAGCAGGATGTTCTCGACGTCCTCGCCGACGTAGCCGGCCTCGGTCAGGGCCGTGGCGTCCGCGATCGCGAACGGGACGTTGAGCATCTTGGCGAGGGTCTGGGCCAGGTACGTCTTGCCGGAGCCGGTGGGGCCGATGAGCAGGATGTTGGACTTGGCGATGTCGACGTGGTCGTCGTCGCGCTTGACGCCCTCACCGGCCTGGATGCGCTTGTAGTGGTTGTAGACGGCGACGGCCAGCGACTTCTTGGCGACGTCCTGCCCGATGACGTAGTTCTCGAGGAACTCGAAGATCTCGCGCGGCTTCGGCAGGTGGTCGAGGCCGAGCTCGCTGCTCTCGGCGAGCTCCTCCTCGATGATCTCGTTGCAGAGGTCTATGCACTCGTCGCAGATGTAGACGCCCGGGCCGGCGATGAGCTTCTTGACCTGCTTCTGGCTCTTCCCGCAGAAAGAGCACTTGAGCAGGTCTCCGCCTTCTCCGATGCGTGCCACCGATTTGCTCCTGGTTCGTCGGCGCCGAACGCTGGGGTGCACCCGGCCGGCCCCGACCGGGGCCGACTCCTATTAGACGACGGCCGGGGGCAGCCCCGCTCGCGCAACGCCGTTTGTCCGCTGATGGCGGACAAACGACGGCCGTGTCACTCGACCGCCGTTCCACTCGAACAGGCTCCAGGATGCGCGTCCCCACACCACTCCGCCATGGCCGGATGGTCGCGGTCGAAAGGCCGACCTGGCCCTCCACGATCCATCCGCGGCGGGATGCGTGGGCTGACGAGGCGTCTTCGGCCGCCTGCAGTCACCGACCGCAGAACGCCTCAGGCGGGGTCGCGCCGGTCCTCTCGGAGGCTCGGGAAGTGGCGGCGCCACTCCTCCCTCAGCGGAGGGATCTTCATTCCCCGGTCGCTCATCGCCGCCGTGATGCGATGAAGGGTCTCGCCCGGCGTGCGGTGCAGGTCCTTGGCGATGAGGACCACGATCCGCCAGTCATTTCGGTCCAGCCACTCCCTTCGGCCGATGTCCGAACCCCACTGCCCCTGGGACTCCACGTGCTGCCAGCCGTCGTACTCGATGACCAGTCGGGCGTCCGGGAACGAGAGGTCGAAACGAAAGCGGACGCGGCCGTCGGGCCAGCGGACCTTGTGGTTGACCACCGGTTCCGGCAGCCCGGCCAGCACCATGAGCAGGCGCAACCGGGTCTCCATGGCGGAGTCCACGTCGGCTCGCACGAGTGCGGCGGCTCGACGGGCCAGCCTGCCACCGGCACCGCGGTGCTGTGCGGCGGCCTCGAGAAGCATGTCCGACGTCACTCGTCCTCGCCGCACCAGGGAATCACCCAGGACGACGAGGTCGACGAGCATGAGCTCCGCGGCGAGATCGACGAACGTCTGGGCCGGCGTCGTCAGCGGCAGGCCACGCCAGCGTGTGGTGCGCTTGCCTGTGCCCATTCGATGAGCCGAGATGCCCTCCACCTGCGGCCGCCGGTCGGGGCAGGCGAGATGCACCAGGCCGTCATCGGGCACTATGGCACCCCAGAGCCGTGCCGCACTATGGTGCGAGACGGTCGCGTCGGGGGCGAGGAGAAGGGCGGCCTGCGCGACGAGAGCGGGCGTGAGCTCAGCCGCCCGCTCGACGTAGACGTCGTGGAAGAGCCGGCGGAAGGCGGGTGTGCGCAGCTGCCAGTCCGTCACTCCTTGCGGTCGGCCGGACCGGCGGAAGGGCACAGCGGTTGTCGGCATGGACCGATGCTGGCGGCTCCCACCCGTCGCCCGCCGCGCTCTTCCACAGTCGCCGCAACCATCCCGCCACGGCGGTGGTGTAACGGGTCAGTCCGGCATCCCGCCGCAACCATCCAGCCGTGGCTGGAGGTCCGAGCGGACCGTGGTCAGGGTGAGGTGAGGTCGCGCACCAGCGCGACGTACTGCTCCTGTGCCGCTTCCTGCGAGGTGCCCGCGAACCTCGCCCAGGCGTCGTGCTTCTGGCGCCCGACCGGGTTGGTGAAGCCCGGCCGCGAACCGGTCACGTCACCCTCGGTGGCCTGCTTGTAGAGGCCGTAGAGGCGCAGCTTCACCTCGTTGCCGGGATCGGTCGTCAGCTCCTTGACAGCCTGGGCCGCCTGCTCGAACTCCGCACTCGCCATGACTCACACCTTCACGCTCGACGTCAGGTCCGCCATCATCCAAGCAGGTATGCCGAGGGCCGGGTCCCGGCGGAACCCGGCCCGGCGGCATACGTGCTCGACAGGCGAGCGGCAGGTCAGACCTCGAGGGAGGCCTTGCGCGAGGCGAGGACCTGGTCGATCAGGCCGTAGTCCTTGGCGTCCTCGGCGGAGAGGATCTTGTCGCGCTCGATGTCGGTGCGGACCTGCTCGGAGGTGCGGCCCGTGTGGTGGGCCAGCGTGTCCTCGAGCCACGTGCGCATGCGCAGCACCTCGTTGGCCTGGATCTCGATGTCGGAGGCCTGGCCGTAGTCACCGCCCGAGAGCGCCGGCTGGTGGATGAGGATGCGCGAGTTCGGCAGGGCGAAGCGCTTGCCCGGCGCGCCGGCGCCGAGGAGCACCGCCGCGGCCGACGCGGCCTGGCCGATGACGAACGTCTGGATGTCGGGCCGGACGAACTGCATCGTGTCGTAGATCGCGGTCATCGCGGTGAACGAGCCACCCGGGCTGTTGATGTACATGAGGATGTCGCGGTCGGGGTCGAGCGACTCCAGCACGAGCAGCTGGGCGATGATGTCGTCGGCCGACGCGTCGTCGACCTGCACGCCGAGGAAGATGATGCGGTCCTCGAAGAGCTTGTTGTAGGGGTCGGACCGCTTCATGCCGTAGGAGGTGCGCTCCTCGAACTGCGGCAGGATGTAGCGGCTCGACGGAGCGGGCACCGCAAGGCGGTTGGTGGGTTCGATGTTCATGTCTGTGCTCTCCAAGTCCTGTTCAGGCCGCGGTCAGTTCTCGCCCTTGGCGTCGGCCTGGCCGACTCCCTTGCCCTCGACCGCCTGGTCCGACCGGCTGAAGACGTGGTCGACGAAGCCGTAGTCCTTGGCCTCCTCCGCGCTGAACCAGCGGTCACGGTCGGAGTCCTTCTCGATCTGGTCGACCGTCTGTCCGGTGTGCTCGGCGATGAGCTGGGCCATCTGCTTCTTGACGTAGAGCATCTGCTCGGCCTGGATCTTGATGTCGGTGGCCGTGCCGCCGATGCCGCCCGAGGGCTGGTGCATCATCACGCGGGCGTGGGGGGTGGCGTAGCGCTTGCCCTTGGTGCCGGCCGAGAGGAGGAACTGGCCCATCGAGGCGGCCATGCCCATCGCGACGGTGGCGACGTCGTTGGGGATCCAGTTCATCGTGTCGAAGATGGCCATGCCGGCCGAGATCGACCCGCCGGGGCTGTTGATGTAGAGCCAGATGTCCTTCTCGGGGTCCTCGGCCGAGAGCAGCAGCAGCTGCGCGGCGATGGCGTTCGCGTTGTCGTCGCGGACGTCCGACCCGAGGAAGATGATCCGCTCCTTGAGCAGGCGGTTGTAGATGTGGTCGTCCAGACCACCCGGCATGCCGTTGCCGTTGGCGGAGGTCTCCGAAATCACCATGTCTCCATCGTCGAAGTAATCCAGCCTCTGCCCACGGGGGTGGCGCCGGCTGGCTCGTCACTGACCCTAACGCCCGACCCCTCGGGCAGATTTCCCGAACCGCGCCGTGTTCGCCGTGAGCGCACAAACCTGAGCCGGCCTGACGCAACCACCTGCGCCCGCACGCGCGGACCCCGCCTGCGTAGCAGCCGGGCAGGGATCCGCGGGAACGGTGGGTCAGTCGTTCAGGCCGTTGTCCTGCCCTGCGTCCACGGCGTCGGACTCGGCACCGTTCGTCTCCGGCGCGGCCTCGTCGAAGGAGCCGTTGCCCCCCGCCTGCTCGAGGGAGCGGTCCCGGGGCTCGGCCACCGGAGCGCTGCCGTCGAGGTTGCCGCGACCCGCGTCGTCACCCGAGGCATCCTCCACGGCGCTCTCCGTGTCCACGCTTCCCGAGCCGTCGGGGTGAGTGCTGTTGATGTCGGAGTCCGCCATGCCGGCGCCCGACTCGTCGATGTTGCTCATCCGTGGCTCCTCGCTCGTCGTGCTGGACGTCGTCGTGCCGACGACTCCTCGTCACCTACCCGGGCGACACGGCCGGCAATCCCCGCCCCACCCCACCCTCGCCCGGGGACGCGCGAGGGCCGGCTCCCGGACGGGAGCCGGCCCAGCGGCATTCGCAGTCTCTACGGAGACGGTCAGGCGTCGGCGTTCTCCGGCTTGGCTTCGTCGGCAGCCTCGACGCCCCCGGCACCCTCGGCGTCCTCGTCACCCTCGGTGCCGGGGACGGCCTGGTTGAGGTCCACGACGTTGCCCGCCGTGTCCTTCACCGCGACCTTCTCGAGGACCGTGGCCAGCGCCTTGCGGCGGGCGACCTCGGCGACCATGGCGGGGATCTGGCCCTCCTGGTCGAGCGACTGGGCGAACTGGTTGGGGTCCATGCCGTACTGCTGCGAGCTCATGACGAGGAACTCGATGAGCTCCTGCTGCTCGACCTTGACCTCTTCCTTCTCGGCGATGGCGTCGAGGACGAGCTGGGTCCTGAGGCCCTTGCGGGTGCTCTCGTCGACCTCGGCGCGGTGCTCGTCGTCCTCGAGGCGACCCTCGCCCTCGAGGTGGCTGTGAACCTCGGCCTCGACGATGCTCTCGGGGATCGGCACCTCGACCTTCTCGAGGATGGCCTCGAGGAGCTGGTCGCGGGCCGCGACGCCCTGGGCGAACTTGGCGTCGACCTCGGCCTTGGCGGTGAGGTCGGCCTTGAGCTCGTCGAGGGTGTCGAACTCGGAGGCCAGCTGGGCGAACTCGTCGTCGAGCTCGGGCAGCTCGCGCTCCTTGACCGCGGTGACGGTGACCGTGACGTCGGCCTCCTGACCGGCCTGGTCGCCGCCGGCAAGCGGCGCCGTGAACTGCTTGGTCTCGTCGGCGGTCATGCCGATGAGAGCCTCGTCGAGGCCGTCCAGCATGTTCTCGCTGCCGACCTCGTAGGAGACGCCGGTCACCTCGTCGATCTGCTCGCCGTCGATCTCGGCCGACAGGTCGATCGAGACGAAGTCGCCGTCCCGGACGGCGCGGTCGACGCCCTTGAGGGTGCCGAAGCGGGCGCGGAGGTCATCGAGGCGCTTGGCGACCTCGTCGTCGGAGACGGTGGCCTCGTCGACGGTCAGCTCGATGTCGCCGAAGTCCGGCAGCTCGATCTCGGGGCGCTTGTCGACCTCCGCGGTGAAGACGAAGTCCTGGCCGTCACTGGCGGGGACCTGCAGGTCGGTGATCTCGGGCTGGCCGAGCGGGCGGACCTCGTTCTCCTCGAGCGCCTGGCCGTAGAACGTCGGCAGGGCGTTGTTGACGGCCTCCTCGAGAACGGCGGCGCGACCGACGCGCTGCTCGATGATGCGGGCGGGTACCTTGCCCTTGCGGAAGCCGGGCACCTGGATGTGCTCACCGATGTGCTTGATGGCTGCATCGAGGCTCGGCTTGAGCTCCTCGAACGGGACCTCGACGGTCATCTTGACCCGGGTCGGGCTGAGGGTCTCGAGCGCACTCTTCACTGCGGGTTACTCCATCGGGTGGTGCCGACGTGGTCGTCGACGGTGAACGGAAGGGCCAGGCACCATGCTATAGGCCGCGCGCCTGATGGCTAAATGCGCGGACGGCCCACCCGCCGGCCGCCGCCTATGCTCGAGGGCCATGAGCAGCCTTCCGGGCCCCTTCGCCTCGCCCGAGCACGCGACCCTGCGGCCGATCCAGCTCGTGTCCGTCGCGGTCGGCATGGGAGCGCTCATGCTGAGCGCGGTCCGCATCGCCGTGGATCCCTCGGTGGCCGTGCCGTCCGCGTGGGCGGTGGTTGTGGTCCTGGCAACGCTCGTCGGCTCGGCGGCGCTCATCCGCTGGGTCGGGTATGCCGTCCCGTCCCTCCCGCACGGCCTGCCCCGCGAGAACGCCGAGACCACCAGCCTGCGGTACTTCACCTCGACCACGACCTTGCGCACCGCCCTGGCCGAGGCCCCGGTCCTCGTGGCCTTCGCCTGCTCGTTCGTGTTCGAGCCGCACTCCTGGCTCCCGCTGCTCATCGCGCTCCCCGGGGGCCTCGCCCTGTTCTGGGTCCACGGGTGGCCGTCCCCGCGCACGGCCGCGGCCGTCGAGGCCGGCCTCGAGGCCGAGGGCGCCGAGAGCTGGCTCAGCGAGTCCCTCGGCTTCCGCTGACCCTTCGGGGCGTATGCCGTGCGGCGGGCGGCCGTGTCAGCCGACCGTGCCGCCGGTGCGCCAGTACCGACCCCCGTCGCGGTCGAGGAAGCCCTCCTCGACGAGGTAGCGGCGCAGGGCCGCGACGTCGGGGTGGAAGGCGCGCAGGCGGTTGTTGACCTGCGTCTCGTCGTACCGCTCCCCCGGCTCGAACTGCTGCGCGAGCAGGTCGAGCACCACGAGGCGCTTGCGGATCTTCGTGGGGATGCTCGTCAGGGAGCCGTCGGGAGCCAGGAACGCGCGCAGCACCGCGTCGCGGTCGCGGAGGGCATCGTGCAGGTCGGGCCGGAACATGCAGCCACGGTAGGAAGCCACCGCCGGCCGGGTCCAACGCTTTTGGCGACGACATCCGTGCGGCGACGCCGCGTCACGCCACCGGCGCGAGTCGTACATATCACACGGTGTCGGGTAGCCTTCGGGCGCATGACCCCTGCTACCCCTCCCTCCACCACCCCGGCCCGGCGGCGCCTGTTGCTACCCGTCGCCGTCGTCCTGGGCCTCCTCGTCGCGCTGGTCCTTCCGGCCACCGGGGCCTCCGCCCTGGGCAAGGTCAAGTGCGACGTGTCGGGGCAGCCGGCGGTGGCGATCGGCTCCTACGACCCGATCGTCAACCACAACGCCACCGGCCCCTCGATGCACGAGCACCAGTTCTTCGGCAACATCGCCTGGCACTCGCTCGCCAACCCCAACGCCGCGAACTACGGCGACCTCGTCGGCAAGGCGAACAACTGCCGCAAGGTCCTCGGCCTGTCCTACAGCGCCGACTCGGCCGGCTACTGGACCCCCACCCTGCGTTACATCTCCGGGCCGAAGGCCGGTCAGCTCGTGCCGGCGCAGCAGTTCACCGCCTACTACCGCAGCGCGTCAGGTGACACGTTCGGTGCGGCGCAGCCCATCCCAGCCGACACCCGTCTCATCGGCACTCGCTACAACTGGTCGTGCGGGATGAAGGCCGGCGCCCGGTCCGCGCCCGTCCAGAGCATCCCCGACTGCACCGGCCTGTCCGGCAAGCCCGGCCTGACGCTGACCGCCCACATCGACTTCCCCTCCTGCTGGGACGGCGTGAAGCCGAACCACACCGCTGCCCAGAACGGCGACACCCGGGACAACGCGCACTACGCGTACGCGGTCAACAAGAAGTGCCCGGCGACGCACCCCATCGGCGTGGCCGAGCTGCGGGAGACCATCCAGTTCCCCTACGTCGGCAACGGCACGGACGTGGCCCTGTCCTCGGACACGATGATGGGCACGAGCGACGGCCGGTCGCTGCACGCCGACTTCTGGCAGACGTGGCGGGACAAGGAGTTCGGCGACTTCCTCAAGACGTGCATCGTCTCCCAGACGAGCGCCTACAGCACCTCCAGGTGCGACCCGTGACCTGAGCTCCTTGCGCGAGAGCCCCGCTCACCATCGGTGGGCGGGGCTCTCGTCGCCTGCGAGGCGTGAACCGGTCGAGCCGGATGCAGCGCTCGGGTTGCGGAGCGGGCGACGAGAATCGAACTCGCGTAATCAGTTTGGAAGACTGAGGCTCTACCATTGAGCTACGCCCGCACGGCCGCGGACATCCCGACGGCCTGCGCGCCACCCTACTGGGTCGCGTCCGGTCCCTCGAAATCGACACCCTCGCGCGGCCACCGTCGGCGGCGTGCGTGCAACGTCGCGGTCGCAGTGCCGCTCGTCCGCTACGATTCGACGACCGCGGGGTGTGGCGCAGCTTGGTAGCGCATTGCGTTTGGGACGCAAGGGCCGCAGGTTCAAATCCTGTCACCCCGACCCGTCGACGCATGAGGGGAGACCGATCGGCACCGGGTGCCGACGCGTCTCCCCCTCATGCCGTCGCCTCAGGGCAACCGGTCGAGGCGCAGCTCGTTGATCGTGCGCCCCGCGGCGATCCCCTTGGCCTCGAAGCCGTTGCCCGGCCGCCACTGCGGGCGCTCGGTCCGGTGAGCCTCGAACCGCGGGTGCGCCGCCACCTCGGCAAGGACGTGCTCGGCGTAGAAGTCCTGGTCCGTGGCGACGAGGACGTGGCCGCCGGGCTTCAGCACCCGCGCGAGCAGGTCGAGGTTCGCGGGGCTGACGAAGCGTCGCTTGGTGTGCTTCTTCTTGCGCCACGGGTCGGGGAAGAAGAGGTGGACGGCGTCGAACGTGCCGTCGTCGACGCGTTCCTCGAGGAGCAGGACGGCGTCCCCGATCTCGACGCGCAGGTTCGGCACGCCCGCCTCGTCGGCGTCCGCGAGCATCCGGGCCAGACCGGGCGTGTGCACGTCCATGGCGACGATGTCGTGCTCGGGGAAGGCAGCGGCATACGCGATGGCCGCGTGCCCGTGGCCGCAGCCGACCTCGAGGACGACCGGGGCGTTGCGCCCGAACGTGCTTGCGGCGTCGAAGCGTCCCTCGGCCAGCGCGCGCGTCGGCGCGAGGCGCTCGACCCGGTCCTTGGTCAGCGAGGAGAGCCGGCCGCGGCGCACGAAGGAGCGCACGCGCGCGGGTGTCACGCCCGGCGGAAGGTCGGGCACCACGTGCTGCCTGCGGTCGGGGCCGCGGGTCGGGGACGTCCGGGTGGGCGCGGAGTCGGCGGGCTCTGGCTGGTCACTCACCCCGGCATCGTAGTGAGCGGCCTGGGCGGGCCCTGCGCCCGGCATACGCCACCGAGGGGTCAGGTGCGCCAGATGGTGACGACGGCCCGGTCGTCTCCCAGCCCGGCGGCGGCCTGGTCGCACAGCCGTTGGGCGAGCCCCTCGAACCCGGTGCGGATGAAGGACTCGGCCCGCCCCAGCATGCGGTCGATGCCGTCGACGAGCGTCTTGTCGCGCGCCTCGATGACCCCGTCGCTGTAGAGCACGAGCGCGTCGCCGCGGCGCAGCGTCCCGACCTCGCGGGGGTAGACGGCGTGGTCGATGATCCCGAGCAACGGGCCGCGGCCGCCGGACAGCATCCGCCACCGGCCGGAGCCCGCAGCGAACTGTGCCGCGGCGGGGTGGCCGGCATAGCCGATGGTGAACCGGCCGGTCTCGAGGTCGACCGCCACGTGCACGGCCGTGGCGAAGCCCTCGTCCCAGCGCAGGCGGAGCAGGTGGTTGTTGGCCGAGGACAGGAAGCTCTCCTCGCTCATCTCCCCCAGCAGGCCGCCGAGGGCCCCGGAGAGCAGGAGCGAGCGGGTACCGGCCTCGCGGCCCTTGCCCGAGACGTCGACGAGCGCCACCTCCAGGGTGCGGCCGTCGGTGGAGCGGCTGGCGACGACGAAGTCACCCGCGAAGCCGTCGCCGTAGGCCGACTCGAGTGCGACCTCCGCCCGCCACGACGGCGGCAGCGGCGGCAGCTCTCCCTGGGCCCTGAGCCGGTCGCGCATGTCGACGAGCATCGACTCGCCGCTGACGCCGACCACGCCCACCTGGGCGCGCGCATGGGAGAGCCAGAGCATCAGCAGCATCATGACGACGGTGACGACCTGGGCCCCGAGAGTGGCGACCTTGGCGTCCCCGAGATAGGCCCCCGTGGTGGCGAGCGCCAGGAAGAGGGCGATGTAGACGACGAGCAGGAAGCGTGGCTCGAGGAACAAGCCGGCCGCGACGACGATCAAGCCGTACACGCCCCACGGGACCTCGTTGCGCCACGCGAGGATCGCGCCGGTGGCCAGCGCGATCAGCACCACGAACCCACCGACCATGGTCCACGGGGCGCGGATCAGCCAGGCCCCCAGCCGTCGGAACCGGCGCACCGGCCCGGGGGCGATGCGCCGGCGGCGGGACACGACGCTCTCGTCGAGGACCACGTGCCTCCCTTGCGCGGATCGGGACGGGGGACGGGACGCGTCAGCGCGCGTCGTCCGGCTCGGGCAGGGACGGCAGTTCTCTGGTTCTCTCGTACGCGGAGACCATACCCAGACGCCGGGCATGCCGGGCCTCGTTGCTGAACTTGGTCGACACGAACGTGTCGACGATCTGCTTGGCGACCTCGTCGGTCGTGAAGCGGGCGCCGATCGAGACGATGTGTGCGTCGTTGTGCTCGCGGGCGAGGCTCGCGAGCTCCGCGTTGTAGGCGAGCGCCGCGCGGATGCCGGTGACCTTGTTGGCCGCGATCTGCTCGCCGTTGCCGGAGCCGCCGAGGACGACGCCGAGGGAGCCCTCGTCGGCCGCCACCGCCTCCGCCGCGCGCAGCACGAACACCGGGTAGTCGTCCTGCGCGTCGTAGACGAACGGGCCGTGGTCGACGACCTCGTGCCCGGCCTCGCGCAGGTGCGCGACGAGGGTCTGGTGGAGGTCGTATGCCGCGTGGTCGCCGCCGATGTGGATGCGCATTTCCGTCCTTGGTCGGGTGGTGGGTTGGTGGTGGGTGGGTGTCGTCAGTCGAAGATGGGGCCCTCGGTGCGGGTGCGCTTGAGCTCGAAGAAGCCGGGCGTCCCCGACACGAGCACGCAGCCGTCCCACAGACGTGCCGCATCCTCCCCCTTCGGGGCGGGCGTCACCACCGGACCGAAGAACGCCGCGCCGTTGACCGCGATGATCGGGGTGCCGACGTCGGTGCCGACGAGGCTGATCCCCCGCTTGTGGCTGCGGTGCAGGGCGGCGTCGAACTTCTTGTGGTGGGCCTCCTTGGCCAGGGCCGCGGGGAGACCGACCTCCTCGAGGGACTCGCGGATGACCTGGTCGAAGTCGTTCATCCGGCGCAGGTGGATGCGGGTGCCCATGGCGTCGTAGAGCGGCTTGACGACCGACGGGCCGTGGGCCTCCGCCGCGGCGATGATCACCCGCACCGGGCCCCAGGCCTCGTCCATGCGGGCGCGGTAGGCGGCGTCGAGGTCGTGCCGGTGCTCGTTGAGCACGGCGAGGCTCATGACCGACCAGGTGACCTCGATGTCGCGCAGCTTCTCGACCTCCATGAGCCAGCGGGAGGTCATCCACGCCCACGGGCAGATCGGGTCGAACCACATCTCGACGGCGTCGCGGTTGGTGTCGGTGGTGTCGTTCGCATCGGCCATGTGGCCCATCATGGCACTGCCACCGAACTGTCGAAGACGGGGCAAATCCGGTGGTGGAGCGTCCGGGCTTCCGTGCGAGGATGGCCCCGCGACGACGCCGTCCGACCGATGCTGCGTCGCGCACCAGCACCCTTCCCAGGAGGTCCCTACGTGCCCGGCAAGAACCTGACCCGCGACGAGGCGGCGGCCCGCGCCCGCATCCTGCGCGTCGACTCGTACGACGTCCGCCTCGACCTCACCACGGGTCCGGAGCACTTCCACACGGTCACCACCGTGCGGTTCAGCAGCTCCGAGGAGGGCGCCGACTCCTTCATCGACCTCATCGCCGACTCCGTCGAGCGGGTCACGCTCAACGGTGTCGACCTCGACCCGGCCGAGGTCTTCGCGGACTCGCGCATCGCCCTCCCCGGCCTCGCAACCGACAACGAGCTGACCGTCGACGCCACCGGCCGCTACACCAACACCGGCGAGGGCCTGCACCGCTTCGTCGACCCCGTCGACAACGAGGTCTACCTCTACACGCAGTTCGAGGTCCCCGACTCCCGGCGCATGTATGCCGTCTTCGAGCAGCCCGACCTCAAGGCGTCGTTCCGCTTCACCGTCACCGCGCCCGCGCACTGGAAGGTCATCTCCAACTCCCCCACGCCCGAGCCGCAGCCGGCCGGCGTCGCCGACGGCGTCGAGCGCGCGACCTGGTCCTTCGCGCCCACGCAGCGCATCTCCTCGTACATCACGGCCCTCATCGCCGGCCCGTACGACGAGGTCCGCGACGAGGTGCAGACCCGCAAGGGCGTCGTGCCCCTCGGAGTCTTCTGCCGCAAGTCGCTGACGCAGTACCTCGACGCCGACAACATCTTCGACTGCACCAAGAAGGGCTTCGCGTTCTTCGAGGAGGAGTTCGACCAGCCCTACCCCTTCGAGAAGTACGACCAGATCTTCACGCCCGAGTACAACATGGGCGCGATGGAGAACGCCGGGGCCGTGACCTTCGTCGAGGTCTACGTCTTCCGCTCCAAGGTCTCCGAGGCCAAGATCGAGCGCCGCGCCCTCACGATCCTGCACGAGCTGGCCCACATGTGGTTCGGCAACCTGGTGACGATGAAGTGGTGGGACGACCTCTGGCTCAACGAGTCGTTCGCCGAGTGGGCATCGACGACGTGCCAGGCCGAGGCCACCGAGTGGACGAGCGCGTGGACGACGTTCGGCACGTCCGAGAAGGCGTGGGCCTACACCCAGGACCAGCTCTCCTCGACGCATCCCATCGCCGCCGACATGCGCCACCTCGAGGACGTCGAGGTCAACTTCGACGGCATCACGTACGCCAAGGGCGCGTCCGTGCTCAAGCAGCTCGTCGCATACGTGGGTCGTGAGCCGTTCGTCGCTGCGCTGCGCGAGTACTTCAGGAAGCACGCGTGGGGCAACACGACGCTCGCCGACCTGCTGGGCGAGCTCGAGAAGGCGTCGGGCCGAGAGCTGACCGAGTGGAGCAAGCTCTGGCTCGAGACGGCGGGCGTCAACACCCTGCGACCCGTCTTCGAGGTCGACGGCGAGGGGCGCTACAGCTCCTTCGCCATCACGCAGTCCGCGACGGCCGAGCACCCGACGCTGCGTCCCCACCGCATCGGCATCGGGCGGTATGCCGTCCGGGCCGGTGAGGGCGGCGACGTGCTCGAGCGCATCGGCTACGACGAGGTCGACATCGCCGGTGAGCGCACCGAGATCGCCGAGCTCCTCGGCCAGGAGCAGCCGGACCTGCTGCTGCTCAACGACGACGACCTCGCCTACGGCAAGATCCGCCTCGACGAGCGCTCCCTCGCCACCGCACTGAAGCTGCCGCGCGGGTTCCAGGACTCGCTGCCGCGCTCGCTCGTCCTCGGTGCGACGTGGGACATGACCCGCGACGCCGAGATGCCGGCGCGTGACTTCGTGCGCTTCGTGCTCGAGTCGCTGCCGGGCGAAACCGACTCCACCCTCCTGCGGGTCCTGCTGGGCCAGGTCTCGACGGCGGCCCGGCTCTACACGGCTCCCGAGCACCGAGCCGAGGTCTCGGCGCTGCTCTCGTCGTCGCTGCGCTCGCTGGCCGAGTCCGCCGAGGCCGGCAGCGACGCCCAGTTCCAGCTCGTCGAGGCGTGGGCCGGCAGCACGGCCGACCCGGCCGACGAGGGGCGGCTGCGGGCGCTGCTCACGGGCGAGGAGGCCCTTCCGGGCCTCAGCGTCGACACGGAGCTGCGCTGGACCTTCACGAAGGCCCTGGCGGCCCTGGGCGCGGCGGACGAGCTCGAGATCGCCGCCGAGCTCGACCGCGACCCGACCTCCACGGGCCGCGAGCGCGCCGCCGAGGCGCTGGCCGCGCGGCCCACCGCCGAGGCGAAGGCCGACGCGTGGGCCAAGGCCGTCGAGCGCAACGACCTGCCCAACCAGATGGTCGAGGCGATCAGCGCGGGGTTCCGTCGCAGCATCGACCTCTCGCTGCTCGAGCCCTACGTGGAGAGGTACCACGCGATGCTCGTCGACGCCTGGGCCCAGCGCAGCGTGGCCATCGGCGAGCGCGTCGTCGGGGGGTTCTACCCGTTCGCACTCGCAAGCCAGGAGCTCAAGGACGCCTCGGACGCCTGGCTCGCCTCCCACGCCGACGCCGCTCCCGGCCTCGTTCGCACTGTTGCCGAGAACCGTGACACCATCGGTCGCGCGCTGCTCGCACAGGAGCGCGACCGCCGCGGATGACCCCGGTGCGGGACCGGCGCATCCCGCCGGTCCCGCACCTGCCGGCCACTCCCACCAACCCGTTCCGCCCCCGTTCCCGACAGAGACTCTGTGTTCGACGCCTTCACGACCCTGACCGCCCTCGCTCTCCCAGCCTCAGCCGCTCCGACGCCGCCACCGAGCCCGTCTCCCTCCCCGGAGCTGCCCGTGAACCTCTCGATGTCCGACCTGCGCCAGCTGAGCTGGAGCGGCGTCGCCGACTGGCTCGTCGGCACGCCGCTGCTCGTCCTCGTGACGATCGTCATCGGCGTCCTCGCCCTCTGGGCGATGCGCCGGGTCATCAACCGCGTCGTCGCCACGGCAGCCTCCAAGCGGGCCGAACGCCTGGCGGGCATCCTGAACGGCAGGCGCGCGTCGAGCTCGCTCGGCGCAGCCAACGCGCGCCATGTCCAGCGCACGAGGACGATGGGAGCACTGCTCAAGAGCATCACGACGTTCGTCATCTTCGGCGTCACCGCCTTGACTGTGATGTCGCTCGTCGGCATCCCGCTGACCCCGATCCTCACGTCCGCGGGCGTCGGCGGCGTGGCGCTCGCCTTCGGGGCCCAGAGCCTGGTCAAGGACTTCCTCTCGGGCGTCTTCATGATCGTCGAGGACCAGTACGGCGTGGGCGACGTCATCGACACCGGCGAGGTGGTCGGCACCGTCGAGAACGTCTCGTTGCGCGTCACCCAGCTGCGCGACGGCACCGGCATGACGTGGTACGTCCGCAACGGCGAGATCGTCCGCATCGGCAACAAGACACAGGGCTGGTCCACGGCACTCGTCGACATCCCGATCGCCTACGACCAGGACGTGGAGAAGGCGATCTCCGTCATCCGCGACGTCGTCAGCAACATGGACGACGACGAGGCGTTCAAGGACATCCTGCTCGAGGAGCCGACCGTCGCCGGCGTCGAGTCGATCGCCAACGGCGCCATCACGATCCGGATCACCGCCAAGACGGTCGCCAACGAGCAGTTCGGCGTCCAGCGCGAGCTGCGCGAGCGCATCAAGGTGGGCCTCGACCGCGCCGGCGTGCGCAGCCCGCTGCCCGTGATGCCGCCCTACGGCGGCGCTGCGCCGCGGTGACCCTCCTGGCCCGGCCACGGCGACCTCCGCGCCTCCTGCCCCTGTCTGCCCGAGGCTCTGCCAGGGTCCCGGAGCCGGCCGGGCTCGCGGCTCTGGGAGACTTGGCCGGGTGACGTACTACGACGACTTCGGCGGCCACGAGACCTTCACGAAGCTCGTGGCGGAGTTCTACCGCGGTGTCGCCGAGGACGAACCGTTGCGGGCGCTCTACCCCGAGGAGGACCTCGGTCCGGCGCAGGAGCGCCTGCGCATGTTCCTCGAGCAGTACTGGGGCGGTCCGACGACCTACTCGGAGCAGCGGGGACACCCGCGCCTGCGCATGCGGCACGTCTCCTTCCAGGTCACGCCCGACATGCGCGACCGCTGGATCCTGCACATGATGAACGCCGTCGACACGCTCGACCTCTCGCCCGAGAACGACGACCGGCTGCGCGACTACCTCACGCGAGCGGCATACTCCCTCGTCAACGCTCCGGGGCCCGACGGCACGTTCTGAGCGGGCAGGCCGCTCTCCGGGATCTCACAGCAAGTCACAGGTGCTTCACGGCCAGTGGTCGGAGGTGGTGGGGTTGTGTGGGTCCATCAGGCGGGGCCGCCCACTGCGCCCCACGTTAGATGGAGGACCGGAATGCTCTCGGTGACCACAAAGGTGGCGAGCGTGGCTGCTGCCGGCGCGGCGGCGGCCGTCATCGGGCTCGGCGTGTCACAGGCCGCGCGCGCGAACGACGCGGGCGCCCCGACCCCGTCCCCCACGGCGACGACCAGTCCGGGGGCGCCGGGCCAGGGGCACGGTTGGGGACCTGGAGGGCGCCACGGGGGCCCGGGCCGGATGATGGGCATGGGAGGGGACCTCTCGGCCCTCGCCGCGAAGCTGGGGGTCGACCAGGCCAAGCTGGCGGACGCTCTCAAGGCCGTACGCGCGGAGCTGAAGGCGGGGCGCACCTCCGGTACCAAGCCGGACCGCGCCAGCCTGCAGGACGAGGTGGCGACCAAGCTTGCGGCCGAGCTCGGCGTGGACGCGGCCAAGGTGAAGGCTGCCATCGCCGACGTGCGGGCCGCCCGCCGGGCCGAGGCGCAGAAGGCGTTCGACGACCGACTCGCGCAGGCGGTCAAGGCCGGCACGCTGACCCAGGCAGAGGCCGATGCGGTGAAGAAGGCCGCGCAGGCCGGAGTCATCGGCATGCGAGGCGGCCACCGCTGAGTCGGTCTGACCCGCGGGACCGACCGAGCTCGGGGGCGTGAGCCCGAGGCGCCGGCGGGTCGGGCCCGTCCCCGGTCAGCGGGTCGCGAGATGCTCGCGCAGCCGCGGGACCACGTGGTTGCGCAGCAGGGGTGCCAGGTCGTCCGGCAGCTCGTCCTCGAGCGCGAGCCAACGCTGTTCAGCGATCTCGGCCAGCGGGGCCGGCGCGTCCTCGTCGCTCAGGTGCGCCACGTAGACGGTCGCGTCCACCCAGGCGTCGGCCTCGTTGGCGGCCACGTCCAGGAAGCGGCCGAGCGGTTCGCCGACCCCGGAGACGTCTACGCCGACCTCTTCCATGACCTCACGCACCGCCGCGTCCCGCGCGGTCTCGCCCGGGTCGATCTTGCCGCCGGGCAGCATGAAGCGGCGGGAGCCGGCCTTGCGGACGGTCAGCAGCCGGTCCTCGCGCAGGAGGCAGTAGGCGGCGGTCACGAAGGTGGTCACTCCCAGACCGTAGTGCCGAGCATGGAAGGGAGCTCACGGGGCGGCGAGTTGCGGTCTCGCAACGACTGCAAGAAGTTGCAGGACTTGCTTTGAGTTTCCGCCCTTTTGAGGAACGATGGTGGCTCGTGACGCTCTCAGCAACCCAGACTCTGAACCACCCCGCACAGGACGTGCAGGTCCGCGAGGAAGCGACCGCCGTACACCCCGCCGACAGCCCTGACGCCGCCTGGTGGCGCCAGGCCGTGATCTACCAGATCTACCCGCGCTCGTGGGCCGACGGCGACGGCGACGGCATCGGCGACCTGCCCGGCATCACCTCCCGCCTGCCGCATCTGCGCGCGCTCGGCGTCGACGCCATCTGGCTCTCACCCTTCTACACCTCGCCCCAGGCCGACGCCGGCTACGACGTCGCGGACTACCGCGACATCGACCCGATCTTCGGATCGCTGAGCGATGCCGACGCGATGATCGCCCGGGCCCACGAGCTCGGGCTCAAGGTCATCGTCGACATGGTGCCCAACCACTCCTCCGACGAGCACGCCTGGTTCAAGGCCGCCCTGGCTGCCGGCCCCGGCAGCGCCGAGCGCGAGCGCTACCTGTTCCGCGAGGGCCGCGGTGAGCACGGTGAGCTGCCGCCGAACAACTGGCAGTCCGTCTTCGGCGGCGCGGCCTGGACGCGGGTCACCGAGGCCGACGGCGAGCCGGGCCAGTGGTACCTGCACCTCTTCGACCCCAAGCAGCCCGACTTCAACTGGGAGCACCCCGAGGTGCGCGCCGAGTTCGAGTCGATCCTGCGCTTCTGGCTCGATCGGGGCGTCGACGGCTTCCGCGTCGACGTCGCGCACGGCCTGATCAAGGAGCAGGGCCTGCCCGACACCGAGGAGGAGCGCACCGTCATGCTCGGCCACGCCGAGCACGACGACGACGCCACTGCCACGGTGCGCCAGGACGAGGCGCCCCGCATCGACCACACCAAGCGGAGCCCGATGTGGGACCAGGACGGCGTCCACGAGATCTACCGTGCGTGGCGCAAGATCCTCGAGTCCTACGGGACTCCCGACCGCATCCTGTGCGCCGAGGCCTGGGTCGAGCCCCAGGATCGGGCCGTAAAGTACGTCCGTTCCGACGAGATGCACCAAGCGTTCAACTTCGACTTCCTCACCTCCTCGTGGGTCGCCGAGGACCTGCGGGCGGTCATCACCTCGTCGCTGCGGGCGGCCGACTCCGTGGGTGCTCCGTCGACCTGGGTGCTCTCCAACCACGACGTGGTGCGCCACGCCTCCCGGCTGGGCTTCCCCCCGGGCACGCCGCGCATGAACGGAATCTCGGCCACCGACCCGCAGCCCGATCGCGCGCTAGGCCTTCGGCGGGCCCGTGCGGCCACGGCGCTGATGCTCGCGCTGCCCGGCGGCGCCTACATCTACCAGGGCGAGGAGCTGGGGCTTCCCGACTCGACCGACATGCCCGACGAGTTCCGCCAGGACCCGACCTTCGCGCGGACCCACGGCGCCGAGACCGGCCGTGACGGCTGCCGCGTGCCGATCCCGTGGTCGTCCGAGGGCCCCTCGCTCGGCTTCGGCCCGAGCCCGAGCACGTGGCTTCCGCAGCCGAGCGTCTATGCCGAGTACGCCGTCGACCGCCAGGAGGGAGTCGCGGGCTCGACCCTCGAGCTCTACCGCTCGCTGCTCGCCGCGCGCCGTGAGCTCTCCCTCGGGACGGGTTCGCTCACGTGGGTCGAGGGGTATGCCGCCGATGTCGTCGCGCTGACCAACGGCGCCTCCTCCCGCGACCGCGTGCTCGTCGTGGCGAACCTCGGCGCCGACCCCGTCGGGTTGCCCGACGGTGCGGAGGTCATCGTGTCCTCCGGGCCCCTCGAGGACGGCCTCGTGCCCACCGACACGACGGTCTGGGCCCGTTGGTCCTGATCAGCTGACGGTGGTCCTGTCGACCGTCCTGCATGTGAGGCCCCTGTCCCTCGGGACGGGGGCCTCACGCATACCGGCGCCTGTGGATGACGACGGGTGCCGCGCCCACGGCTCTCCTACGGTCGGGGCATGACCCGGTTCTCCATCGACACCTCCGGGGTGTCCCGTGAGCGCCTTGCGCTGGCCGAGGACCCCCGGGAGCTGCGGGAGTGCGCGTCGCAGGTGGCGGCGGCCACGGCTGCCGCCATGGCGGCGGTCGGCGGCGAGGCTGACGGAGTCGGCACCGCTCTCGAGCGCTTCCGCCTGGTGCACACCCATGCGCTCGACGCCGTCGCCGACGCGGCCAGTGCGCTCGGCGACCGTCTCGACCGCTCGACCCTGGAGGCGCGGTCGGTCGAGCTGTTCGTCTCGGCAGGTTTCGCGCAGGTCGCGGCCAGCGGGCTCGGCCGCCACGGGGCCACCCCGGCACCGGATGCGCCATGAGCCGCCTCCACGAGGTCGGGCACCCGGCCGTCACGATCCCGGGAAGCCTCGCCCTCCCCCTCCCCTCGGGAGATCCTCACTCCCTGATCCTCAGCGCGGCCACGCTCGAGCGTGCCTTCGCTCGGGCGACCTCGACGACCACCGTTCGAGGAACGCTGGGCGGGCGCCTCGATGCCGTGTGGACCGGCGAGGCGGCCGCCGCTGCGCGCGCGGAGGCAGACGAGCTGGGCCGGCGGTCGCGACGAGTCGCCGACGCCCTCGCAGCCACCGCCCGCTCGCTCCGGGCGTATGCGGCGGCGCTGGAGACCAGCATCGCCCGAGTCCACTCGCTGCAGGGACAGTGGGACGCCCTCGACGCCGACCGGGCCCTCGCCTCCCTGCGTGCCTCCGCCGTCCCGGACCCCTCCGGGACCGTCTGCGCGCTCGCGGTCGAGCGTGCCCGCGTCGAGCAGGTCCTCGGCCGCGCACGCCTCAGCCGCGCCCACGAGCACGTGCTCGACGAGCTGCGGGCCGCCGCGCGACGCTGCGCGCACGTCGTCGCGGGCGTCACCGAGGTGACGGTTCCCGGGTCGGACTCCGTCACCCCTGCGCAGGTGCGGTCGGCCGTGACAGGCGGCCTCTGGTTCGCCGACGGAGTCGTGTCCGCGCGGGAGTCCCGCGACGCGGCCCTGTCCGACTCCGTCCTGGTGCGCCGTGCCGTCGCCGCGAGCGCCGCATCGCACGCGCCCGTGGCTGATGCAGCCGTCGGGCAGCTGGCCGGCCGGCTGGAGGCCCGAGCCGACGACCCCGTCTACGCGCAGGCCCTGCTCTCGGAGCTCGGCGCCGACGTGTTGGCGCAGCTGCTCATGGCAGCCGGCGTGACACAGAGCCGGTCGGGGGCGCACCTCGACACCGTGCGCGAGCTCCTCGCCGGGATGGGCTCGCTGGTCCTCACGGCGACCAGCCCCTCCGCGCCCACCGGCACGGACCCGCGCACACGCCGCCGGCTCGCCTCCGGGGCTGCCCTCCTTTCGGACGACCTCGTGGACGCGATCGCCACGGTTCACGAAGGGCCCGGCGACGGACGAGCCACCGGCGCGTGGCTGCTCGGCCAGCTGTTGTCCGGCGCTCGAGCCGCCGGAGACGACCGGCGGCTGCCGCCCACGCGGGGCGCGGCGGGCAGCCGCCGCGGCGGCCACGGCCGAGGTCTCGGAGACCCGCGACACGGACCTGCGGCTCCGTCACGGGACGACCCTGCGGGCGGACGGCGACGACGTGTTCGCCTCCTGGTTCGACGACGCATCCCGGACGGGCGACGCCGTCCACGTGCTCCTGGCCGCCGTCGGCGCCGACCCCGCCGAACAGGCCGCACTGCTCGCGGAGCCGCTCCCGGACGCGCCGGCAGCAGGCGCCGCGCTCGCCAACTCCCGTGGCGACCGGCTGACCCTCGGGGAGCACCTCGTGCGTCGCTGGGTGACCCTGGAGGCGACCGGCACCGCCTCACATCCTGCTCTGCAGCTCGCGAGCGGAGCCGACCTCGAGCGGCTGCTGCGGAGCGTCTCTGACGACACCACTGCCGCCGCCGCCGAGAGCCGGGCGCGGATCATGCTCGAGCTGTCGCGCACCAGCGCACATGCCGTGCGGGACGCCTCGACGACACGGATCTACGCCGGGGCCACGGGCCGCCTCGAGGGGCAGGTCGCAGACTGGCTCTCCGCCATGCACGACAACGTCGACCAGGCGGTGGCCACCCCTGTCGCGGACGCTGCTCCACCCCGCCCGTATGCCGCGCCGACGTCCCGCGGGATGCAGCCCTGGCTGGACGGCGCGGAGCTGACCGGCGTCGTCGGCGCACTGGCCGTGGACACCGGCATGGGACTGCGCGCCAAGGACCCCGGCGCGGCCTACGACCGCTTGGTCGACCACGAGGTGGCCGCCGCGAAGGCGAGTGCGCGCTCGGGCGAGGACGTGGAATCCGAGGTGGCGCGCCTCGGCTTCCTCGACCAGTCGGCCTCGGCCGCGCTGGTCGCCGTGGCGAGGCGCCAGGACGAGCTCAACCGTGCGGCGCTCGAGGGGGTCGCGGAGGCGGCCCACGTCGTGATGGCGATCCGCACCGGTGACAAGGATGCGCTGTGGTCGATGGTCAAGGCTTACGCCCAGGGCGAGGCGGCGCGTGGTGCCGCCGACGACCTCGCCATCGCGCTCGTTCGCTCGAACGTCGAGCTCGGCCAGACCGAGCGCAACGACGTCCGCCGAGTGGACCTGCTGGCCGGTCTCATGACGATCACGGGAGGGAGCACCGAGGTGCGGTCCTCGCTCCTGGCCGGCGCCGGCCGGGGTCCGGTGCTGTCGACCGCTGACGACCTGCAGGAGGCGCGGCGCGCCGAGGTGAACGCGGCCTGGACGGCCCTGCGCGACGAGAAGGTCCAGTCCCTGACCGAGTCCGCGACGGACCATGGCACGCAGCGCACGCAGGCGTCCGGCAAACCCTGAGCTGCGGCGGGATCGGCCGAGAGGCAGCAGAGGTGCTTCTTGCCCAGCTCCCGGACCTGGGCTGACGGGCCGGGTAGCCTCGCGCACGTGGTGAAGACGCGGCCCTACCTCGACCGGACTCCCGTGGCGCTGGCGCACCGCGGAGGGTCGCTGTACCCACCCAACGTGGGGCTCGAGAACACCATGACAGCCTTCGGCAACGCGATCGCCATGGGCTACACGCATGTCGAGACGGATGTCCACGTCACCCGCGACGGTCGGCTCGTCGCCTTTCACGACACGGTCCTGGACCGGGTCACCGACGCGCACGGACGCATCCGGAACCTGCCGTGGTCCGCGGTGTCGCAGGCGCGCATCGGGGCCGACGAACACGTCCCCCTGCTCACGGAGGTGCTCGACACCTGGCCCGACGTCAGGCTCAACATCGACCTCAAGGCACCGGGGACGGCCGAGCCCCTCTGGCGCCTCATCCAGGAGCGGGCGCTGCACGGCCAGGTCTGCGTCGGTTCCTTCTCACAGCGCAGCATCTCCCAGTTCCGGCACCTCTCGCGTGGCAGCGTCGCGACGGCAGCAGCGCAGATGGGCACCGCTCTGGCCCGCTTCGGCCCACGCCTGCTCGCGGCCATGGTGCGCACTCCCGCAGACGTGTTCCAGGTGCCGCCGACCGTCTCCATCCGCGGGCGGGTCGTCCAGGTGGTCACGCCGCGACTCGTGGCGACGGCGCACCGTCATGGCAAGCAGGTGCACGTCTGGACCATCGACGACGCCGAGGAGATGCACCGCCTGCTCGACCTGGCCGTCGACGGCCTGGTCAGCGACCGCATCGACGTGCTCAAGGACGTGCTGCTCGAACGGGGCTGCTGGACGGGCCGCAGCTGACGGCATACGCGATCCGGTCAGCGGACGAGCACATGCCCTCGCGCGGTGCTGAGGCGCGTCCACCGGCCGTGGGCCGCGATGGACGCCGGCTCGCCCACCACCGTGAAGCCCAGCACGTGGGCGCCGAAGGCGAGGCCGGCAGGGATGGGCGGCACCGTGTCGCTCATCGCCGCCCAGGTCCGTCGCCGCAACGCGTCGACCGCGTGACCGCCGGCGCCCTCGGGGGTCCCCTCGGCAACCTGCGAGATCCCTTGCCGCGCAACGGAGTCCACGACGTCGCCGTCCAGCCGGCCGACAGGCTCCCAGCCGTCACGGGGTGCGGTCAGGCCGCTCCACGGCGCACGGACCGTCGTCGGCGGGACGTCGAGCACGGCGCCGACGCCCTGCCGGGCCAGGCGGTCGTTGACGGAGGCGATCGAGACGGTCGTGTCCACCGGGTCGGCGCCCGTCACCCTGACCACCCGCATGCCGAGCACCGTGCCCTCCCCCAGGAGACCGCTCCCCTCGAGAACGGCCACAGTGGTGACGAGCAGACCTCCGAGCACCTGCAGTCGCACCGCGCCGCCGGGGTTCGCACGACCGGCACGGGCGAGGAAGGTGCCGAGGTCAGCCAGCCCCCGCGGATCCCCGAAGTCGACACGCTCCGTCCCGGTCATCGGCGCGTCACCGTCGCCGCCTGCGGAAGGGCGCCGGCTGCCCGACGTGCGCGTGCAGCGACGCCCGTTCCTCGGGCCGCATCCGGCGCGGGGCCGCGCTCGCGAAGTCGTAGAGCGCGAGCTCGGTCTCGGCCACCGCGTAGACGGGCCGGTCGGCCCCACCGAGATCGTCACCCACCCCGGCAGGGTCGGTGACGATGTAGGCGACGTCGAAGCCGGCTCCGCCGACCCTGGACACCCACATCTGCACCTCCACCGGCGCGTGCCGGAAGCCGAGCGGCCGGCGGTACTCGATCTCGTGCCTCGACACGAGGACGCCTTCGTCGAGCAGCGACCTGTCGCCGGCTCCCTCGGCGTCGAACCAGTCGCGGAAGGCGATCACACGGGCGTCCTCGAGGAGCCGGAGGAACTGCACGTTGTTGATGTGGGCATACGCGTCCATGTCGGACCAGCGCAGCGACACGTGCGCGGCATAGGGCCCCGACTTCGCGTCGGTCACCTCCTGCGGGGTTCCGGTGGCGTTCGTGGTCTCGCTCATGCCGCCATCCTCCCAGCCCGAGGCGCCCGCGCTCGTCCACACCCCCTTCCTGCGCGCCTCCTCCGTCCACAGAGGACATATGCCGGTCGGCGCGGTCGGTGGGGCCGCGTACGTTGGGTGCCATGCCCTCCACCCCCACCGCTGCTTCCGCTGTCGACGTCGACCCCGGGCTGCGTGAGCGCGCCACGACCGCGCTCCGTCGTCTCGTGGGGCGCGACGACGTCGACTTCCGTGACGGTCAGCTGGAGGCGATCAACGAGCTCGTGGCCGGACGACGCCGTGTGCTGGTCGTGCAGCGCACCGGGTGGGGCAAGTCGGCCGTCTACTTCGTCGCGACGGCACTGCGCCGTGCCGAGGGCGCCGGCCCCACCGTCATCGTCAGCCCCCTGCTGGCCCTCATGCGTGACCAGATCGCGGCGGCCGGGCGCGCGGGCATCAGGGCCGTGACCCTCAACTCCACCAACGCCGACGAGTGGGGCGCGGTCTCGGGGGCGCTGGCCCGCGGCGAGGTCGACGTGCTGCTCGTCAGCCCCGAGCGGCTCAACAACCCCCGGTTCCGCGACGAGCAGCTGCCCGCCCTTGCAGAGTCGTGCGGCCTGCTCGTGGTCGACGAGGCGCACTGCATCAGCGACTGGGGCCACGACTTCCGCCCCGACTACCGCCGCATCCGAGACCTGCTCACCACGTTGCCCGAGCGCACCCCGGTCCTCGCCACCACCGCCACCGCCAACGCCCGCGTCGTCACCGACGTGGTGGAGCAGCTCGGCGCCGGTGGCCGCGACGTGCTGACGCTGAGGGGCCCCCTGGCGCGGGCCTCCCTCCGGCTGGGCGTCCTGCCCCTCTCCGCACCCGAGCAGCGGCTGGCCTGGCTGATCGCCCATCTCGACGAGCTGCCCGGCTCCGGCATCGTCTACGCCCTCACCGTCGCCGCGGCGGAAGACGTCGCCGTGGCGCTGCGCGAGGCGGGCCACCCGGTCGCTGCCTACACCGGCCGGACCGAGCCGAGCGAGCGGATCCGCCTCGAGGAGGCGTTGCGGGACAACGAGGTCAAGGCGCTCGTCGCCACGTCGGCTCTGGGCATGGGCTTCGACAAGCCCGATCTCGGGTTCGTGCTGCACCTGGGCGCTCCTTCGTCCCCCGTCGCCTACTACCAGCAGGTGGGCCGTGCCGGCCGAGCCACGGAGCGCGCCGACGTGCTGCTCATGCCCGGTCCCGAGGACAAGGACATCTGGCGCTACTTCGCGTCCGCGTCGATGCCACGACAGGACCAGGCCGACGCCGTCGTGCGGGCCCTGACCGAGTCGCCCAAGGCGTTGTCGACCGTCGCCCTCGAGACCATCGTCGACGTGCGGCGCACCCGGCTCGAGCTGCTCCTGAAGGTCCTCGACGTCGACGGGGCCGTCCGCCGTGTCCCGGGCGGCTGGACGGCCACCGGTGAGCCGTGGACCTACGACGCCGAGCGCTACGGGCGCGTCACGGAGGCCCGGGAGCGCGAGCAGCAGCTCATGGTCGACTACGAACGCACCGACCGCTGCCGGATGGCCTTCCTGCAGGAGACGCTCGACGACGACTCCGCGGAGGCCTGCGGTCGGTGCGACCGCTGCGCCGGCCCCTGGTTCGACGCGACGATCCCTGAGGCCGCCGTCAACACGGCCCGTTCCCGCCTGGAGCGCCCGGGCGTGGTGCTCGAGTCCCGCGCGCAGTGGCCCTCCGGCATGGAGCGGCTGGGGGTCCCGCTCAAGGGGCGCATCGCCCCGTCCGTTTCGATGGAGGAAGGACGCGCCATCGCCCGCCTCAGCGACCTCGGCTGGGGGCAGCGGCTTCGCGAGCTGCTCCGCGGTCCCGACCGCGAGCTGCCCGCCGAGGCCCTGCAGGCCTGCGTGCAGGTTCTCGCCGGCTGGGGGTGGCAGGAGCGTCCCGCCGCCATCGTCTCGGTGCCCTCACGCCGGCGCCCGCTGCTCGTCAGCTCACTCGCTGCGGGGATCGGGCAGCTGGGCCGGCTGCCCTACCTCGGCTCGCTCGACCTCGTCGAGGGTGGCCCTGTCGGCGACTCCGGCGGCAACAGCGCCTTCCGGCTCGCCAACGTGTGGGGACGACTCGCGGTTGGCCCCGAGCTCGCAGCCTCGCTCCGGGGCACCGCGGGACCCGTGCTCCTCGTCGACGACCTCAGTGACTCTCGCTGGACCCTGACGGTGTGCGCGGGCCTGCTGCGGGAGGCAGGCGCCCCGGCGGTCCTGCCGATGGTCCTGGCCATGGAGGGGTGACGTCACGGCACAGCGCGCCCAGGTGCAGCCCTCGGTGAGTCGACGGCGCCGGCCGAGCCGACGAGCCGACGAGCTGACGAGGGGGCAGACCCACCTCGACCGGGCCACTAGGGTCGACCTGTGACTGCTGACGCCCTTGCCGAGTCCAGCCCGCTGCCCCCGCTCGAGGACCTCATCGAGGTCCTGACCCTCCGCGACGTCGGCACGGCCCACATCGCCGTCACCGACGTCCAGGGCAAGGATGCCGCCGAGTCGATCGGAGCCGCCTCGGCGCGGGTCTTCGAGGGCCGCAGCCAGAAGATGCCGCACGGGCGCGTCTTCGGTGGACAGGTCCTCGCCCAGTGCGTCATGGCGGCCGGCATCACCGTGCGCGACGTCAGCGAGTCCGGGGCCGCCCGTCCGATCCACTCCCTCCACGGCTACTTCATGCGCCCCGGCGACGACACCCTCCCGATCCGCTTCGCGGTCGAGGAGATGCGCGACGGCAACTCCTTCTCGACCCGCCGCGTCCACGCGGTCCAGAAGGGGGCGCCCATCATGTCGATGGTCTGCTCCTTCCAGCAGCGGGCGGGTGGCCTCGAGCACCAGGACACCATGCCGCAGGTGCCCGGCCCCGAGGGGCTGACTTCCCTCGCCGAGGCGTTCCGCGGGGTAGATCACCCTGGCGCGCGGCACATCGCCGAGGCGCGTCCGATCGAGCTGCGACCCGTGGAGAGCAACATGTTCCTCGACGCCGGTCCCGACAAGGTCGCCACCAACCACGTGTGGATGCGCGCCGTCGACCGGCTACCGGACGACCCGCTGCTCCACGCCGCAGTGCTCGCCTACTCCAGCGACTACTCCCTGCTCGAGCCGGTGCTGCGCCGCCACGGCCTGGTGTGGACCGACCCGCGGCTGCGCGTGGCGAGCCTCGACCACTCGATGTGGTTCCACCGCGACGCCCGCGCCGACGAGTGGATGCTCTACGCCCAGCAGTCCCCCTCCGCCGAGAGTGGCCGCGGGCTGTCGGTCGGCGAGATCTACTCGCAGGACGGCACCCTCGTCGCCACGACGGCGCAGGAGGGCATGGTCCGCGTCAAGGAGTCCTGACCGGCGTCGCCGCAGCCGTCTCGGTCGGCAGTGCACCACTGCCGACCGAGCGACGCTCAGCTCGTGCGCAGCACCGCGACGTCGTGCCCGTCGAGGCGCACGCCCTGGGCGTCGACGATCGGCGGGCGACCCCAGGACGCCAGCACGTGCTCGACCTCGCCCGCGAACGGCACGACCTGGGAGCGTCCGGCGAGGTTGGCCACGACGTGGACGGCCCCGCGCGACAGGATGATCCAGCGGGCGTCCTCGTCGAACGTGACCGAGGTGTCCCGCAGGTCACCGGACGCGACATCCGGCTGGGTGCGGCGCACGCGGATCAGCTGCCGGTAGAAGTGCAGCATCTCGTTGTGGCCCGGCGCGTAGGGCTCGTGCCAGTCGAGCACGCTGTGCGCTCGGGTCGCAGGGTCCTGGGGGTCAGGCACGTCGGCCTCGTTCCAGCCGTGCGCCGCGAACTCGGCGCGCCGGCCGGAGCGCACCGCCTCGGACAGCCACTCCTCCTCGAAGGAGGTGAAGAATGCGAAGGGGGTGCTCGCCCGCCACTCCTCGCCCATGAACACCATGGCCGTGAACGGCGACAGCAGGTAGAGCGCCGCCCCGACGGCCTGCTGCCCCGGCGAGATCTGGTCGCTGATGCGGTCGCCCGTGGCGCGGTTGCCCACCTGGTCGTGCGTCTGCAGGTAGGCGAGGAACTGGTGGCCCGAGCGGGCCGCCTGGTCGACGGGTGCGCCCCACACCTGACCCCGGAACGTCGACACCCGCCCGTCGTGCAGGAAGGCGTCGCTCAGGGTCTTGGCCAGCACCGACAGCGGGCCGCCCTCGGGCCAGGCCTCTGTGCCCCCGGCGAAGTCGGCGTAGTAGCCCTGCGTCTCGCCGGTGAGGGCGACGTGCAAGGCGTGGTGGATGTCGTCGTCCCACTGGGCCGTCATGCCCCGGCCGCCCTCGCTCGTCGGCGTGACCATCACCGCGTCGTTGAGGTCGCTCTCGGCGATGAGGTCGAGTGGCCGACCGAGCTGCTTTGAGAGAGAAGCGGTTTCGTCGGACAGCTGCGCGAGGATGTGCGGTTGCGACTCGTCACGCAGCTCGTGGACGGCGTCGAGACGCAGGGCGTCGACGTGGAAGTCGCGGAACCAGCGGAGGGCGTTGTCGACCACCCAGCGCCGCACCTCGTGGCTGCCCTCGGCGTCGAGGTTGACCGCGGGGCCCCAGGGCGTGGTGTGGGCGTCCGTGAAGTACGGGCCGAACTCGGCGAGGTAGTTACCCGTAGGCCCGAGGTGGTTGTAGACGACGTCGAGGCAGACACCGAGACCCTGCTGGTGGCAGGCCTCGACGAAACGCTGGAAGGCCGCCGGGCCCCCGTAGGCGTGCTGCACGGCATACGGCGCCACCCCGTCGTAGCCCCAGCCGTGGGTGCCCCCGAAGGCGGCGACCGGCATGACCTCGACGACGTCGACTCCGAGGTCCACGAGGTGCCCGAGGTGTGCGATGGCCGCGTCGAAGGTGCCCTCCGCGGTGAAGGTTCCGATGTGCAGCTCGTAGACGACGCCGCCGAGCACCCCGCGGCCCTCACGGGTGCCGCGCCAGTCCTCGTCGTTCCACGAGTGGGCCGTGGCGTCGAAGGTGCGGGCGGCGCCGTGGACGCCGTGCGGCAGCCACGCGGCCCGGGGGTCCGGTCGCGGGTCCCCGTCGTCGATGCTGAACGAGTAGTCGAGCGTGGTGTCGTCCGGGCGCCGCCACGTCCACCAGCCGCCGTCGCCCGGGCTCATGGCGTGGCGCTCGGGGGCCGTCGTGGGCTCCGCGCCGACCCCCTCGACGGGGGTGACGAGGACGTCGACGTGCGAGGCCTCCGGGGCCCAGACGCTCAGCGTGTCAGGAGTCATGCCGGGCCCGTACCCGGACGAGCAGGGCCACGGGCAGCCCCTCGCCGACGAGGCCGGCGAGCTTCTGGGCTCCCCCGTCCACCGACTCACCCGTGAGCGCGTCGGTCCACGGCCCCTCGGGCAGGTCCACGATCGCGTCGCCGAAACCGCCGGCGTCCTGCAGCCGGCCGGCGAGGCGGGTCACCACCGTGACGACGTCGACGCCGTCGGTCGTCCCCCGGCCGAAGGCGACGGCATGCGGGGACGTCGAAGCGAGCGGGACATAGGTCGCCTGGGCGCCGGTGAAGGCCTCCGGACGGTCGCGGCGGGTGCGCAGGGCCGCCGCCGTGAGCAGCAGCTTCTCGTCGTGCAGGTCCGACGGGGCAGCGCCGCCGTCGAGCCGCGCCAGCCGGTCGCGCCGCTCGCCGTAGTCGACGAGCCGCCGGTTGTCCGGGTCGACGAGGGACAGGTCGACCAGATCGGTGCCCTGGTAGACGTCGGGGATGCCAGGCATCGTCAGCTGCACCAGCTTCTGGCCCAGCACGTTGGCCCGGGTCTCGACAGCGGTGCGCTCGAGCCAGGTCCCGACGTGGTGCACCACCTGAGGCGTGGTGACGACGCCCGTGACGAACCGCTCGACGGCCGCCTCGTAGGACTCGTTCGGCTCGGTCCACCGCGTGTGGAGCTTGGACTCGCGGATCGCCTTGAGGGCGTAGGCCTGCAGCCGCTCCTCGTCGATCGGCCACGCGCCGACGACCGTCTGCCACAGGAAGTACTCGGTGAGCGCGTCGAGGTCGTCGGCGCGGAAGCCGTGTGACAGCTCTCGTGCCTCCCGGACCCAATTCGCCCACGCCTCGGGTCGCTCGGCGAGCACGAACAGTCGCGCCCGAACGTCCTCGGACCGCTTGGTGTCGTGGGTCGAGAGGGTCGTCATGGACTGCGGCCAGGCCTCGTGCAGCCGCGCTGCGAACTGGTGGAACTCCTCGGTGGTCACGCCCACCTGCAGGGGGTCACCACCGACCTCGTTGAGCGCGACGAGCCGCACGAAGCGGTAGTAGGCGGTGTCCTCGATGGCCTTGGCCATGGCCGGACCGCACGTCTGCTGGAACCGCACGAGGAACTCGTCGGCAGCCGCCTGGTCGGCAGGCTCGGCCTGCCCGAGGGCCAGGTCGAGGACGGCCTCCGCGACGGCAGGGTCGAGGGGGCCGGACGCGCTCCGCTCGCCGCGCTGTGCGGCCGCGCGGAGGTCCTCGGCGTCCTGCACGCCGGCCGGCGTGCCGGGGCGCAGGTAGACGCGGTAGCGGTCCATCCCGACGAGCATCGCCTCGATCACCGGCCGGACCGCGTCCGGGGCGAGCTCGGGGCGGGCGCGGGACACCAGGCGCAGCAGGCGGCTCACCTCGGTCGCGAGCATGACCTGCACGACCCAGCGCTTGGACTCGGTGACGATCTCCTCGAGGTCCTGGTCCTCGCCGAGCACCTCGGCGGACAGCTCCTCCAGCGGCTGGGCGCCCGACGGGTCGACGAAGAGCCCGCCGACCCGCAGCAGCGCGTCGTAGCCGGTGGTGCCGGCCGTGCGCCAGGTCTGCGGGAGCTGCTCGTCGCCCTCGAGGATCTTCTCGACGACGACCCAGCGCTCGTCGGTGGCGCTCGCGAGCCGGTCGAGGTAGCCCTCGGGGTCCGCGAGACCGTCCGGGTGGTCGATCCGCAGCCCGTCGATCGCACCCGACCGGATGCCGTCGACGAGCACCTGGTGCGTCGCGTCGAAGACCTCGGGGTCCTCCACTCGCACCGCGATGAGCGAGGTGACGTCGAAGAAGCGGCGGTAGTTCAGCTCGGAGTCGCCGACGGTCCACGAGGCCAGCCGGTAGTGCTGCGCCTCGAGGAGCTCGCCGAGCGGCATACGCGGGTCGGTCCCCGGCGCCAGCGGGAAGACGTGGTCGTAGTACTGCACGACCGGCTCCCCCTCGCGCTCGCCGACGGCGATCTCGCCGCCGGCGAGCACCTCGTCGAGCGAGGAGCCGAGCACCGGCATGAGGATGCGCCCGTCCTGGGCGTCCCAGTCGACGTCGAACCACGACGCGTATGCCGACTGCCGGCCCTCGCGCAGCACCGACCACAGCGGCCGGTTGAGCGAGAGCGGCGTCGGCGTGGTCATGTGGTTGGGCACGACGTCGACGACGATGCCGAGCCCGGCCGCGTGCGCGGCCTCCACGAGGCGGGCGAAGGCGGCGTCGCCGCCGAGCCCCTCCGCCACGCGGGAGTGGTCGACGACGTCGTAGCCGTGCTTGGAACCGGACGCGGCCTGCAGCACCGGCGAGAGGTAGAGGTGGGTCACCCCGAGGTTCGCGAGGTGCTCGACCTGCGCGATCGCGTCCTCCAGGGTGAAGTCCGGCTCGAGCTGCAGCCGGTGCGTCGAGACGGGTGCGCTGGCGTACCTCACGCCGTGAGCTCCTCACTGAGGCCGGGGACGATGGACGTGCCGGTCTCCCGCGGGCACCGCAGCACCACGATGCTGTGCGGCTGGACCTTGATCTGCCAGGTGGGCTCGAGCGTGGCGTCCTCGACCTCGTGCACCGCCGTGTCGATGACGGGCACCCACTGCGCGCCGTACTCCTCGTCGGGGAGGGTGAAGGTCAGCGCCTCGTCGTGGGCGTTGAACATCACGAGGAACGAGTCGTCGAGGATCTTCTGCCCGCGTGGGTCCGGCTCGGGGATGGCGGAGCCGTTGAGGAAGACCATGAGCGACTTGGCGAGGCCGTCGCTCCACGCCTGCTCGTCCATGTGCTGCGCGTCGGGGGTGAACCAGGCGATGTCGCCGACCTCGCTCTCCCCGCCGTGGTCGGGGCTGCCGGCGAAGAACCGGCGCCGGCGGAACACCGGGTGCTCCCGGCGCAGCCGCACGAGCACCTGGGTGAAGGCCAGCAGCCTCTGGTCGTCCTCGTCGAGGACCCACTGGATCCAGGAGATGTCGTTGTCCTGGCAGTAGGCGTTGTTGTTGCCCCCCTGCGTGCGCCCGAGCTCGTCGCCGTGCAGCAGCATGGGCACGCCCTGGGAGAAGAGCAGCGTGGTGAGGAAGTTGCGCTGCTGGCGCAGCCGCAGGTCGCGGACGGCCGGGTCGTCGGTCGGGCCCTCGACGCCGCAGTTCCACGAGCGGTTGTGGCTCTCACCGTCGTTGTTGCCCTCGCCGTTGGCCTCGTTGTGCTTCTCGTTGTAGGAGACGAGGTCGCGCAGCGTGAAGCCGTCGTGCGCCGTCACGAAGTTGATCGAGGCGATCGGCTTGCGGCCGGAGTGCTCGTAGAGGTCGCTCGAGCCGGTGAAGCGCGAGGCGAACTCGGCCAGGGCACCGCCCTCGCCGCGCCAGAAGTCGCGCACGGTGTCGCGGTACTTGCCGTTCCACTCGGTCCACAGCGGCGGGAACCCGCCGACCTGGTAACCACCTTCGCCGACGTCCCACGGCTCGGCGATGAGCTTGACCTGGCTCACCACCGGGTCCTGCTGGACCAGGTCGAAGAAGGCCGACAGCTTGTCGACCTCGTGGAACTGTCGGGCTAGCGTCGCCGCGAGGTCGAAGCGGAAGCCGTCGACGTGCATCTCCATGACCCAGTAGCGCAGCGAGTCCATGATGAGCTGCAGCACGTGCGGGCTGCGCATCAGGAGGCTGTTGCCGGTGCCCGTGGTGTCGTAGTAGTGCGCCTTGTCGTCGTCGACGAGCCGGTAGTAGTTGGCGTTGTCGATGCCGCGGAACGACAGCGTCGGGCCCATGTGGTTGCCCTCGGCGGTGTGGTTGTAGACGACGTCGAGGATGACCTCGATGTTCGCCTCGTGCAGGGCCTTGACCATCGCCTTGAACTCGAGGACCTGCTGGCCGCGCTGCCCGCTGGCGGCATACGCGTTGTGCGGGGCGAGGAAGCCGATGGTGTTGTAGCCCCAGTAGTTGGACAGGCCCCGCTCGACGAGGGGCGGGTCCTGCACGAACTGGTGCACGGGCATGAGCTCGATCGCCGTGACGCCGAGGTCGCGGAGGTGGCTGATCATCGCGGGGTGGGCGATGCCGGCATACGTCCCGCGGATCTCCTCGGGGATCTCGGGGTGGCGCATCGTCAGGCCCTTGACGTGGGCCTCGTAGATGACGCTCTCGTGGTACTGGTGCCGCGGCGGACGGTCGTCGCCCCAGTCGAAGAACGGGTTGATGACCACCGAGTGCATCGTGTGCTGCTTGCTGTCCTCGGTGTTGATCTCGGTGGTAGTCGCGGCGTCCTCGTCACCGAAGGTGTAGGAGTAGAGCGACTGGTCGTTCTCGGCCTGGCCCTCGATGGCCTTGGCGTAGGGGTCGAGCAGGAGCTTGCTCGGGTTGGAGCGGTGGCCGTGCTCGGGGTCGTACGGCCCGTGCACGCGGAAGCCGTAGCGCTGCCCCGGCTGGAGGTAGGGCACGTAGCCGTGCCAGACGAAACCGTCGACCTCCGGCAGGTCGAGGCAGGTCTCGTTCAGGTCGTCGTCGAGCAGGCACAGCTGGACGCGTTCGGCGACCTCGGAGAAGAGCGCGAAGTTCACCCCGCTGCCGTCGTACGTCGCTCCGAGGGGGTAGGGGTTGCCGGGCCAGATCTCCATGGACCTTCTTTTCTTCGTTCGGTCGCGGCGCGGGCGCCGCTGAGCCACGGCGTGTGGCGGCGAGCGGGCGCCGGTGGCCGCACAGCGCATTCTTCCCTGCTGGGTCCGGTCGCGCGCAATCCGGTCGAATGCCGGGCGGGGCGGTCACGGGCAGGTGCATCCGGCGGTCAGATGGGCGTCCCCGCTTCAAGTACCCCTTCGGGCCCACCTCCGGACACGCGTCCACCTCCACGGCCACATCAACAGGCCAGCGGCCTCCCGTTACGGAAGAAGCCCCCGGAGGGACCTCGTCCGGGAGGGTGGGCACCGAGCTGGACTGCCACCTCCCGGCCGATCCCTCGGCCGGTGCCGGTGACGAGGACCACTGGCCCTGTCATGGCGTCTCCTCCGACGACGAGGCTCTCCCGTCACGGTGACACGAGCGACGGCCGGCGGGAAGGGCGTTGTCCACCCCTTCCGCCGGCCGTGATGCCGACCGGGCCGCATACGGCCCGGCTACTTGCCACGTCCTAGAGGGCGCCCCCGAGGGTGACGCCGCCGTCGATCGTCAGCGTCTGCCCGGTGACCCAGGACGCGTCGTCGCTGAGCAGGAAGCTGACGGCGCCGGCGACGTCCTCGGGCAGTCCCAGTCGCTTCATCGGGTACGCGCGGACGACCTTCTCCTCGCGCCCCTCGTAGAGCGCCTCGGCGAACTTGGTCTTGACGACCGCGGGTGCGACGGCGTTGACGCGCACGTCGGGGCCCAGCTCGTAGCCGAGCTCGGTCGTGAGGTGGATGAGGGCGGCCTTGGAGACGCCGTACCAGCCGATGACACCGCTCGCGCCCTGGCCGGCGACCGAGGCGAGGTTGACGACCGCACCCGGGTGGTCTGCGTCCCCGAGGCCTGCCGCGACGGCCTTCTTGATCCACGAGAAGGCAGCCACGACGTTGACGTCGAGGACCTTGCGCGCGATGTCGAGACCGGAGTCGAGCATCGGGCCGTAGACCGGGTTGATGCCGGTGTTGTTGACGAGCAGGTGCAGCCCGCCGAAGGCCTCTCGGGCGGCTGCGATGACCTCGTCCTGGTGGGCCTCGTCGGCCGCGTTGCCGGCGATGCCCATGGCCCGCTCGGGGCCGCCGAGCTGGTCGACGGCCTCGGCGAGCGCCTCGGACCTGCGGGCCGTGATGACGACCCGAGCTCCCTCGTCGACGAGGCGCTGCGCGATGCCGAGCCCGATGCCCCGGCTGGCACCCGTGATGATGGCGACGGCGCCCTCGTGGCGTCCACCGATGCAGCGGTCCCCCATCAGAAGCCGAGGTCCCGGCCGATGAGCTCCTTCATGATCTCGTTGGACCCGGCCCAGATCTTCGTGACGCGTGCGTCGCGCCAGGCGCGGGCCACGCGGTACTCGTTCATGAAGCCGTAGCCGCCGTGCAGCTGCACGCAGTGGTCGAGCACGTCGTTCTGCACCTGCGAGCTCCACCACTTGGCCTTGGCGGCATCGACGGCGGAGAGCTTGCCCTGTGTGTGCGCCGCGACGCAGTCGTCGACGTAGGCCTCGGCGACCTCGATCTTCGTGACGAGCTCGGCCATGAGGAACTTGTTGTGCTGGAAGGAGCCGATCGGCTGGCCGAACGCCTTGCGGTCCTTGGCGTACTGGATCGTCTCCTCGAGGATCGCCTTGGCGTGGGCGACGTTGGAGACGGCAGCGCCGACACGCTCCTGCGGCAGCCGCTGCATCATCGAGATGAAGCCCATGCCCTCGGGGCCGAGGCGGTTCTCGTCGGGCACGCGCACGTTCTCGAAGAAGAGCTCGGCTGTGTCGGACTCGTCCATGCCGACCTTGTCGAGCTTGCGTCCGTTGACGAAGCCCTCCATGCCGCGCTCGACCATGAGCAGGGTGATGCCCTTGGCGCCCTTGGACGGGTCGGTGCGGGCGGCGACGATGACGAGGTCGGCCTGGTAGCCGTTGGTGATGAAGGTCTTGGAGCCGTTGAGGATCCAGCTGTCGCCGTCGCGGACCGCCGTGGTCTTGAGGGCCGCGAGGTCCGAGCCGCCGGAGGGCTCGGTCATGGCGATGGCGCAGATCAGCTCGCCGCTCGCCATGCCGGGCAGCCAGCGCTGCTTCTGCTCCTCGGTGCCGAGGTCGACGATGTAGGGCGGGCAGACGTCGGAGTGGATGCCGAAGCAGGAGCTGGTGGCCGCGTTGAAGCGCGACATCTCCTCGGCGACGACGGCGTTGAAGCGGTAGTCGTCGACGCCGGCGCCGCCGTACTCCTCGGGGATGTCGAGCCCGAAGAATCCCTGCTTGCCGGCCTCGAGCCAGATGTCGCGCGGGATCGACTTGCCCGAGATCATCTCCTCGGCTCGGGGGGCGAGCGTCCGGGCGACGAACTCGCGCGCCGACGCGCGCATCGCCTCGTGGTCCTCGTCGTAGATGTTGCGGGGCATCAGGTCCTCCATCGGGCGTGCTGACGGGTGCGGCGCGCTGGGTACCCGTCGGTGACTAAGCGCTTGCTTAGTCTCCCTCCCCTGCGGCATGCTGTCAACGTGCGACAGCCCACCCCGACACCACGCACGACGCCGCGTACGACCCCGCCCGCAGGTCGGACCTCCGACCCCGACGCGTCGACGGTCGAGCGGCTCCTGCAGGCCGCGGCGCAGGCCTTCGCCGACAAGGGTTTCCACGCCACGACGACCCGCGACATCGCGTCCGGCGCCGGCCTGTCGCCTGCCGGCGTCTACGTCCACTTCGGGTCCAAGGAGGAGCTGCTCTTCGCCCTCAGCCGCAGCGGCCACGAGTCGGCCCTGCGCCTGCTGCGCTCGGCCATCGCCGACGGGGACACGCCAGCCGAGCAGCTCTCCAACGTCATGGCGCGCTTCTCCGAGTGGCACGTCGAGCAGTACCAGGTGGCCCGGGTCGTGCAGTACGAGCACCACCACCTGACGCCGGAGCACCATGCCGACGTCCTGGCGCTGCGCAAGGAGATGGACGGGCTCGTGCAGGCCGTCCTCGAGCGCGGGGTGGCCGACGGCACCTTCTCGGTGGCCGAGACCGCCGGCAGCGGTGCCACCGCCCTGGCCCTGCTCTCGATCGTCGTCGACGTGGCGCGGTGGTACTCCCCCACCATCCGTCGCAGCCCTGCCGAGATCGGCGCCACGAATGCCATGCTCGCGCTCCGGCTCGTCGGCGCCGGTCGCTGACCGGTGTCGTCAGGTGCGGCCGGCCACTCGGTGCTGCAGGTCCCCGTGCCGCAGCTCGAGCCCTTCGTCCTCGCCAGGACGCGGCACTACGACGCGGACTACGCCTCTGGGGACCCGGGCTTCACGCACGCGCACGTCACGGCGCTCGGCCCCTTCCTCGACCTCGACGCCCTCACCGATGCGGCCCTCGCCGAGGTGGGCGGGGTCGCTGCTGCGACCGAGCCGTTCGACTTCGCGCTCGAGGCGGTGGACACCTTCCCCAACGGCATCGTCCACCTGCTGCCCGAGCCGTCGGCGCACTTCGCCGCGCTCACCGCGGCCCTCTGGAGCGCCTTCCCGCAGTGCCCGCCGTATGCCGGCGCCTTCGCCGACGTGGTCCCGCACCTGACGCTCGACGCCCTGTCGGACGACGTGACGGAGGCGTCGACGCGTGCCCTCGTGAGCCGCCACGTTCCAGTGCGCTGCCGGGCCGAGCGTCTGGACCTCGCCTGGTACGAGCCGGGCGGATGCCGATTGCTGCACTCCTGGCGCCTCGGCTCCTGAGCCCTAGCTCGTCGTGGACCCGAGCGTGCACGGCGGCGTCGCCCCAACCGGTTGCGCATCCTCCTGAGCCGACTCCTGAGCCGACACGCTCGACGCACCGAGGTCGACGGTCAGCCGCGGCAGGAAGAACTGGACGAGCGGCCCGATCGACACGGCATACACGACGGTGCCGAGGCCGACGGGGCCGCCGAGCAGCCAGCCCACGGCGAGCACGGCGACCATGATGCTGGTCCGGACGAGCCGGATCGAGAGTCCGGACCGGCGCGCGATGCCTGTCATCAGCCCGTCCCGCGGTCCGGGGCCGAGCTGGCTGCCGATGTAGAGGCCCCCGGCCACGCCGTTGAGGACGATCCCGGAGACCAGCAGGACCGCCCGCGCCCACAGCGCCTGGGGCGGGTCGATGAGGGCGAGTCCGGCGTCGGCCGCGAGGCCGATCACGACGACGTTGGCCACGGTCCCGAGACCGGGCCACTGCCGCAGCGGCACCCACAGGAGCAGCACCAGCGCGCCCACGATGATCGTCACCTGGCCGAAGCTGAGCGGCACGTGCGTGGCGAGTCCGGCGTGGAAGACGTCCCAGGGGTCGAGCCCCAACGTCGACCGGATCATCATCGACATCGAGACCCCGTAGAGGACCAGGCCGACGAGCAGCTGCACCGTGCGGCGGGGCAGGCGGCCGGCGCGCAGCTGCTGACGGGGGCTGAGGTTGGCCAGGGGGACACGACGTCTCATGCGGACCAGTCTGCCGCGGACTGGACCTGGTTTTGAGGGCCAGTTGTGCGACGGTGGACCGTATGCGCACCATCTCGGCCCGCTCACTGGCCCTGCTCCTGGGGTCTGGCCCCCTGCCCCGCCCGGCCTACCGCTCGCTCGCCGACGCCGTCCGCCGGCTCGTGTGCGACGGCAGGCTGCTCGTCGGGACCCGCCTGCCGAGCGAGCGCACGCTGACGAGCGAGCTGGGCCTGAGCCGCACCACCGTCGGTGCCGCCCTCGACGCGCTGCGCGACGAGGGCTTCGTCTCGACCCGCCGCGGCTCCGGCAGCGTCGTCTGCCTCCCTGCGGGACCCTCGGGGCTCGCGCTCTCGCAGGCCGGCCTCATCCCCACCGACGTGCCGCCCGACGTCATCGACCTGACGTATGCCGCCCTTCCCGCGGCAGCCGGCGTCACCGCGGCCTACGAGCGCGCCCTCGCGGAGCTGCCCCGTTTCCTCGCCACGCCCGGCTACGACCCACGCGGACTGCCCGAGACCCGGCGGGCCCTCGCCGGGTGGTTCGAGGGCCGGGGCCTGCCGACCTCGGCCGACCAGGTGGTCGTCACCTCCGGCGCCCACGGTGGGCTCTCAGCCGTCCTCAGGGCGCGCCTGGAGGTCGGCGACAGGGTTGTCGTCGAGAGCCCGACCTATCCGAATGCCATTGTGGGAGTGCGGCGTTCGGCCTACCGCGCCGTCGCCGCCCAGCTGACACCGACGGGATGGGACGTCGAGGCGATCGAGCTGGCGGTGCGCCAGAGCGGCGCCCGCGCGGCATACCTCATCCCCGACCACCAGAACCCGACCGGGCTCGTGATGGACGACGCGACGAGGGAGGCCCTCGGCGCCGCGCTCGGTCGCGCGGGCGCCGTGCCGGTCGTCGACGAGACGTTCGTCGAGCTGGACCTCGACGAGGCGGCACGGACCCGGCGGCCGGCGCCCTTCGCCCTCTCGGCCCGCGAGACCCACACCCTGGGCAGCGCGGGCAAGACGTGGTGGGGCGGCCTGCGCGTGGGGTGGGTGCGGGCCCCGGTGGGCGGGGTCGAGTCCGTCATCGAGGCCCGGCACAGCCTGGACCTGGGGACGGCGATCCTCGAGCAGCTCGTGGTCGCCGACCTGGTCGGGCAGGGAGAGGTCCTTCTCGTCGAGCGGCGCCACGAGGCCCGAGCCCGGCGCGACGCGCTCGTCGCAGCCCTGCACCGGCACCTGCCCGACTGGCGCTTCACGGTGCCCACCGGAGGGTTGAACCTGTGGTGCGAGCTCCCCGAGGCCCGCGGGGACCAGCTCGCCCGCGTGGCGGAGGCCGCCGGGGTGCGCCTGGCCCGAGGGGGGCAGTTCGGCGTGGCGGGCGGCCTCGACCGGTGGCTGCGGGTGCCGTTCTGCGTGGCACCTGACGAGGCGGACGAGGTGGGGCGCCGCCTCGCGCAGGCCTGGCAGCTCGCTCTGCGCCAACGAGCGGCGGCGCGCGAGGTCACTCCCCTGATCGCCTGAGCCGCATTCCCTCGACCACAGTGCCCGGTCAAGGACATCCAGCGCTCGGCCGCCGCGCCAGCGAGCTGGTGCGGCGGCCGGATCCCGGGCTCTGCAAGCCGCGCGAGGGTCAGTCGCGGGTCAGCTTGCGGTAGGTGACACGGTGCGGGCGGGCGGCCTCGGGGCCGAGCCGCTCCACCTTGTTGGCCTCGTAGGACTCGTAGTTGCCCTCGAACCAGTACCAGCTGGACGGGTTCTCCTCGGTGCCCTCGTAGGCGAGGATGTGCGTCGCCACCCGGTCGAGGAACCATCGGTCGTGCGAGATGACGACGGCGCAGCCCGGGAAGTCGAGCAGGGCGTTCTCGAGCGAGCCGAGGGTCTCGACGTCGAGGTCGTTGGTCGGCTCGTCGAGGAGCAGCAGGTTGCCGCCCTGCTTGAGGGTCAGGGCGAGGTTGAGGCGGTTGCGCTCACCACCGGACAGCACTCCCGAGGGCTTCTGCTGGTCGGGGCCCTTGAAGCCGAACTGCGACACGTACGCGCGCGACGGGATCTCCACCTGCCCGACCTTGATGTAGTCGAGCCCGTCGGACACGATCTCCCAGAGGTTCTTCGTGGGGTCGAGGCCCTCGCGGCCCTGGTCGACGTAGGAGATCTTGACGGTGTCGCCGATCTTCACCTCACCGGCGTCGGGCTGCTCGAAGCCGACGATGGTCTTGAACAGCGTCGACTTGCCGACACCGTTGGGCCCGATGACGCCGACGATGCCGTTGCGCGGCAGCGAGAACGACAGGTTGTCGATGAGGACGCGGTCGCCGAAGCCCTTGCGGAGGTTCTTGACCTCGATGACCGTCGAACCCAGACGCGGGCCCGGCGGGATCTGGATCTCCTCGAAGTCCAGCTTGCGGGTGCGCTCGGCCTCGGCCGCCATCTCCTCGTAGCGCGCCAGGCGCGCCTTGCTTTTGGCCTGGCGCCCCTTGGCGTTGCTGCGGACCCACTCGAGCTCCTGCTTGAGGCGCTTCTGGAGCTTCTGGTCCTTCTTGCCCTGGACCTGGAGTCGCTCGGACTTCTTCTCGAGGTAGGTCGAGTAGTTGCCCTCGTAGGGGTAGAGGCGCCCACGGTCGACCTCGGCGATCCACTGGGCGACGTTGTCGAGGAAGTAGCGGTCGTGCGTGACGGCGATGACGGCGCCCGGGTATGACTCGAGGTGCTGCTCGAGCCACTGGACGGACTCGGCGTCGAGGTGGTTGGTGGGCTCGTCGAGCAGCAGCAGGTCGGGCTTCTGCAGGAGCAGCTTGCACAGGGCCACGCGGCGCCGCTCACCTCCCGAGAGGGTGGTGACCGGCGAGTCCGGCGGCGGGCAGCGAAGGGCGTCCATGGCCTGCTCGAGCTGGCTGTCGAGGTCCCACGCGTCGGCGTGGTCGATGTCCTCCTGCAGCTTGCCCATCTCGGTGAGGAGGGCGTCGTAGTCGGCGTCGGGGTCGGCCATCTCGGCGGAGATCTCGTTGTAGCGGTCGAGCTTCGCCTTGATCTCGCCGGCGCCCTCCTCGACGTTGCCCAGGACGGTCTTCTCCTCGTTGAGCGGGGGCTCCTGCAGCAGGATGCCGACACTCGCGCCCGGAGCGAGACGCGCCTCGCCGTTGCTCGGCTGATCGAGTCCCGCCATGATCTTGAGGATCGTGGACTTGCCGGCGCCGTTGGGGCCGACCATGCCGATCTTCGCGCCCGGGTAGAAGGACATCGAGACGTCGTCGAGGATGACCTTCTCGTTGTGTGCCTTGCGCGCACGGGTCATGGTGTAGATGTACTCGGCCATGCGCAGAAGGCTATCTGTCGGCGAGCGCGGCACCGAATCCGTGTCCCATCGGTGCCGGCGCTCGCGGGCGGACGGGGTGGTCAGGCGCTGAGCCGGTCGACGACCTCGTAGTCGTCGGTCTCGGGGTCGCCGGTCGCGAGGATGCCCGCGCCCTCACTCGAGGCCTCGTCGGACGCGTCGTCCTGGAGGTCGTAGTCGTCGTCGACGACACCGTCGGCGTCGACGTGGGCCGGACGCTGCTCGAGGGACCCTCCCTCGGCGAGAGCCCGGACCGCGGCCTGCACGTCGGGGTCGGCCGTGCGGTCGTGCCCGAGGGCCGCCGCCCGGCTCACGCGCTCGAAGCTGGCGCGCCCCCACGAGAGGTCGTGGCCGATGTGGTCGGCGTCGATCTCGGGAGAGGTGCGCGGCTGGCCGTCGTTGCCGACGTACTGCTTGATCGCCAGCTTGCCCTCGACGATGACGGGGTGGCCCTTGCGCAGCGCCGTGCCGGCGTTGGCGGCCAGTGCGTTGAAGGCGATGACGTTGTAGAAGCTCGTCTCACCGTCGACGAAGCGGCCGTCGGCGGTGCGCCGGTAGGGCGTGGTGGCGATGCGGAAGGTCGTGTAGGGACTGCCGTTGCGGGCCCGCCGCTCGACGGGCTCTGAGACGACGTTGCCGTGCACGGTGATGCGGGTCTCGTTCATGGGGGCTCCTTGGAGAGGTCCATGGCGGCCCTGCGCCGCCGTGACCCACCCTCGACCCGCACGGACCCTCGCGACAGGGCCTCCGCGCGGCCTGTGGAAAGGCGGCCCCTCGATCCAGGCGGGTGTGGACGAGCAGCCACGACGGGGACGGACACCCGCTCCCGTCTCCACCGCACGTCCGCTTCTAGGGTCGCGCCGACCGGGCCGTGCCCCCGTCAGCGGGCTGCCGCCTCCAGGTGTCCACGCGTCTCGCGGTGGCGGGACAGCACCTCGTCGACGGGGGCGAGCACGTGCTCGTCCGCCACGGCCGCGACCGACTCGGCGAGGCGTTTGCCGATGACGTTCCTGCGGTGCCGCGCCCCGATGCGTGCCCACCAGCGGGACAGCACCCCCAGGCCGATGCCGAGGAGCAGTCCGACGACCACCATGACGAGCGGAAGGGGCAGGATGCCGAGCGCGGGTGTCCCGGGTCGGGGCAGCTGCAGCAGCGCGAAGGCCCAGAGCACGGCATACCAGACGAGGCCGGCCAGGGCGGCGAGCCCGAGCACCCACTGGAGCACGTTGACGACGAACCACCACGCCGGCCGGTGGCCGCGCAGCGGGGTGCCGATGACGGCCCGGTCGAGGGAGTCGCCGAGGGCCCCGTCGCCACGGTCGACGGCGTCCTCTAGGGCGTGCGCCCAGCGCACGGGCAGGCCCTGCGACGCGTCGCGGACGAAGCTGCGGGTGGCGAGCTCGACCGCGGAGACCGTCGAGGCGCTCGGCGCCGGGATCGACGAGCGGCCCAGCACGGCCCGGACGTCGGCGCCGTCGATGTCGACGTGGATCGGCGGCCGCCCGCCGGTCCGGTCCAGGCGCAGCCGGCGCAGCGGGTCGGCGGCGAAGCCCTTGGTCCAGCGCGCGAAGAGCCAGCTGGTGTGGGCGAACGCCTCGCGACGGTAGTCGCGGGCCACGGCGTCCAGCACGATGGGCACCCCGGCCGCCCGGCCGAAGGAGCGGTCGAGCTCGGCCCGCGGGACCTGTCCGAGGTCCGGCTCGGAGTCTGCAACCCCGGGCCTGAGCCTGGTGGCGGCGCCGACGACGTCGGCCCGCAGGCGCTGACGCGAAGCAGCATGTCCCGCAACCGCATTCGCGATCCGCTGGCGGAGCTCGGGTAGGCCGTCGCCGGTCGCGGCGGAGGTCGCGAACACCTGGGCGGCGGCCACCCCGTCTGCCACCAGCAGCTTCGTGAGGTCCATGGTGATCGTCTCGACGCCGTCGGCGGACAGGCGGTCGGCCTGGTTGAGGACCGCCAGCGTGACGGCGTCGTGCTGCGACAGGAGGCTGACGAACTCGTCGTGCAGCCGCGCATCAGCGTACTTCTGGGGGTCGGTCACCCAGACGAAGACGTCCACGAGCTCGAGCACCCGCTCGGCCTCGCGGCGGTGCTCCACCACGCGTGAGTCGAAGTCGGGCAGGTCGAGCAGGACCAGCCCGTCGAGCGACCCGACCGTCGCGTCTCGCCGCCGGCCCGCGCCGGGCCCGGCTCCCCCACCGGCGGCCCGCTGCCCGCCCGGGGCGTCGACCATGTGGCGGGCCTGCACCCCCAGCCAGTCGAGCAGCCCGGAGGCGTCGTCGTCGCCCCAGACGGCAGCGGTGGGACGGGACGTCGTGGGGCGCCGTGCGCCGATCGTGGCGACGTCGGCGCCGACAAGGGCGTTGAAGAGGGAGGACTTGCCGCTGCCTGTCGCTCCGGCGAGGGCGACGACCGTGTGGTCGCCGCTCATGCCCGAGCGCTCCACGGCCTTGTCGATGACCCTCCGGGCGGCCGCGACACCGGCCGCATCGAGCTCGGTGGCCCCCGAGACCAGCGCGAGCGACAGCTCCGTGGTGCGGGCGCCCAGCTCTGCGGCGGAGACGGCCTTCACGGTGGCGCTGCCCATCCTGATCGGGCTCACCGGGCAGCCTCCAGCTCACGGACGGCCGCGGTCAGCTGCTCGGTCTGCTGGGTGTCGACGTGCAACGTCGTGACAGCTCCTTCGTAGCGGGCTCGCTCGGCGGCATACAGCTCGTCGACGCGGGCGGTCAGGTGCTCGCGGGCCTGGCGTGCGAGCTCGCGCACGGCCTGGTCGCCGAAGACGGCCTCGAGGAGCTTCTGGCCCACGACCGCGGTGCCGCCGGCGATGCCGATCTCGGCACCGGTGATGCCCGCCGTGCTGGCGAACGTGACGAGCATCAGGACCACGCCCAGGCCGTTGACGCCGTAGGCCATGATCCGCGCCGTCGTGCGACGGTCACGGCCCTCGTCACGAACCATCTGCAGGATGTCGCCCTGCCAGTCGCGCACGAGACGCTGGATGCGCCGGTCGACGTCCTTGCCCGAGCCGGCGAGGTCCGGGTGTGCCTGGAGCAGCTGGTCACCGCCGGGCAGGGTGCGCCAGGCGCGGCTCACCGAACCGGCCGCGAGCTCGGCACGGTTGGCAATGAGCGACTCGACGCCCGACTGGAGTGCCTCGCCGAGGTCGTCGGCCCGAGCCGGCTCGCCCCGGAGGAAGGAGGTGAAGCGGTCGCGCATTCGCGAGACGGTGGACTCGACCTGGCGGAAGAACTCGCCCGTGCCTACGAACTCCTGCCAGCGTGCGAGCACCTCGCCGCGCAGCAGGGTCCCGTCGACGATCCCCGCCTGGACCTCGGCCGTGGCCTCCTCGTAGGCGGCGCCGGCGACGTCGACGAGCGCCCCGCCCGCCGCCGTCTGCTCCTCGGCCGCCGCGACGAGTGCCCGAGTCCGGGTCTCGAGCGAGGTGAGCGCGCCCTCGAGCGTCTGCCGCACGACGTCGGCGCGCGCGGCCGCGTCGCCGGCCAGGGCGGCCAGCCATGCGGTCAGGCGCTCGGTCTGGCTCCGGGGCAGCAGACCGTCGACGAGCTCGGACTCGACCACCGTGAAGATGGGTGCCTGGTCGAGTCCCTGCTCGCGCAGCATCGACGCCAGGTGGGTGCGGATCTCGTCGAGCGCCGCGGCCGGGACCCGGTCGAGGACCACCGCGACGGCCGTCCCGCGCTCTGACGCGTCGCGCAGCAGCTCCCACGGCACCGCATCCGCATAGCGCGCCGCTGTGGTGACGAAGATCCAGAGGTCGGCCGCCGCCAGCAGCTGGGTGGCGAGGTCGCGATTGGCCTCGACGACGCTGTCGATGTCAGGGGCGTCGAGCAGGGCGAGGCCGGCCGCGACCTCCTCGGTGGACACGAGCCGCACAGCCCCGGGCCCGTCCGACGCCGAGTGACGGCCGGTGATGCGTGCGAGGCCCGGCAGCACGCGCGGGCCGGAGAACCAGGCTGCGTCGGACGGGTGGTGGATCAGCACCGGCGACCGGGTCGTCGGGCGCAGCACTCCCGGCAGCGAGACCTCGCGACCGACGACCGAGTTGACGAGGGTGGACTTGCCCGCTCCCGTCGAACCGCCCACCACGGCCAGCAGGGGCGCGTCGAGGGCCGTCAACCGAGGGATGACGTAGTCGTCGAGCTGGTCGAGCAGGCGGGTGCGAGCCGACCTGGCTCCGGGGGCACCGGGGAGATCGAGCGGGAGGGTGGTGTCGGAGACGGCAGAGCGAAGTGCCTTGACGCCCTCGAGGAGCCGGGCAGTGCCCGCACCTGTATCACCTGCCACACCCGCATCCTTTCGTGTCGAAGTGGCACAACCAAACCGAAAGGCCGCGTGCCGCACCACGCATCTGCCCGAGTCGGCCGTCGAGCGCGCCTCGGCGGGACCGCGGGGCCCTCCGGGAGGGCGCAGACGCATACGACATCGGTGCGGGTCACCGGTGTACGTCGTTGGCGCACGGCGCTCCCCGGGACGCGGGTCCGGGGATCCCGAGCAGGGGCGCGATCGGACGGGCCGCCGCCCCACCGTCACGGGCACCCCGTCCGACCATCGCTCGCTGATGAACCTCGCCGCCGAACTCCGGCGTGCGGGCCTCCCTGTCCCCCCACAAGGGACACACGCCTCGGAAGGGGAAGTGAGACCATGAGCAACATGCCCGACTACTCGGTTCACCTGACGTACGGCGACCTGCTCGAAGAGGAGCAGGAGGAGCAGATGCTCGCGCAGTGGCCCGGGACCGTCGTCTCCCACCCGGTCATTGGAGGGACCGTCGTCGCGATCCCGGTCACCAGCCTCAGCCTCGTCGGCGCGATCGGTCAGGCAGCGGAGCTCGCCCTCGACGTCCTCGACATCGTCGACGTGGAGCCGGCGTCGGTGTCGGTCGACCCGCTCGAGGAGTGAACATGCGCTACGTGGCCGGGGCGCTCCGGGTCCTCGCCCGCATCCTCCCCCGCCCTCGTCGGCCTCACGATCGTGTGCATCGGCGTCCCCGCGCTGATCTTCCCGCCCGTCGGGCTCCGGTGCCTATCCTCGGGTTCGGCCTGACCGTGCCCGGTTTCCGCTGGTGCCCCCGGCAGGACTCGAACCTGCGACCAAGAGATTAGAAGGCTCTTGCTCTATCCGCTGAGCTACAGGGGCCGAGCGCCCGCTCGGGCGCCGTGCCAATGATAGGCACCCGGCGACCTCCCGGCCGCTCAGGTGACGGGCGAGCCGATGAAGCCGCGCCGGTGGGCCGTGATGGCCTGCAGCAGCACCATCTCGCGCTGCGTCGCGCCCTCCTCCGCGGTCCCGCGGACGATCCGCGAGCGCAGCAGCGCAAGGTCGCTCGCGCTGTCCTGGAAGGCGTGCATCGAGTGCTTCGCGGGGCGACCGCCGTTCTGCCGTGCCCACGCGCGCGCCGCACGGCGCAGGCGCAGGTGCGAGAGCATCACGACCTCCGCGTGCGTCAGCCACCCGGCGTCGGCATACGGGGAGAGGTGCCGCCCGATGAGGCGGCCCTCCCGGCGACGCAGCCAGAGCAGGAAGCCGATGAAGACCAGGAAGATCGGCACCTGGTAGGTCACGTACGCCTGGAAGAACCCCCCGAGGCCGGCGATCGCCGAGAGGTTCCACAGGTGGTGCAGGAGCATCGCGCAGCCCCAGCCGACCGCGATCGCCACGACGCGGGTGGCAGGCCGGCGCGCGCTCGCGGCGATGCCGATGCCGATGCCGGTCATCGACGTGAAGAGCGGGTGCGCGAACGGACCCATCAGCCCGCGTACCAGGAACGTGGAGGTGAGGCCCTCGCTGCCGTACTCGTTGAGCGCCTGCCCGAGGTAGAGGATGTTCTCGCTGAACGCGAACCCGGCGCCGATGAGGCCGGCATACACGATGCCGTCGATGATGCCGTCGAACTCGCGGCGGCGCAGCAGGTAGATCAGCAGGATCCCGAGGCCCTTGAGCGTCTCCTCGGTGACCGGGGCCAGGTAGACCGCGCCCGTCTCCAACGGGTCCGTCCAGCGCGCCTCCACCAGCAGCTTGAGCCCGTAGGTGTTGAGGAAGAAGGCGCCGACGACGGCCACGAGCGCGCCCCAGAGGAAGGCGAAGACGATGTAGCGAGCCGGCTCGGCCTCGTAGCGGTCGAGCCAGAGGAAGGTCGGGACGATGACGAGGAGCGGGATGACCGCGGTGAGCGCGGCAGTCACCAGTGTCTGCGTGGTGAGCCGCTGACCGAGGATGCCGAGCAGCACGAGCAGGCACATCAGGAACACCGACGCGGCAACACCGATGGTCAGGGCCCGACGCAGCATCGGCCGGCGCGTGGGGTTGGGCAGCGTGCTCCACTGCTGCACCTGGCCGCCAGGGCTGCCGGCCGGACCCTGTGTCGTGACGTCCCCTGAGGTCATGCAGGCAGGCTAGTGCAGCCGACCCGCGCGCCGCCTGTGACGCTGGGGCTCCACGAGCCGACGCGGACCGGGGCCGCGCCTTCGCCAGCCTCTATGGTGGTGCGGTGAGTGACACCAACCACCGCGCCATCGCCGACCGCATCATCTGGATCGACTGCGAGATGACCGGCCTCTCCCTGAAGTCCGACGCGCTGGTCGAGGTCGCCGCGCTCGTGACCGACTTCGAGCTCAACCAGCTCGGCGACGGCATCGACGTCGTCGTCAAGCCGCCGGACGAGGCGCTCGAGCAGATGGACGACTTCGTCCGCGACATGCACACCACCTCCGGGCTCATCGACGAGCTGGCCTCGGGCGTGACGCTGCACGAGGCCGAGCACATCGTCCTCGACTACGTCCGCACCTTCGTGCCCGAGCCGCGCAAGGCGCCCCTCGGTGGCAACACGGTCGCCACCGACCGTGGCTTCCTCGCCCGCGACATGCCGGTGCTCGAGTCGTACATGCACTACCGGATCATCGACGTCAGCTCCATCAAGGAGCTCTCCCGCCGCTGGTACCCCCGCGTCTACTTCAACGCCCCCAAGAAGTCCGGGGGCCACCGTGCGCTCGCCGACATCCGCGAGTCGATCGCCGAGCTGCGCTACTACCGCGAGGCGGTCTTCGTGCCCCAACCCGGCCCCGACAGCGCGACCGCCAAGGCGCTCGCCACGGCCCACGTCATCGAGCACTGACCCGAGCGACCAGCCGCCCGGGACGTGCCTGACGGCATACGACAAAGAGGGCGTATGCCGTCCGGCCGGGGTGGTCACGAGCACCGCGCGAGAGCCTGTAGCATTGTCGACGCCGTGACACGGCGCCGAGCCCCCGGGCCCGGCTCGTGTTGTGCATGGTGGGTGTAGCTCAGCTGGTAGAGCACCTGGTTGTGGTCCAGGTGGCCGCGGGTTCAAGTCCCGTCACTCACCCCATGGTCCCGCTTGTGCGGGGCGTCTCGGTGGCCCGTGGCCCCTCCGGAGGGGGCACGGGCCACCGCGCGTTCCGGCACCGCCCCGGCAACGAAGCCCGGCCTGTGACGCAGGTCACGGCGGGGCGATTGCGCCCATCGTCAGCGCCAGGCCTGCCGTCGTCGGGCGCCGCGCGGCCGCCACGCGGCTCGTGGCCCCACCCTCGGCCACGGAGGCGTCAGGTTCCGCACCGGGGGTGAGGATGTCGCCGGGCGCCAGTTCGATCGTCGCCCGGCCGGGCGCGGCGGCCGTGAGCGGGCGACACCCTTCACGCTCTAAGAACATCGACATCCTCCGGCGACCCGCCTCGTGGGCCATCTGCTCCGACCACCCGCATTCCGGAGCGCGCCGACTTGGCATTGTTTGCCGTTCAGGCACTCCCTTTCGACATGACTGACGACACCCTGCGAATGATTCGCTGACTCCTTTTGAGGCTGGCGTCGCCGTTGTCCCCCTTTATCGGGATAACCATTGTTGCGTCTACGGATGACTAATCAGCAATATCGCGAAAGCCCGGACACCCGCGGCCGCCGCTCTTCATGCTGGTCGCAGCGTCGCCGACTCCAACGCGAGTTCACATGGGGGAGAAATGAAGAAGGTCTATTGGCCCGCGGGGGCCGTCGCCGTCGCCTTGGCGGCCTCCAACTTCCCGGCCGCAGCAGCGGCTGGCGTGCCAGCTGTCGGCGCCGCCGACGCGGCGACGAGCGGATCATGGTCGGCGCCGTTCACGCCGCCGGGAGCGAACCCCCGAGCCATCGGGGTGCACTCGGTGCTGCTCCACACAGGCAAGATTCTTGTCTTCGGCGCTCTGAAGCCAACCCAGGGTTACGTCTACGACCCGGTTACCGGAAATGCAACCGAGACGGATCCTCCGGCAGATGTCGAGTGCGGATCCATGACCCCGTTGCAGGATGGGCGGATTCTGGTCGTCGGTGGCCACGGAAAGGGTGCACACGGCATCAACAACATCATGCTCTTCGACCCGGCCACGCTCACCTGGACGCCGCAACCGTCCAGCCCGATGGGTCGCTACTACCCGACGTCGACGTTGCTGCCCAACGGCACTGTCGTCATCAGCGGTGGATTCGACATGAATGGCGCAAAGAATCCCGACGTGGAGCTGTGGACGCCGCCGACGACGGGCAACGTCGGGACCTTGAAGAAGGTCGGGACGAACCACCCCTCGGGCCTCTACCCGCACCAATGGGTTCTGCCCTCCGGCAAGATCCTCGAGGTCACCTCGAGCTCGACCTCCATCCTTGACCCGAGCACGTGGACCTGGACCTCCTATCCCAGGCCGAAGCTGAAGCACGGTAGCGGCGAGGGCGCGGTCCTACTCCCGGGTCCGGCTTCCGGCTCCACGAAGGTCATGCTCATCGGTGGCATCGACCAGGGCGCAGCGACGGCCGCAGTGGAAACCTTCGACGCCGCCAACCCGACCGCCGGGTGGTCGCCGCTGGCGGCCCTGCCCCAGGGCCGCGGACACATGAGTCCAGTCCTGATGCCAGACGGCCAGGTCCTCGGGGTCGGCGGAAACTCCTCTGGGAATTTCGCCGGCGCCATCTACACGTCCCTCATGTACAAACCGGCCAGCAACTCCTGGGCGACGCTCGCCACTCAGGCTGAGCGCCGGGGTTACCACTCCTCGGCGGTCCTGCTGCCCGATGGCCGGGTGTTCTCCGCAGGAGACACCGGCGCCGGCGGCGGAGGCAACAAGGACGAGCTCCTCTCCCCGCCGTACCTGTTCCAGGGAACACGCCCGACCATCACGTCGGCGCCGTCCCAAGTCAGTCATGGTGCGAGCTTCACGATCACGTCTCCCGACACCGCCAGCAAGGCCGTGCTGATCCGGTCGGGCGCCGCAACTCACACCGTCAACTTCGACGAGCGGATCGTCACGCTGAGCACCACTGCGACCACGACCGGTCTCACGGCGGTGGCCCCGTCGTCAACGGTCGGCATCGCCGGCTGGTACATGCTCTTCCTCGTCAACAGTGCCGGCGTGCCCTCCACGGCGAAGTGGATCCACATCGGTTGAAACAGGTGCAAGGCCTGCGGGGCTGCCTCGTCCGTACGGGCAGCCCGGCAGGGGCACCGAGCGGTCACAGCGGACCATCCATGCCTGACCACACTCGCACTCGACGCGAGCGAGCCGCTGCCCGCTCCGGGCCGACCCCGGATGGTGAGCACCCGGGCTCTTCGGCGATCAGGGCTGGGGTGGTCGCGCTCCGCCAGTGCTGGCGGCCCGCCTCGAGCAGCGCGGCCCGACGCACGACGAAGCCCACCCGCTCAAGCACGATGACTGCATGCTCCACCTCATACCCGACCAGGAGCAGGGCCAGGCGAGGGGGTCATCAGAGAGCGGCTGGCTCTTCGTTCTGGTGCTGCAGGTCGTCCAGAAAGGCCTCGACGGCGGCGTCTCCGCCGGCCGCGTGTACATGCGTGACGGCCTGTTCTACGACGGTGACGGTGGCTCGCGCCGCGCCCTCGCAGTAGGCGTGGGCCTGCCGAGAGAACGCGTGTGACAACGCGGCCACGGGGTCGGCGCCGGCGAGCAGCTCCTCGCGGAGTCCCTCCAAGGGGCGCGGGAGTGACACGCCGTCAACCATGTCGCTGATCGCCAGCTGGCGGAATCGTTCGTCCTCGGATCCCAGCGTGAGGTCCAGCCGCACCACGGCGGCTGCGGTCTTGACCAGGAAGGCAGCCAGGTCCTCAGAAGTCACCATCTGACCAACCTCACTTCCGTGCTGTGAAGCCCCGACCTTGGGGCTCGGTCGGTGCATACCCACCCGGCGCGATGTCGAGCCGCTTGTCGGGCTCCGAATCAGGCAGCATTCCGATTCGGCGCAGAGATCCACGGCCGGCAACGCCAGGGCTGACGTTGACCGGCCCCGGGCAAACGGCCTGTGACGCTTGGGGCGCCACCGCTCGGGGGAAGGGTCTAGGCGTCGTGTCTCCGAGCGGTGGCACTGACCCTCGCGTACCCACTGATGCGGCGCACAGGGGCCTCCCCCTCGTCGGCACAGAACCAGATGACGGAAGGGTTGTCTGGCCGCGACCTGCTGCACATCGCGGTACGCGACCGCGGAAGCGTCAGCGCTGGCCCGCCGAGCAGTGACACAGTCGGCGCCGCTGTGGACGGCAATGCCGGGATACCGGAAAGCGCGCGGGTAGAGATCGTGCGAGCACTGGCCTTCGCACGTGGCCGCACCCGGGCCCCCGCGGGGGCAGGGTCTCCTGGGCGACGCTTGCCGCGGGCGGACCAACGACGCCCCCAAACCCAACTCGCCCGGCTCCGCCGTCGACCGGGGCTCCATTCGTGCCACGTCCAGGTGCAGCGCTGCTGCGACCACGTCGGCCAAGGATTTGAGCCGGAGGTCCGTCACCGTCACATGGTGACGGACAGCCGCCCCGACGTAGCGCCGGTCTGCAGCTGGGCGACGGCATCGGGGGCCTCGATCAGCGGGTAGGTCCGCGCCATCACGGCGGCACCCAGCTGCCGCTGCAGGCCCCCGATCCATCGGTCCCCCTCCCCGCCGGCGATCACCAAGGTTCCACTCGGGGTGAGGGCGCGGCGCAGCCGCCGCAGTGGTGTGCGGCCGAACACGTCGAGGATCAGGTCATGACGCGAGCGCCGTCGGCGAAGTCTTGGCTGGAGTAGTCGGCGACATGCTCGGCACCGAGGGAATGCGTCAGGTCGACATCACGCGGGCCGCACACCCCGGTCACCTCCGCGCCGATGGCCTTGGCCAACTGCACGGCGATGCTGCCCACCGCCGCGGAGGCGCCGACCACCAGAACCCGCTGCCTCGGCTGGACGTGCCCGTGGTCGCGCAGCCCCTGCAGCGCAGGAAAGGCGGCGTACGGCAGCACCGCCGATTCCTCGAAGGTCAACCGCGACGGTTTCACTGCCATCTGATCGGCCCGCGCGACCGTGAACTCCGCGTACGTCTCGCGAGCAGCGCCGTACACCTCCTGGGACGTCGGCGAAGTAAAGCACGCCTGCCCCGCCGTACCGGTCCTGCACGATCGCCTTCAGCGCCGTACTCCTCACCGGACATACTCGTGTCTCAGGATCGGCCTCGGCCACCAGCGGTGACGGGGCCATTCGTCCTTCGGTGGGCCCGTGTTCGGAAGCGGCTGCTGCGTCACCCATGGTGGCGCAGCTACGCGCCCCTGCACCTTTTGCGATGTTTGCCCAGGGTTCAGGTTCCGGCCGCCCCCGAACCCCCTTGTCTCCCTAGCGTCTCCAGCGATGCAGGAGAGAAGGAACGAGATCGACTCGGGCGCAGTGCGGTCCCGAGGCCTCACGAAGTGCTTCGGCGACGTGGTTGCCCTGGACGGCGTGGACCTCGACATCCCCCGCGGGCAGGTGCACGGCCTCGTGGGACCCAACGGCGCCGGGAAGACGACGCTGCTCGGGCTCCTGCTCGGGCTCTCCGTCGCCGACGGGGGCCGACTCGAGATCCTCGGCTCGGCCGTCGACCGGGTGCTGGGAGTGCCCGTCGGCGTGGCTGGGTTCGTCGACGGGCCGGGGCTCTACCCGTCGCTGACCGCTCGCCAGAACCTCACCACCCTCGCCGAGCTGCACGGCCGCGGGCCTGGGCGCCGCGCCGAGGTCGACCGGGTGCTCGAGCAGGTCGGCCTGGTGGACGTCGCCGACGACCGCGCCCGCGGCTTCTCCCTCGGGATGCGCCAGCGCCTCGGCCTTGCCGCAGCCCTGCTCACGAGGCCGCGGCTGCTCGTGCTCGACGAGCCGTCGAACGGGCTCGACCCCGCCGCGAAACGGCACGTCCACCGACTGCTCGCCGGGCTCGCGTCCGAGGGCACCGCGGTTGTGATCTCCAGTCACCAGATGGACGACCTCGCCGCCCTGTGCGCCGAGGTCACCCTCCTGGCCGGTGGGCGGGTCGTCTTCTCCGGCTCCGTGGCCAAGCTCGCCACCGAGAGCGGCCGGCTGGACCACCGGGTGGTGACGTCGGACCCGGCGACCACCCGACGGGTCGTTGCCGGGACCCCGGGACTCGAGCTGGTGCCCGTCCGCGGCTCGTCCTCAGGTGACGGCGACGCCGTCGTGGCGCGGGGGCCGGTGGGCGCGGTCGAGCAGCTCGTCGTGCGTCTCGTCGAGGCCGGTGTCTCGGTGCGCGAGCTCGGCCCCGTGGTCCCGCCGCTGGAGGCCGCCTTCCTCGCGCTGACCGCCGCCGAGGACACCCTCACGACTCGGGAGGAGACCCGATGAGCGCCCCTGCCGCGCAGGCGAGTTCGACCGGCCGCGACGGCGACGTCGCCCTCGGGACCCACCCCGCCCCGGCACCCGACCCCTCCCCCGTCGATGCCGCGTCTGCCCTCACGGCCCGTGCCGGTCTCGGTGCGAGCGTCCGCTTCGAGCTGCTCAAGCTGCTCGCCCAGTGGCGCGTGCGCATCGTCCTGCTGGCCTGCTGGGTCGCGCCGGCCGGGTTCATCGCAGCCGTCAGCGGCCAGAGCTCGCTGCCGAGCGACACCGTCTTCGGCCGGTGGATGCTCGCCACCGGCTGGGCCGGCACGCTGGTGGTGCTGAGCTTCGCGTGCACCTGGGCCCTGCCGCTCCTGACCGCCCTCGTGGCCGGGGACGTCTTCGCGGCCGAGGACCGGCTCGGCACCTGGCGCCACCTCGTCATGGCGGTGCGCTCCCCGCGTCGCATCTTCGCCGCCAAGGCCATCGCCAGCACGGCAGTCATCCTCGTCATGGAGCTAGGGCTGGCCGTCTCCAGCATCGGCGGGGGCCTGCTGGTGGTCGGCGACCACGACCTCGTCGGGCTCGACGGGAGCGTCATCGGGCCCGGGCGGAGCGCGTGGCTCGTCCTGCTCGCCTGGGCGTGCGTCGTCGTGGGCTCGCTCGCCTTCGCGGCCGTCGGGCTCCTCGGCTCCGTCGCCCTCGGCCGCTCCCCCATGGGCCTGCTGACACCAGCGCTGCTCGCGTTCGCCCTCCAGACGGCGCAGCTGCTCCCCATGCCCGCAGCCGTGCGCCTGGCCCTGCCGAGCCAGGGCTTCCTGGCCTGGCGCGGACTGTTCGCCGGGCCGGCCCAGACGCGTCCGCTGGTCGTCGGCCTGATCATCAGCCTCGCCTGGGTGCTCGTCGCGACCGCGCTGGCCCTTCTGCTCTTCGTGCGACGCGACTTCACCGATCTCGCCTACGAGGGGTCGGCGCGCCGGTCCGTGCTCCTCGGCGTCGCCCCGGTGCTGGCCCTGACCCTCGTGAGCATCGCCGTGGTCGCCGTCGCGACACCGGCAAGCGGGTCGGGCATCGACCGGGGCAAGGTCGAGCAGTCGCTGGCGACCTCCTTCGCCCACCTCTACCGCCTGCAGTCCCGCCAGCTCCACCGCCCGGACGTGACCGAGGAGCAGCTGCGCACGAGCGCGTCCTGCTACCGGGCCGGATCACCGGGCGAGGACGAGGGGCCGGGCAACGACTGGCGCTGCTCCGTCTCGTGGCACATCCCCGGTGCCACGGCTGTCGGGACGGCGCTCTACCAGCTGGACGTGTCAGCCGACGGGCACTACGTCGCCGACGGTGACGGCCCGAAGGAGGTGAACGGCTACTTCCAGGTGCGCACCCCCGACGGGGATGCAGCCAACCCCCTGTGGCAGATCGACGCGCTCGTCGACCTGTCCTCCCGCAGTACCTCGAAAGGATGATCATGCAGGTCACTCGTCAACGACGGCGCACCTCGGGCCCCGCCTCCGAGCAGAGTCGTAGCAACCGCAGGATCCGCATCGCCGTGGCCAGCACCGCGGTGCTCACCATCGCCGGTGGCGGCATCGCCTCCGCGGCGACCGGCGTCTTCGGCAACCACCAGGTCGGCACGGAGTACCCCAACGGTCTCCAGGTCTCCGACAACCAGGTCATCAAGCCCATCGGCGACCGGATCATGACCGAGTACGGCAAGTTCATGGGCTCCACGGTCAGTGCCGACGGCCGCTTCCTCGCCGCCAGCAGCGCCGACAAGAAGGTCGTCCTGCAGGTCTTCGACCTCGCGTCCAAGAAGCTGATCTACCGCGTCGGCAAGGCGGCCGGCGTCGACCAGACCCTCTCCGACGGCAGCGTCGGGCAGGAGGGCCCGACGTACTCCCCCGACGGCAAGTTCCTCTGGCTCTCGCAGCAGGACGCCCTGACCCGCTTCCCGGTCAACGCCGACGGCACGCTGGGCACGGCCCAGCGCTTCCCCCTCCCGCAGGTCGGCGGCAACTCGGCCCTGCCCGGCAAGTCCGTCTACTCCCCCGACGGCTCGACCCTCTACGTCGCGGTCAACGGACAGAACACCGTCATCGCCATCGACCCCTCCACGGGCGCCGTCAAGCAGACGTGGAAGGTCGGCATCGCCCCGCGGCACCTGGCCTTCGTCGGCCAGAAGCTCTTCGTCAGCAACGAGGGCGGCCGGACCGCCAAGCCGGGCGAGCCGACGATCAACTCCTACGGCACCGACGTGCCGGCCGACCCCCACCTCGGCGCCTCGACCACCGGCACCGTCAGCGTCATCGACACCGCCGCACCGGCGGGCGCCGTCAGGTCGATCCCCGTGGGGCTGCACCCCACCGCGCTGTATGCCGCGGGCAACGCCGTCTTCGTCGCCAACACCAACAGCGACACCGTCTCGGTGATCGACTCCACCAAGGACAAGGTCGTCCAGACCATCGCGACCCAGCCCTGGTCCAAGTCCCGGGTCGGCTACGAGCCGACCGGCATGGCGCTGACCAAGGACGGCCACCTTCTCGTCACGCTGGGCCGCGCCAACGCCGTCGCCGTCTACCGCTACGGCAGCACGCCCCAGGAGCCTGTCAGCTACGTCGGGCTGCTTCCGACGGACTACTACCCGTCCGACGTGGCGACGGTCGGCGACCGGGTCGTCGTCACCAACACGCGGGGCATCGACGCGCGTGGGCCGGCGATCACGACCAACAAGGGCTACGGCGTCCCGGTCGTCAGCGGCCACGACACGCACAGCACCACCGCCTCGCTCACGAGCTTCACGCTCCCGAGCGACAAGGAGATCGGCCGCTACACCTCGACCGTCTTCGCCCAGAACGGCTGGACGGGGCACCCGGGCAAGGGCCACGGCCACGACGACGCCCAGGGCGCGCAGGGTGACGAGCGGGGCGACGGGCAGGGCGACCGCCGGCACCGGGCCAAGCCGGTTCCCGTTCCCGTCCACCTCGGGGACCCCTCGACGATCAAGCACGTCTTCGTGCTCGTCAAGGAGAACCGCACGTACGACCAGGTCTACGGCGACGACTCCCGCGGCAACGGCGACCCGTCGCTCGTGCAGTTCGGCCAGAAGGTCACCCCGAACCAGCACGCCCTGGCCAAGCAGTTCGGGCTCTACGACAACACCTACGACATCGGCACCAACTCGGCCGAGGGTCACAACTGGCTGATGCAGGGTGACAACCCGGAGTACACCGAGTCCAGCGCCGGCGAGTACGTCCGCAGCTACGACACCGAGGACGACGCCCTCGGGCACCAGCGATCCGGGTTCCTTTGGACCGCAGTGCAGTCCGCGGGCAAGTCCGCTCGCAACTACGGCGAGTTCACGCAGTTCCTGACCAAGCCGGCCGGGGCGACGTGGCAGAAGTACTACTGCACCGCGAAGCAGGTCTCGGCCGGTGGCGACCCCAGCCTGCTGACCGACCCGTCGGTCAAGTCCGACACCCAGTCGCCGATCCCGTCCCTCAACGCGATCACCCAGCACGACTACCCGAAGTTCGACGTCAACATCCCCGACATCTACCGCTTCCAGCTCTGGAAGCAGCACTTCCAGAAGGAGGGGCCGGCGAACTTCAACATGCTGTGGCTCTCCAGCGACCACACAGGCGGCGCCCCCGACGCCCGGGCCCAGGTCGCCGACGGTGACCTCGCCGTCGGGCAGGTCGTCGACGAGATCTCGCACAGCAAGTACTGGAAGGACTCGGCCATCTTCGTGGTCGAGGACGACAGCCAGGACGGCGCCGACCACGTCGACGGGCACCGGGCTCCCGTTCAGGTCATCAGCCCCTGGGCGGCCCACGGGAAGGTCATCGACACCTACTACTCCCAGATCAACATGGTCCGCACGATCGAGCAGATCATGGGTGCCGCGCCGCTGAACCAGAAGCTCGCCGCGGCGACGCCGATGTTCGACGCGTTCCAGTCCAAGCCGGACCTCACGCCGTTCACCGCGGTGCCGAACCAGATCCCGCTCACCGAGCAGGTCAGCCCCGGCCCGGCGTGCGGCCCGGACACCACCCCGTCGGCGAGCGGTGCTGCGGCCCAGCCGAGCTCCGCCGCAGTGCCGGCGTCGGAGAAGCCCGTCGCCGCGCAGTGGGAGGCCTGGCGGGTCAAGCAGGGCTTCAACTCCACCAACCCGAGCGCCGACACCGCGAGCCCCGAGCTGATGAACCGGTTCACGTGGTACCAGGCGCACAACTGGAGCAAGCCCTACCCGGGTGACGCTCGCATCTACACCCCCTCGCAGGTCCCGGGCGGCTACGTCCCGGGTGCCGACGGCCAGTGACGCAGGTCTCGGCATAGACGAGCCCGTGGGGCCGACCGTACGCAGGTCCGGTCGGCCCCACGGTCGTCGTGCAGCACAATGGGCTCATGCTCATGGGAAACAAGCGCACCCAACGGATCACGGTCGGCGTCATCATCGGGGTCATGGTGCTCAGCCTGGCGCTGACGCTGCTCTCGACGGCCACCGGCCTGCTCTGAGCCGGCTCCCGGCACCGATTTTGCCGGGCCGCAAGGCTACTGATAGCGTTTCTCCTCGTTGCGCCGTTAGCTCAATTGGCAGAGCAAGTGACTCTTAATCACTGGGTTCGGGGTTCGAGTCCCTGACGGCGCACTTCCAAAGGCCCCCGTTCGGACTGATCCGAGCGGGGGCCTTTCCCATGCCCCCGTCAGGTCGCGGGTCAGGCTCGGGCGTGCAGTGAACCGGTCGGGACGACCGGACCCGGCCACGTCAGACGTGGCCGGGTCCGGTGACGGTCGGTTCAGCGGCGCCGGCGACGGAGCAGCCCGACGGCGACCACGACCACGACGGCGGCAGCGACGACGGCCCCGATGCGCTCGATGCGCAGCTCGCCGTCCGGCGTGTGCGTCGCGGCGTCGAGGCGCAGCCTGAGCCCCTGCATCTGCCGCTGCGCGATGACCTGCGGCTGCGCCCGGTAGGCGAGCTCGTTGACCGTGCCCTCGAGCCGCGCGCGGGCGGCCTCGATGTCCTGCTCGATGCGTGCGGTGTCGCTCATGTGGCTTCCTTTCGGAGAGGGTGGGACTCTAGTCGGCGATGCCGAGGTCGCGACGGAGCTTGGCCACGTGGCCCGTCGCCTTCACGTTGTAGAGCGCGTGGGCGACCTTGCCCTCCTCGTCGACCACGAAGGTCGACCGGATGACGCCCTCGACGGTCTTGCCGTAGAGCTTCTTCTCGCCCCAGGCGCCGTATGCCGTGTGGACGGCGAGGTCCTCGTCGCTCAGCAGCGGGATGGTGAGCTGGTCGCGCTCGCGGAACTTCGCGAGCTTGGCCGGCTTGTCCTTTGAGATGCCGACGACGTCGTAGCCGTCCCTCTTCAGCGACTCGAGCGACTCGCTGAAGTCACAGGCCTGCTTCGTGCAGCCGGGCGTCATCGCGGCCGGGTAGAAGTAGACGATGACGCGGCGGCCCGCGAAGTCGGAGAGGCTGACGGTCTGGCCGGTGTCGTCGGGAAGGCTGAACGCCGGGGCCTCCTCGCCGGGCTCGAGTCTCGACGTCACAGTGTGCTCCTTCGGGGTGGGCGCGTTCGGGTGAGCCGTCAAACCGGTGCGGCTCGACCGGATCCCGCGCTGGACGAGTGCCTCTCGGGCATCGTATCGGTGCACCTCCCGTACCCATCCGGCGTGCGGCGTCGGCGCGCAGCACGGCGGTCCGGGGACGTGGACGGATGCATGCAGGGGCCCGGCCTGGGTGCGGACGGCGGGACTCGAACCCGCACACCTAGGGCACAGGAACCTAAATCCTGCGTGTCTACCAGTTCCACCACGTCCGCTCGCGAGGTGCGCGGCCCCACTCTAGACGGCCGCCGCGCCCAGCCGGGACGGGGACGGAGCGCGGCAGCTTCCGCTCACTGGACCCGGACGGTGACCACGTGGATTCCGGTCGCGCCGTCGGGTGCCGGGGGCGCCTCGAGCGGCGACTGCACCTGGCCCGACGCGTCGTAGGCCCGGACGCGGATGTCGTGGCTGCCGGGCGTCGCGTCCCACTCGTAGACCCACTGTCGCCAGGTGTCGATGCTCGCGTCGACGGCGAGCCGGGCGGGCGTCCAAGGCTGCTGGTCGACCTGAACCTCCACCTTCGAGATGCCGGTGTGCTGGTGCCACGCGACACCCGCGACGGCCACGGTGCCGGCCTGGACCACCGCACCCGCCTTGGGGACGTCGATGCGCGACGCCGTCTTGATGGGACCCCTGGGCGACCAGCCCCGCGGTGTCCAGTAGGCCACGTCGGCGGCATACGTCGTCACCTTGAGCTCGGTCACCCACTTCGTCGCCGACACGTAGCCGTAGAGGCCGGGCACGACGACGCGCACGGGAAAGCCGTGCTCGAAGGGCAGCGGCTCGCCGTTCATCCGGACGGCGAGCAGGGCGTTGCGGTCGTCGGTCAGGGCGGCCAGGGGTGTCGAGGCGGTGAAGCCGTCGACGCTCGTCTGCAGCACCATGTCGGCGCCCGGCTTGGGGCCGGCCATGGCGAGCAGCTCACGCACCGGCCACCCCGTCCATATCGCGTTGCCGGCGAGGTCTCCCCCGACCTCGTTGGACACGCAGGTCAGCGTCACGAGGGCTTCCTGCATCGGCTTGGACTGCAAGGTCTGCCAGTCGATCTCGACCTCCCTGTCGACCATGCCGGTGACCTTGAGCTTCCAGTCGTTCGCGTCGACGCGGGGGACGACGATGGCCGTGTCGATGCGGTAGAAGTCCTCGTTGGGGACGATGTAGGGGGTCAGGCCGGGGATGCGGAGGTCCGCGCCCGCGGGGATGGCCAGCTTCGTCCCCTTGAGCGGCGTGCGCGCCAGCACGTCACGCGACACCGCGGCCGCCGTCGAGCCGCCCCCGAGCAGGTTGCCCCCGTATGCCGCCACGGCGCCCACCGCACCCCCGAGCAGCCAGCGCCGGCCGGGGTTCACGGCAGCCGGCGACGTGCCCGTCGGCCGGGCGGAGCGGCTCAGGAACCACAGACCGGCGACCGTCCCCAGGACGGTCGGCAGCACGTCCAGCGCACTCGCGCCGGGGCGGCCGAGCACCGCTGCGACCCCGACCGCCCCGACGACCGCGAAGGCCACCAGCCCGGCCACGAGGTGGCGCCGGGCGAGCATGCCGATGGCCGCGCACGCCAGCGCGAGGACCACGACCGTGCCGACAAGCAGGGCCCGCTTGTCGTTGGTGCCGAACGTGGCGACGGCGAAGTTCTTGAGCCACGGCGGCGTCCGGTCGATGAACGCCCCGCCGACCGCGGCGATGGGCGCAGGCTGGCCCGAGGAGGGCGCCACACCGGTCAGCACCGACGCCGCGAGCGTCGCCAGGCCCACCGTGAGCAGCCCGGCCACCACCCCGTCGAGGGCTCCCCACCACAGCGGGCGCTCCGGCTGCTCGGGGGAGGTCTCGGGACGGGTGGCCGGGCTGGTCGTGGTCATGGCCTCAGGTGCTCCTTCAGGTGCGGCACGAGTGCACGGAAGGCGAGTGCTCGGTGAGACACCTTGTTCTTCTCGTCGGCCTCGTACTCCGCCAGTGTGCGTTCGTCGCCGGCCGCCTGGTCGGATGGGACGAAGATCGGGTCGTAACCGAAACCGTTGCTGCCCCGGGGCCGGCGGGCGATGGAGCCGGGGAACCGACCGAGCTCGGCGGCGGAGCGCCCGTCGGGCAGGACGAGTGCGGCTGCACAGACGAAGGCGCCAGCCCGGTGCTCGTCGCGCACCTCGGCCAGCTGCGCGAGCAGCAGGTCGACGTTGGCACCGTCACCTCCGCCGCCGGACCAGCGCGCGCTGAAGATGCCGGGAGCACCCCCGAGGACGTCGACGGCGAGTCCGGAGTCGTCGGCGAGGGCGGGCAGCCCCGTGACGTTGGCCGCGGAGGCCGCCTTGAGGATGGCGTTCTGCTCGAACGTCACCCCGTCCTCGACGACCTCGGGCGCGTCGGGGAAGCCGTCGAGCCCCACGATCTCGAGGCCCAGCTCGGCACCGACGTCGGCCAGGATCTCGCGCAGCTCCTCGACCTTGTGGGCGTTGCGGGTGGCCAGGACCACCTTCGTCACGCGACCACCCCACCGTCCGTGTCGGCCCCGGCAGGGTCGCAAGCGAATCCGCCCGCCGGGGACAGCGGTGCAGCCAGGGCTGCGCGCTGGAGCTCGGTGAGGTCGGCGCAGCCCTTGGTCGCGAGGTCGAGCAGCTGACCCAGCAGGTCGCGGTCGAAGGGCGCACCCTCGGCGGTGCCCTGGACCTCGATGAACCGTCCGTCGCCGGTCATCACGACGTTCATGTCGGTCTCGGCGGTCGAGTCCTCGGGATAGTCGAGGTCGAGCACGGCGCGGCCCTCGACGATGCCCACCGAGACGGCGGCCACCGACCCGGTCAGCGGCTGCGCCTTCTTGGGGACGAGGCCCCTGCCGCGGGCGTTCTCGATGGCGTCGGCCAGGGCGACGTAGGCACCGGTGATGGCGGCGGTACGGGTGCCGCCGTCGGCCTGGAGCACGTCGCAGTCCAGGACGATGGTGTTCTCGCCGAGGGCCTTGGTGTCGATGACGGCGCGCAGGCTGCGGCCGATGAGCCGGCTGATCTCGTGCGTGCGTCCGCCGATGCGGCCCTTGACGCTCTCGCGGTCGGAGCGGGTGTTGGTCGCCCTGGGCAGCATGGCGTACTCGGCGGTCACCCAGCCGGTGCCCTTGCCCTTGAGCCACCGGGGCACGCCCTCGGTGAAGGAGGCCGCGCAGAGCACCCGGGTGCGCCCGAACTCCACGAGCACGCTCCCCTCCGCGTGGTCGAGCCAGTTGCGCGTGATCCGCACCTCGCGCGTCTGGTCGGGAGCGCGGCCGTCATGTCGGTCAGTCATGACACGAGGCTAGTCATGACGGTGGCGCGGCCCCCAACCGCGGGCCCGGGCCGGCTCCCGCACGCACCCTGCAGGCCTCTGCCGACGCAGGTGCGCCGGCAGCCGTGCCGCCCGGCCTAGTCCAGCGTCTACACCGAGAGCAGCTCGATCTCGTCGGCGCCGAGCTCGAGCTCCTCGGCGCGGGTGGAGTCCTGGATGCTCTCGGGTCGCGAGGCCCCCGGGATCGGCACCACGACGGGCGCGAGGGCGAGCTCCCAGGCCAGGGCGACGCGCTGGGGGCTCACGTCGTGCGCCTTCGCGACCTCTGCGAACGCGTCGTGCCGGCTGCCGAGGTCCCCTGCCTTGCTGATGCCACCGAGCGGGCTCCACGGTAGGAACGCGATGCCGAGCTCGGCGCACAGGTCGAGCTCGGGGCGGCTGCTGCGGAAGGCGGGCGAGAACTGGTTCTGGACCGAGACGAGCCGACCGCCGAGGACCTCCTGCGCCTCCCGGATCTGGTCCGGGTTCGCGTTGGAGACTCCGGCCATCTCGATGACGCCCTCGTCGAGCAGGTCGGCGAGCGCGCCCACCGACTCGGCGTACGGCACATCGGGGTCGGGCCGGTGGAACTGGTAGAGCCCGATCGCGTCGCCGCCGAGACGCTGCAGGGAGGCCTTGGCAGCCTCCTTGAGGTAGTCGGGGCGGCCGTTGACGGTCCACGAGCCGACGCCGGGTCGCAGGTGTCCGCCCTTGGTGGCGACGAGCACCTCCGACCGGTCGCCCTGCCATGACGACAGGGCCTTGGCGATGAGGCTCTCGTTGTGGCCCACCTCGCCGGCGTCACGGTGGTAGGCGTCCGCCGTGTCGATGAGCGTGACGCCGGCGTCCAGCGCGGCATGGACGGCCCGGACGGAGCGGTCCTCCTCGGGACGGCCCTCGATCGACATGGGCATGCCCCCGAGGCCTATCGCGCCGACCTTCCTCGTCCCGATGGTTCGCTGCTGCACGCTGCCTCCTTGGCTCGGTTGCGGTGGGCCGGAGCACGTCCCGGCGGGTGGCGGGCGGCGACCGCATCGAGAGGGCCATACCCGGCGCGCGTCGGGAGGCGACCGTCGGGGAACACGGCCGGTGGCCTCCCACCGCCCCGGGAATGCCGCGAACCAGGCCTCAGAGGCAGTAGGTCGCACCCGGCTCGGCGAGCTCGACCTCGCCGGGCCACACCGTGGCCGCCTGCTTGCGGCACAGCTCCGGGTCGTTCCACGCCGGGATGTGCGTCAGCATGAGGCGCCGCACTCCCCCGGCCCGGACGGCTGCCTCGGCGGCGCGACTGCCGGACAGGTGGATGCCGGTGACGGTGTCGCGTCCGTCGACGAAGGCGGAGTCGGCCAGCACCAGGTCGGCGTCCGTCATCAGCTCGGTGAGCTGGTCGCACGTGTCGGTGTCGCCCGTGTAGGCGAGGACGCGGCCCCCCGACTCGACCCGGAACCCGTAGGCCTCAAGGGGATGGTTGACCCGCATCGGCGTGATCGTGAACGGCCCGACCGTCACCGGTTCGAGGTGGCGCAGGTCGTGGAAGTCGAAGACGCCGAGGACGTCCTCGCTCTCTCGCCCGCCGTAGGCCCGGGCGAGGTGCACGCCGGTGCCCGGCGGTCCCCACACCGGCATGGCCGACCTGCCGGGGCCACCTGGGACGTAGCGCATCATGACGTAGAGGCCACACATGTCGATGCAGTGGTCGACGTGCAGGTGGCTCAGCAGGACGGCGTCGACGGCATACGGCTCGATGTGTCGCTGCAGGGCGCCCAGGGCGCCGTTGCCCAGGTCGAGCACGATGCTCCAGGTGCGTCCCTCGTGCTCGGCGCGCACGAGGTAGGACGAGGCGGGTGAGTGCGGCCCGGCGAAGGACCCCGAGCACCCGACGATCGTGACGTTCACGGGACGAGCCTAGGTGCCGGCACCGACGTGGGCCGTGCGCCGGCGCGTCGCCTGCGTCACAGTGCGCCGGGCCGGGAAGGACCTTCCTGGTCGTCGCCGTCCGTGTCGTGCTCGTCGCCCGGCTCGTCCAGAGCCGCCGCATCGCCGAGGTCGGTGCCCATGACCGCGTGGGTCAAGGTCTCCTGCAGCCAGGTGAGGAAGTCGTACCAGGCGACCGCGTAGCCGAGGGGGTCGTCGTCCTCGAGGTCCTCCATGGCGGCATACAGCGCGTCCGCGTCCTCCTCGGTGCGCAGGCCCATCCGCTCCCCGAGCAGCAGCCGCACGTCGGTCAGGGCCATCAGGAAGGCCGGGGCCTGGGCCTCGTCGAGCTCCACACGGTCGCCGGTCGCTGCCGTCAGCCGCTCGAGCGCGACGTCGAGGTTGCGGCTCTTGCGCTGGCGCAGGCCCTCCTCCGTCAGCCGGCGGAACTCGGCGGCGACCTCGTCGTCGCCACGGTGCGCCGTCGGCAGGAGACGGTCCAGCGCCGGGTCACGGTCAGGTGAACCCCCCTGTGCGCCAGGGTCGCCGGTGGCCTCGGCTGCACCCCGGAGCGAGGTCCCCAGGGAGGCCACGAGGTCGTCGAAGGTGTCTCCTGTGGCCTCCACCTCCGGCGAGAGCAGGACACGGGTCTGCTCCATCAGGCCGTGCAGGACCGTCCGCTCGGTCGGGTCGAGCAGGCCGACGTAACGGCCCTTCTCACGCAGGAAGGCTCGGGCCATCACTCGTCCTTCTCGAACGTCGCCCAGAGGCCGTAGCCCTGCAGCGCCTCGGCGTCGCGCTCCATCGACTCCCGGGGACCGTTGGACACCACCGCCCGGCCCTTGACGTGCACGTCCATCATCAGCTTCTCGGCCCTGGGCCGCGGATAGCCGAAGTACGTCTCGAACACCCACGTCACGTACGTCATGAGGTTGACGGGGTCGTTCCAGACGATCGTCACCCAGGGCACGTCAGGCGCGACCAGCTCGTCGGTGGCGGTCTCCTCCTGCTCGACCGGAGCGAGGGAGAGGGCGGCTGTCGTCACAGGGCCACCCTAGGCGCACCCGCAGCAGCGCGGACACGCTCCCGGCCCCACGCTGCACACGCCACGTGGCCGTGGTCCGCCTAGGGTGGGACGTGTGAGCCCGACGAGCCCTCACGCCGCGAGCACGGCGCTGCTGACCGACCATTACGAGCTGACGATGCTGCAGGCGGCCCTCGCCTCCGGCGAGGCGCACCGACGCTGCGTCTTCGAGGCGTTCGCGCGACGTCTGCCCGACGGCCGTCGCTACGGCGTCGTCGGCGGAACCGGCCGGGTGCTCGAGGCGCTCGAGCAGTTCCGCTTCGGGGACGACGAGCTGCGCTTCCTGCGCGACCACAAGGTCGTCGACCGAGCGACCGTCGACTGGCTGGCCGGCTACCGGTTCACCGGCGACGTCAGCGGCTACGCCGAGGGCGAGTGCTACTTCCCGCAGTCCCCCGTGCTCGTCGTCGAGTCCACCTTCGCCGAGGGCGTCATCCTCGAGACCCTGGTGCTCTCGATCCTCAACCACGACACGGCCATCGCCTCCGCCGCCTCGCGCATGACCACGGCGGCGATCGGCAGGCCCTGCATCGAGATGGGGTCGCGACGCACGCACGAGGAAGCCGCCGTCGCCGCCGCGCGGGCCGCGTACATCGCCGGGTTCGACGCCACCAGCAACCTCGAGGCGGGCCGTCGCTACGGCGTGCCGACGACCGGCACGGCGGCCCACGCCTTCACCCTCCTCTACGACTCGGAGAAGGAGGCCTTCACGGCCCAGGTCGAGTCCCTCGGCAAGGGCACCACGCTCCTCGTCGACACCTATGACGTGCGCACGGCAGTGCAGCTCGCCATGGAGATCGCCGGACCCGAGCTGGGGTCCGTTCGGCTCGACTCGGGAGACCTGCTGATCCAGGCCACCGAGGTGCGGGCCCAGCTCGATGCCGCCGGCAACGCCGACACCAGGATCATCGTCACCAGCGACCTCGACGAGTACGCCATCGCGGCTCTCGCCGCCGGACCTGTCAGCGGCTACGGCGTGGGCACCGCACTCGTCACCGGCTCCGGCGCGCCCACGGCGTCGATGGTCTACAAGCTCGTCTCCCGCGAGGACTCGTCGGGTCAGATGCAGGGCGTGGCGAAGAAGAGCAAGGACAAGGCGTCGGTCGGCGGGCGCAAGTGGGCGCTCCGCCGGCTCGACGAGTCCGGCGTCGCGCAGGCCGAGGTCATCGGGATCGGCGAGCAACCACGCGACGACGGCGACGACCGGCCCCTGATGGTCGAGCTCGTCAGGGCCGGCGAGATCGTCGGCAGCCAGGACATCCACGAGGCACGCGCGCGGCACGAGGCCGCGCGTGCCGAGCTGCCGCGTGCTGCCGGCCAGCTCTCGCGCGGCGAGCCCGTGATCCCGACCATCTACGAGGAGGACTGAGCCATGGTCGAGTCCGCACCCACCGCCGGCGCCCGCGCCCTCATCATCGTCGACGTGCAGAACGACTTCTGCGAAGGCGGCTCGCTCGCCGTGGCCGGCGGCGCCGAGGTCGCCCGCGAGGTCAGCGAGCACGTGAGCCGGCACGCCGCCGACTACGACCACGTCGTCGCGACGGCCGACTGGCACGTCGACCCGGGCACCCACTTCTCGCAGACCCCCGACTACGTCGACTCCTGGCCCGTCCACTGCGTCGCCGGCAGCGAGGGCGCCGAGTTCCACCCGCGGCTCGCCGGCGCCCTCGGTCACGTGGAGGCCGTCTTCCGCAAGGGCGAGCACGCCGCTGCCTACAGCGGATTCGAGGGCCGGGCCGACGTCGACGGACGCACCCCTCTCGCCGACTGGCTCGAGCAGCGCGGCGTCACCGACGTCGACGTGGTGGGCATCGCCACCGACCACTGCGTGCGCGCGACTGCCGCCGACGCGCAGCGCGAGGGCTTCCGCACCACCGTGCTGCTCGACCTCACGGCCGGGGTGGCCCGGTCGACGACCGAGTCGGCGCTGAGCCAATTGCGTGAGGCGGGCGTCCGCCTGCTGGGGGCACCCCGGGCGGCGGGCTGACGGCATACGCGAGCCGGCTTGGGCCACAAGGGGACCCAGCTGGGCTGCGCGTCCAGGACGCTCGACGACGGCCTGTCGATCAGCGCAGGACGGCACGCAGTGCCCGGGCCGCGCGTTCGAGTCGCGGACCCACGGTGCGCGCGTCGAGCGGCTCGAGGGACACCACGCCCACGGAGGCCTCCACGCCCACCGGCGCACCCGAGGAGTGGACGGTGACGGGCACGGCGAGCCCGTGGGCACCAGCCTGCAGCTCGCCGTCCGTGCCCACGACGCCCGCCCGACCGGCACGGCCGGCGAGGATCGCCCGCCCGGCCGCTCCCTGGTCGAGGCGGTGCCGGGCGCCGGAGCGGTAGGCGACGTGGAAGTCGGTCCACGAGGGCTCGACGACGACGAGCGCGAGGGCCTCGTCCCCCTCGGCGATCGTGAGGTGGGCGGTGGCGCCCACCTCGTCGGCGAGCTCGCGCAGCACGGGCCGCGCCTCGTTGCGCACGATCGGCGTGACGGCCGATGCCAGCCTGCTCACCCCGAGTGCCAGGCGGACGCGGCCGTCGGACGACCGCGCCACGAGCTGGTGGTCCTCGAGGGTGCTGACCAAGCGGTAGACCACCGGCCGGCCGACCCCCAGACGACCAGCCAGCTCGGTGATGGTCAGGCCCGCCGACTCGCCCCCCTCGGCGAGCGTCTCGAGGAGGCGGATCCCGCGGTCGAGCGCCTGGGAGGTCTCCGCGCGAGGCGCCGCCTCTGTGCCCGACACGAGGCCCTCAGCCCTCCGAGTGGGCGACGCCGGAGGCCGACGCTCCGCCCGTCGTGTTGCCGTCGGTCGTGCCACCGGTCGCCCGGGCGATCCCCTTGGACCACGACATGGCATACGCGCCGTCGTCGACGGCGAGGCCCCCCTCCCCGAGCTCGAGGGGGCGGAAGGTGTCGACCATGACGGCGAGCTCGTCGAAACGCTCGATCCCGAGGGAGCCCTCCGTGGCGCCCGGCTGCGGGCCGTGCGGGTGGCCGCCCGGGTGCACCGAGATCGAGCCCTTGCCGATGCCGGACCCCTTGCGGGCCTCGTAGTCCCCGTCGACGTAGAACATGATCTCGTCGCTGTCGACGTTCGAGTGGTAGTAGGGCACGGGGATGGCGAGCGGGTGGTAGTCGACCTTGCGCGGCACGAAGTTGCAGATGACGAAGTTCCAGCCCTCGAAGACCTGGTGCACGGGCGGAGGCTGGTGGATGCGACCGGTGATCGGCTCGAAGTCGCGGACGTTGAAGACGTAGGGGTAGAGGCAGCCGTCCCACCCGACGACGTCGAGCGGGTGGAAGGGCAACGTGTGGATGGTCCCGACCACCCCGCCCGGCCCGTTGCCCCGGTGCTTGATGTACACGTCGGTCTGCGCATCGGCGCTCTCACCGATGTCCTCGGCGAGGAGGGGCCCCCGGGGCTGGCGCAGGTCCCGCTCGCAGTAGGGCGCGTGCTCGAGCAGCTGGCCGTACTTGCTGAGGTAGCGCTTCGGCGGCGCGATGTGGCTGTTGGCCTCGATGCAGTAGGCCCGCAACGGCTCGGCGGCGTCGGCGGCGGGAAGCCACCGATGGGTCGTGGCGCGCGGGACGATGACGTAGTCACCCTCCCCCACCTCGAAGGCGCCGAACACCGTCTCCACCCGCGCGGCCCCTCTCTCGACGTAGATGCACTCGTCGCCGATGCCGTTGCGGTACCACGGGCTCGCCTGTGCCGCAACGGCATACGAGATGCGCACGTCGCCGTTGCCCAGCACGAGCCGACGGCCCGTGACGACGTCGGTCCGCTCTGCGGCGTCGGCGTCGAAGAGGTCGTGGAGCTTGAGGTGGCGCGGCGTCAGCGGGTGGTTCGGGGTCGTGGACTGGTCGGGCAGCTCCCACACCGCGGCGGCGACCGTCGTCGAGGGGATGTTGCGGTGGTAGAGCAGGGAGCTGTCCGAGCTGAAGCCCTCCTCACCCATGAGCTCCTCGTAGTAGAGCTCGCCGGGCTGGCCGTCGGGACCTTGGCGCCGGTGCTCGGTGTGCCGCTTGTGCGGGATGTCTCCGACGGCCTGGTAGTGCGCCATGGGCGGGAACCTCTCCTCGACCACGTCCGCTCACCGGACGTAGGTGTATCGCTATGGCCACAGTGGAGTACGCTCCCGAGCATGTCAAGGACGCCGTTCGCGCCCCTCTTCGACCGCCTCGTGGACGATGCCGCAGTCTTCCCCCCGGGGTCGGCCCCCCTCGACGTGGCCGTCCGCGAGCACCTCGACCGCCGCACCGGGCCGTATGCCGCCCAGCTGGGTCCGCTGCTCGTCCCCGCCACCTCCGCCGAAGCGCTCTCGAGCCTCACCTCGGCCGACGAGCGGACGGTCGACAAGCCGCTCGCCGTCGGGCTCGTGGTCCGCCCCGGTACCGCCCTGAAGCCCCTCGTCGACGCCCTCGACGCCCTACGGGACGACGAGCGCGTCGTCGTGACGGCAGCCGAGCTCGGCTGGTCGCCGCAGTGGCGCGAGCTGCTCGCCGCCGAGGTGCCCGTCGTCGTCGAGGTCGGGCTCGGCCTGGAGCAGGAGCAGGCCCTCGACGACATCGCGGCTGCGGTCGATGACGAGCACGACGTCACGGCGAAGTTCCGCACCGGTGCCACCCCCACCTGGGCGTGGCCCGACGAGCAGGTCCTCGCCGGCTTCCTCGACGCCGTCGTGCTGCACGGACTGTCGTTCAAGCTGACGGGCGGACTGCACCACGCGGTCCGGGGCCGGCAGGGCCACGAGCCGATGCACGGACTCCTCAACGTCCTGCTCGCCACGCACGAGGCCCTCCACGGGGCCGAGGCGCGCGAGCTGGCCGGTGAGCTCGCACGCGAGGACACCGAGGTCCTCGTCACCGCGATCTCGAGCCTGTCGGCGGAGGACGCCAGGCGGGTCCGGGGCAGCTTCACCGCCTTCGGCTGCTGCGGCGTGCTCGACCCCCTGCACGAGCTCGAGGCCCTCGGCCTCATCAGCGCGAAGGAGCCCCAGCAGTGACCAGGCCGAGCACCCCGGCCACGGCGACGACCACGACCGCCTCGACCCCATCGACCACCTGGGCCGACGTCCCGCCCGACCACCTCTTCGGCATCGACAACCTGCCCTACGGCGTGTTCAGCACGGCCGCGGACCCGAGCCCGCGCGTGGGCGTGCGCATCGGCGACCTCGTGCTCGACGCGGGAGCTGTCGCCGCCCTCGGCCGCGAGGCCGGCCTCGTCGCCGACGGGCCCGACCTCGCCTCGGCGTGGCTCACCTCGAGCCTCAACGCCTTTGTGGCCCTAGGGCGCCCGACGTGGACGACGGCCCGGCAGTGGCTGACCGAGATCCTCACCGACGAGGTGCACCGCGACAGAGTCTCGCCGCACCTGCACCCGCTCGAGGACGTGCAGCTGCACCTGCCGATCGAGGTCGCCGACTACGTCGACTTCTACGCGAGCGAGGACCACGCGAGCAACGTGGGCAAGATCTTCCGCCCGGACAACGCCGCCCTGCCGCCCAACTGGAAGCACCTGCCGATCGGCTACCACGGTCGCTCCGGCACGGTCGTCGTCTCCGGCACCGACGTGGTCCGCCCCAGCGGCCAGCGGAAGGCTCCGGGCGACCCGGCCCCGGTCTTCGGGCCCAGCATCCGCCTCGACATCGAGGCCGAGCTCGGCTACGTCGTGGGCGGCGCCACGGCGCGCGGCTCGCGGGTCTCGGTCGACGAGGCCACCGACCACCTGTTCGGGGTGGTCATCCTCAACGACTGGAGCGCCCGCGACATCCAGGCGTGGGAGTACGTCCCCCTGGGTCCGTTCCTCGGCAAGTCCTTTGCGACGACCATCTCCGCCTGGGTGACGCCCCTGGAGGCGCTCGCCGCGGCTCGAGTGCCGCTGCCGGGACAGTCCGACCCGCAGGTGCTGCCCTACCTGCAGGGAGAGGCCTTCGGTCTCGACGTGCACCTCGAGGTGAGCCTCAACGGCACGGTCGTCTCGCGTCCGGAACACGCGGCGATGTACTGGTCGCCCGCGCAGATGCTCGCCCACCTCACCGTCAACGGGGCGTCGTTGCGCGACGGCGACCTCTTCGGGTCGGGGACGATCAGCGGCCCGACCCGCGAGACTCGCGGCAGCCTGCTCGAGCTGACGTGGAACGGCGCCGAGCCCCTGACGCTGCAAGACGGCACGATCCGCGGCTTCCTCGAGGATGGCGACACCGTCACCATGACGGCGTGGGCCCCCGGTCCGGACGGGACCCGCATCGGTCTCGGTGAGGCGCGCGGGACCATTCGGCCCGCCAGCTGACCTCGTGCGGCGGCAGCGCCGCGAGGTCAGTGCAGGGACACCGGGGCTGCCTGCGTCTCGTCGTCGAGCAGGTGCGACTCCTCGCGCCTGCGCGGCAGGAAGTACGCCGGGATGAGGGTGGTGGCGACGAGGATCGCTGCGACCAGGAAGGTCTCGCCGAACGCGTCGGCGGCCTGAGCCAGGCCCTGCTGGAGCGCGACCTGGCCGCCGATCCGGTCCACCAGGGCGGGGTCCTTCTGGGCCGCGATCGCGGGTCCCGCCAGGGGCTTGCTGGCCAGGTTGTTGGTGAAGACGACCGAGATGATGGCGACGCCCATCGAGCTCGCGATCTGCTGCGTGATGTTGAGCAGCGTGGAGCCCCGCGCCACCTGGTGGGAGGTCAGCGTCTTGAGCGCCGACGTCATGATCGGCATCATCGTGCCGCCCATGCCGAGGCCCATGACGAAGAGCACCGGGATCATGAAGCCCCAGTAGGGCGTGTGCGGCCCGACCTGGGTCAGGGCGAACATGCCACCGGTGATGAGCAACAACCCGAACGGCACGATCCGACCCACCGGAACCCGATCCACGAGGGCGCCCGCGACGGGCATCGTCAGCATGGCGCCGAGGCCCTGCGGGACCATGAGGAAGGCGGCGTGAAGCGTGTCCTCACCGCGCACCTCCTGGAAGTAGGTCGGCACGAGCAGCAGCCCGCCGAAGAAGGCGGCGGCGAAGAGGAACATCGTGATCGTCGCCGCGGTCAGCCGGCGGTTGCGGAAGAGCCTCAGGTCGAGCAGCGGGTGCTTGGGACGGAAGCTGTAGACGACGAACGTGACGAGCATGGCGAGCCCGATGCAGAACGGGATGAGGACCTTCTTCGACACGAAGGTGCCCTCGCCGGGGATCGAGCTGATGCCGTAGAGGAAGAGCGCGAGCCCCGGCGACATGAGCAGCATGCCGACGACGTCGAACGACTCGGACGGCTCGGGAGCGTCCGAGGGCAGTGCCCACAGGGCGTACAGCGCGGCGACGATCCCGATCGGGACGTTGATGAGGAAGATCCAGTGCCAGCTGGCCGCCTCGATGAGCCAGCCGCCGAGGATGGGACCGAAGATCGGTCCGAGGAGCATCGGCACACCGAGGATCGCCATGAGGCGGCCCATGCGGGCGGGCCCCGCGGCGCGGGTCATGATCGTCATGCCCAGCGGCATGAGCATGCCGCCGCCGAGTCCCTGCAGGACGCGGAAGAGGATGAGCACCTCGATGGACCCGGCCGTGGCGCACAACGCCGAGCCCACCGTGAAGAGGGTGACCGCGAGGATGTAGAGCCGCTTGGTGCCGAAGCGGTCGGCCGCCCATCCCGTCAGCGGGATGACCGTCGCGAGCGCCAGGGTGTAGGCGGTCACCGTCCATGCCACGGTCGAGTACGGCACCGGTTTGCCGGAGGCGTCGGCGAACGTTGTCTGGAACGTCGGCAGGGCGATGTTGACGACGGTGATGTCGAGGATCGACATGATGGCGCCGAGGACGACGACCCCGGCGACCTTGAGGACGGCCCCGTCGATGTTCTCGGGGTACTGAGGGTGCGTTGGGGCGTTGGTGGTCGACACGAGGACTCCGGTTCGGACGGTGTAGGTGCGGCGGCGACCGCCCCGTGGGACGGTCCGGCGAACCTTCATTGTCGCGCCCGGCACCGACACCGGCGCAAGCGACTTACCGCCGCCGGCCGAGCCCGGCCCCCTGCCCTCGCTCGGGACCGGCTCCGGCCTGGCCCGAAGGCTGCTCAGCCGTGCTTGCGCGGCTGCTTGCCCTCGACCACCTGTGTGCCAGCGGCCTTGTCGTGCAGCGCCTGCCGCTTGTCGTCCCAGAGCGGCCAGAGGCCGTCGAGGAGGGAGAGGAAGGGCACGAACTGCCCCGCGAGGGGGACGAGGCGGCGCATCAGTGCGGTGCCGACCGGCAACGGCCCGGGCTCTGCGGCCCGTCGCACGCTGATGCCCAGCGCCATCTTGCCGGGCGTCTGGGCCGTGGTGGTCCAGAAGACGAGGCAGTACGCCGTCGTGAGGAGCCACAGGACGATGGAGAACTGCACCACCGGACCCGTGAGCTGGTTCTGGATGTCGACCACCCTGGCCTGGTCGCCGGCCTCGGCAGCCGACACGAACGCCGAGAAGAGCTCGGACAGGCGGGGGGTCACCGCCCAGGCGATCATGCCGCCGACGATCGCGATGATGACGCCGTCGATGAGCCACGCGGCCACTCGCTTGCCCCACGAGGCGAGCGGCACCCCGTCGGCCGTCGTGCGGATGGTCTGCATCCACTGCGCCTCAGCCGGCGCCTGCTGGAAGTACCCCTGTCCCTGCTGACCCTGCTGCTGCGGAGCCTGCGACCGGCCCTGCCAGCCACTGCCCTGCGGCACGGGCGCGGACGCTCCGGTGCGGTGGGCCGGCAGCTGTCCCTGCTGCGGCAGCCCGATCGTGCTCTGCGACGCGGTCGGCGACTTCTTCGGGGCGGTGTGGTTGGTCCACGACACGCCGTCCCAGTAGCGGAGCAGATCGGGGCTGCTCGGGTCGTCGTACCACCCGGAGGGATGTTGGCTCATGGCCCAACTCTCCCACGCCGTAGGCGCTGTGGGACCGTCAGCGCCCCGCGTGGCGCGGGTGCGTCACGCGGGGCTCGAGCGGCTCGAGCGGCTCGAGCGGTCAGAGGTTGCCGCGCTTGTCCTGCTCGCGCTCGATCGCCTCGAAGAGCGCCTTGAAGTTGCCCTTGCCGAAGCCGAGCGAGCCGTGCCGCTCGATCAGCTCGAAGAACACCGTGGGGCGGTCTCCGAGCGGCTTGGTGAAGATCTGGAGCAGGTAGCCGTCCTCGTCGCGGTCGACGAGGATCTTGCGCTTCTGCAGCTCCTCGATCGGGACTCGCACGTTGCCGATGCGCTCGCGCAGCTCGGCGTCCTCGTAGTAGCTGTCGGGGGTGTCGAGGAACTCCACGCCGTTGGCGCGCAGGGCGTCGACCGACGCGAGGATGTCGTTCGTCGCCACGGCGAGGTGCTGGGCTCCGGCCCCCCGGTAGAACTCGAGGTACTCGTCGATCTGGCTCTTCCTCTTGGCGATGGCCGGCTCGTTGAGCGGGAACTTCACCCGGTGGTTGCCGTTGGCGACGACCTTGCTCATCAGGGCCGAGTAGTCGGTGGCGATGTCGTCGCCGATGAACTCGGCCATGTTCACGAAGCCCATGACCCGGTTGTAGAAGGCGACCCACTCGTCCATGTGGCCGAGCTCGACGTTGCCGACGATGTGGTCGAGGGCCTGGAAGAGGCGCTTGGGCTGGCCCTCGCGCTTCTCGTAGGACGAGCTCGTGGGGACGTAGCCCGGGAGGTACGGGCCCGCATACCTCTGCCCGTCGACGTGGCGCTGCACGAGCGTGTGGCGGGTCTCCCCGTACGCGGCGATGGCAGCGGTGCGCACCGTGCCGTGCTCGTCGGTGTGGTTCGTGGGCTCCTCGAGGACCGTGGCGCCGGCCTTCCTGGCCTGCGCGATGCACCGGTCGACGTCGGGCACCTCGAGGGCGATGTCGACGACGCCGTCACCGTGGCGACGGTGGTGGTCGGCCAGGGGGCTGTCGGGGTCGACGGCGCCCTTGACGACGAAGCGGATCGAGCCGCTCTTGAGGACGAACGCCTTGTGGTCGCGGTTGCCGTTCTCGGGCCCCGAGTAGGCGACGAGCTCCATGCCCCAGGCGCTCTGGTAGTAGTGCGCGCTCTGAGTGGCGTTGCCGGCGACGAAGACGATGGCGTCCCATCCGGTGACGGGGAAGACGTCGGTGCTCTCGTCGTACTCGACGAGACCGACGAGCTGCTTGAGCTGCTCGAGGTCGAGGTCGGCCTCGCGCTCCTGCTGGGTCCGGTCGTCGGTGAGGTCGGTGGCCGCAGGCGGCAGGGTGTCGGTCATGGAGCGAGGGTGGCGGACCCCGGCTGGGTGTGCAAGAGCAGCAGTCATCGCTGGGCACAGTGCACAAACTGTTGCCCGTATGCCGGGTCGTGCTGGACACTCTGCCCATGACCTCTCCAGGGGGACCCTCCTTCCGCACCCCGGTCGACGCCCTCGACTGCCGGATCCTCCTGCTGCTGCTGACCGAGCCGGGCATCGGCGTCCTCGGCGCCTCCCGCCGGCTCGGAGTGGCACGCGGCACCGTGCAGGCCCGCCTCGACCGGCTCCAGCGCACGGGCGTGCTGCGCTCCATGGCTCCCGACGTGGACCCCGCGGCGCTCGGCTACCCGGTGACCGCGTTCTGCACCCTCGAGATCCGCCAGGGCCGCGGCGGTCACTCCCCCGTCGTCGAGCACCTCGCGGCCATCCCGGAGGTCCTCGAGGCGCACACCATCACCGGTTCGGGCGACGTCCTGATCCGCATCGTGGGGCGCGACAACGCCGACCTGCAGCGGGTCATCGACCAGGTCGTCGACGACGCCCACGTGACCCGCGCCTCGACCGTCATCTCGCTCGCCACGCGCCTCGACCACCGCACCGTCCCGCTCGTCGAGCACCTGCTCGAGGCCTCGTCGTGACCGGGTACGAACCGGGCAGCGACAGCACGAGCACCCCACACCGCCCGCCCCCCAGGACCCAGGAGCCTCCCGTGACCGCCGACCCGTACGCCCCGCGGCCCGCCGTCGAGCTGACCCACCCCGAGTGGAGCCGGAGCGCCACGATCTACCAGATCAACCAGCGCCACTTCACCCCCGAAGGCACGTTCCGGGCCGCCGAGGCGCACCTGCCGCGCCTGCGCGACCTCGGCATCGACATCGTCTGGCTCATGCCGGTGCACCCGATCGGCGAGCGCAACCGCAAGGGCGTCCTCGGCAGCCCGTACGCCGTCAAGGACTACCTGGCCGTCAACCCGGAGTTCGGGACCCTCGAGGACCTGCGTCACTTCGTGGACACCGCGCACGACCTCGGGCTGCACGTCATCCTCGACTGGGTCGCCAACCACACCGCCTGGGACAACGTGCTCGTCGAGCAGCACCCAGAGTGGTACGCCCGCGACTGGAAGGGCGACTTCCGCCCGACGCCGTGGTGGGACTGGGACGACATCATCGACCTCGACTACGACAACCCCGGTCTGCGCCGCTACATGACCGAAGCGATGAAGTACTGGGTGCGCGAGGCCGGCGTCGACGGCTACCGGTGCGACGTGGCCGGCTTCGTGCCCGTCGACTTCTGGGACAACGCCCGACGCGAGCTCGACGAGATCAAGCCCGTCTTCCTGCTCGCCGAGTGGGAGTCCCGCGACCTGCACGTGCGCGCCTTCGACATGACGTACGGCTGGAGCTGGAACGAGACGTTGCACAAGATTGCGCACGGCAAGGCGGATGTCGAGGCGCTCAAGGTCTACTACGCGTGGAACGACCGCTTCTACCAGCGCGACGCCTACCGCATGCTGTTCGTCAGCAACCACGACAAGAACGCGTGGGAGGGCACCGAGTACGAGCAGTTCGGCGACGCGCTCGTCCCGTCCATCGTGCTGTCGGTGATCAGCGAGGGCATGCCGCTGGTCTACAACGGGCAGGAGGCCGGCAGCGACCGGCGGCTCGTCTTCTTCGACAAGGACGAGATCGAGTGGCGCGAGGACGAGCAGGGTGAGCTCTACCGGACGCTCTTCGCCCTGAAGAAGCAGCACCCGGCCCTGTGGAACGGCGCGGCGGGCGGCCGCATGGTCCGGGTGCCCAACTCGGCGGAGTCGGCGGTGCTCAGCTTCGTCCGGGCCGTGGGCGGCGACCGGGTCTTCGGCGCCTTCAACTTCAGCGCCGAGGAGCAGACGGTGAAGCTGGGTGACGGCCCGCAGGCAGGAACCTGGCAGGACGCCTTCACCGGCGAGACCGTCGCGCTGGAGCAGGGGCAGGAGTACACCCTGCCCGCGTGGGGCCACCAGGTGCTGGTCGGGTCCTGACCGGAGCGATAGCGGCACCGATCCGCGCGAAAGCGACCACACGGGCCGCCTCGATCCGACAGGATGAGGGGTGCGTACCCGTCGGTGCTCCCCTGTCCCGGCGGGTACGCCTTTCGTGCGCCGGCGTCCCACCGCCTGGTCGGCCCGAGAGCCCGGGCGTCCCGTCGTGTCCCAGACGACGGGACGCCCTCCACGCATACGGAGCGCCCGGAGCGGGTGCAGAGGTGCCCACTCGACGTAGACGTCGAGTGGGCACTGCGCTGCGGTCAGGCGTGGGCGGTCAGGCCGTGACGGTGACCGGACTGCCGTTGCTGACGAGGCGCCAGTCGACGCTGGAGAACGTGGCCGGGTCGATCACCTTGTTGGCCGTGGCCCAGTCGATGAGCAGCTGGCGGATCTCGACCTGCCGGTTGTAGACGACCGGGGCGGTCGTGACGCCGGGGAAGCCGCCACCACCGGACTGCCGGTAGTTGTTGATGGCGACGACGAACCTCGCGTCGGCGGCGACCGGCGTGCCGCCGTAGGCCAGGCCCGTGATGCGTGAGCCGACCGGCTTGGCCAGGTCGATGTCGTAGGTCAGCGGGGCGTCGAGGCCGCCCATGATGTCGTAGTTGTAGTCGGGCGTGCCACCGGCGTTGGTGATGGAGTCCGCGGAGACCGGGCCCGTGCCGGAGTACGGCTGGAAGTACGAGGCGCTCTTCTCGAGGTAGTCCTTGACCTCGGAGCCGGTGAGGACGATGCCGAGCAGGGTGTTGTCGTAGATGTAGAGCCCGGCGACGTCGCGGATGGTCACGTCGCCCTTGGGGATCGACGCCTGCTTGTTGAACGGCGCCGCGATGGAGAGCATCGGGAGCGCACCCTCGGACGTGCCGGCGAGTGCCTTCTTCACGGCGTCGGCCTGGACGAAGTTGATGAAGTCCATCGCCGGCGTGTCCTCGTAGCGCGAGGTCGCGGCCGACATGGCCTGGGTGCACGTGCCGACGACGCCGTTGACGTAGGCGAGGACCCTCTCGTGCGCCGACCGGATGGCGCCGGTGACGGCCGGGTCCTCGCGCACCGCGTTGGCGTTCCACAGCGCGCCGGCCGAGTCGACCACCTGCCACTGGCCGCGGACCTTCTGCAGCTTCAGCGTCATCTCGGCCACCCGCATGCCCCAGTAGTACGGCTCGACGAGGAGCACCTGCTTGCCCGTGTCGGCGTTGGTGGCCTTGGTGACGACCTCCACGTGCGAGTGGCCGACGAGCACGGCGTCGATGCCGGGGACCTGCTCGGCGAGCAGCTTGCTGGCGTTCTCCACGTAGGGCAGGGCGTCTCCCCACGAGGACTTGCCGTTGGTGCCCGAGTGGCACGAGACGATGACGACGTCGGCGCCGGCGGCCTTGAGGCGCGGGACGAACACCTTGGCCTGCTCGATGATGCCGGGGAACTTCAGCCTGCCGTCGACGTTGGCCTTGTCCCAGATGGCGACGCCGGGGGTGACGAGGCCGAGGATGCCCACCTTGATCGGCTTGCTGCCCTCGATCTTGACGGTCTTGATGATCCACGGCTTGAACGCCGGGGCCCCAGTGCTCCAGTCGACGGTGTTGGCCGACAGGAGCGGGAAGTCCAGCTGCTTCTCGAAGGCCCGCAGCGTGTCGATGCCGTAGTTGAACTCGTGGTTGCCGAGCGCGGCGGCGTCGTAGCCGACCTGGTTCATCGCGGCCGCCATCGGGTGGGTGGCTCCGCCGGTGATGGGGTCGATCTTGGCGTAGTAGTACGCGAGCGGCGTGCCCTGGATGGTGTCGCCGGCGTCGAGCGTCAGCGTCGAGGCGGCGCCGAGGTCGGCGCGGCGCATCTTGATGACGGACGACGCCTTGGCGAGGCCGATGTCGTTGTGGGTCTTGTCGTCGTACTCGCGGTTGTTGAAGTAGTCCCAGTTGAACACGTTGCCGTGCAGGTCGGTCGTGCCCAGCACCGTGAGGGTCACGACCTTGCCGTTGGTGCCCGCGCCCTGGGCGCCCGTGCCCGCAGCCGCGGAGGGCGAGGCGCCAGCCACGGTCGCGATGCCGGCGCCGCCGACGGCGGCCATCGCCAGCAGCTGGCGGCGCGTGGCCGGGGAGGTGAGGAAGTCGGGGGTCGAGTCGCTCGTCATGCCGCAGACCCTAGCGGCATGAACCGGGACGAATGGGGACAGGAAGGGTCGCTCCCGAAAGGGTCAGCGACGGCCGACGAGCCAGAGCCGGATCTTGTCGATGCGCTCGGCGACCTGCTCGGACGAGGCGGCCGCGAGATCCGGCCCCCCGCAGACCCGCCGCAGGTCCATGTGGACGTTGGCGTGGGGCAGGCCCTTCTGCCGGGCGTAGGTCGACACCAGCTTGTTGAGCTCCTTGCGCTGGGCCGCCAGCGCACGGTGCGCGGCGACCGGCATGGGTGCCTCGGCACCCTTCGGTGCCTTCTTGACCTGGCGGCTCTGTCGCTCGCGCAGCAGTGCCGACACCTGGTCGGGCTCGAGCAGCCCCGGCAGGCCGAGGTACTCCTCCTCGTCCTCGGAGCCGACCTGGGCGTGCATGCCCCACTGCTGCTTGTCGAAGAGCACGTGGTCGAAGTGCGCGTCCGACTCGAGCGCCTCGAACTTCCCCTCGTCGAGGGCGCCGCTGGCCTTGTCGGCGCGGTTGGCATCGTCGATGAGGGCCTGCTCCTCGGCCCACATCTGCCCGACGTCGTCGGGGTTGGGCTTGCGGTCGAGCGCGTGGTCCCGCTGCTCCTCCAGGCGCGAGGCGTGGTCGAGGACCACCGGCACCGACGGCAGGAACACCGACGCGGTCTCGCCGCGCCGACGGGCCCGCACGAAGCGGCCGACGGCCTGCGCGAAGAAGAGCGGCGTCGACGTCGACGTCGCGTAGACGCCGACGGCCAGCCGCGGCACGTCGACGCCCTCGGAGACCATGCGCACCGCGACCATCCACCGCTCGTCGCTGGCGCCGAAGTCCTCGATGCGCTTGCTGGCGCCCAGGTCGTCGGAGAGGACGACCGTCGGTGCCTCACCGGTCAGCGTGCGGAGGATGGCGGCATACGCCCTCGCCTGGGTCTGGTTGGACGCGATGACCAGGCCACCGGCGTCCTCGACGTGCCGGCGCACCTCGGTGAGCCGGCGGTCGGCGGCGGCCAGGACGGCGGGGATCCACTCCCCCTTCGGGTCGAGGGCGGTGCGCCACGCGTGGGCCACGAAGTCCTTGGTCATCGGCTCGCCCAGGCGCGCCTCGAGCTCGTCGCCGGCCTTGGTGCGCCAGCGCATGCTGCCGCCGTAGGCCATGAACAGGACCGGGCGCACGACGCCGTCGCGCAGCGCCTCCGCGTAGCCGTAGGTGTAGTCGCTCGAGCTGACGAGCGTGCCCTCGGCGTCGAGCTCGTAGGTGACGAACGGGATCGGCGAGGTGTCGGAGCGGAAGGGCGTACCGGTCAGCGACAGCCGCCGCGTGGCCGGCTCGAACGCCTCACGGATGCCATCGCCCCAGCTCTTGCTGTCCCCGCCGTGGTGGATCTCGTCGAGGATCACGAGCGTCGGCCGGGAGGTCGTCAGCTCACGGTGCAGCGAGGGACGCGAGGCGACCTGGGCGTACGTGACGGCGACGCCGTGGTAGTCGTCGCTGTGCCGCCCGATGCTGTTGCTGAACTTCGGGTCGAGACTGATGCCGACGCGGGCCGCGGCGTCGGCCCACTGGGTCTTGAGATGCTCGGTGGGGGCCACGACGGTGACGCGGTGCACGATGCCGGCGCTCAGCAGCTCGGTGGCCACGCGCAGGGCGTACGTCGTCTTGCCGGCCCCGGGGGTCGCAACCGCCAGGAAGTCGCGAGGCCCCTTCTCGAGGTAGAGGTCGAGCGCCTCCTGCTGCCAGGCGCGCAGCTTGCTGGCGGTACCCCACGCTGCCCGCTCCGGGAAGGCGGGTGGGAGGTGGAAGGCGGCGCCGGCACTCATAGAGCGACCACGGTAACGAATCCCCGCCGGCGACATGCCGAGGCCCCGCCTGCTGACGGGGCCTCGGTGAGGTGGTATGCCGCCAGGCGACGTCGGCGACGGCCCGCGCGGTCTGGGGTTGCCGGGTCGGGTCGCTCAGCGGCCGGCTCGGAAGGCCGTCCACTGGGCCTGCATGCGCGCCACCTGCCCGCTCGTGAAGGTGTTCATGCACGAGTCGTAGGTGTAGTCCATGTAGTTCTTGATCGGGTCGAGGCCGGGGCTCGTGCACGTGTCGCGCCCGGTGGGGCACTCGTAGGCGGGGCTGGCCTCGGCCGGCGTGTCGTCGACGTAGTCGCCGTTGCCGCGGCAGCCGCCCTGGAACGTGTGGTAGAGCCCGAACCAGTGACCCACCTCGTGGGTCGCGGTGTCGCCCTCGTTGTAGTGGGTGGCGCTGCCGCCGGGAAGCGAGTCGGCGAGGACGACCACGCCGTCCATGACGTCGTAGCTGCTCTTGGGGAAGGTGGCCCAGCCCAGCAGCCCCTGCCCGATGTTGGCGGAGTAGAGGTTGAGGTCGGCCATCGTGCCCTTGCGCAGGGCCTTCTTCATCCTCTTCTCGGCGGCCGAGCCGGGGGTGACGGTGTACCAGGCCGCGTTGCTCGTCGAGTCGGAGCCGGCCAGAGTGAAGCTGAGACCGGTCCCGGAGTAGGCCTGGTTGAGCACGCTCACCTGGCTGCTGATCGCGCTGGCGGCCACCGCGCCCTGGGAACCGTCGGTGATGGTGTGCCAGTACACCTTGACCGTCGCGGACGTGGGCGCGGCGCTCCCGCTGGTGACGCCCCTCCCCTGCTGCGCGTCCTGCGCGCCTGGGGCGGTCCTGGCCAGCCGCCCGGACGAGTCGCGGGTCAGCCCCTTGGCGGCGAGGGCCCGGGTGAGCGCGGCCTCGTTGGCCTGCACCTGCGCCGGGGACAGCTCGTTCGGGTCCTTGGCCGTGGCGTGGGTGCCGCGCGCCCCGACGGCCCCGACGGCTGCCGGGTCGAGGCACGAGGGGCTGCCGTGGCCGTCGATCGCGGGCGAGGCATGAGCGGGTGCGCCGACGGACACGGCGGAGAGCGCGAGCGGAGCGGCGAGCATCAGCGAGCGGAGCTTCATGGAAGGCCTTCCTGTGCGACTCGACCCCCCTGACAGGCGCCGATTCAGCGACTGTAGGCAGCCCGCGGTCACGGCGCAGGCCGGTCAGGTTAAAGAGTCGGTCAGGAAAGAAGGGGAAACGACGCGCTGCCGGACGAACCGGTCAGGACCCGCCACCGCTGCCACCGTTGTCGCCGTCGCCGCCGTCCTGCGGGTCGCGCAGGCCGTCGTAGATCTCCTTGCAGACGGGACACACCGGGAACTTCTGCGGGTCGCGCCCAGGCACCCAGATCTTGCCGCACAGCGCGACCACCGGCTCACCGGACAGGGCGCTCTCGAGGATCTTCTCCTTGCGGACGTAGTGCGAGAAGCGCTCGTGGTCGCCGGGCTCCTGCAGCTCCTCGCGGACCTCCTCGCGCTCGATCGTGGCCGTGCTCGTGCCGCGCAGTGGCTCGGGCTCGAAGGGGTCCGGAGGCATCGTGCTCATGTCGAGAGTGTATGCCGCCGGGCCCCGTCGCGAAGGAGCCGCTGGCCCGCCGGGAAGGCCCCCCACGACGCCGGGAGCTCGCCGGGGCGCCCGCTCAGCAGGACGCCGTCGACGCCTGCCTGGGGCGCCGAGGCGTCGGGCGCCAGGCCGATGCGCCGCAACGTCTGCCGGGCCACCGCAACGGGTGAGTCGAAGACCGTCACGCCGTCGCCCAGGGCAGCGACGATGCGGTCGGCCACCAGGCCGTAGTGCGTGCAGCCGAGCACGAGGGACCGCACCCCCGCCGGCGTCCGCTGCGCGGCATAGGCGATGCACGCGTCGATGTCGTCCTGGTCTCCGGACTCGATCGCCTCGGCCAGGCCCAGAGCGGCGACGGGATAGGTCTCGACGTCGGCGGCGAACGCGTCGACGAGGCCGCGGAGGTAGTCGCTGGACGTCGTCGCCGCCGTGGCCCACACGGCGACCGGGCCGCCCGCCACGGCGGCGGGACGGATGGCGGGCACGGTGCCGACAACCGGCACGGCGGGCTCGAGCTCGGCCCGCAGTGCCTCGAGGCCGTGCACCGATGCGGTGTTGCAGGCCACGACGATGGCGTCGGGCGCGTACGGAAGCGTCGCCCGGGCCGACGCCAGGATGAGTCGCTGGACGTCCTCGGGGGTGCGGGGGCCGTAGGGCATGTTGTCAGGGTCGAGCGCCAGCACGAGCCCGAGGTCGGGCCGCAGCGTGTGGAGGGCGTCCGCATACCCGAGGAGCCCCAGCCCGCTGTCGACGAAGGCAACTCGCCTGCTCGACCGGTGGGTCCCGGGGGTCGCCTCGACCACGCTGCCGGCTGGGCACCTATCCTCGGTGCGCAGCTCGGCACTCAGCTCTTCGCTCGGCACGGCGCTCAGTTCATCGACGGGTCGTCGGGGAAGTTCGCGACGTAGGCGAGGCTGTCGCGCTGACGACGCAGCACCTCGCGCCACAGCCCGTCCGGGTGCGGGGTGAAGGCATCGCGCACCTCCGCGTCGACCAGATACCAGTCGCCCCGGAGGATCTCGCCCTCGAGCTGCCCGGACTCCCAGCCCGAGTAGCCCGCGAAGATGCGCAGGCCGGCGAGCTCGGCGGCGACGACGGGAGTCGGCGCGTCGAGGTCGACCAGGCCGATGGACCCGAACAGGCGCTTGACCCCCAGCGGCTCCGGCTCGTCGCCCGGCACGGTGACGAGGCCCAGCGCGGAGGACGTCGAGACGGGGCCGCCCTGGAAGATCACGTGCGGGGCGGTGACGACGCGCTGCCAGCCCGGCAGCACCGAGTCCACCTCCGCGGACAGCGGCTTGTTGAGCACGACTCCCTGCGCTCCCCCGTCGTCGTGGTGCAGCACGAGGATCACCGACCGGTGGAAGACGTCACCCCCGACGGACGGCGTCGCGACCAGGAGGCGGCCGGTGTGGAAGGTCGAGCTCACGGGCACAGCCTTCCACACCGGCAACCGCTCAGAAGCGTGCGCCGCGGCGACCGCCACGCTCGTCGTCGCCCCAGCGGGTGACGAGGCCGTCACCGCGCTCGCCGCGTCGGCCGCGCCGGTCGTCCCTGCGGTCGTCGCGTCCGCCGTGGTGCGGACGGAAGCCGCCACGCTGCCCCTGGCCCTGGCGCGGGCCGCGCGGGCCGGCAGGCCCTCGACGGTGCTGCTTCGGGCCGGCGATGAGGCGCTGGAAGTCGTCCTCGGCGATGGCGACGCCACTGGGCGTCGTCGCACCGGTGGCCGCGATGATCGCGTCGCCGGGCGTGGCCCGGACCGGCGAGATCTCGAGGCCCGCGTCCTTCAGCTGACGCTCCATCGTCTTGCGCTGGTGCGGCAGGGCGAGGGTCACGACGGTCCCCTTGTCACCGGCGCGAGCCGTGCGGCCCGAGCGGTGCAGGTAGTCCTTGTGGTCGGCCGGCGGGTCGACCTGCAGGACGACCGAGACGTCGTCGACGTGGATGCCGCGAGCGGCGACGTCCGTCGCGACGAGTACCGGCAAGGTGCCGTCACGGAACGCCCCGAGCACGCGGTTGCGCTGCCCCTGGTTGAGGCCACCGTGCAGCGCGGCCGCCATGACGCCCTGCTCGCGCAGCTGGAGCGCGATCCGGTCGGCGCCGAGCTTGGTGCGGCAGAACACGACGGTGCGGCCCTCGCGGTTCGCGACCTCGGCCGTGATGACCTTCTTGTGCTGCGGGTCGATGAGCAGGACGTGGTGGTCCATGCCCTCGACCGACGCGGTGGCGTCGTTGGTCGAGTGGGTCACCGGGTCGGTGAGGTACTTCTCGACGAGGGCGTCGATGCCACGGTCGAGCGTCGCCGAGAAGAGCAGGCGCTGGCCGTCGGCCGGGATCTTGTCGAGGCTCGTCGTGATCTCGGCCATGAAGCCCATCTCGGCCATGTGGTCCGCCTCGTCGAGCACGGTGATCGCGATGTCGTCCATCTCGACGGCACCGCGCTCCAGGAGGTCGTTGAGCCGACCCGGCGTCGCGATGAGGATGTCGATGCCCTTGTTGAGCGCATTGATCTGCGTCGTGTAGCTGAGGCCCCCGGCGACGAGCTTGTGGCGCAGGCCGGCCACGTGCACGAGCGGCTCGAGCGCGTCGGAGATCTGCATCGCCAGCTCACGCGTCGGCGTCAGGATCAGGGCGTGCGGACGGCGCGGACGACGCGGGGTCTGCGCCTCGAGCAGTCGCGTGATGAGGGGAAGACCGAAGGCCAGCGTCTTGCCGGAGCCGGTCTGGCCACGGCCGAGGACGTCACGTCCCGCCAGCGCGTCGGGGATCGTGGCCGCCTGGATCGGGAAGGGCGACGTGATGCCCTCCCGGGCGAGGCGCTCGACGATCCGCTCGGGCAGGCCCAGGGCGGCGAAGCCGTTGTCGGCCGCGACCTCGACGGGCCCGTCGGACACGTCGGCGCGCGTCGCCTTGGTCCAGTTGTCGGCGTCCATGCGTTCGGCCTCGGCGTCCTCGAAGCTCACCGGAGCCGAGTCGACGAACCGGTCGCCGCCGTTGCTGCGACGGTCGAAGGAGGGACGGTCGTCACGGCGCTGGAAGCCACGCTCACCACGGTCGTCACGCCGGTCGAACGAAGGACGCTCGTCACGGCGCTGGAAGCCACGCTCACCACGGTCGTCACGCCGGTCGAACGAAGGACGCTGGTCACGGCGCTGGAAGCCACGGTCACCACGGTCGTCACGGCGCTGGAAGCCCCGGTCACCGCGGTCGTCACGCCGGTCGAACGAAGGACGGTCGTCGCTGCGCTGGAAGCCGCGGTCACCACGGTCGTCGCGGCGCTGGAAGCCCCGGTCACCGCGGTCGTCAGGCCGGTCGAAGGAGGGACGGTCGTCACGGCGCTGGAAGCCGCGGTCACCACGGTCGTCACGGCGCTGGAAGCCCCGGTCACCGCGGTCGTCACGCCGGTCGAAGGAGGGACGGTCGTCACGGCGCTGGAAGCCACGGTCACCACGGTCGTCACGGCGCTGGAAGCCCCGGTCACCGCGGTCGTCACGCCGGTCGAAGGAGGGACGGTCGTCACGGCGCTGGAAGCCACGGTCACCACGGTCGTCACGGCGCTGGAAGCCCCGGTCACCGCGGTCGTCACGCCGGTCGAAGGAGGGTCGGTCGTCACGGCGCTGGAAGCCACGGTCACCGCGGTCGTCACGCCGGTCGAAGGAGGGACGGTCGTCGCGGCGCTGGAAGCCCCGGTCACCGCGGTCGTCACGCGGGGCGCGCCACTCGCGGCCACCGACGTGCGAGGACCCCGAGGAGGCGGGGCGGGAGCTCTTGGGACCCGAGAAGGATCCGGCGGGGCCTTGACCGCGGTGCGGCTTCTTGGCGGCCGCGGACTTCTTCTCGGTGGACCAGCGGGCCTTCTTGGGCGCGCCGGAGGAGGTGTGCTTGGGCATTGCGTATTCAACTCTCTTGACTCGAGCAGACTTCGCCTCGAGCCGTGAGTCACACCACGACCATGCAGACGAGCCTCAGGCGCAGCAACGTCGTGCGCCCACGTGTACCGGTGCCCGGCATCTGTGCCGTCCGGTGTTCGGATCCGCTCCGCGTCGGTGTCGGGCCGCGCCGTGTGGCGCGATCTTCCGGTGGGGGTGTCACCTCGTCGGATGAGCCTGCCCGCCGGGCATCACCGGCGCCATCTCTTCCGTCGTGATCCGAGGGGACCTCGGAGTCGGATGGCCTGAGTCTACCAGCGCCGTGACGGCCGCCGGACCACGAGCAGGGCGGCGGCGAGCGCCACCCCCACGAGGTCGACGACGGCGTCCCACACGTCGCCGGTCCGTCCGGGGAGCACGAAGTGCTGCACGAGCTCGCTCACCGGGGCGTGCAGCGCGAAGACGAGGACCGCGGCTCGCACGGAGCCGAGGGCCCGCCCCACGGCATACGTCGGCACGGCGAAGACGAGCAGGTGCACGACCTTGTCGGTCCAGGTGACGGGGCCCTCGACCGTCACGACCGGCCAGTAGAGGGCGAGCATCTGGGCGGCGACGGCGACCACCGCGGCTGACGTGTCGAGCCACGTCGCGGGGGCGGAGCGTCGCGGGATGCTCGTCATGGGACGGCAGTCTAGGTAGGTTCGGCACCAGGCTCAGCCCGACCCGGACATCGGCATCGAAAGGACCGCCATGGCCAAGCGAACGGTGACCGTGAACAGCAGTGGGCGGGCGGCCGTCGCCCCCGACGTCGTGCGGCTGGACCTGCGGGTGGGTCACGACGCCGACGACGTGGCAGCCGCGCTGGCCGGGGCGTCCGAGGGGGTTGCCAGGGTTGGGACCGTCTTACGTGCCCGGAACGTCGCGAACGCCGACATCCGCACGCTGGACGTGACCGTCAGCCAGCGCTGGGACAGCACCGGCGCGCCCGTGGGGTTCACGGCGCAGCAGCGGCTGACCGTCACCGCGCGCCGGATCGAGTCGGTTGGCACCATCCTCGAGGCCGCAGCCGCGGCGGTCGGCAACGCCCTGCTCGTCGACCAGGTGCGCCTCGACGTCGCGGACCGCACCGACGGCCTGCGACAGGCCCGCGACGTCGCCTTCGCCGACGCTCGTGACAAGGCGGAGCAGTATGCGGCCCTCTCCGGCGCCCGGCTCGGCGCGGTGCTCGAGGTGGCCGAGTCCGGAGCGGTTCCGATGACGGCATTCGCGTCCGTGGCCGCCTCCCGACAGGCGTCCGGTGGCATGCCCGTCGAGACCGGGGACCTCGACCTCACCGCGGGCGTCACGGTCACGTGGGAGCTCGAGGCAGCGGAATAGGCGCCGCTCCGACGCCGTTGGTGAAGGCATGGCTACCACTGAACTGACCGCGCAGTCCTTCGAGAAGACCGTCCTCGACAACGACATCGTCCTGGTCGACTTCTGGGCCTCCTGGTGCGGCCCGTGTCGCCAGTTCGCGCCCGTGTACGACGCGGCATCGCAGAGCGGCGACAACGAGGGCATCGTCTTCGGCAAGGTCGACACCGAGGCGGAGCAGGCGCTCGCCTCGGCGGCGAACATCACCTCGATCCCGACGCTGATGGCCTTCAAGGAGGGCGTCCTCGTCTTCGCACAGCCGGGCGCCCTGCCCCAGTCGGCCCTTCAGGACGTGATCGAGCAGGTGAAGAACCTCGACATGGCCCCCATCAAGGCCCAGATCGCGACGGAGGCCGGCGGCGATGCGCCCGCCGAGGCTCCGGCCGAGCAGGTCTGAGCGCCCGGCGCGCCTCGCCCAGGCCTCGCCTCACTGGTCTGACCTCACTGCGAAACGCGGTGGATCCCGGCACCTCGTGCCGGCGATCCACCGCGTTCGTCGTTGTGGGGCCTGCGCCGGGCGGGCACGGCACACGCGAGCAGCGCGTCGGTGACGGCATACGCGAGGAGGGCGCCCCGCGAACGGGACGCCCTCCTCCAGTTGACGAGCAACGGCGTGACGTGGCCACCACGAAGTGGTGGAGGTGGCGGGAATTGAACCCGCGTCCGATGACGAGAAACCAGGGCTTCTCCGGGTGCAGTGCGCTATGGCTTTTCTCGGCCTCAGGGCTCGCACGCACACGTCCCCTGACAGGCCCAGTTGAGTAAGAGTCCCGCGCAGCCCCCCAACATGACTGCGCAGCAAGTTTCCTAGCTGATGCCAGGCACTGAGTCGGAAACTAGCTCAGGCTGACAGACTTCGAGGCTCGCTCAGGCGGCGAGGGCGAAGTCGGTGCGCTTGGAATTGGCACCTATTGTTTTGCAGGGAGCGTTGACGAGATAACCCTGCATCCTCGACCCGCTTCCCCTGGTGTGTCGACCACCGTCGAAACCGATCACCCCCATGGGGGTGTCCACGTCACGCTGTTGACTTGTCAAGCTGCCCTGCTCCCCAACCGGCTCGGGGCCGGGTGGAGTGAACAGTATGCAGGAGGAACGCGCGAGGGGTCCACGGCATTCCCCGGTCCCGCACGCCAGGACTGTCGCGGGGAGCCGCCCGGAGCGTTGCGCCGCTAGGCTGCCCACCGTGGTCGTCGCGGACCACGCCCGACGTCGTCACCTGGAGGACTGATGCCCCGCAAGGCCCCTGCCCCTCACGCGACGATCCCCCTGCCGGCCGAGGACGTGCAGGTGACCGCCCCCTTCGCGGGTTTCGTGACGCTCACCGTCGCGACGGGCGACACGGTCGAGGCCGGCGCCGTGGTCGCGACGATCGAGGCCATGAAGCTCGAGGCCGGCATCACCGCACCCTCCGCCGGGACCGTCGCGAGGATCGCCCTCGGCGCACCGCAGCAGGTCGAGGGCGGCGACGTGCTCGTGGAGATCCGCTGAGCCACCGGCTGCCCGGAACAGGGGCCCCGTCCGGCGAGCTCAGGTGAGCGTGGGCAGCCGCTGCGAGTGGTCCAGGACGCCGGCGAAGAGATCCCCTCGCTCCGCGACCCGGTCGAGCACGGTGCGCATCGTCCAGCGGTCGGGCCGCAGCTCCGGATCGTCGAGCTCGTCCCAGGTGATCGGCGCCGACACCGGGGCCTCGGGTGTCGGCCGTGGGCTGTAGGGAGCGACCAGAGTCTTGTTGACGGCGTTCTGGGTGTAGTCGAGCCGAGCCAGGCCCGACCGGTCGCGCTTCTGCCACTTCCAGCTCACGAGCTCGGGGAGCACCGCACCGACGGTGCGGGACACGCGCTCGACCCACTCGCGTGTCTCGTCGAAGCCGGGGCTCGGTGCGATCGGCACCCACACCTGGATGCCCCGGCGCCCGGTCACCTTCGGGTACGCGCGCACCTGCAGGTGCTCGAACGCCGTCCGGTGGAGCCGGGCCAGCTCCACGACCTCCTCCCAGGTGGTGTGCTCGCCCGGGTCGATGTCGAAGAGGGCGTAGTCGGGCCGGTCCGGTGCCGTGGTGGAGGAGGTCCACGGGTGCCACTCGAGCGCGCCGAACCCGGCCGCCCAGACGAGGGCGGCCGGCTCGTCGACGACAAGGTAGGTCTTCGTCTCGCCCGGGTCGGCGTCGGGGTTGTCCCACCGTGGCAGCCATGCCGGCGCCCTCGGCGGGACCTCCTTGTGCCAGAAGCCCTTCTCCTGCGCACCGTCGGGGTAGCGGTGCAGATTGACGGCCCGGCCACGCAGGTAGGGCAGGAGCACCGGGGCGATGCGAGCGGCATACGCCAGCAGCTCGCGCTTGGTGACCGGCGGCTCCCCCGGCCGCCCGGGGAAGAGCACCTTGTCGAGGTTGGTCACCCGCAGGGAGCGGCCGTGCACCGTCCACCGGCCCTCGGCGCCGAGCCGTGCCAGCTCCTCCAGCGCGGCCAGCTCGGCCTCGGAGGGACCCGCGACGGTCTGCCCGTCGACGGGAACGGCGGCCCGGTCGGCCGGCAGGTCGGAGTGCCACACCAGCTGCGGCTGGGCCTTCACCTCGTCGTTCGTGCGCCCGCTCAGCACCGAGGTGGGGTGGTCCTCGGCGTCCCACCCGGCCTGCGCCCAGCGGTCGTGCTTGTGCAGGAGCAGCCACTGCTCCTGGTCGGAGCCTGACCGCCCGCCCTCCCCGTCGCTGCGGACGAGGACGAAGCGCCCGCGCAGCCGCTCACCCGCCATGTCGAGGTGCAGCTCGCCGTCGCGGACGGCCTGGCCCGGGTCGTCGGTGCCGTGCGGCGCCCAGAGCCCGGCGTCCCAGACGATGACGTCGCCCCCGCCGTACTCACCGGCGGGGATGACCCCCTCGAACGTCTCGTACTCGAGCGGGTGGTCCTCGACGTGCACGGCGAGACGGCGCACGCCGGGGTCGAGGGTCGGGCCACGCGGCACGGCCCAGCTCACGAGCACGCCGTCGATCTCGAGCCGGAAGTCGTAGTGCAGGCGACGGGCGCGGTGGCGCTGCACCACGAACCGGCGCCGGCCGTCGGGGGCGGGGGCGGCCACGACCCCGGCCGGCTCGGCCGTGCGCGAGAAGTCGCGCTTGCGCCGGTAAGGCTCGAGCAGGTCGGCAGCGGTGCCCCTGGCCATGTCCGATGCTTACCCACTGCGGCGGGGGCAGGCCGTCAGCGCGTCACCAGGAGCCGGACGACGACCCGCCGCCGCCACCGCCCGAGAACCCGCCGCCGCCGAAGCCGGACGAGCCCGACGAGCCGGGCGTCGAGGTGAACGTGCCCGTCGAGGTCGTCGAGAAGGACTCGACGCCGGACGCGATGCTGGTGAAGTCGGGGAAGGCGTTGCCGCTCCAGACGTACCAGGTGGGCATGAGCAGCGGCTGGTTCGCCGCCTCCGCCGCCCGCGCGACCTCGGCGAACGTGCGGGCCCAGCGGTCCGCGACACCGAAGACGACGGCATACGGCAGGTACCTGCTGAAGATGTTGGACGCCTCCTCGAAGGCGATCTGCCCGGCCTCCGCCGTCGTGAGGTACTCCTTGAAGCCGAGTGACTGGGCGAGCACCGCCGAACCCTCGGCCGTCTTGGCGGCCATGCGCCCGCCCAGGACCCACACGATGACGCCCGCGAGCAGGAGCCCGATGCCCAGGGCCACTCCCCCGCTGAACCCGCCGCCCAGGATGGCGCTGATCGCCGGGCGGCCGTAGAACAGGAGCAGGCCGCCGAGCACGGCGATCACGACGCCCAAGCCCTGCCACACGCCGCGCTGGGTCTGCGGCGAGGAGCGGAACCAGCCGCGGGTCACGACCTCCTGGTACATCTGGCGCTGGATGGACTTCAGCGTGGATGCGAAGGTGTTCTTCAGCTCCGAGAGCTGCACGACGTCGCCGCGGGTGCCGAAGATCCCGTCGAGCAGGCTGCGCTCGTAGGGCAGGAGCCGGTCTCCGGCCGGCGGCTCGAGACGGGTGAGCGTCCAGTCGGTGCGGCTGAACATGCCGCCGCCCTCGTTCTCCTCGATGCGCAGGAAGCCGCGGACCGCCAGGTCGATGACGGTGGCCGACACGTCGATGGGGTTGGCCGTCTCGTCGATGATCGTGCCGACCATCCCGGGCTGGACCCCCTTGGGCGGCTGGAACTGCACCGCGACCACCGGCGAGCCGCCACGCACGGTGGCGTGGGCGCCGGCCGCGCCGATCGCGCCGATCGCGCCCGTCGTGCCCGTCGTGCCCGTCGTGCCCGTCGTGCCCGGAGCGTTCGGGCCGGGAGTGTTCGGGCCGCCGGCGGGGCTGGGCACCGGCGAGAGGCCGGGGGTCAGGTCGGCGTAGCGCTCGTCGCGGCCGCGCGTCCACACCAGCATGCCCATCACCGCGAGGGCGAGCACCGGCGCACCGATGCCACCGATCCAGGCCGCGGCGTTGACCGCAGGAGCGGCCTCGGAACCGACCGAGGAGTCCGCGCCCCCGTTGCGCACGTCGGCGTGCACGTCACCGAACGCGGAGGCGGGATAGGAGGCGATGACGGTCATGGCGTCACCGGGGGCGAGGGGCCCGGCCGAGAAGCGGGACGGGTCGCCGGCCCTGCCCGAGCACTGGGTCGTCGAGCCCGAGGGTCCGGAGTAGCAGAGCACCTTGGTGGCCGCGGCCGGCGCGTTGACCGTCACGGACACGCGGTCACGCTCGGTCATCTCGTTGGGGCCGAAGACGTTGTAGTTCAGCTCGACGGTGTCGGCAGGCGCGGTCCCGGTCGCCGGCTTGCCGTCGGCGGTGATCGGGTTGAGCACGTTGTGGAGCGTGTAGGAGAGCTTGTAGACCTGCGTGCCGCTCGTGTACTCGTTCGCCGAACCGATGCGGATCTGCTTCGCGGCGCCGTAGTCGCTGACCTGGAAGGCGTCCGGCGCACCGCTGGGACTGCTCACGGCGACGTCGGTCAGGTCGAAGTAGCGGTAGCGGTGCTCCTCGTTGTTGTAGCCCATCCGCACGATGATGTTGCGGAAGATGCCGTGGCGCTGCTCACCGGCGGGAAAGCGCCAGGTGATCGTCTCGGTGACGTGCATGCTGCCGTCGGGCTGGACGTCGTAGACGGCGGCGAACGACTGCATCGCCTCCCCTCCGGCCGCCTGGGCGGCGCCGGCGGGGCCGACCAGCAACAGCACCAGGGCGAGGAGCAAGACGAGGACGCCACCGGCGCGGCGGCTGTGCAGCCGGCCGGCTGCGCTCGGCAGACCAGATCCGGTCGATCGGCCGGGTCGGCCGGGTCCGCTCTGTGAACTCGGTCGGCTGGATCCGCCACGTGCGGTCATCGGAGTCCCTCCACGTCATCGCTCCCTTGCATCCTGACACCGGACGCCGTAGCGGGGTGCGGGGTTCCGGCGGCGGGGCCTGTGCCTCTCGACACCGGGCCGGCCTCGCTCAGTGGCGGCGGTTGGCCGTAGCCATGGCGCGCTGGGCCTCGCGGGTGTCCTGGCGCTCGCGCAGGGCGTGACGCTTGTCGTACTCCTTCTTGCCGGTCGCGATCGCGATCTCGACCTTGGCCCGGCCGTCCTTGAAGTACAGCGCCAGCGGCACGATGGTCCGGCCGCTCTCGCGCGTCTTGTGCGCGATCTTCTCGAGCTCGGCGCGGTGCAGGAGCAGCTTGCGCTTGCGGCGCGGGGCGTGGTTGTTCCAGGTGCCGTTGAGGTACTCGGGGATGTGGACGTTCTCGAGGTAGAGCTCGTCGCCGGTGAACATGGCGAACCCGTCCACGAGGGAGGCGCGACCCATGCGCAGGGCCTTGACCTCGGTGCCCGACAGGACGATGCCCGCCTCGAAGGTGTCGCCGATGAGGTAGTCGTGTCGGGCCTTGCGGTTGCTCGCGATGAGCGACCGCCCCTTCTCCTTGGGCACCAGACCATCCTTCCGACTCGGCTCTGCGGCGCGCGCGGGGCGCGGGCCACTCCAGGTGCGACCGCGCGGCGCGGTCGGCCTCCCAACGCTACCCCGAAGCCGGCCGCTGCACGGAGTGGGTTTCTCCAGCGGGGCTGGGGATCCGGTTCAGGCTCAGCTTCAGGCTCAGAGCCACTTGCGCGGGTCGACCGGTGTGCCGTCCTCGTAGACGCCGAAGTGCAGGTGGCACCCCGTGGAGTAGCCGGTCGTGCCGGAGTAGCCGATGAGCTGGCCGCGGTTCACGTGCCCGCCGAAGTCGACGATGCTCGTGAGGTGGTTGTACGTCGTCACCAGGTCGACCCCGCGGTGCATCCCGTGGTCGATGACGACCTGGTTGCCCCAGCCGCTGGCGCGCCAGCCCGCGCGGATGATGTCACCCGGCGCGGCGGCATACACGGGCGTCCCGCACGCGATGCCCCAGTCGAGGCCGTCGTGCAGCATCCACTTCTTGAGCACCGGGTGCCAGCGCATGCCGAAGCCGGAGGTCGTGGGGCCGTTGGCGGGGTAGGTGAGGAAGTTCGACGGGGTCGAGTCCACGGGCACCACCACGGGGGGCGGGGGCTTCGGGACGTAGTGGCGACCCTTCTTGGCAGCCGCTGCCGCCTTGGCCCGCTCGGCGCGGATCTGCGCCTGGCGCTGGCGCTCGAGCTTGGCCCTGAGGGCCGCGACACGCTTCTGCTCGGCGATGCGTGCCTGACGTGCCCGCTCGACCAGGATGCCCTGCAGTCGTGCGGACTCGGCGCGCGCTGCGGCCAGGTCGGCGGCCTCGCTCTTCTTCTGCACGGCCAGGTCGGCCGCGGCGGCCGACTGCCTGGCCTTCAGCTGGTCGAGCTCGGTCTTGGCCGCGGCGGCGTTCTGCGCAGCGGTGACCGCGTTGTTCTTCGCGACGATCGCCTGGTTCTTGGCCTGGGTCGCGGCGGCGGCGGCGGACTCGGCACCCTGCAGGGCGATCTCGGCCTGGCGCTTGAGCGCGGCGATCTCGCCGCGCACCGACGTGAGGTACGAGCGGGTCGAGGTGTTGTCGACCGTCATCGCGGCGAGCTTGTCGATGGTGTCGCTCGCGACAGCACTGGCCGTGTCGGCCATGACGAGGCGGTTGGCGAAGTCCTCCGGCGAGGTCGAGCCGAAGACCATGCCCAGCTGGGACTCCTGGCCCGAGCCCTGGAACACCTCGGCGGCATACGAGTCGAGGGCGTCCTGGCTGCTGACGAGGTCGGTCGAGCTCTTGGCGAGCTGCTCCCTGGCACGCTGCTCGTTCGCCTGTGCGACCGCGAGCTTCTGGGCGACGTCCTCGTTGTGCGCGCGGGCCTTGGCCTCGGCGGCGATGGCGCGGGCCTCGGTCGCCTCGGCGGCCACCTGCGCGGCCTGCGCGCGGCTCTGGGCAACCTGGGCCGCAGCGACGCGCTGCTGGGCGAGCGGCAGGGCGGCCCTGGTGCGCTCGAGGTTGACGTAGGCGCGGGCCAGCGAGGCGTTCGTGCCCTCGAGCTGCTGCCCCAGCGCGGCGATCCTGCGGTCGTTGCGCTTCTTCTGGTCCGAGACCGAGTCGGCGTGGGCGGAGAGGGCGGCGGAACCGAGCGAGACGGTGCATGCGACGGCCAACCCGGCGGCCGTCAACCGGGTCGCGGTACCGCTACCGCTGAAGCGCCTCATGTGCCACATAGGCTCCATTGGTACCACAGGCCACACAGGTGTGGGAGGTTTCGTGCCGTTTGGCCCCGGACAGCATGCAGCCATCGGCCCCACCTCGAGCCTGGAATGGCCAGATCTGTGTGCGTCGCCTCAGACGCGGAGGTAGCGGCGCAGCGTTACCCACGAGGTCAGGCTCGACAGGACGACGACGCCGAGGATGACGAACGGCGCCACGTAGTAGACGTCGGAGACCCCGATGAACGCGGTGTCGGTCAGGGTCTGGCTGAGGAAGCCGACGACGCCGTAGCGGACCGTCGCCCAGAGCATCCCCATCGCCAGTGCCGCCCCGAGCACGCTCGACAGCACGGTCTCCATGACGAACGGGAAGCGGATCGTGAAGTTCGAGGCGCCGACCAGGCGCATGATCCCGGTTTCCCGCCGGCGGCTGAAGGCCGTCTGGCGGATCGTCGTGGAGATGAGCATGACGGCGGCGAAGACCATGAGCGACGAGAGCGCGATGGCCGCCCACGAGACGGTGTTCATGAAGGTGAAGAACTTCTCGAGGAGCTTCTTCTGGTCCTGGACGTCGGCGACCCCGGGCATGCCCTTGATCGAGCTCGCGACCACGTCGAACTTGCTGGGGTCGCCCAGGTTGACCCGGTAGGAGTCGGCGAAGTACGACTCTCCCGCCCGCGCGAGGGGTGAGTTCTTGTACGTCTGCTTGAAGCGGTCGTACGCCTCGTCGCGCGACTCGTAGAAGACGTCCTTGACGGTCGGCCGGAGGGCGTCGAGCTCGGCCTTGATCGCCGCGCGCTGCGCGTCGGTGGTCGGTTCGCCGGCGCAGTTGGTGAAGCGGGTCTTCTCGGCGCAGAGCAGCACCGTGACCTGGACGCGGTCGTACCAGTAGTCCTTCATGGTGTCGACCTGCCGCTGGCCCATCAGGCCCAGGCCGAGCAGGTACATCGAGATCATCGTGACGATGACCACCGAGACGGCCATCGAGAGGTTGCGGCGCAGGCCGTTGCCGATCTCGCCGAGCAGGAACTGGATTCGCATGTCGTGTCTCGCTCCGTCTCGCGCTCAGCGGCTGCTCGTCTGGACGGCCTTGGACCGGCGGAAGAGCCCGCCCCTGCCGCGGGGCTCGTCGGCGTCGCGGCCGATCGGCTGCAGCGAGTCGTCCTCGTCGCCGTCGCCGTATGCCGCCGGGTCGGCGTCGTCGTAGCCGTCGGACACCTCGGGCTCGTCCGCCCGCCGTGGGGCGCCGGACTCCTCGTCGAGGCGGATCCGCGGGAGCGACCCGGTCGTGTAGTCGCCGGCCTCCATGTCGCTGACGAGCAGGCCGCGGTCGAGGCGGATGACGCGCTTGCGCATCGCGTTGACGGTCACCGTGTCGTGCGTCGCCATGACCACGGTGGTGCCCGTGCGGTTGATGCGGTCGAGGAGCTGCACGATGCCGAGGCTCGTGTCCGGGTCGAGGTTGCCGGTGGGCTCGTCGGCCAGCAGGATCGGCGGGCGGTTGACGAAGGCGCGCGCGATCGCCACGCGCTGCTGCTCGCCACCGGAGAGCTGGTGCGGCAGTCGCTTCTCCATGCCGGCGAGGCCGACGAGCTCCAGGGTCTCCGGCACGGTCTGGCGGATCCGGGCGCGGCTGCTGCCGAGCACCTGCAGGGCGTAGGCGACGTTCTGGAAGACCGTCTTGTTGGGCAGCAGGCGGAAGTCCTGGAAGACGCAGCCGATCTCGCGGCGCAGGGCCGGGACCTTGCGCTCGGGCAGGCGGTCGAGCTCACGACCGGCGACCAGGACCCGGCCGCTCGTCACGTCCTGCTCCTTCATGACCAGCTGCATCATCGTCGACTTGCCGGAGCCGGACGTCCCGACGACGAAGGCGAACTCACCGCGCGGGATCTCGAGGCTCACGTCCTCGAGCGCCGGACGAGTCGTCCGAGGGTAGGTCTTCGTGACGTTCTCGAAGAGGATCATGCGTCGGGCCTCGACTCGTGCTGGGAACTGCGGCTTGGACTGCAGGCGGCAACGGCTGCCGGACTGCGGTGCGCGGACCCGTGCTGGGACCGCGGGGGCGCTGGGTGGGCACGTGACGGCATACGCAGGCCGCGTCCACGCAAGCGCTACGAGGCTACGTGCACGGGGACGGATCCCCCGGAAAGCAGGCGAACCCGGCGTGGCGGCCGGTCAGTCCTGCAAGCGGTTCTGGGCGATCTGCCAGCGGATGCCGGCCTCGATGAAGCCGTCGATGTCGCCGTCGAAGACCGCGCTCGGGTTGCCGGTCTCGAAGTCGGTGCGCAGGTCCTTGACCATCTGGTACGGGTTGAGCACGTAGGAGCGCATCTGGTCGCCCCAGCTGGCCTTGACGTCGCCGGCCATCTCCTTCTTGACCGCGGCCTCCTCGGCCTTGCGCTGCAGCAGCAGGCGCGACTGGAGCACGCGCAACGCGGCGGCACGGTTCTGGATCTGGCTCTTCTCGTTCTGCATGGACACGACGATGCCGGTGGGGATGTGCGTCATGCGCACGGCCGAGTCGGTGGTGTTGACGCTCTGTCCGCCCGGGCCGCTCGAGCGGAAGACGTCGATCTTCAGCTCGTTCTCGGGGATGTCGATGGAGTCGTCGGACTCGATGAGCGGGATGACCTCGACGGCCGCGAAGCTCGTCTGGCGACGGCCCTGGTTGTCGAACGGGCTGATCCGCACGAGGCGGTGGGTGCCGCCCTCGACGGAGAGGTGGCCGTACGCGTACGGCACGTTGACCTCGAACGTGGCCGACTTCAGGCCCGCCTCCTCGGCGTAGGAGGTGTCCATGACCTTCGTCGGGTAGCCGTGCCGCTCGGCCCAGCGCAGGTACATCCGCATCAGCATCTCGGCGAAGTCGGCGGCGTCGACGCCGCCGGCGCCCGAGCGGATCGTGACGACGGCCTCGCGCTCGTCGTACTCGCCGGAGAGCAGCGTGCGGACCTCGAGCTCGCCGACGTCCTTCTTGAGCTTGGCGAGGTCGCGCTCGGCCTCCTCGAGGGTGGCGGCGTCGTGCTCCTCCTGGCCCATCTCGACGAGGGTCTCGAGGTCCTCGATGCGAGCGTCCATGCCGAGGACGCGGTCGCGCTCGGAGTTCGCGCGGCTCAGCGCGCTGGTCACCTGCTGCGCGGCGTCGGGGTCGTCCCACAGGTCGGGGGCGGAGGCCTGCTCCTCGAGCTCCTTGATGGTGCGGGCGAGCTCGTCGAGGTCGGTGACCTGGCGCACGGAGTCCATCGTCGCGCGCAGGTCCTTGATCTCTTGCGTGAAGTCAACAGCCACGATCGAACAGCCTACGGCAGCGGGCCACCGCGGCGTGCACGCCGACAGGCCGGGGCCCGAGGAGGATCGGGCCTCCTCGGGTCCGGCGACGGTCAGCAGTAGGTCGCCGTGCCGCCGCCCTTCCAGCTGCACGTGTCCACGGTCGTACCGGAGGCGCTCCGGAGGTACGCCGTGTCGCCGGTGTTGTTCCAGACGTACCAGGCCCGGTTGTAGTAGCGGTTGGTGGCGGTGGCGGTGCCGCGGCCAGTGTGCACGGTGACCGTGGCCCCGGCCTTGAGGGTGAAGGACGGGAAGCGGAAGGTGTAGCCGGTCCTGTCGCGCAGCGTCCAGCCGGTCAGCACCCGGTTGCTCCGCGTCGTGTTCTTGATGACGACGTACTCGGCGTTGAGGCTCGTGTTGCCACCCCGGTCGACGCCGGGTGAGTCGTACTGGACCTTGTAGATCATGACCGCGGGCAGCGCCGAGGCGGAGCCGGCCGTCGCGACGGGCGCGACCACAGCGAGCCCGAGTCCCGCAGTTGCGACGAAGGCCTGGGTGATGGCCTTGGTGGCGAAGGTGCGCATGTTCTTCCTGTCTGTCGTCGCGACCGCCCAGGCGCGACACGTCCGAATGGCGCCGCCCGGCGGGTGGCGCCACCTCCCCTGAGACGACCACGCCACCGCGCTTGGACGTGCTGTGGTGGCGTGGGCGCCGAGGACGGACGCTAGCGGCCGAGCGCGGGCAGGGCGACCGTTTTGGGAAATTTGCCCTTGCGCTCAGTCCAGCGGCGCGCGCGCCCGCGAGGTCACGGTGATGGTGACGCTGCCGCCGAGTGACTCGAGCACCCAACCGCTCATCGGCAGGGTCGCCGTGCCCTGAAGCGTCACCACTGCGGTGGCGCCGTCGGCGCCGGTCTCGGGAACCACCGACCACCCCGTGATGCCGGGAGGCATCGGCGTGCGGGCCAGGTGCGCCGACGCAGCGCTCGCCACCGACTCGTCGGTGAGGGCCAGCTTCTCGATGACGCCGTTCTCGTAGGCGGCGCGCTCGTCGAGGGAGTCGGCGGCATCGAGGGCCGCCGAGTCCGCCGTGTCGAGCAGTCGCATGCGGGCCAACTGGGCCGCCGTCACGTCGATCGTGCCGAGCACGAGCAGCGTCGCGAGCACGAACAGCCCGAGCGCGAGGACGCCGATCTGTCCCTCGTCGCGGGCCCGCTGGTCGGCCAGTCGCGCACGAGCTCGACGGCATCGCGTGCCGAGGCTGCCGGCATACGAGGTGTTCACGGGGCGCTCACCGTGCCACGAACCGGTCGACGGACGCGACGTGCGTCGAGGAGATGGTCACGGACGCGGGAAGGTGCGCGGCGATGAAGTCGGGCACGAGCGGAAGTGGGACGGCGATGGTTGCGGTGGCTGTCACGGCGCCCTCGGGGCGCAGGCACGGTGAGCCCTCGCACGAGACGGTGACACCGGCACCTCGGTCGAAGGCGAAGTCGCCGAAGGCCAGCGACGCCGCGGCCCCGGCGCGGGCATACCCCTCGTCGTCCGACCGGGCCGTCACGAAGGCTCGTCCCGCCTCGCGTCCGGCGAGCGAGGCCGAGAAGGACGCTGCCTGCAGCCGAGCCGCGGTCAGGACGAGGTAGGTGAGCGGGATCAGGAGCAGGATCGCGAGGAAGATGAACTCGAGGATGGCTCGCCCCTGGTCCGCGGCGGCGGGCCGGCGGGCGGGGACACGACGGGCGACGAGCGCGAGTACCCGTGGCGCGAGGCTCACTCGGCACCTCCTGCCACGACCTGCTCCTCGCTGAAGGCCCTCCCGGACACGGTGAGCCGACCGGTCGGACCGATCGGACCGACCAGGGGCAAGGGGGCCGAGACCCGCACCTCGACCACCCGGATACCGGATGCCGTGAGAGACTGGGCGGCCGTGACGTCCTCGGCGAAGGAGGCGCTCAGCGCCGACGTCACGAGCGCTCGCGTGCGGGCGACTCCGTCGCCGGGCCTGGCGTCGGCGCGAGCGCCGTAGCGAGCGCCCTCCGAGGCGGCGGAGATCAGGGTGTTGCGCACGTAGAGGGCGAGCCCGAGCTGGAAGACCCCCATGGCCACGACGAGCAGCAGCGCCGCGACCATCACGAACTCCGCGACGGCAGAGCCCTTCTCTGCGGTGCGGGCGGGCGCCCGAAGCTCGGAGGCGGGCGCGGGCGCGAGGCGCCTCGTGCTCGGGCGCACGACGCCTTCGCCCCCTCGCAGGCCCCGGCACCCTCGCAAAGCCCGGCGTCGCCCGCCGTGCCGCCGGGCCACCTGGGAGAGCAGCGGCTCGGGTCGCAGCATCCCCAGGCCGAGACCCGGGAGCCTCACGGGCCCTTGACGTCCGAGATGGCGTCGCTGAAGAGCTGCCCGAGCTGCGGGCCGGCGAGCGCCCACAGTGCGGTGACGAGCCCGGCGGTCATGATGGTGATGAGGACCCACCCGGGCACGTCCCCACGGTCACGCGGGCCGCCGATACGTTGCGCGGCGGCGTCGGCGAGCGCTGCACAGGCCCGTGTCTGGGCGGTGATGATGCGGTTCATGTCTGTCTCCCTGTCTTGGTCGTGCACTGGTCCTGAAACCCCTGGGGTCAGAGCTTGAGATGGAGGAAGCTGAGGCCCGGGAAGAGGGCGAAGAGAACGGTCACCGGCAGCGTCAGGAAGACGATCGGAACCATCATGTAGATCTCCTTCTTGCCGCCCTCCTCCATGAGGGCGCGGCGACCGTCCTCGCGGACGTCCTGGGCCTGGGCGCGCAGGACCTCGGCGAGCGGCGTGCCTCGCTCGACCGCGACGACGATCCCGTCGACGAAGCGGGTGAGGCTCATCAAGCCCGTGCGATCGGCCAGACCCTGCAGCGCCGTGGGCAGGTTCGCGCCGGCCCGGGCGTCGGCGAGGCACCGGCGCAGCTCGTCTGACAGCTCTCCCTGCGAGAGCCGGCAGACCCGCTCGAGCGCTCCCACGGCTCCCTCCCCTGCGCTGACAGCCAGCGCGAGCAGCTCTGCCACCGTGGGGAACTCGGTCAGCATCCGGGCCTCTCGCCGTGTGGCGGCTCGACTGAGGGCGTAGTCGCGTGCAGCGATCCCGCCGAGGACGCCGACCATCACCATGACGACCAGGACGGGCAGGGGGAAGCGCCGCTGTGCCGCGGCCACGAGCGCAGTGAAGGCCAGTCCCGCCAGCCCGCCGAGAGCGCCGGACATCACCTGCTCCGCGCGGAAGGCCTCGATGTCGGCCGGGCGTCCCGCCCTGAGCTGCCGACGGGCCACCGAGGGGCCGCCACCGAAGACGGTGCCGACGGTCACGCCGATGCGGGCGATGTACGGTGCCAAGAGCTCACCGAAGCCGAACGGGCCCCTCGGTGGCGCGGGGCGGGCTAGGAGCGTCGAGGGCCTCGGGGTGTCCCTGAGGTACGGCTCGAGACGGTCGTCCAGCGTCGGACGGCGGTTGACGGGGAGCCCTGCCACGACGAGCGCCAGGCCTGCGAGCAGGAGGATGCCCGCACTGGCTCCCGCCCACGACCAGCCGTTGCGCCCGACCCCGGCCAGGACGCTGCCCACGGCGTTCACCGCAGCACCCGCTCTTCCTCCGGCAGGCGCCCGATCCACACCATGGCGCGGTAGGCGACGGCGCACAGCGCCGCACCGACGGCGAGGACCACCCAGCCAGTGGGCGAGGAGTAGGCCTCGAGCGAGCTGCCGTTGAGTGCCAGGAGCCCGAGGATGACCCACGGGGCACCCGCGGCCAGCCGAGCCGCGCTGACCGTCCAGCTCTGCCGGGTCTCCAGCTCCGAGCGGGTGCGGGCGTCCTCGCGCAGGAACGAGGACAGAGTGCGAAGGAGCTTGCCCAGATCGCTGCCGCCGACCTCCCGGGCGATGCGCAGCGACTCGACGATGCGGTCGCCGACCGGGTCGCTGAGCCGCTCCTTCAGGCGGTCGAGGCAGTCGTGGAACCGACCCGTGGTGCGGTAGTCCTCCCTGAAGGCCTCGAACGCGGGCCGAAGCTCGAGGGGGCCGCGCACGGCCAGCTGTGCGAGCGCCTCTGGCAGGGCAAGCCCCGCGCGCACGCCGGAGGTGATGTTGTCCACGACGTCGGGCCACAGGTCACGCAGCTTGTTGCGGCGCTTCCGGGCCCGCATCCGCACCAGCGACAGCGGCACAGCTCCGGCCATCAGCGCGAAGCACACGGCGATCGGCAGGACGCGGGTCAGAGCGAGCACCAGGACGAGCGCCACGACGAAGAGCACGACCGAGCCGAGGATGACGTTGGCGGGCGTGAGCGAGGAGTACCCGGCCTGGGTCAGGTGGTCGCGAAGGTTGAGCATGAACCCGGCACGGGGCGTCCGCTCCCGTGCCGGCTGCTGCGGCCAGAACGACCAGTAGACGAAGAAGACCCCCACACCGAGGAGCAGTCCGACCACGAGCGGGGAGATCACGAGTCCCCCTGCGCGAGAAGGGCGGCCACGTCGTAGCCGGCGCGCTCGAACGCCTCTCGGTGCGGGGGGAAGCCGTCGGCCCGTCGAAGCGCGCCCCCACGGGTCACGAAGAGGTCGGCCACCTCGACGACGTCGCCCTCGGCGCGTCCTGGGACGGCGACGATCTCGCGGACGCGCCGGGAACCGTCCCGCTCCAACGCCACGTGCACGACGATGTCGACCGCCGCGGCGACCGTGGGGACGACGAAGCGACTCGACACGTTCTCGCCCGCCAGCAGCGGAAGTGTGCACATCTTCGTCACGGCTTCCCTGGCACTGTTGGCGTGCACCGTGCACATGCCCGGCACGCCGCTGTTGAGGGCGATGAGCAGGTCGAGGCTCTCCTCCTGCCGCACCTCACCGACGATGATCCGCGACGGTCGCATCCGCAGGGCCTCCTTCACGAGGCGGCGCAGCGGCACCTCACCCGTGCCCTCGAGGCTAGGCTGCCGGCACTGCATTGCGGCGACGTCGCGTTGCGGGATCTTCAGCTCGAAGACCTCCTCGCAGGTGACGATCCGCTCGCGCGGCGGGATCGCGGCAGCGAGGCAGTTGAGGAGGGTCGTCTTGCCGGCCTGGGTGCCCCCGGCCACCAGGACGTTGAGACCACTGGCCACGGCGGCCTCGAGGAACGTCGCCGCCCGGCGCGGCATGGTGCCCAACCGCACCAGATCGTCCAGGTGGTCGGCCTTGACGACGAACTTGCGGATGTTGACCTGCCAGTGCGCCCGGCTGATGTCCGGGATCACGACGTGGAGCCGGGAACCGTCGGCGAGGGTTGCGTCGACGAACGGGCTGCTGAGGTCGACGCGGCGTCCACTCGTGCGGAGCATCCGTTCGACGAGGTCACGCACGTCGTCGGCGGAGAGGATCGTCGGCGTCAGCTCGGCGACGCCACCGCGTGCCACGAAGATTTTGGACGGCTCGTTGATCCAGATCTCCTCGACGGCGGGGTCGTCGAAGTACTGCTGGAGAGGCCCGTAGCCGGCCACGACCGCGAGGATCGAGTGGACGGCCAGCCGCTGGTCGCCGAGTGAGGGAAGCCCCCCGTGCAGCGAGCGCTGGTCGTAGTCCTGCACAGCGTCCTGGACCAGCCTCCGGACGGCCTTCGTGTCGCTGGACGGGTCGAGCCCGGACCGCCGGATGAGCTCACGCACCTCGCCCTCGACATGGCGCACCGCTTCCTGCGTCGACATACGTTTCCCCTGAACCCTGTGAGCTGCTTGTGGGACATCCTGCCCGGATCGTCTGGTTCTGGCGCGTCCAAGCTAGGACGGAACCGAAGCCGCCCGTGGCCGTCATCCACAGCCTCCTGCCACGGCCCTCCGAGTCGCCGGGCAGCGTGATCGGGTCTCCCGAGGTGGGCGGCGCGCACGGTAGCGGCGCAGGTGGCAGGGCGGTGGCGGCCGTCCACAGCTGTGTACGTGCCCGACCACCTCTCCCCGCGGCGCGCTCTGATGGTGGCTCACGACAGGAGGAACGGGTGCGTCTGACTCTCACCGTGCTGGACCGGCGCACGACCGGTCGGCCGCAGCGTCACGTGACCATCGAGGTCGCCGCCGGCACGAGCTTCGGGGCAGTGCGCGCCCGTGTCGCCGCAGTGGCCGGTGTCCCGCCCGCGCACCTCCGGGTCGGCGGCCGGCTCGTGGACGACGACGACCTGCTGGGCCACCCGCCGCTGATGCGTGGCGTCCTCCTTCTAGCCGGACCCGCCGACCGCGCCGGTGGATCCACTGGCGGGACGGGCGCCGTCGAGCTGCGCGTGGTGAGCGGCGTCGGTGCCGGCCGGCTCCTCGTGCTCGGACGAGGGCAGCACGTCATCGGCCGTGCTGCCTCCGCCGGTGTCCGCCTGGACGACCCGGGGGTCTCCCGCGCGCACGCGGTGCTGAGCGTCTCGACCGACGGCCTGCACCTGCGAGACCTGCAACCCACCAACCCGTCGCGCCTCGATGGCGTGGCCCTTCCGGTGGAGGGCGCCCAGGTGATGGCGGGGCAGCACCTGCGGATCGGTTCAACGACGGTCGTCGTCGGTCCGGCGGACGTCCGCGCCGGCCACCACGAGATCGTCGACGGCGAGGTGCGCATCCACCGGCAACCCCGGATCCGTGAGGCAGCGACGGAACCGCCCGTGGTCTTCCCGGAGGCGCCACGTCGCCCGGAGCACGGCCGCGTCCCGCTGCTCGCCTCGCTGGCGCCCCTCGCGCTCTCCGGGATCCTCGCGGTCGTCCTCTCGTCGCCTGCCCTGCTGCTCTTCGCGCTCATGTCTCCCGTGCTGCTCCTCGGCCAGTGGTGGAGCGACCGCCGGGCCGGGCGCACCTCGTACCGGCGCCAGCTCCAACAGCATGCCTCAGAGCTCGAGCGCGCCCGGAGGGAGCTGTTGGAGTCGGCGCGCAGGGATACCCTGCGGCGTCGCGGTGAGCAGCCCGACCTGGCGTACGTGGAGGCGGTGGTGCGGCGGCGCGGAACCCGGCTGTGGGAGCGCCGTCCGGCGGACGACGACCACCTGCTCGTCCGCGTCGGGACCGCGACCCAGTCCGCCGAGGTCGACACCAGCGGTCCCGCAGACGAGCGGCCGCGGGTCGAGGGCCTTCCCGCCCTGCTGGCCCTGCAGGGGGTCGTGGGCGTGGCCGGGCCGCGCGTGCACGCCTCCTCGCTGGCCGGCGCCCTGCTGGTGCAGGTGGCCGCATGGCACACCCCGCGGGCGGTCAGCCTCCACGTCCTGGCGGACACCGAGGAGCGGGCACGGCAGTGGGAGTGGACCGCCCACCTGCCGCACGCTCGGGGACGCGAGGACGAGGCGGCACGCATCTCCGGGGGCCCCGCCGGCGTGGCCAGCCATGCCGCAGCGCTGCGGACACTCGTCGAGAGCCGCCGCGGCGCGGCGAGCGGGCATCGGTCCCCCGGCCCGCGCACCCCGGTGGACACCGTGGTCCTCGTCGACGGGCCCAGCGCCCTGCGAGCGGTGGCCGACTTCTCCGAGCTCCTCCGCGAGGGACCCGACGCCGGCGTGGCTCTCGTCTGCCTCGACCGCGACGTCGCATCCCTTCCCGTCGAGGCACGGGCAACGCTCGAGATCGAGGGCTCCGGTCTCGGCGGCATCATCCGGGAGGAGGGTCACACGATCGAGGGCATCGTGCCGGACCTTCCCCCACCGGGCTGGCTCGAGACCGTCAGCAGAACCATGTCGCCCTACGTCGACGCCACTCCCGAGGTGGGAGCGGGCGCAATTCCCCCGCGGGTCTCCTTCGTCGACCTGCACCGCGCCTCAGGCACCGACCCCCTGTCCGCCGACAGCCTCGCCGAGGCATGGTCCCGGAGCACAGGACGGCCCGTCGCGCTGCTCGGACTCGACGCCGAGGGAGAGGTCGCGATCGACCTCGCGGCGCACGGCCCGCATGCCCTCGTCGGCGGCACGACCGGCTCGGGCAAGTCGGAGCTGCTCCAGAGTCTCGTCGCCGGCCTCGCCGTCACCAGTCCTCCGGACGAGCTGACCTTCGTGCTCGTCGACTACAAGGGCGGTTCCGCCTTCAGCGAGTGCGCTCGCCTGCCCCACACCGTCGGACTCGTCACCGACCTGAACGCCCATCTGACCGCTCGCGCCCTCGTCTCGCTCGACGCGGAGATGAAGCGTCGCGAGCGCCTCCTCGCCCGGGCCGGTGCGCGCGACTTCCACGACTACCGTCGAGCAGCGGGCGTATGCCGTGACCTTCCCCCGCTGGCCCGCCTCGTCATCGTGGTCGACGAGTTCAAGGCGCTCGCCGAGGAGTTCCCCGACTTCGTCGACGGGCTCGTGCGTGTCGCCGCTCTCGGCCGCTCGCTCGGCCTGCACCTCGTGCTGGCGACACAACGGCCCGCGGGCATCGTGTCGGCGGACATGCGCGCCAACGTCGCACTGCGGATCGCCCTCCGGGTCCGCGACCGGAGCGACAGCGAGGACGTCGTCGACTGCGCCGACGCGGCGTCACTGAACCCACGCACGCCCGGCCGCGCGTGCATCCGAGTCGGCGACCGTGGCCTGCGCACCGTGCAGACCGCCTACCTCGGCGGGGGCATGGGCGGACAGGCCGACGAGGAGCTGCCGGAGCGCGTTGTCGTACGCGACCTGCTCGCAGCCCTGCCCGCAGCCCCGGCGGGCTCGAGGGAGGAGCAGTCCCGGGGCGGCGGCACCGAGCTGCACGCCTACGTCGCAGCCGCCCGCGCAGCCACGCGACAGCTGAACCTCCAAACCGCGTCGCAGCCGTGGCTACCACCCCTGCCGGAGCTGCTCACGACCGGCGAGCTCCCCCGCGCGGCCGACGACGAGGCCATCTCCGTCGACGCGACCGCTGTCCCTCTGGGACTGCTCGACCTGCCGCAGCACCAACGTCAGGAGTCGCTGCACTGGCGACCCGAGCACGACGGCCATCTGGGCATCGCAGGCGGCCCGAGGTCCGGGCGGTCCACGGCCTTGGTCAACCTCGCCCTCGGCCTCGTGCGACGGCACTCGCCCCAGCAGCTGCACCTGCACGTGCTCCAAGGCGTCACCGGCCCGGCCGCGGGACTCGCCAGACTCCCGCACGTGGGCACCGTGACCGACGCCACCGACCCGTCACTCAGCCGCCGGCTCATCTCTCGCCTGCTCGGGCTCGTCGACGGTGAGGAGACGGCGCCCGACCGCGTCGTGGTGCTCGTCGACGGCTGGGAGTCGCTCGAGGAGTCGCTGTCGGCAGACCACGGCAGCTCCGTCGACGACCTCCACCGGCTGCTGCGCGACGGGCCGTCCGCGGGGGTGTGGTTCGCCGTCGCCGGCGGGCGCGCCTTGCTCTCCGGCCGGCTGCCCGGCCTGCTCCAGCGACGTCTGGTGCTCTCCATGCCCGACCCGCTGGACCTGACTCTGGCCGGCCTCGCGCCCACCCAGACGTCGACGTCCCTGCCGCCGGGGCGGGCGATCGACCTGCGGTCCGGCGACCACCTGCAGCTGGCCGTCCCCGGCACCGACGCCTCTGCAGCCGCCACCATGGCTGCGGTGGATGCGGCCGCCGCGGCCATCGAGTGCGTGTACGGTGCGCCCGCAGAGGTCGGCAAGGGTGTGGACGCCGGGGCCGCCGTGGACGTCGGGGCCGTCGGGGCCGTCGGGGCCGTCGGGGCCATCGGGGCCGTCGGGGCCATCGGGGCCGCTGGCAGTCGCCACACCGCAGACCCCGAACCGGGTGGGACGGGGCACGTCGCGCGGTCGCCGGCACCCTGGCGCATCACCCCGCTGCCGGCCCAGGTGGCCCTCGAGGGCTGGAGCCCAGACGGGGAGGGGCTGGTCCTCGGACTGGGCGGCGACGAGGCCGGCCCGGTGGGGATGACCCCCGGCCCCGGACGGCGCCGGTTCCTGGTCGCCGGCCCGAACCGCTCCGGACGCTCGACCGTGCTCACCACGATCGGCGAGCGCCTGGCACAGCAGGGTCGCCACGTCCTCGTCGTGTGCCCGCGACGGTCTCCCCTGGCGACGTGGGCGGCGTCCCGCGGGCTGCGCACGCTGGCCGCCCAGGCCCTCGCCGAGGTGGTCGAGGTGCGCCGTGCGGACCCGGACGTGTGCGTCCTGGCGGACGACGTCGAGCTCGTGGACGGCAGCCCCGTCGAGGTGGCCCTCGTCGAAGCGGTCCGCCTCGTCGACGACACCGACGGCTTCATAGCGGTCGCCGCCGAGCTGGCGAGGGCCAACGGCGCCTTCCGGGGGCTCGTGCCCGAGGTCGCCCGAGACGGCTGCGGGCTCATCCTCGGCGCGACCTCCCCGAGCGACGGGGACGTGCTCGGCGTCAGGCTCGAGGTGCCCGCTGTCCGCCGGCCAGGGCGGGGCCAGCTCGTCGTCGACGGCGCCACCGTGCCGATGCAGGTCGCACGACTCGACCCCGACCGACCGCAGCCGCCGCTTCCGCTCCCTCCCGTCCCGCACCTGCTCGTCCCGCACCTGCCCGTCCCGCCCCTTCCCGTCCCGCCAGGAGCCACGAGCTCATGAGCCGCGGCTGTCACGTGCCGGCGCACGCGAGCCGTCTCCCGTGCGGGTGGAGCCCTTATCGCGGACGCGTCGGCAGGTGCGTCCGCGGCGCCAGGCGGGCACCGCGGCGCGGCCGGCGCTGACCCGCCAGGCCGAGCAGCTGCTGCACCCGGTAGCGGTGCCCGCGGTACGGCTCGAGCAGCACGGCAAGGCCCTCGTCGTCGACCGGCGTCCCGGTGAGGGCCCAGCCGATGTCCTTGGCCACGTGGTAGTCGCCGAACGACACGGAGTCCGGGTCACCCAGCGCGCGCTGCGCCACCTCGGCCGCAGTCCACACCCCGACACCGGGAAGGGCCCGCAGGCGACGGTGGGCCTCCGCGAGGGAGACCGACGCGCCCTCCTCCAGACGGCCGGCATACCCCGCGGCTCGGACGACGGTCTGCGAGCGCGCGCCGTCGACCGACGCCTGGAGCCAGGCCCACGAGGGGATCGCGGCCCAGCCGGACGGCGTTGGCGGCGCCATCAGCCCCGGGAACGGCCCGGGCGCGGGCGTGCCGAACCTGCGCACCAGCCTCCGGTAGCCGGCGAACGCCTCCTGGCCGGTCACCTTCTGCTCGATGATGGCCGGGACCAGGGCGTCGAGGACCAGGCCCGAGCGCGGCACCCTCCAGTGCGGGAACCGCCGCCACGCCTGAGCCACGGCGTCGTGGTGCGGCACGAACCCGGACGGGTCGTCCTCCTCACCCAGCAGCGCGGGCACCGACTCGAGGAGCCACTGCGCCCCCGGGCCCCAGGCCTGCGCGTGCACCTCCGACTCCCCAGCCCAGCACACGAGGTGCAGGGTCCCGACCCCCTCCGGCGTCTGTGCCGCGCGGGTCACGGTGCCCTCGTGGGTGAAGCGCGACGTGGGGTCGCCCGACCCGCGGCGGAAGTCGCCCAGCTGGGCGCGCAGCGCGATCTCACGTTCGCTGCGCCACAGCCGTGTCAGGGGTTCGGGCACCACATCATCCTCGCTTACACTCGGCTCGGTCGTTGAACGGGACAGCACCTGCACCGCGATGACCGCGACTCACACGCCCAGCCGGTCCGCCCGGCGCCGACGCCCCACCGGCGCGCCGCACCCGGCACCTGGACAGGAACGAGGAACGATGGCCCGCGAGACGACCCGAGACCGCCGCGAGCGCGTCGCCGCGATGCAGGCCGCGCAGAAGAGGTCCGAACGCCGCCGCCTGCTCGTCGTCATCGGTGCGTGCGTGGCCGTCATCGCCATCATCGGCGCCGCCGTGGCCTGGGCGATCATCGGGGAGCAGAACAAGAAGGACCAGGCCCTCGCCGGCATCAACGGCGACATCGCCGCGGCCTCCTGCGACCCCGTGACCAACGACCCCGCCAGCGGGTCCAGCGACCACGTCGGGCCGGGGACCAACCAGCCGGGCGTCACCCGGATCCAGTACTCCACGGTGCCCCCGTCGAGCGGCAAGCACTTCGCGGTCCCGGCCGTCGACTCCCGCCGCGTCTACACCGTCGCCGACGTCCCGGCGGTGGAGACGCTCGTGCACAACCTCGAGCACGGCTACACCATCCTCTGGTACGACCGCTCCGTCGAGAAGGAGCAGGCCGCGTCGTTCCAGGCGCTCGCCACCAAGGTCAACGCCATGAAGGAGTCGGCCAACAAGTTCCTCATCGTGCCGTGGAACCCCGCCTACGGCGCCTTCCCGGCCGGCAAGAAGTACGCCCTGTCGCACTGGTCGGCCGACGTCGACCAGAGCACGGGCAAGGTCGGCCAGCAGATGGGACACCGTCAGCTCTGCGGCGGTCTCAACACGAGCGTCGTCGAGACCTTCGTCAAGAACCACCCGTGGAGCTCGGCGCCGGAGCCCGGCGCGGCCTGAGCGGCCGCTCGACTACGGCGAAGCCCCTCGTGCCGCGGTCTCGCGGCGCCCTCCCCACGCGTACGCCGTCGTGTCCCCGGTGCCCCACCGTGGGAGGGTCGCGTCTGCCGGGTTAGCCTGCAGCAATGGCCAACATCGGTGAGTACGTCCCCAGCCCCAGCAAGTGGGTGCGCGACCAGGTCGAGACGATCGAGCGCACCGGCACCACGAAGTCCGTCGACATCATGGGCCTGCCCGTCGTCATGCTGACGATGCGCGGGGCCAAGAGCGGCGCCCTCCGCAAGGTGCCCCTGATGCGTGTCGAGCACGAGGGCTCGTTCGCCGCGGTCGCGAGCCAGGGCGGCGCCCCGCAGCACCCGCAGTGGTACCACAACCTCCTCGTCCACCCCGACATCGAGCTGCAGGCCGGGACCGAGACCTTCCCGGTGCACGCCCGGGAGCTGAGTGGCGAGGAGCGTGAGCAGTGGTGGGAGCGCTGCGTGGCGGCCTTCCCGAACTACGCGGAGTACCAGACGAAGACCGACCGCCTCATCCCCGTCTTCGTCCTCGAGCAGCGCGCCGCCTGACCCGCGAGCCCAACGGCCAACAACGAGGTCCCGACCGGGACCACTGACCGGGCCGCCGTCGCCATCGAGGCCGACGTCAGCCGCACGTCACCTGCTGACGTCGGCCTCGCTGGCGTCGGCCTCGCTGGCGGCGGCCTCGCTGGCGGCGGCCTGCCGTTCGGTGATGAGGTGGTGCGAGCGGGCGTAGAGCCAGCCGCCGAGCGCGGCCAGGACGTCGACGACCGTCACGATGAAGCGCGACATGATCGCGACGGCTGCAGCCGCCGGCGTCGGCATGGCGGTGGCCAGGATCAACGTCAGCAGCCCCTCGCGAGCACCCAGGCCGGCGGGCAGGACGATGGTCAGCATGCCGAGCGAGACCGACAGGGCGTAGCCGGTCATGGCGGCGGTCGCCAGGTCGGCGTGCGGCGTCCCGGTCCCCGCCACGGCACGCGCCAGCAGCAGCGTGTGGATGCCGAAGGCGACCCACACGAGGACGAAGACGACGACCGCGCGAAGCACCGCGCCCGCCGACAGGCCCTGCTCCAGCGGCTGCCGCTTGAGGACGCGCAGGGTTCGGTTGATGATCGCGTTGAGCAGCCGGGGCACGCACAGCACCACGAGGATGGGGATCCCGAGCAGGAGCCACCAGTCGAAGCCACCCGAGGACCGGGTGAGGAGGAAGGAGGCTGCCGGCAGCCCTACGAGCAGTCCCGTCAACAGCGCCAGGCCGAGGGCGAGCAGGCCGGTCACGGCGGTTCGCCGGCGCGGCACCCGCAGGTGGCTGGCGATGTCCGCCTGCACCAGCACCGACCACAGTGAGCCCGGGAGGTACTTGCCGAGCTGCCCGACGAAGTAGACGCCCGAGGCAGGTGCGAAGTGCAGGTCGGAGCCGAGGTCTCGCAGCAGCGTCTTCCACCCGACCATGGTCAGCCAGGTCCCGGCGCCGGCCGCGAGCGTCGCCCAGAGGAACGTCGGCCAGGAGATCTTGCCCAGCTGCACCGACATGTCGGCCCAGTTACGGGCGACTGCGTAGACCACGGCTGCGAGCGTGATCAGGGCGATGCCCAGGCGGAGGACGGTGAGAAGTTTTTTTCGCGTCATGACGGCTCCATCATCGCAGGCCCACGGGGGTGCTCAACGACGCCGCAGCGTGAGTCGCACGAGGCCGTATGCCGCGTCGTCGGCGCGCGCACGCGACGCGGCCCTGCGCATACGCGCCGTGACGTCGCCGTCCAGGTCACCGACGAGCACGAAACCGAGGCCGTGCGCGCGGGCCAAGATGGCGCGTACGTCGGCCGGTCCGACGGCGCCCTCGGCCGCCCTCGGGCCGATGGGGACGGTGATGACGAGCAGGCCCCCGGAGCCCAGGGCCCACGACGCCTGCTCGAGCACGTGGTCGACGTCCTCCCCGTCGCAGCCGTGCGGGTGGATGCGCACGATGACGTCCAGCGAGCCGGTGTCGACGTCGAGTGCCGCCACGCTGGGGTGCTTTCCCGTGAAGTCGATCGCGACCGGGGCGAAGCCCACGGCGCGGGCCCACCGCGACAGCACGGACCGAGTGCCGCCCTCGTCGACGATGACCGAGCTGCGCAGGCCGTCGTCGCGCACCCGAAGGATCGCCGCCAGCGCACCGAGCGCAGCCCAGGCGGCGACGTCGTCGAGGGAGCGGGGCAGCCCGAGGATCCGGGACAGCCGGCGGGCGTCGTCGGCCTGCTCCGCTTCGCCGAGCACGTCGGTGGCGCGCACCCAGTCCGGCAGATCGCCGGGCTGGAGGGTCACCAGGGGTCGGCGGCCTGCGAGGACGTGCGAGCTCGCCTGCCGAACCAGACGTGCGACGGTGCCGGAGGCGCGCCCTGCGACGTCCGTCCCCTCTCGGCCGGTGATCGAGCCGATGAGGCGGTCGACGACGAGGCGCGCCCCGGGGACGGCGACCTGCCCTGCCCGCGAGACCGTGCGGCCGAACCCTCGCCCCGCGTGCCCGGCATGCTCGTCCCCTCCCCCGTCGTGGGGGCCGGCAGCGGCCAATCTGTCCGGTGCGGAGAGCGTCTCGATGGTCCCCAGGTAGTGAGCCCACGACGCCTCGAGGTCGGGTGTCTGCACGCCTTCCGCGAGCCGCCTACGCACGCTCGGGTCGCCCAGCCGGCGGAGCCCCCCGGTGAGCGCGTGCTCGTCGTCGGACGGCACGAGCAGCCCGTCGAGCCCGTCGGTCACCTGCGCCGAGAAGGGCGGCACGTCGAAGGCGAGCACGGGCAGCCCGTGCAGGTGGCCGAGGGCCACCTCTCGCGTGGACGGCGCCGAGAGGTACGGCAGGGCGAGCACGTCGTGGGCCCCGAGGAGTGCCGCGAGCCCGTCGGCCGGGAGCGGGTCTGCCTTGACCTCGACCCGGCCGCCGAGCGCCGGGTCCGCCGCGAGACGCCCGACGCGCGCGGCGTCGGCGCCGCGGAGCTCTCCGGCGATGGTCAGGCTCACGTCGGGAACCGAGCGCATGGCCCGCAGGAGGACCTCCAGGCCATCGAGCCGTCCAGCGGCTTCGAGGGCGAGCAGCCGGGTGGGCTCTCGGCGCGAGCCGCGGGCCGCGCCGTCACCGCCGGCCGGCAGCGGCGGCAGGCCCGCCACGGAGACGTGGTGGGCCCCGAGGCCCCGGGCGGCCGCGGCCTGCCCGGCAGTGTGCACCAGCACGGAGTCCACCCGAGACAGCAGGGACGAGACGAGCCTCCCCTGCACCGGCCGCATCGAGCCGGGAAGCGCGTCGAGGCAGACGACCACGGACTGCGGCCGCGGGCCGGCCCCGGGCGGCAGCGGGCCGGCGCGCACCGCCCCGGCCGCCTGCAGCAGCGCCCGATGAGCGGGCACGGACGTCGGCAGGGGCTGGACGACGAGCACGGCGTCGACGTCCCGAAGGCGCCGCCCTGCCCGCACCCAGGTGTCGGGCCGGGTGCGGCTCAGCGCCCGGATGGTCCGCGGGAACGGCGCGACGTCCAAGTGTTCGGCCGCCGCCGTGGCCGAGCTCCGCGATCGCGAAGGCGCTGTCCACGTGACGAGGGTGACCTCGTGGCCGGCGTCGCTGAGGTGGTGGGCCAGCATCGCCGTGTGCCCGGCCGCGGTCTCCTCGTCCAGGTGCGCCGGTCCGACGATGGCGATGCGGAGCGCTGCCGAGCCCGCATCGGAGGTCGATCCGTGTGCCGTTTCGCCGCGGGTTCGATCGCCGGTGCCCGAGGACCGGCCACCCTGCGGTCGAGAGTCGTGTGACAACGCATCCGTCATGGTGTGCCGACTCTAGTTCCACCCGCCGACGTGGTGGCTGCGCCGCGGATCGCCTCGCGTGTCGACGCCGGCCGTCCGGTCGGGGGTCCGGTCGGGGGTCCGGGCTGCGAGCCCGATGAGCGGCGCGTGCAGTGGCCGGGCCTCGGGTGTGCCCTCCAGCGTGGCGGGAGCACGCTGCCGACCGCTCTACGCTGTTCGCATGCAGAACGACGACGTGTGGCTGGTGGTGCCGCTCTACAACGAGGCCGCCGTCATCGCGGACGTCGTGCACGAGGCCCGCACGGTCTTCCCCAACATCGTCTGCGTCGACGACGGCTCGACCGATGCCTCGGCGAAGCGCGCCGAGCTCGCGGGCGCCGCCGTGGTGCGCCACCCGGTCAACCTCGGCCAGGGCGCGGCCCTGCAGACGGGCTTCGACTACGCGCTCGGCGACCCGTCGATGCGCTTCGTCGTCACCTACGACGCCGACGGCCAGCACCAGATCCAGGACGTCGCCGCCATGGTCCAGCGCATCCGCCGCGGTGACGTCCAGGTCGTCTTCGGGTCCCGCTTCCTCGACGAGCGCAACGAGGCCTCGGTGCCGAAGCGCGCGATCCTGCGGGTTGCCGTCGCCTACACCAACGCCACCACCGGGACCCGGCTCACCGATGCCCACAACGGCCTGCGGGTGCTGCGCCGCGACGTGGTCGCGCAGCTCGACATCACCCAGAACCGCATGGCACACGCCTCCGAGATCGTCGCCCAGATCGGCTCGATGCGGCTCGACGGGGCGAAGGTCGCCTACGCGGAGGAGCCCGTGCACATCCTCTACACCGACTACTCCAGGGCCAAGGGCCAGTCGCTCTGGAACGCCGTCAACATCCTCGCGGAGCTGATCTGGCGATGAGCAGACAGAGCGTCATCCAGATCCTGCTCATCGCCGCGGTCCTCGCCAGCGCCTGGAGGCTGCTCGTCGGGACGGGGCAGCGCACCCAAGCGGTGCGGCGGCTCGGCCTGCTGCTCCTGCTCGGGCTCGTCGTCTACTCCATCATCGATCCCAGCAAGACCTGGACGAACCTGGCTCGGGCCCTGGGTGTGGGCCGTGGGGCCGACCTGATCCTCTACGGCCTCGCCGTCGCCTTCTTCGGGTTCGTCGTCACGACCTACAAGCGGTTCCGCGCCATGGAGACCCACTACACCCGGCTGGCGCGGCGCATCGCGCTCGACGAGGCGCGCCCGGCAGCGGAGCACGTGCGGCAGACAGGGACCGGTGAGACACTGTCGGCCGATGTGACCCCGCCCCCCAGCGTGAAGGCAGCAGATGCCGACTGATCCGAGCACCCCCGGGCGCGCCGACGGTGACGACGCCTACGTCGTGGACACCAGGCGCCGCCCCGAGAGGCCGAACGGCCGCGCCGCAGCGCCCCGACGCAGCGGCTCCGACACCCGACCGGGCCCCGATGACCCCGTCGTCGTCGACACCCGCCGGCGAGGCGGGTCCTCGGACGGTCCCGGGCAGCGCCCCGCCGCTCCCCGAGCGACTGTCCCGGGCAGGCGCCGGCGGCGCCGTGGACGCGTCGCGCTCGTCGTGCTCCTCGTGCTGCTCCTCGCCTGGGTCGGTTTCCTGGTCTGGGTGCCGCTGCACGCGTGGGGTGCGGTCAACAAGGTCGACAACATCCCCGCCGGCGACCGGCCCGTCGACACCTCCGGGCACAACTACCTGCTCGTCGGCTCCGACAGCCGCGAGGGCCTGACCACCGCGCAGCGCAAGAAGTACGCCACCGGCGACGCGGTCGGCCAGCGCACCGACACGATCATGCTCGTGCACGTGTCGGAGAGCGGCGGAAAGCCGGTCATGGTCTCGCTGCCGCGCGACTCCTGGGTGCCGATCGCCGGTCACGGCCACGACAAGATCAACGCCTCCTACTCGATCGGCGGCCCGAAGCTGCTCACGCAGACCGTCGAGCAGGCCACCGGCATCCACGTGGACGGCTACGTCGAGATCGGCCTCGGCGGGTTCGCCTCGGTGGTGGACAGCCTCGGCGGCGTCAACCTCTGCGTGCCCCGAGACATGAAGGACAAGAAGGCCGGGATCGACCTCAAGAAGGGCTGCCAGACCCTCGACGGTGGCAACGCCCTGGGCTACGTCCGGTCGCGCTACGAGGACCCGCTGGGCGACATCGGGCGCGCGGCCCGCCAGCGCCAGTTCCTCGGGGCGCTGATGAAGAAGGCGGCCACTCCCTCCACCGTCCTGATCCCCTGGCGCTACAAGAGCTTCGCCGACGCCTCCGCCGCCGGGCTGGCCGTCGGCGAGGGAACCGGCATCATGGACGCCGTCCGGGTGCTGCAGGCCATGCGCGCGGTCAGCAACGACCAGGGCCTCTCGCTGTCGGTGCCCACCTCGACGCTCTCCTACCGAACGAGCACCGGAGCCCTCGCCGTCAAGTGGGACACCGAGCGGGCGAAGGCGCTGTTCACGGCCCTGAAGAACGACGAGGCCCTGACCCAGGCGCCGCCCGGGACCACCGTCAACGAAGGCGGGAGCCGCTGATGCCCGGCCCCCGAACAGCGACGAGCCGATGACCCGGCCCCCGCTGCCCGCGGACGTCCTGGCCCACATGGTCGCCTCCGACCCGGGTCGGCCGCGCCTGACGTGGTACGACGACGAGCCGGGTCCCACGTGCGGCGAGCGGATCGAGCTGAGCGCGCGCGTGCTGGCCAACTGGGTCGCCAAGGCCGCGAACCTCCTGCAGGACGACGCCGCCGCGGGGCCGGGCACCACCATGGGCCTGGACCTGCCGGCGCACTGGCGCTCCCTCTACTGGGCTCTGGCAGCGTGGTCGGTGGGCGCGACGCTCGTGGTCGGCGACGCCGCGGCCGGCGCCGACCTGCTGGTCACGGACTCCCCCGCCGCCGCGGCCCGGCACGGAGGTGATGCCGTGCTCGTCTCGCTGCCGGCCCTGGCCCGCAGCCACCCCGAGGCCGGCGCCGCACCGGGAGCCGTCGACGAGGCCCGGGAGCTGTCGACGCACGGAGACCACTTCTCGCCGATGTCCGACCCGGAGGCGGGTGACGTCGCGCTCGCCGCCGAGGGCCACGACACGGCATACGGCGATGTCGTCGTCCCCGTCGATCAGTGGGGAGCCGCGCCACGAGTCGCGCTCGCCGGGGGGCTCGACCGGGTGCTGCGCGGTGCGCTCGCCGTGTGGGCGGCCGACGGCTCCGTCGTCCTCGTGCGCGGGAACCGGGATGACCTGCACGAGCGGTTCGCCTCCGAGGGCGTCACCGTCGACTCACGCCGGAGCGCCTGAGGCGCCAGGCCTCATGCCGAGAGGCGGTCGAACAGCGACCACGTGCGCGAGGCCACGACGCCGGTGCTCGCGAGACCCGCACACGCCTGGGCGGCCTTGACCGCCTCGCGCGTCGCGAGGTCGAACACGCCGGTCGGGTGCACCCCCAGGAGGCGCTGCACGGCCACGACCTGGGGTCCCGTGTCGCCCGCCCGCAGCACCGTCGAGCGGTCGGCGACGAAGGGGAAGTCGCGAGCCTCGAGCACGTCCCACAGCTCCGGCGTGACGATGCCCGTCTGCGGCAGGGCGAGCGAGCGCTGCAGCAGGACGACCTTGTCGCGCGTGATGGCCCCGAAGACGCCGTCGACCGCCAGGCCACCGAGCGCCCGCTGCACCACCCGGACGGCAGCGCCCCGCGCGCCCGGCGCGATGGTCAGGCTCTTGTAGGGGGTGTAGCTCGTGGCGACGTCGACCCTCGCGACGCCGGCGCTGTCGCGTGGCGGGATGCTGGCGCAGGCAGTCATGGCGAGGTCCTTCCTGATGATGTGAAGTCGTGGTGTGGTGTGGCGGGACGGAAGTGGGCGTCGGGCGTGCGCCGCGGGACGCAGCATCGACTCCTGCACCATTTATGCACTGTCGTCACAGCAACCACAACCGCCTCAGCAGAACTACACGCCTGTACTTCTCGGCGGCGCCGACGGCACACGTGGGCGGCACACCCGGGCGGGCACGGTGGCGGCATACGTGGGCGGCGACCACACGTCCGGGGATCGTGTGGGGTCACCCCACGGCCCGACAGCGGCGCGGCGCGGATAGAGTCCGGCCCATGGACAAAGTCGTCTCCACACCCCAGGAGGCCATCGCCGGGATCCGCGACGGAATGTCGCTGTCCGTCGGCGGATTCGGCCTCTGCGGCATTCCCTCGACCCTCATCTCAGCGATCCACGACGCCGGCATCACCGACCTCGAGGCCGTCTCCAACAACTGCGGAGTCGACGACTGGGGGCTCGGGATCCTCCTGCGCGACAAGCGGATCCGTCGGATGGTGAGCTCCTACGTCGGCGAGAACAAGGAGTTCGAACGGCAGTACCTCTCCGGCGAGCTCGAGGTGGAGCTCACGCCGCAGGGCACCCTCGCCGAGCGCCTTCGCGCCGGCGGCTCGGGCATCGCCGCCTTCTTCACGATGACCGGCGTCGGCACCCAGATCGCCGAGGGCGGCCTGCCCTGGCGCTACGACGACGCGGGCAACGTCGCCGTCGCCTCGCCGCCCAAGCAGACCCAGGACTTCGAGTGGATGGGCGAGACGAAGACCTTCGTGCTCGAGCAGGCCATCACGACCGACTTCGGGCTCGTCCGCGCCGCCAAGGGTGACCGGCACGGCAACCTGGTCTTCAACCAGTCGGCGCGCAACTTCAACCCGCTGTGCGCAATGGCCGGGCGCATCACCGTGGCCGAGGTCGAGGAGCTCGTCGAGCCGGGCGAGCTCGACCCCGACTCCATCCACCTGCCCGGCATCTTCGTCCAGCGGGTACTGCCCCTGACCCCCGAGCAGGCCACTGACAAGCGCATCGAGCGCCGCACGGTCCGCCCCCGCACCGTCTCCACCCAGACCGAGCAGGAGGCCTGAGATGGCACTGACCCGCGAGCAGATGGCCGCGCGCGCCGCCGCCGAGCTGTCCGACGGCGCCTACGTCAACCTCGGCATCGGACTGCCGACCCTGGTGCCCAACTACGTCCCCGACGACGTCGAGATCGTGCTCCAGTCCGAGAACGGCATCCTCGGCGTCGGCGCCTACCCGGTCGACGGCGAGGAGGACCCTGACCTCATCAACGCCGGCAAGGAGACCGTGACGCTGCGCAAGGGAGCGGCGTTCTTCGACTCCGCGACGAGCTTCGGCATGATCCGAGGTGGCAAGGTCGACGCGGCCATCCTCGGGGCCATGCAGGTCAGCCAGGGCGGTGACATCGCCAACTGGATGATCCCCGGCAAGATGGTCAAGGGCATGGGCGGCGCGATGGACCTCGTCCACGGCGCCAAGAAGGTCATCGTCCTGATGGAGCACACGGCCCGCGACGGCTCCTACAAGATCGTCAAGGAGTGCTCGCTGCCGTACACCGGACGAGGTGTCGTCCAGCGCATCATCACCGACCTCGCCGTGCTCGACGTCACCGAGTCGGGCCTGGTGCTCCGTGAGCTCGCGCCCGGGGTGACCGAGGAAGAGGTGCGCGCCAAGACCGAGCCCGACGTCGCCGTCGACCTGTCCACCTGAGCACCTGAGCACGCGGAAGCGGGAGGGGCGCCGGCCCAGGTGGACCGGCGCCCCTCCGCTGCCTTCACGGCCCGAAGCGGGTCCTCCAGGCGTGGGTGCCCGCCGGCAGCGCGGTGCCCAGGACGAAGCGACCGCTGACCGGCTCGATGAAGAGCGCACCGTCACTGGTGCGGCGCACCAGCAGGTCGTGGCGGCCGTCGCCTGTGAGGTCCCCGACGGACTTCAGCTCGCTGTAGGGACGCCAGTCAGCGGTGCCGACCGGCTGACCGGGCCGGAGTGCGCCGCCGGCCAGCCCGGCGTAGAAGACGAGGCGGCCGTCGCTCGACCGGACGGCTGCCACATCGGTGCGCCCGTCGCCGTCGAAGTCCCCGGCGGTGATGTGGGAGAAGCTGTTCCAGCCGGAGCCCACCTGCCGCACGCCCGTGATGGTCCCGGCTCCACTGCCCAGGTAGAGCACGAGCCCACCCGCCGTGTTGCGCGCGAGGAAGTCGGTGTGCCCGTCGCCGCTGAGGTCGCCGACCGGTACGAGCAGGTTCACGCCGCCCCACCCGCTGCCGATCCGCACCGGGGGTCGGTTCAGCACGCCGTCCGCGCTCCCCGACCACATCCACAGGGTGCCGTCGCTGCGCCGGGCCAGCACGTCCCCGATGTTGTCGGAGTCGAAGGGACCGACCCCGGTCAGCAGGGCGGTGCCGGAGAAGCCCGACGACGCGAGCGTCTTCAACGCGAAGCTCCGGTTGCCCGAGTACGCGAGCGCCGCGACGCCCGCACCTCTCGGGGTGAGCGCGTCCCCCAGCGAGTCGGCGGTCAGGTCGCGCGGGAGGACGCGGGCCGACGTGGCGGGGGGCGAGGTCACCGTCCACCACGTGCTGCGCAGGCCCATCGTGCTGCGGAAGGCGTCACCGCCGACGGTGACGGAGCCTGCCGACCCGGTGACGCGCACGGAGGTGATGCGTCCGCCCCAGTCTCCACCTCCCGAGCGGTCGAGCACGGACAGCGAGGACAGGGTGCCGACGGACGGGTAGGCCGCCTCGATGCGCGCCACCGCGAGCGAGGCCGTCCACGGGCTCGGGTTGCCCGACACCGCGACGCCGTCGTAGGGGTCGACCTTGGCCACCTGGTAGGGCAGGGACGACCCGACGGTGCGTCCGCCGTTCGCGGCTCCGAACTCGGTGAGCGCCGGCGACCCGTTGTAGCGCACGACGGAGCCTGCGGTCGCGGACGTGGCCGCCGTCGAACGCGCGTCGAGTCGTGCGGTGCGTAGCGTGCCCGCGGTGTCGTAGTCCGCGATGCCCCGGTAGACTTGGCAGCTCGAGGAGTCGCAGGTGTCGTAGTACGCGGATAGCGGGTGCGAACGGGCGTATGCCGCGTAGCTGCGAGCCGCGATCGCCTGCGCCTGCAGCGCGGCCGCAGGCCAGGAGGGCGGCATCTCGTTGGGCACGACCGCACGGGTGTGCGACTCCGCGTCGGTGGTGTTGACCGAGCGTGCACCGGTGCCCCACACCCGGGTGGTCACCGAGCCCGCGTAATCGCGCTGGAGCCCGGAGGGCAGCACCACGCGAAGCACCCCCGTGGATGGCCGGGACAGCACGAGCGGCGCTGACTTCCAGGCCTTCCAGTAGCCGCTGGAGACCCAGGTCGTGCCGCTTCGCCACTGCAGCGTGAGGCCCCCACCATCGGGCACGATGCGCCACTGGCTGGGCGAGCCGGCGAGCTCCCGGGTGCTGCGCCCGTCGTTGAAGGTGAGGCCCGTCTGCTTGGTCACGGTGGTGCCACCTGCACCGAGCTCGGAGAGGTAGGTGCGCAGCTGTGGGTTCCCCTGGGCGGCCACCGTCGTGCCCGGGTAGTAGAAGCCCGCGATCCGGGCGGCCGTGAGGCCGGCGCGTGCCGCGCCGTAGGCGCCGTACTGGGACATGCCACGGCCGTGGCCCAACCCACGGCCGGCGATCGTGAACGAGCTGCCGGCCGGACGGCCGAACGTCTCGAGGACCGGCCTCGGCGTCATCGCCGTGAAGGGCTGGCGTCCGATGGACCAGGTGCTCGCGGCGGCGCTGCGGATCGACGGGACCTGCGCGTATCCCGCGTTGCCGGGGCACTCGGTGTCGCCGTAGTCGCGGTGCCCGCTGACCCGGCTCTTGGTGACCGTGGTTCCGGCCGGGTACTTGGAGTTGCCGGAGGAGGTGAAGGTCGCCGTCGCGGCCGGGTTGAAGTTGGCACGGTCGGCGAGCCACGCGATGACTGCCGCGACCGAGGACTTCGTCGCCGACGAGAACGGCACGCTGCTGTGGTCGCCGATGACCGAGACCCCGACCGTCTCGGTGTTGAAGCCGCCGGTCTGGGCGCCCTGCACGAACGAGGTGATGCTCCCCGAGCGGCCCTCGTAGATCTTGCCGAACCGGTCGACGAGGAACTGGTAGCCGATGTCGCACCAGCCCAACGACTGCGTGTGGTAGGCGTAGATGCCGCGGACCAGGGAGGCCGCCTGGGCCTGCGTGTAGTTGTTGGCGTTGACCGTGTGGTGCACGACCGCGCCCTTGTAGCCCGACAGCTTCTCCGGGGTGCAGGGCTTCATGCTCTCGTCAGCGCCCCACTGGGCGCGGGTGATGATCGTCGGCTCGCGAACCGCTGCCACGGCGGAGCCGGGAGGTGTGCCGAGCTGGGCGTCGGCCGCCGAGGACCCCGCGTCGACGAGCGTCGCCGTCAGGCCGGCGGGCGCGGCCGTGCCGTTCGAGGCGACCCTCACCTCCAGGCCCGTTCCTCCGGCTGCGGTGATCGGCTCCGTGCCGTGACGGGCGCCCCGGGCGTCGGCCGACCCGTCGTCGGGGGCGTCGTCCAGCACCTCCAGGTCGAGCCACGGGCTCCAGCCGGCGGCCGTGCGGGTCCGGGCCTCGACCGTCGCTCCTGCGGGAAGGGTTCCCGCGAACGTCACGCCCGCGACGTCGAAGGACGTTCCGACCGAGGTGAGAGAGGCCACCACTCGCCTCGGGGCGGTCCGGGCACCCACCGTGGCACGCAGCGCCGGGTCCGCGACGGTCTGCTGCTTCGCGACGGGCACGACCGGCACCGCGATCCGGTGCAGCTTCGGCGTCACCGGCACCGGTTTGGCGGCGACGGGGACGGTCGGCAGCGCGACGAAGGCGCCGGCGAGGCCCACCGCCGCCAGGAGGGTCGGGAGGCGTTTGAAGTCGGGCACAGCACACTCCTTGTTACTGGAGTGACAAATGTCGCAAATGCCTGCTGGATCGGCAAACGGAGGCGCGCGGGCTCGTGGGATCGGCCCGAGAGCCGGCGTCTCGTACACTCGGCACATGCGCCCCGGTCCCACCTCCGTCGCGCCCGCAACCGATGGGACCGGATCCGACCCGGGGCTGAAGTCGCAGGCCGCTCCTCCCCCGGCCGCGCGGTCCTCGAGGTCGTGGGTGAGGCGCACCCTCCCCGCGCTGCTCGTCGCCCTCGCGCTGGCGGTCTACGCGGCATACGTCCTCCTGGACAGCGGCACCCGGCCGGCCGACGTGCGCAGCTACGCCCTCTACTGGGCGCTCTGCCTCGTCGTGCCGGGGACCCTGGTCTTCAAGGCGATCCGGGGAACCGCGGGCTCCTGGCTGGCTGACCTCGCACTCGGCGCGACGACTGGTCTCGTGTGCGAGCTGGCCGCCTGGGCGATCGCCGAGTCGTTGGGACTGCAGGAGCAGCTGCGGTTCTGGCCGGTGCTGACGCTGGTGCTGCTGGCCCCACGGGGCACCCGCTCCCGGGTTCTCGAGCGGCCGACGCGACCCTGGTCCCTGCCCGCCTTCACGCTCGTGACCGCGGCCTGCGCCCAGGTGGTCTGGCAGGTCTACCGGACCTACCTGCAGGCCTGGCCGCTGCCACCGACCGGCAGGGTCTACTACCCCGACCTGATGTGGCATCTGGGACTGGTGAACGAGGCGACCCGCAGCTTCCCGCTCGGCACGCCGCAGGTGGTCGACGGCGGCCTGCTCGTCTACCACTGGTTCAGCGACGCCCACCTCGCCGCGGCCTCGCTCATCACCGGTGTCAACACCACCACGGTGCTGCTGCGGCTCTGGGCCCTCCCGGTCCTGGTCCTCGGCGTGGCGCTGACCGCCGTGCTCGCGCGCCGCGTCGGTGCGAGCGACTGGGCCGCAGCAGGTGCCGCCGCGCTCATGTCGACGACGGTCACCGTGCCGTTCTGGCCGAGCATGTGGACGGGGAGCAACCACCTCAACCCGCTGTCGCCGTCACAGGTCTACTCCGTGCCGTTCACCCTGCTGCTCGTCTACTCCCTCGTCGACCTGGTGAGGCCCAGGACGGGGTCGCGGCGCGGAGCCGTGGTCCTTGCCGTCCTCGCCGCCCTCGGCACGTCGGGAACCAAGAGCTCGGCCCTGCCCATCGTCCTCGCCGGGGTGGCTCTGGCCACCGCCGCCGCCGTGCTCCTGCGTCGGCAGCGACGGACGCTGCTCGCCCTCCTCGCCTGCCTGGCCGTCGTCACGGCCGCGGCGCACCAGCTCGTCGCCGGCGGGTCCTTCGGCGCAGGGTTCCAGCTCTTCTCCGCCCTGTCCCTCACGCGGCCCTACCGCGTGCTGCACGGCCAGACCGTCGACTTCACCACACGAGTCCTGGCCGGGCTCACCGACACCCCCGGGGTCGGGCCCCTCCTGTTCGTCGGCCTGGTGCTCATCGGCGCGCTGATGGTCCTGCGGCTGCTGGCTGCCTTCCTGCCGTTGTTCCAACGGACGCTGCGAGGCGACCTCGCGGCGTGGCTGCTGTCGGGGATCTGCCTCGGCTCACTGGTGCCCTTCCTCGCGCTGGGTCACATCGGCTACAGCGAGTTCTACTTCGTCTTCGGCGCGGTGCCGTTCGGCTGCGTGCTCGCCATGTGGTCCCTGTCGACCCTGGTCGACGAGAACGACCCGGGCGCGCGCGTGACCGCCATCGTGGGCGCCTGCGCCGCGATCGTGACCCTGGTGCTGGGGTGGATCAGGCTCCGGTCCCCGATGGGCAGCTCGCGCGCTGCCGTCGTCGACGACCTGCGGTCGTTCGTCATCGGGCTCGCGGTGACGGCGCTCGTCCTCGCGACCCTCGTGGTCGTCGGGCTCCTTCGGCGCCGGCGCGGTGACGCGCGCTGGGTGCCGGCCGCCCTCGCCGCGGTCGTCGCGGTCGTCGTGGCCAGCGGTCCGCTCAACGTCGCCGTGAGCGAGACGACCGAACCGGCTCCACCACGGCAGTACGCCCTTCCGCTGGCGCAGTCGACAGCCGCCCTCTGGGTGAAGCGCAACGTGCCGCTCGACGCCGTCATGGCCACGAACGCCCACTGCCGCAACGGAGCCGGTACGCCCTGCGACTCCCGCCTCTGGTGGATCTCAGGGCTCGGTGGCAGAAGGGTCATGGTCGAGGGCTGGGGCTACCTGCCGACCGCAGTCGCCGGCTTCCCCGACCAGGCACTGCTGCGGCTGAACCAGGCGGCGTTCGAGCACCCGACGCGCGAGGCCGTCCAGCAGCTCCGCGACCGCGGCGTGTCATGGCTCGTCGCGCAGACGGTCCCCGGCTCCAAGCCCTCGGCCGACCTGGGTCGGTTCGCGCGGGAGCGCTACCGCAAGGGCCCGATCGTGATCTACCAGCTGCCCGCAGCCCCCTGACCGCTCGGGCTCAACGACGGCCCAGCCGCGCCTCGAGCTCACCGGCGAGGGCCTGCACGGGCACGGCGGCCGGGAGGAAGGCGTCCAGCAGGCTGCGCTGACGTGAGGTGAGGGCGGTCTCGAGCGTTGCCAGCTCCGGTGCGGTGACCCGGATGGCAGGCGTCTGGTGCACGGCTGCGAGGTTGAGCAGGGCCGTGCTGTTCGAACCGATCACGACGCGCGAACCGACCACCTCGCGGGCGAGCTCCGCCGGCGCCGAGCCCTCGACGAGCTGGAAACCGGCGTAGCGGTCAAGGTGCTCACTGGGGTGCGGTCGCACGACGAGGTCGAGGCCTGCCGCAGCGCACTGGTCGCGCACCGCCTGGAGGTGTTGGAGGTAGCTCGCCTCGGACATCACCCCGAGGTCGGGCCAGGGCTGGGTGAGGTACACCGCCCGGGGGCTCGTCGGCGACGGCCCGGACAGGCGGGTCCGGAACTCGCGCGCCACCTCCTCGCGCACGACCCAGCTGCCAGTCGTCCGTTGGTACAGCGACCAGTGAAGGTCGGTCAGCAGGCGTCCCCCGGCACTGACCACGCCTGCCCGGACGACGCTGCGCAGGGCAGAGCCTCCCTGACGGCGGTATGCCTCCCGCCGGCTGCGGAGGTCGCCGAAGGAGCCGATGCCCTCGTCGACGACGACGACCCGTGGCCGCCGGCCACGCCCGGCCAGGACCAGGCGGGTCCACGCCCGGGTGCCGGGCAGCCCGATGGACAGCAGGACGAGATCGACGCCGTGCGGGACGCGCCAGTGCTCCTCGCGGACCTCCGTCTCGACCAGCAGCCGCGGATGGTCGGGCCGGAGGGCCCGGACCTGGTGCTCGTCCACCCGGGCCAGGCCGAAGCCCGCGCCGACGTCGAGGACCACCACCTGGACGGTGCCCTCGACCTGCGCCACGTGGTGGCGCAGCCAGGAGGCGGCATACACGAGGTGGGTGACGCTGCGGACCCCCGAGAGGATGACCCGGGAGCCGGGCCCCTGGTGCGGCACGGCGCTCAGACGATCGGGGGGCGGCCGGCGCGGGAGAGCCGCGCCACGGTGCCCCACGTCATCGGCCGTCGGTCCCCGGCGTCCTCGCGAAGTCCCTCGCGCAACCCTCGGAACCAGACGGCGAGCTTCTCGCGGTCACGCACCCTCGCCACGGTGATCGCCGACCAGACGGCGACGTAGAGCTCGGCGACGGGGTGCGGGAGGTTGCGCCTGGCGACCCAGACGCGGTTGCGGGCGTTCATCCGGTAGTAGACCGCGTGGCGCGTCGGCTGCGTCGCAGGGTGGTTGACCACGACGTCGGGCCTGTAGCGCAGGCGCCAGCCGGCGTCGAGCAGGCGGTACGCGAGGTCGACGCCCTCGTGGCCGTACCAGAAGTGCCCGGGCCAGCCGCCGACCTCCTCGAAGGCCGAGCGCCGGATGGCGCACACCCCCTCCCAGAAGACGACGACGTCGCCGGCCGCCCCGCCACCGCCGGTCTGCAGTCGCGGCACCCACCGCCGCGGCGTGGGCAGGCCCGTCGGGTCGACGCCGCGCGGCTGCACGACGGCGACCCGGTCGTCGTCCGCGAACTCCTCGGCGAGGCGCACGAGCACGTCGGTGGTCGGCAGGAAGGCGTCGTCGTCGTAGAAGAAGAGGATGTCGCCGCGTGCCTCACGGGCACCGATGTTGCGACCCTCGGGGATGCCGACGTTCTCCTCGAGGTGCACGGTGCGCACGCCTTCGAGGACACCCTCGGGTCGCCAGCCGTTGCCGACGAGGACGACATCGAGCTCGACGCCCTCCTGGGCCAGCAGGGTCTCGAGGGCCTTCCGGAGCTCGGTGGGCCGGGTGCCCATCGACAGGACCACGGCGGCCACCTTGGTCAGCGGGGGCATCGTCGCTCCTAGCAGGCGTCAGGCACCTCACGGGTGCGGGAGTCGGTGGCGCGCCCGCTCCCGGACGGCATGGCTATTGTAGTCGCGTCATCCGGACGGCCCCGCGGCCCCCGGAGACCCACCACGAGAGGACCACGAGTGACCGCCCACCTGAGCGACCAAGACATCCAGCGAGACGCCATCTCGGGGGCACGAATCCTGGTCGGCGACATGCTGATGTGGTCCGACCTCGACTCGCTCGACGTCCCGCTCGCCGCCCGGGAGATCGTCCGGGCCGCCATCGGGGCGAAGCGTCCGCGCCGAGTGCTGCTGGCGGGCCCACGTGCGGGGCTCCTCGTCGACACGGTCCCGGCGGACGTGCCCGTGGATCTGCTGGTGCGTGCGCTCCCCGACGCCCGCACCCTCGGCGACCGCGCCGGACTGCACCGCAGCGCCGAGCTCTACTGCGGCGGCCTGGACGTCTTCGAGCCGGGGCACACCTACGACCTCGTCGTGGCGCTCGGCGGCCCGGAGCGCCTCCTCGGCCCGGACTCCGAGGGCCTCACCGACGCGCAGACCATCGCCCGGCTCTCGGCGCTGCTCGACGACGGGGGCCGCCTGGTCCTCGACCTGGCCAACGAGCTGGGCTTCACCGACCTCGTGTCGGCCGTGCCGGACGCGACCCTCGAGTCCGATGCAGGGTGGCACGTGGGGGCCCACGGCTTCGGATCCCGCCACCTCTTCGCCCGTGAGAGGACGCCCCTCCTGCAGGGCGAGGGCCTCCACCTCGAGGCGTGCTTCGCAGCGCTGCCCACCGTGGACGAGCACCGGGTGCTCGTGCACCGGGAGGCGCCGCGCGACGACCGTCTGCGCGACCAGGTGGGCTTCCAGGCCGGCCTGGCCATGGACGAGCACTTCTCCGCGACCCCCATGCTGCGCGAGCCGCGCAACGTCGTGGAGCGCGTCGTCGACGGCGGGCTGCTCGACGAGCTCTCCCCTGCCTGGCTCGTCGTCGCCGCCAAGGGCGCCGGGGTCGCCGCCGCGAGCTACCCGGCGATCGTGGTGGCGGAGCCGGAGGCGGACAGCCGCTGGAGCACGGTGACCGTCGTCGCTCCCGACGCCGCGCAGTCCGTGAGCTGGGCCGCCTCGCGCGCCGACACCGAGACCAGCGAGGGCACCGTCGCCCGCGGCCTCGTGCCGCTGGCCCAGGGTCGCTCCTTCGAGCTCGACCTGCGCCGCGCGTGCGCGACCCGGCGGCACGCTGCCATCCGCACCCGCGTGCGCCGGTATGCCGCATGGCTCTCCGACAACCAGACGTGGACCACGCAGACGGCGGAGCAGCGATTCTTCGCCACGCCCGCCAACACCCTCGTCGACGGCGACGACCTGCGCCTGGCAGACCGGTCGTGGCGGCGCACCGGTGTCGTCTCCGGCGAGGACGCGCTCGTACGCGGACTGCGCGACTTCGCGCGGCGTCTCCTCGCCTCCGGGTCGGCCCACCCGTGGCGGGTCACGGTCACCCCCGACGAGCTGACGGTCACCCTGGGCGCCATGGCTGGGGCCACCGTCACCACCGCGATGATCGCCCGGGTCGCCCGCATCGAGGCCGAGGTGGCCGCCACGGTCGCCGGCCGTCCGGAGGACATCGAGGAGCTGCTCGCGCGCAACCTCGAGCAGGGCCAGTTCGCCCGCGACCTGCCCGCGCCCGACGAGATCGGCTTCCGTGAGCTGCTCACGCACGACCGGGTCATCTCCCGCGAGCTGCGTGAGAAGAACGGCCAGGTCAAGTGGCTCGAGGGCACGCTGCGCCACCGGGACCGCTACATCCGCAGCCTCGAGCGGGTCATCGAGCGCTACGAGGACACCCTCACCTATCGCGCGGTCGAGGCCATGCGGGCTCCGCGCCGCATCGCCACGGAGAAGGCCGTCGCCGTCGCCAAGACGACGGCACAGGACGCCCTGCCGCCCGGCGCCCTCAGCAAGGCGCGTCAGCTCGCCGCACGCATGTTGAAGTGACCCGGGGCGAGCCGGGTCAGGCCTGAGCCGGACCCGCCTCGGACGTGGTGGCCCACGCGAGCCCGTGGGCCACCACCACCTCGCCCACCCGGGTGACGACGTGGTGGATCTCGACGCGCGGGCCGACCACCGGGCTGCAGGTGACGGGGGCACGACGAGCCAGCAGGACCATGGGCACGTCGGCGAGCTTGGCGAGGATCTCCGTCGCGCACCAGAGCTCCCAGAACCGACCTCGCGTCGGGATGCCCGCGAGGCGCCAACGCGCGTCGATGCCGGGTGGCACCGGCTGCAGGGCGAGCTCCGCGTCGACCGCGTGGGCGAGCGGCCGGTCGTGCGGACTCTCCGGCTCGGGCAGCACCCAGCACACCACCCGGCCGTCGGCGAGGTAGGAGTGCGCCCCCGCTCGGCACCGGTGGCCGGCGCGGGCCGCGATGACCGGCGGATGGTCACGGACCGCCCGTGCCAAGCGGTCCGCGCGTCCCACCATCAGATGCTGTTGCCGCCGTCGACGGTCAGGACCTGGCCGTTGATGTTGGTGTCCTGGAACAGCAGCATGTTGACGACCGGCACGATGTTGTCGGGCTCGACCAGCCGCCCGGACGGGGTGCGTCGCGTGATGGTGTCCAGCTGGGTCTGGCCCAGCACCGAGCTCATCTCCGACGCGAAGAAGCCCGGCGCGACGCTGTTGACCAGCGCGCGCCCGTGCATCTCGCGCGCCATGGTGCGCATGGCGCTGTCGAGGCCACCCTTGGTGGCGGAGTAGGCGACGAGGCCCGAGTAGCCGCGCTGCGCGCAGACGGAGGTCACCATGACGATGCGGCCCCGGTTGCCCTTGGCCATGATCCGGCGCAGGACTGCCCGCGCCAGCAGGAGCGGCGCGGTCAGGTTGGTCTCGATGATCTTGGCGATCTGCTCGGGCGAGGTGTGGACGTGGAGGCTGTCCTGGCCCATCGCGGCGTTGTTGACCAGTGCGTCGATCGGCCCGAGACGGCTCTCGGCCTCCTTGAGGAAGGCGTTGATGGCCTTGACGTCGGTCACGTCGACCGAGGCGGCGACGACTCGGTCGGGATGCGCGTCAGCGACCGCCTGGAGCTCGGGAGTCACGGTCCGGGCGAAGGCGGCGACCTTGGCTCCCTGCGCGAGGATGTCCTCGACGATGGCCAGGCCGAGACCCCGGGAGCCGCCCGAGACGACGACCACCGTTGCGGGGCCGATGGGTTCGGTCTTGTCAGACATCGCTCTTCAGGGTCTCCTTGATCGGGATCTGGTCCAGGAAACGCACCCGTCGGGGCACGGAGTAGTCGGGCAGTCGAGCGGCGCACCAGGCGGTCAGCTCTGCGTCGGTGGTCTCGCCCGAGAGCACGACCTCTGCGGTGACGATGCTGCCGACGATGGGGGCCTTGCGCCCCCGCACGGAGGCCCACGCCACGGCGGGGTGTGCCTGCAGCACGTCGCGCACCGCCGAGGCCGACGCCTTGGCGCCCCCGACGTTGATCTCGTCGGACGCGATGCGGCCGGTGATGAGCACGCGGCCGTCGACCACCTCGACCCGGTCGCCGGTGCGCAGGACCCGGTCGATGCCCTCGCCGCGCTTGGGCGAGGCGATGAGCAGCTCACCGTCGTCGATGGTGAGGGTCGCCCGACCGTCGCCCTCGCGTCCGAGCCACTGCTCGGGGAAGCCGGCCCGGCCGTCGTGCACGGCGATCGTCGCGCCCGCCTCGCTCGAGGCGTAGATCCACGAGACCCGGGCGTTCGGGAACATCTCGGTCAGGCGGGTGAGGATGGCCTGGTCGACCGGCTCGCCACCGAGGGTCACCTGCTCGAGCGGTAGCGCCGCGACGCTGTCGGGGTCGCGGTAGAGCGCCTGGCGCCAGAAGGTGGGCGTGCCGGAGGCGGCGGTCACGCCGACCTCCAGGGCCCGCGCGGGCCACGTGTCCAGCTCGTCGGGCTCGATGAACAGCACGTCCTGGCCGGGGTGGGCGATGCTGAGCGTCACGACCTGCCACCACGCGTACGCGCCGTGCGCGTACGGGCACAGCCAGGTGCGACGGGGCTGGTCGCCTGCGACCGTCGTCAGCGACGCCAGGGTGTGGGCCACCTGCTTGGGCCTGCCCGTGCTGCCACTGGTCAGCAGCCAGACACGTCCCGCGGTCGCCCCTCGCTCGGTCGAGGGAGCCGTGACCTCCTCGCCGTCGACGATCGCCAGGCCTGCCGAGCGCAGGTCGTCGGCGAGGTCGGGGGTCACCCGGGTGCGCGAGGCCACGAGGACCTCGGTGTGGCCGGTCGCGGCCGCCCACACCGCACGTGCAGCCTCGTGGTTGTCGCGCACGAGGACCGCCGCTGCCTCGGGCAGCTCCATACCCTCGAGCTCGTCCCAGCGGCCGTCGAAGCCGCGGGTGATGATCCGATTGCCGGCGCCGGCGGGACCGCCGGCTCCCGCGCTCACGCGGCCTGGAGCTGCTCGAGGAAGTCGAGCACGTCGGAGACCGTGGCGATCTGTCGCAGCTCCGGGGCGTCGAAGTTCAGCTCTTCGCCGATCTCGTCCTCCACGCGCAGCGCCAGCTCGGAGAAGTCGAGCGAACGGAAGCCGATCTGCTCCAGGTTCGCCGAGTCGTCCGCGGGCATCGACTTGCCCTGGGCCTGAAGGACCTCGGCCATCATCGTCCGGATCGCATCACGGCTCAGTGCGCTCATGTTTCCGCCTTGGGCTGGGGGTTGGGGCGTCGGGTAGTCTAACAACGAATCCCCCACCGACTGCCGCGGCCCCACGGAGCCCGCGGCATCCTCATGAGGAGGGCCAGATGCTCCGCCCCGCAACCGATGCCGACAGCGCAAACGTGCTCCGGTGGCGCAACCACCCGGAGGTTCGTGCCGTCTCGCTGACCCAGCACGAGATCACCGACGAGGAGCACGCCGCGTACTGGGCGGCCACCCGTGACAGCGACGCACGCGCCACCTTCATCTACGAGCGCCACGAGGTCCCCTCGGGGGTCGTCACCTACTTCGACATCGACCGCGAGGCCGGCAGCGCGTGGTGGGGCTACTACCTCGACAACGAGGGGCTCAAGGAGCGCGGTGAGCTGCTGCCGGCCTGGATCGAGATCCAGCGGCAGGCCAAGCGCCTCGCGTTCGACGAGCTCGGCCTGAACACCCTCGAGGGGGAGGTCCTCGAGAGCAATGAGGCCGTCCGCCGGTTCAACCGTCGCAACGGCTTCCAGGAGATCGAGCGCTACACCCAAGACATCGACGGCACCCCGACACCCGTGCTGCGGGTGCGAGCCACGAAGGACTGATCAACCATGACGAGCACACCGGTCGAGACCCCGGCAACCACGTCCCTGACGATCGGCGGCATTCCCGTCGGCCCCGAGGCACCGCCGTTCATCATCGCCGAGATGTCGGGCAACCACGACGGCAGCCTCGAGAAGGCACTCGAGATCGTCCGCATGGCCGCGAAGGCCGGCGCCCACGCGATCAAGCTACAGACCTACACGGCCGACACGATCACCATCGACGTCGACAAGCCGGAGTTCCGCCTGTCGGAGGGCCACGAGCTGTGGGGTTCGCGCCGCCTCTACGAGCTGTACGAGGAGGCCCACACGCCGTGGGAGTGGCACAAGCCCATCTTCGACCTGGCCCGTGAGCTCGGCCTCCTCGCCTTCTCCAGCCCCTTCGACCCGACGGCCGTCGAGTTCCTCGAGGGCCTCGAGGTCCCGGCCTACAAGATCGCGTCGTCCGAGATCGTCGACCTGCCCCTCATCCGCCTGGCCGCCCAGACCGGCAAGCCGCTGATCATCTCCACCGGCATGGCGTCCGTCGGCGAGATCGCCGCCGCCGTCGACGCCGCGCACTCGACCGGCAACCGCCAGGTGATGCTGCTCTCCTGCACCGTGAGCTACCCCGCCGACCCCGCCTCCTCGAACCTGCGCGGCATCCCGGTCATGCGCGAGGCCTTCGGCGTGCCCGTCGGGCTGTCGGACCACACGATGGGCATCGGCGCTGCCGTCGCGTCCGTCGCGTTCGGCTCGGTGCTCGTCGAGAAGCACGTGACGATGTCGCGCGAGGGGGGCGGCGTCGACTCTGCCTTCTCCCTCGAGCCCGACGAGCTCGCTGCCCTCGTGCGCGAGACGAAGGTGGCCTGGCAGGCGCTCGGCGAGCCGCGCATCGGGGCGCGCGAGGCCGAGCGTGAGGGCCTCCGCTTCCGCCGCTCCCTCTTCGTCGTCGAGGACGTCAAGGCGGGTGACCCCGTGACGTCGGCCAACGTGCGCTCCATCCGGCCGGCCAACGGCCTGTCGCCCGACGCCTTCTCGCTCCTCGAGTCCAAGCGCTTCACCCGCGACGTCGAGCGCGGCACCCCCATGTCGTGGGACCTCGTCTGAGTCGTCCCTGCCGGCCGCACGGCCGCCGACGAGAAGAGGGCCCCGACCGCAACACGGTCGGGGCCCTCTTCCGTCACCTGTCGGCGCCGGGACGTCAGTCCTGCTCCTGCAGTGCCGGATCCAGGGCGGGGTCCTGAGCGGCGGCCGACAGCGGCACGGTCGTGGCCGGGTCGGCAGCCGGCGGCTGCTCGGCCTGGTGGTCGGTCCTGGACACCGCCCGGGCGGCCGGGTCGGTGCTGTGCCCCTCCGCGTCGTCGACGGCCTGGTCCTCCTCGTCGACGGTCGCATCGATGGAGATGACGACGTCGGACAGCTCGCCGGCGCCCGGTGCCCGGTGGCTCTCGGCACGGTGCTGACGGCGGCGCCGCCGGGCGAATGCCGACGGCTCCTCGTCCAGCGGCGGGGCCGGCGGCGGGGTGCCAGGGACAGCGATCTCGGGAGCCCAGCCGAAGGCGTCGATGACCTCAGCCGGCGACAGCATCTCGTCCGCCCCGAGCTCCCGGTTGGCCACCTGTGCGGCGTAGTCCATCGGCACGGAGAACTGGTGCATCTCGGGCCAGATCCGTCGAGGCTTGCCGACGCCACCCAGGACGGCGTGGTCCGACTCCAGGGCCATGGGGTCGCCGTAGACGCCGACCTCGACGCCCGCCGACGCGGCATACAGGATGGCGCTGCTCATCCGGTTGCTGACGACGCGCTTGTGCTGGCGCATCTCGTGCAGCTGGCGGTAGAGGAACGCGACATCGGTGTCCTGCCAGAGGTAGCCGCGCTGGCCGTGGGTGACGACACGCACTCCGGCGTCCTCGTACTGGCGACGCACCTTCGGGTTGTCGTACTCGTTCCAGTGGAGGCAGACCGTGATGGGCACGTCGCCCTCGGCCTCCTTGACCTCCTCGATGTACTCGGTGTGGCTGCCGAGCACCTGCTGCCCCTCCCAGCCGTGGAAGGGGTAGACGATCGTGCCGGTCCGCGGAGGGGCCGTGGCGAGCCACTCCTTCTGGCGCTCGAGCTCGAGGAGGTAGAGCCAGGGGGCCGCGACGACCATGTAGTTGCGCAGGCCCGCGGCCCAGCCACGCCGGGCACAGGCCTCGGACCAGACGAACTTGGGGTACTGCGGGGTGAACACCGTCCCGACCGCGAAGCCGTCGTGCATGTTCCAGCCGTGCTGGAGGTAGCCCCAGATCCGTGGCGGGTGCTCGAGGCCGACGTAGCGGGCCATGATGTGCGCATGCCCGTAGAAGTGGTTGGCGTGGTGCATGGGCTCAGCCTCCGACGGCCGAACGCACGGCGTCGATGACCTGGTCGACCTGCGCGTCGGTCAGCTCGGCGTGCATGGGCAGCGACAGCTCTTCGGCGTAGAACTGCTCGGCGTTGGGGCACATCCCCCGCTGGTAGCCGAGGTCCTCGAACATCGGGTGCCAGTACACCGGGATGTAGTTGACCTGCACGCCGATGCCGTCGGCGCGCATGGCGTCGAAGACCTCACGTCGGCGACCACCGAGGACGCGCAGCGGGTAGAGGTGCCAGGTCGGGTCGACGTGCTCACGCCGGGTCGGCAGCCGGATTCCGTCGACGCCGGCCAGGCCCTCCTGGTAGCGCGCGAAGATCGCGGCGCGTCTGGCCTTGAAGGAGTCGAGGCGCTTCAGCTGGCTCAGGCCGAGCGCCGCGAGGACGTCGGGCAGCCGGTAGTTGAGGCCCCACTCGTGGACCTCCTGGTGCCAGGGACCCTCGTCGGGGTAGCGCATCCGGTCGCGGTCACGCACGAGCCCGATGAAGTGGAACTCGTGCGCCCGCTGCCCGAGCTGCGGGTCGAGGGTCGCGACCGCGCCGCCCTCGGCCGTCGTCATGTTCTTCGTCGGGAAGAACGAGAACGTCGTGAGGTCTGCGAGGGACCCGACCGGGCGGCCCTTGTAGGTCGACCCGATCGAGTGCGCCGCATCCTCGACCACGAGCGCACCCACGCGCCGGGCCGACTCGGTGATGGCGTCGATCTCGATGGGGTGCCCGGCGTAGTCCACACCGGCGATGACCTTCGTGTCGTCCGTGACCACCGCGTCGACCGCTGCCGGGTCGATGTTGGCGGTGTCCTCCTCGACGTCGACGAAGCGGATCCTGGCCCCGAGGGCGACCGCGCACGAGGCCGTGGCGACGAAGGTCATCGGCGTCGTGACGACCTCGTCACCGGGGCCGACGCCGGCCGCGGCATACGCGATGTGCAGGGCGGCCGTGCCGCTCGTCGCGCTGACGCAGCGGGTTGCGCCGCTGAGCGCCGCGAGCTGCTCCTCGAACGCCGTGACGGTCGGGCCGGTGGTGAGCCAGTCGCCCCTCAGCACCTCGGCGACGGCGGCTACGTCGTCCTCGTTGACCGACTGGCGTCCGTAGGGGATCACCTCAGATACCCGCCTCGAGCATCTCGCGGATCTCGTCGGCACCGATCCAGATGTCGTTCTTGTCGGAGGCGCAGTGGAAGCCCTCGGGCACGGGCTCGCCGTCGGTGCGCGGCTGGTAGCCCCACGTCGCGAGCTCGGGCTCGAGCACGTAGTACTTGCCGTCCATGATCGTGATGGCGCGGCGACCCTCCTCGGGGCTGATCATCTCCTCGTGGAGCTTCTCGCCGGGGCGCAGGCCGATGTCGTGCATCTTGGCGCCGGGGGCGATCGCCTGGGCGAGGTCGGTGACCAGGTGCGAGGGGATGTGCGGCACGACGAGCTCACCGCCCTGCATGAGCGAGAAGGTGTCGAGCACCATCTGCACGGCCTGGGGCAGCGTGATGAGGAAGCGGGTGCAGCGCAGGTCGGTAATGGGCAGCGACTCGCCCGCCGCGTGCAGCGCACGGAACTTGGGGATGATCGAGCCGCGTGAGCCGGTGACGTTGCCGTAGCGCACGACCGCGAACCGCGTGGGGTACTGCGCGGCGTAGTGGTTGCCGAGGATGAAGAGCTTGTCGGCCGTCAGCTTCGTGGCGCCGTAGAGGTTGATCGGCGAGCTGGCCTTGTCGGTCGAGAGCGCGACGACCTTCTTGACGTCGGCGTCGATCGAGGCCTCGATGACGTTCTGGCTGCCGAGGACGTTGGTCTTGACGAACTCGTGCGGGTTGTACTCGCCGGTGTCGACCTGCTTGAGGGCGGCAGCGTGGACGACGTAGTCGGTGCCGTGCATCGCGCGGCGCAGGCGCGGAAGGTCGCGGACGTCGCCGATGAACCAGCGCAGGCGCGGGTCGTCGTTGAAGAGGTGGCGGACCTCCCACTGCTTCAGCTCGTCACGGCTGTAGATCATGACGCGCTTGGGGTTGTGGTTGTCGAGCACCTCACGGATGAACGCCTTGCCAAAGGACCCGGTCCCACCTGTGACGAGGATCGACGACCCTTCGAGAATGCTCACCCTTTGACCTCCTGGTCATGAACTGGAAACTCACGCCGCGCGGCCCGTCGGCGGGCATCGCGCAGGGTGGCGCTCGACCAGCGCCGACGGCGAGGTTAACACCTCCGCTCCGTCGCCCGCCCGTCGCCGGACCGTCGCCGGACCCTAACCGGGCCCCCGCCGGACGCTCCCCGGACCGTCGCGGGACCTGGCGCAGGACCGTGGCAGGACCCGGGACAGCGCTGCGGCAGACTGTGGCCCATGCCCGTGCACATCGCCCTGCGCTGCGACGCCAGGCCCGACATCGGCACGGGCCACGCCGTCCGCTGCCTGGCCCTCGGCGACGAGCTGACCGCCCGAGGCGCACGCGTCACCATCCTGGGTGAGGTCAGTGGTGTGACCTGGCTGGAGGAGCAGATCGACCAGCGCGGGCTCGCGGTGGTCCCCGCCCCGGTAAGCCCCGAGGAACTGGCAGCCGCGGCGACCGAGCTCGCCTGCGACGCAGTCGTGCTCGACGGCTACCACCTCGACCTCGGCTGCGGCACGGCCCTGCGCGCGGCGGGCGTCGCCGTCCTCTCCGTCGTGGACGACAGGTTCGGGGCGGGCCAGGACGCCGACCTCTACCTCGACCAGAACTTCGGCGCGCAGCCCGCGCCCGGCATCCCCGCGGAGCGACAGCTGCTCGGGCTCGACTATGCCCTGTTCCGCGACGAGGTGCTGCGCCACCGACCAGCCGCGCCGCGGCGAGCACCCACTGGCGCCCCGCGTGTGCTCGCGGTCTTCGGCGGCTCCGACCCGTATGCCGCCGCGACCGTCGTCGTGCCCTTGCTGCTCGCGACCGGCCAGCCCCTCCACCTGACGGCGGTGGCCGCGCGGCCCGAGATCGCCGAGGTGCTCGAGGGGCTGCCGACCGGGCCGGGGCAGCTCGTGGAGGTGGTGGCGCCCACGCCCGACCTGGCCGCCCTGGCCGCCACGTGCGACCTCGCGGTGACCGCCGCGGGCAGCTCGGTCTGGGAGTTCCTGTGCCTCGGCCTGCCCTCGCTGCTCGTGTGCGTCGTCGACAACCAGGCGCCCGGCTACGACGCGGTGACGGGACAGGGCCTGGCCGAGCCCTTCGGCCACCTCTCCCGGCTCCGGGACGACGCCGACGCACGCGAGCTCGCCATGGCGACCTTCGAGCGGTTGCTGTCGGACCCCGCTCGGCAGGACCACCTCGCGGCGGTCGGCATGTCGCTCGTGGACGGCCGCGGTCGGGCCCGCGTCGCCGACGCGCTTGAATACTGCCTCTCGCTCCGTCCCCCACAGATGAGGACTTGATGACCCGCGCCCGGCCCACCGCGACAGACCTTCCCACCTTCGGCCCCACCTTCGATGCGATGTGCGCCGCGGCGGCGATCCACTGGCGAACAACCCTTCCCCAGGCTGACGAAGACGCGCCTGTGGTCCTCGTCGACCTGCTGATGCAGGACCTCCGCCTGGCGCTGCGGACGCTGACCCTGGCCAACAGCGTGCGGCGCATGCAGGCGGCGCGCCTCGTGGTCCTCGTCGGGCCGAACCGGCACTGGCACGACGGCATCTGGGACGGCTACGACCGGGAGCGATGGCTGCAGCTGGCTCGGGCCTACGGTGCGGACGACGTCATCGACGTCGCCGGACTGACCGGCCTGCTCGAGGCTGGTTCCCCCACGGTCGAGCTGCTGGGAGGGCGGTTTCCAGCCGCACCCTCACAGGACGAGACGGCGCTCCGACGACTTCGGACCCTCAGCGACTCCACCGCGGTCCGGGTCCTTCGCGTGCCGCGGCTGCGGGATGCATCCCCCGAGGACGACGTGCTCGGGATCGAGCGTTCTGTCGCACTGGAGGACCGCCTCTACCGCACCATCTTCGACAGTCTTCCCGTCCGCGCCTTCGTCACGAGTCACGTGGACTACGGCCAGTGGGGTCTGGCCGTGGAGGCCGCGACGCGTAGCGGGGTGCCGGTGGTGCACGCCCAGGCCACCGGGGGCCTCAAGGCATACGCGCTCTTCGCGGGCAGTGAGGGCGCGGAGCTGGGGTTCCGCCGCGCGTTGACGCTCCAGATCCAACAGCAGTTCGAGGATCAGGTCTGGCGGCACCGGGATGTCCTGGCAGCCGGAGCCGAGCGAACGGCGTGGCGCTCGAAGGCCAACCTCGGCAGGCCCTCGTGGTGGCGCGGCGGCGGGGAGATCTCGCGCCTGGACCTGCGCAGCACCGCTGAACGCGCCGCACTTCGTGGCGAGGCTCTTCGACGGCTCGGGCTCGACACCGACAAGCCGGTGGTGACGGTCTTCGCCCATGCCGTCTCGGACGCGGTACAGGGCAACCACGAAGCCTTCGACGACCTCGCCTCGTGGTTGGAGAGGACTGCCGACTTCGCCGCGGCCACTCCCGAGGTCTCGTGGCTCTTCCTCGATCACCCCAGCCAGGTGAACTATGACCGCACCGAGCACTTCGAGCACCTGGCCGGTCGGCATGCCGATCACCGCCACATCGTCTTCCGTCCGAGCCTGAGCCTCAGTCGCAACTCGCTGTGGAGCATCACCGACCTGGCCGTGACCGTGAGAGGAAGCGTCAGCGCGGAGTTCCCTGCCTACGGCATCCCTGCCCTGCAGGCGGGCTGGTCGGAATGGAGCCATCTGGGTTTCAGCCGCCGCGCCGACACCGAGGACCAGTACTACGACGAGCTGCGCACCTGCGTGCGGGCTCTCTGCGCCGGAGAACGGCTCCTGACGGCCGAGCAGGTTCGCCGCGCCCGGCTCTGGCTGTGGCTCTACCGCAGCGGCGCCGATGTCACGACTCCGTTGGTGCCCCACTGGGAGAACGGCCAGGGAACAGCCCTGCACCAGCTGGTCACAACGGCGATGAACCACGTCGAGGACGATGCCGACCCCGCCTACGTGAGCGTGAGGCGCCTGTGGGAGCGTCGCGAGGCCGTGCTGACGAGGATGGACCTCGGTCTCGAGTCGTGCGAGCTGGCCGACCAGCACGCGCTCGCCGCGGATCCGGGCCGGCCTAGGGAGACGGTCGGACTGGAGACCGCCCACGAGGACTGGGCACCGAGAGCCGCAGGGCGGGTGTCCTCGGGACGCGACTTCCCGTTGCGGATGGTCGAGGGGTTCGTCCGCGGTGAGGCCATCGTCGGTCGTGCCAGCCACCCGGAGGCCATCCTGGTGCTCGACACCGGTGCGCACGAGGGCTCCGGCCACCTGGAGATCGAGTTCGCGGTCGACTCCGAGAGTGCGTCCTGGTGGGACAGACGTTCAGCCGAGTCGATGTCAGAGTCGTCCGGACGGCGCCGTCGACTGTCCGTCGCTCTTCCCGGGTCCCCGGAGACGGTGGTGGAGCTCCCACACACGCCTCCACCCGGCGGCGCGATGTCCACCGCGCGCGTCGCCCTGAAGCTGCCGGCACCTTCCGGCAGACTCGTACCCCTCGTCATCCGCAGTCATCAGGGAAACACGCGTGAGTTCCTGCCGCAGAGCATCATCGGGCTGAGGGTCAACTTCATGCGCATGAGCACCGGTCAAGCCGGCCAGTAGCACCGAGCCAGGAGAAACAGTGTCTCGTACCCGCGTCGTCATCCAGTCGCGACTGAACTCGTCCCGCCTTCCGGGCAAGGCCATGCTCACCATCGGTGGTATGCCGCTCATCGAGCTCGTCGCACGACGCGCGAGCCGCAGCGGTCACGAGGCGGTCGTGGCGACGAGCGAGGAGCAGTACGACGAGCGCATTGCCGGGCACCTAGCCGCGGCGGGGATCCCGGTCGTGCGCGGCTCGCTCGACGACGTGCTCGGCCGGTTCGTGCAGGCCACCGCCGACCTCGCACCCGAGGACCGCGTCGTGCGGCTGACGGGCGACAACCCGGTGGCCGACGCCGACCTCGTCGACGAGCTGCTCGCTGCCCTCGACGCCAGCGACCACACCTACGGACGCGTCGACATCGACCAGGTGCCGGAAGGCCTCGGGGCCGAGGCGTTCTCGGTCGCCGCGCTGCGTGAGGCCGACGCACAGGCGACCGCGGCCTACGACCGGGAGCACGTCACCCCGTGGCTGCGGCGCACCCTTGGGGAGCTGCTGTTCGTGCCCCAGGGGTGCCCCGGTGACGTCCACGCCTACCGCGCCACCGTCGACACCCTCGGCGACTACGTACGCGTGTCCTCGCTCTTCGACGACGTGGCCGACCCGGTCGGGCGTCCATGGCTGGCCTTCATGGAAGACCTCGCCGCCCGCGTGGACGCGGCCGGGGCCCGTGTCCCCTCGACCACGTCGGCGGCCGGTCGGGTGTCCCGCGTGGTCCTCTCGGCCCGCGCCTTCGACGCGGGCGACGCTAGCGGTGACAAGCCCGCAGAGAGCGCCGAGCGGCTCAGGGCCCTGATCGCCGATGCCATCGAGCGCGGTGTCACGCACGTCGACGTGGGGCGTGACGACGGCCGCAGCGAGGAGCTGCTGCGCAGCTGCGCCGAGCCCGCGCTCGTCAAGCGCTTCGGTCTGATCTCGCGCCTGTCCGCGCCGGCGCTGGAGGACGCCTCCTCACAGGACGCATACGACCTCGCCGTCGAGGCCTCGGCCGAGCGCAGCTTCGCCAACCTCGGTCGCCGGAGCGTCGACGCACTGGTCTTCCCCGACTCCGTCACGGCAGCACGTGGCTGGCCGCGGGCCCAGCGCTATGTCGGCGACGGAGTGGCCCGGTCCATCGGGCTCGTCGCCCGTTCGCAGGCCGACCTGGAGTGGGCCGCGGCGACGGCCGACGTCGGCTACGTCGAGGTGCGCGTGGTGCCGGGCCCCACGACCGACCGGCTGCTGGCGCAGCTGGCAGCGCGTGGCGCCACCCTCGTGGCGGGCGACGAGGCAGACGGCGGCCCGGACGGGCTGCCCGCGTGGGCCACCGCCGTCATGGTCACCGACCTCGAGCCGTCCGCCTTCGACGCAGCCGTGGCGGCCGTCAACCGCTGACCAGCGCTGACCAGCGCTGCTCAGGCAGGCGCGTTGTACTGCTCGAGGATGTCGTCCATGGGCCCGTCGGCCACCAGCCGTCCCGACTTGAGGTAGAGCCCGCGGGTGCAGAACCGCCGCAGGTCGGGCTCGGAGTGGGAGACGAGGAACAGCGTGCGCCCCTGGCTCAGGAGGTCCTCCATCCGGCTGTAGCACTTCTCGCGGAAGTCCTTGTCACCGACGGCCAGCACCTCGTCGACCAGCACGATCGGCTCGTCGAGGGTCGTGATGAGCGCGAACCCGAGGCGCACCTGCATGCCGGACGAGAAGTGCCGGAACGGCATGTCGAGCCCGGCCTTGACCTGGGGGCCGGCGAACTCGACGATCTCGTCGAAGCGCTCCGTGATCTGCTGCTTGCTCAGGCCGTGCAGGCCGGCGGTCAGCATGACGTTCTCGCGGGCGGACAGCTCCCCGAGGAAGCCGCCGGTCAGCTCGATGAGCGGGGCGACGCCACCGTTGACGCGCACGCTCCCCTCGTCGGGGAGGAGCACTCCCGCGATCGTCTTGAGCAGCGTGCTCTTGCCACCACCGTTGGAGCCGACCAGGCCCACGGCCTCGCCGGGGCCGACGGTGAAGGACACGTCCTTGAGGGCCCAGAAGGTCTCCTTGGGTGCGGTGTTCTGCCGACGCAGCACCATCTCGCGCAGGGAGAGCTTGCGCCGTCGGGAGCGGAAGAACTCGATCCCCAGATCGTCGACCGCGATGACGTCGCGGGTGCTCGTGGTGGTCGACGTCTGGTCAACCAGCGGGGCCATCTCAGATCTCCTTCAGCACGGCGCGCTCCATGCGCGCGAACGTCACGACGCCCCAGGCCAGGAACCCGAACGACATCAGGGTGCCGACGACCAGCGGGGCCACCTGCAGGTGCTCCTTGAAGAACCCCGCACGGTAGAGCTCGAGGATGCCGCTCATGGGGTTGAACCACAGCGCCGTCTGGAGCCATTGGGGCGCCTCGTGGAGCGTGTAGATGATGGGGGTTCCGTAGAAGAGCATCCGCAGGGCGATGCGGACGACGCGGATCGTGTCGTCGGCGAGCACGGTGGCCGGGGCGAGCAGCAGCCCGATGCCGGTCTGGAGCACGAACTGCAGGACGAGGGCCACGGGGAAGAGGATGAGGCGCCAGTTGAGCCTCGTCTCCCCCAGGAGGACGTAGACCAGCACGAAGGCGAAGAGCACCGGCAGCGACAGCAGGAACTCGATCCCCTTGGCGATGACCACACGCACCACCCACAGCTCGCGAGGCAGGTTCGTCGAGCGGACGAGCTTCGCCTCGGCCACGAGGGCCCGTGCCGTCTCGTTGACGGACGCGTTGAACCACTGCCAGGGCAGGAGCCCGAGGAGCAGGAACAGGAAGTAGGGCGTGTGGCTCTTGTCGGTGCGGTGGAAGATCACGGCGAAGACGAGGAAGTAGATCAGCGCCATCGCCAGCGGGTCGATGATCGTCCAGAGGTAGCCCAGCCAGCTGCGGGCGTAGCGCACGCGCAGGTCACGTTGGACGAGAGTCCCCAGAATCGAGCGGAAGGCCCAGATCCGGGCAAAGCGCTCCTGCATCACGACTCGTCTCCTTCAGGGACCAGCTGGTCCGGCCGGCTGGTGAGGAAGCCCCAACCCCAGCTCATGTGCATGGTGGCGAGCACGGCCGGCACACGGACCGCGACCCGGGCGCCCTTGCGACGCGCGATGGCCACTCCCCCGACACCGATCCCGGCGGCATACGCGGCGGGGACGGCCCAGAGCGGCCGCCACACCAGCCCTCCGACGACGCCGGCCGCGACGGCGGCGAGCGCGGTGGGCGGGGCGAGGTAGCGGGCGTTGATGGAGCCCTTGTGCCGCGCGGCCACGACTCGGCGCCAGCGGCCGTAGTCGCGGTACTGGCGGCTGAGGGCGCGCAAGGTCGGTCGCGGGCGGTACTCGACGGTGAGGGCCGGGTCGAACCAGACGACCCCACCGGCCTGGCGGATGCGGTAGTTCAGCTCCCAGTCCTGGGCGCGGGTGAAGCGGGGGTCGTAGCCGCCGGCCGCCGTCAGCCACTCGCGCCGGAAGACGCCGAGGTAGACGGTGTCGGCCGGGCCCGGCTCACCACCGGTGTGGAACCGCGCGCCGCCGACGCCCAGGGGCGAGGTCATGGCCGTGGCCACGGCCTTCTCGAAGTCGGTGACCCCCTCGGCGCGCATGACGCCGCCGACGTTGGCGGCGTTCGTCTCCTGCAGGACCCGGACGGCGTGCTCGATGTATCCCCTGCTGAGGAAGCCGTGTCCGTCGACCCGCACGATGATGTCGTGCTTCGCTGCGGCGACCGCGAGGTTCAGCGCCTCGGGCGTGCGCCCGGAGGGGTTCTCGACCACGGTGATGCGGGGGTCGCGCTCGGCGAGGCGTCGCGCCACCCCGAGGGTGTCGTCGCGCCCCGGGCCGACCGCGAGCACGACCTGGATCTTTCCGGGGTAGTCCTGGGCCACCACCGCAGCCACGGCGTCCTCGAGGTGCCGCTCCTCGTTGAGCAGCGGCATGATGACGCTGACCGGAGGTGTTGGGTCCACGCGTACGGATCCTTCTCGTTCGGGGCGATGGGGTGCAGCAGGCGTTCGCGACCCGCACCGGGCCGAGCCAGCCTACCGCCCCGCGAAACTACCCCTGCCACGTCGGGGACTCGCTGGGAGAACCGTGACCGGCCGCCGGGAACGAGCGTGCGGCCGAGCCGCCCTGGGCACGCCCACCGCCACACGGTCGCGCGCCCGCGCGCTCGCCCGGCCCTGCTACTTCAGCAGCTGGCGTGCCATCACGAGCCGCTGGACCTGGTTGGTGCCCTCGTAGATCTGGGTGATCTTCGCGTCGCGCATCATCCGCTCGAGCGGGAAGTCACTGGTGTAGCCGGCGCCGCCGAGCAGCTGCACGGCGTCGGTCGTGACCTTCATCGCGACATCAGAGGCGTAGCACTTGGCGGCCGCCCCGAAGAACGGGAGGTCCTTGTCGCCGCGCTCGGACTTCGCGGCCGCGACGTAGACCATCTGGCGCGCGGCCTCGAGCTCCATCGCCATGTCGGCGAGCATGAACTGGATGCCCTGGAAGTCGGCGATGCGCTTGCCGAACTGCTTTCGCTCCTTGACGTAGGCGAGGGCCTGGTCGAGTGCACCCTGCGCGATGCCGACGGCCTGCGCGCCGATGGTGACGCGGGTGTGGTCGAGCGTGCGCAGCGCGATCTTGAGGCCGTCGCCGACCTGGCCGACGACGCGGTCGCCGGGGAGGCGGACGTTGTCGAAGTGCAGCTCGCGCGTGGGGCTGCCCTTGATGCCGAGCTTGCGCTCCTTCTCCCCGAAGGTGAACCCCTCGTCGGACTTCTCGACGACGAAGGCCGTGACGTTACCGCCGCGCGGGCCGTCGGGGTCGGTGACCGCGAGGACCGTGTAGTACTCCGAGACGCCGGCGTTGGTGATCCACGACTTCTGCCCGCTGAGCACCCAGCCGTCGCCGTCCTGGCGGGCCCGGCAGCGCATCGACGCGGTGTCGGAGCCGGCCTCGCGCTCGGAGAGGCCATAGGAGAAGGTCGTCTCCCCCTTGGCGAGCGGCGGCAGGTAACGGGACTTGACCGCGTCGCTCGCGGCGAGGATGAGCGGCAGCGAGCCGAGCTTGTTGACGGCGGGGATGAGCGAGGCCGACGCATCGACGCGGGCGACCTCCTCGATGACGATGCAGGTGGCGAGCGCGTCGGCTCCGACGCCGTCGTACTCCTCGGGCACGTGCGGGGCGAAGAAGTCGGAGGCGACGAGGGCGTCGTGGGCCTCCTGGGGGTAGCGCGCCTCCTGGTCGACGGCGGCGGCATACGGGGCGATCTTGTCCTCGGCGACCGCGCGGACTGCCGCTCGGAGGGCCTCGTGGTCCTCGCTGGTCCGGAACAGGTCGAAGTCGGCGTTCGTGCTCACGATCGGTGATCCTACTCGTGAGTTCGGATTAGTAGGACGTCCTAGTGATCGACGCCACCCACGCTCACGCCAACTGCGCCACGGCGCACTTTCCGTGCTCCGCGCGACCCGGAACAGCGCGCCAACCGCGCCGCGGCGCACTTCCGGAGCCGAGGCCGAGACGAGGCCGAGACGCGGGCGCCGTATGCCGTCTCGACGTCCACGATGAGGACACCCGTTCACGTCGGGTGAGCACGCGTACGTACACTCGGCGCTAGGTCATGAGTGCCAGCGACAAGCCCCGGCTCGCTGGCCGGCAACCCTCCAACCGCGGTGGGGTGCCCCGGGTGAGGACCTGGCCCGTCGACGCCACCCGGCGCGTGGGCAAGCGCGGAGAGACCTCCCGAGAGACCCTCTCCCGCACCGACCCGTCGGTGCGCCGGCTGCCGAACGCCAGGCCCGGTCATCGACACGACCGAGGAAGAGCAGCCAGAGATGACCGAGCCCCACTGGTCCTTCGAGACCAAGCAGATCCACGCCGGACAGTCCGCCGACGGCACCACCGGCGCCCGGGCACTGCCGATCTACCAGACGACGAGCTACGTCTTCAACGACACAGACCATGCCGCAAACCTGTTCGGGCTCAAGGAGTTCGGCAACATCTACACGCGGATCATGAACCCGACGAACGACGTCGTCGAGCAGCGCGTCGCGGCGCTCGAGGGTGGCGTCGGCGCGCTCCTCGTCGCCTCCGGCCAGTCCGCCACGACCCTGGCGCTGCTCAACATCGCCGAGGCCGGCGACCACATCGTCGCCTCCCCGAGCCTCTACGGCGGCACCGTCAACCTGCTGAAGTTCACCTTCCGCAAGCTCGGCGTCGAGGTGAGCTTCGTCGAGGACCCGACGTCCATCGACTCCTGGCGCGCGGCCGTGCGTCCCAACACCAAGGCCTTCTTCGGCGAGACCATCGCCAACCCCAAGGCCGAGGTGCTCGACATCGAGGCCGTGGCCGCCGTCGCCCACGAGAACGGCGTGCCGCTCGTCGTCGACAACACCATCGCGACGCCCTTCGTCATCCGGCCCATCGAGTGGGGCGCCGACGTCGTCGTGCACTCCGCCACGAAGTACCTCGGCGGCCACGGCACCTCGATCGCCGGGGTCATCGTCGACGCGGGCCGGTTCGACTACGCCGCGGACCCGGAGAAGTTCCCGAACTACAACACGCCGGAGGAGAGCTACCACGGCCTCGTCTTCGCGCGGGACCTCGGCGTCGGCAGCCCCCTCGGGGCCAACCTCGCCTACATCCTCAAGGCGCGGGTGCAGCTGCTGCGCGACCTCGGGCCCTCCGCCGCGCCGTTCAACGCGTTCCTCATCGCCCAGGGCCTGGAGACGCTGTCGCTGCGCATCGAGCGCCACCTCGAGAACGCCGCGAAGGTGGCCGCGTTCCTCCAGGGCCACGAGCAGGTGGAGCGGGTTGTGTGGGCGTCGCTGCCCGAGAGCCCGTCCTACGCGACGGCGCAGAAGTACGCGCCCCGCGGCGCCGGCGCGGTGCTGTCCTTCGAGATCGCCGGGGGCCTGGAGGCGGGCAAGAAGTTCGTCGAGGCGCTGACGCTGCACAGCCACGTCGCCAACATCGGCGACGTGCGCTCGCTGGTCATCCACCCGGCGTCGACGACGCACTCGCAGGGCCCGGAGGCCGACCGCCTGGCCGCTGGTGTCACGCCCGGCCTCGTGCGCCTGTCGGTCGGCATCGAGCACATCGACGACATCCTCGCCGACCTCGAGCAGGGCTTCTCCGCCGCGAAGGCCTGAGGGCGCGCGAGAACGCGACGAAAACGGGGCGAGAGCGGGTCGGCACGGCTGGCACGATGTCGGCCATGCCGATCCGCTACCCCGTCCCGCTGCGCCCCGGCGACCGGATCGGCGTGACGTCACCGAGCTCGGGCGTCCCCGACGCACTGTGGGGACGGTTCGAGTATGCCGTCCGCTGCCTCCGCGACCGCGGCTTCGACGTGGTCGTCGGCGAGCTCAACCACGCGCCCAGCCACGTCAGCGGGCCCCGTGAGGCGCGGGCGGCCGAGCTCATGGCGATGCTCCTCGACCCGACCATCCGGGCCGTCGTGCCGCCGTGGGGTGGGGAGACCTGCATCGACCTGCTCGACCTGCTCGACCTCGACGCCGTTGCCGCGTCCGAGCCCACGTGGTGCGTCGGCTTCTCGGACACCTCGACGTGGATCACGCCGCTGACGCTGACCACGGGCATCGCGACGATCCACGGGCAGAACCTCATGGACACCCCGTATGCCGTGCCGGACGGCATACTCCACTGGGTCGACGTCGCGGGGGCAGCGGCCGGCGACGAGGTCGCCCAGCACTCCCCCGGCCGCCACCGCTCGGGGGGCTGGGACGACTACGCCGCCCGCCCGACGGTCACGTCGATGACGCTCGAGGGGCGCGGCACCTGGAGCCGGATCGACCCGGGGCAGGAGGACGAGCCGATCACCTTCTCCGGCCGCCTCGTCGCGGGCTGCGTCGAGACACTCAGCTTCCTGGCAGGCGGGCGTTTCGCCGACATCGCGGGCTTCGCGCGTGACCACGCGCCCGAGGGGGTCGTGGTGGCCCTCGACATCGCCGAGTGGCGGTCCCACGACATCTGCCGCGCCCTCCACGCGATGCGGCTGCGCGGCTGGTTCGACGCCGCGAACGGCATCCTGGTGTCGCGCACCAAGGCCGCCGAGCCGGACGGCTTCACCCAGCACGCCGCCGTCGTCGACGCCCTCGGCATGCTCGGTGTGCCCATCGTCGCCGACGTCGAGTGCGGGCACGTGCAGCCCATGCTCGCGCTCGTGCAGGGCGCCTGGACGACCGTCGTCCACGACGGCGACGAGCACATCGTGACGCAACGACTCGACTGACACCCCGGCTCACACCCCGGTTCACACCCCGGCCCGGCCGTGGGTCAGCCGACGACCTCGTCGACGTAGCACCAGCGCCAGGCCTCGCCCGGCTCGATCGAGCGCATCACCGGGTGGACGGTCTCGTGGAAGTGGGCGCGCGCGTGCTTGCGCTCGGAGGAGTTGCAGCAGCCGACGTGGCCGCACGTGAGGCACAGGCGCAGGTGGACCCAGACGGTGCCCTCGCGCAGGCACTCCTCGCAGCCCTGGGGCGTGCGGGGCTCGAGGAGGGAGTCGACCTGCTGGAGGTGCTGGCAGGGTGACTCGATGGTGTCCACGGGCAGCATCTCGCTCGGCGCCAGGCGGCTCTCCTGGTCGTCGACCCGGTCGAGCACCGTCTCCTCGAGGTCCAGTGAGCCGAGCACGACCCGCAGGACGGCGTCGTCGGCGCGGCCCTCGTCGCGCAGGCGGAGCACCTCGTTGCGCTCGGCCTGCAGCATCTGCATCCGGGCCCGCCGGTACTTGGCGCTCGGCGTCTCGTCCGCATCGCCGCTGCGTGGGCTGAGCCGCTCCCACATCTGGTTGAGCCGGTCCTCCGAGCGCGAGAGCAGCAGCTCGCGTGTGGCCTCGTCCACGTCGGGCATGGCGTCCAGCACGTCGAGGCCGGCGCGGGTGGCCGACTGCAGCACGGTGGCGGCCTGCAGCGCGTCCTCGCGAGGGTCGGGCCCGCGCACGCCGAGACGTCGGGCGAGCGCCGGCAAGGTGGTGCCCTGGATGAGCAGGGTCCCGACCGTGACGACGACGGCGATGAGCACGAGCACGTCCCGGTGCGGTGTCCTCGCCGGCAGCAGCAGGGCGGCGGCCAGCGTCACCACCCCTCGCATGCCGGCCCACGACAGGATGACCGTGTGCGACCACGGGGCGTCCGGGTCCTGGTGGGTGACTTTCGTCCGCAGCAGGCGGAAGGGGAACACCCACAGCGGGCGCAGCAGGAGCACCGCGAGGAGCGTGCCGAACGCGGCGAGCGCGATCTGGCCGGGCGGGAGGTTGGACTCACGGACCTTGGCGAAGACGTAGAAGACCTGCAGGCCGATGAGCAGGAAGACGGCGTTCTCGAGCAGGAACTGGATCGAGCTCCAGTTGATCCGCTCGCTGAGTCGGGAGGCACCCGACTGGGTGCGCGGCGAGCGGTGCCCGAGGATCAGCCCCGCCGTCACGACCGCGATGACCCCGGAGGCGTGCAGCTCCTCGGCGGGGACGTAGGCGGCGAAGGGCACCATGAACGACAGGATCGTGTCGAAGACGGGGTCGGTCGAGAAGTACCGACGCAGCACGCCGACGAGCAGGGCCACGGCGACCCCGACCGCGACGCCACCCAGAGAGGCCCAGAGGAAGTCGAGCGTCACACGGCCGACGCTGACGCCGTCGGTGGCCACCCCGGCGGCCAGGCCGGCGGCCGCGAGCGCCGTGCGCAGGGAGACCAGCGCGGTGGCGTCGTTGACGAGCGACTCGCCCTCGAGGATGGTCACGAGCCGCCGGGGCAGGCCGATGCGTCGTCCGACTGCGGTCGCGGCGACCGCGTCCGGCGGCGCGACGACCGCGCCGATCGCGAAGGCGACCGCGAAGCGCAGCCCGAGGGCCCACTGGAGGAACAGGGCCACCCCGAGGGCCGTGAAGAGGACGAGCCCGACCGAGAGGCTCAGGATGACCCCCTTGTTGTTGCGGAAGTCGACGAGCGAGGTCTGGATCGCGGCGGCATACAGCAGCGGTGGCAGGATGCCGAGCAGCACGATGTCGGGCGACAGCGCGACCTGGGGCACGAAGGGCAGGTAGGAGCCGAGGATCCCGATGACGATGAGGACCAGCGGTGCCGGCAGGTCGAACCGGTCGGCCAGCCACGACCCCCCGAGGACCGTGGCGGTGATGGCGAGCAGGCCGATCGCGATCTCCACCTCGTCATCCTGCCGTATACCGGGTGGCCGCTCCTAGCCTCGTCCAGGGTCGTCGGCGCTCGACCGGCGACGCACCGAACCGGTCAGCCGAAGAAGGAGCGGACCGCCGCGATGACGCGATCCTGGTCGGCGTCGGAGAGGTCTGTCGCGCAGGGCAGGGAGATCCCACGGGCGAAGAGCCCCTCGCCGACGGCCCCACCGAGGACGGGCGCCGACAGGAACGGCGGCTGCGCGTGCAGGGGCCGCCAGAGGGCTCGCGCCCCGACACCGAGACCGGTCAGGTGGTCCAGGAACTCGTCCCGTCCCCGCCCGTCCTCGGCAGGCACGAGCACCGAGTACAGCCAGTAGGTCGCGCCGAGGCCCTCGACCCGCGGGGGCAGCACGAGCGGCAGGTCGGCGAACGCCTCGTCGTAGCGGGCGGCGATGCGGTGCTTCGCGGCGACGAACTCGTCAAGTCGCTCGAGCTGGGCCAGGCCCAGCCCCGCGGCGAGGTTGGTGAGGCGGTAGTTGTAGCCGACCTCGTCGTGGAGGTAGCCGACGTCGGGCACCTTGGCCTGGGTCGTGAGGTGCCGGGCGCGGGCCGCGAGGTCGTCGTCGTCGGTGACGATCATCCCGCCGCCGCCGGTCGTCGCGATCTTGTTGCCGTTGAAGGAGAAGCAGCCGATGCGCCCGACCGTGCCGGTGTGCCGGCCCGCGTAGCGCCCGGCCGTCCACGTGGCACCGAGGGACTCGGCTGCGTCCTCGAGCACGGGTATGCCGTGTCGTTCGCAGGCGTCCACCAGCGGTGCCATGTCGGCGGGCTGGCCGAGCACGTGGACGACCTCGACGACCTTCGGCTGGCCCTCCCCCGCGACGGCCCGGCGGTCGAGCTCGGCTGCGAGCAGCGCGGGGTCGAGGTTCCAGGTCGTCGTCTCGGCGTCGACGAGGACGGGACGGCCGCCGCAGTAGGCGATGGGGTTGACGGAGCCGACGAAGGTGAAGTCGGAGCACACGACGTCGTCGCCGCGCCCGACGCCGAGCAGGATCATGCCGATGTGGATGGCGGCGGTGCCGGTGGCGCAGGCGATGGCGTGCTTCGAACCCACCTTCTCGGCGAACCGCCGCTCGAACTCGGACACGAACGGGCCGACGGACGAGACGAAGCCGGACTCGACGGCCTCGAGGACGTAGCGGCGCTCGAGCTCACCGATGTTGGGCACGGCGAGCGGGATCGTCCCCTCGGGTCCGCGGGCGCCGGGCGCGTGCGCCTCGGCGGCCGGGGCCGCCCCGGCTGCGCCGCCCGAAGCACTGCCGGCGGCCGTCACCGGTGGTACCGCCCGGCCGTCTCGGGGTCGACGCGCGGCCGCAGCCACTCGGCGGTCGCAGCGAGCCCGTCCTCGAGCGAGACGGTCGGCGCCCAGCCGAGCACCTCGTTGGCCCGCGAGGGGTCGGACAGCAGGATCTGCACCTCTGACCCCTCCGGACGGATGCGGGCGCTCTCGGTGACGATCTCCGCGTCGCTCCCGGTGACCTTGCGGCACAGCTCGACGACGTCGCCCACCGAGACGGTGCGCCCGGTGCCGAGCTGGATCGTCGTGCCGGGCGCCACGTCGGTGAGGGCCGCGCGGACGAAGCCGTCGGCCGTGTCCGTGACGAACGTGAAGTCCCGCTTGGGGCTGACGTCGCCCAGCTTGAGCTGGCTGGCCCCGGCGAGCAGCTGGGACAGGACGGTCGGGATGACGGCGCGAGTGGACTGGCGCGGCCCGAAGGTGTTGAACGGGCGCAGGGTGGTCACGGGCGTCTCGAACGACAGGGCGTACGACTCGCACATCTTGTCGGCGGAGATCTTCGTCGCGGAGTAGGGCGACTGGCCCCGCAACGGGTGCGCCTCGGTGATCGGCACCTCCTCCGGCGTGCCGTAGACCTCGGAGGTGGAGGTGTTGACCATCCGGGGCGTGCCGTGCCGGCGGACCGCCTCGAGCACGTTCAGGGTGCCGATGACGTTCGTCTCGACGTAGGAGCGGGGAGCCACGTAGGAGAAGGGGATCGCGATCAGCGCGGCGAGGTGCAGCACGACGTCGACGCCCTCGGTGCTTGCTGAGACGTGCTCCGGGTCGCGGATGTCGCCGAGGACGACCTCCGCCTGGCCGTCGCGCACCGCCGTGCGGAACGTCTCGGACTCGTCGAGCCAGCCGGTCGAGCCGTTGGAGTTGTAGAGGCAGAAGGCACGCACCTGCGCCCCCTCGGTCACGAGGCGCTCCACGACGTGGGACCCGATGAAGCCGTCGGACCCCGTGACGAGCACGGTCCTGCCGGCGAGCGAGCCCTCGACCGGGCGGGCAACGAGGTTTCCTCCTGCGTCGGCTGCTGCGTCGGAGCCGGGGTCGCCGGCGGAGATGGTGGTGCCCGGATGTGTCGTCACAGCTGCCTTCTCGTCGTCTGGTCGTCGCTCACGGGTGGCCCTTGGCGCGGGCCAGGTCCTTCGGTGTGCCGACGTCGATCCACTCGCTCTGGATGGGCCACGCCGTGACCGGCTCCTCGCGCCCGAGGCAGGTCTCGACCAGGCCCGGCATGGTGCTGGCCTCGCCGGCCGGCAGCCAGGCCAGCGCACGTGGCTCGACGGCATACACCGCCGCGTTGATGTCGAAGGTCAGCGTCGGCTTCTCGGAGACACCCGTGACCCGGCCGTCCGTGCTCTCGACGACTCCGAAGGGGACCTCGTGCTGGTACGTGCGCGTCGCCACCGTGAGGACCGCGCCTGAACGCCGGTGGGCATCGAGCAGGTCCTCCGCGTCGAACTCGACCATGAGGTCGCCGTTCATGACGAGCACGGGCGCGTCGAGGTCGGGTCGCTCCTCGCGCAGCAGCGTGAGCGAGCCGGCCGTGCCGAGTGGCCGGTCGGGGTCCTCGCGCAGGTAGCGCACCGTGCAGCCGAGGCGGGAGCCGTCGCCGAGGTGCTCCTCGATCTGGTCCGCGAGGTAGTTGACGCTGACGTAGATGTCTCGGATGCCGTTGCCGACGAGACCGAGCACGATCCACTCGAGGATGGAGCGCCCGGCCACGGTCATCAGCGGCTTGGGCGTGTCCTTGGTCAGGTGGCCGAGGCGGGTGCCGCGGCCGCCGGCCATCACGACCGCGACGTTGGGCAGCGGTGGGGACCCCACGACGTCCGAGAGGGTGTGGAGGCCGACGAGGACGCCGGTCCCGTCGAGGGCGGGCACCGCGGAGATGCGCAGCGCCTGCATGAGGTCGAGCACGAGGGCTCGGGGAGAACCTGCCGGGACGACGTGCGGCGAACGCGTGGCGTGGTCGAGCGCGGGGTCCTCCAGGCTCGAGCCCTTGAGGACGGCCCGGCGCAGGTCCCCGTCGGTGAGCAGTCCGGCGAGCCGGCCGTCGTCGTCGACGAGGAGGCAGACGAGCGTGGCGCTGCGGTCGACGACCTCGAGGGCCTCGCGGATGGTGGCCGTGGTCGGCGCGCAGGCCGCGCGCAGGTCTCGAGCCGTCACTCCTCCTCCTCCTCCTCCCGGTCGGTGTGGTCGGTGTGGTCGTTGTGGTCGGCCTGGTCGGCGTGGACCGGCATCGCCGGCGCTGTCGCCGCCCTCGACGACCGCAGGTCGCGGAACGGCTTGACCCGCGGCGCGAGTGCCGCTGTCCGAACGATATCGAGGATGCGGGCGCTGGCCTCACCGGTGCCATAGGGGTTGGTGACGTGGGCCGAGTGCTCCCGCCACCGGGGCGCCAGGGCAGTCCGCAGCGCGGACTCCACCGCGGCCCGTCCCTCGGCCGCGTGCACGACGTTGTCGCCGCGCAGCCGCCCCCGCTGCCGCTCGCCGATGTCGACCGCGGGGACGTGCAGGGTGGCCGCCTCGATGACGCCGGAGCTGGAGTTGCCGACCACGACGTCGGCGCTCGCGAGCACGCGCGGATAGTCGCGCCCGAGGGCCGCGACGAGACGCAGCCGCGGCTCGCCGGCCGCCACCGCGGTGAGGGCGGCGAGGATCTCGTCGCGACCGTCGTCCATCCCGGGGTGGGTGGCGACGACGGTGCCGCACGTGGCCAGGGCCGCCAGGGCCGCCTCACGGGCCCACTCGCCCACCGGGGCGTCGGGGTGGGCGGTCGGCGGGTGGTAGGTGAACAGCGCGAGGGGTCGCTCGACGGGGGCGCCGACCAGCGCAGCCAGCTCCTCGTCGGGAAGGGGCCGCGCGGCCGCGAGCCGGTCCAGCCCCGGCGCTCCGGTCACGTGGATGCGCTCGGCCGGCTCGCCGAGCTGACGCACCCGGGCGGCGGCGTCCTCCGAGGCGACGCAGTGCTGGTCGGCCAGCTTCGTGACGGCGTGCCGGACCCGCTCGTCGAGCGCCCCTTCGGTCACCTCTCCCCCGTGCAGGTGCACGACCGGCACCCCGAGCAGCACCGCCGGCGGCACGATGTACAGCAGCTCCCACCGGTCGCCGAGGACGACCAGCACGTCCACCGAGTGCTCGCGCAGCACGATCCCGGTGGCCCGCGACAGGACGGCTCCCTGCTCGAGCTGCGCCTCGACGCCGACCTCGGCCATGGGCTCGGCGAGCGGCACGACGACGTCACGCCACGCTTCCTCGGAGGCGCTCGTGGGCAGGGCCGCGACGAGGTCGTCGGCGGCATACATGACTCCCGTCAGCACGCGCAGGGCCACGTCGTCGGCGCGCTGCAGGGCCTCGAGGACGGGCGAGAGCGGGCCGAGGTCGGCGCGCGTCCCGACGAAGGCGGCGATGGTGAGGGGGGCGAACACCACGCGGCTCAGGGCTCGAGGTCGGCGTCGGTGACGGGGGCGCCGGCCTCGACCGCGCGGGCCACGACGCGCCCGCGGATGTCGACGGCGGGGCTGACGCCGCCCTCGGGACGCAGCAGCTGCAGGTCGTCGCCGGTCAGCTCGGTGCCCGCAGAGAGCGCGTGCGCGGCGTGCCAGGACCGGCGCACGAGCACGGCGTTCTCCTCCTCCGACGGCATGCGCACCTTGACGCCGTCGCCGAGCGCGCGGGCCAGCTGCTTCGTCGAGGCCACGTAGTCGGTGAGCTCGGCCGGCTCGAGGCTCGCCAGGTGGTCGGGTCCCGGGAGCGCGCGGTCGCTCGTGAAGTGCTTCTCGAGGATCGGCGCCCCGAGCGCGACGGCGCCGAGCGCCGTCGTGAGACCGGGCGTGTGGTCCGACCAACCCACGGGTATGCCGTGCCGCTCGGTCAGGCGCGGGATGACCCGCAGGTTGCACTCGTCGACGGGCGCGGGGTAGGCCGAGACGCAGTGGAAGAGGACGAGCCCGGGGGCGTCGGCGCAGGCCTCGACCGCGGCCTCGACCTCCTCCTCGGTGCCCATGCCGGTCGAGACGAGCAGGACGACCCCGAGCCGCGACATCTCGCGCAGGTAGGGCAGGTTGGTCAGCTCGCCGGAGCTCACCTTGAGGGCCGGCAGCCCCAGCTCGACGAGCATCTCGGCGCTGTCGAGGTCGAAGGGCGTCGAGAGGAAGGTCGTGCCGGCCTCGGTGGCGTGGTCGCGCAGCTCGACCCAGGCCTCCTTGGGCAGGGTGAGCGCCTCGAGGAGGCTGCGCTGGTCGGTCGAGCCGCCGCGGTCGCGCTGGTAGGGCGTGGTGGCGGCCGCCGACGAGACGAGCTTGTCGGGCGAGAAGGTCTGGAACTTCACCGCGTCGGCGCCCGAAGCCACCGCGATGTCGACGAGCCGGTGGGCCAGGTCGATGTCGCCGTTGTGGTTCACGCCCGCCTCGGCGATCACGAAGACGTCACCGGGCGTCGGCACGAGCACCGTGCCGATCGGGACCGGTGTCACGGCATTCAACGGGTCGCTCATGCGGGATCTCCAGACAGGTGGGGGGCCGGGGTGGCTCGGGGGCGCACGCTAGCCGGGACGCCGACGACCGTCTCGCCGTCGGGGACGTGGGCGGTCACCACGGCGCCGGCACCGACGGTGACGCCAGCCCCCACCGTGACGAGCGGCAGCACCCGGGCGCCGCTGCCGACGAGGGCCCCGTCACCGACCGACGCGCCGCCGAGGACGACGGCGCCGGGAGCGATGTGGGCGCCGACGCCCACGCGGCAGTCGTGCTCGACGACGGCCGCGGTGTTGACGAGCGTCGCCTCCCCCAGACGGCTGGCGGGGCCGACGTGGGCGTGCTCCAGCACGACGCAGCCGGCTCCGAGGATGCTTCGGTGCGAGACGGTGGCGGTGGCGGCCACGACGGGCGGGACGGAGAGCCCGCGGGCCAGCAGCTCGCGGACCAGACGCGTACGGGCCGGCCCTGCCCCGATGGCCACGACGAGACGAAGCCCCCGGGCTGTCGCGAGCTCCAGGGCCGCCCGGTCGTCGCTCAGCACCTCGACGTGCCACGGCTGCCCCTGCGGGGCGCTGCCGGAGACGGCGACGACCGCCTGGCCGGCGCGCTCGAGCACGTCGACGACCGAGCGGGCGTGGCCGCCGGCGCCGAGGACGACCCAACCGGCCTCGTCGGTCACCTCAGGCCGTCCCGGTCGACGGGTGTCCGGCGCCCGCGGCTGCGGACGGCCGCGCCGCGGCGTCATCGGCGGGGACGCCGGGCCGGTGGCCGAGCGAGGCAGCCGCCTCGGCGAGGGCGCCGCCGACCTTGCGGATGTTGTCGGGTTCGAGGACCGCAGGCACGCGCGGCGGGTCGAGCACGAGGCCCTCCCACGAGTTGCGCACGTACTCGCGGACGAACCACTCGTCGATGGACGCCTGGTCGGCGCGCAGCGACTCCCACCCGCGGTCCGCGACGAACTGCGTGAGGTCGTCGGGCGAGTCGAGGCGCGCGACGTTGCCGAGCCCGCTCCACGGCATCTCGGCCCCGGTGACGACGGGAAGCCCGAGCAGCCCGGCCTCGAGCCCCACCGTGCCGGTGGCCGTGACGGTGAAGACGGCCTGCTTCATCAGCTCACGGGAGTCGGCGAACGGGTCGATCGCGGCGATGTTGGGGTGCGCGTCGAACTGCGGCCAGTAGTCGGGGTCGCGGCGCCACATGAAGTGCGCGTGCTCCTTGACGGCGACACCGATGTCGAGCGGCGCGAGCGCCTCGGCGAGGACCCTGGCGGTGTAGGCCTGGTCGCGCCACTCCTGGCCCATGACGTCGGCGCTCGACTCGGGCTGCACCTGCAGCGGCAGGAACACGAACTTCTCGGGCACGGGGTCCCAGCGACGGCCCTGGTACTCGCGCAGGTTGAGGCGCGCCTTGACCGGGTTGAGCCAGGGCAGGCGGGCGTAGTCCGACGGCTTGGGCAGCTGGAGGTTCGCACCCCGGTCGAGGGCGAACTCCTTGATGCGGTCGCTCGCGAGCCGCCAGATCTCCTGGCCGGTCTCGACCTGCAGGTTGCGGGCGAAGCCCATCGGCCGGCCGTGCTCGGCGCGCCACGTGTCGATGAACTGCTGGCCGGCAGCCACAGCCGAGGGGTCCTCGACCTGCCGCTCCCACAGCGTGATGCCCTTGGGCGCGCCGATGAGCCCGAAGCGGTCGGACGGCAGCCGTATGCCGCGTGGCCAGGTCGCCAGCCCGCCGTGGTGGGTGACGAGACCAGCGGTCAGCAGCTCGGAGGTCACGGTGAACTCTACGAGGGCCAGCACGGGGCCGCTCTCGGCGATGACGGCCTCGAGCTCCTCGGCGGCGAGGTTGAGGAAGTTCATCGCGGTGTCGACGCGGTTGCGGCGCAGCGCCCGCTCCGACACGAGCATGTCCAGGGGGTCGAGACCCACGCCTGCGCAGGCCCGCTTGAGCGCGGCGTGGGGCGCGAGGCCACTGACGACGTTGGCTTTGCGCGCGGCGGCATACGGCAGCCGGACGATGGTGGCGCGCGGGGCGTGCCGGCGCACCCAGGAGAGGTTGGCGTCGGTCCGCGCGATGAGCACGAGGTCCTTCGTCTCGAAACCGGCGTGCACCAGCGCAGGGACGAGCAGGTCGTCGTAGCCCAGGCCCATGTGGACGAGCGGTGTCACCACGAAAGCGTCTCTCCTGCGTGTCGGTGCCGCCGGCCCGGGGTGGGCCGCACGAGCGCCTCATCCTATCCGCGCAGCACCCGCATGATCCGCGGCGCGAGGACGAGGGCGCCTGCTGCGACGAGCGCGGCGAGGGCCAGGCGCAGCCAGGCTCCGGGACCGTCGAGGGGCAGGACGGCGCCCGCGAGCGCCAGCGCCGCCCCGCCCAGGGCCACCACAGCCACCCGGGGCGGCCACCGCAGCGGGGAGTGCGTCCGGGCGAAGCCGGTCGTCAGGGCCATGAGCACGACGTAGCCGAGGGCCTTGGCCACGGCGATGACCACGACGCCGCCCGTGGCCCCTGCCCCGGGCGCGAGCCACAGCGCGACGAGCACGACGACGGCCAGGGCGGCCAGCGCCGACCAGGCGAGTCGCCCGGTGCGCTCCGCGTCGAGGACGGCCAGCGAGGATCCCTGGTAGAGCATGTACGAGATCGACACGGTGCAGATGACGCCGAGGGCGCCCACCATCGCGACGTGGTCGAAACCGGGGTCGGCCATGACGGCGACGAGCCACGGCCCGAGCAGCGCCACCCCCGCCGCTCCCGCCGCGACCACGGTGGTGAGGGCCGTGCCCGTCCGGGCCGTCCACGCCCACCGGCGCTCGAGCGGGTGCGACAGCACGAGCGGACCCCACGCGTTGAAGAGGGCGACCGCGAGCACGAAGGGCATGTTCCCGAGCTGGAGGGCGACCTGGTAGGTGCCGGCCCCCGCCTCGCCCACGAGGGCACGGGCGAGCAGGACGTCGCCGGAGAGCAGGCCGAGCATGGCGGCCGCCTGTGGGAGCAGCGGCGCGGCGAGGCGGATCCCTGCCTTGACGCGCTCGCGCTCGACGGTCGGCGGCAGCGGCCGCGCGAGGGCCAGCGCCAGGACAGCCGCCACGAGCACGACGCCTGCGTATGCCGTCAGGTACCTCCCCGCGGTGGGCTCGCCACGCGCCGCAAGCAGTCCGGCGAGCTGGGCCCCGACCGTCGCGAGGACGGCGAGGGCCAGGAAGCCCCACGGCTGCAGGCGTGCCCGCATCAGGGTCTGGCCCGCGACCACGGTCGTCAGTGCCACCGCGGCCACCACCAGCGGCACCCACTGCCCGAGGTCGGCGTGGCCCGTTGCCGACAGGACGAGGGCCAGAGCGAGGCCCACGACGCCGAGCCCGACGGCGAGCAGGACCATCGTCCCGGCGAGGGCCCGGGCGACGCGCGGCCCCTCGGCGCCGCGGTGGTGCTCCCGCAGGACCACCTGCGGCAGGCCGGCGGCAGCGATGGTGCCGACCATCTGCACGAGGACGAGCCCCGTCGCCACGCGGCCGAACTCTGCGGCCCCCAGCACCCTGGTTGCGAAGGGCAGCACGAGCAGCACCCCCAGGCCCTGCAGGGCCGTGCCCACGAGGTAGATGACCGCATGGCCGCCGAGCGACGCACCGGGACGGCCGGCGGTGGGCGCAGGGCTGACGGGCGGGCGGGGCACAGACCCGAAGGTACCGGTGACGTGGGAACCACCCGCCCAGCCACCCGCGCACTTCGGAACCGGGCGCCCACCGGAGGCGGGGTGCGGCGGTCCGGCCGCCGTGCGGGTGGCGCCGACGTGCGCGGTCGGCGGCCTCGTCCTCTAGCCTGCAGGGATGCCGAGCCTGTCGCCGTCCTCGATGCGCGTCGTCGTGCGTGGCTCCGGTTCCATCGGGCAGCGCCACGCGCGGGTCTTCCGCCAGGAGGGCGCCGACGTGGCGCTCTGGCCGGTCCGCGACCGCGGCCTGGGCCCGGACGCCGCCGACACCGTGGACGAGGCGACCGGCGCGCGCCTGCTCGACGACTCGACCGGCCCCGCGGCGCTGCGAGATGCCCTGGTCGTCGTCGCGACCGACACCTCCCGCCACGTCGCCGACGCAGTGCAGGCGCTGGACTCGGGCGCGACCGCCGTCCTCGTCGAGAAACCCGTCGCCGCGACGGCCCGTGAGGCGACGGCCCTGACGGACCACCCCCGGTCCGGGGACGTGTGGGTCGCCGCTCCCCTGCGGGCGCACGCGGCGTTCCGGCACCTGCACCGCCTGGTGGGTCGCCTGGACCAGGGCGGGTCGGCCCACGTGTGGTCACAGTCCTGGTTGCCCGACTGGCGGCCCGCCCGCGACTACCGGGAGTCCTACTCCGCCCGCCCGGACGAGGGTGGCGTGCTGCGCGACCTCGTCCACGAGATCGACTACGCCACAGTGCTGTTCGGCGTGCCCACACTGGTCGGGGCTCGTGTCGCGACGAGCGGTCCGCTGGACATCGCCGCCGACCAGGCAGCCACCCTGCTCTGGGTGGCGGGTCGTTTCGACGTCACGGCGCGCCTCGACTACACCACCCGCCCCACGACCCGCGGCATCGTCGTCCACTCCCCCGGCGGCATCCTCGAGTGGGACGTGGTGCGCGCCGCGATCCGTCACACCACCCCCGACGGCGACGTGACGGAGCAGGTCTTCGACCACGACCTCGACCGCGACATCGTCATGGGCACGCAGGCGCGGGCCGCGCTCGAGCTGCGCGCCTGGGCGCCGGCACAGCAGCGCATCCCGCGGGGAGCGCCCGCCACCCTCGCCGAGGGCGTGGCCGCCGTCCGTCTCTGCGACGAGGCCCGCGCCTTCGACGCGCGCTGCACCACCCCCGTCACCGGCTCCCAGCGCGACGCCCGGCACGACCGGCACGACACGGAGGACGGCTCGTGACCGACCCGACGCCGCGTGTGCTCGCCGTCATCCCCGCGCGTGGGGGCTCCAAGGGCCTGCCCGGCAAGAACGTCCGGCCCCTGCGGGGGCTGCCGCTCCTCGCCCACAGCATCCGCGCCGCGGCACTGACGCCGGAGGTCACCAGGTGCGTCGTCACGACCGACTCGGCCGAGATCGCCGAGGTCGCCCGTGCCCACGGTGGCGACGTGCCCTTCCTGCGCCCGGCCGGGCTCGCCGCCGACGACACCCCGATGGCCCCGGTGGTCCGCCACGCCCTCGAGTGGGTCGAGGGCGTGGAGGGCACGGCATACGACGCCGTCCTCCTGCTCGACCCGACGAGCCCGGCCCGGGTCCCCGCGCAGCTGGCCGAGGCGGTGCGGCGCCTCACGGCCGACCCGGCCCTCGACGGGGTCATCAGCGTCTCCGAGCCCACCTTCAACCCGGTCTGGGTCGGAGTGCGCCCCGACGACGCACGGGATGGTGCCCTCACGAGGTTCTTCCCGGCGGGCACGGGCGTCACCCGCCGCCAGGACGCCGGGCGCTTCCTGAGGATCAACGGCAACTTCTACCTCTGGCGGGCCGACTTCGTCCGTCGCCTCGAGTCCTCGTGGTTCGACGAGGGCACCCACGAGGGCCTCGAGATCCCCGAGGCCCAGGCGTTCTCGATCGACGACGACTACGAGTTCCGGCTCATCGAGGCCCTCGTCGACGCCGGCCTCATCTCCCTGCCATGGATCGAGACAAGCGCCACGACCGCCCCGGAGGACGCCCGATGACCAGTGCACCGACCACCGACCTCAGCGGGCGCACCGCCGTCGTGACCGGCGGCGCCGGCCCGCTCGGCCGCGTCCTGTCCGACGCCCTCGCCTCGGCCGGGGCGCGTGTCGTCGTGGTCGACCTCGACGAGTCCGCCTGTGCCGCAACCGCGAACGACCTGCACGGCTCGGGCCACGTCGCCCTCGGAGCCAACCTCCTGGACCCACAGGGCCTGTCGCACGTCGTCGAGGCCGTCACCGACCTGGGGGCCTGCGACGTGCTCGTCAACAACGCCGCCTTCACCGGCACCTCCGGAGTGCCTGGGTATGCCGTCCCGTTCGAGGAGCAGACCGACGAGGCCTTCGCGATGGCGCTCGGCCTCAACCTCACCGCGCCCTTCTCGCTGACGCGTCGCCTCGCTCCGCTGCTGCGCGCCGGCGGTCACGGCAGCGTGGTCAACGTCTCGAGCATCTACGGGCTCGTCGGCCCCAACATGGGTCTCTACGAGGGCACCCGGATGGGCAACCCGGCCGCCTACGCCGCCAGCAAGGGCGGTCTCGCGCAGCTGACGCGCTACCTCTCCACCGTGCTGGCACCGCAGGTGCGGGTCAACGCCTTCGCCCCGGGCGGCATCGCGCGCGGCCAGGACGAGGCGTTCGTCGAGCGCTACGAGCGGCTCACCCCGTTGGGCCGGATGGGCACCGAGGACGACTTCCGCGGGGTGGTCACCTGGCTCGCCTCGGACGCGTCGGCGTACGTCACCGGGCAGGTCGTGGCCGTCGACGGCGGCTGGACCGCCTGGTAGCCGTCCCGGCTCCCCACCCGTCCACTCGCCACCCGGTGACGGGTCGACGTGTCAGCGCGTCCCAGCAGATGCGCTGACACATCGACTCGCGGGTCGGGTCAGGCCTTGAGCTCCGGGGCCACCGTCTGCTCGAAGAGCTCGATGCCCGAGCGGTCGTAGGCGGCCTCGGCGAAGTACGTGATGGCATACGTCATGCCTCGCGACTCCATGTCCTTCAGCATCGTGGTGATCTTGTCGGGCGTGCCGACCGCAGGCTGCTTGCGGAGGTCATCGACGGCGCCGGCGGCCTTGTCGGCGGCCACGCCGCCCTTGCGCAGCAGCTCGCCGTAGAACTGGAGGCGGTCCTCGACGTCGGCCTCGGTCTCGCCGATGACGACGTTGTAGTTGGCCGAGCGGACGATCTCTCCGAAGTCGCGGCCGAGGTCCTTGCAGTGGCCCTGGAGGACCTCGCTCTTGTGGTCGAAGCCCTCGGGGCTGCCGTCGAAGTTCGTGTAGTCGGCATACTGCGCCGCGATCTTCAGCGTCACCTTCTCGCCACCGCCGGCGATCCACATCGGGATGCCGTTGGTCGCGCTGCCCGGGTGGCTCGTGCCCTGCAGGGGGCGGGGCGCGCAGATGGCGCCGTCGACCTGGTAGTACTTCCCGTCGAGCGTGGCCGAGCCCTTCGTCCACATGTCGCGGAAGACCTGCACGCCCTCGCGGAGCGCCCCCAGGCGGTCGCCGGCCTTGGGGAAGCCGTAGCCGTAGGCGCGCCACTCGTGCTCGTACCAGCCGGCGCCGATCCCCATCTCGGTGCGGCCGCCGGAGATGACGTCGACGGTGGCGGCGACCTTGGCGAGGTAGGCAGGGTTGCGGTAGGCCATGCACGTGCACATCTGGCCGAGACGCACGCGGCTCGTGGCGGCACCGAAGGCGGCCATCAACGACCACGCCTCGTGCGTCGCCTCGTTCGAGGGCTCGGGAACCGTGTGGAAGTGGTCGTAGACCCAGATCGACTCGAAGACGTCGCCGTCGTCGGCGTGCTTGGCGAGGTTGACCATGACCTCCCACTGCTGGGCCGGCTCGATGCCGACGAGGTCCATCCGCCAGCCCTGGGGCACAAACATTCCAAATCGCATCTGCTCATCCAACCACGGCCGACTGGACGAGCGCTGGACAGGACGGATCGGGCACCCGTGTGAGGATGGCGCCATGAGCGCGCACCGCAACGACCCCGCCGTCATCCGCGACCTGCTCCACACGCCGGCCACCTGGGCCGTCGTGGGCCTCGGCGCCAACCCCGACCGGACGGCATACGCGGTCTCGCTGTGGCTCCAGCGTGAGCTCGGGCTGCGGCTGGTACCGGTGCACCCCAGCGCGGCGAAGGTGCACGGCCGGCAGGGCTACGCGACGCTCGCCGACATCCCGGACGGCACGGTGGTCAAGGTCGTCGACTGCTTCGTCAACAGCCAGCGAGTGGGCCAGGTGGTCGACGAGGCGATCGCCGAGCGCGAGCGACTGGGCATCGAGGCGCTGTGGCTGCAGCTCGGCGTCGTCGACGAGGACGCGGCCGCCCGGGCAGAGGCCGCGGGCCTGGCCGTCGTCATGGACACCTGCCCGAAGATCGAGTACCCCCGCATCCAGCCGGGCGACGGCGCCAACGCCGTCACCGACTGAGGCCACCGAGGCGACCGGGAGCCGACGGTGGCAGCAGTCCCCCTGCACGCCCGGCGCTGGGGCAGCCCCGGTGCGCGGCCGCCCGCTCTCCTCGTCCACGCGACGGGCGAGAGCGCAGGCGACTGGGCGCAGGTCGCGGAGGGGCTCGCGGGCGACCGGCTCGTCGTCGCCGTCGACCTGCGCGGGCACGGCTCGAGCCCACGGCCCGGCAGGTACGCGCTCACCGAGCTCGCGGAGGACCTCGAGGCGGTCGCGGAGGGTCTCGCGTCCCAGTACGGTCGCCCCGTCGACGTCGTGGCCCACTCGCTCGGCGGGCTCGTCGCATGCCTGCTCGCGAGCCGGCGTCCCCAGCTCGTCCACCGCCTCGTCCTCGAGGACGTCCCGGTGCCGCACCCTCGGGAGCCGCAGCCCCCGACCCGGCCCGACGGCGACCTGGCCTTCGACTGGGAGGCGGTGCTGCAGATCCGAGCCCAGATCGACCAGCCCGACCCGGAGTGGGCCCAGATCATCGCGGGCATCCGGGCACCGACGCTCCTCGTCTGGGGCGGTCCGAGCAGTCCGATGCCGAGCGAGCACGTCAGGGAGCTGGCCGAGACGGTCGCCGACGGCCGGCTCGTACGGATCGACGCGGGACACCTGGTCCACGCGAGCCAGCCGGCCGTCTTCACCGCAGTCGTGCGCGGCTTCCTGGCGCTGCCCGACTGAGACCGTGGCGCGGCGCAGGCTCAGTCCAGGCCGCGCGCGACCTCGTCGCGCAGCCTCACGCCCTTGGCGTGGGCCTGGTCGCGCAGCTCCGCCTGGAAGGCGACCATCTGCTCGCGCACCTCGGCGGCCAGCTCGTCACTGCCGGTCCCGACGATCCGTGCGGCCAGCAGGCCGGCGTTGCGAGCCCCGCCGATCGAGACCGTGGCGACCGGCACCCCGGCCGGCATCTGCACGATCGAGAGCAGCGAGTCCATGCCGTCGAGGTACTTCAGGGGCACCGGGACCCCGACCACCGGCAGGGGCGTCACGGACGCGAGCATGCCCGGCAGGTGCGCGGCTCCCCCGGCACCGGCGATGATGACGCGCAGGCCACGGGCAGCAGCCCCCTGGCCGTAGGCGATCATCTCGTCCGGCATGCGATGGGCCGAGACGACGTCGGCCTCGTAGGGGATGCCGAACTCCTCGAGCGCCCGGGCCGCCTCGCGCATCACGGGCCAGTCGCTGTCGCTGCCCATGACGATCCCGGCCACGGGAGCCGGGGCCCGACCCACGGCGTCGATGCTCATTCGGTGATCACTCCTCGCAGGTAGTCCGCGGCGTGGCCCGCGCGCTCACGTGCGTCCTGCAGGTCCGCGCCGCTGACGTTGACGTGGCCGATCTTCCGGCCCGGTCGCACGCCCTTGCCGTAGACGTGCACCTTGGCGCCGGGGTCGCGCGCCATGATGTGCCGGTATGCCGGGTAGAGGTGCTCGTAGTCACCGCCCAGCACGTTGGCCATGACGGTCCAGGGCGCCCGAGGGCGCGGGTCGCCGAGCGGCAGGTCGAGCACCGCCCTCAGGTGCTGCTCGAACTGGCCCGTCACGGCGCCGTCCATCGACCAGTGGCCGCTGTTGTGCGGGCGCATGGCCAGCTCGTTCACGACGTAGGAGGACCCACCGTCGGGGGCGGGGACCTCGAACATCTCGACGGCCAGCACCCCGGTCACGCCCAGCTCACCGGCGATGCGCAGCGCGGCCTCGGTGGCCACGGAGGCGAGGTCGGCGTCGAGCCCCGGGGCGGGGGCCAGCACCTCGGTGCAGATGCCGTCGGTCTGGACCGTCTCGACGACCGGCCACGCGGCGGCCTGGCCCGACGGGCTGCGGGCGATGAGGACGGCGAGCTCGCGGACGAAGCCGACCTTCTCCTCGAGCAGGAGCCCGCCCTCGAGGGGGCCCGGCTCGCCGATGCGCTCGATCCATTCGGTGAGGTCGTCGGCGGAGGAGGCGATCGCGACACCCTTGCCGTCGTAGCCGCCACGCGGGGTCTTGGCCACGATGGGCCAGCCGACCGCGTCGCCGAAGCTCGTCACCTCGTCGGCGGTCGTGGCGCGGGTCCACCGGGGGCAGGCGATCCCGAGCGCGCCGAGCCGTTCACGCATGGCGAGCTTGTCCTGCGCGAAGTGCAGGGCGGCCCGCGAGGGGTGCAGCGCCACGCCGTCGGCCTCGAGCGCCTCGAGCACGTGCGGCGGCACGTGCTCGTGGTCGAAGGTGACCACGTCGCAGTGCTCGGCGAAGGCCCGGATCGCCTCGTAGTCGGTGTGCTCACCCACGGGCGAGCTCGGCACGACGAGGGCAGCAGCCGCCGTGTCGCTCTCGGCGAGCACCGAGAGCTGGATGCCGAGCTCGACGGCCGGGCCCTGCATCATGCGGGCGAGCTGTCCACCCCCGACCACGCCGACGACGGGGAATCCTCCGGGGGCGCGCTTGGGCTGGCTCACGACCGCCAAGCCTAGTGGGCGTCAGCCGACCGGGTCGTGCCGGCCCGACCGGGGCAGGGCCCCAGCGGGCTGGTCCGCAGCAGCGGTGTCGTCGTCCTCGCTGAGGACCGCCTCGACGTGGGCCGGGTCGGCGAGCTCCGGGTGCTTGGTGCGCACGGCGGCGAAGGTCCAGACCTTGTTGAGCACGAAGGAGACCGGGGTGACCACGGCGATGACGATCAGCTGCGCCCAGTAGAGCCGCGTCCGGAAGCCGGTGGAGTCGTCGAGCAGGGCCAGCGAGAGGTGGATCGGCGAGTCGAGGTGCATCAGCATCGTCAGCAGCACCAGTCCGACCACCTGACCGAGCAGGCCCACAGCCAGGAAGGGCCAGTACTCGCGCCACCAGCGCGCGTGCCGGCTCGTGCCGAAGGTCCACGACCGGTTGAGCTGGAAGTTCCAGAGGTTGGCCACGAGGAAGGCGATGGTCGAGTAGAGGTGGTACCACCGGACGTTGTACTCGGTGCCGGGCAGACCCACGATCGCCTGGTCGAAGCTCGGCCCGAGCTTCTTGACGACGACGAGCGTCAGCAGGTTGACGAGCACGCCCGAGGCGCCCACCACCGCGAACCGGAGCAGCAGCAGCCAGTTGTGCCGGTGGCGCACGAACAGGTACTCATGCAGGCGCCTCACCGGGGCACCCTATCCCGCTGAGCAGGGAGTTCCGGGCTGCTTCGAACCGGTGCACGCAGGTGGTCCGGGCCGTCCCGGACCACCTCGCGCGAGACTGCCCCAGCCGTCAGTCGGTCTCGGCCTCGGAGAGGAACAGCGCGAACCTCGCGGGCTGGGCCTGCACGAGATCGAGGCGGCCGCCGTTGGACTCGGCGAGGTCGCGGGCGAGCGCGAGCCCGAGGCCGGTGCTGCCGCCGGCGCCGCTGCTGACGGAGCGCTCGAAGATGTGGGGCGCCATCGCGGCGGGCACGCCGTCGCCCTGGTCGCTGACCTCCACGATCACCGACGGCCCGGACCGACGGGCGTGGACGTCGACCGTGCCGCGGCCGTGGACGAGGGAGTTCTCGAGCAGCGTGGAGAGGACCTGGGAGAGCGCGACCGGCGTCGAGCGGACGAAGAGGCCGCGCTCGCCGCGCACGCGCACCGACCGGCGGGCCTGCTCGAAGGCGGGCTGCCACTCCCGCTGGAGGGCCGCGATGACGGAGTCGAGCGACACGGCCGGGGCGGGGCCGCCCGCGCCGCGGGTCCGCCCGAGCAGGTCGTCGACGACCCTGGTGAGGCGCTCGACCTGGGCGATGGCGATCGTCGCCTCCTCCTTGACCACGTCGGCGTCGTCGGTCTCGGAGATCTCCTCGAGGCGCATCAGCAGGGCCGTCAGGGGGGTGCGCAGCTGGTGCGAGGCGTCCGCGGCGAAGTCGCGCTCGGCGGCGAGCGACTTGGTCATGTCGTGCGCGCGACGGGTCATGACCCCCGAGACGAGGTCGATCTCCTCGATGTCGGAGTGGACGGGCGTGAGGCGGGGCTCCCCCGCGGCGAAGCGGGTCGCGAGCTCCACGAGATCACGGGAGGAGCCCTCCACGTGAGCGCGGATGCGCGAGGTGAGCGCGTACCCCGCCACACCGCTCAGGACTGCCACGACCACCATCACGGCAGCGAACCGGGCGACGCCCACCGACGGCCCGGAGGCGACCATCTGGCCGACCGCACCCGGGCGCTGCGTGAGCGTCCAGGCGACCACGGCGGTGGACAGCAGCACGCACAGCCCGGCACAGACGGTGGCCACGAAGAGGGCCAACCGGTCGAGCACGCCACGCATCGTCACTCCGCCTGGGGACGCTCGAAGCGGAAACCGACACCTCGGACGGTCGCAATGTACTGCGGGGAGGTGGCGTCGTCCCCGAGCTTGCGCCGGAGGACGGAGATGTGCATGTCGAGGGTCTTGGTCGAGCCGAACCACGCGGTGTCCCAGATCTCGCGCATCAGCTGCTCGCGGGAGACGACCTTGCCCTGCTCGCGCACGAGGACCCGGAGCAGGTCGAACTCCTTGGCCGTCAGCTGCAGCTCGTCCTCCTTGAACCAGGCGCGGCGCCCGTCGGAGTCGATGCGCACGAGCTCGCCGGACGCGACAGGCTCGGTGGGCGTGCGGCGCAGCAGGGCCCGCACGCGGGCGAGCAGCTCGGCCAGCCGGAACGGCTTGGTGACGTAGTCGTCGGCGCCGGCGTCGAGCCCGACCACGGTGTCCACCTCGTCGGCGCGGGCGGTGAGGATGAGGACCGGGATGGCGCGGCCCTCGGCGCGAATCCGGCGGCACACCTCCAGGCCGTCGATCTTCGGCAGGCCGAGGTCGAGCAGCACGAGGTCGGGGTTCTCCTTGGCGCCGTCCAGCGCCGCGAGCCCGTCCTCGCGCACGTCGACGTCGTAGCCCTCGCGTCGCAGCGCGCGCGCCAGCGGCTCGGAGATGGCTGTGTCGTCCTCCGCCAGGAGCACTCGGGTCATGTCACCGTCCTCAACAGGTCTGCCGGCTCGGGGGGCACCGACCGACGTGAGCCTATCGACAACCGCCCGATTTGCACCCTCGGCGGCCTCACGACATCGGTGCACCGCGCCGTGCCGTGGGCGGACGCGGCGGCGCCGGTCGCGCTCAGCGTCCCGGCCACACCGGTCGCCGCTTCTCCGCGAAGGCCGCCACGCCCTCGCGCCGGTCGCCGGAGAAGGCGGTGGCCCGCCAGCACGCGTCCTCGATCTCGAGGCCGGCGGCGAGGTCGACATCGGCACCCAGGCGCATGGCGCGCTTGGCGCTGCGGAGCCCGACCGGCGAGTTGGCGGCGATGGTGGCGGCCAGCTCGAGCGCCCGGTCGCGAGCGGACCCCGTCGGCACGACCTCGTCGACGGCCCCGAGCTCGAACGCCTCACGCGCCGGCATCCGGGCGGCGCTGAAGATGGCCCTGGCGGCCCGCGACCAGCCGACGCGGCGCACGAGCAGCTGGGTGCCGCCGCCGCCGGGGATCACCCCGACGCCCACCTCGGGCAGACCGACGGTCGCGCCCTCGCCCGCGACGACGACGTCGCACGAGAGCGCCAGCTCGAACCCTCCGCCCAGCGCGAAGCCGTCCACCGCGGCGATCGCCGGGACCGGCAGCCCCAGCACCCCGCCGTATGCGGCGCGGGCGACGGGACGCTGCGCCATGAGGTCGGCGTCGGTGAAGGAGTTGCGCTCCTTGAGGTCGGCGCCGACGCAGAAGGCCTTCCCGTGGCTGGACGTCAGCACCACGCAGCGCACGGACTCGTCGGCGGCCACCTGGGCCGTCGCGGCCGCGATGGCCCGGGCCATGGCCGTCGAGACGGCGTTCATCGCCTCCGGGCGGTCGAGCACGATCTCGGCGACGTGCGCGAGCTCGGGGGTCTCGAAGCGCTCGACACGCACGAGGGCGGGCTGCTGGGCCCGCTCGCTCGCGGCGGCGTCCGGAGCGGTCGGCGTCGACGGCATACGGCGGTCTCCTCGGAGTCAGGTGGTGCGGAGTCAGGTGGTGTGGGGCTCGGGGTCGGGGGGCGCGGGGCGGGACGACGCAGGCGCCGAGGATGCCGAGGATGCCGAGGATGCCGAGGATGCCGAGCCGGCGGCCTCGGGAGCCGCTGCGGGCGAGGTGGAGCGCCTCGCCGGTGAGGTCGCGCGCCGCAGCAGCGAGGGGGTCACCGGCCCGACGCCGCGCAGGATCCGCCGGCGCTGGCCGGTCAGCTCGAACCCCGACAGGCTCGCGAGCTCGCGCGCCATCGTCGCGTCGACGAGCACGGTTCCCGCCTGCGCCACCGCGGTCAGGCGCGAAGCCCGGTTGACGGTGGTGCCGAAGACGTCGCCGAGGCGGGAGATGATCGGGCCGCGGGCCATGCCGCAGCGCACGTCGGGCAGCACGTCGTCCTGCGCCATGGCCTCCACCAGGTCGAGGGCGATGGCCGCGGCGGGCGCGGCACCCATCGTCGTGAAGAGCACCTCGTCGCCCACCGTCTTGATGAGCCGGCCACCGTGGGCGGTGATGACGTCTGCCGACAGCGCCTCGAATCGCGACACGAGCCGGGCGAGGTCGCGCTCGGACATGCGCCGCACCAGAGCCGTGAAGTTGACGAGGTCGGCGAAACCGACCGAGCGCATCTTCGTCATGCCGTAGGACTCGGGGTCGGCGTCGGCGAGCATGCGAGAGACGGTCGCCGACAGGTGGCGGCGCCAGGCGTAGACGAGGAGCGGCTCGAGCCGGTCGGTCAGGACCGAGAGGCGCTTGGCCGTCTCGGTCGCGGTCTCGGTGCTCGGCACCGAGCGGGTCTCGCCCTCGGCGGTCTCCCCCTCGTCGCCGAGCGCGGCCGTCATGTGCGCCTCGACTTCCTCGGCGATCAGCTGCGACTGCCAGCCGGCAAGGCGGTCCGCCGAGCGGGCGAAGGCGCGCGTCATGGCCAGGGCGGTCTGCTCGTCGAGGAGGCCGTCGCGCACGATGCCGGCGACCGCGGTCAGGGCCTTCTGGTCGGCCTCGGTGAACAGCTCGTCGTCGGTGTCGACCACGGGGAAGCCGAGCGCGTGCCAGAACTTGCGCGCCGAGACCAGCGACACCTCGGCGCCCCGGCTCACGTCGCGGCGCCGCAGCTCGAGCGGACGCCCGAGCAGCTGCTCGGTGTAGTCGTCGCTCGGCCGCCTGGCTGGCTCTGCGCCAGGGCTGCCCGGCTCGGTCATGCCCCGATCATGCCAGCCCGCCGGACGCCTTCCGGACGTGCACGACGTCCCCGGCGGCGAAGGCGCGGGTGCCCTGCTCCGTGCGCACCAGCAACCCCCCGTCGTCGTCCACGCCCACGGCCGTCCCCTCCACCGCGTCGCCCGTGGGCAGGTGCACGCGCACCTGCAGCCCGACGGTCGAGCAGGCCTGCCGGTATGCCGTCCGCGCCGCGGCTGCCTCCGAGGGTGTGGGTGCCTGGGCGCCTGCGGACCCGCCGGCGCCCGGCAGGACCGTGACGAGGTGGTCGAGGTAGGCGACCAGCAGGTCCTCGCGGCGCACCGGCGCACCGGCGAGCGCGAGGGAGGTGGCGGTGTCGACGGGCAGCTCCTCGCGGGTCTGGTCGACGTTGACCCCGGTCCCCACGACCACCGCCTGCCCGGCAGCGTGCGCCGGTCCCGCGCCGTGTGCGACGAGCTCACAGAGGATGCCGCTGACCTTGCGGTCGCCGTCGTCGGCGAGGAGCACGTCGTTGGGCCACTTCAGCCGGGGGCTGAGCGGGTGCCCGGCCGCCTCGGTCACCTCGCGCACGGCACGGGCCAGCGCGAGCCCCGCCAGCAGCGGCATCCAGCCGGCCTGCGACGGGTCCGCCACGGGCACCGCGACGCTGACGGCGAGCGAGGCGCAGTCGGGGACGGTCCACGCGCGGCCCAGCCGCCCGTGGCCGCCCGTCTGGTGGTCGGTGAGGACGACCCACCAGAGCCCGCGCACGTCGTCGGCCGGCCCGGCGGCATACGTCCTCGGTGGTCCGGAAGGCGTGGTGAGCAGCTCGCGAAGCCGCGTGTTGGTGGAGCCGAGGGTGGGGTGCAGCTCGACCTCGCGCCACGGTCGCCCGGACGTGACCAAGGCCGCACTGACAGAGTCCGAGTCGAGCGGGATGCGCACGCGCACAAGGCTAGAGTGCCCAGCATGGCAACCGAGCACGCCGTGGCAGAGCAGCCGACCAGTACCCCCGAGCAGAGCAGCACCCCCGACCCGGGAGGGGCGACCGGTCCCGACCTCACCACCACTGCGGGCAAGCTCGCGGACCTCAAGCGACGCGTCCAGGAGGTCGCGAACGCCGGCTCCGAGCGGGCGGTCGAGAAGCAGCACGCGCGCGGCAAGAAGACGGCCCGCGAGCGCATCGAGATGCTCCTCGACGAGGGCACCTTCATCGAGATGGACAAGTACGCCCGGCACCGCAGCACCCAGTTCGGCCAGGAGAAGAACCGGCCCTACGGCGACGGCGTCGTCACCGGCTACGGCACCGTCGACGGGCGCCAGGTCGCCGTCTTCGCGCAGGACTTCACCGTCTTCGGCGGCTCCCTGGGCGAGGTCTTCGGCGAGAAGATCGTCAAGGTCATGGACTTCGCCATGAAGATCGGCTGCCCGGTCATCGGGCTCAACGACTCCGGTGGCGCCCGCATCCAGGAGGGCGTGGTCTCCCTCGGCCTCTACGGCGACATCTTCTTCCGCAACGTGCGCGCGTCCGGGGTCATCCCGCAGATCTCGCTCATCATGGGGCCGTGCGCGGGAGGTGCCGTCTACTCCCCCGCCATCACCGACTTCACGGTCATGGTCGACAAGACCTCGCACATGTTCATCACCGGACCCGACGTCATCAAGACCGTCACCGGCGAGGACGTCGGCTTCGAGGAGCTCGGCGGCGCCTTGACCCACAACACGAAGTCGGGCGTCGCGCACTACATGGGCACCGACGAGCAGGACGCCGTCGACTACGTCAAGGCGCTGCTGTCCTACCTGCCGAGCAACAACCTGGAGACCCCGCCGGCCTACGGCGTCGGCGAGGCCGATCTCACGGTCACCGACGAGGACCGCTGGCTCGACACGTGCATCCCCGACTCGCCCAACGTGCCCTACGACATGAAGCAGGTCATCGAGCACATCGTCGACGACGGCGAGTTCCTCGAGGTGCAGCCCCTCTTCGCGCCGAACATCCTCACCGGCTTCGCACGCGTCGACGGCATGTCGGTCGGCATCGTCGCCAACCAGCCGACGCAGCTGGCCGGCTGCCTCGACATCGATGCGTCGGAGAAGGCCGCACGGTTCGTGCGCACCTGCGACTGCTTCAACGTGCCGGTGCTGACCTTCGTCGACGTGCCGGGCTTCCTGCCCGGCACGAGCCAGGAGTGGAACGGGATCATCCGCCGCGGCGCCAAGCTCATCTACGCGTATGCCGAGGCCACCGTCCCGAAGATCACCGTGATCACCCGCAAGGCCTACGGCGGCGCCTACGACGTCATGGGCAGCAAGCACCTCGGCGCCGACATCAACCTCTCCTGGCCGACCGGCCAGATCGCGGTCATGGGGGCCCAGGGAGCGGTCAACATCCTCTACCGCAAGGAGCTCGCGGCGACGGCCGCCGACGGCGGCGACGTCGAGGCGCAGCGCCAGGAGCTGATCACGCACTACGAGGAGACGCTGGCCAACCCCTACATCGCGGCCGAGCGCGGCTACATCGACACCGTCATCAGCCCCTCCAACACCCGGATGAACGTCACCCGTGCACTGCGGGCGCTGCAGAACAAGCGCGAGACGCTCCCGCCCAAGAAGCACGGGAACATCCCGCTGTGAGCGGCGACCCGACCCAGGCGCCCGCGGCGAGCTCCGACACGGCCACCATCCACGTGTCCGGCAGCCCGACCCCGGAGGAGCTGGCCGCGCTCGTCGTCGTCCTCTCGGCCCTCGGCGACCACGAGGCCGCTGCCGAGCGCATGCCTTCCCCGTGGTCCGACCCCTCCTGGCAGCTGGTCGGCCCGTCGGCACGGAGCGGCGGCTGGAGGAGCACCGGCCTGCCGCGGTGAGGCGCCGGCCGGTGCGCGCGCCGGTGCGCGGTGGCCGCGGCGGCGGTTGGGCAGTCCGACTCATCCCCCTTGTCCTAACTCCGCCCCTGCCGGAGGGGCGACCACGGGCCTGCGCGGACCCGCTCGGTTCGCCCAGCCGCAGGTGGGTCCTTTAGGCTCGTTGCCCATGTCCGTCGACTCCTCCCCCTCCGTCCGCCTCGCCCAGCGCTACCTGCTGCTCGAGCGCATCGCCGTCGGGGGCATGGGCGAGGTGCACCTCGCGACCGACGAACGGCTCGGTCGCCGGGTCGCCGTCAAGGTCCTCGCCCCGGTGTATGCGGACTCCCCCGACTTCGTCGAGCGCTTCCGTCGCGAGGCCCTGACGGCCGCAGCCCTCTCCCACCCGAACATCGCGCAGGTCTACGACTACGGCGTCGACGGGTCGGCCCACTTCATCGTCATGGAGCACGTCGAGGGGTCGGACCTCTCGCGCCTGCTGCGCGAGGGCGGCCGGATGACGCCCGCCGATGCGGTGCACGTGGCCGAGCAGGTGTGCGCGGCGCTCGCCGCCGCCCACCGAGCCGGCGTCGTCCACCGGGACATCAAGCCCGGCAACGTCATGGTGCGTCCCGACGGCACCGTCAAGGTCACCGACTTCGGGATCGCCCAGGCCCTTGGGCAGGCCTCGCTCACCGAGACCGGCACCGTCATGGGAACGGCTGCCTACGTGGCGCCGGAGCAGGCCCGCGGCCAGGCGACGAGCTCGGCCACCGACCTCTACTCGCTCGGCATCCTGCTCTTCCAGATGCTGACCGGCGCCGTTCCCTTCGAGGGCGACACCCCGGTCGCGATCGCGATGCGCCACCTCGACGAGCCGATGCCGCTGCCCAGCTCCCGCGTGGCCGGCCTGCCGGCGAACCTCGACGAGGTCGTCACCCGGGCCACCGCGAAGTCACCCCGCGACCGCTACCCCGACGCCGACGCCATGGCCGCGGCCCTTCGCGCCCACGAGCAGCGCGCCGAGGTCGCCACCCGCGCGATGCCCGTGGACGATGCCACGGCGGCGTTCGACGTAGCCCGCGATTTTCGACGAGACCCTCGCGGCCCCGCTCGCGCCACGGCCACCCAGGTGGTGCCGGCTGCCGCCGCCGCCGGACGCCCGACCCCAGCAGGGGACGACGACCGCACGGTCGTCGATGCTGCCGCCGGCGGTGCCCCGAGCGGTACCGCCGTGATGCCCGCGCTCGGCGCCGGCCTGGCGGGTGCGGGTGTGGGCATCGGCGCGGGGGCCGGCGCCGCTTCCGCCGGCGCCGCGCCCGGATACCCCTCACCCGATGCGGCCGCCCACCCGTCGATCGACGCCCCGGAGGCGGCCACGTCACGCTCTGCCGGTCGGCCGCAACGGGGGCGAGGCCCGAGTCCGCTCGTGTGGGGACTTGCCGGGCTGGTGGTCCTGCTCGTGGCGGCCCTCGTCGTCGTGCTGCTGCACCAGCCGCAGCCGCGGTCGGTGGCCTCTCCCGGCACCCGCCCCGCCGCTTCCGCCGCTCCCACCCCCTCGTCGGCAGCCCCCACGACGACCGCGCCGCCGTCTGACGGGAACACGGTCCCGGCCGACCTCGTGGGACGGTCCCGCGGGGCAGCCGTGTCCGACCTCATCTCGCGCGGGGTCAACGTGCGGTGGGTGCTCGTTCGCTCCTCCCAGCCGAACGACGCCGTCCTCGGCAGCTATCCGGCGCCGGGGCAGCCGCTGACGAAGGGGCAGACCGTCGCGCTCGTCGTCAGCCGTGCCAACGCGCCCGCGCAGGTCGACTCGACCTTCGTCGTGCCGGACGGGCTCGTCGGCACGAACGCGGACGCCGCGATGTCGCGCATCGACGCCAAGGACGTACGCGTCACGCAGGTGACGATTCCCTCCGCCGCCGGCGCCGGCCAGGTGGTCGCCACCTGGCCCGCTTCCGGGCAGCCGACCACCGAGGGCGTCGTCGTGCTTGTCGTGTCAGGCGGTGACACCGGCGGCCCAGCAGGAGGCCCGTCGGGTGACAGCCCGAAGCCCTCGAAGAAGGGCGACAAGGGGGGCAAGAAGAAGGGCGACTGACGGCGTTCGAGCAGCTCACGGCCGGGGGCCGAATGCACTGGCACCACGCCCTGCCCTCGACTACGTTCGCCGCGTGACGACCGACACCCAGACCACGCGGCCGCAGACCGACGTCGACCGCATCGCGGAGGCCTACTTCGACGCCGCCGTCGCCCTCAGCCCGATCACCGCCACCTATCTCGGCGTGCCCGGCCGCGAGGATGACCTCGACGACCTCTCCCCCGCGGGCAACGCAGCCCACTCCGACCTGCGCCGCCGTACCCTCGCCGAGCTCGCGGCGGCGACCCCCGCCGACGACGTCGATGCCGTCACGGTCGCCGCGATGACCGAGCGCCTGCAGCTCGCCGAGGACCGGTATGCCGCCGGGCTCGACGAGATGTCGCTCAACGTCCTCGCGTCGCCGCTGCAGAGCGTCCGCGACGTGTTCGACCTCATGCCGCAGGACTCGGCCGAGCACTGGCGCACCTTCGCGGTGCGCCTCGGCAAGATCCCGGCCGCGCTCGAGGGCTACAAGGAGTCGCTGCTGCTCGCCCGTGAGCGCGGCCAGGTCTCCCCCAGGCGTCAGGTCGTCGCCTGCGCCGAGCAGAGTCGCGACCTCGTCGCCGACGACGGCTACTTCGCCAAGGTCGTCGCCGACGCCACCGTCGACGGTGCGCCGCTCGAGGGCGACCTGCGCGACGCGCTGGCCACCGGAGCGCGGGCGGCGGCGACGGCATACTCGGAGATGGCCGACTGGCTCGAGCGCGAGCTGCTGCCGCACGCCCCCGAGGCGGACGCCTGCGGGATCGAGCGCTACCGGCTGGAGTCGCGCTACTTCCTCGGCGCGACGGTGGACCTCGAGGAGACCTACCGCTGGGGGCAGCAGGAGGTCGCCGACCTCCACGCGCAGATGGCCGAGATCGCCGAGGGCCTCGAGCCCGGCGCGACGGTTCAGCGAGGGGTCGAGATCCTCGACGCCGACGAGAGGTACCACCTGCACGGGACCGACGCGCTCAAGGCGTGGATGCAGGAGCGCGCCGACGAGGTCATCGACAACCTGAAGGACATCCACTTCGACATCCCGGAGCCCGTGCAGCGCATCGAGTGCATGATCGCCCCGACCCAGACCGGCGGCATCTACTACACCGGGCCGTCCGACGACTTCAGCCGGCCGGGCCGGATGTGGTGGTCGGTGCCCAAGGGCAACAACGAGTTCCGCACGTGGAACGAGCTCTCGACCGTCTACCACGAGGGTGTGCCGGGGCATCACCTCCAGGTGGCGCAGACCGTCTACCGCTCGCAGCTGCTCAACCGGTGGCGCCGCCTCGAGGCGTGGACGTCGGGCCACGGCGAGGGCTGGGCGCTCTACGCCGAGCGGCTCATGGCCGAGCTCGGCTACATGGACGACCCCGGCAACCGGATGGGCTGGCTCGCGGGGCAGTCCCTGCGTGCCGCACGTGTCGTCATCGACATCGGCGTGCACTGCGGGTTCGACGCGCCGGAGGAGGTCGGCGGTGGGGCGTGGGACTACGACAAGGCCTGGACCTACCTCACGCGCTACGGGTTCATGGACGAGAAGATCCTGCGCTTCGAGCTGAACCGCTACCTCGGCTGGCCGGGCCAGGCGCCCAGCTACAAGATCGGCGAGCGCCTCTGGCTCCAGCTCCGCGACGAGGTGAAGCAGCGCGAGGGCGACGCCTTCGACCTCAAGACCTTCCACCGCAACGCGCTCGACGTCGGCGGTGTCGGGCTCGACACGCTGCGGGCCGCGGTGCTGCAGGAGCTCTGAGGACTCGTCGCACCGACGGGCGGCGCCGCCTCCGCCGCGGAGGCGGCGGCGCCCGTTTCGCCCCCTACGATGGCGTCATGCCGCCGAGCCCCCTCCCCGACGTGCCGACCGTCCAGCTCGTCCTCGCCTCGGCATCCCCCGCACGCCGCGCCACCCTCCGCGCAGCCGGGATCGAGCCGGTGGTCGTGGTCAGCGACGTGGACGAGGACCTCGCCGTGGCAGAGGCCACCGAGCGCTACGGGCCGCTCGAGCCGGCCGACATCGCGTTGCTGCTGGCGCGCGCCAAGTCCGAGGACGTCGCGGCCCGCCTCGAGGACGGCGTGGTCGTGCTCGGTTGCGACTCGGTGCTCGAGCTCGACGACGAGGTGCACGGCAAACCGGCTGACGCGGCCGAGGCCGTGGCGCGCTGGCGTCGGATGCGCGGTCGCTCCGGCGTGCTGCACACCGGCCACTGGCTGATCGACGACCGCGCGCACGGCGGCGCGACCCTCGGGGCCACCGCCTCCACCACGGTGCACTTCGCGGCCCTGTCCGACGAGGAGATCGAGGCCTACGTCGCCACGGGTGAGCCGCTGACGGTCGCGGGCGCCTTCACCATCGACGGCCTCGGCGGCGCCTTCGTCACCGCCGTCGAGGGCGACCCCCACAACGTCGTCGGCCTCAGCCTGCCCCTGCTGCGCGAGCTGCTCGCCGACGCCGGCATCGGCTGGTTCGACGTGGTCGGGAGCCTGGGCTCGCGTCCCGAGGGTGGCTGACGCTCCGGGTCAGGGGTAGAGGTCGTCGGTGAGGTTCTCGACGACGAGGTAGTTCTCCGTCCACCACCACATCTGGCCCGCCCCGGCGAGGACGATGAGCCCGAGGAGCCAGTAGCGGTAGCGACGCCACCACCGCAGCTGGAGGAACCAGGCGATGATCAGTGCCATCGGGAACGCCAGCAGGGCGTAGCGCACCCGGCTCGGCGTGGTGCTCGTGACGAGGACGATGTAGGCCGGGTAGGCGCCTGCCCACCCCCAGATCTCTGGCCCCCAGCGCCACGAGTGGCGGCTCAGCATGAACCACACGAAGGCCGCGACACCCAGCACGCCCGCCACCTGGCCCAGGACGCCCCAGTAGTTGTACAGCAGGTCCCACCAGAGGTAGAGCTTGATCTTGGTCTCGATGTTCCAGGCGAGCATCGTGTCGTTGTACGCGTTGGGCGTGTCCGTCGCGATGGTGACGATGGTCGGCCACAGGAACGTGAGCGCCCCTGCGTATGCCGCCAGCAACCCCAGGCCCACGCGCAACCTCCAGGGGTGGTCGCCTTCGTCGCCCTGCCGCCAGCGCACGAACCCGTGCGCGATGATGACCGGCACCATCGCGATGACGACGTTGCGACTCAGGGACAGCACGAGCAGCACGAGCGCCACCCACCAGTAGTGCCGCTTGCGCAACAGCAACAGGACACCCACCACGCCGAGCAGCGCCGTCGACTCGGTGTAGGAGGCGGAGAGGGCCGGCGAGGCGATGAAGAAGCAGGTCGCGACGACCGTGACCATGGCCTCCCAGCGGCCGACCGCCTGGTCGACGAGCTTGAAGAGCAGGTGCATCGCGACGAAGCCGATGGCCGTCGAGAGCAGCGGGGCGACCAGGGTGAAGGGCAGTCCGGTGACCTTCATGATCAGCCCCGCGGTCAGCGGGAAGACCGGGAAGAAGGCCCACGGGTTCATGTCGATGCCGCCCCAGCCCGTACGAGGCAGCACCGCGGGGTAGCCGTGCTCGGCGATGACGCGGTACCACTGCCCGTCCCAGCCGGTCATGACCGAGAGGTAGCCGGGGTCCGCCGGGGAGGGGTAGAAGATGCGGATGTTGGCCGTGCCGATCGGCAGGGGGATCTGGTAGCGGGACAGGTAGGCCGCCGAGACCCAGACGAACAGGCGCGACACCGCGAAGACGGCGAACGGGAACCACACCGGGAAACGCCGCCAGACGGGCTGCGTGGCCTCGAGTCCCCGGTCGGGGTGCTCGAGCCGGTGACCGAGGCCTTCCTCAGACGGGCGGGACGGCGCGTCTGCGCTCGCTGAAGTGGCGGTCACGCCGGGAAGCATAGGCCAGTCGCCGGAGGAGGTCCGACCGCAGTTCGTCAGCCTCGATGACCGAGTCGAGCACCAGGTCGGCTGCCAGCCGCTCGATGTCGACGTCCTCCTCGTACTCGCGCCGACGGTCCGCCACGAAACGGTCGCGTGCCTCGGGCCCCTGCTGCCGCTCGATCTCGGCGATCTTGTTGGCGTAGACGGCGTTGACCGCGGCCTCGGGGCCCATGACGGCGATCCGGGCCGTCGGCAGCGCGATAGTGGCGTCGGGGCCGAAGCCGGGGCCGCCCATGGCGTAGAGGCCTGCCCCGTACGCCTTGCGGACGATGACGCAGAACTGCGGGACCGTGGCTGAGGAGACGGCGCTCACCATCTTGGCGCCGTGGCGGATGATGCCTCCGCGCTCCACCTCGGACCCGATCATGAAACCGGGCACGTCGGCCAGGTAGATGAGCGGGATGTTGAAGGCGTCGCACAGCCAGATGAACCGGGCGGCCTTGTCGGCGCTGTCGGTGAAGAGCACGCCACCCTTGACCATCGAGTTGTTGGCGACGATGCCCACGGTCTGCCCCCCGAGGCGGCCGAAACCGATGACCAGCTCGGCCGCCCACAGCGGCTTGAGCTCGAAGAAGGAGTCGTCGTCGACGAGGCCCTCGATGACGTCGTGGATGTCGAAGGGGACGGACTCGCGCTCGGGGACCGTCTCGCGGGTCAGGGGGGTCGCCGGGGGCTCCGCGGCATAGGTCGGCGGGTGGTCGCGCCAGCTGCCGGGGACGTAGGAGAAGTAGAGCCTGGCCAGCTCGATCGCCTCGGCGTCGTCGTGGGCGAGCAGATCACCGACGCCGGAGACGGTGCAGTGCATCCGGGCGCCGCCCATCTCCTCGAGAGAAACCTTCTCGCCGACGACCATCTCGGCCATGCGAGGGCTGCCGAGGTACATCGACGCGTTGCCCTCGACCATGATGATGAGGTCGCAGAAGCTCGGGATGTAGGCCCCGCCGGCCGCGCTCGGGCCGAAGAGGCAGCAGATCTGCGGGACCTTGCCCGAGAGGGCGACCTGGTTGTGGAAGATGCGCCCGGCTCCGCGGCGACCGGGGAACATCTCGACCTGGTCGGTGATCCGGGCGCCTGCCGAGTCGACGAACCAGAAGATCGGCAGCTCCTCGCGCAGGGCCATCTCGGTGGCTCGCACGATCTTCTCGACGGTGCGCGAGCCCCACGAGCCGGCCTTGACCGTCGGATCGTTGGCGATGACGACCGCTGCTCGACCGTCGACGGTGCCGCGTCCGGTGACGACGCCGTCGGCAGGCAGGCCGGGCTGCAGGGCGTTGGCGTAGCGGCCGTCCTCGACGAAGCTGCCCTCGTCGAAGAGCAGGGCGATGCGGTCGCGCACGTAGATCTTGCCCTGGGCGTCGAGCTTGGCCTTGGCCTTCTCGGGCGCGGTGGCCGACGCCGCGTGGGCCGCAGCGAGACGGGCCCGGACGTCGGCGACGCGCGGGTCGGCCTGGGAGCTCGGGGCGGCTGCGGCTGCGCTCATGCCGGAAGCCCCAGGCCACGGGCGATGAGCATCCGCTGGACCTCGGAGGTGCCCTCGCCGATCTCGAGGATCTTGGCGTCCCGGTAGAAGCGCGCCACGGGGTACTCCTCCATGAAGCCGTTGCCGCCGAACACCTGCGTCGCGATGCGGGTGGCCGTGACGGCGGCCTCGGTGGAGTAGAGCTTGGCGATGGCGGCGGCCTGCTTGACCTGCTTGACCGAGCGCTTGCCGGCGTGGAGCTCGTCCTTGAGCCAGGCAGCCTTGTACGTCAGCAGGCGCGCGCCCTCGACCATGACGGCCAGGTCGGCCAGCTGGAAGGAGACGCCCTGGTTGACGCCGATCGGACGACCGAAGGCCGTGCGGGTCTTCGCGTAGTCGGTGGCGAGCTCGAGGCACGCCTGGGCGCAGCCGACGGCGAGCGCCGAGATGGCGATGCGGCCGTCGTCGAGGGTCTTGAGGAACTGCTTGAACCCCTCGCCCTCGACACCGAGGAGATGGTCGGCCGGGACGCGGCAGCCCTCGAAGGTGAGGCCGTGGGTGTCGGAGACGTGCCAGCCGAGCTTGTGGTACGCCGGTTCGACGACGAACCCGGGGGTGCCGGCCGGGACCATGATCGCCGAGATCTGGGGCGAACCGTCCTCGTTGGTGCCGGTGCGCGCGGTGACCGTCACGACCGACGTGATGTCGGTGCCGGAGTTGGTGATGAACGCCTTGGCCCCGTTGACGACCCACTCGTCGCCGTCGCGCACGGCCCGGGTGCGCGTGGCTCCGGCGTCGGAGCCCGCTTCGGGCTCGGTGAGCCCGAAGCCGGCCAGCGCACGCCCGGAGACGAGGTCGGGCAGGAAGCGCTGCTTCTGATCCTCGCTGCCGTAGGTCAGGATCGGGTTGATGCCGAGGCCGACGCCGGCCGACAGGGTGATGCCGATGGACTGGTCGACGCGGCCGAGCTCCTCGATGGCGACGCAGAGGCTGGTGAAGTCCCCGCTGTCGCCGGCGCCGCCGTACTCCTCCGGGACGACGAGCCCGAACAGGCCGAGGTCTCCCATCTTGGGGACGAGGTCGGTCGGGAAGTACGCGGCGGCATCCCACTTCGCGATGTTCGGTGCGACCTCCTTCTCGGCGAAGTCGCGGACGACCATGCGGAAGTCCTCGTGGTCCTGGCTGAGCTCGAACATCGGTGGTCTCCTCGTGGGATGGCTTGACGCTTACGTAAACGTAAAGCACGATCGGGGGCATGACAAGCGGGCCGACGTGGACCATCGCGCAGATCGCCGAGGAGTTCGGCGTCACGCATCGCACGGTGCGTCACTACGAGGACCTCGGGCTCATCTCGCCCGAGCGTCGTGGCACGCAGCGCGTCTACCACCGTCGGGACCGCACCCGGTTGGCGCTCATCCTCCGCGGCAAGCGCCTGGGCTTCCCCCTGGAAGAGATCCGCACGATCATCGACCTGTTCGACGCACCGAGGGGGCGGCGGGCGCAGCTCGAGTACGTCCTCGGACAGATCGACGAGCGGCGGACCGACCTCGAGCAGCGCCTCCGTGACGTCCAGGACGCCATCTCCGAGCTCGGCGAGTTCGAGCGACGCTGCCGAGAGGATCTCGGGCGCCTCGACCCCGTATGAGCGTGGGCGGTTCGCGTGACACGATGGGAACATGAGCGCTGAAGACACGAAGATCTCCGCGTACACCCATCCCGAGCGTCTCGTGACGACCGAGTGGCTGGCCGAGCAGGTGGCTGCCGGCAACGTCGGCGGCCCGGACGGGATCGCGCTGCTCGAGTCCGACGAGGACGTGCTGCTCTACGAGACCGGCCACATCCCGGGAGCGCTCAAGATCGACTGGCACGTCGACCTCAACGACCCGATCACGCGGGACTACGTCGACGGCTCCCGCTTCGCCGAGGTGATGGGCTCACGCGGCATCGGCCGCGACACGACCGTGGTGATCTACGGAGACAAGAGCAACTGGTGGGCGGCCTATGCGCTGTGGGTCTTCAGCCTGTTCGGCCACCGGGACGTGCGCCTGCTCGACGGCGGCCGCGCCAAGTGGGTCGCCGAAGGCCGGGAGCTGACCCGAGAGGTGCCCGTCGCCGAGACGGTGGACTACCCCGTGGCCGAGCGGGACGACACGCCCATCCGTGCCTTCAGGGACGACGTGCTCGCGCACCTCGGCAAGCCGCTCGTGGACGTCCGCTCTCCCGGTGAGTACTCCGGCGAGCTGCTCCACATGCCGGACTACCCGCAGGAGGGCGCCATGCGTGGCGGCCACATCCCCGGGGCGAAGTCGGTTCCATGGGCGCGTGCGGCCAACGAGGACGGCTCGTTCAAGTCCCGCGAGGAGCTCGAGGCGATCTACCTCCAGGAGCAGGGCCTCACGCCCTCCGACGACGTCGTCGCGTACTGCCGCATCGGCGAGCGCTCGTCGCACACGTGGTTCGTGCTGACGCACCTGCTCGGGTTCGAGTCGGTGCGCAACTACGACGGCTCGTGGACCGAGTGGGGCAACTCGGTCCGCGTCCCCATCGAGAAGTGACGCGGCGACGATCAAGGAGCCTGACGTGAGCGACACTCCCCTGCCGGCGCCCCTCGCCGAGATCGCCGAGGACTTCCGTTCCGCCGACAACGAGCTGAAGCTGCAGCTGCTGCTCGAGTTCAGCGACGAGCTGCCGGGCCTCCCAGAGCGGTATGCCGGCCGCCTTGACCAGCTCGAACGTGTCGACGAGTGCCAGTCACCGTTGTTCCTGACCGTCGAGGTCGGCGAGGGCGCGTCCTTGGACGTGCGCCCCGTGAGCCTGTTCTTCGATGCTCCGGCGGAGGCGCCGACCACTCGGGGCTTCGCCGGGATCCTGCACGAGGGACTCGACGGCCTCTCTGCATCCGAAGTCCTCGCCGTGCCAGACGACGCCCCGATGCGCTTCGGCCTGGCGGAAGCGGTGTCACCCCTTCGCATGCGAGGAATGGTCGCCATGCTCGCCCGCATCAAGCGCCAGGTCCGCGTCAAGACCGCGGGCTGACCCGCGCTGCGCCGCTCGCTACGTCACTGTTGCACCCAGCGAAACACTGACGTAGCCGCGACACCCTCACCGCCGCCGAGCCGACCTCCCCCGCTCGCTACGCCACTGTTGCACCCAGCGAAACAGTGACGTAGCCGCGACACCCTCACCGCCGCCGAGCCGACCCCGCCGCTCGCTACGCCACTGTTGCACCCAGCGAAACAGTGACGTAGCCGCGACACCCTCACCGCCGCCGAGCCGACCCCGCCGCTCGCTACGTCACTGTTGCACCCAGCGAAACAGTGACGTAGGGGTCGGCGGCGCCTGCGTCCTGCCCCGCATCGTTCCTGTGGACAACGTCGTCTTCGGGGACGGACGGTGTCAGCGGGCTGCGCCACCCTGAGCTCATGACGCTGGCAGGAGACACCGACGGTGACGACTGGGTGGGACGGCACATCCTTCGCGTGCGGCGGCTCGCCGACCTCAGCCAACGAGACTTGGCGGCTGAGACCGGCACGTCGGCGAGCGCCATCTGCCGGTTGGAGTCGGGTGGTGTCGACCCCGGTGTCGCACAGTTCCAGCGCATCCTCCGGCTGGCCTCCCTGCGGCTGGTGGTCGTGGACGCGGACGGGCATGAGGTTCTCCCGGTGCCGGCCGACACCGTCCGTGACAACCAGGGGCGTCGGTTCCCGGCGCATCTGGACGTGGCGCCGCCCGACGAGGTGCCCTACGACCGTTGGGCGTTCCCGCGCTACGACCGACCGGATGCGCAGGGCTGGTACCACCTCCGGGAGACGCGCGACGAGCTCGCCGACGGTACGGCCGGACGCACGCGACCGATGGACCACCCGACGAGCGAAGAGCTGAGCCGACGCCGCCGGCTCATGCACGGGCGCCAGCCCCGCGTTGATGCACGGCCCGGCCCCGAGATCGTGTGTGAATGCTTGGATGCCTGCTTCGAGGAGCTGTGCATCCCAGCCTGCCCGTGTCAGTGCGAGCCTCGCACCAACAGTCTCCGCCGTCGGCTCCTGGACCGTGTTCCGTCGCCGGAGGCGCCCAAGGACGCCGAGGACTCGGCGTGAAGGCGGCGGACCTCAGCCTCCGATGCGCGTCCGCACCTCGTAGAGCTCGGGGAAGAACGTGAGGTCGAGCGCGCGCCGCAGGAAGTTCACGCCGGTCGAGCCCCCGGTGCCGGTCTTCTGTCCGATGGTGCGCTGGACCACCTGCAGGTGCCGGAAGCGCCACTGCTGGAAGTTGTCCTCGAGGTCGACGAGCTCCTCGCAGGTCTCGTACACCCCCCAGTGCTCGTGGGGCTCGGCGTACACCCGGGCGAACACGTCGACGAGGCCGTCGTGCAGGCGGTAGGGCTGGGTCCAGTCGCGGTCGAGCAGCTGCGACGGGACGGAATACCCCCGCCTCGAGAGGTAGGCGAGGAACTCGTCGTAGAGGCTCGGTTCGTGCAGCAGCTCATCGAGTGCCGTCCGGGCTGCCTCGTCGTGGGAGAAGACCGCCACCATGTCGGCGTTCTTGTTGCCGAGGAGGAACTCGACCTCCCGGTACTGCGCAGACTGGAAGCCCGAGCTCGCCGCGAGGAAGGGCCGGATCTGCGCGTACTCGCTCGGCGTCAGCGTGGCCAGCACCGACCACTGGTCCGTCAGGGTGTGCTGGATGTGCTTGACGCGGGCCAGGCGCTTGAGCGCGGGTGCCAGCTCGTCCTCCTTGAGCAGGCTTCTGGCAGAACGCAGCTCGTGGATCATCAGCTTCAGCCACAGCTCGGACGTCTGGTGCTGGATGATGAAGAGCAGCTCGTCGTGCTGGGGCGGCTCGCTCAGCGGCTGCTGCGCGCTGAGCAGCGTGTCCAGGCGCAGGTAGTCGCCGTACGACATCTTCCGAGCGAAGTCGCGCTGGATGCCCTCCTCCAGGTCGCGCTTGCTCCGCTGGTCGACCCCAGCTCGGGCGGCACTGTCCATGACGGCGATCCTAGGCGGCCCCGTCAGCGGGCGCGCGGACGGATCCGCACCAGGTGCGAGACGACACCCGGGATCCACCCGGTCTCGCCGCGCATCCACCGGGCGCCGACGAGGTTGTGCGGCACCACGACCGTGTCGGCGCGCGCCGCCACGAGCCCCAGGTCGGTGCCGAACACGTCGGTGACGACCGCCCACTCGCGCGCGCTGTTACGCGCGAGGTGCTCCCCGATCGCCGCGGCATACGTCTCGACGATGACGTCGGGTCCCTGCCCTTCGCCGCCCCCGGCAGACCAGCGGCGGTACGCGTCGTCGTAGTGGGAGCCGATCGACTCGAGGTCGTCCACGTCGACGCCCTCGGCAGTCGCCTGCTCCAACGCGCGGGCGAGGCGGTCGGTCTCCTCAGGCCCGAGCGGCTGGGCCACCGGTCGTCCCGTGAAGTCGCCCGCGAGCTCGTCCGGTTCGGCGGAGCCGGCCAGCTCGAGCGCCTGGTCGGCCTGGTGCTCCTCGGAGGAGGTGCCGGCCCCGCCCGTGCTCTTGCGCGAGAACAGTCCCATGCCGGCCAACCTAGCCGGTGCGCCCGGGCCCCGACAGGTCAGCCGAAGGTGTCCGGGTCGGGGCCGGTACGCGTGCCGCGGTCCAGCCCGACAAGCGCCTGGAGGTCCTCGCCTCCGAGCGAGAAGCCGAAGATGTCGAAGTTCTCGGCGATGCGTTCGGGCGTCACCGATCGGGTGAGGACGACGTTGCCCAGCTCGATGTGCCACCGCAGCACCAGCTGCGCAGGGGTGACGTCGTGCTTGGCGGCGAGCTCGACGACGACGGGGTCCTGGAGCAGCCCGGCACGCACGGCCAGGGGGCTCCACGCTTCGGTCACGATGCCGTGCTCGGCGTGGAACGCCCGCAGCTCCCGCTGCTGGAGGTAGGGGCTCAGCTCGACCTGGTTGACCGACGGCAGCACACCCGTCTCGTCGAGCAGTCGCTTCAGGTGCGCCACCTGGAAGTTGCAGACGCCGACCGACCGCACGCGCCCCTCGCGCTGAAGCTCGAGCATGGACTTCCACGCGTCGACGTACGCGTTCTGGGCGGGCGCGGGCCAGTGGATCAGGTAGAGGTCGAGCACGTCGATCCGCAGACGCTTCATCGAGGCGTCGAAGGCAGCCGGGACGTTCTTGTGGTCGTCGTTCCAGAGCTTCGTCGTCACGAAGATCTCGTCGCGGTCCACGTCGCCACGGGCGAGGACGCGTCCGACGCCCTCCTCGTTGCCGTAGAGGCGGGCCGTGTCGACATGGCGGTAGCCGACCTCGAGAGCGCGGCCGAGGGCGGCGTCGACCTCGGCGTCCGGGACCTCCCACACGCCGAAACCGATCTGCGGGATGGCCAGGCCCGGGGTGGAGGCGTGGCCGAGGGGGAGGACAGGAACCGGCTCGTGTGTCGTCATGCCACCCACGCTAGGCCGACCACCGCGGACACGGTGTGCCGGACCTCACTGCGAGACGCGCGGGAATACACCGAATGACGCGGAATCCACGTCGCGTCAGCCCGATAGAGTCCGAGCCATGGCATCCATCAGCAAGGTCCTGATCGCAAACCGTGGTGAGATCGCCGTCCGCATCGCGCGGGCGTGCACGGACAGCGGGATCGCCTCGGTGGCGGTCTACGCGGACCCGGACCGCGATGCCCTGCACGTCAAGGTCGCCGACGAGGCGTACGCCCTGGGCGGGTCCACCCCCGGCGAGAGCTACCTCGTCCAGGAGAAGCTCCTCGAGGTCGCCCGCCAGGCCGGTGCCGACGCGGTCCACCCCGGCTACGGCTTCCTCGCCGAGAACGCCTCCTTCGCGCAGGCCGTCATCGATGCAGGCCTGATCTGGATCGGCCCCGGCCCCGATGCCATCGATGCCCTCGGCGACAAGGTCAAGGCGCGCCACATCGCGACCAAGGCTGGTGCCCCGCTCGTGCCGGGCACCAAGGACCCCGTGTCCGGCGCCGACGAGGTGGTCGCCTTCGCCAAGGAGCACGGTCTCCCGGTGGCGATCAAGGCGGCATACGGCGGTGGCGGTCGTGGCCTCAAGGTCGCCCGCGACATCGACGAGATCCCGCACCTCTACGAGTCGGCCGTCCGCGAGGCCGTGACGGCCTTCGGCCGCGGCGAGTGCTTCGTCGAGCGCTTCCTCGACCGTCCGCGCCACGTCGAGACCCAGTGCCTCGCCGACCAGCACGGCAACGTCGTCGTCGTCTCCACCCGCGACTGCTCGCTCCAGCGCCGCAACCAGAAGCTCGTCGAGGAGGCGCCGGCCCCGTTCCTCACCGAGGAGCAGCACACCGAGCTCCTCCGGGCGAGCAAGGCGATCCTCAAGGAGGCCGGCTACGTGGGCGCCGGCACCTGCGAGTTCCTCATCGGGCCCGAGGGGGACATCAGCTTCCTCGAGGTCAACACCCGACTGCAGGTCGAGCACCCGGTCTCCGAGGAGGTCACCGGCATCGACCTGGTCCGCGAGCAGTTCCGCATCGCCAACGGCGAGTCCCTCGACTACGACGACCCCGAGCCGCACGCCCACTCCATCGAGTTCCGCATCAACGGCGAGGACCCCGGCCGCGGCTTCCTTCCCGCCCCCGGCACGGTCACGCGCATGGTCGTGCCGCACGGCCCGGGCGTGCGCTGGGACGCCGGCATCGTCGACGGCGACACCGTCGCGGGGGCCTTCGACTCGATGATCGCCAAGCTCATCGTCACCGGCCGCACCCGAGAGCAGGCCATCGAGCGCTCCCGCCGCGCGCTGGCCGAGCTCGTCATCGAGGGCATGCCCACGGTCGTGCCCTTCCACCGCGCCGTGGTCTCCGACCCGGCCTTTGCCCCGACCGACAACAGCCCGTTCACGATCCACACCCGCTGGATCGAGACGGAGTGGGACAACACCGTCGAGCCGTATGCCGGAGGGGCCGCCGACGGGGCCGAGGCCGAGGAGCGCCAGACCCTCGTCGTCGAGGTGGGGGGCAAGCGGCTGGAGGTGTCCCTCCCCGCCGGCCTCTCGCTCGGTGGTGGCGGCAACTCAGCCGCGAAGAAGAAGGCCCCGAAGCGCTCCAGCGGCGGCAAGTCCGGTGGCGCGGCGTCCGGCGACTCGCTGACCGCCCCGATGCAGGGCACCATCGTCAAGATCGCCGTCGAGGAGGGTGCGACCGTGGCTGCGGGCGACCTCGTCATCGTGCTCGAGGCGATGAAGATGGAGCAGCCGATCACCGCCCACAAGGCCGGTGTCGTCTCGGGCCTCAAGGCCGCGGTCGGCGAGACCGTCACCTCCGGCGCCGTGCTCGCCGACATCAAGGACGGTGCCGAGGGCTGACCGGCCCCGCGCGAAGCCCAGCACGAGGAAGGGCCGACCCGCCGTCTGGCGGGTCGGCCCTTCCTGTTCACCCGGTGGCCTGCCGGTCGCCTCCGGTGGTCGGGCGCTCGGCTGTCGGAGAGGTCAGTGCTGGCCGGGGGGCGGGTCGCCCAGCGTGATCCGCCCGGTCTCCTGCGGCTGCTCGGGGCTCGGGGCGCCGGGCAGGTCCTGCTCGCCGGCGGGCTCGCCCGTGGGCGGGATCTCCGACGGGCCGGGTCCGCCCGGGAGGGTGGGGTCGACCGGCGTGGGGTCGGTCGGGTCGACCGGGGGCGTCGGCTCGGCGGGCCGGGGCGCGGGCGTCGGGGCCGGCCCTGGTTCAGGACTCGGGGTCGGCGCCGGGGTGGGGGCCGGTGTCGACCCGGGCTCGGGGCTCGGCGTCGGCGGCAGCGTGGCCTCCTCGTCGGGCGGCAGTCCGAGGCTTTCCTTGAGCTTGTCGGATCCCTGGTCGAGGCGGTCGGCGTACTTGCCGCCGGTCCGTTCGTTGAGGAGGTCCTCCACCTTGTCGAGTCCCTGCTTGGCCTGCTCCGGGTGGCCCTTGACGAAGTCCTTGGCCTTCTCGATCCAGTCGCTCACTGCGTGTCCTCCACGGTCGACCTCCCCAGGGTGAGGCAGCTGCCTCGGGCCTGGCGTGGCGACGACGCCGCCACGGCTCGACGCTACCCCTCTGGCAGACTGGTCAGGTGCTTGCGTCAGTCCCCGCTGCGGTCCAGCTGCCCGTCTTCTCGTTGACGAACCTGGTCATCCTCGCCATCGTGGCCGCGGTCGTCTACCCGCTCCAGAAGAAGCTGCGCGAGAGCATCTCCCGCCGCCGGCTGGAGCGCTGGGCCGAGGAGGACCGCCAGGCCGAGCTCGAGCGGCAGGAGCGGGACGCTCCGCCGTCGGACGACGAGCACCGCTGATCCCACGGGCCCGCGGGCCCACCAGCCTCCGTGCTCAGTCGGACTGGTGCAGCTGCCGAGCGGCCTCGGCGATGGATCCCGAGAGCGAGGGATAGACGGTGATGGTGCTGGACACCTGGTCGACGCTCAGCCGGTTCTGCACCGCGAGCGCCACCGGGAAGACCAGCTCGGACGCCCGGGGCGCGACGACGACACCCCCGAGCACCGTGCCCACCACCTTGCGGCAGAAGAGCTTGACGAAGCCCTCGCTGATGCCCTGCATCTTCGCGCGCGGGTTGCGCCCGAGCGGCAGCGTCACGGACTCGACGTCCGGTGAGCCGTCCGCGTCGTTCTGACTGATGCCGACGGTGGCGATCTCGGGCTCGGTGAAGATGTTGGCGGCGACCCCCCGGACGTTGAGCGGAGCCACCGCGTCACCGAGGGCGTGCCACATGGCGATGCGTCCCTGCATGGCGGCCACGGAGGCAAGGGGCAGGACGCCCGTGCAGTCCCCGGCGGCGTAGACGCCGCCCACGGTCGTGCGCGAGACCCGGTCGACCTGGATGTGGCCGGAGGGGCTGAGCTCGACGCCGGCCTCCTCGAGGCCGAGGCCCGTGGTGTTGGGCACGGACCCGACGGCGAGCAGGGCATGCGAGCCCTCGACCGTGCGGCCGTCGACGAGGGTGACGACGACGCCGTCGGCGGTGCGCTCCACCGAGGCGGCGCGCGACTTGTTCAGCACCTCCATGCCGCGCTTGCGGAACACGTCCTCGATCACGGTCGCGGCGTCGGCGTCCTCCCCGGGCAGCACCCGGTCACGGGACGACACGAGCACGACCTGCGACCCGAGGCCGAGATAGGCCTGGGCCAGCTCGGCACCGGTGACACCGGAGCCGATGACGACGATGCGCTGGGGCAGCTCCCGCAGCGAGTAGATCTGCTGCCACGTCAGGATGCGCTCGCCGTCCGGGCGCATGGTGTCCATGACGCGCGGTGCCGCACCGGTGGCAACGAGCACGACGTCGGCGGCCAGCTCCTGCGTGCTGCCGTCGGTGAGGGCGGCCACGACGAGGTCGCGCGAGGCGAGGCGGGCTGTTCCGCGCAGCACGGTGACGCCGACCTGTTCGAGGCTGCCCTGGATGTCGGCGCTCTGGGCCGCGGCCAGCTCGAGGATGCGGCCGTTGACGGTGTGGGCCTGGGCGACGGCGTCGGAGACCTCGTCGCCGTCGTCGTCCTGCAGGCGGACCCCGAGGTGCGAGGCGGTCTCGAAGTCGGACATGTAGTCGGCGGTCGCGATGAGGGCCTTGCTGGGCACGCAGTCGGTGAGCACCGCCGCTCCGCCCAGACCGTCCTTCTCGATGATCGTCACCCGGGCACCGAGCTGCGCCGCGACGAGGGCCGCCTCGTAGCCACCGGGGCCTCCGCCGATGATGACGACCGACGTCTCGCGCATGATCACGAACCCCATCCAACCACCCCCCACGGGAAGCCCGGGCCTGCCCTCCGGAGGCCCACCGGGGATGCCCAACCGCTCGGCGACGACCTCGCTAGAGTCCTCAGCGTGACCAGTAGCCACCGTGACGTCAGCGCCGACCTCGACGATCCCGCCACCGACCCCTTCGACGTCGCCGAGCAGGCCGCGGCGGTCATCGCCGAGCGCACCGGCGTGGCACACCACGACGTGGCGCTCGTCCTCGGGTCGGGCTGGGGCCAGACTGCAGACCTCATCGGCGAGACGCTGGCCACCGTGGAGAACGCGGACGTCCCCGGCTTCCACGCGGCCGCCGTGGCGGGTCACTCCGGCACGATGCGCTCGGTCGCCATCGGCGACACCGGGCGTCGCGCCCTGGTCTTCGGCACCCGCACCCATTTCTACGAGGGCCGCGGCGTGCGGGCCGTCGTCCACGGCGTGCGCACTGCCAAGGCGGCGGGCTGCTCCACCATCGTGCTGACCAACGGCTGTGGTGGCCTCAACCCTGCCTGGGGCCCGGGCACTCCGGTCCTCATCCGCGACCACATCAACCTCACGGCGCACTCCCCCGTCGAGGGCGCCAACTTCGTGGACCTCACCGACCTCTACACGCCGCGCCTGCGCGAGCTCGCCCGGCAGGTCGACCCCGACCTCGACGAGGGCGTCTACGTCCAGTTCCGCGGGCCGCACTACGAGACGCCGGCCGAGGTGCAGATGGCCAAGGTGCTGGGCGGCGACCTCGTGGGCATGTCCACGACGCTCGAGGCGATCGCCGCGCGGCAGTGCGGCCTCGACGTGCTCGGGATCTCGCTCGTGACGAACCTGGCCGCCGGCATCTCCGACCAGCCGCTCAGCCACGCCGAGGTGCTCGAGGCCGGGCAGGCCGCCGCCGAGCGCTGCGGGCGCCTGCTCGCCGACGTCGTGGGGCGCCTGTGATGACCGGGCTCGAGGCCACCGAGGAGCTGTATGCCGCGGCGCGGGCCTGGCGCGACGACGACCCCGACCCGACGACCCGGGCCGAGCTCGACGCCGTGCTCGGCCGCGCGTCCGAGGGCGACGCCGTGGCCCTCGCGGACCTGACCGACCGCATGTCCGGCCTGCTGGAGTTCGGCACCGCCGGGCTGCGTGGCGCCCTGGGCGCCGGTCCCAACCGGATGAACCGCAGCGTCGTCATCCGGGCGGCGGCCGGCCTGACGGCATACCTCAAGGACGAGGGCCGAGCCGGCGAGGCGCCCACCGTCGTCATCGGCTACGACGCCCGCTACAACTCCGACGTGTTCGCGCGCGACACGGCCGCGGTGGTGGTCGCCGCCGGCGGCCGGGCGCTGCTGCTCCCCCAGCCCCTGCCCACCCCGGTGCTGGCGTTCGCGATCCGGCACCTCGGTGCCGACGCCGGCGTCATGGTCACGGCGAGCCACAACCCGCCGCAGGACAACGGCTACAAGGTCTACCTCGGCGACGGCAGCCAGATCGTGCCGCCGGCCGACGCCCAGATCGCCGCGCACATCGAGCAGGTGGAGCGTGTGGGCGACGTGCCGCTCGCCGTCGACGGGTGGGAGACCCTCGGCGACGACGTCCTCCGGGACTACGTGGACGCCGTCGTGACCGTCGTCGACCCCGGGTCGCCGCGTGACCTCAGCATCGTGCACACCAGCCTGCACGGCGTGGGGCACGGCACGGTGCACACCGCCTTCGTGCGAGCCGGCTTCGCGGCCCCGGTCGTCGTCGACGAGCAGGCGGTGCCCGACCCCGACTTCCCCACCGTCGCCTTTCCCAACCCCGAGGAGAAGGGCGCGATCGACCTGGCCCTGGCCCGCGCCCGGGCCGTCGGCTGCGACCTCGTCATCGCCAACGACCCCGACGCCGACCGCTGCGCCGCGGCGGTCCTCGACCCTGCGCTCGGCGACTGGCGGATGCTCCGCGGCGACGAGGTCGGGGCCCTGCTCGGTGCTCACATCGTGCGCCGCGGGGTCTCACGCCGCGACGTCTTCGCCTGCTCGATCGTGTCCTCGCGCCTGCTCTCGTCGATCGCGCGCAGCGCCGGCATCGCGCACGAGGAGACCCTCACCGGCTTCAAGTGGATCTCCCGGGTCGAGCGTCTTCGCTACGGCTACGAGGAGGCCCTCGGCTACTGCGTCGCGCCGCAGCTGGTCCGCGACAAGGACGGCATCAGCGCCGCCCTGCTGCTCGCCGAGCTGGCCGCGACCCTGAAGTCCGAGGGCCGCACCCTGACCGACCTGCTCGACGACCTCGCCGTCGAGCACGGCGTCCACGCGACCGACTCCTTCGCGGTGCGCGTCTCGGACCTCGCCCAGATCGACACGCTGATGGCACGGCTCCGCGCCGAGAAGCCGTCCACGGTGGCCGGCATCCCGGTGGCACGCACCGACGACCTCAGCCGGGGTGACGGCGGGCTGCCACCCACCGAGGGCCTGCGCTACCACCTGGCCGACCGCTCACGCATCATCGTGCGACCGAGCGGCACCGAGCCCAAGGTGAAGGTCTACCTCGAGGTCATCGAGCCGGTCGCCGAGGCAGCCGCCCTCGGGGAGGCACGTGCGGTGGCCGAGACCCGGCTCGCCCGGATCCGCGCGGACCTCGAGCGGCTCACGTCCCTCTGAGGGGACCCCACGCATACGGTCCGTGTGCGTCGGGCGGTCAGACGACGAAGGTCCCCAGCAGGAAGAAGGCGGCAGCGGCCAGGAGCAGCCCGACCGAGAGCGGGTCCCACGCCTGGGTCGCGATGCGGGGCGTGCGCCCGTCCTTGCGCCTGCGGTCGGCGAGGATGCGCTCCTCCACCTCGGCCGCCACGACCTGTGCCTCGACCTTCGACTTCGTGGGCAGCTCCGAGGTGCCTTTGCCCCGGACCCGGTTGGCGCCGACGGTCAGGATGCCGCGGCCGTACCTCGGGCGTCCGGGGTCGGCGGGCACGCCCCAGGCGGTGTAGCGGCGGCCACCCGCCACGAGCTCGAGGGCCCAGCGCGACCTCACCTCGGTGATCACCGGCCAGGTGAGGTCGACGACCCGCATCGGGTTGACGAGCCGGACCCCCTCCGCGTGGACGATGACGCTGGGCCGCACGACGAAGAGCCACAGCAGCACCAGGGCGAGCACGACCGTCGAGATCAACGTCCAGCTGCGCGGCGTGGTGAGCAGGCCCGACACGAGCAGGCCGAGCCCGGCGAGCGCCCCGATGACGCCGACGACGACCGACGACCCCGGTCGCAGCGTGCGGGCCTCGCGCAGCGCGTGCGGGGCACCTGCGTCGTCGCCCGCCGCGCGGCCCTGGTCGGGGCCGGGGCCCGGCGTGGGTGAGTCGGGCGGTGGCTGGGACACATCTGGGCTCACCGTCCGACTCTCTCACGCGTTCTGGCCCCGGCCGAGCGGCAGATAGACTCCCGTGGTGACCGTAAGCACCACGACACGCACCGCATCCGACGTCGCCGCACAGGCGCGGGACGTGCTGGGGGTGTCGCGCCTGACCAACCGTGCCCTGACGTCCTGGCTGCACGGGCTGCCCGGCGTCGACCAGGTCGGCAACGAGGCCCGCGCCGCCGGTCTCGGCACCCGCTCGATCAAGACGACGAGCAAGGCCTGGGCCATCGACACCGCCATCGGGATGATCGACCTGACCACGCTCGAGGGCTCCGACACCGTCGGCAAGGTGCGCTCGCTGTGCGCCAAGGCGCTCGTGCCCGACCCGCTCGACCCGAGCACCCCGCGCCCGGCCGCCGTCTGCGTCTACGGCGACATGGTCGCCACGGCGAAGAAGGCGCTCGGCGACAGCGGCATCCACGTCGCCTCGGTCGCGACGGCCTTCCCGTCCGGACGGGCGAGCCTCGCGGTCAAGCTGGCCGACACCAAGCACGCGGTCGAGGCCGGCGCCGACGAGATCGACATGGTCATCGACCGTGGCGCCTTCCTCGCCGGCGACTACCTGACCGTCTTCGACCAGATCGCCCAGGTCAAGCAGGCCTCCGGCGAGGCGCACCTCAAGGTGATCATGGAGACCGGCGAGCTCATCACCTACGACAACGTCCGTCGCGCCTCCTACCTCTCGATGCTCGCCGGCGGCGACTTCATCAAGACCTCGACCGGCAAGGTGTCCCCCGCCGCGACGCTGCCCGTCACCCTCGTCATGCTCGAGGCCGTGCGCGACTGGCGCGAGCTCACCGGGGTGCAGGTCGGCGTCAAGCCGGCCGGCGGCATCCGCACGACCAAGGACGCCATCAAGTACCTCGTCATGGTCAGCGAGGTCGCCGGCGACGACTGGCTGAGCCCCGAGTGGTTCCGCTTCGGCGCCTCGAGCCTGCTCAACGACCTGCTCCTGCAGCGCCAGAAGCTCACCACGGGCGCCTACTCCGGTGCCGACTACGTGACGCTCGACTGACGAGCGCCCTTCCCGCGACCGCCACGGCGCCTGCCACGACTGCCACGAAAGACACCCTGATGCCGAAGTTCGAGTACGCCCCCGCTCCCGAGTCGCGAGCCGTCGTCACCATCGAGGAGGCCTACGGCCACTTCATCGACGGCGCCTTCACCGCGCCGGCGGAGACCTTCCCCACGCTCAACCCCGCCGACGAGACGGTCCTGGCCCAGGTGAGCCAGGCCGGGCCCGAGGACGTCGACCGTGCCGTGGCCGCCGCCCGCCGCGCCTTCAAGGGCGTCTGGGGCCGGATGAGCGGCGCCGAGCGCGGCAAGTACCTCTTCCGCATCGCCCGCATCCTGCAGGAGCGCGCCCGCGAGTTCGCCGTCCTCGAGACGCTCGACAACGGCAAGCCGATCAAGGAGACCCGCGACGTCGACGTGCCGATCGCGGCGGCGCACTTCTTCTACCACGCGGGCTGGGCCGACAAGCTGGAGTATGCCGGCCTGTCGGCTTCCGGTGCCGACGTGCCGCGTCCGCACGGCGTCGTCGGTCAGGTCATCCCGTGGAACTTCCCACTCCTGATGCTCGCCTGGAAGATCGCGCCGGCCCTCGCGACCGGCAACACCGTCGTCCTCAAGCCGGCCGAGACCACACCGCTGACGGCGCTGCTCTTCGCCGAGGTCTGCCAGCAGGCCGGGCTGCCGGCCGGTGTCGTCAACATCGTGACCGGCGACGGCCGCACCGGGCAGGCGCTCGTCGAGCACCCCGGCGTCGACAAGATCGCGTTCACGGGTTCCACCGAGGTCGGGAAGGCCATCGCCCGCTCGATCGCCGGCACCCCGAAGAAGGCCACGCTCGAGCTCGGCGGCAAGGCCGCCAACATCGTCTTCGACGACGCCCCCATCGACCAGGCGGTCGAGGGCATCATCAGCGGCATCTTCTTCAACCAGGGCCAGGTCTGCTGCGCCGGCTCCCGCCTGCTCGTCCAGGAGAACGTCCACGACGAGGTCGTGTCCCGGCTCAAGCGCCGCCTCGGCACGCTGCGCGTCGGTGACCCCATGGACAAGAACAGCGACCTCGGCGCGATCAACTCCAAGGCGCAGCTCGAGCGCATCACCTCGCTCGTCGAGGCCGGGGTCGCCGAGGGTGCCGAGCGCTGGAGCCCCGAGTGCTCCCTGCCGGCCAAGGGCTACTGGTTCCCGCCGACGGTGCTGACCGGCGTCTCGCAGACGCACCGCGTGGCCACCGAGGAGATCTTCGGCCCGGTCCTGTCGGTGCTGACGTTCCGCACGCCCCAGGAGGCGGTCGCCAAGGCCAACAACACGGCATACGGCCTCTCCGCGGGGGTGTGGACCGAGAAGGGCTCGCGCATCCTCTGGATGGCCGACCAGCTGCGCGCCGGCGTCGTGTGGGCCAACACGTTCAACCGCTTCGACCCGACGTCGCCCTTCGGCGGCTACAAGGAGTCCGGCTACGGCCGCGAGGGCGGCCGCCACGGCCTCGAGGCCTACGTCACCACCGCTCCTTCGCCTTCGACTGCCGCTCCGACCGACGCTTCGACCCTGACGGGAGCCGCCCGATGAGCCGCCTCGACGTGCGCAAGACCTACAAGCTCTACATCGGCGGGGCATTCCCCCGCAGCGAGTCGGGCCGCTCCTACGAGGTCGTCTCGGCCTCGGGTGAGTTCCTCGCCAACGCGTCGATGGGCTCGCGCAAGGACGTCCGCGACGCCGTCGTCGCCGCCCGCGGCGCGTTCCCGAAGTGGTCGGGCGCCACCGCCTACAACCGCGGCCAGGTGCTCTACCGGGTCGCCGAGGTGCTCGAGGGCCGGCGCGCCCAGTTCGTCGAGGAGGTCGCCGCCGGCGAGGGCCTGTCGGCGCGCGCAGCCGGTGCCGTCGTCGACGCGGCCACCGACCGGATCGTCTGGTACGCCGGCTGGACCGACAAGATCGCCCAGGTGCTCGGCAACCTCAACCCGGTCGCCGGGCCCTTCTTCAACGTGTCGGCGCCCGAGCCGACCGGTGTCGTGGGCATCCTTGCCCCGCAAGCCTCCTCGCTGCTCGGCCTGGTGTCGGTCGTCGCGCCCGTGATCGCGACCGGCAACACTGCGGTCGTCATCTCGTCGGCGAACCGTCCCCTCCCGGCCGTCACGTTCGGCGAGGTGCTGGCCACCTCCGACGTGCCGGGTGGTGTCGTCAACGTCGTGACCGCGCGCACCGCCGAGGTCGCGACCTGGCTGGCCGCACACCGCGACGTCAACGCCATCGACCTGACCGGCGTGGCCGGCGCCGAGGGCGTCGACTGGGCGGCGCTCGAGGTGGAGGCGGCCGGCAACCTCAAGCGGGTCCACCGCCCGACCCTGCGCGACGGTGTCCCGGTCGAGCCCGACTGGAACGCCGACCCCGGTCTCGGCCGCCTCCGCGCGTTCGTCGAGACCAAGACCGTCTGGCACCCCAAGGGTCTCTGAGCGGTGGCATCGGAGGACGCCGCGTCCGACGGGAACGGGCACCGGCGCCGGGTCATCCTGCTGACCGGGCCGAGCGGTGCGGGGAAGAGCCGCCTGTCGGCGCGGCTCAGTGCCGCACACGGGTGGCCGGTCGTGCGCCTGGACGACTTCTACCGCGAGGCGCACGACCCGCGGCTGCCGCGTTCGCCGCTGGGCATCCCGGACTGGGACCACGTGGACTCCTGGGACGCCGAGTCGGCGGTCGACGCGCTGCGCCGGCTCGTGGACGGCGGCCCGGTGGAGGTGCCGATCTACGACATCGGCGCCTCGGCCGTGACCGGGCGTCACTGGCTCGAGGCGCAGCCGAGCGACCACATCCTGGCCGAGGGCCTCTTCGCCGGGCGCCTCATCGAGCCGCTCGACCAGGAGGGGCTGCTGGCCGACGCCCTCTGCGTGCGGCAGAACCGCTCCCTGACGGCTGTCCGCCGTTTCGTCCGCGACCTGTCGGAGCGCCGCAAGGCACCCCACATCCTGCTGCGCCGCGGCCTCACCCTGTGGCGCGACGAGCCGCGCGTCGTCGCCGAGGCACAGGCGGCCGGTGCGCGGTGCATCCACCCCCGCGAGGCCGAGGCCGAGCTCGGGGCCCTGCTGCGGTCAGGCATGACGTCGTGAAGCTCATCGGCCTGCTCGGCGGCATGAGCTGGGAGTCGAGTGCCGTCTACTACCGCCTCGCCAACGAGCTCGTGCGTGACCGGGTCGGCGGCCTCGCCTCCGCCCGGCTGCTCCTCCACTCGCTCGACTTCGCCGAGATCGAGCGCCTGCAGGCCGAGGACCGGTGGGACGAGGCCGGCGCGCTGCTCGCAACGGCGGCAGCCGGGCTCGAGGCCGGAGGGGCCGAGCTGCTCGTGCTGTGCACCAACACGATGCACAAGGTGGCTCCTGCCATCGAGGCGTCCGTCTCCGTCCCGCTGCTGCACATCGGGGATGTGACTGCTACCGCGGTGCGAGCGGCCGGGATCCGTCGGGTGGGCCTGCTCGCGACGGCCTACACGATGGAGCAGCCGTTCCTGCGTGACCGACTCGGCGGCCACGGACTCGAGGTCCTCGTCCCCGAGGCAGACGACCGCGCTCTGGTCCACCGGGTCATCTACGACGAGCTCTGCCTCGGTGTCGTCACCGAGGAGTCCCGGCGGGCCTACCGGGAGGTCATCGCACGACTGGTGGCTGCGGGCGCAGAGGGGATCATCCTCGGCTGCACCGAGATCGAGCTGCTCGTCGACCAGTCGGACTCGGCCGTCCCCGTGTTCCCGACCACCCGCCTGCACGTCGAGGCCGCCGTCAACGCCGCGCTCGGCCCAGCCTGAGGCACCTTGCTGGGCGTCAGCAGCCGAGGGCGTTGTAGCCGGGCTTGATGACCCCGTCGATGAGCGCGAGTCGCTCGTCGAACGGGATGAACGCCGACTTCATGGCGTTGATCGTCACCCAGCGCAGGTCTTCCAGCGTCCAGCCGGCCTCGTCGCGCAGCAGCGTCGCCTCCCTCGTCATGGAGGTCGCGCTCATGAGCCGGTTGTCGGTGTTGAGGGTGACGCGGAAGCGCAGTCGGCCCAGCAGCGTGATGGGGTGGTGCGTGATAGACACCGCTGCGGACGTCTGCAGGTTGCTGCTCGGGCACATCTCGAGCGGGATGCGCTTGTCACGGACGTATGCGGCCAGCCGGCCCAGGCGCACCCGGTCCAGCTCCAGCGCCGTCAGTGCCTGCGGGTCGTCGGTCTGTCCCTCGAGCCACTCCGAGAAGGGCGAGCCGTCGACCGTGATGTCGTCGACGATGCGCACGCCGTGACCGAGGCGGTCCGCACCGCACCACTGGATGGCCTCCCAGATCGAGGGCAGGCCGAACGCCTCCCCCGCATGGATCGTGAAGTGGAAGTTCTCCCGCTGGAGGTACTCGAAAGCGTCCAGGTGGCGGGTGGGCGGGAAGCCGGCCTCGGCACCCGCGATGTCGAAGCCGGACACGCCTTCGTCGCGGTAGCGGATCGCCAGGCGCGCGATCTCCGTGGCGTTGGCGGCGTGGCGCATCGCGGTCAGCAGGGAGGTGACGCGGATCGGGTGACCGGCTGCGGCCGCCTTGGCCTCACCGTCGCGCAGTCCCGCGTTGACCGCTTCGACCACGCCCTCGAGCGTCAGGCCGTGCGTCAGGTGCTGCTCGGGGGCGTACCGGCTCTCGGCGTAGACGACTCCGTCGGCAGCGAGGTCCTGGGCGCACTCGCTGGCGACGCGGAAGAGCCCTTCGCGCGTCTGCATCACCGCAAGGGTGTGGTCGAACGTCTCCAGGTACCGCGGGAGCGACCCGGAGTCGGCGCTCTCGTGGAACCAGGTGCCCAGAGCCGCGGCGTCGGGTGCGGGCAGGGCGTCGTAGCCGACACTGGCCGCCAGCTCGATGATGGTCTGCGGCCGCAGGCCCCCGTCGAGGTGGTCGTGCAGCAGGACCTTGGGCGCGCGCTCCAGGACGTCAGGCAGCTCGTCGCTCACTGCCCGCCACCCGCGGCCTCGCCGGCGTCCTCCTCGTCCTCGCGGTGCACGGAGTCGGGGCTGAAGGCAGGCAGGCAGATCGCGACGTACTCGGCGCCCTGCGGCCCGCACGAGTAGCGGATCCGCTCGCCACCGCGGGTGATGACGGTCTGACCTGCCTGCGCCTCCAGGGTGCCGCCGTCATGGTCGACGAGCACGGTGCCCGCGAGTACCACGGTGATCTCGTCGAACTCCGGCGTCTGGTACGGCTCCGACCAACCGGCAGGGGCGACCATGCGAGCGACGGAGACCGAGGTCTGGAGCCCGGCATCGGGGGTGTTGACCGCACCGACGTGCTCGTCGATGACCTTGCCGCCGGGGACCGGGATACGGGTGGGAGACTCGATGAGTTCAGGCACGAGCCAACCCTAGCCCTTGACCAGTCAGGGCCTCCGACGACCACCAGAAATGCGACAACCCCGCCGGTTGCCCGGCGGGGTTGTCGTGAGAATGTGTCCGGCTGCGTCCTACTCTCCCACACCGTCACCAGTGCAGTACCATCGGCGCTGAAGGGCTTAGCTTCCGGGTTCGGAATGGAGCCGGGCGTTTCCCCTTCGCTATGACAGCCGAAACTCTATGGAGATATCAAATCAGTGGGCACAAGTTCCCGTTTGTATCTCGGGAACCGCACAGTGGACGCGTAGCATCTTTGTAAGTCAAGTTATCGGCTTATTAGTACCGGTCAGCTCCACACATTGCTGTGCTTCCACATCCGGCCTATCAACCCAGTCGTCTAGCTGGGAGCCTCTCGCCCTCGCGGGCCTGGAAACCTCATCTTGAAACGTGCTTCCCGCTTAGATGCTTTCAGCGGTTATCACTTCCGAACGTAGCTAATCAGCGGTGCCCTTGGCAGGACAACTGACACACCAGAGGTTCGTCCATCCCGGTCCTCTCGTACTAGGGACAGCCTTTCTCAAGTTTCCTACGCGCACAGCGGATAGGGACCGAACTGTCTCACGACGTTCTAAACCCAGCTCGCGTACCGCTTTAATGGGCGAACAGCCCAACCCTTGGGACCTACTCCAGCCCCAGGATGCGACGAGCCGACATCGAGGTGCCAAACCATGCCGTCGATATGGACTCTTGGGCAAGATCAGCCTGTTATCCCCGGGGTACCTTTTATCCGTTGAGCGACGGCGCTTCCACAAGCCACCGCCGGATCACTAGTCCCGACTTTCGTCCCTGCTCGACATGCCTGTCTCACAGTCAAGCTCCCTTGTGCACTTACACTCGAAACCTGATTACCAACCAGGCTGAGGGAACCTTTGGGCGCCTCCGTTACCTTTTAGGAGGCAACCGCCCCAGTTAAACTACCCACCAGGCACTGTCCCTGATCCGGATCACGGACCGAGGTTAGATATCCAGAACGACCAGAGTGGTATTTCAACGTTGACTCCACCATCACTGACGTGACGGCTTCACAGTCTCCCACCTATCCTACACAAGCCGTACCGAACACCAATACCAAGCTGTAGTAAAGGTCCCGGGGTCTTTCCGTCCTGCTGCGCGTAACGAGCATCTTTACTCGTAGTGCAATTTCGCCGAGTTCGTGGTTGAGACAGTGGAGAAGTCGTTACGCCATTCGTGCAGGTCGGAACTTACCCGACAAGGAATTTCGCTACCTTAGGATGGTTATAGTTACCACCGCCGTTTACTGGCGCTTAAGTTCTCAGCTTCGCACTTGCGTGCTAACCGGTCCCCTTAACGTTCCAGCACCGGGCAGGCGTCAGTCCGTATACATCGTCTTGCGACTTGGCACGGACCTGTGTTTTTAGTAAACAGTCGCTTCTCCCTGGTCTCTGCGGCCGATCACGCTCACCCAGCAAGTGGGGTCACGATCAGGGCCCCCCTTCTCCCGAAGTTACGGGGGTATTTTGCCGAATTCCTTAACCACGATTCACTCGATCGCCTTGGTATTCTCTACCTAACCACCTGAGTCGGTTTGGGGTACGGGCGGCTCGAACCTCGCTAGAAGTTTTTCTCGGCAGCATAGGATCACCCTCTTCCCGCATTCGCGGTCACTATCAGGTCTCAGGCTTGTATGCGGTCCGGATTTGCCTGGACCGCGCCCTACACCCTTGGACGTGGACAACCATCGCCACGCGGAGGCTACCTTCCTGCGTCACTCCATCGCTTGACTACTACCTGATCGGGCCGTGCGCTCCACCACCCGATAGACCCCGAAGGGTCTGGTGGGCGGCTTCAGGCACTTAGCATCACAAGGTTCATCAGGGGCGGTTCTTCGCCGGTTCCGGAATATCAACCGGATGTCCATCGACTACGCCTGTCGGCCTCGCCTTAGGTCCCGACTTACCCAGGGCAGATTAGCTTGACCCTGGAACCCTTGGTTATTCGGCGGACGGGTTTCTCGCCCGTCATTCGCTACTCATGCCTGCATTCTCACTCGTGTAGCCTCCACGGCTGGATCACTCCGCCGCTTCCCTGGCAACACGACGCTCCCCTACCCATCAACACGTCTGGACACCGAACCCGCAGGTGTCGGTGCCGAACAAAATGTCAATGCCACAGCTTCGGTGGTGTGCTTGAGCCCCGCTACATTGTCGGCGCGGAATCACTTGACCAGTGAGCTATTACGCACTCTTTAAAGGGTGGCTGCTTCTAAGCCAACCTCCTGGTTGTCACAGCAACTCCACATCCTTTCCCACTTAGCACACGCTTAGGGACCTTAGCTGGTGATCTGGGCTGTTTCCCTCTCGACTACGGAGCTTATCCCCCGCAGTCTCACTGCCACGCTCTCACTTACCGGCATTCGGAGTTTGGCTAACGTCAGTAACCTGGTGAGGCCCATCAGCTATCCAGTAGCTCTACCTCCGGCAAGAAACACGTGACGCTGCACCTAAATGCATTTCGGGGAGAACCAGCTATCACGGAGTTTGATTGGCCTTTCACCCCTACCCACAGCTCATCCCCTCAGTTTTCAACCTAAGTGGGTTCGGTCCTCCACGCAGTCTTACCTGCGCTTCAACCTGGCCATGGGTAGATCACTCCGCTTCGGGTCTAGACCCAGCGACTCAATCGCCCTGTTCGGACTCGCTTTCGCTACGGCTTCCCCACACGGGTTAACCTCGCCACTGAGCACTAACTCGCAGGCTCATTCTTCAAAAGGCACGCTGTCACCCCACACGCCCAACGGCGGGAGGCTCCAACGGATTGTAGGCACACGGTTTCAGGATCTATTTCACTCCCCTCCCGGGGTACTTTTCACCTTTCCCTCACGGTACTTGTCCGCTATCGGTCACCAGGGAATATTTAGGCTTAGCAGGTGGTCCTGCCAGATTCACACGGGATTTCTCGGGCCCCGTGCTACTTGGGAAACACCACCGGGAGTCCACACCATTTCGTCTACGGGGGTCGCACCCTCTATGCCGAGCCATTCAATGCTCTTCGACTATGACGCAGATTTCTCACTCCCTGCCGGCCTGTCAGAGCCGGCTGGCGGGTCCCACGACCCCGAACGTGCAACGCCTGACAGCTATCACACACGCCCGGTTTAGCCTCATCCGCTTTCGCTCGCCACTACTCACGGAATCACATGTTGTTTTCTCTTCCTGTGGGTACTGAGATGTTTCACTTCCCCACGTTCCCTCCACGCACCCTATATATTCAGGTGCGGGTGACTGGACTTGCCTCCAGCCGGGTTTCCCCATTCGGAAATCCTCGGATCACAGTCTGGTTATCGACTACCCGAGGCTTATCGCAGATTCCTACGTCCTTCTTCGGTTCCTGGTGCCAAGGCATCCACCGTGTGCCCTTAAAAACTTGACACTACAAAGATGCTCGCGTCCACTGTGAAGTTCTCAACATACAACCGGCACCCCACACCCAACCCAGCAACCGCCAGGCTTTCGGTGGGGCCCACGACCAGAAGAAACCCGGCCACACCAACCACCAGGACTGCGTTCCCGCACCCTAGCCGGTTGGTGTTGCCCGATCCTTCAGGACCCAACAACGTGTCAGACACCGCACCCACCGCCCCTCACGTTCCACTGCCAGCAGCCCGCAAAGCGAACAGCCAGCTTGTACTTGTGAGAGACACCAGGACGGTGTCAAGTAATCGATGTTCCACCCTTGAGCACCCGCTGCCCCACACTCGGGGACAGACCGGGCTCTGGAACGCAAACCCGAGGGTCTGCGATCAGATGCTCCTTAGAAAGGAGGTGATCCAGCCGCACCTTCCGGTACGGCTACCTTGTTACGACTTAGTCCCAATCGCCAGTCCCACCTTCGACGGCTCCCCCCACAAGGGTTGGGCCACCGGCTTCGGGTGTTACCGACTTTCGTGACTTGACGGGCGGTGTGTACAAGGCCCGGGAACGTATTCACCGCAGCGTTGCTGATCTGCGATTACTAGCGACTCCGACTTCATGGGGTCGAGTTGCAGACCCCAATCCGAACTGAGACCGGTTTTTTGGGATTCGCTCCACCTCGCGGTATCGCAGCCCTTTGTACCGGCCATTGTAGCATGCGTGAAGCCCAAGACATAAGGGGCATGATGATTTGACGTCATCCCCACCTTCCTCCGAGTTGACCCCGGCAGTCTCCTATGAGTCCCCACCATCACGTGCTGGCAACATAGAACGAGGGTTGCGCTCGTTGCGGGACTTAACCCAACATCTCACGACACGAGCTGACGACAACCATGCACCACCTGTACACCGGTCCGAAGACGCACCCATCTCTGGGTGATTCCGGTGTATGTCAAGCCTTGGTAAGGTTCTTCGCGTTGCATCGAATTAATCCGCATGCTCCGCCGCTTGTGCGGGCCCCCGTCAATTCCTTTGAGTTTTAGCCTTGCGGCCGTACTCCCCAGGCGGGGAACTTAATGCGTTAGCTGCGGCACGGATCTCGTGGAATGAGACCCACACCTAGTTCCCAACGTTTACGGCATGGACTACCAGGGTATCTAATCCTGTTCGCTCCCCATGCTTTCGCTTCTCAGTGTCAGTAATGGCCCAGAGACCTGCCTTCGCCATCGGTGTTCCTCCTGATATCTGCGCATTCCACCGCTACACCAGGAATTCCAGTCTCCCCTACCACACTCTAGTCTGCCCGTACCCACTGCAAGTCCGAGGTTGAGCCTCGGATTTTCACAGCAGACGCGACAAACCACCTACAAGCTCTTTACGCCCAATAATTCCGGACAACGCTCGCACCCTACGTATTACCGCGGCTGCTGGCACGTAGTTAGCCGGTGCTTCTTCTGCAGGTACCGTCACTTGCGCTTCTTCCCTGCTGAAAGAGGTTTACAACCCGAAGGCCGTCATCCCTCACGCGGCGTCGCTGCATCAGGCTTCCGCCCATTGTGCAATATTCCCCACTGCTGCCTCCCGTAGGAGTCTGGGCCGTGTCTCAGTCCCAGTGTGGCCGGTCGCCCTCTCAGGCCGGCTACCCGTCGTCGCCTTGGTGAGCCACTACCTCACCAACAAGCTGATAGGCCGCGAGTCCATCCCAGACCGAAAAAACTTTCCACACCATGCCCATGCGGGCTGGTGTCGTATCCGGTATTAGCTCCGGTTTCCCGGGGTTATCCCAGAGTCAGGGGCAGGTTACTCACGTGTTACTCACCCGTTCGCCACTGATCAGACCAAGCAAGCTTGATCGTCACCGTTCGACTTGCATGTGTTAAGCACGCCGCCAGCGTTCGTCCTGAGCCAGGATCAAACTCTCCGTTGATGTTCAAACACCCACACGCACAAGCCCAAAAGACCCACACGATGAGCAAACTTTGAACCCCAGAAGGGTCCGAAAACCTGACTGAAGTCGAACAACCAGCTCAAAAAGAGTCAGTCATTCAATTCAACCAAAGGATATTCGCCCGAAACCAGACACAACCACCCGAACGGGCGACCATGCCAGCCCCGGGACGAGGTAATTGGCATCGATTTTTGACACGCTGTTGAGTTCTCAAGAATCGGACACACACCATCACCCGGCTCAACGAGCCAGCCTCCGGGGCAACCCTTCAATCTTACCCGCCTCAAGCTTGGGAGTCAAACCTGCGACCCGCCCTTCAGGACGGCCAGACATGACCCGCTTGGTGTCAGCGGTTCCTACTCGGTGAAGCCTACCCCGATCGCTCGAGGCGCTCCAGCCGTTTCCGTGCGGCCTCGATCACCCGAAGCCGTGCGGAGCAGTCCGTGACTCTACCGGACGAACCGGCATGGTCTGGACCATGGTGGTCAGCCCCGGGACCGGCCAGCTTCGCTGCGTGATCTCTCACGGCTGCGGTGGCGTCCGTTCCTCCCTGTCGGGCTGACGAAGAGAACAGTAGCCCGGCCTGCCGGGATCTCCAAAATCGGGTCGGAAGCCCCTCTTTCCGACACTCCCCGCCTCAGGACACCCGGTCGATGACGATCGGCGGCAGGTCGGGCCGTGAGCCCTCGGGCGCGATCATGAATCCCCCCTCGAGCGCGTCCAGCGCGCGGGCGAACCGCTCCGGCTCGTCGGTGTGCAGCGTCATCAGCGGCTCTCCCCCGCGCACCGTGGCGCCGGGCTTGTAGTGCAGCTCCACCCCGGCCCCAGCCTGGACGGCGTCCTCCTTGCGAGCGCGGCCGGCACCGAGGCGCCACGCAGCCACCCCCACGGCCAGCGCGTCCAGCTGGACGAGCACTCCGTCGGCCGAGGCCAGCACCTGGTGCGTCTCCCGGGCACGGGGCAGCTCAGCGTCGGGATCACCGCCCTGAGCACGGATCATCCGGCGCCACACGTCCATGGCGCGCCCGTCGGCGAGGACGTCGGCCGGGTCGATGTCGGTGCGTCCGGCACCGGCCACCATCTCGCGTGCCAGGGCGAGGGTCAGCTCCACGACGTCCTCGGGACCTCCGCCGGCGAGAACCTCGACGGACTCGCGCACCTCGAGCGCGTTGCCCGCCGTCAGGCCGAGCGGCGTCTCCATGTTGGTCAGGAGCGCCACGGTGTGCACGCCGGCGTCCTTGCCGAGCCGCACCATCGTCTCGGCCAGCTCGCGCGCCTGGTCGAGCTCCTTCATGAAGGCGCCCGAGCCGACCTTGACGTCGAGCACCAGCGACCCGGTGCCCTCCGCGATCTTCTTGCTCATGATGGAGGTCGCGATGAGGGGCACGCAGGACACGGTCCCCGTGACGTCGCGCAACGCATACAGCTTCTTGTCCGCGGGGGCGAGGCCCGTGCCAGCTGCACAGATCACCGCCCCGACGTCCTCGAGCTGGCGCATCATCTCCTCGTTGCTGAGGTCGGCACGCCACCCCGGGATGGACTCGAGCTTGTCGAGGGTGCCACCCGTGTGGCCGAGCCCGCGTCCGGAGAGCTGGGGGACGGCGACACCGCAGGCGGCGACGATCGGCGCGAGCGGCAGCGTGATCTTGTCGCCCACACCGCCCGTCGAGTGCTTGTCGCTCGTCGGGCGCGACAGCGACGAGAAGTCGAGCCGCTCCCCCGAGCGGATCATCGCGTCGGCCCACCGGGCGATCTCGCGGGAGCTCATCCCGTTGAGGTAGATCGCCATCGCGAGGGCTGCCATCTGCTCCTCGGCGACGACGCCCCGGGTGTAGGCGTCGATCACCCAGTCGATCTGGGCATCCGAGAGCTCCTGGCGGTCCCGCTTGGCGGAAATGACGTCGACGGCATCGAAGGCTTCGCTCACGGGGCCCATCATGTCGCAGCGCCAAGCGGCGCCGGCCGGGGACCGCGCCGTTCAGCCGTGGGCGTGACGCAGGTCGTCGACGCCGAAGGCCTGCGGCAGCACCGCCGTCATCGGCAGCACCCCCTCCGGCGTCATGAGCAGGCACTCGGGGCCACCGTTCTCCCACAGCAGCTGGCGGCACCGACCGCAGGGCATCAGTGCCTGGCCGTCGGAGCCGACGCAGAAGACGGCCGTCAGCCGCCCTCCCCCCGTGGCGTGCAGCTCGGAGACCATGCCGCACTCGGCGCACAGCGCGACGCCGTAGGCCGCGTTCTCGACGTTGCAGCCCGCCACCACGCGCCCGCCGTCGACGAGACCGGCGACGCCGACCGGGAAGTGGGAGTAGGGCGCGTACGCGCGCTCCATGAGCTCGACGGCACGCAGCCGCAGCGCCTCCCAGTCCACGTCGGTCGAGGAGCCTGCCGTCGGTTCGGTCACGACGCCTCACCCTTGCGGTAGACGGCTCCGTCAGCGGCGGGCATACGCAGTCGTTGCGAGGCGAAGGCGAGCACGAGGAGCGTCGCGACGTAGGGGGTCATGCCGGTGAACTCGTTGGGGACGCTGGGAGCCGAGAGGAACCACCCGAGCGCGAGGACGCCCATGACCACCATCGGCACGCCGACGAACGGCTTGCCCCGGCGGCGCCGGACGAACTGCCAGACGCCCCAGGCGATCAGTGCCACGGCGATCGGGAGCAGGTACGCGCGCACCACATCACCGTGACCGCGGAGCTGGACCGCGTCGGTGTAGCCGAAGAGGGCCGCACCTCCTGCAAGGCCGCCCGGGCGCCAGTTGCCGAAGATCATCGCGGCGAGGCCGATGAACCCTCGGCCACCCGTCTGGCCCTCGCGGTACAGGTTGCTCGCGACCAGGACGAGGAACCCGCCGGCCAGCCCGGCGAGGCCGCCGGAGATGAGGACCGCCGTGAACTTGTAGCGGTAGACGTTGACACCGAGGGTCTCGGCGGCCACCGGCGACTCACCGCACGAGCGCAGCCGCAGGCCGAAGGCCGTGCGCCACAGCACCCACCAGGTGAGCACGAGCAGCAGCACCGCGATGATCGTCAGCACGTTGAGGTTGGTGGTCACGGCACGCAGCACCGCCGCGAGGTCGGAGACGAGCCACCAGTGCTTCTGCTCGAGGTTGTACAGCGGGTCGGACACGCCGGGGATCGACAGGAACGGCAGCTGCTGCAGCGGCGGGGACTGTGTCGGGCCACCGCCGGGCAGGCCGGTGAAGGTGCGGACCGCGAGGTAGGCACCGGCGCCGAGGCCGAGGAGGTTGATCGCCACACCGGAGACGATGTGGTCGACGCCGAAGACGACGGTGGCGAGCGCATGGATGGCGCCGCCGACGACTCCCATGAGGATCGCCCCGAGGATGCCGGCCCACGGGCCGTAGTGATAGCCGAAGAAGGCGCCGCCCCACGTGCCGAGGATCATCATGCCTTCGAGGCCGATGTTGACGACGCCGGCACGCTCGCTCCAGAGGCCGCCGAGGCCGGCGAGGCCGATCGGGACGGCGAGGCCGATGGCCGCCATGAGGGCGCCGGAGGAGTCGATGTCGTCGGCGCCGGTGATGACGCGGACGGTCGAGACGACGAGGAGGGCGCCCACGACGATCGCGGCCCAGAACCAGCGGGGCCGACCCGTGCGCTTGGCGGCCGGCGAGGTGGCCGGAGCGGCCTCGGTCATGACGGGGGCGCTCATGCCACCGCTCCTTCCGTCTGGACGGCGGCTTGCCGGGCGAGCTCGCTGGCGACGCGGCGCTGCTCGAGGCGGACGTTGGCGCGGCGCACGACCTCGTAGGCGATGACGACCGACAGCACGATGACTCCCTGGATGACGAGCACGAGCCGGTCGCTGACGCCGGCGGTGATCTGCAGGCCGTTGCCCTGCGCGTCGAGGTAGGCCCACAGCAGCGCGGCGAAGGCGATGCCGACGGGGTTGTTGCGACCGAGCAGCGCGATGGCGATGCCGGCGAAACCGAGCCCGGCCTGGACGGTGTCGCCGTAGACGTAGTCCTGGCCGAAGAGCAGCGGCATGCCGACGAGACCGGCCGCCGCGCCGGAGATGAGCATCGTGGTCAGGACCATCCGCTTGACCCTGACGCCGCTCGCGACGGCTGCCGACTCGGAGCGGCCGGTCGCGCGCAGGTCGAAGCCGAACCGCGTCTTGTTGATGACGAACCAGTAGAGGATGCCGACGAGGATCGCGAGGACGACCAGGCCGTAGACCTTGCTCGGCGTCGCGATGATGCCGTCGAGCGAGATGCCCGGCACGCGCGAGTCCTGCGGCAGCGGCTTGGTGTTGGTCGCGTTGCTGCCCTGGACGCGTTGGGCGGTCTTGCCCAGCAGGAACGCCACGAGGAAGGTCGCGATCGCATTGAGCATGATGGTCGAGATGACCTCGGAGACGCCTCGGGTCACCTTGAGCACGCCCGCGATGCCGGCCCAGAGCGCGCCGGAGGCCATGGCCACGATGAGCGCCACGATGATGTTGAGCCAGCCGGGCAGGTAGCCCTGGCCGGCGAAGAGCGCGGCCGCGAACGACGCGACGCGGTACTGCCCGTCGACGCCGATGTTGAACAGGTTCATCCGGAAGCCGATGGCCACGGCGATCGCCGAGAGGTAGTAGACCGAGGCCGCGTTGATGATGTTGATGACCTGCCGCGGCAGCGGCGCCTTGAACAGCTGGGCCCAGACCGCCCCGACCGGGTCGCCGGCGACGAGCAGGATGATGCTCGTCACCACGACCGCCACGACGATCGACAGCAGCGGCGCCGCAGCCGCCATGAGCAGGCGGCGGGCGTCGAAGCGGGTGCTCATCGGGTCTCCCCCTCGTCATGGGTCCCCGCGGCGGGGGCGTCGGTGGGTGCCTCGGGTGAGGGCTCCGCCACCGGATGGGTCGTATGCGTCATCGGCGTCGCGGGGTCCGCCGGGCTCGCCGGGGTGGTGGTCTTCCCCGGGCCCGCGGGGTGCGCGGGGTGCGCGGGCGCGGGCTGCGCCCCGGTCATCGCGGCGCCGAGCTCCTCGCGCGTCACCACGTCGGGGTCGAACTCGCCCGTCAGGGCGCCGCGCAGGATGACGTGGATCGTGTCGGACAGGCCGACGAGCTCCTCCAGGTCGGCCGAGACCAGCAAGACGCCGAGGCCGTTGCGGCGGGCCGCCTTGATGTGGTCCCAGATCGCCGCCTGCGCTCCGACGTCGACGCCGCGGGTCGGGTGCGCGGCGACGAGGACACGCGGGTTGCGGCGCATCTCGCGGCCGATGATGAGCTTCTGCTGGTTGCCGCCCGAGAGGGACCCGGAGGTGACGTTGATCGAGGGCGTGCGGACGTCGAACTCCTCGACGATCGTCTCGGTCTCGCGCTTGGCGCCGGAGGCGTTGACGAGCACGCCACCTGGCCCGGACACGTTGACCGACTCGGTCTGGTGGCCGAGGATCACGTTCTCCCACAGGGGCGCCTCGAGGAGCAGCCCGTGCCGGTGCCGGTCCTCGGGGATGTAGCCGATGCCCGCCTCGCGGATCTCGCGGACCTGCCAGTCCGAGATGTCGACGTCGCCGAGCAGGATGCGCCCGGTCGTCGGCTCGCGCATGCCCATGATGACCTCGACGAGCTCGGCCTGGCCGTTGCCCTCGACGCCGGCGATGCCGACGACCTCGCCGGCGTGGATGGTCAGGTCGATGCCGTCGAGCAGCGCTCGGCCACCAGCCGGGTCGTCGAGCGAGATGCCCTCGACCGTGAGCATCGGGGTCTGCGTGACCGTCGACTCCTCCGTGGAGGGCGAGGGCAGCTCCGAGCCGACCATCAGCTCCGCGAGCTGGTGCGGCGTCACGCCGGACGGGTCGACCTCGGCGACCGTCGTGCCCCGCCGGATGACGGTGATGGCATCGGCGACCTTCAGCACCTCGTCGAGCTTGTGCGAGATGAACATGACCGTGAGGCCCTCGGACTTCAGCTCGCGCAGGTTGTCGAAGAGCTCGTCGACCTCCTGGGGCACGAGGACCGCAGTCGGCTCGTCGAGGATGATGATGCGCGCCCCGCGGTAGAGGACCTTGAGGATCTCGATGCGCTGGCGCGCCCCGACCCCGAGGTCCGCGACGAGCGCGTCGGGGCGGACCTCGAGGCCGTAGGCGTCGGAGATCTCGCGGATCTTGCCGCGCGCTCGCTCACCGATTCCGTGCAGCTTCTCGGCGCCCAGCACGACGTTCTCGAGGACCGTGAGGTTGTCGGCGAGCTGGAAGTGCTGGAAGACCATGCCGATGCCGGCGGCGATGGCGTCGGCGGGCGAGCGCAGCTGGCGTACTTTCCCGTCGATCTCGATGGTGCCCTCGTCGGGCTGCTGGACGCCGTAGAGGATCTTCATGAGCGTCGACTTGCCGGCACCGTTCTCACCCACGATCGCGTGGACGGTGCCCTTGTCGACGGTGAGCGCGATGTCCTTGTTGGCGACGACGCCCGGGAACCGCTTCGTGATGCCCTCGAGCCGGACGGCCGGGGCTCCGTGGTGGACGGCCCTGGGAGGGGCGCCGCCGGACTTGTCCCCGGGCTTGTTCCCGGGCTTGTCCCCGGTCACGGGCGGGTTGCTGACGATGACACACGCTCCTCATGCGGGCCCGCCTCGACGCGGGCGTCGATCGAGTATTGAACCAGCATCCACGAACCTGACAACCCTCGCGGTGCCGAATGGGTGAGCTCCGAGCTCCGGATGATGCGACGGCCCGGGCGACGCTGCACGCGCCGCCCGGGCCGTCGGAGGAACGGCCGTGTCGGCCGTCCCTTCCGTGCTCTGGACGTTCTGGACGATCAGGACTTCGGAACGGTGATCTCGCCCGAGATGATCTTCTGCTTGTAGTCGTCCAGCTTGCTCTTGATGTCGTCGATGTGGCCACCGGTCGTGGCGTAGTCGACACCGCCGGCCTTGAGGTCGAAGACCTTGTTGCCGGCCTTGAAGGCGCCGTTCTTCACCTCGGTGATGAAGTCGAAGACACCCACGTCGACCTTCTTGATCATCGAGGTCAGGATGACGTCGCGGACGTCGGCGGGGGCCGTCTTGGCCTGGTCGGAGTCGACGCCGATGGCCCACTTGCCGGCCGACTTGGCCGCCGTGAAGACACCGCCGCCGGAGCCACCGGCCGCGTGGTAGACGACGTCGGCGCCGCCCTGGTACATGCCGTCGGCCGCGGCCTTGCCCTTGTCGACGGAGTTGAAGCCCGAGAAGTCCGGCGGCTGGGTGAGGTACTTGACGTCGATCTTGATGTTCGGGTTGACCGCCTTGGCGCCGGCCTTGTAGCCCGCCTCGAACTTCTTGATGAGCTCGGTCTGCACACCACCGATGAAGCCGATGTGGTTGGTCTTGCTCTTGAGCGCCGCGGCCGCGCCGACGAGGTAGGAGCCCTGCTCCTCGGCGAAGGTGATCTGGTCGACGTTCGGGCCGGCGGAGTCGGGCGACGCGTCGTCGACGATGGCGAACTTGACGTCGGGGTTGGCCTTCGCCGTCTCGCCGACGGCCTTGGCGTACGCGAAGCCGACGGCCACGATGTTGTTGTACCCGGCGTCGATCAGCGACTGGAGGCGGTCCTTGCGGGCCGACTCGGACTCGCCGTTGACCGCCGAGGCCTCCTTGACGTCGGCGCCGAGCTCGGCCTTGGCCTTGTCGAGGCCCGCGGCAGCGGCGTCGTTGAACGACTGGTCACCGCGACCGCCCACGTCGTAGGCCATACCGATCTTCAGCGAGCCGCCGCCGGTCGCGCCGGTCGATCCGCCCGTGCTGCCGGGGGAGGTCGTGTTGCCGGTGCTGCTGCCGCAGGCCGCGAGGCCGAGTGCGGCGGCGGCCACCACCGACGCGACCTTGGTTGCGTGACGCAAGAGGTGCTCCTTAGATGCGCGGGGCCGACGACGACATCGGCCCAGATAGCACGGAACTGTAGACCCCGCAGCCGCAAGATCTGAGCGCCTCCCGGGCAAGTCGCAGCAAGTGTTACCGATCCGCGACCGCGGTCAGCGGAGAGACGCCGGTGAGGCTCGGGCTGCCCGCCAGCTGGGCCGCCGCGGCGAACACGACGCCGGCCAGCGTGCGTGCCCCGACGGGGATCGCGGCCTCGTCGACGACGAGGTCACCGCGGTGCAGGTCGTAGGTCGTGCCGCCCGGCGTGCGCGTGCCGAGACGGGCCATGGCTCCCGGCACGTGTGTCAGGTACCAGGCGAAGTCCTCACCCCCGAGGGACTGCGGCGTGGGGGCCACGAAGCCGCCGGTGCCGGTCACCGCGGCCGTGAGCGCGTCGATGCAGGACGCGTCGTTGACGACGGGCGGCACACCCTTGGTGATCGTCACGTCGGCCTGCACGGCATACGGCCTCACGACCTCGTGTACGACGGACTCGAGGAGGCGCTCGACCCCGTCCCAGATGCCGGCGTCCAGCATGCGCAGCGTGCCGGTGACCTTGCCGGAGGAGGGAATGACGTTGGCCGCGCCGCCCGAGTGGATCGAGCCCCACACGAGCGCCGCGCTGGCCCTGGGGTCGAGACGGCGCGACAGGACGGCCGGAACGTCGGTGATGACCTTGGCCAGGGCGTAGGTGAGGTCCTGCGTCAGGTGCGGGCGCGAGGTGTGTCCCCCGCGGCCCGCGAGGGTGACCTCTATCTGGTCGGCGGCGGCCGTGACCGCGCCGACGCGGAGGCCCACCTGGCCGGCGTCGAGGTTCGGATCGCAGTGCAGCGCGAAGATACGGTCGACGCCGACGAGCCCGTCCTGGGCCACGACGTCCTCGGCTCCGCCGGGCATCAGCTCCTCGGCCGGCTGGAACACGAGGCGGGCGGCGACATTGGCCGCGACGAGCCGTTCCTCGACCTCCTTGAGGGCGAGCGCCGCACCGATGAGGGCGGTCGTGTGCACGTCGTGGCCGCACGAGTGGCTCACGCCGTCGGTCTGCGAGGCGAACGGGAGGCCCGTCTGCTCACGGATCGGCAGGGCGTCGATGTCGGCCCGCAGCGCGATGCGGTGCACGGGGTCGGTCGCGCCCAGCTCGGCCACGAGGCCCGTGCCGCGCAGCCGGCGGACGCCGATGCCGGCGCGTTCGAGGCGCTCGGCGATGAGCGCGGTCGTGCGGACCTCGCCGCGGCCGAGCTCGGGGTGGGTGTGCAGGTCGCGACGGATGGTGACCAGCTCGGGCACGCACTGCTCGACGGTTCGGGCGATGGCCTCGAAGGGCAGCGAAGGCGTGCGGTCGGTCACGAGTACGGGAGTCTAGCGAGAGGATGGGCCCGGCCCCCTGCCGCGGGGTGCACAGGGTGCCGTTGGGTCCGCCGGGTCCGCCGGGTCCGGCTGCGACGGATGGAGAGGTGAGGCGTGGAGAGGCCAGGCGCGGAGATCGACGCACGGGCTGCGAACCCGCGCGCGCCGGAGGCCGTCCCGCACGTCGTGGCGATCGTCGACCGTGCCCTGCCGTTCACCACCATGACCTGCGATACGTCTGCGGCGACGGTCCGGTTCGGTGACGTGGTCGCCCACGTACGGGCCGGCGCCGACCCGCTCGCACCGTGGCGCGACGCGCTGCGCGCCCAGATGCAGTCCCGGCACGCGGTGCCAGTGCCGCCGCACGTCCCCGCGGCCTTCGTGCTCCAGTGGTGGTGCGAGGTCGCCGCCACCCCGATGGCGTATGCCGCGTCGCTGGGTCCGTGGCTGCTCGTGCCCGCCGCGTCCGGGCTGGGTTTCGAGCTGGCCCCGGGCCTCTACCCCGACCGCATCACGGTGGACCCCGACGGGACCTCGCTGGAGGTGGACGACGACCCCGCCGGTCGTCTGGAACGGGCCCGGACGGCATACGTCGCCCTGGTCTCGGAGGTCGTGACGGCATACGCCCCCGGGGTGAAGATGAGCTCGCGCCAGCGCTGGGGGGTCGTCGAGGACATGTGGGAGACGGCGGTGCGGCGGGCGCGCGGCGCCGCCGGGGAGAGCGTGGGTCCGGAGCCGGCCCGGGTGTCGTGCTGCTTCATCTACGCGCTGCCCGGGATGCTCGAGTGCGCCGCCTGCCCCCGGCACGGCCGCCCCGGTTCGGGCTGAGCGGGCCCGGGCGAGCCGACGGACCGCCACGAACGGGTGTATGCCATGAGCCCCGTGCGGGACGGCGGCCGCGATCCGCTGTCGTGGCGGTCCGTCGGCCTGTGGATGGCCGAGGTGAGCAGCGGCGACACCCGGGCAGCCTGAGGCCATGGACGTCGCGACCGTGCTGGCCCAGCGCGGCGGCAGCGCCAAGTGGTCGCAGCTGCGGCCGGTGGTGCGCCGCCGACAGCTGCGGCGCGCCGTGGCTGACGGGAGCGTCGTCCGCCTGCGCCGAGGGCGCTACGGCTTGTCGAGCCTGCTCGCATCGCGCGCCACGGCGGAGTCCGTCAGCGCGACGGCGTCACACCTCACGGCTGCGTTGCACTGGGGGTGGGCGGTCAAGCACGAGCCGGACCTCGTTCACGTGACGCTGCCACGAGGCCGCAAGCTGCGCGAGCCGGCGCGGACCGGCGTGCTTCGCCACTGGCGAGACCTGACCGCCGACGAGATCGTCGAAGGATGGGTCACCAGCCCTGCACGCACCGTCATCGACTGCTGTCTGGACCTGCCGTTCGACGAGGCCTTGGCCGTGGCCGACTCCTCGTGGCGTGACGGCCTGTCACCGCTGGTCGTGCGAGATCTGGCGCTGCGTCTGCCGCCACGGTCACGGCGCAAGGTGGGCCGCGTGCTGCAGCACCTGGATCGTGGGGCCGCCAACCCGTTCGAGTCGGTGCTGCGCGCCCTGTGCCTCCAGGTCGAAGGGCTCGGCGTCGTCACCCAGCACGTCGTCAAGGGACATGGCTTCTTCGCCCAGGTGGACCTCGCCGACAAGGCGTTACGCATCGTGATCGAGGCCGAGGGTTTCGAGAACCACGGAACCCGACCGGCCCTGAAGCGCGACTGCCGGCGCTACACGGGGCTGGGGGCGCGCGGCTGGGTGGTGCTCCGGTTCACCTGGGACGAGGTGATGTTCGAGCCCGAATACGTCCTGGCCGCCCTGCGCGAGATCGTCACCGTGCGCCGAGCGACCGCCACGGACCTGCCGACCGCGTCATAGCCCTGCTCGACGCCCAGCCCACAGCGGAACTAGTGGCGGTCCGCTGGGCCGGGCGGACGGCATACGTGCTCGGGTCAGAAGGTCTCTCGCGGCTGGTAGACGCCCCAGACCTCGCGGAGCGCGTGCGCGACCTCGCCGCCGGTGGCGCGGGCGGCGAGCGCCTCCTTCATCGGGTAGAGGACGTTGTCGGTGCCGCGGGCCGCCTCCTGGAGACGGCCGAGAGCGGCCTTGACGGCATCGTCGTCGCGGTCGGCGCGCAGCGCCTCGAGGCGGGCGCGCTGGTCGGCCTCGATGGTCGGGTCGACGCGCAGCGGCTCGTAGCGCTCCTCCTGGTCGAGCGTGTACTTGTTGACGCCGACGACGGTGCGCTCGCCGTTGTCGATCTCGAGCTGCACCCGGTACGCGGAGCGCTCGATCTCCGACTTCTGGAAGCCCTGCTCGATGGCGGCCACGGCGCCGCCCTTGTCCTCGACGGCCTGGATCAGCGCGAGCGCGGCCTCCTCGATCTCGTCGGTCATCGACTCGACGACGTAGGAGCCGGCGAACGGGTCGACGGTCTTGGTCACGTCGGTCTCGTAGGCGATGACCTGCTGGGTGCGAAGGGCGAGGCGGGCGGCCTTCTCGGTCGGGAGGGCGATGGCCTCGTCGAAGGAGTTGGTGTGCAGCGACTGGGTGCCGCCGAGCACGGCGCCCAGGCCCTGCAGGGCCACGCGGACGAGGTTGACCTCCGGCTGCTGTGCGGTCAGCTGGACGCCGGCGGTCTGGGTGTGGAAGCGCAGCATCATCGACTTCGGGTTCTGGGCGCCGAACTGCTCCTTCATGATCCGCGCCCAGATGCGGCGGGCCGCGCGGAACTTGGCGACCTCCTCGAGCAGCGTCGTGCGCGCGACGAAGAAGAAGGACAGGCGCGGCGCGAAGTCGTCGACGGCGAGCCCGGCGGCCTGGGCGGCGCGGACGTACTCCATCGCGTTGGCGAGGGTGAAGGCGATCTCCTGCACGGGCGTCGCGCCGGCCTCGGCCATGTGGTAGCCGCTGATGGAGATGGTGTTCCAGCGCGGCATCTCCTTGTGGCAGTAGGCGAAGACGTCGGCGATGAGGCGCAGGGACTCGCGCGGCGGGTAGATGTAGGTGCCGCGGGCGATGTACTCCTTGAGCACGTCGTTCTGGATCGTGCCGGTCAGCTGGTCGCCGGGGACGCCCTGCTCCTCGGCGACGAGCTGGTAGAGCAGCAGCAGCGTCGAACCGGGCGCGTTGATCGTCATCGACGTGGAGATCTTGTCGAGCGGCAGCCCTTCGAAGAGGGTGCGCATGTCGTCGAGGCTGTCGATGGCCACGCCGACCTTGCCGACCTCGCCGTGGGCGATCGGCTCGTCGGAGTCGTAGCCCATCTGGGTCGGCAGGTCGAAGGCGACGGAGAGTCCGCCGGTGCCGGCCTGGACGAGCTGGTGGTAGCGCTGGTTGCTCTCCTTGGCGGTGCCGAAGCCGGCGTACTGGCGCATCGTCCACGGCCGGCCGGTGTACATCGACGGGTAGACGCCGCGGGTGAAGGGGTATCGGCCGGGGGCGCCGAGCTTGGCGTCGGGGTCGAAACCGGCCAGGGCCGACGCGTCGTAGACGGGCTCGATGGGCAGGTCGGACTCGGAGCGCGCGCCAGTGCTGTCAGCCATGCTGCCGAGCGTATCGGCGCGAGGTCGGGTCTCCGCGGCCTGCTGGGCGAACGTTGTCGATCTCACGTCACCGAGGGCGTATGCCGTGTGCCCGGGGGTGGGCCGGACGTGGCCTTTCGACGGGGCGGCACCCACGAAGTTTGGCCTCTCGACGGGGTGGGACCAGCGAAGTTTGGCCTCTCGACGGGGCGGGACCCGCGAAATTTGGCCTTTCGACGGTTGGGGTCAGGGGGCGGGCCAGGCGCGGGTGAGGTGGGCCTTGCGGTCCTCCCACTCCTCCTCCAGCGCACCCAGGCGCTCGCCGAGGAACTCGAGGAAGGCGACGGACAGCTGCAGCCGACGGCCGGCCTCGGTGTCGACGCCGCCCACGGCCGGCACCCCCGCGCGCAGGCTCGTCTCGATCTGCGCGAGCACCCGGTCCCGGGAGAGCATCGCGCCGTGCCAGGCGTCGGCCTGCACCACATAGACGTCGCGCCGCGACCCCCGTTCGCGCTCCTTGCCGATGAGGTAGGTCTGGGTCAGGTAGCGCACCGCCCCGGAGACGGCGGCCGGGCTCACGTCGAGGGCCTCGGTCAGCTCAGCGGCGGTCATGCGCCCGTCGTCGTCGGCGAGCAGCTGCGCGAAGACGCGGGAGGCGAGGCGCGGCATACCGGCGTCGGTGAGGGTGTCCCCGAAACGCTCGACGTAGGCGGAGACCGCCCGCTCGTCACGGGTGCTGTGCCGCGCTGCCGTCACTGGTCCTCCTCCGTCGCCTGCTCCGACCTTAGCCGATCGCTCATCTCATTCAGTAAATCGTGAATGTTGTGTATCGTCGAACCATGACCTCTGCAATCCAGGTCCAGGGTCTCCGCAAGAGGTTCGGCCGGACGGTCGCCCTCGACGGGCTGGACCTCGAGGTGGTGAGCGGCGAGATCCACGGCTTCCTCGGGCCGAACGGGGCCGGCAAGTCCACCACCCTGCGCATCCTGCTCGGGCTGCTGCGTTCCGACGGCGGCACCGCCACCCTCCTCGGCGGTGACCCGTGGCGTGACGTGGAGACGCTGCACCGTCGCCTCGCCTACGTGCCCGGTGACGTCGCCCTCTGGCCCAACCTGACCGGCGGGGAGGTCATCGACCTGCTCGCCAAGCTGCGCGGCGGCATCGACGAGCGCCGACGGGCCGACATGATCGCCCGCTTCGACCTCGACCCGACGAAGAAGGGCCGCTCCTACTCCAAGGGCAACCGGCAGAAGGTGGCACTCGTTGCAGCGCTCTGCTCCGACGTCGAGCTGCTGCTGCTCGACGAGCCGACGTCCGGGCTCGACCCCCTCATGGAGGCGGTCTTCAAGGACGCCGTGCGGGAGTTCCGGTCCGCGGGCGGCACGGTGCTGCTCTCGAGCCACATCCTCAGCGAGGTCGAGTCGGTCTGCGACCGGGTCAGCATCATCCGTGAGGGCCGCAACGTCGAGTCGGGCACCCTGGCGCAGCTGCGGCACCTCTCCCGCACGATGGTCGAGGCGACCCTGACGAGCCCCGTCCCACCGTCGGTGGTCGCCGGCATCCCGGGCGTCGGCGACGTCGTCGTGTCCGGCGCCAACGTGCGGTGCTCGGTCGAGAGCGGCCACCTCGGCGAGCTGCTCGAGCTGCTCGGGCGGCACGGCATCGAGTCGCTGACCAGTGCCCCGCCGACGCTGGAGGAGCTGTTCATGGAGCAGTACCGCCCCGCCGCGGGCACGAGCCAACGCGAGACTGCGAGCCCGCGATGAGCGCCATCACCGGCACCGGGCCGCTGCTGCGGCTGGCCTCACGGCGCGACCGGGTCCTCGTGCCCGCCAGCGTCCTCGGTCTCGTCGCGTTCACGGCCGGGTCGGCCAAGGCGACGATCGACCTCTATCCGAGCCTGGCCGGCGCCCTGGAGATCTTCGCCCCGCTGCTCCGCAACCCCGCCACGCTGGCGCTCTACGGTCCGGCGACGAGCCTGACCCTCGACTCGTTCGCGGTCTACAAGACGATCCTGCTCGGCGGCGTCTTCCTCTGCCTGCTCGCCTACATCGTGGTGCGCCGGCACACCCGCACCGAGGAGGAGGCCGGCCGGCTCGAGCTGCTCGGAGCCGGTGTGGTCCAGCGCCGGGCGCCGCTGACGGCCGCCGTGACCCTCGCAACCCTGGCGGTCCTGGCCACGGCCGTCCTCAGCGGGGCCTCGCTCGCCGGCCTGGGCCTGGAGAGCCGGGGGTCGGTCGCCTTCGCCGTCTCGTGGGTCGTCATGGGCCTGTCCTGGGTCGGCATCACGGCGGTCGCCGCCCAGCTGACCGAGACCACCCGCGGCACCGCGGCGATCTCCCTCGGGGCCCTGGGCGTCGCGTTCCTGCTCCGGGCCGTGGGCGACACCGCCGCGTCCGACAGCCCGGCGCGGTTCCTTCTCTGGCTCTCGCCGCTCGGCTGGGGGGAGCGGGTGTCTCCCTACGGCGCCAACGACTTCCGGCCCCTGTGGCTGGGCCTGGCGGCATACGCCCTGCTCGTCGGCGCGGCGTTCTGGCTGCAGGAGCGCCGTGACCTGGGCGCCGGCGTGCTGCCGGCGCGCGCCGGGACCGCGCGTGGCTCGCTCGGGTCCGTCTCGAGCCTGACGTTCCGGCTGGCTCGCGGCACCCTGATCGGCTGGACGGTCGCCGCCGTGGTGCTCGGCCTCGTCCTGGGCTCCATCGCGACGAACATCGAGTCGATCGACTCGTCCAGCGCGACCGGGGACATGCTGCGGGCGCTCGCACGAGCCCAGGGCAGCAACGCCTCGCTCGTCGACGTCTTCTTCGCGTCGGAGCTGCACATCGTGGCGTATGCCGTTGCGGCGCTGGGCATCTCGATCGTGACGCGGCTGCACACCGAGGAGGTGGCCATGCGGGCCGAGGCCCTGCTCGCCACCGGCGCCACCCGCACCCGGTGGGCGCTCTCCCACCTCGCGCTGGCCGTCGTGTCCACCACCGCGGTGATGGCGCTCGCCGGCCTGATGGCCGGGATCGGCGCGACCCGCGGCGCGACCGGCTCGAGCGAGGTCTCCGTCGGGGGGCTCGTCGAGGCGGCCCTCGTCACGGCGCCCGCGATCTGGGTGGCCGTAGCCGTGGCGATGCTGCTCGTCGGGGTGGCCCCTCGCCTGACCGGGCTGGCGTGGGCCTTCCTCATCGTCTTCCTCCTGCTCGGCGAGCTCGTCCCCGTCCTGGGCCTCCCGGACTGGATGACGAACCTGTCCCCCTTCGGCCACGTGCCCTCGCTGCCCGTGCAGTCGCTGACGGTGCTGCCACTCGTCCTGCTGACCGTGGTCGCAGCCGTCGTCGCCACGGCCGGGGTGGTGGCCCTGCGCCGCCGCGACATCGGCTGAGCCGGTCGGGCACGCGGACCCACGACCTGTCGATACGGTGTGCCCCATGACAGGCATAGCGGGTCTCTGGGCCGTGATCCCCGCCGGTGGGTCCGGCACCCGGCTCTGGCCCATCTCCCGCCGGCACTCCCCCAAGTTCTTGCACGACCTCACGGGCTCGGGGCAGTCGCTGCTGCGGGCGACGTGGGACCGGCTCCAGCCCCTCGTCGAGGACCGGATCCTCGTCGTCACGGGCGTCGCCCACGAGGAGGCGGTGCGCCGCCAGCTGCCGATGCTCGGCTACGACGCCGTCATCGGGGAGCCCTCGCCGCGGGACTCGATGCCGGCCATCGGACTGGCTGCCGCCATCCTCGAGCGCCGCGACCCCGAGGCAGTCCTGGGGTCCTTCGCGGCCGACCACGTCATCACCGAGCCCGAGAACTTCCGTCGCGCGGTGGCCGAGGCGGTCGTCCTCGCGCGCCGTGGCGAGCTCGTGACCATCGGCATCGAGCCGACCGAGCCGGCGACCGGTTTCGGCTACATCCGCCTCGGCGGCCGCCTCGACGTCGTGGGCGCGCCGAGCGCCCACCGAGTCGACGAGTTCGTCGAGAAGCCCGACCTGCAGACGGCAACTCGCTACGTCGAGTGTGGCGAATACCGCTGGAACGCAGGGATGTTCGTCGTCGGCGCCACGACCCTGCTCGAGCTGCTCGCACAGAACCACCCCGAGATGGTCGACCACCTGCGCATCATCGCCGGCGACCCGCTGCGCATGCGCGACCTGTGGCCGTCGCTGCAGAAGATCGCCATCGACCACGCCGTCGCGGAGCCGGCCGCTGCCGCCGGCCGGGTCGCCGTCGTGCCCGCCTCGCTCGGGTGGGACGACGTGGGCGACTTCGCCTCGGTGACACGGCTCGTCGGCGTATCGGACGACCTGCCCGGGATCACCGCGATCGGGCCTGCCGACGACATCATCAGCATCGACTCGACCGCCACCGTGGCCTCGAGCGGCCGGCTCGTCGCGCTCATCGGTGTCGAGGACCTCGTCGTCATCGACACGCAGGACGCCCTGCTCATCACGCGGCCCGAGCGGGCCCAGGAGGTCAAGCGCGTCGTCGAGGTGCTCACGGCTCAGGGCCGCATCGAGCTCACCTGAGCGGTCGGTCCGCCCGCGCCCGAGGGCGTATGCCGTGGGGTCAGTGACTGCTCACCGCTGAGTCGCGTGGAAGTCCAGGCACGCGGCATACGTGGGGAGCAGGCCCGACTTCTCGGCCTCGGCGAGCGTCGGCGCCGCGGCGTCCTTGGGCGACAGGAGCGGCTCGACGCCGTCCGGGAGGCGCAGCCCCACGGTGGGGTCGAGCGGGTGGATGCCGTGCTCGGCGGCCGGGTTGTAGGCGGCCGAGCAGAGGTAGTGCGCGGTGGTGCCGTCCTCGAGGGCGCAGAAGGCGTGCCCCAGGCCCTCGGAGAGGTAGACGGCTCGGCGGTCGACGCCGTCGAGCAGGACCGAGTCCCACTGCCCGAAGGTCGGCGAGCCGACCCGCAGGTCGACGACGTAGTCGATGAGCGCACCCGTCACCGCGGTGACGTACTTGGCCTGCCCGACCGGCACGTCCGCGAAGTGGATGCCGCGCACCGTGCCGCGCGAGGAGACGGACACGTTGGTCTGGACCACGTCGAGCCGGTGACCGACGACCTCGGCCAGGTGGTCGCCCCGGAACGACTCGAGGAAGACCCCGCGGTCGTCGGGGAACTGGCGCGGCGTGATCTCCCAGGCACCGGCGATCGACAGGGGGCGGATGTCCATCAGTGGTGTTCCCGTCCTTCGGCGATCAGGGAGTGCAGGTAGACGCCGTAGCCGCTCTTGAGCTGGTCCTCGGCGTGCTCCTTGAGCTGCTCGTCGGTGAGCCAGCCCTGTCGCCAGGCGACCTCCTCGACGCACCCGATCTTCTGGCCCTGCCGGGCCTCGACGACGTGGACGAACTGGCTGGCCTCGATGAGGCCCTCGAAGGTGCCGGTGTCGAACCAGGCTGTGCCGCGGGGCAGCACGCTGACGGTGAGGTCGCCGCGCCGCAGGTAGGCGTCGTTGACGGCCGTGATCTCGAGCTCGCCACGGGCGCTCGGCTCCAGGCCGCGGGCGATCTCGACGACGTCGTTGTCGTAGAAGTAGAGGCCCGGCACCGCGTAGCTCGACTTCGGCTTGTCTGGCTTCTCCTCGATGGACAGCACGCGCCCGTCGCCGTCGAACTCCACGACGCCGTAGGCCGTCGGGTCGGCGACGTGGTAGGCGAAGACGTGGCCTCCGGTGACCTGGGTGTTGTCCTGCAGGCGCGTGCCGAGGCCGGGACCGAAGAAGATGTTGTCGCCGAGCACGAGGGCCACGCTGTCGTCGCCGATGAAGTCGGCGCCGAGGAGGAAGGCCTGGGCCAGTCCGTCGGGGCTCTTCTGCACGGCATACGTGATCGTCATCCCCCACTGCGAACCGTCGCCGAGCAGCCGCTCGAACTGGTCGGCGTCCTGCGGGGTGGTGATGACCAGCACCTCGCGGATGCCGGCCATCATCAGGGTCGAGAGCGGGTAGTAGACCATCGGCTTGTCGTAGACCGGCATCAGCTGCTTGCTGATGCCGCGCGTGATCGGATGCAGCCTGCTCCCGGTGCCCCCGGCGAGAACAATTCCCCTCATAATCGTCCACCCTAGGGGACGCGCGGAGCCCGCCTCGCCCCTGCGCTGGGAGGACGCTGAGCGGCTAGGCTCCAGCCCCATGCGCCTTCTCGTCACCGGCGGAGCCGGATTCATCGGCTCCAACTTCGTCCTGCGGACCCGTGAGACGCGCCCGGACTGGTCGATCACGGTGCTCGACTCCCTGTCGTATGCCGCCAACCGGGCCTCGCTCGAGCCGGTCCTCGACGACGGGGCGGGTGTGGGCGACGCTCGCGTGCGTCTCGTGGTGGGCTCGGTGGCCGACGCGGCCGTCGTGGACCCGCTCGTGGCCGACTGTGACGTCGTGGTGCACTTCGCGGCCGAGTCGCACAACGACAACAGCCTCGACAGTCCTTGGCCGTTCGTGGAGAGCAACGTCGTCGGCACGTTCACGCTGCTCGAGGCGGTGCGCCGGCACGGCAAGCGGCTGCACCACATCTCGACCGACGAGGTCTACGGCGACCTCGAGCTGGACGACCCGCAGCGCTTCACCGAGGCCACCCCGGTCAACCCGTCGAGCCCCTACTCGGCGACGAAGGCCGGCGCCGACCTGCTCGTGCGCGCGTGGATCCGGTCGTTCGGCATCCAGGCCACCGTGTCGAACTGCTCGAACAACTATGGTCCGCGCCAGCACGTCGAGAAGTTCATCCCGCGCCAGATCACCAACATCCTGCAGGGCACCAAGCCCAAGCTCTACGGCTCCGGCCTCAACGTCCGCGACTGGATCCACGTCGACGACCACAACGACGCCGTTCTCGCGATCCTCGAGCAGGGCCGCCTGGGCGAGACCTACCTCATCGGCGCCGACGGCGAGCGCAACAACCTCGAGATCGTGCAGCTGCTCCTGGAGCTGACGGGCAAACCGTGCGACTGGTTCGAGCACGTCAACGACCGTCCGGGTCACGACCTGCGCTATGCCATCGACTCCACCAAGCTGCGCCGCGAGACCGACTGGCGCCCGCGCTACAGCGACATCCGCGCCGGCCTTGACGCGACCATCGCCTGGTATCGCGACAACGAGTCCTGGTGGCTGACCGCCAAGGACGACGCCGAGCGCACCTACGCGAGGCTGGGCCGGTGACCCTGCCCGAGGCCGCGCCGGCCACCGGGTCGCGCCGGGTTCTGGTCACCGGCGCCGGCGGCATGCTCGCGCGCGACCTCGTCCCGGCCCTGCGCCATGCCGGTCACGTCGTCACCGCGATGGACCGAGCCGACCTCGACGTCACCGATGCCTCCGAGTGCCTGGCGGGGGTCGAGGGGCACGACCTCGTCGTCAACTGCGCCGCGTGGACCGCGGTCGACGCGGCAGAGACCAACGAGGCGGCTGCCTTCGCGGTCAACGCGGTCGGCGCGGCCAACCTCGCCGCGGCTGCTCGGCGAGCCGGTGCGCGCATGGTGCAGGTCTCGACCGACTACGTCTTCGACGGCGCGGCGACCGAGCCGTATGCCGTCGACCACCCCATCGCGCCGCGCTCGGCCTACGGCCGCACCAAGGCGGCCGGCGAGTGGGCCGTGCGGGCCCTGTGCCCCGAGTCGTGGGTCGTGCGCACGGCCTGGCTCTACGGCGCGGGCGGCGGCAACTTCGTCGCAACCATGCTCCGCCTTTCCGGCGAGCGCGACACCCTCTCGGTGGTCGACGACCAGGTCGGGCAGCCCACCTGGACCGCCGATCTCGCAGACCTCATCGTGCGGCTGGTGGCCACCTCGGGCACCTACGGCGTCCACCACGGCAGCTCGTCCGGACGCACCACCTGGCGGGGACTGGCGCAGGCGGTCTTCGAGGAGCGCGGCCTGGACCCCGATCGGGTGCAACCGACCTCGACGGAGGCGCTGGCGCTGCCGGCCCCCCGACCGTCGTGGAGCGTCCTGTCGCACGACTCCCTCGAGCAAGCCGGCATCAAGCCCATCCGCGACTGGCGCGCAGCCCTCGCGGCCTACCTGGCAGACGGCCCGCCCGCCTGATCAGGCGCCCGACGGGAAGATCTCGTCGCGTGCAGGGACGCCGGTCTGCGCGCGGACGAAGGCCCAGAACCGCTCCACCTGCTCCGGCGTCTCGATGCCGACCGGCGCGTAGTGCGTCGGTCGCCGTCGCCGGTCGTGCCAGAAGCCGCCGGTGCCGATGGCGTCGGCGGTGGCGGTGAGCCAGACGGCGGTGTCGGCGCCGGCCTCTGCGTCCCGCAGCAGCCGTCTGGTGAGGGCGGCGAAGCGCGGGAGCGACTCGGTGACGCCCGGGGTGTCGGCCCAGCCGGGGTGCATCGAGTGCACCGTGATCCCGTCGGACGCGAGGTCGCGGGCCCACAGCCTCGTCAGGACCAGCTGCATGCGCTTGGTCCGGGCGTAGGCCGTGACGCCGAAGTAGTCGCCCACCGCGTACTCGGGGTCGTCGGCGGCGAGGCGCTGGCCGTAGGCGCCGCCCGACGTCACGACGACGACGCGTCCGCCGGCGAGCAAATCCCGCAGTCCGTAGGTGAGGACGTGCGGGCCGAGCACGTGGGTGGCCAGGGTCAGCTCGTGCCCCTCCGCGGTCGTCGTGCGTTTCGGCGGCAGGACGCCCGCGTTGTGCACGACGGCGTGCAGCGACGGCACCTCGGCCGCGAAGTCGCGGGCGAAGGAGGCGGTGGCCGCGAGGTCGCTGACGTCGGCCACGTGGACCCGGACGTGCGCGTGCGGCTGCTCCGAGAGCAGTGAGGAGCGGGCGCGCTCGAGCCGCCCGGCGTCGCGTCCGGTGAGATGGACGACGGCGCCTAGCCGGGCCAGGCCGCCCGCAGCAGCCAGCCCGAGCCCACCGCTCGCGCCGGTGACGAGGACGTGCCGACCGACCAGTGCGCCCACCGCCGGGTCGGCCGGCCACCAGGCACGCCGCAGCGCCGGCCCGAGCTTCGAGTAGCCGAGCACCACGGACTTGTCCATCATCCAGTCAAGCGCACCGGCCGCTTCGTTGAGCACCATGACGCAACCCTAGGCAGCCCCGCTCCTGACACCCGAACGTCACCCGAGACACCCTTGGACGTCGCCCGAACCACACGTGCGCCCGCGACCGTTGACGCGTGCGCGTCGCCATCGTCACAGAGTCGTTCCTGCCGAGCCTCAACGGTGTGACCACCAGCGTGTGCCGGGTGGTCGACCACCTACGGGCCCGCGGCGACGACGTCGTCGTGATCGCCCCGCAGGCTCGCGACGAGGTGCCGGAGACGTACGAGGGCGTGCCCGTGCACCGCATCACCTCCGTGCCCGTGCGTCGGTTCGACGTCGGGCTGCCGACCGCGGAGATCGAGTCGTTGCTCGAGGACTTCGCGGCCGACGTCGTGCACGTGGCGAGCCCGTTCCTCCTCGGCGCCCGCGGCCTGCGCGCTGCCGGCCGACTCGGCGTGCCGACCGTCGCCGTCTACCAGACCGACATGGCCGGCTACGTGCGCCAGCACACCCCGGGGCCTGCCGGCAACGCAGCGGCAGCCACGACGTGGCGGTGGATCAGGCGCATCCACTCGTGGGCCGACCTCACCCTCGCCCCGTCGAGCCGGTCGCTGGCAGCGCTTCGCCGGCACGGCATACCCCGCACCGCGCTGTGGGCTCGGGGCGTCGACGCCTCGCTCTTCAGCCCGGTGTGGCGCACCGACGCGCTGACGCGGGCGCTGCGCCGCGAGCTGGCTCCCGGTGGCGAGACGCTGATCGGCTACGTCGGTCGCCTCGCGCCCGAGAAGGAGCTCGACCGGCTCGTCGAGCTGGCGGAGCTGCCCGGCACCCGCCTCGTCGTCATCGGGGAGGGACCTTCGCGGGAGTCGGTGGGCCAGCTGCTGACCGAGGCGGTCGCCAGCTCCGGCCACCGGCCCAACCTCTCCCCCGTCTTCCTCGGCGCCCGCCAGGGGGACGACCTGGCCCGGGCGTATGCCGCCCTGGACGTCTTCGTCCACACCGGGACCCGCGAGACCTTCGGCCAGACGATCCAGGAAGCGGGCGCCTCGGGCCTGCCGGTGGTCGCCCCGCGGGCGGGCGGCCCGATCGACCTCGTCACCGACGGCGTCAACGGCTACCTCTTCGACCCGCGCCGACCCGGGTCCCTCCGCGAGCAGGTATGCCGGGTGCTGGCGTCGCCGGAGCACCGCGCGGCCCTGGGCCGCAAGGGTGTCGAGCGCGTCCGGCACCGCTCGTGGGGCCGGCTCGTCGGCGAGCTGGTGGGGCACTACGAGGGCGTCAGGACGGCCGGGCGCGCGGCCTGACGCCCCGCGGAACCTCCGCGGTGTCGAGGGGTGTCGAGGGTTGTTGTTGACATTGTCACAAGCGGCCCTCTACCAGTGGGTAGGAATTTGGGTGCGGAAACCGCAGGGATAAGGTGCGCAGGTGGCCACCAACACTCTCCCAGCGACGGGAAACAAGCGACCCGCGTCGGCACGCCGCACCACCGTGTTCATGAAGCTGCTCATGGCCCTCTCGGGTGTGCTCTTCGTGCTCTACGTGCTGCTGCACATGTACGGCAACCTCAAGATCTTCGGCGGCACGGCCGCGTTCGACGAGTACGCCCTGCACCTGCGCACCATCCTCATGCCGATCCTGCCGTTCGGCGGGCTGCTCTGGATCCTGCGCGTGCTGCTCGTGGTCGCGCTCGTCGTCCACGCGTACGCCGCCTTCTGGCTGTGGAGCCGCGCCAGCGGTGCCCGCACCACCCGCTACGTCGCCAAGCAGGCGGCCACGGCGACGCTGCGCAGCCGGGCCATGCGCTGGGGCGGCGTCGCCCTGCTGCTCTTCCTGGTGTGGCACCTGCTGCAGTTCACGATCCTCAAGTTCAACGTCGGCAGCCAGGCCGCCGGCGACAGCGCCGGCAAGCTCGTCGTCTCGAGCTTCCAGGTCTGGTGGGTCGTGCTCATCTACCTGCTCGCGCTCGTCGCGCTCGGCATGCACCTGTGGCACGGCGTCTGGAGCGCCGCGCAGACCCTGGGCTGGACCAGCAGCAAGCGGGCCCGGCGCGCCGCCCGGGCCACGGGCCTGGTCATCGCGCTGGTGACCGCCTTGGGCTTCGCGCTCCCGCCGCTCGCCATCCTCTTCGGAATCGTCAAGGGAAGCTGATCCATGACCGACACCCAGGCAGCCACCGCATCGACCCTGGCTCCCGAGGCTCCCACCGCGCCCACCGCCCCTGAGGCGCCCGGCGTCGTGCACGGCCTCTACACCGAGGGCGCGCCCCTCGCCGACACCAAGGCCCCGGCCGGCCCGATCGAGTCGCGCTGGGACAAGCGCAAGTTCGAGGCCGCGCTCGTCAACCCGGCCAACCGTCGTAAGCTCACGGTCATCATCGTCGGCACCGGGCTCGCCGGCGGGGCGGCCGCCGCGACGCTCGGCGAGGCGGGCTACCACGTGAAGTCCTTCTGCTACCAGGACTCCCCGCGCCGCGCCCACTCGATCGCCGCGCAGGGTGGCATCAACGCCGCCAAGAACTACAAGGAGGACGGCGACTCCGTCTACCGCCTCTTCTACGACACCGTGAAGGGCGGCGACTACCGCTCGCGCGAGTCGAACGTCTACCGCCTGGCCCAGGTCAGCACCAACATCATCGACCAGTGCGTCGCGCAGGGCGTGCCCTTCGCCCGCGAGTACGGCGGCCTGCTCGACAACCGCTCCTTCGGCGGCGTGCAGGTCTCCCGCACCTTCTACGCCCGCGGCCAGACGGGCCAGCAGCTGCTCATCGGTGCCTACCAGGCCCTCGAGCGCCAGGTCGCGGCCGGCACGGTCGAGACGTCCACCCGCCACGAGATGCTCGAGCTCGTCGTCGTCGACGGCAAGGCCCGCGGCATCATCGCCCGCAACCTCGTCACCGGCGAGGTCGAGACGCACCTCGCCGACGCGGTGGTGCTGGCGAGCGGCGGCTACGGCAACGTCTTCTTCCTGTCGACCAACGCGATGGGCAGCAACGTCACGGCCACCTGGCGCGCGCACCGCAAGGGCGCCTACTTCGCCAACCCGTGCTACACGCAGATCCACCCGACCTGCATCCCGGTCTCCGGCGAGCACCAGAGCAAGCTGACGCTGATGTCGGAGTCGCTGCGCAACGACGGCCGCATCTGGGTGCCGAAGCGCGCCGAGGACTGCGAGAAGGACCCGCGCGAGATCCCCGAGGAGGACCGCGACTACTACCTGGAGCGGATCTACCCCTCGTTTGGCAACCTCGTGCCCCGCGACATCGCGAGCCGCCAGGCCAAGAACGTCTGCGACGAGGGCCGCGGCGTCGGCCCGAAGGTCGGCGACTTCCGGCGCGGCGTCTACCTCGACTTCACCGACGCCCTGAAGCGCATGAGCGCCGAGGCCGTCGCCGAGAAGTACGGCAACCTGCTCGACATGTACCAGCGGATCACGGGTGAGAACCCCTACGAGGTGCCGATGCGCATCTACCCCGCGGTGCACTACACGATGGGCGGCCTGTGGGTCGACTACGACCTGCAGTCCACGATCCCGGGCCTGTTCGTCACGGGTGAGGCCAACTTCTCCGACCACGGCGCCAACCGCCTCGGCGCGAGCGCGCTGATGCAGGGCCTCGCGGACGGCTACTTCGTGCTGCCGAACACGATCCGTGACTACCTCGCGAAGGGCCCGTTCGAGAAGATCGACGAGTCCCACGCCGCCGTCGCGGAGGCCCGCGCCTCGGTCGACTCCCGCGTCGAGAAGCTGCTGTCGATCAACGGCGACCGCTCGGTCGACTCCTTCCACCGCGAGCTCGGCAACATCATGTGGGAGTACTGCGGCATGGAGCGCTCCGAGGAGGGGCTGCTCAAGGCGATCGACCTCATCCGGGGCCTGCGCGAGGAGTTCTGGCGCAACGTCCGGGTGCTCGGTGCCGCCGACACGCTCAACCAGAGCCTCGAGAAGGCCGGCCGCGTGGCCGACTTCCTCGAGCTCGGCGAGCTGATGTGCATCGACGCCCTCCACCGCCGCGAGTCCTGCGGCGGTCACTTCCGCACCGAGTCCCAGACCGAGGACGGTGAGGCGCTGCGTCACGACGACGAGTTCGCCTACGTCGCCGCGTGGGAGTGGAGCGGGCAGGACGGCACGCCGGTCCTGCACAAGGAAGACCTCGTCTACGAATTCGTCGAGCTGAAGCAGCGGAGCTACAAGTGAATCTGACTCTCAAGATCTGGCGCCAGGCCGGCCCCGGGGCCAAGGGCGACATGGTGACCTACCCGGTCACCGACATCTCCGAGGACATGTCGTTCCTCGAGATGCTCGACGTCCTCAACGAGCAGCTCATCTCGCGCGGCGAGGAGCCGATCGCCTTCGACTCCGACTGCCGCGAGGGCATCTGTGGCATGTGCGGCCTGATGATCTCGGGCCGGGCCCACGGCCCCGAGGTCACCACGACGTGCCAGCTGCACATGCGCAGCTTCAGCGACGGGGACGAGATCACCGTCGAGCCCTGGCGTGCCGACGCGTTCCCGGTCATCAAGGACCTCGTCGTGGACCGGACGGCCTTCGACCGGATCATCCAGGCCGGCGGCTTCATCAGCGTGAACACCGGCTCCGCCCCCGAGGCGCACTCGGTGCCGGTGCCCAAGCCGAAGGCCGACCGCGCCTTCATGGCGGCTGCGTGCATCGGCTGCGGCGCCTGCGTGGCGGCCTGCCCGAACGGCTCGGCGATGCTCTTCACGGGCGCCAAGCTGACGCACCTCGGCGAGCTCCCCCAGGGCCAGCCGGAGCGCGACTCACGCGTGGTCCGCATGCTCGACCAGCACGACCTCGAGGGCTTCGGCGGCTGCACCAACATCGGGGCCTGCTCCGACGCGTGCCCCAAGGAGATCCCGCTCGACGTGATCAGCCAGCTCAACCGGGACCTGCGCACCGCCCTGATGCACGGCGAGTGACGCCGCGGCCGCGAGGCACAGCACCGAAAGAGGAACCCGCACTGGTCTCCCAGGGCGGGTTCCTCTGTTGTATGCCGGGTGCGCGGGTCAGTCGCGGCCGTAGATGTCGCGGGTGTAGACCTTGTCGCGCACGGTCTCGAGCTCGTCGGCGTGCCGGTTGGCGACGATGACGTCGGCCACCGACCTGAACTCGTCGAGGTCCCGGATGACCCGCGAGTGGTAGAACTCGTCGTCGTCGAGGGACGGCTCGTAGACGACGACCTCGATGCCCTTGGCCTTGATCCGCTTCATGATCCCCTGGATGCTCGAGGACCGGAAGTTGTCGGAGCCGGACTTCATGACGAGCCGGTACATGCCGACGACCTTCGGCTCGCGCCCCAGGATGTCGTTCGCGATGAAGTCCTTGCGGGTGGTGTTGGACTCGACGATGGCGTGGATGAGGTTCTGCGGCACCTGGTCGTAGTTGGCGAGCAGCTGCCGGGTGTCCTTGGGCAGGCAGTAGCCGCCGTAGCCGAACGACGGGTTGTTGTAGTGCGAGCCGATGCGCGGGTCGAGCCCGACCCCCTCGATGATGGAGCGCGTGTCGAGGCCGTGGGTCGCCGCATATGTGTCGAGCTCGTTGAAGTAGGCGACCCGCATCGCGAGGTAGGTGTTGGCGAAGAGCTTGATCGCCTCCGCCTCGGTGGCGTCGGTGAAGAGGACGGGCACGTCACGGTCCTCGGCGCCCTCGAGCAGGAGCGCGGCGAACTCCTTGGCCTCCGCCCCGGTGTCGCCGATGACGATGCGGCTCGGGTGCAGGTTGTCCCACAGAGCCCGTCCCTCCCGGAGGAACTCCGGGGAGAAGAGGATGCGCAGATCGGGGTGCGCCTGCCGCACGCGCACGGTGAAGCCGACCGGGATCGTGGACTTGATGATGACCGTCGACTGCGGCGCGTGCCGCGACACGTCCTCGATGACCTGCTCGACCGACGTGGTGTTGAAGTGCATCGTGTCGGGGTCGTAGTCGGTGGGGGTGGCGATGACGACGAAGGACGTGCCGGCATACGCGTCGTGCTGGTCGGTCGTGGCCCGGAGGTCCAGCCCTCCGCGCTCGAGGAACGCCTCGAGGTCTGCGTCGATGATCGGCGACCGGCCGGCGTTGACGAGCTCCGCTCGGGCAGCATCCACCTCGAGGGCGACGACCTCGTTGTGCTGGGCGAGGATGGCGGCGTTGGACAGGCCCACGTACCCGAGGCCCACGACAGTGATCTTCACACCGTCACCCTAGCGGCGCGTCCCATCCCGGCGTTTCGGACACCGGCAACCGACCGGGTTAGTCTGTCCCGGCGATGACGCCTCCGGAGCCCTCCCGACGGCGCCCGTGGGCGCCTTTGGCCGCGGGCGCGCGCCTCGCTGCGCTCACGCTGGCCCTCGCCGCGCCGATCACGTATGCCGTGTCGCCCGCCTCCGCGACGAGCGCTCCGCGCGTCGTGGCTGGCAGTGCTCCCGTCGCGGCACCGTCCTGCAGGCCGTGGCAGGCGCCCGTGACCGTCCCGTCCGGGGTCCTGCTGAGGCCGCGGGTCTTCCCCTCCGACGAGATGCCTGTACCCGCCGCGACGAGCGCTCCCCCGGCCGCACGACGGGGTCCGAGCGCCACCCACCACACCGCCACGCCGACGAAGCCGAAGCCGCCGGTGGTGATCTGCCGGGCCATGCCGCCCACGCCCTTCACCCATGCCGCTTGGGACCCCGCCACGGTCGTCGGCGGCTCGAGCCTCGGCGACGACGGCGTGGTCACGGACCGACCGGCCGGTGTGCCGGCGCCGCCTGAGGTCTACGACGTCTCCTACGTCGTCGCCGACCTGGACACCGGCGAGATCCTCGCCGCCAAGTCGCCGCACGCGTGGCTGCGCCCGGCGAGCACGCTGAAGACGCTGACGGCCCTGACGCTGATGCCGCGCCTCGACCCGAAGCGGGTCGTCGTCGCCGGCCAGGACGCCCAGGACGCGGCCGGCTCGCGCGTCGGCATCCTCGCCGGCAACCGCTACCCCGTCGGGAGCCTCTTCGACGCGATGCTGATGTTCTCGGCCAACGACGCCGTCTACGCCCTCGCCGACGCGGCGGGCGGCTACGAGCGGACGGTCTCGCTCATGAACGAGGAGGCGGCGCGCATCGGCGCCCACGACACGCTCACGGTCGACCCCAGCGGCCTCGACGACGGCGCACAGCGGTCGAGCGCCTACGACCTGGCCCTCGTCGGTCGCGACGCCATGCGGCTGCCTGCCTTCCGCTCCACCATCGTCAAGCGCGACGCGGTCTTCCCTGGCGGCAAGGACAAGCATGGCAAGGCGTGGCCTGCCTTCCACGTCTACAACATCAACGAGCTGCTGACGCATTATCCCGGCGCGATCGGGATCAAGCCCGGCCGCACGGACCGGGCGCAGCACACCTTCATCGGTGCCGCCACGCGCGGCGGCCGCACGCTCCTCGTCAGCGAGATGGGGAGCGTCACCGGCTCCTGGAAGCCCACCGCCGCGCTCCTCGACTGGGGTTTCGCGTATGCGGACCAGGTGACCCCCGTCGGTCGCCTCGTCGAGCCGGGTGAGGCGCCGGCGCCGACCGCGGTCGCTCTCCCCCAGCTACCCACCCCGGGGGCCGTCCCCACCACTGGCGAGCAGGTCGCCGGCACGCCGTCGGGGACACCGGCCGCGGCAGCCCGGAGCGGCTCGTCGGCCTACGGGCGATCGGTGCTCCTCGTGCCTGCTGCCTCGGGGGCCGCCGTCACCGCGGCGATCGTCGCACTCGCCGTCCGGCGGCGACGACCAAGGCTCCGGCGGCGCCGAGGACGGCACCTGCCGCCACGCTGACGCGGTCTATGGCGCGGGTCGGCCGCGCCCGGTCGGGACCGGTGACCGGCACCGCGACGGGGGCTGCGGCATACGGGACGAGGGAGGTGTCGGCACCCGCGGGCAGTGGCGCGACGAAAGCAGGCCGCAACGCGAGGAAGAAGGCGGACCGCTGGGTGTCGTCGCCGAGGCGGTGCAGGTCCACATCGCCTGCCGCCCACGCCGCGGAGAGCAGGATCACCTTGGACATCAGGTTGAGCCAGAAGAGCAGGCCGACGGCCACGGCGACGGCCCCGAGCAGCGGGTTGCCGCTGACATGCCCGATGAGGTAGCCGCCGAAGAGCTTGAGGACGGTGAGGGCTGTCGCACCGACGACCGCCCCCTGGCGAACGTCGCGCATCGGCAGCGGCGCGCCGGAGAGCATCCGCAGGAGGACGACGAGGATGAGGGTGTCGAAGACGACGCCCACGAGGAGGCCCGCCAGACCGACGAGCGCGCCGTTCCCGGCCAGTCCCACCCAGCCTGCGACCCGCTGGGCCAGGCCGCCGACGACGCTCGTCAGGATCGCGGACACGGCGATGGCCGCGCCCATGGTGACGAGGACGAAGAGGTCGCGAGCCTTGGTTGTCACGACGTTGCCGGTCGAGGCCTCGAGGCCGAAGATGCCCCGGATGCCGGTGCGCAGGGCCCCGACCCAGCCTAGCCCGGCGAGCAGCAGCGTGACGAAGGAGATGATGCCGGTCAGCGTCAGCGTGAGGCTCGTGGGCGGCGTGATGCTGATGATGCCGTTCGGGTGGTCGGGGGTCTTGACCAGGCCGGGCACGGTCGTGTTGATGTAGTCGGCGATGGTCACGACGAGGTCGGGGTGGCCGCGGAGGACGAAGCCGAAGATCGCGAAGGCGAGGGCCAGCGCGGGGAAGATCGAGAAGAACGCGAAGTAGCCGACGCCCGCGGCCAGCAGGTCGCCGTTCGCCTCGCTGTAGCGCGTCCAGGCGCGGTAGGCACGGGTCGCCTTGAGCCACGCCAGGATCCGGTCGAGACGCGCCCGCAGCGACGGCACCGTCAGTCCCCGGAGAGGGCGAACTCGTGCACGGGACGCCAGACGCTGTCGTCGCCGAGCTCGTAGAGGTGGAAGGAGCCCACCTTGAAGGCGACGGAGTAGTCGGCGAGGTCGTCGAACGCCTTGTCGAGGGCGTCGGCCGGCACGTTGTGAGCCACCGTCACGTGCGGGTGGTAGTAGAAGTCGAGGTCGCGGTGGATCGGCCCGGAGCGCAGGGCCACCTCGAGCGCCTCGCAGTTGGAGACGCCGCGGGCCACCTGGATGAACACGACGTCGGAGAGCGGGCGGAAGGTGCCGGTGCCGCGCAGCACGACGGAGAAGGAGGCCTGCGCGGCGGCCACGGCTGCGCAGTGGTCGCGGAAGGCGGCGTACGCCTGCTCGTCGACCTCGGTGGGCGGCAGCAGGGTGATGTGCGCGGGGATCTGCCAGGCGGCCGGGTCGCCGAAGTCGTCACGGCGCTGCTGCAGGTACTCGCCGTGCGGGGCCGGGATGGGGATCGAGACGCCGATCGTCGTCGTCGGGCGTGCATCACTCACGCCCTCGACCGTACCGAACCGGTCGACTGCTGCCTCCGTCGGGCCGCTCACGATCTCAGGCGCGCCGGAGCGAGCTGAGCAGGCCCACCTTGTCGTAGACGCGGCGCACCGTCGCCTCGGCGACAGCACGGGCACGCTCGGCCCCGTCGTCGAGGATGCGGTCTAGCTCGGCGGGGTCGTCCATGAGCTCGAGGGTGCGGGTGCGGAAGGGGGTGACCGCCTCGACGACGACCTCGGCGACGTCCTTCTTGAGGTCGCCGTAGCCCTTGCCGGCGTACTGCTCCTCGAGAATCGCAACCGGCGTGCCGGACAGCGCCGAGTGGATCGCGAGCAGGTTGGACACGCCCGGCTTGTTGTCCTCGTCGAAGCGGATCTCCCGCTCGGTGTCGGTCACGGCCGAGCGGATCTTCTTGGCGATGCGCGACGGCTCGTCCAGCAGGCTGACCAGGCCGGCGTCGGAGGCGGCCGACTTGCTCATCTTGGCCGTCGGCTCCTGCAGGTCCTGGATCTTCGCAGTGGCCTTCATGATGTGCGGCTCGGGGACCACGAGGGTCTCACCGAAGCGCTGGTTGAAGCGACCGGCGAGGTCACGGGAGAGCTCGAGGTGCTGGCGTTGGTCCTCCCCCACCGGCACCACGTTGGCGTCGTAGATGAGGATGTCGGCGGCCTGCAGCACCGGGTAGGTGAAGAGGCCCACGTTGGTGTTGGTGCCCTTGGCCGACTTGTCCTTGAACTGCGTCATGCGGCTGGCCTCGCCGAAGCCGGTCAGCGTGCCGAGCACCCAGTAGAGCTCCGTGTGCTGTGCGATGTGGCTCTGCACGAAGAGCGTCGAACGGGTCGGGTCCACTCCCCCGGCGATGTACTGCGCCGCCGTGATGCGGGTGCGCTGGCGCAGCACCTCGGGGTCGGGCGCGACGGTCAGGGCGTGCAGGTCGGCCACGAAGTAGAAGGCGTCGTGCGTCTCCTGCAGCCGCACCCACTCGACCAGCGCCCCGATGTAGTTGCCGAGGTGCAGCGAGTCGCTCGTCGGCTGCATACCGGACAGGCTGCGGGGGGCGTCGTTCGAGAGGGAGGGAGTCGAGGACATGGCTGCATTCTGGCCCATGGCGCGCCAGATCCCTCAAACCGGTTCCAGGCCCACGGAGCCTCCGGCGTGCTTGTCGGATATGTCCCCCCTAAGATGGGCGGGAGTCGGAACTGGCCTGTCGAGAGTCAGCTCTGGTCCTTTCAGGGGGCAGGGGCCCCAGCAACCAGAGAAAGTTGAACTGTGGAACTCCAGGACTACCTGCGTGTCCTCCGGAAGCGGTGGCGCGTCATCGCCCTCGTTACGCTCATCGTGCTGGGACTGGCCGCAGCGTTGACGGTGCTGACGCCGCCCACCTACTCGGCGACGACGCAGTTCTTCGTCTCGACCTCGAGCAGCGACAACGCTCAGCAGCTGCAACAGGGCAACACGTTTACTCAGGCGCGTGTGAAGTCATATTCGCAACTGCTCACCTCGCCCAAGGTGCTCGACCCGGTCATTGCCGACTCCGGCCTCAAGACCTCTGCCGACCTGCTGGCGAAGAACATTACGGCCACGATCCCGCTCGACACAGTCATCATCGAAGTCACGGTGACCGACCCGAGCCAAGCGCAGGCGACGCGGATCGCCGCATCCATAGACAAGGTCTTTCCACAAACGATCCAGCAGATCGAGCAGGTGCAGGCCGGCGCGCCCAGCCCGGTCAAGGTCACCGTGGTGAAGCAAGCAACCGCCGACCTCGGACCCATTAGCCCCAAGCCCGCCCGCAACCTTGCCCTCGGCCTGGTGCTCGGCTTGCTAGCGGGTCTCGGCCTGGCACTGCTCCGCGACAGGCTCGACACCCGCATCAAGGGCGAACGGGAACTCAAGGACCTTACCGACAAGACCGTCATCGGTGGCATCGCGTTCGACTCCGACGCCTCGAAGCACCCGCTCATCGTGCAGGTAGACCCGCGGTCGCAGCGCGCCGAGGCCTTCCGCTCGCTGCGCACCAACCTTCAGTTTATCGACGTGGCCGACCCACCCAAGTCCATCGTCGTCACCTCCTCGGTGCCTGGCGAGGGCAAGTCCACCATGACAGCCAACCTCGCCCTCAGTCTCGCCGAGACGGGCATGCGTGTGGTGGTCATTGAGGGCGCCCTGCGTCGCCCTCGTCTGCTCGACTACCTCGGCTTCGAGGGCTCCGTCGGCCTCACCGACGTGCTCATCGGCCGCATGCAGGCTCAGGACGTCCTTCAAAGGTTCGGGCGCACCAACTTGTCCGTCATGGGCGCGGGCCCGATCCCGCCTAACCCAAGCGAGCTGCTCGGGTCGTCCAACATGGAACGGCTCATCAAGCAGCTCGAGCGGGACTTCGACTACGTTCTCATCGACGCACCGCCTCTCCTGCCCGTCACCGACGCGGCGGTGCTCAGCACCATCGTCGACGGCGCCCTCGTCGTGGTGGGTGCTGGGATCGTGGCCAAGGATCAGCTGCGCCACGCCCTCGAGTCGCTTGAGACGGTCAGCGGTGTCGTCCTCGGCCTCGTGCTCAACCGTGTCCAGGCCGAGGACGGTGCTGGCGCCTACGGTTACTACCGCTACGAGTACGTCCAGGATCGGGACCGCCAGCGAGCCAAGGGCCGCCGCGGCAAGTTCGGCGTCGCACATGCACAGCCGGTGGAGCCGGCGGCGCGAGACCGCAAGGCAGCCCGCGTCTCCTGACCCGATCAATGAAACCGCCGTGGTTGCTTGAGAACGCGGTCAAAACCTCGCGGTCCCAAGGTCAACAGGAAACTTGAATATGTGAGATTGCGGCCCCCTAGCGCTCACCTGCGCTCGTTGCTGCGCGAAGGTGGGGTCCTCGTAGTCACCGCTGTGAAAGCCTGAGCGTTCACTTGTCTTGGTCAGGCCACCCTCGGGCTGCAAGACCTGTTTAAGGGCTTAGATGGTGAGCCGAGGTGAGAGGCTGAGCTCGGGACCGGTTCCCGCTTGGGGCTCCTGACATTGGTTGCGGCGTACCGCCCGCGCCGTAGCACGCCTACGAAGCTGGGCGCTTCCATGAGTTCAGGTCCGCGTTCGACACCCACGTTTGGGCGCCGACGGCAAGCCAGCCAGCCTGCCGTGCAACCGACAAACTTATGGTCCCTGCTGCTGCCGCCGCCGTAGACGACAGGCAGGCGACGGTCGACAACGGGGGGGCAGCGGGAGCGACCTTGATGATCGCGATGCCCGCGCACCCAAGGGCCGGACCGGCCGTGTACGTGGCGGTCGAACCGTTCTCTTCCCTGCTCGCGATAGTGAGGGCGCCAGGGACGGCGCCAGCATCGGACCATTTCACGCCACCGTCCAGCGTGCGCCGAATCGTGCCATCGGCGCATAGGGCCGCGGCCTGTGACGCAGTGGCACGGGCTAGGTCGACCACCTCACCGCCACCGCAGGGACGTGAGGCCCCCGCCCGCGGAGTCACGACGACGTGGGAGTCCGACACAAGGCGAGTCCACGCTTCCTCAACGCGCTTGGGCCGACTCCATGAGCGACCGTCATCATCAGTTGTCAGCTCGACGAGCTGACAGTCGCGGGCCGCCGCATACGCGAAGCCCCGGCCGTTGCCCAAGGGCTGGACGCGGCCAATAGCTCGGGCCGGTGCGCTGCCGACGCTCCAAGTCCGGCCGCCGTCGCTGCTGGCCTGAACTAGGCCTCCCCCATCAGCGCACGTACCGACGCTGGCCAACCACGCGCGGTGCTTGTCAACCGCCACAATCATCCGAGTCAGGGGAGCGGGCCCCTGCGGCTGAGCGGGCGCCGAACTGACACTGAGACCCAGGCTCGACGTGGATACTGGCGTACCCGTCCCGGAGGCTGCCGTTCGCTCGCTCGGACCGAGTTCCGGAGGACGCAGCGCGACGACGGCCAAGGCGACATCGGCAGCGAGGAAGATCGCCAAGCCTACGGTGGCCAACCGGAGTCTGCCGATGTGGGATCTAGCATTTCGGCGCATCACCCGTGCGTCCTGACCCGCCACCGTTGCCGGCTCAGGACCGCAGTCACCGCGGGAAGAGCGCGCTCAACCTCGCGCGCCATTCGCGCGAAGGCCGAGCGCCCCTGACCATAAGGATCGAAGATGTCGCTCTCCTCTCGCGGACGCGGCGGAATCGTCCCACGCCGCTCTGCCGCAAACCCGGCAACATGTGCAGTCCAAGTTCCGCCAAGTTCGGGATCCCCGAACTCGGCAAGCACCTCTGCATCCGCATCTGCAACGAGGTCAGCAAAATCAGAAAGGGCGAAGCAGTAGCCCATCGAGCGGGGCAGGAGGCGGACAATTTCGGCCCGATGGACGCGGGTAGCTGTGAGCACAAGGTCAGCGTCGGCCACCATACGTTCCGTGACCTGCCGAGCAGCGAACTCGGCGGTGGACGCTCCACGCGCACGCAACTCGCCCAACGAGCCAGGATCAATCGGGGACCCGACCAGCGCTCCAGTCCCGGCACTCGATACAACAATGCCGCTGCTGGCACACAACTGCGCCAGCCGCCGTTCGATATATGGCGAGCGGCACACGTTGCCCGTACAGACAACGAGAATGGCACCGCCATCTGCGCGTGCATCCTCTGCTTCCACCACTACCCCCCGAGAACCACGTCCAGAACAACTCAATCGACGTCTGCCAGCGCCAACCCGGACCTTACCGCAGCGTGCGCACGCTCTCGCTGGAACCATGGCACGCAGTGCGATACGTCGCTCAGCGCTCGCCCGCGAAACCGCATAAGTGGAGGCGAGACTCCGTTCAGATACTGTCCGCAGCATCCTAGTGCGAACGGGGCAAGACGTGGATGCCACCCCACCGGCGGCGCAGGGACGCCAACCTGCGGGCCGTCCCTCGCGCTCGAGGTCGAGGCGAAGCACTTCGTCGCCCAACCGCGGCGCCTCCACGCCCCACGCTATTCTATCAACTCGTCAGGGCCTCTGCGCCGTCCAACATGGCCGTAGCTGCCACCATCGTGTACGCCTGGGCAGACATCGCATGGCTTCGGATACAGGCGCGCGGCCGCCGCCCCTAGCGGTCGCCCGCGCCCGCCAAGGGCGAGTGGTCTTTGAACCAGTCATAGGTTGCTCGAATCCCGTCGACGAGTGAGATCTCGGCTTTCCAGCCCAACGACTCGATCCGAGCGACGTCTAGCAACTTTCGGGGCGTCCCATCCGGCTTGGAAGGGTCCCAAACGATGGGGCCCTCATAGCCCACGATTTGGCGCACGGTTTCCGCGAGGTCGCGAATGCTAACGTCCTCACCCACACCGATGTTGATTGGCGCCGCCTCGTCGTATCGCTCGAGAAGCGCCACAGCAGCGCGGGCCAAATCATGGACGTGGAGAAACTCCCTGCGTGGACGCCCACTACCCCACAAAGCAACCTCTGGGCGCGCACCCACCTTTGCATCGTGGAACTTGCGGATCATAGCCGGCAGAACATGCGAGGACTCGAGATCGAAGTTGTCTTGGGGACCATACAAGTTTGTCGGCATTGCGGAGATGAACGAGGCCCCGTACTGGCGACGCATGGCCTGCACGTGGATGACGCCAGCGATCTTTGCTATCGCATAGGCGTCGTTCGTCTGCTCCAGTGGGCCAGTTAGCAGCGAGTCCTCAGTGATTGGCTGTGGCGCAAACTTGGGGTAGATACAACTTGACCCCAACAACAAGAGGCGACGCACGCCACAAGCTTGCGCAGCATCAAGGACATTCACTTGGATACGGATGTTGTCCGACAGGAACTCCGCTGGGTACGTGGAGTTCGCCAGAATCCCGCCGACCCTAGCGGCAGCGAGGACCACGTAGTCCGGCCTCTGCTCTGCGTAGAAGTCGAAGGTAGCCGCGCGATCGCGCAGATCGAGTTCCGCGGACGAACGACCGACGAGCGCAGTGTGGCCGCGATCTGAGAGGTGGCGCCAGATGGCCGATCCCACCAGACCGCGGTGACCGGCGACGTGGATTTTGGCGTCGAGCGGCAGCGGACCAAGCAATGTTTGGGGCATGGAACGAGGATACCGCCTGAGAGACGGGCCTCCATGTCTCGTCTCGTTTCGAAGCAGGACGTAGGAACCTCAGAGCGAATGGATGACAGACCCAGAACTCACCTGGCCTCCTGCGAGCCAGTGACCGACTGGTCTGCGCGCTGGGGTCAGCATGCCCCTCAACTGCGCGCTCGAACTTCTGCGGGAGCTCTTATCTCATAACAAGAACTTACGACCTGGCAGATCTGAGGGAGCGCCTCCTCCTCCTAAGATCGTGCGCCACCCGTCGGAAGACCAGTAGCAACGTGAGCCAACCCATGATTGCGCGCTTCTTCACTATGGACACGGCTGAGCCGTGGTATAGGTCGGTCTGGTTCGCTCCGTGGCGCCGGTATGAGGCGAGCACCTCTGATTCGAAATAGCCTCGACCAAAGACCTCGACATTCAGACCGATCCAGACATCGTGCATCGTGACCCTCCGCGGTATGGGTAGGACATGCGGCAACAGCGTCGACCGAAATGCTGTGGCCATACCGAGGTAAGAGTTCTTGTAGAAGTTCTTTAGAAGACCTGGCCCCGACCCGCGCAGCGCAAAGTATGACGGCGCGAGCTCTTGCAGCCGACGATCAACAACGCGGACATCGTGAACCACCCCCATAACATCAGGAAACGTCTCGAAAACTCTAAGGACTCGGCTAATTTTATGGGAATCCCATATATCATCTTGGTCGGCCAAGAAGACAACGTCGCCGGACGCGCGCGCGAGGACATGACCGAAGTTTGCAATGACGCCTCTTCGAGGACCATTGATCAAAGTAATACGGTCATCCTCCGTCGCCAAATCCTTGATGATCGCCACTGTTGCATCCTCTGACCCGTCGTCAGAAATGATAAGTTCATCGCATCGACGCATCGAAGCCAGAATTGTCCTGACCTGCTCCGCGATAAAGTCCGCCCCGTTATAACAGCAAAGAACAACAGAAGCCCTCATGCCCGATTACCCATCCTGCTCAATTTTACATAACGCACGCCGAGGCGCGCCCACCTCACGAGTCGCCCGATCACCCCTGAGTAAAACACAGCCGAATCCCGCCGAAAAATTTCATGTCGCCGCAAAGCGGCGCTAAGGTCATCCGAGACCGCGGAGAATGTCTGATTGAGAACAACGTTAGACATGATAGTTACGGGTATGCCGCGCTTACGAACATCGGACACGAACTTATGGTCAACGAACTCTAGAAAAAGTCGTTCGTCGTAGCGATATCCCGAGAAAACACTGCGGGCAATCACCATCCCTGAATTGATAGCGCTAAAGCTTCCCAAGCGCAGCCCCGAGAGGTCTTCAATTGGGCGAAAGGTTCCCAGGAAATGCCGGCACGGACTGAATGCCTTGCCAGCAGTGGTCACCACCGGGACAAAAACACCATCACCATCGACACCTTCGCGAACCCATGAGGCGGCATCTTCAAAGAAGGACGTCTCCACTGCCGTGTCATCATCGAAGAGCACTACATACTGGGCCTGGCAGTGGTTCAATGCAGCGTTGTAAGCGCGAGATATGCCCAGATTTCCGCCGAGCCCAAGATACGTCACCTTCGGCCCCTTCGCGGCCTTGTTTTGCGCACACGTCGACGGGTCTGTGCTGTTGTCACAGTAGAAAATCGTCCGTACGAGAGGCGCGGATTGAGCTGCGAGAACCGCTGGCGAATCCACCAACAAGGAGTTGTAACCAACCACTATCACGTCGAATATTGGCAACGCTGCTTGATCCATGGGTCGAGGATATGGCAAGGGGGCCATTCCCTGCGCGAGCCGCCGCGGCTCGCTACTCATGCCGAGGCGCTTGGCCCGCGCCCAAGGGGTCGAGTCGACGCCGCCGGACCAGACGTGCGCAGCGAGGGGAGCGACTCCCTGGACGCAATCGGCGACCTGCCGGCGCGCCTGGAAACCTGGTCCCCGTCGCCCTTAGCGAGGGACGTTCGAGCAGCCGAGATCCTTTTGTGCACCACGGCCGCCAACAGCGCCAGCGGTGGAGCATATGCCAATGCGACATTACTAAATGGGTCGTAGAACACGTTCGCAACCACAAAGAGGACGAAGATGCCTCGCATCATCTCAACCAGATGACCAACCCGGCGCACTGCGAATTCCCATAGGGCAAAATACGCAAGCATCAAAACGAATGACGCATATAGACCAGCCCAGCCCCCCAATGAATAGAAATCAGCAAACCCCGTAGACGCATTAAGATAATCCACTACATAGACGCCATTGAATGAGGCTGTGTCCAAGTGCTTAGAGAAGGTCGCAGGCATGAAACCGTAAACAATGCTTTGAATTGAGTTGGCATCCGGAACGGTCTGAGTTTGCAGGGCAAGGTTTGAAAGTGGGCTCGTCAGGTACGTATACGTCCAACTGAAAGAGTCAACAAGCCCCATGCTTGGGCCACTGAATCCCGCAATCGCCTTGAACTTCTCATAATTGTCCCACGGCTCACCCAGACGCAAGTTGCCCAGGATTCCCATGAAGAGCGCAACGCAGATTAATCCAACGACTAACCCAAGAGCACGTCTCACCGTCAAGCCACCACGCCGATGCGACCTTTTGCTGTTCCATGACATGAAAATAGCTAACGTGAACAGAGAAAGGATCGCGAAGCCGCGAGCCTGGCTCAGCAAGAGAAGCATAAGACAGGCGGCGAACTCTAACAGCACGGGAAAGCTTCTGGAGGCCGAAAAAATATATCCGAGATATATGCAAAAAAAGACTGCCAGTGCCGTCGTCGCTACGTGGAGGTACGGTATGCCGACTCCTGCCTGCGTGGCCGCACTTGGGTCAAACCCTCTGTATGAGGACCCGGAAATGAACGGCACACCTCCAATATATGCCCAATCGGCCAGAAATCCGAGGCTAATCAATATCAGCAACTTCCGCCTGGTCGCGGCCATCTCCACCGAAGACGCCAGCAAGAATTCACGCGACTCCGAAGTCTCGGTGTAGCGCTTCTCCAACGTCGCAAACAGTAGCGAAACTGAGATTGTTAGGGCGAAGAATGCCGTCAGCCCCGGACCAATCTGGATATTGTACGCGGAAAGGCGAAGGACATACAGGCCCAAGACCGTTAGCCAAATCCCAGCGTACCAAGAATGGCGGCTCAGAAGCTTGGCTCTCATTGCGATGGGTGCCCCTTTATACTGTGTGCCCGATGATGCCTGAAAGTTGATGGCTGGCGGCGTCGCCAAGCGCGTGCGCTTGCGGATCCATGAACGACACGACTAACGTCAAGACATATGTGAGACGCTCATAGGCGAGCGCGAGCCTGTCCATAAGTGGCTCGGGTCGAGGTCGGACATTCTCGCACCCCGGAGGGAGGGGCGAGCAAGCTGCATAGATCGTGGCTCGGGTTACTTCCGATTCAACCCGTCAAGATCCTTCGAACGTCGGCATGCGTGACCGCACTTGAGCGTAGCACCCCTCCGCGTCTCAGTGTTTCTCGACTCTGCCGTGGCAAGGGTAACCACGACGGTCGCGCCAAGGACCCAGCAGCACCTCACTTGCGGCCTGTGGCTTGGCCCAGGCGCCCAGCAGTCATTATATGGCCTGGCACAACGGCAGGCGGGCTCCCTGTTGCCACTTTGCACTCAAGGTTTGGGACGACCCACCGCCCTCCCGGTTCCATGGACACATACTCTCGACAAGCCGACTCGTTGGCCCTTCGGAATCCTCGCCCACGACAGGCTTCACGCCTTAAAGCCCAAGGTGCCAGGTGCCCGAGACCTCAGGCGTGGGCGTCCGGGCACTCACTGAACTCCAGACACTGTGCGAGCCCCTCCCTCGCCACAAGCTAGGCGGCAGCCCACAAACCAGTGGGGGGCGTCGAGTGGCCTCGGTCCCGGCGCTCGAGTCCTCCAGACGGCAGGACCACGGCATTGACGAGCTCTGCGCACCTCGGCCGCAGTTCCTGCTGAAGTCCAGCTGGATTGATTGGCTGCCGGCTTACGTCGGAGCTTGTGCGCAAGGGGAATGAGCGGGGGTGCGCGATGTAGGCTAACGATCCGTGCCTCCTCCTAGTGACTCCGCAAACGAACCACCCTCGAGACCAGGCCGGATCGACTCCTGGGACGTGCTCCGTGGCCTTGCCGTCGGCTTGGTCATGCTGCGCCACGCGTGGCCGGCCGAGTTTCCGGGTGCAGGCGTCGCCGGGGTAACGATGTTTTTCGGTCTCTCTGGATTCTTGATTACCGATATCATCCAGGGCGAAGTAGCGCGGAGCGGCCAGCTCTCATTTGTGCGCTTCTATCGAAATCGATTCTATCGCCTGATTCCCGCCGTGGCGGTTCTGTTACTCGTGTATCTCGTGGTTGAACTGTTTACGGGAAGACTCCATGACAGAGCGCCGTTTGTCAGCGTCGCAGTAGGCCTGCTTTACCTGGCTGACGTTCCTGGCATTCACACCGGTCCCGGCCTAGGCCATCTATGGACGCTAGCGGTGGAGGAGCAGTTCTACCTGGTCTGGCCGACTTTGCTGATATTCGGCATCCGACGTTCACGTGTCGGTGCAGTCGTAGCAACGGCTATCGTTGGAACTTTGCTGGTTACTGCACTCGCTCTCACCGTCTCCTCAACTACTGCTACCGTGTACACGTTGCCGACATCTTGGGCTCCGGCGCTCCTGGTAGGCGCGGCGGGCCGAATGTATATCGAGAAACTCCGTACAGTCGTGCGCCCTTGGGCACTGGTGCTGGCGGGCATGGGGTTGGTCTCTGCCTGCTGGCTGCCGGACGCCAAAGATAAACCCCTAACCTATTTGGTCGTAGGCCCACTGATCGCGTTCTCTGCGGCAGTCCTGGTTATAGGTTCGGCGCCATATTCGTCGGTGCCCACTTGGCTTAAGCCGCTTCGGATGCTCGGACGGATCTCTTACGCCGTCTATCTTTGGAACTTCCCTATCGTCTGCTGGCTCCGAGGCGGCTTTCAAGAGGGAACCAGTGGGTATTCTCTGCTCAGTATCGGGCTATCCATCGTCGCTGGAACAGCATCATGGTACCTAGTGGAGGAGCCGATGCAACGGGTCAAACGCCGGCTGCATGGCGGCGGGACCCGCCAGCGCTCAGGAACCGAGATGGCGCGGACCTCCTAGAGAAAAGATCACGCGGCTAGGCGCTAGCGTACCGACCGTGTATCCGCGCCGCCGCGAAGGCTTCCGCTTATCTAGCGGCCGTACGACGAGCATCTTCGGGTCTAGGTACGTCACCGGGGAACGTGCTTTGGGAACTTGTACCGGAATAGGGCTCCGACCTCTTCAGGCGAGCTGATCAGCTCAGCGCCTTGACGTCGCGAATTTGCATCCTTGACACGGTCCCAGCACAACGCCACCCTTGGCCGCTCGAAGGCATACGGCCACGGCCGAGGCTCGGCTTAGATGGAGACCGGTAACTGAGCGGGGGCCCGGGACAACGCCCCGAAGTCGCCGTCGTCTGCCCCTCTCTGCCTCACATGAGGTGGCGCTAGGCCGACCTCTGCTCGCGCAGCGTCAACAGCAGTGCGTAAACCCGGTAGAGCCGCAACTTCAGCGTGGCTAGCTTGAGCCGCCCGGCCCAAGAATAGTCTCGCATGCGCGAATGTTTGATGCCGGCGGCAAATTCGGGAACTTTGGCAAATTCTCTGATTCGGCCTGGACTGGCTTGCATGCCATATCTCAACACTCCCTCATCGAACAGTGTGACACACATCCGATGCAGCGCCGGGAGAAGGTGATCACCGCCCATCTGATCTATGTATGAACTGAGGGCCTTCACGAGCAGCTCAATGTTGCTTATAAAGGAATCATTCGGACGGTGTGAGTAGGACGAGGGATCTAGCACGTATACGTAAACTGGCGATTGATAGTACGCCACTGACTGAACGCTCCCGAACGCTTCCACATTGAACAGGACGTCTTGGCTTCTAGCAATTCCGGGGCGGAACAGGTTCCCGTCAGGGAACCCCTTGAGAAGAAATTCACGCTTATAAATCTTCGCCCAGGGCGCGCCCAGAAGGCCGACATTCTTGGCTCCGCCAAAGCCTATGCTGGCGAGGCACATCCTTTGGAGGATATGCCGGTCCATCCCGTCGAGCAAGACTCGGTCTGCGTTGATGTTCGCGACTACGTTATCGTCCCCGGCGGTCCGTTTCATTACGAAGTCCCCGACGGAGATATCCGCGTCGAATTCGATGGCGAAGCGATAGAAAGGTCCTAGTGAGCCCGCCGGTAAGAAGTCGTCGGCATCGACGAACATGACCCATTCCCCACGCGAGTGCTTAAAGCCTCGGTTACGAGCAACCGATACGCCACTTTTCTCCTGGCGCAGACAAACGACGTCAAGGCTCGCACTAAAGAGTGCAACAACGTCCGCTGTGGCGTCTGTGCTCCCATCATCCACAACCACGACCTCGAGGTCCTCGAGGCCTTGCTCTGAAATGCTCTGCAGACACCTTGTGATGAGATGAGCTGAATTGTGGGCCGGGATCACTATGCTTAGGGTCATTGCTTCCGCACCTTCGGGCTCGGCGTTTGTCCGGACGGGACGACGCCGATAAACGACACCGGCCGTCTGCATGGAATCGTTTAACTAGTGAAAGTCCCATTCTGCCTAGTTGCCTTCGCGGTGGAAGAGCAGCCACGGACGATATGGGGTTGGCTCGGGGGACGGGAACGGGTACAAGCATATCGCCCGAACGACTGAGGAAGCCACTTAGCTTGCATTCCCGGGTGACTCGTTGCGCCAGTAGGTCAATATCCTTCGAGATCCGAGAGCAACGATGACAGCCACCGCAATCTCGCTAGCAAAGAGCCCAATCGCGATCCCACCTACATTCAGGAATTGTCCGAGTGCCAACATAGTCGGTACCCCCACGACGGCACCAACAGCGTTACCCATTAGACCTATGCGCGCCCGGTTGCCGGGGATAAGGACGTTACGCAACAGCGGGGTCGACAACGCGACGCACGCGAAGGCAAGACCTAAACCGAGGCAAGTGAGCTCGTCCGCCTGAACTGCCTCCCCAAACAGTATGCGACTAGCGAGCGGACCGAACAATGCGATGGCCAGAAATCCTAGGAGAGCAAGAAGCGCGTGAAGTCGCAGAGCTACCATGGCGCGATGAGCGCGCAGCGACGCTTTGGTCGACAACACCCAGCTCTGAAGGGAGTTTGAGAGTGAAAGAATAGCGAAGGATGCGTATGCGTAAATGCGCATTCCCGACGAAAACGAGGCCGCATCGTGGGTGGAAGCAACCATGACGGCGAGTGGCACAGGTGTGGCCACATAAAACGACGACACCATTGAGGCCGATGCGACGGGCCACTGGAGCCGCAGGGTCGAGGCAAGAGCGCCACGGTGCGTCATTGATCGCTCGCCATGGAACTGCTGCCTGTCTAGAAGAACTAGACCCATCGCTGTGCTGACAATCGAAAGCACTGGATATATCCACACCTGACGCAAGAACGCCACTAAAACAAACGAAAGTAAGGTGGCCAGCAGACGGGGTAATACATCGAAGCGAAACAACATGGACGGCTTACCGAGTGCGACGCAGTACCAGCTCGGAGAGAGCCCTACTGCTGCCGACGCCAAAGTCATCAGGATGGATGTGAGACGCCACTCCGATTTCGATAGAGCAATGGCGACTGCAACCGCCAGGGGGGAGCCTAGGACCAAGAGAAGCATGCGTGAGCGGACACTTCGTCGGTACAGATCACGCCTATCCGCGGTCGACGACAACTCCGCAAAGCGCGCAGGGCCTGCCGACGGCCATCCGAAGAGCGTGAAGGTCGCCAGAAGGGAGCCGATCGCGGTTGCTGCGCCAAGGCTGGCCCATCCGGAGGGACCCGCGACACGAGCCACCACCGGCATCAGGACTAAAGGTGAGACTAGTGAAACGAGCGGTCCCAACGTGAAGCCCGCGAGTCGAGAGACAAACGCCTTACCGATTCCTAACTCGTCGTCTGCACTAGTCCTGGTCACAATTCACCTGCGCAGATTGTGACCATGATGCGGAATTTTATTGCCGGCACTGTGATGGGTTTGCATTGTGAGTGCCGTGGATATCTTCGAAACAGCTGCAAACAGTGGGCACCCGGGTACCTTTCTCACGGGGAGGTGTCGGACTGCGACGTGGAGGAACGACCTCGGACTACCTCAGACACAAATCGAATTTCTCCATGAATCGCTGATCTGGCGGTGTGGACACTTAGTGTGAATCCCCCTCCGCGACCCAAGCCGGCAGTTCGGGGCGGTCGATCCAGTGGCTGCCCTCGTGCCTGAGTGACTGAATGTCGGCGTCGACCATAATGCGCACAAGATCGTCACCGTGAACAGCGGCCTTCCAGCCCAGCTTCACTTCCGCCTTCGTGGCATCACCGATTAGTGCATCCACCTCAGTCGGCCGTAGGTAGCGAGGGTCGAACTTTACATGGTCGTGCCAGTTCAATTCGGCGTGGGTGAATGCGGCCTCAACAAATTGCTGCACGGTGTAGCCCACTCCGGTTGCTAAAACAAAATCTTCCGGCTCGTCGGCCTGAAGCATCCTCCACATGCCCTCGACGTACTCGGGCGCGTAACCCCAGTCGCGCACCGCGTCAAGGTTGCCGAGGTAGAGCGAGTCCTCAAGGCCAGCTTTGATTCGGGCCACAGCACGCGTGATCTTGCGGGTCACGAACGTTTCGCCTCGACGCGGCGACTCGTGGTTAAACAGGATGCCGTTCACCGCATACATGCCGTAGGCCTCGCGGTAGTTGCGCGTAGCCCAGTAGGCGTACACCTTTGCCGCACCGTAAGGCGAGCGGGGGTAGAACGGCGTGTCCTCACCCTGCGGCGGAGGGGTGGCTCCAAACATCTCCGAGGTGGAGGCCTGGTAGTATCGACAGTGGATCCCGCTACTGCGCACCGCCTCCAGAAGGCGAATCGCCCCCATCGCGTCGGTGTCCGTCGTGTGGACCGGCTCGTCGAAGCTAACACGCACGTGCGACTGGGCGGCCAGGTTGTACACCTCGTCGGGACCTATGTCGTGCAGGAGCGAGACCATTCGAGCGCCATCGTCAAGGTCTCCGTAGTGAAGGAAGAGCGTGGCGCTCGGCTCGTGCGGGTCGACATAAAGATGGTCGATCCTGCTGGTGTTGAAGGTCGAGGAACGCCTGATCAGGCCATGCACCTCGTATCCCTTGGCCAGCAGCAGCTCTGCTAGGTAGGAACCGTCCTGCCCGGTGATTCCGGTGATCAGGGCCTTGCGTGTCATGTCTTCCTTCCAAGGGATGCTACTGAGGTGGCCGAATCATTAGCTGCAATCTCTCGCAGCAAGTCGTCGAATGCGCTGAGCGCAGATTCTGACGACAGATGCCGGTGGACGAACGCCGGTCCAGCCGCGGCGTCGGCCTCACTCCAAGCTTGGCTCAAGGCCAAGGCGGTATCGGCCAAGGCCTTCGGGTCATCCGGCGGAACAATGGCGCCAGCGTGACTGGCCCTGATTTCGTCCGCCGTGGTGCTGTCCTCGGCCGTTGCCGCAAGCACCGGTCGTCCAGTGGTGAAGTATGTCGTCAGTTTGCTGGGGACGGCCGCCTCGTTGAGAGTCGGCCGCTCATTGACCAAGAGGACGTCCGCGGCTCGAAGTGCCTCGAGGAACTCCCGCTCGGGTAGTGGCGCGATGAACTGAACGCGAGCACAGCCTGCTGCGCTCGCGGTCAGCTGTGCGCGTTGGTTGCCATCCCCCATGAGGACGAACCGAACAGGCAGGCCGTTCGCTTCTGCATAGCGCGCTGCCCTGATGACGTTCTCCAAGCCCTGCTTCGCACCCATGTTGCCGGCGTGAAGGACGACCACCTCGTCAGGCGAGACCCAACCCCACTTGTCACGGACCTCCGGGACGTCGACAACCCCCGCAGTGGGAACATGCGTCCAGTTTCGGACTGTGGCCACCTGCCGCGGCTCGACGTTCAGTCGCTCTACCAACACTCGACGGAATCGGTCGTGGATCACCACCACCTTGCTGCACCGTCGCGCGAGGCCGCCCTCGATCGCGCGCATGGCACCGCCCATGAGGCGGGCGGCGGTCCCTGGGGTTTCACCCACGCCCTGGCTGTACAGGTCCTGAATCCACAGGAGCGTGGGGGGTCGACGACGCCGAGATGTGGCCATTTTAGCCCGCACCACGGCGCTGGCGAAAAGGTTTGGACTGACGAGAATCGTCACATCAGCGTCGCTGCGTGCCCGGCTCGCGAATTTGGCTCCATATCCAGCCTCATAGAGGAGCCGCGATGCGAAGTTCGGACGCTTCGGCACGAACGAGGCGATGCGCCGCACGTGCACGCGATCGACAATCTCTTCCTCACGCCACTCACTCCGCGGCAGGATTTCCCACCCAGGATAGTGGGGCGCCCCGGCCAGCACGGAGACCTCGTGACCTCGCTGGGCCAGGCCCCGGGCAAGGGAAGTGACGTAGGGTGCATTCCCTGTGGTTTCCGGGGCGTAGTACGTAGAGACGATTTGAACCTTCAGCGGGTCAGTTTTTCGCTCGCGGGTAATCCACATGCTTTCAGACGGCTCCATCGGCACCCACGACGGCCTTGAGTGTCCGCAGGAGAATCAGAAGATCCCCGAAGAGAGTCCAGTTCTCGACGTAGAACACGTCCAGGCGCACGCTGTCTTCGATGCTGAGGCTCGACCGACCGGACACCTGCCAGAGACCCGTCATACCGGGCTTGACGAGTAGACGTCGGTGTGCACGACGGTCATACTGCGCCACTTCACGGTCGATCTGGGGCCGCGGTCCAACTAAGGACATCTCGCCGCGCAGCACGTTGAATAGTTGGGGCAGCTCGTCCAGGGAGTACCGACGCAAGGTGCGACCCACAGGCGTGATTCGAGGGTCGTCCGCGCGCTTGTAGAAGAGCGACACCTCGCCGCCAAAGACCTCGTCGAGGCGGGCGTCTGCGTCTTGATACATCGATCGGAACTTGAAGACGTGGAAGGTCCTGCCGTTCCTGCCCACACGAGCCTGCTTGTAGATGACCGGTCCCGGACTCGTGAGTTTCACGAGTCCGGCGACCGCAAGAATCACCGGAGAGAGGAGGGCCACCAGGGCCGCGGCAGCCACCCAGTCAGTGACCGACTTGAGCCAGTACTTGATGCCGGAGAACTCGGGCTCGTCGACGAAGACCATCGGCAGCTTGGCTGCAGGGTGTAGCAGGAACCGCGGGCCAGCTACGTCGACCAAGGAGATCGTCACAGACAGGTCGACACCCGATCCCTCGAGGTCCCACCCGAGGTGCTGGACCGCGTCGGCCGTGATCGCGTCCGCGCCCGAAACCGCCACGAGGTCGACACCTTGGCGGCGCGCGACCTCTGCAATATCGCTGAAGTCACCCAGAACTGGGATACCGGCGCCGGTCTGCCCGTCGTGCGTAGCGCCTGACGGAATGCAGATGCCGACGACGCTGTATCCCTCCAAGGGGCTCCTGGAGAACTCACTGGCCAGCTTGGCGGCCTTAAGGGGCGTGCCCACGACCAGGACGCGCGACATGCACATTCCAAGTGCGCGGCGTCGATGCAGCCACTTGCGCCACGCCCACCTGTTGCCGATCAGTAACAGGGTGCCGAAGACGAAGACGATCGCTAAGTAAAGGCGGCCGGTGCGCATCTGGAGCAGGAAGGAGGCGAGGCCCACCGCGGTGAACAGCCGCCACGAGACGGTGACGACACGCTGGTACTCCATGTTGCCGCTGCCGACGATTCTGCGGTCGCAGGTGCGCAGGCCGACAAGGCAGGCAAGCCAAAAGCCGGCGAGCACGACGGAGACGACGACGTACGGAGGATTGACCTTCCCCGCGACGTCCGAGCGGGCGGACGTGAAGCTGACCAGCTGTGCGAAGGCTACTGCCACCACGATGACCAAGGCATCGGATGTGTGAACCATGCGCCGATAGCGCGACCACCAGCTCGACCTGGGGGTCCACAGCTCGGGCCGGTATGTCGGCCGCAGAGCCCGACGGCGGACGGGTTGAGGCGAAACGCGCTTCGCCGTCGCCACCGGAAGCGCACTCGCTTCTAGCGCCCATTGAGCGGAGAGTACATCTCTCCCGATTGGTGCCGCCCCAGTCGACCGATCCACGTCCACCCCTGTTCTTCAGGCCGCGAGGCCACCCCGATTCACGTTGTCTGGGAGAGCACTGTGAAGCTGGCGTGCCCCCGTGACAACAGGCCCTATTCTAGCCATACCCGAGCAAAGCCGCCCACGTGCCCGCGGGCTGGCTCGGCTTGCTCCACTCACGACAGGGATCTCATGGACTTCTTCGCCGTCTCCAACGACGCGCCATCGCATTCACCGATCGAGTACGACTTGGGCGACCGCAACCCGACGACCGACATCTTCGTCGCCGAGCGGCCCTGGGGACAGTTCCAGCAGTTCGTCTCCAACGAGCAGGTGACGGTCAAGATCATCACGGTCCAGCCGGGGCACCGACTGTCCCTGCAGCGCCACGACCACCGCGGTGAGATGTGGCAGGTGCTCGACGTGCCGATCGACGTCACGGTCGACGACCGCACCTGGTCGGCCCAGCCCGGCGAGACCGTGTGGGTGCCACGCAACGCCATCCACCGCATGGGCAACTCCGGTGACCGACCCGGCCGCCTCCTCGAGGTCGGCTTCGGCCACTTCGACGAGACCGACATCGAGCGACTCCAGGACGACTACACCCGCTGAGCGCCCTTTGGTCATGTCAGGGCTGACGGCCAGCGCATGCGGCAGCCTTGACATGGGTGACCTGGGGCATCACCAGGGGCTGGACCCACGTCGTCACCGGTCCACTGCCGGCCGCGACCGGCTCCTCAACGTGCAGCACGAGCGTGCGCGTGGCGCCAGCAGGTATGTCTATCGTTGCCGTGAACACCGGCCGCCCGTGCTCGGTGTCTGCCGTCAAGAACGTGGGCTTGCCGTCGAGGGTGGGGCGGGAGAAGTGCGCACCCTTGGTGGCGTAGTAGCCCACCAGCAGCCGGCTCGTGCCCAGGGGCTGTCCGCTCTGGTTCGGGTCGGCGCTTCCCGCGGCATACTGGCTCAACCCAGTCGCGGGGGCCGTGTTGGTCAGCTTGATGGTGACAGTGGCCGCGGGGCGCTGCCCGGAACAGGCGGCGGTGTAGGTCACCTCGCGCTTGAGGTAGTAGTCCAGCTTGTTGCCGCCACCGTTGTTGATGACCACTCCCGAGAAGAGGCCGTCGGTGTCGTCGAGCAGGCCCGCCACCGGGTAGCGGGCGAGCAGACGTTGCTCCGGCGCTGATGAGCTGTAGACCACCAGGCGACGCTCGCCGATCGCGTGACCGAGCGCCTTCCCTAGGTCTGCTGGGTGGGCGGGCCCGTGCGCCAGCACGGTCTGCGCCACCGCCTTGGCCACCTCACCCAGGAAGAGCTTGCGGACCGCCGGGTCGGCGAAGCGGGCGTAGGCGTCCCGCTCGGTTAGTGCCACCACGTTGGCAGCGGAGACCTGCGTGCCGTCAGCGAGCCGCGTCGGCCCCGTGACCTTGAGGAGCATCGCGAGGGCTGAGGGGTCCGTGGCGATGGCGCCGTCGAGCCGCTCACCCGTCTTGGCCTGCCAGAAGCGAAGCATCAGCTGGGCGGCATACGGGAAATGCGGGCTCACGGTCGAGTTGACGAAGACCCTGTCGACGGCCGAGCCCTGGTAGTGGTCGAGGAAGTCGGCGTCCAGCCCTTTGGTCGGCACTGTCACGCCGTCGAAGTCCCCGTCGTTGCCGAAGCGTTCGAAGCTGACTTTGCCGCCGTCGGCTCGGAGTATGGCGTAGGCGCCGGGCAGCCCACCGAGTCCACGGGCCTCGGCATTGTTCTCGAAGGCCAGGATGTAGCGCCGGGGGCCGTGAGCCCCGAGCATGGCCGGCAGCAGGTCGACCGCATCGCGGGTCGTGTGCAGCTGCTGCGACAGGTCGGCGACCTGGGAGAGCAGGGTCGTCCGCGCGGAGTCGACCGGGCCCACAGAGGTCTCGGGCAGGACGCGCACGCTGCCCAGGATGCGGTCGGTCGCCGCCGTGGCCTGCGTCAGCGGTTGCTGCGCGGCCACTAGCGGCTTCAGGTCGATGCTGCCGTGGCCGGTCGAGAGCTTGCCGCCGACCACGCTCCTCTGGACAGTGCGCAGGTCGGGCAGCACCTCGGTCGCGAGGTCGTCGACCGCGTCAGCCGCGCCGCGCACGGTGACGAACGGCCGACCCACGCCCGGTAGCCAAGCCGGCGCTCCCCAGATGGGGCCGTCAGTGAGGGAGCGGGCCGCGGCCGACTCCCGCTGCACCGTGGCCAGATGCGCAGCGATCCGGGCGGCCGGCGCACTCGGCGAGACCAGGTCGGCCCGGAGCAAGGAAACCGCCACCTGCGCATCGCGCAGGTGGCGGTTGACCTGATAGGCGGTGTAGGCCAGAGCGAGGCCACCCACCAGCAAGAGCGCGGCAACGGTCACCAGGGCCGCGCGCCAGGGGCGGCGCGGCCGACCGTGCCTCACAGATCAGATGGCGGGGTTGACGTGCTTGCGACGACGCGAGGCAACCATGAGGGCGCCACCGGCGAGCATGAGCGCCGCACCGCCACCGACGACCGCGGCCACGTTCGTGCCCGTCATCGCAAGGCCGCTGCCGGTCGAGCCGGAGCCGGTGGAGCCACTGTTAGCGCCGCCCGCGTTGCCACCGTTGTCGTTTCCATTGCCGCCGCCGGCCGGGGCACCCGTGACCGTGAACGAGAATGTCTTGACGACGCCCGAGCTGCGGCCAGTCAGGACAAAGGTGTGAGTGCCATTGGAGAGGGTCGAAGGCACCGTAAAGGAGCCGGTGACGACGCCCGCGGCGTTGGCGACATACGTGCCGACGTGGATCGGAGCCGAATGCACGTCGCCGTCGGCGTTCTCGCCGGGCTTGTAGCCGTCGGCCTCGAACTCGAACTTCTCGCCACGGTGACCGTGGTCCTTGTCGTGCTTGACCTTGCAGTCCTTCGGCGGGTAGCCGCCCTTGCAGTGGCCGTAGGCGTGACCGTTGCCGTTGGCGGCGTTGGCGGCCGTGGCCCCCCCGATGACGCCACCGGCGAGGACTGCCGACAGGCCGATGACGGCAAGAGATGCCTTGGTAGCGCGCATTGAAGAGTTCCCCTAAGTTTGAGTGGCCAGAGATGGCAAGCCCGATCGTAGCGGTAAATCAGGACAGTTGCCGCTTTTGCGGCCACAGCGTCTCAAGAAACGTCTGCTGAAGCGCCATTGAGACCGTGGTGAAGGCCTCCGCACGGGGTCGACGAGGCCGACATTGAGCGTCTCCAGGGCGACTACACACGTTGACGGCTCATGGGTCTTGGCCCCTACCTGGGTGGAATGGCCGAGAGCCAAGCGGCTGGATGTCGCCGCCACTAGAGTGAGCCGGACCCGGGCTCCGTCCGAACCAGGGCCCTACGCCCATCGAGGAGTCCGATGTACACGCCCAAGATGAGCTCACGGCTCGCAGTCGAGGCGCTCGGGACCTTCTGGCTGGTTTTCATCGGTTGCGGCGCTGCCATCTTCAACGCCAAGTTCTTGGCCAAGGGCATCGACGGGCAGGCCGTCCAGCTCGGCATCGGTCACCTGGGCGTCGCCTTCGCGTTCGGACTGGCCGTCACGACCATGGCCTACGGCGTGGGGCACGTCTCCGGCGCGCACTTCAACCCCGCCGTGACCATCGGCGTCGCGGTCGCCAAGCGCTTCGAGTGGCGAGAGGTGCCGCTCTACCTTGCTGCCCAGCTCGTCGGCGGCCTCCTCGCCGGCGCCGCGCTGGACGGCCTGCTGGCCTCCACCGACAAGCCGGTCATCGGCAACCTCGCCGCCAACGGCTACGGCATCCACTCCCCCGGCGGGTTCGGCCTCGGCGCGGTGCTGGTCGTCGAGGCGCTCCTCACGGCGTTCTTCGTCTACGTCATCCTCGGCGCCACCAAGGCCGACGCCCCCAAGGGGTTCGCGCCGCTGGCCATCGGGTTCGCCCTGCTGCTGGCCCACCTCGTCGCCATCCCGATCAGCAACGCCTCCATCAACCCCGCACGCTCGACCGCCGTCGCCTTCTTCAACGGCAACGGCGCGGTCGGCCAGCTCTGGGTGTTCTGGGTCGCCCCGGTCATCGGCGGCCTCATCGCCGGCGCGACGTATGCGTGGATCACCGGCGAGCAGCGCGAGCACCTCGACATCAGCGGCTCGACCGACACGGTCACCAACGCCGCGACGGACGCCGAGGGGCGCCCGATCCTCGACGACTGAGTGGGCAGGCAACGCCGCCTGAAGAGAATGGCTGCACTTCACTGATATGAAGCTATGATCTTCACATGGCGGATCTGAAGGTCAAGGCTTCAGCGGTGGCGCTCATCGGGGACATCGTCGAGTCCCGCACGCACCGGAACCGCCAGGCCCTGCACGACCGCTTCCAGGCGGCGGTCAGCCGCGCCAACACCGAGGTGCCGGCCCAGGATCCCGCCGTCATCACTGTGGGCGATGAGTTCCAGGGTGTCTACCCCACCCTCGGCGCGGCGCTGCGAGCCAGCTTCATCGTCCGCGACGAGCTGCACCCGCTCGCCGACGTCCGCTTCGGGCTCGGCCGCGGAGACGTCACCACGCTCGACCCCGCCCGCGGCATCCACGACGGTCCGGCCTACTGGGCTGCGCGCGAGGCCATCGAGATCGCGGAGGCCAAGGCGCAGCGCGCGCAGACGCGGACCTCGCGGACGGCATACGTCTCCCCCGACGAGCCGCCCGCCATGCTCGCGGCGGTGCAGGCTGCCCTGGACTGTCTGGACTTCATGGTTGGCTCCATGTCGACCACCTCACGCGAGATCCTCGGAGGACTGATGCACGGCCTGGCCCAGCACGACGTCGCCGAACGGGTCGGCATCAGCCCGTCCGCGGTCTCGCAGCGCGTGCGGCGCGACGGCATCGGCGTCGCCCTCGAGGCGATGGCCACGCTTGGGGACCTCCCGTGACCTGGCTCGCGATCGCCCTCACCGGCCTCGGGGTCGGCGACCTCGTCCGGTCGAGCGGCAGGCCGCCGAGCCGCGTGGTCGGCCACGTCGTGACGCCAGCCGTCATCCTCGTCCTGGGCCTGCTCGCCGGGATGCGCACCTGGGCCGACTGGGTCGCCCTCCTGCTGGCCGCGGCCGCGGGGGCGGCGTGGGCCGAGCTCTCCCGCAAGACCCAGATGACCGGTCGCCGCGCGCTGGCTCCGCTCGCCGTCTTCGCCGTGCTCGTCGTCGGCCTCCTCGGCTTCTCGGGCGCCGCCTCCCACCCCGACGGTCCGCTCGCGACCTGGCTCCGCTGGGCCGACCTCCCGGGGCGTGCGCCTCGGGACGCCGCCCACGTGCTGCTGCTCATGGGCCTGGTGCTCTTCAACCTCGCCACGGCCAACGTCATCGTGCGGCTCGTCCTGCTGACCATCGGCGCGCTGCGGCCCTCCGATGTCACCAACGCCAACGCCGCAGCGGCAGCCGCAGCCGTTGCCGCCGGCCAGTCCCCACCACCGAGCAGCGCCCAGCCCGCCGACCGCCTCAAGGGCGGCCGCCTGCTCGGCCCCATGGAGCGCCTCGTCATCCTCGGCCTCGGCCTGGCCGGCGAGTTCGGCGCCGCGGGGCTCGTCATCGCCGCCAAGGGCCTGCTCCGCTTCCCCGAGATCCAGGCCGCCGCCCGCAGCGCCGACCCCGCGGCAGCCGGCACCTACAACGGCGGCCCCGCCGGCATCGACGACGTCACCGAGTACTTCCTCGTCGGCAGCTTCGTCAGCTGGCTCATCGCCCTCGGCTCCCTCGCCCTGACCGTCTGAGCAGCCCGTGATGCACCCTGACAGCCGGTCCAGCACATCACAACCGCACTGGTAGCGTCGGGAGCATTCCGCGACCCATCGATGTGAAGGGCTTTCCTGTGAGCACAACCCCCGTCAAGGTCGCCGTCACCGGCGCCGCCGGCCAGATCGGCTACAGCCTCCTGTTCCGCATCGCGAGCGGTGCCCTGCTCGGACCGGACACCCCGGTGGAGCTGCGGCTGCTCGAGATCACCCCCGCGCTCAAGGCGCTCGAGGGTGTCGTCATGGAGCTCGACGACTGCGCCTTCCCGACGCTCGCCGGTGTCGAGATCGGCGACGACGCCAACAAGGTCTTCGACGGCGTCAACCTCGCCCTGCTCGTCGGCGCCCGCCCGCGCGGCCCGGGCATGGAGCGCGGCGACCTGCTCGAGGCCAACGGCGGCATCTTCGCCCCGCAGGGCAAGGCCCTCAACGAGGTCGCGGCCGACGACATCAAGATCACCGTCACCGGCAACCCGGCCAACACCAACGCCCTCATCGCGATGAGCAACGCCCCCGACATCCCGACCGAGCGCTTCTCCGCCCTGACGCGCCTGGACCACAACCGCGCGATCAGCCAGCTCGCCGCCAAGCTCGGCGTGCCGGTCACCGAGATCAAGAAGATGACGATCTGGGGCAACCACTCCGCGACGCAGTACCCCGACCTCTTCCACGCCGAGGTCGGTGGCAAGAACGCCGCCGAGGCCGTGGGCGACCAGGACTGGCTCGAGAACACCTTCATCCCGACCGTCGCCAAGCGCGGCGCCGCCATCATCGAGGCCCGCGGCGCGAGCTCGGCGGCGTCGGCCGCCTCCGCCACGATCGACCACGCTCGCACCTGGGTGCAGGGCACGGCCGACGGTGACTGGGTCTCCATGGCGGTACGCTCCGACGGCTCCTACGGCGTCGAGGAGGGGCTCATCTCCTCCTTCCCCGTCACCGTCAAGGACGGCCAGTGGAGCATCGTTCAGGGTCTCGACATCGACGACTTCTCCCGCGGCCGGATCGACAAGTCGGTCGCCGAGCTCGCCGAGGAGCGCGACGCCGTCAAGGGGCTCGGCCTCATCTGAGCCGCCTGACCTGAGACGTCCGACGTCGAAGGGCGCCGTCCACCTCCGGGTGGGCGGCGCCCTCTCGTATGCCGAGCGGGGCCGTATGCCGTGTGGCCCCGTTGGGTGCCGGGGCTCCTCAGCGGGAGGTGCGGCCCACCGGCGTCCGGCCGACGTCGGCATGCAGATTCACGGTGGCCGACGCGACGAGCACCCCGACCCCGAGCGCGAGCAGGATCACGACGTCGAGCGTCCGGGATCGCACGTTGAGCCCGCCGGCCTTGCGCGAGGGCCGTGCCACGAGCCGGATGACCGCGCCGACGAGGAAGGCGGCGGCCATGATCCGGCCGCCCCACCGCACGTCGGCGAAGCCCATGACGAGCACCCCGACGGCCGCGAGACCGGCGACGAGGTACCACCAGCTCAGGACGACGAAGCCGCTACCCCGCCACTGCATCGGAGCAGCTCAGGCGCCGGACGCGCCGGGAGCACCGGCCGTCTGGGCCGCGAGCGCGGCCTCGGCCGCCTCCACGATGTTGGTCAGCAGCAGGGCTCGCGTCATCGGGCCCACACCACCGGGGTTGGGGCTGACCCAGCCGGCGACCTCGGCCACGTCGGGTGCGACGTCGCCGGCGATCTTGCCGTCGACCCGGCTGACGCCGACGTCGAGGACGGCGGCACCGGGCTTGACCATCTCCTTCGTGACGATGCCCGGCACGCCGGCCGCCGCGATGACGATGTCGGCCTGGCGCACCTCTGCGGCAAGGTCCTTCGTGCCGGTGTGGCACAGCGTGACCGTGGCGTTCTCGCTCTTGCGGGTCAGGATCAGGCCCAGCGGTCGACCGACGGTCAGACCGCGGCCGATCACGACGACCTTGGCGCCGGCGATCTGCACGCCGTAGCGGCGCAACAGCTCGATGCACCCCATCGGGGTGCACGGCAGCGGCGCCTTCTTGCCGAGGACGAGCCAGCCGAGGTTCATCGGGTGCAGGCCGTCGACGTCCTTGGCCGGGTCGACCCGTGACAGCAGCGCCATCTCGTCGAGGCCGGTCGGCTGCTGCACGAGGAAGCCGGTGCACTCCGGGTCGGCGTTGAGCTCGTCGATGACCGCCTCGACCTCGGCCTGCGTGGCCGTGGCCGGCAGGTCGCGGCGGATGCTCGTGATGCCGATCTCGGCGCAGTCCTTGTGCTTGGCGTTGACGTACCAGTGGCTGCCCGGGTCGTCGCCGACCAGCACGGTGCCGAGGCCGGGGACGACGCCCTGCTCCCGCAGCCGGGCGACCCGCTCGGTCAGCTCCGCCTTGATCGCCTTGAGGGTGGCCTTGCCGTCGAGGATCTGTGCCGTCACGGCGCCCATCCTGCCACGCACGCTTCCGCGGCCCCACCCCGCGAGGAGGCGGACGGCATACGTAGGTCTGCGTATTTCCCGGCGCGCGCTCGATCACGAGACTGTGACTGGTCCCGACAACGACGGGACCGCCGCAAGAGCGGTGTATGGCCGAGCACAAGCCGGTGGGGGTCGATCTGGGGGCTGCACAGGGAATCTGCACAGGGACTCTGTGCGGCGGACAGCCCGGGACCGGATGGGAGGCAGGGCGCGCGGTTGGTGGGGCCGCGCGCCCTCATCCCGCCCTCGGGTGCCCTAGCGGTTGAGCGGGCCCACGGGCAGCAGGCCGAGCCGCTGTGCCGCGAGCACGGCCGAGAGCCGGTCGGACGCGCGGAGCTTGCGGTAGAGGTGCTCCTGGTGCTTGTGCACCGTGCGGGGTGAGATGGCGAGGCGCGCGGCGATGCCCTCCGCGGTCGAGCCGCTCGCCATCAGCCGCAGCACGACGCTCTCCCGAGGCGTCAGCGTCACCGCATCGGGGGCCGGTCCCTCCCGCAGCGCCGCGATCTCGGCGAACATCGCGACGTGGCGGTCGAGCCCGACGAGTAGTGGCTGCAGGGCGGTGAGCGCGGACAGGTCGTCATCGGTGAAGCCGTCCTGGTTGAGCACGACCCAGCCGTCGAAGTCGCTGCCGCCCGGACGGCACGGCAGGGTCAGCTGGTGCTCGGTGATGCCGAGCGCCTCCGCGGCCTCCCGCGCGTCGTCGTCCAGGCCCCACCCGGCGGCGAGCAGGTCGGTCAGCCGCACCGGCGCCCGGTCGTGCGTGGTGCCGTAGTACTGCGAGAGCGGGTGCGCCCGGGCCTGCCGCGCCACCGGCCAGTGCTCGCGCGGGGGCACCTCCTCGCGGGCCTCGACACTGATGCGGAGCGTCTCGGGCTCCTGCGGGGTCAGGCCGATGCGGGTGGCCAGGTCGGCGTGCGTCTGGCGCATGAGTCCCTCGACGAGCACCTCGTGGGCGATCGAGGGCAGGGGCGCGTTGAGGATCTCTGCCGCGATGCGGATCCACCGAGCCTGCTCGTCCACGGCCACAGGTTAGGCAGCACCACGAGGCCGCGGGAGCAAAACGGACGAGTCGGTGCTGCCGCTGGCCGTGGACCCGGGCACACAGGCAGCCTCAGGAGGAGGAGCCGGCCAGCTCGCCGAGCGGAACGCCCGGGTCGCCCAGCCGCGCGGGGTCGACGACGGTGTGCTCGCGCACCAGGCGCTGGACGTCGTCGATCGTGTCCCAGACGTTGACGTGCATCCCGGCCAGCACGCGTACGCCCTCGCCCTCGGGCACGACCCAGAAGGCCATGAACTCGTTGCTCGACGGCTTCCCGCGCAGGACGACCTGCGCGTCGGTGCCCCGCGGGACGTAGCCGGCGTACTCGAGCCCGATGTCGTACTGGTCGGAGAAGAAGAACGGGATGGGGTCGTAGGTGACGTCCTGGCCGGCCATCGAGCGGCCGGCCGCGAGCCCGCCGTCCTGGGCGTTGGCCCAATGCTCCACCCGCACGTTGGTGTCGAGGGTCGTGCTGCGCCAGTTCGCGACATCGCCCGCGGCCCAGACCCCCTCTGCCGAGGTGCGCAAGCCCGGGTCGGTGACGATGCCGTTGCCGGTCTCGATGCCGGCGCCCTCGGCCAGGCCGGTGTTCGGCGTGATGCCGACCCCGACCACGACGACGTCGGCCGGCACCGTGTCGCCGGACTTCGTCACGACGCCGGTCACCCGGCCGTCACCCTCGATGCGCTCGACACCCTCGCCGAGTCGCAGCTCGACGCCGTGCCCGCGATGCAGCTCGGCGAACCAGCCGCCCACCTCCTCGCCCATGACGCCGAGGAGCGGCGCGGCCTGCGGCTCGATGATCGTGGCCGAGCTGCCGTGGTGGCGCGCGGCCGCCGCGACCTCGAGCCCGATCCAGCCGGCGCCGATGAGCACGACGCGCGCGCCGTCGGTCAGCCGCGCCTTGAGCGCCTCGGACTCCTGCATCTCCCGGAGGTAGAGCACACCGTCGAGGTCGGCACCGGGCACGTCGAGCGCGCGAGGCGTGGATCCCGTTGCGATGAGGAGCTTCTCGTAGCGGACGACCTCGCCGCCGTCGAGGGTGAGCTCGTGCTGCTCGGTGTCGAGCGAGGTCGCGGGCGTGCCCAGACGCAGCTCGACGTGCTGCTCGGCGTACCAGTCGCGGTCGTGCGTGAACGCCGTGTCCATCTCGTCGTCGCCCAGGAGCACGCCCTTGGACAGCGGCGGCCGCTCGTAGGGCAGCCGGTCCTCCTGTGCGACAAGGAGGATCGAGCCGGTCTGGTCGCTCTCGCGGATGCCCTCGACCGCCTTCGCGGCCGCCAGCCCTCCCCCGACGATGACGTATGCCGTGCGCCCCTGCTCTCCGCCCGTGTCAGTGCTCATGTGCACACCTTCACACGCGGGCCTGCGCCCGTCGAGTGCCTGCTTTCCCACTGGGGAGCGCTTGGCGGGTCGCGGCCGTGTCGACGCACGGCACGCGACCCGCGTCGCGGCATCGGTGTCAGGACAGGCTGCTGATCCACATCGGGGGCGCACCGGGGATCTCGGCGAGCTTGCGGCCGCCGAGGTCGAGGAGGTTGGCGACCGGGACCGGGTTGGATCCTGGGCCCTCGGAGATGACCCCGACCGCGACGTAGTTCGGGCCCACGAACTCCGCGTTGTTCAGCCTTGCTCTCGGCGGCAACGTGACCCGGGTGAGGGCGCGTGAGTTGGTGCCGTCGGCGTCGGCGAGCCAAACGGTTCCGATGGCCGCAGTGACATCGTTGCCTGGGTCATCCACCCAAAGCATCTTGGTGCCGTCCGGGCTGAAGTCCAGGCTGTTGCCGAGATTTCCGTCGTGCTCGCAGAACAGCTGAGATGGCTTCACGCCCGGAGCCGTGGACAGGGCAAACACGCAGGTGTTCTCGCTGTAACCTCCGGTCGCCGGGTCGACGGCGATGCCGGCAACGGTCAGCCTGCCGGCTGGAGTGAACTTCAGCCCTGCTGGCCCCGTCAGACCGGTGATGTCTGCAGCAGCGGTTGCGCCCGTGGCCGCTGTGACGACGCGGATCGTCGGGTCCGACCACGAATCACCAAGCTGGTAGGCGAATTGGCCGCCGTCCTCGGAGACCACACCAGCGACCGCCGGGGCTGACGGGGTGCCAGTCTCCACCACGGTCGACTTGCCCGTGGCCAAGTCCAGAACGGACACCGCGGTGGGAACGATGGTCTCCGGGAATCCTGGGTCGGGGACGTTGGTGGTGTACTGCAGGAACCTTCCGTTGCGGGTGAACGCAACCGGCACGTACGTGGTGCCTGCGTTCGGGGCCGTCATCCAAAGGTGGGGCGAGCCGGTCGCGGTGGAAGTCTGAAGACTGCGGCCGCCGAGCGCGGCCACGCCCGTCGATGCGAACACCGGGAGGCCGTAGACGCCACTGGGGACGCCTTTGCCGGTCATCCACCGGTACACGTTCGTGGCGTGGCTGCCGTTCAAAGCAGTCGCAACGACCCCCGATGTGAGGTCGCCAGAGAGGGTGAACGGTCCGTTGGCGCTGACCGGCAGCGTGTTCACGCTGACGGTGAGATCCTGCACAGCGGCCCCTGGCATGCCGTAGGTCACGCCCGGGACTGACACAACATACGACCAGAGGCCAACGGCACCGGTACGCACCTTGAAGGTGTACCTACCGCCGACCGTCACGGTCGTCGTCGCGAGGACGGTGTCGCTGCCGTAGCTCTGCAGCTGCACCCTCCGTGAGCCTGGGTAGGCAGAAGTCACAACACCAGACAAGGTGACGACCTGACCAGGCTGGGCGGTGGTGGACGACAAGACGCCCGTCACCTGGGTGGGCACTGCGATGTTCATCGCTACGGCCTTGCTGACAGCGCCCGCCCAGTACCCGTACGTAGGAGCGAGGATCCGGTAGGTGTAGGTGCCGTAGCTGGCACGGGACACCGGGAAGTAGGACATGCCCATGCTGTCGCTGCGGGCGGTCCCCACGTTCACCCAGTGTGCGCCCGACAACCGTTGCAGGGTCATCGGACGGCTCCCGCCGGAGACGCTACCAATGATGGCGTTGGGGTAGCCGTCGTCTCGGTCGCGCCCCACCGCTGCCGAGACAATGCTCGCGTTCCGGACGGTGAGCCTCAGCACACCGGACGAGACGGGCGTGTAGGCGCGGCGAGCGGGCACGTAGACCCGGTACAAGAACGTTCCGGCGGCCGCGGTGGACACGGGAATCCGGTAGTGCCCGTACCGATCACTGGTCACGGCCTTGACCGTGGTCCAGGTGCGTCCCAGCCGCTGCAAGTCCACCGTACGTGCCCCGCCTGTCACGCTGCCGATGACATAGTCCGCGGCGCGGACGGTCGTGGCCGGCGCCGACAGTCCGGCAGTCACCCGGCTGGCGCTGGCCGCATCCGCACCGGCGACGGGAACACCGACCACCAGCAGACCGGCCGTCAGGGCGACCGCGACACTTCGTTTCACTCGTGCACACTCCATCTGATCTTTGAGGGCGCGTCCGTATCGGCTGGAACGCATCTGGATGGACCCTAATGACGGGCATGCGCTAAATCTCCGGAATACGGATATATGGGTCATTTCGAAAGTCGCGTACCACCTTTTGGAGGGGAGAACCCCCAGCGCTCGCGGCCGTGAGGGCACCTACCGGACGGCCCGGTGCACCGTTCGCGTCTCCGAGCGAGCCGAGGGCGCCGAGTGGGTTTGTCGCTTAGAACCGTCGAGTCAGGAGGTCCAGGCACGCCAGAGGGCGGCATACTCCCCGTCTCGCTCGACGAGCTCGTCGTGGCTGCCGAGCTCGGCGACCCGGCCGTCGATGACCACGGCGATGCGGTCGGCGTCGTGCGCGGTGTGCAGCCGGTGCGCGATGGCCACGACGGTGCGGCCGGTCAGCAGCGCGTTCATCGAGCCCTCGAGGTGCCGGGCGGTGCGCGGGTCGATGAGCGAGGTCGCCTCGTCGAGCACGATCGTGTGCGGGTCGGCGAGGATGAGCCGGGCGAGCGCGATCTGCTGCGCCCGTCCCGGGGTCAGCGCGTGGTGGCCCGAGCCCAGCTTCGTGTCGAGGCTCTCGGGGAGCCGCTCGACCCAGTCCAGGGCGTCGACGGCCCGCAGCGCTGCGCGGACCTGCTCGTCGCTCGACCCCTCGCGCGCCAGGACGACGTTGTCGCGCACCGAGCCGATGAAGACGTGGTGCTCCTGGGTGACGAGGGCGACCTCGGTGCGCAGGGTGTCGAGCGGCAGCGAGGTCAGCTCGACGCCGCCGACCGTGACCGACCCGGTGCGTGGGCCGTGGATGCCCGACAGGAGCCGGCCGAGCGTCGACTTGCCCGAGCCGCTCGGCCCGACGATCGCCAGCCGCTCCCCCGTGGCCAGGTCGAGGTCGATGCCGTGCAGCACGTCGTGGTCGGCGCGGTAGGCGTAGCGCAGGTCGGTGCCCACCAGCTCGGACCCGACCGGCACGTCCCTCCCGGCCTGCCGGTCCGGCGGCACCGTGGCGATCCCGAGCAGACGCGTGGTCGAGGCGATCCCGACCTGCACGCGGTCGACCGTGGACACGAGCATGTCGAACGGGCCCCAGAGGGCCTCGGTGTAGAGGATCGCGGTCGTGATCTGTCCGAGTGTGGCCCAGCCCTCGGCATACCCGATGGACCCGAGCAGCAGGACGAGCACCCGCGGGGTGGCGAAGGCGACGTCCATGACGGCGAAGAGCAGGTTGCGCAGCGTCATCGTGTAGCGCTCGGCCTGGCCCGAGACCGCGATGTCGTCGTCGCCGCGCTGGAGACGGCGACGCGCGAGCCCGAGCGCCTCGACGGTGCGGGCGCCCTCGACCGTCTCGGTGAGGGTGGTGTTGATCCGCGAGTACGTGCCGCCCTCGGTGAGGTAGCCCTTGGAGGCGCGCTTGAGGTAGCGGCGGACCTGCACGAGCGCCAGCGTCATGAGCACGATGGAGGGCGCCGACAGGATGACGGAGTTGCTGACCATCGCGACGAGCGTCAGCGCGACGGTGATGCTCGCGACGATCGACTCGGGCAGCGCCCAGCGCACGCTCTCGCTCATCGTGCCGACGTCGCGGGTCACGCGGGTGACGAGGTCGCCGGAGCCGGCGCTCTCGACGCGCGAGAGCGGCAGGCGCAGGATCGCGCGGACGACGTACTCGCGGGCGGTGGCGAGGACGCCCTGGCCGAGCACGGCCGAGGTGATCTTCGCGGCGAGGGTGAACGCGCTCTGCAGGACGACGAGCCCGGCGACGACGAGCGCCGCCGAGTTGGCTCCGGCCAGCGCCGCGTCGACCCGGCCGGCCTGCACGTCGGCGACCGTGGAGTCGACGAGCTCGCCGAGCAGCCGGGGCACGAGCAGGCCCGCCGTCGCCGCGAGGGCGTTCGCGGCGACCACGGCGATGACGAGCAGCCGGTGCTGCCTGAGCAGACCGCCGAGAAAGCGGATCACGCTGCGGTTGTCGGCGATCGGCAGGCCCTTGCGGGCGTTCATCGTGTCGGCGACGAACTCCTGGGCGCGCCGCTCGCGCAGCAGGTGACGGCGGCGCAGCGCCCGGAGCCGCTGGGCGATCGACGCGTCGCGCGGCGGGCGCAGCTCCTCGGGCACCGGCGGCACGTGGCTGACGGCGTCCCAGGTGCGCTCCGACTCGGCCGCCAGCTCGGAAGTCAACGGAGAGGTCGTCGTGACGGCATACGTCATCGCGACGCTGCTGTCGGCGGGGGTCATCAGGACTCCTCGGCGAGGTGGGAGAGGACGGAGGCGTCCGCGTCGGCGCCGCGGACGACGACCGAGCGGTATGCCGGCGACTCGGCCAGCAGGTCGGCGTGCCGTCCGTGGGCGGTCGCGACACCACCCTCGAGCAGGATGATCTCGTCGGCGTGGTGCAGCAGCAGCGGTGACGCGGTCATGACGACCGTCGTGCGGCCGCTCCGGTGCTCGGCGAGGCGGGCGGCGATGCGGGCCTCGGTGTGGGCGTCGACGGCCGAGGTGGGCTCGACGAGGACGAGCACGTCGGGGTCGGCGGCGAGCGCGCGCATGAGCACGAGCCGTTGGCGCTGGCCGCCGGAGAGCCCGCGGCCGCGCTCCTCGAGCTCGCCCTGCCAGCCGCCGGGCAGCGCGTCGAAGACGTCGTCGGCGGCGGCGGTGTAGAGCGCCTTCTCGGCGTCGGCGCGGCTCAGCCGCCCGAGCGGGTCGACGGCCGAGCGCAGGGTCCCGGCGAACACCTGGGGGGCGTTGTCGCTCACGAGGATGCGACGGCGTACCTCGTCGAGCTCCACCCGCGAGAGGTCGACGCCGCCGACGGTGACGCCCCACGGCCGGCGGGCGCGCTCGTCGTCGCGGCGGGCCTGCTCCTCCCGGGCCTTGGCGCGGGCGGCCCTCTCGCGCTTGGCCGCCCGGCCCTTGAGGTCCTCGGGGATCTCGTCGCTGACGAGCGTGCCGTCGCCGCCCGGCAGGTAGCGGCCGAGGCGGTCGGCGAGCGCCGCCGAGTCGTCGGGCACGGCCGAGACGACCATGGTGAGCACGCCCGGGCGGATCGTGGCCCCGGACTGCTCGTCGACGATCTCGGCGGTGGGGTCGAGCGGGGCCGGGTCCTCGGGGTGCACCCACGGCGGGCGCTGCTCGAGCACGGCGATCGCCTTGCGGGCCGAGACGACCGAGCGCGTCCACTTCTGGGCGAACTCGACGAAGGTGCGCATCGGCTGGATGAGGAAGAGGCCGTAGCCGAGGAAGCTGACGAGCTGGCCGACGGTCAGGCGGCCCTGGGCGACCTCGCGCGTGCCGAGCCACATCAGGGCCACGACGAAGCCGCCGGAGAGCAGGACCCCGACGGACTCGACCGCGGCGAGCCAGCGGCCGGCGGCGACGCCGGACTGGCGCACCTTCTGCGACTGCGTGGCGTAGTTGCCGCCGAAGGTGTCCTCGCCGCCGATGCCGCGCAGGATGCGCAGGCCGCCGACGATGTCGGTCGCCATCGAGGTCAGCTCCGAGTTGCGGGAGCGCTCGACCCCCTGCCAGCGCTGCATCGGTCGCAGCAGCGGCGCGCCGAGCACGACGAGCAGCGGCGCGGAGACGAGCACGAGTACGCCCATGCGCACCGACGTGCTGAGCACGATGCCGGCCACGACGAGGTAGGCGGCGAGCTGCGAGATGGCGCGCGTCGTGATCTCCATCAGCGCGCCGAACTGGTCGCCGTCGCTGCCCGAGACCGAGAGGACCTCACCCGTGGGGGTGCGCCGGGTCAGGACGTGCCCGAGCTGGAGGGCCTTGCGGGTGACGAGCATCGTCGTGCCGTAGAGGGCGATGAGCCACTCGCGCACGATGACGGTGTGGAAGAGGACGCCGCTGACAGCTCCGAAGACCGTGACGACCGCGATGGCGAGCAGCCAGCGCGTCGTCGTGGCAGTGTCGCCCGTGACGATGCCCGTGTCGATCGCGCGGCCCACCATCCAGGGGCCCACGGTCTGCGGCACCATCCAGACCAGGGCGACAAGTAGGCCCGCCCAGAACAGGCTGCCGTTCTGTCGCACCATCCACAGCAGAAAGGCCCGCGGCGAGCGGGTGTCGGGCGCCTCGGCGCCGCGGTCGGTGAAAGCCCGGACAGGGGGTGGGAAGTCTCGCATGGCCCGACCACCCTAGGCGTCGGGAAGCGTGGCGACCCACTCATTTTCGGGCGCTTCGCCCCCCGGGCTCAGGCGTGGGCGACGGGGCCGCCTGTGCCGGTGGCCGTGCTGGTCGGGGCGTCGATGGTCCGGAGGTTGCCGCGGGCCGGGTGCGCGCGGCCCATCGGGCCCTGCGCCATGGCCGTGAAGAGGTTGGCGGTGACCTTGCGCGCGAAGGCGGCCGCGCGCTCGTCGATGCGCGGGCGGGCGTGGGCTCCGCGCAGCGCGGAGGCCCACGCCATGGTGCCGACGGCGAAGACACCCGCGCCGCTCGGCGTGGAGTAGTAGGTCATGTCCGAGTGCGTATCGGGCTTGTTCTGCTGCGGCACCGGGGAGTGTGCGACGACCTGGAGGTTCGCCGGAGTGCCCGCCACCGGGTAGGCGCGGTCGACCTCGACGGCGACGAGGCCGGCATACCTCTGCCCCTGGCGCGCGCCGGTGCCTCGGAGGAGGAAGAAGCTGGGGTCGTGCACGGTGAGGTCGGCCTCGGCCGGGAAGGCCTCGTAGAGCATGCCGGTGAGGGAGTTCTCCGGGTCGGGGTGGGGGCCCTGGCGCCACTGGGCCGTGGTCTCGGGGCTCGGGTGCACCGGGTCCAGGGTCGCATCCTTGTAGCAGGTGAGCAGCCGGCCGTCGCCCGACAGGCGCGCCCGCCAGTAGAGGGCGTTGGCGCCGAGGAACGCGAGGTTGGTGCCGGCGTCGCGGGCGGCCTCGACGTGCCGGCGCATCGGCAGGGTCCAGTACTCGTCGTGGCCGGGCGAGACGACGCCGCGGGCTCCGGCGAGCAGGGCGGGCTCGCGGTGCAGGTCCCAGGAGGTGACGTAGGCCAGGTCGAGGTCGGGACTGTGAACGCTCTCCGCCGTGAAGATCGGGCCCTGCTCGTAGGTCAGGACGAGGGGGGCGCCGTTCTTGTCGTAGGGACGGTCGAAGGAGACGGCGTGGGCCCTCGTGCCGAAGCTCTGGTCGGGTCCCTTGTACAGCGAGTAGCCGCCCCACTGGTTGTAGGCCTGGTGGCAGGCCACCGCGGACACCATCACGAGGCGTCCGGCCGTGGTGCGCGACCGCACGACGATCGGGACGTAGCGCGCGCGCCCGCCGGCCTCGAGCCGGAGCAGGTAGCTGCCCTCGGGCCACCCGGACGTGTCGATGCGGAGCGTCTCGGGCCAGGCGCAGCGGACGGTGTTGAGGGCGTCCTTGGTGGGGGCCGGCTGCCTCGTCGCCGGCACGGCGCGCGAGGCCCAGACCTCGCGAGCGCCGGTCCCGGCGTAGTGCCCGAGCCGGTAGGCCCGGACGGTCACGGCGCCCAGGGCGGAGCTGAGGTGCAGGCCGAACGACTCCCCCGGCAGGACGCTGACCGTGCTGGGGTAGCCGGCGAGCTCGGCCTCCGGGGCCTGGTGCGCCTTGTCGATCCGCCAGGCGGTGGTGCCCGGCCGGGCGTTCTCGGCGCGCACCCAGCCCGGGCCGCCGGAGGGCGGGCCCGTGGTGGAGGCGCCCGGCGTGGCGGCTGCATCGCCGGTCGGGGCGTCCGGGCGCCCCGCGGTGACGCCGGCTCCGGGGTTGCCGCTGGTGCAGGCCCCGAGCAGCAGCGCGCCGGCACCGGCCAGCACGGAGCGTCTCGAGGTCCCGTTCGCCTCCTGGGTCCCGTCCATGGCTTCGAGGCTAGGCGGGGTCGCTGGGCGGGCGCCGACGAGCAACTGGTTGCAGGCTGGACCTTCCCGGCCTTCCGGTCAGAGGCCCCCGGCGAGGTCCGACACCTTCATCCGGCCCTTCAGCCGGCCCCAGGGCTCCTCAGCTGGTCAGTCGGTCAGTCGGTCAGTCGGTCAGCTCGGGGATGCAGCCAGGTGCCCTGCCGAGAAGGCGCAAGCCGTTGAGGTCACCGGCGCCCCAGTTGGCGAGCATGCGTTGAGCGTACGGATACATGATCTCCGACCTGCCCTGAGCGTGCTGCAGACCGATGGCATGTCCGAGCTCGTGCATGTCCAGCATGCCCCGGGTGCCCTGCCACCCGTACCTGTTGCCCAAGCCGAAGCCTCCGGCGAGAGTCGAGAAGCTGGTGGACAGCAGCACATAGGCACTGTCGATGACCGCATACTGCCTGCCGTCGACCCCGGAACGGATGTAGACGGTGCCGCCGCCCACGCCCATGGGACCGTAGGAGCCCCGCGGCGCCTTCGGGATGAGTGTGCTGTAGCCGTCGGGCGCCCACGCGATGATGATCTGTCCGCTGGTGTCCACCTCGTCATAGGCAGCGGTGCCCGGCACGAGTGTCGTGGTGCCCTCGTAGACGAACGTCAGGCCGGTGGCGGCATGCACTCTGGCGATGGCAGCCTTGAGATCCGTGACGCCGCCCTTGGGGGCCCAGCGAGGGTTGACCTTCCAGTAGATCGGCTTGCACGGGTCCCACCGTCCGTACGGGGCGCCGAACGCGGCGGGGAACATGAGGGTGTAGTCCTTGCTGGAGCCCAACGCAGTCACCGCCGCCACGGCAGTGCTGGACGTCGAGGGGGTGAACGCCCCGAGAGCGGCGTCGTGGAAGTCGTGACGGATGGGCGCGGGCGCCGCCTCCCGCGCCGACATGGGCGGCTGCGTCAGCCCGAGCACCGCCAGCGCGCATGCGGCAAAGGCCGCCACCTTGAGACGCAACATGTCCTGTGCTCCTCCAGATCGGCTCGTGATCCCGATCGGGACAGTAGCCAGCCAGAGGGGCCCTTTGCGGCAAAACGGACAAATAGGTCCTGAATGGGTCTGGGCGCCGGGGTCAGCCTTCCTGCACGGCTCCCGCCAGCGCCGCCAGGGCCTGGGTGAAGCACTCGGCCGGCGGGGTGACGAGGCCGGCACCGACCTGGCCCGTCCCGGCGACCCGACCCGCCATGCCGGTGTTGATCTGGGGCAGGATGCCGGTCCGCGCCACCGCGGTGACGTCGATGCCGGTCGGCGTGCCACGGAACTCGAGGATCGGCACCTGGTAGGCCGTGTGCTCACCGACCGTGATCTCGTACATCGTCTGGGTGGCCCGTAGCGCGAACGGCACGTCGCCGCCGACGAAGCGGACGATGGCGGGGGCCGCGGCCATGGCGAACCCCCCGATGCCGCCGGTCTCGGTGATCGCCGAGTCGCCGATGTCGGGGTTGGCATCGTCGGGCCCGTAGGAACCGAGGAAGAGGCCCTCGGGCGTGTTCGCCGGCCCGGTGAACCACGCATCCCCCGTGCCGGACACGCGGATGCCGAAGTCGGTCCCGTTGCGCGCCATGGTGGTCACGACGCTCGATCCCGGGATGCCATGGGCGGCAAGCGTGCTCAGCTTGCAGGCCGGCATACCGAGGTTGAGGAAGAAGTGCTCGTTGGCGCCCGAGAAACGCACCGCCTCGGCGATGTCGGTCGACGACGCGTCGGCCGTGATCATCGTCGGGAGCAGCTCGCGCAGGAGCATGAGCGAGCCGGCGCGGTTGCGGTTGTGGCCCTCGTCGCCCATCTGGAGCATCTGGGCGATGATCGCCTTGATGTCGATCGGCCCCTGCTGGTCGGCGCGGGCGCGGACGGCCTGCTGGAGGATCGGGCCCAGCACGGCGTTCATCCACCGCAGCCGGTCGATGACCTCCGGACCGTACGCGCCGTAGCGCAGCACCTTGCCGAGTCCCTCGTTGAGCGAGCACCACGACGTGTGGTCGTGTACCTCGTCGCGCAGCTCGTAGACCCACATCGACGGGCTCACCACGCCGGCCATCGGGCCGACCGCGTCGCGGTGGTGGCACGGCTCGAGCGTGATCCCGTCGCCCTTCGCGAGCCTTTCCTCCGCCTGCTCCGCCGTGTCGGCGAGGCCCTCGAGGAGCATCGCGCCGACGAGCGCACCGCGCAGCGGTCCGGACGCGCGGTCGAAGGTGATCGGTGGGCCGGCGTGCAGGAACGTGCCGCGCTCGAGGCCCAGGGCCTCGCTCGCCGGACGGACGTCGACGAGGTCGGCGCCGGCAGCGGTCATCCGGCGCAGGGCCTCCGCGTTCGCTGTGTCGCGCTGGGGGTCGGCGAGCACGCGCCTGAGGTCGGTGGCGGTGCCCGGCAGCGGGGGCTGCCACGCCGCCTCGGTCACCGAGACCGCCTGTGCCCGAAGGGAGTCGGCGAGGAGCGAGACCCCCGCCGCCGCGACGGACACCTCGGCGGAGAGGAGTCCGTGGAGCGGCTCGGTGCCGAGGGCGGCGCGCTCGCCTGCCCCGATTGCGTATGCCGTCCCGGCCGTCCCGCGATCCGGCGCGCGCTCCTCGTGAGCTGTCGAGAGGGGCCACTCCTCCGTCGAGTAGGCAGCTCCACCCGACGCCTGGGCGTTCGTGTCGTGGCCGAGCAGGCGCAGCGCCTCGCGCGTGGCCGCCGCGTTCGACAGTATGACGACGGCGCCCGCCTGGACGAGGTGGCCGGTGCTTCGTTGAAGGCCCTGGGGGTCACCCTCGGTCCCGTTCAGCGACACGACCACATCGAGGTGACGACCCTCGGCCGACGCGGTCGCGCGAGCCGCGCGGACGGCGTCGGACAGCTCGGGCGCCGGGTCGGGGTGGGCGCCGTGGCCGAGGACGAGATCGAGCAGGAGCACGCCGCACGTCGGATCGGCGGCCTCGACGGTGATGCGCTCGAGGCGAAGCGACGGGTCGATCATCGGATGCGCCCGACCACGCGTCAGGGCGTCGTCGCCGAAGTCGATGACGACGTGACCCGGGTCGCGCAGGTCCGGGCCGAGGGCCAGGTCGGGGCGCAACGGGATGTTCGAGCGGATGTCGCCGAGGTGCTCGGCCGTGATGAGCATCGCCTCGTCGGCGAGGGTGCCGCCGCAGAAGAGGCCGCGCAGCGAACTGCCTTGAACCGCAGCCCTCCTCGCCTCAGGCGTGAGCTCCGACCACTCGTCGTCGGAGACGCCCGGTCGCCACGTCCGCCACCGCTCCGGCACCGGGTGCCCGGTGGCGAAGAGCACGTCCTCGACAGCCGCCGTGAGGTCGGGGCGACCCGGCCCGAGCGTCGCCCAGTGGACCGGCTTGCCCAGCGTGGCGGCATACGCCTCCAGGTCGGCGAGCACCTCGGGAGCGGGCGGCTTGGAGACGACGACGATGGTCTCGGTGGCAGGATCGGCCGCGAGGGCGGCGAGCGCCTGCTTGGTCGAGCGGCCGGCCACGGCTGACGACAGGTCCCGCCCGCCGACGCCGAGGCAGTGGCTGATGCCCACGCCGGCCGTGTCGAGCAGGCACATCACCTGCTGGGCGCCGGTCCCAGAGGCGGCGACGAGGCCGACCGGTCCGGGGCGCACGACGTTGGCGAAGCCGAGCCCCACTCCCCCGATGACCGCGGTGCCGCAGTCCGGACCCATGACGAGGACCCCGGCGGCCGCCGCCGCGTCCTTGAGGCGCACCTCGTCCTCGACCGGGACGTTGTCGGAGAAGACCATGACCGAGATGCCCGCGCGCACGGCGTCGAGGGCCTCGGCCACCGCGTGCTCGCCCGGCACGGACACCAGGGCGAGGTCGGCGCCCGAGAGCCGGATGGCCCTGCCCAGCGTGTGCGGCGGTGGAGCCGCGCCCAGCCCAGCGGAACCCGTTGCAGCAGAACGACTCCCGACCAGGGCCGCCTCGAGGGCGCCCAGGCCGGCGGCGATGGCCGACTCGTCGCCGCGGATCGCGACGACGAGGTCGTTCGGCGCCGACGGTGGCACCTCGAAGCCCATGCCGCGCAGCACGTCGAGGTTGAGCTCGGTCGCCATCGCCACCTGCGCGGCCTGGACACCGGGCGTCGCGGCGACGGCTCGCGAGACCTGCATGAGGGTCACCGAGTCGTAGTAGGCGCCGGTCCTCAGCTCGACGTGGTCAGGCACGGCGGGCCCCTTCCTGGCTGGTGGATGCGTGGTCGTGGACGGCACGCAGGGCGCCGCTCACCCCGGCCAGCAGGTCACGGCCGGAGGTGTGCCCGATCGCGAGGACCCGCTCGACGAGGTCGGGCGCGGTAGACCCGGACCCGACGAGAAGGGTGACAAGGCGCGCGACGTCCGGGACGGCATACCCGTCCGCCGCGGCGACGAGGAGGGCCGCCGACAGGCTCGTCGTGCGCGGCAGCACGCTCCGGACGACGGTCCGCACGGAGGCGAGGGCGCGGCGAGCGTCCGGCGACTCGACGGCGGACAGCGACAGCAGCACCCCGCAGAGGGCGTCGTCGCCGCTGGGAGTCAGCCCGCGGCCGGCGCCGACCAGACCCCGCACGTCGGGCTCCACCGAGCGTCCGGCGAGCGCCGCGGCGGTCAGGGCGTGCGCGAGGTCGCCCAGGACGCCCGCGTCGGGCAGGGGAACGGCCGCGCCGCCACCCACTGCCGTAGGAAGCACGCGGCCCGGGCGCAGCGGCCGGGTGGCGACGACGTCGACCCGCGGCAGGCATACGCGCCCCTCCCCCACGACGATGTCGGCGCCCGGCTCGATGCCCCAGTGCAGCTCGGACGACGGGACGGCCACGCGCACGCCGATGGGCAGGAGCACGGCGTCGGAGGCGAGCACGGCGAGGACCCGTTCGTGCGCGCCGAGCTCGACATAGAGGCACGACGGGAACGCCGCGAGCACCCGTCGCCGCTGAGGGGACCCGGTCAGCTCTGCGGCCACCAGCGGCGACACGGCGGCAGGCAGCCGCACCCGGTCGAGGCCCGCGTTGGTGCCCACGCTCACCTCCCGCTCCAGGTCGGGTCGCGAACCGCCCGGCGCGGACGCTGCCGCGACGCTACCGACCGTGGATAGGGTGCGCTCATGGTGAAAGTTGCCAACGATCTGGCTCCCTCGCACAGTGAGTTGCCAGTCGAGGCGCCGGACGTCGCAGGCACGCAGCCCGACGCGTCGGGGATCTCCCTGCGGCTCATCGCCGGACTGGCCGCCACGGCGCACGGGCTGGTCCACGCGGACGCGCCGCGGCTGGACACGAGCGTCGACAGCACGACGCCGCTGCGGTCCGCGCTGCGCGCCGCGGCGGCCGGCGAGAGCTTGCGCCACCGCCTCGTCCTCGCCGACGCCGCGGCGCTCGTCGAGCAGAGCGGAGTCCCCGGCTGGGGCGCCGAGGTCGTCACCACACTGGAACGCGCGGGCGCGTCCGGGCTGGTCGTCTCGGGGCTCACCGGTCCCGCCCTGGACGAGCTCGTCGAGGTCGGTCGGTCGACCGCGCTCCCGGTGATCGACATCCCGCTGGACCACATCGCGACCTTCACGACCGAGGTGCTGAGCGCGATCCTCGAGCACCAGACCGCGGTGCTGCGCCGGCTCGAGGACGCCGACCGGGCGCTCGTGCAGATCGTCCTCGCCGGCGGCTCCCTCGACGACCTCTGCGAGCAGGTCGTCGGCTTCCTCGACGGCGCCGTCATGGTCACGACCACCGACGGCCGGGTCATCGCGCAGGCCGGCTCAGAGCGCGAGCTCGAGCACGCGGCGCGGCTGGGCTGCTTCGACCGGACCGGCCGACTGCTCACCGAGACCGAGCCGATGGGCCCGCGCCCTGAGGGGCCGGCGGCCGACCGCGCCGCCGTCCGCATCGTCGCCGGGCACCTCGACCACGGCGTGCTCATCGCCTTCTGCAGCCACCGCCACCTCACCGTCGACGACGTGCGGCTGCTCGAACGCGCCGCCACCGTGGCCGCCCTCGCCATCACCAAGGACCAGGCCGTCTCGGCCGTCGAGAGCAAGTACCGCGCCGAGTTCCTCCGCGACGCCCTGGCCGGCCGTGCCGGCTCACCGGTCGACGCGGTGGCCCACGCCACCTCGCTCGGCTGGGACATCGCCCGGCCCATGGTCGTGGTCGTGGCCGAGACCGACGAGGACGACGACCGCTCGACCCGCGACGCCGACGAGGTGCGCTTCCTCCAGCAGCGCTTCGCCCGGGCCTGGACCCACGCCGTGGCCGTGCGCGACCCCCGCTCCCCCGTCATGGGGTTCAGCCGCGAGGTCGTCGCCCTCATCGGCGTGCCGGCCGACGCCGACACCGACCAGGTGATGCGCATCGTCGGCGACTACGTCCGGGTCGTGCGCGGCGACGGCGGCGGGGGTCGGCGCTCGTTCTCGGCCGGGGTCTCGCGCACGATCACGTCCGCCGCCGACCTGCCCGCCGCATACGACCAGGCGCTCTCGGCTGTGACGGTCGGGCGCCAGATGCACGGCGACGGCGCCCTCACCCACGTCGACGGCCTCGGGATCTACCGGCTGCTCGCCCTCATCCCCGACGGCGCCGACCTGCGCCGCTTCGTCCACGAGTCGCTGCGCGAGCTGGCGACCGACGAGTCGCCGGAGTACGCCGGGCTCCGCCAGACCCTCAGCATCCTGCTCGACACGAACCTCAACGTCGCCGAGACCGCGCGGCTGCTCTTCTTCCACTACAACACGCTGCGCTACCGCATCGGCAAGCTCGAGAAGATGCTCGGCCCCTTCACCACGGACCCCGACCTGCGCCTCACGCTCGCCCTCGCGCTCAAGATCCACCAGATGCGCGGCATCTGACCGCGCCGCCCGCCCGAGCACGTATGCCGGGTGGCGGCGTCCGTGGAACATCGCACCCCGCCGAGGGGGTGTGACTCACCACGATCCGGCGGCTGTGGATGGCCGGAGCGGCGCCACCCGCAGGGCGGTCAGGCTCCTTCGATGGATCCACTGCTGCGTGCTCGGGCTGCCGGCCAGTCTGGGCTCCTCACGCGGGGCCAAGCACTCGCGGGCGGCCTGTCGGCCAAGGCCGTGGAGTGGCGCCTGACGAGCGGTCGGTGGTCGGTCGTGCACCCCGGCGTGTACCAGACGATGCCCGGGCGCGAGGGCTGGGAGGCGCGGGCCGTGGCCGCCCTGCTGCATGCAGGGCCTGGGGCCGCGCTGTGCCAGGACAGCGCCGGCCACGCGTGGGGCTTGCTGCGCCACGAACCGGACCCGATCCGTGTCGTCATCCCGGCAGGGCGCCGGGTCCGCGACGTCCCCGGCGTGGTCGTCACCCGGAGCAGACGGGCGCCGGACCGGGTGCACCCCACGGCGTGGCCGCATCGCACGACGCCCGAGCACACGGTGCTCGACCTCGGAGCCGACCACGGTCCCGACCGGGCCATCAGGGTCGCCGCCAAGGCCATCGGCCTGGAGCTCACCACGCCGGAGCGGCTTCGTGCGGCGCTGGGCCAGCGAGCCAGGCAACCAAGCCGCTCCCTGCTCCTCGAAGTGCTGGCCGACGTCGCGGACGGGTGCGAGAGCCCGGCAGAGCGGCGGTACGTCCGTGATGTCGAACGGGCTCACGGCCTCCCGCACAGCCGTCGGCAGACGCGGGCGGGCCGGGCCGGGCGGCGCGACGTGGAGTACCCGTGCGGCGTGGTCGTCGAGGTGGACGGGCGGCTCGGGCACTCGTCCTGGACCGACGTGCAGCGCGACGGCAGGCGAGACCGGCGCACCCTGACGTCCGGCCGGCTCACACTGCGCTGCTACTGGACCGACCTCGTGCCGACTGGCTGCGCTCTCGCCGACGACGTGGCACAGGTGCTGCGCGACCGGGGCTGGGCCGGGAGCCCTCGCCGCTGCAGCGCGACATGCACCGTGGGCGCAGGACCGTGGAACATCGCACCCCGGTGAGGGGGTGCAAACGTCCACGTTCGCGACGGAGCACACCCGGGGAGGCGGGGTGACGGCATACGGCAGGAGGTGCCAGACGGCGGGCGTCGGCGTGTATCAGCGTTTGACGAACGCGGTCCGGCCGCCGGGGAGTAGTTTGCGGGCCAACCCCGGCTTGGGGCGTCACCCACATCACCCGGTGTGGCAACCATAGGAGTCGGAATGGCTTTGGGCTTGGGCTGGAAACTGCACGGCGACGGCAAGACGATGGGCCCCGACGACGTCGTCGCCCCCGACGAGCGGCTGTCATGGGGCAAGACCATCGGCCTGGGAGCGCAGCACGTCGTGGCGATGTTCGGCGCGACGTTCGTCTTCCCCCTGGTGATGGGGCTGAACCCCCAGCTCGCGATCATGATGAGCGGCATCGCGACGATCTGCTTCCTGCTCATCGTCAACGGCAAGGTGCCGAGCTACCTGGGCACGTCGGCGGCCTTCGTCGGCTCCGTGGCGGCCATCCGCGCCCAGGGCGGCACCTCGCAGCAGGTCACCGGCGCGATCCTCGTGGCCGGCGTCGTCCTCGCCCTCGTCGGCGTTCTCATCCACTTCCTCGGCTCGTCGGTGCTGCACAAGGTGCTGCCCCCGGTCGTCACGGGTGCGGTCGTCATGCTCATCGGCTTCAACCTCGCTCCGGTCGTAGCGGGCATCTACTGGCCGCAGGACCAGTGGGTCGCGGTCCTCGTCATGCTCTTCGTCATCGTGTGCGCGGTGGCCTTCAAGGGCTTCATCTCGCGCATCGCAGTGTTCCTCGCGCTGATCTTCGGCGTCATCCTCTCGTGGGTGCTGGACAGGACCGTCGGGATGATCCACACGGCCCTGCCCGGGCTGAACCTGCGCGATGCCGCGGGCAAGGCGTGCACGGGCGCCGACACGGCCCAGTCCTTCTGCCACGCGACGCCGTTCGACCACTTCCGCACGAACTTCGACAACGTCGCCGCCCAACCCTGGTTCGGCCTGCCGCCGACGACCGGGACCATCGGTCCCGACGGGAAGGCCATGGTCGGCATCCACGCCCCCTCTTTCTCGATCGCCGCGATCCTGCTGGTCCTGCCGGCCGTCATCGCCCTCATCGCCGAGAACACCGGGCACGTCAAGGCCGTCGCCGAGATGACCAAGGCCGACCTCGACCCCTACATGGGCCGGGCCATCGCGGCCGACGGCATCGGCACCGTCATCGCCTCCTCGGTCGGTGGCTCGCCGACGACGACGTACGCCGAGAACATCGGCGTCATGGCGGCGACCCGCGTCTACTCGACCGCCGCCTACTACGTGGCTGCGATCGTGGCCATCATCTTCGGCCTCTCGCCGAAGTTCGGCGCCCTCGTCGCCTCGGTCCCCGGCGGCGTGCTCGGCGGGATCACGGTCGTCCTCTACGGCATGATCGGCCTGCTCGGCGCGAAGATCTGGAAGGAGAACGGGGTCGACTTCGGCAACCCCATCAACCTGGTCCCGATCGCCGCGGGCATCATCATCGGCATCGGCGGCGTGTCGCTGCAGTTCACCCAGAACTTCACGCTCGGCGGCATCGCCCTGGGCACGATCGTCGCCATCGGCGCCTACCACCTCGCCCGCACCCTGGCACCCGAGGACCTGCGCCGGCGCGCCGACGCCGCAGGGGGCACCATGATCTCGCTCGGCGAGCGGGAGGGCGACTACGGCGACGCCGACGGCGTCGACGACCTCTACCAGGACCGTCCCGGCGGGCCCGACGTGCGCCGCCGCTGAGGCCCGCAGCACCACTCGCATCCGCGTTCCGTGGGCCTCCGATGCAGATCGGGGGCCCACGGCCCTTCCCGGCAGAAGTTGCCAAGAGCCCGGCGCCAGCGATGCACACCATTCACTGGTTGCACACCGGATCGGAAAGGCAGGATCAGTACGGTGAAGCCCGCCCCCTTCGTGCACCACGCGCCGCGCACCGTCGAGGAGGCCGTCGCCGTGCTCGCCGAGGTCGGCCACGACGGCAAGGTCCTCGCGGGCGGGCAGAGCCTCATCCCGCTCCTCAACATGCGCCTCGCCTCCCCGGCCCACCTCGTTGACCTCAACCGGGTCGCCGGACTCGACGCCATCGCGGTGACCCACGAGTTCGTACGCGTGGGCGCCCTCGTGCGACACGCCGGCCTCGAGCGCTCCCGGGAGGCGTATGCCGCCCTCCCGCTCCTGCGCCAGGCCGTGACCAACGTGGCACATCCCGCGATCCGCAACCGCGGCACCACGGTCGGCTCGATCGCGCACGCCGACGCGGCCGGTGAGATGCCGGCGATCCTGGCCCTGACCTGCGGCACCGTAGAGGTCGTCGGGCCCGCCGGCCCACGCGAGATCGCCTGTGCCGACTTCTTCCTCGGGCCGTTGGAGACGTGCCTCGACCCGGAGGAGCTCGTCGTGGCGGTGCGCTTCGGTCGCCTCCCGGCCGGGACCGGCACGGCGTTCACCGAGTCGGCGCGGCGGCACGGGGACTACGCCATCGCCGGAGTCGGCGTCGGCGTCACCCTGACCGACGGCGTCGTGTCCCAGGCCCGGGCCTCGTTCGTCTCCGTCACCGCGGTGCCCTCGGTCCTCGACCTGACGTCGGCCCTGGCCGGGGTCGAGCCCGGCTCGGACGCCTGGGAGCGGGGACTGGACGCGGCCGCGGAGGCCGTGCACGCGTACGTCGACCCGGAGGACGACATCCACGCGAGCGCCGACTACCGCCGCATGCTCGCCGCCGAGCTCACCCGCCGGGCGCTCCCCCGAGCCGTAGAGCACGGTACCCAGTCGGCCGAGGACCGGAGCGGCCCCACGTCGAGCGGGCACTTCCCCCCGTCCAATGGGCACTTCCCCCCGTCGAGTGAGCACCTCGACAGCGCGCGAGCGCAGCAGAGCGCCCACGCGACCGGGGAGGGCGGGGAGGGCGGGGAGGTGACGGTCACGGTCAACGGTATTCGGCACTCAGCCGTCGTCCCGGCCCGGCGTCTGCTCTCCGACTTCCTCCGGCACGACCTCGAGCTCACCGGGACACACGTCGGCTGCGAGCACGGGGTGTGCGGCGCCTGCACCGTGCTCGTCGACGGCCGGCCGATGCGCTCCTGCCTGATGTTCGCGGTCACGGCGCAGGACCACGAGATCACGACCGTCGAGGGTCTGTGCGATGCCCGTGACGCTCGCCGTGCGCCGACCGGTGAGTCGATGAACCCGGTCCAGCAGGCCTTCGCCGAGTGCCACGGGCTGCAGTGCGGCTTCTGCACGCCGGGCTTCCTCACGACCATCACCGCCTACCTCGACGAGCACCCGCACCCGACGAGCGAGCAGGCGCGAGAGGCGATCTCGGGCAACCTGTGCCGCTGCACCGGCTACCAGAACATCGTCAAGAGCGTCCTGCGCGCCGCCGAGATCCGGGCCGAGCGCGCCACGGAGCGCGTCACCGAGACCGCCGCCGGGGAGGGCGCATGACGACCCAGATGTTCGGGGCTCCGATCCGGCGCAAGGAGGACCCGCGCCTGGTCACCGGCGGCGGACGCTACCTCGACGACCTCGGCCACGACGCCCTCGCCGCCGCCTTCGTCCGCAGCCCGCACGCGCACGCCCGCATCGTCGACATCGACGCCTCCGAGGCGGTCGACATCGAGGGCGTGCTCGGCATCTACGCCCACGAGGACCTGCCCGGGCGGGTCGGCGAGCCGCTGCCCCTGCTCATCCCGCACCCGACGCTGACCCACGGCCGCACCGGCCACGCGCTGGCCAGGGACGAGGTCAACCACGTCGGTGAGCCCGTCGTCATGGTCGTGGCGACCGACCGCTACGTCGCCGAGGACGCCTGCCAGCGCATCCGGGTCAGCTACGAGCAGCTTCCCGTGGTCGTCGGCATCGAGGCGGCCCGCGACGGTGACCTCCTCGTGCACGACGACGTCCCCGGCAACGTCGCGGCCCACATGCTGCAGGAGGTCGGCGACGTCGAGTCCGCCCTCGCCGCAGCGCCGCACACGCTGACCCTCGAGCTCGACATCGAGCGCAGCGCCTCCACGCCGATGGAGGGCCGCGGCGTCTACGCACGGTGGGACACCGAGCGCGGCGAGCTGCGGATGTACTCCTCGACGCAGACCTCCACCGGCGTGCGCGCGGCCGTGGCGGCCAAGCTCGACCTGCCCCTGGCCAAGCTCGAGTGCATCGCGCCCGACGTCGGCGGCGGCTTCGGGGTCAAGATCGTGCACCCCTGGCCCGAGGAGGTGCTGGTCCCTTGGGCGGCAAGGCTGCTCGGCCGCGCGGTCAAGTGGACCGAGGACCGCCGCGAGCACTTCGTCGCTGCCGCCCACGAGCGCGGCCAGCTGCACCGGGTCACCGTCGGCTTCGACGACGAGGGCCACCTGCTTGCCCTCGACGTCCAGTTCTGGCACGACAACGGCGCCTATACCCCCTACGGCATCATCGTCCCGATCATCACCTCCACCCAGCTGCTGGGCCCGTACAAGCCCGGCGCCTACCGCTGCGAGTTCTGGTCGCTCTACACGAACACCGTTCTCGTGACGCCCTACCGGGGTGCGGGCCGGCCCCAGGGGTGCTTCGCGATGGAGCGCACGATGGATGCCATCGCCGACGAGCTGGGTCTCGACCGCGCCGAGGTGCGCTCGCGCAACTTCATCCTCCCGAGCGAGATGCCCTGGGACCACGGGCTGCTCTTCCAGGACGGGCGCCCGCTCAAGTACGACTCCGGCGACTTCCCGGCCAGCCTCGCGAAGCTCAAGGAGCTCGTCGGCTGGGACGACTTCGCCGACCACCGCCTCCGCGCCGAGGCCGAGGGACGCAAGGTGGGGCTGGGAATCGGCTGCTACGTCGAGGGGACCGGCGTCGGTCCCTACGAGGGCGGCCACGTCCAGGTCGAGACGAGCGGCCGGGTCAACGTCTCGACCGGCCTGACCTCCCAGGGACAGGGCCACGAGACCGTCTTCGCGCAGATCGTCGCCGAGGAGCTCGGGGTCCCCCTCGAGGACGTCCACGTCACCACCGGCGACACCCGCAAGATGGCGTATGCCGTCGGCACGTTCGCGTCGCGCGCGGCGGTCATGAGCGGCAGCGCCATCGCCCTCGCCGCCCGCAACGTCCGCGCCAAGGCGCTGCGCATCGCCTCCGACGCACTCGAGGTCTCGCCCGAGGATCTCGAGATCGTCGACGGCACCGTGCGCGTCAAGGGCGCCCCGGACACGTCGCTGAGCCTCGGCACCGTGTCGGTCCTGTCCAACCCGCTGCGCTACGCGTTCGACGAGGCTGCCCAGGCCGCAACCCAGTTCGCCGGCACCTTCGACCCGGACAAGCCGCCGGTGGCCGACGACGACGAGCCGGGCCTCGAGGGCAGGGACTTCTACTCGCCCACCCAGGCGACCTTCGCCAACGGCATGCACGCAGCAGTCGTCGAGACCGACCCCGTCACGGCCGAGATCCGGATCCTGCGCTACTGCGTCATCCACGACTGCGGCACGATGATCAACCCGATGATCGTGGAGGGCCAGGTCCACGGCGGGGTCGCGCAGGGCGTCGGCGGGGCGCTCTACGAGCGGATGGCCTACGACGAGTCGGGCCAGCTGCTCAACGCCTCGTTCATGGACTTCCTCCTGCCCTACGCCTCCGAGGTGCCAACGATCGAGACGGACCACCTCGAGACGCCCTCGCCCCTGAACCCGCTGGGCATCAAGGGCGCCGGCGAGGCGGGCTGCATCCCGGTGTCGGCGGTCATCGCGTCGGCGATCGAGGACGCCGAGGGCTTCCCGATCCGGCGGATGCCGATCTCGCCGTTCGAGCTGTGGGAGCTGCGCCGCCGGCACGCCGCCGGTGAGCTCCCGTCCCTGCACCGCCTCTCCCGTCCCTCCCCCGCGCCGAAGGAGCCCACCGCATGAAGATCACCGGAGCCGTGTCCCTGGCTGCGCCGCCGGAGCAGGTGTGGCAGGCCATCCACGACCCGGCCGTCCTGGCCCGGACCCTCCCGGGGTGCGAGTCGCTCGTCGAGAAGGGTGACCACGCATACGGCATGCGGGTCACGATGGGCGTCGCCGCCGTGCGCGGGACCTACGACGGCACCATCCACCTCGAGGACCTCGAGGCTCCGACCCGCCTGCGTCTGACGGCTTCCGGGGCCGGCGCGCCGGGCACCGTGGAGGCCGACGTCGACGTGCGTGTCGACGGGAGCGACGACGGCGGCACGCGCGTCACCTACGACGCCGACGCCCAGGTCGGCGGCCCGATCGGCGGAGTGGGCCAGCGGATGCTCTCCGGCGTGACGAAGCGGATGGCCGGGCAGTTCTTCGCGGCCCTCGACGCCGAGATCCACGGCGTGCCGCCGGAGCTGCGGGCCGTGGCGCCACTGCCCGTCGCGGCGGGCGCACCCGCAGCGCCGTCCGCCCCGCCGCTCACCCCGGGAGCGCCGTCCCCCGCCATGTATGCCGGCCGGGCAGCCCAGGCGGAGCCGTTCCGCGGGCGCGAGTTCGCGCTCGGCGTGGCGACCGGAGGGGCCATCGCCCTGGTCGGCGTGGTCGTCGGCTGGGCCATCGGGAGGCGTTGAGCGGCCGCCCGGCGGCACTGGGGCGGATGTCCTCGTGCCGGCCGGGCGGCATACGTACGCGTGTGGTCAGTGCGCCGGAAGCCCCGTGTGCGTGCGGCCCTGCGCCATCCCCCAGACCGCGGCGAGGAGCAGCGCCACGACGATCGCGATCAGCAGCACGACGAGGCCGGTGGGGTTGCTCCAGATGACGAGGACCAAGGTGCCCAGGGCGATGACGACGCCGGCGGCGGCGGGGGCGTGCTCCCCCACGGCTGTCCCGACCGGCCCGTCCCGCAGCGAGTCCCAGGTCCTGCTCGAGACCCGTGCCACCCAGCGGCCGAAGCGGGCGACCGCTTCCCGGCGGTTGAGCAGTGCCGCCAGGCCTGCGACGACGAGCGCGATGATGAACACGAGCCGTATGCCGTCGACGAGGTAGCGCGTCACCGTGTCGAAGACGTAGGACGCGGTCTGCGGCGACATGTTCGTCGACTGCATGCGGGTGAGGTAGACCTCGCGGCCCACGATGAGGCCCAGGCGCAGCAGCAGCAGGCCGATCGCCGTCGCGAGCCCGGCCCACATGAGCGCCCGCCACCGTCGACCGCGGGCGAGGGCGACCGCTCCGGCCAGTGCCACCAGCCCGATCCACGGCAGCCAGCTCGCCAGGGTGTCGAGCCACCGCACGAGCTGCTGGGTCCGCTCGAGGCCCTGGAGCTGCGCGATCTGGATCGAGGTGTTGACCGTCGGGATGGACGCGGCGACCCCGAGACCTGAGGCGACGAGCCGGGTCTTGACCTGGTCGATGAGTGGTCCGATGTTGAGGCGCAGGGTGTTGTCCGAGGCCGTCACTGCCTGACCCTGGTTCTCGCCGGTCAGGATGCCGACGAGCGAGGCGTGGGCCGCCCGGTTGGCCGTCGACCAGAGCTGCAGGAAGGCGTCGCTCGTCACGACCTTGTGGATCACCGTGGCGATGAGTCCGGACACCGCACTCGCGATGGGTGCCTTGAGCCGGTCGAACTGCGGCGGGACGATCTGGCTGACCGCGGCGTTGACGTCGAAGTTCGCCGCGATCTGCCGGTTGACCGCGGCCTCGACGGTGGCCTGCACGTCGGGGTTGCTGGCCAGCGGCTGGACGTCCGCCACATAGCGGTCGGTGTCGAGGACCTCGTTGCGCGCCCACACGGCGGGCACGGCCAGGGTCAGGCACAGCGCGCCGATGATCGTGAGGACGACCACGAGCGTGCTGCGCGCGGCGTGGCGCACCCGCACGGCTCTCGGTGACTCCAGCTCCGCGTTGCGACGACGCAGCCGTTCGACCTCGGCCTGGAGCGCCGCCACCTCCTGTGCCGATGCAGGCGCTGCGTCGGCCGTGGCAGGGGCCGTGGCAGCCATCGTGTCGGCGCCCGTGTCGCCGCCCGTGTCGGCGCCCGTGTCGGCAGCGGTCTCGACGGGTTCCGTGCGAGCGTCGGCGGGGTCGTCCCGCTCGGCAGCCTTCTGGCCGCCCGTGCTCATCTCGTCCGTGCTCATCGCTCTGCCTCCTCGCGGCTCCGGCATTCGTCCACCATCACCTCGCCCCTGCAGCCGGTCATCACGCTCAGGGGGTGACGTGGCCGGCGGCGAGAGAAGCGAGCATGGGCTCATGCCACGGGACACCGGGCCGGAGCGGCGCGCGCCCTCCCGGTCGAGCCGGCTCGTGGGGCGCGGCCGTGACCTGCAGGCCGGAGCCGGTCGACGCCTGCTCGAGGCCCGGGACGAGCACGTCACGATCCGGCTGCTCACCGACGCCTTCCGCGAGGACCGGGACACCGGAGGGGCTCTGCTGGCCGGCGCCCTCGCCTTCCGGCTGTTCCTGTGGCTGCTCCCTGCCGGGCTGGTCGTCGTCGCCCTCCTGGGCTTCTCGAGCAGCGACGACGTACGCCGTGGGCTCAGCGGCGTCGGCCTCGGCGGCTTCGCGACCACGACGATCGCGCAGGCGGCGAGCCAGGCGCACGACGCCCGGTGGCTCCTGCTGCTGATCGGCCTCGCCGGGTTGTACTCCACGTCCGTCGACCTGGCCAAGGCGCTGTGGATCGGCACCAGCCTGGCGTGGCACCTGCCCGTGTCACGTCTGCGCCGGCAGCCGCGAGCGGCGGCCGCCGTGGCGGCGCTGCTGCTTGCCGCCGCCGCTGCGACGCTCGCCGTCAACTGGCTGCGCTCAGTCGCCCTCGCCGCCGGCCTCGCCGCCACGGTCCTGGTGATCGCCCTCTACGCGCTGCTCGGCTGGTTCGCCCTTCGCGCGCTGCCGCACCCGGTGCACACAACCGCCTCGGACCTGCTGCCCGGTGCGCTGCTCATCGGCGCCGGTGTCCAGGCGCTGCACCTGGTCACCGTCCTCTTCCTCGCCAACCGCATCAGCAGCTCGTCCCAGCTCTACGGCGCCCTCGGCGGTGCCGCCACGCTGCTCCTCTGGGGCTATCTGCTGGCGCGGGTCCTCGTCGGCGCCTCGACCCTGAACCGCATCCTCTTCCGCTACCGGGACGTGGCTCGCCTGCCGGCCGGTGCGGACGACGCCGGCGCCGCTCGCGAGTCGCTCTCGGCGCGGGCCCTGCCGGGCTCGGTGCGGAGCCTGCCGGCGCGTCTGAGGGCCGACTGGCACGAGCTCGAGGCCGCTGTGGGCCAGCGCGGCAGAGCCGGCCGGGGCTCCGGTCGCCGCGCCGACACCGGTGGCGCTCCGGAGGCGGGGACGCCGGCCGGCACGCCGACGAGCCGAGGCACGGCTGCCGGCGAGGGCACCGGTTCCGTGGCCGCGCTCACGCTCTGGCGCTTCGACGACGAGGAGGGCGCCGAGGCGGCAAGTCGCACGCTCGGCGACCTTCACCGCCAGGGCGCCCTGCGGCTCATCGATGCGGCAGTGGTGACGTGGCCGGCCGGGTCCCGGCGGCCCCGGGCGTCGCAGGTCGTCACGCCCACCGGCAAGGGAGCGCTCGGCGGCGCCTTCTGGGGCCTGCTCCTCGGCGTCATCTTCTTCGCGCCGCTGCTGGGGCTGGCCGTGGGCGCCGCCGCTGGGGCGCTCGGCGGGACGCTGCGCGACGCGGGGATCAGCGAGGCGTTCATCCAGCAGGCCCGCGACGCGGTCACGCCGGGCACGTCTGCCCTCTTCGTCGTCAGCTCCGACGTGGACGTCGAGCGGGTCCGCGCGGCTTTCCCTTCGGACCGCCCGACCCTGATCCACACGAACCTGACGCCGGAGCAGGACGCGGCCCTGCGCGAGTACTTCGGCACCTGAGCACCCGCGTCGGAGCGGCCGGAGCGGCCGTGTCACTCGATCCGGGCGTCGGGACCGTCGTCCCTCTCCGAGGCCGCCGTCCAGTCGTAGACGACCGACGAGCGGAGCAGCACGTCCGCGCCCGAGCGGTTCTCCCTGCTGACCAGCACCCAGAAGATCAGCACGGGCACGAAGACGCACAGCAGCGCCCGGGCGACGGCGACCAGCACGTGCAGGCGTCGCCCCCGCGAGTCGACCACCCGCAGCCCGAGCAGCCGCCCGCCGTAGCTGCGCCCGGTCGTGGCCCAGGCCAGCGCGAGGTAGCAGGTGAGGACGCCGAGGAACGATGCGAGGAGCAGGCCGAAGCCGGGGTCGGGGAAGGTGAACGTGCGCGGCCGGAGCACGAAGGCCACACCCAGCGCGGCGGCATACCCGGCAGCCACGACGAGGACAGCCACCACCGCGTCGACGGCAGCCGCCAGCAGTCGCGTCACGATGCCCGCGCGGTGCCCCTGCACCGGCCTCGCTGCCTGCGGCACCGCGAGGCGCGCGATGGGCCCCCGGGGCGGCTGGGCCGGCGGCGTCATGTCGTCCTCAGCGGGAGACGGGGCCACCGGCGCCCGGCCCCGACGGGTGAGTCGCCGGTGGCCGCTCCTCGGTCGAGATGCCGTATGCGTCGTCGACCGACCCCTCGTAGGCCGTCCCGGGAGCCCGCGCCGCGCGACGGAGGAGGCGGTCGACCGCGTGGGCGACCCGTTCGTCGGCCCCGATCCCCTGCCGGCGCACCTCCCGGATCCCCTCGGAGGCCATGGAGCCGGTAGAGCTGCGGATGATGCCGGGCAGGTCGATCCCCTCGACGACGTACTCGGCGAGGGCGATGAGGTCGAGCCTGGCGATCACCGCGTCGAGGTCCGCGCGGTCGACCACGGCGTCCACGTCGACCCGGTCGAGGATGCGCTGGATGTCCACACGTGCCACCACCTCGTCGACGTCCACCCGCGCCAGCACCGCCTCCAGGTCGGCCCTCGCCACCACGGCGTCCACGTCGACCCGGTCGAGGATGCGCTGGATGTCCACGCGCGCCACCACCTCGTCGACGTCCACCCGCGCCAGCACCGCCTCCAGGTCGGCCCTCGCCACCACGGCGTCCACGTCCAGCTGCGCCGCCAGGGCGTCGAGGTCCACGTGACGGGCCACGATCTCCGTGACGTCCACCAGGCCGAGCGCCCCGTCGACGAGGCGGGGCGCGACACGCTGCGCGGCGGCATACGCACCCCGCTCTGCGGCGCGGCGCTCACGCGCGCCGCGCTCGACGAGCTCGGCAACCCGACCGGACCGGCGCAGTCGCCCCCCGAGGGCGAGCGACCGGGCGGCGAGCGCCGACAGCGGGCGGGTGACCAAGGGTGCCCTCGCCGACGCCCGTCGCGACACCTCGAGCGCCGCGACGGCCAGGCCGAGCGCGGCGTCCGCGAGATCCGCGGCGGTCCATCCGTCCGTCGAACCGTGCGCCGACTCGTCGGGCCCGGCCGGCGGCATGCCTCCGGCGGCCCACACGTCGTGGAGGCCGATCACCACGATGGCCCCCCTCACGGCAGACGATGACGACAAATCCGATGGTCGACCGCGACCGGTCCGCGCGCGTCACCCTCCGCGGGTGAGTCCGGCGCCGCGCGCTGCGCCGGCCGGTCGACCGGCGACGCCGCGTTCAGGGGCGAGCGGCCCGGAGGCGGGCGGCCCTCGACACGAGGTGGCGACGCTCGGCCTCGTTCGTGGCCACGGCGGCGGCTCGCTCCAGCAGCTCGGCCCCGGCCACGCTCTGGCCCGCCATCCCCAGCAGCTGTCCACGCACCGCGAGCCAGCGATGGGTGGTGCCGAGACGGTCCTCGACCTCGTCGACGACCGCGAGAGCCGCCCGCGGTCCCCTCGCCATCGCGACCGCCACGGCGCGGTTGAGCGTCACCACCGGGTTCCCCGTCACGCCCTCCAGCAGGCCGTAGAGCGTGAGGATCTCCTCCCATTCGGTGTCTGCGGCGGTTGCCGCGCGATCGTGCACGGCGGTGATCGCAGCCTGCAGCTGGTACTCCCCGACCGCCCCTGCTGCCAGGGCCCGGGCGAGCAGGTCCTCACCCTCCCGGATCAGCGCGGCGTCCCACCTGGTGCGGTCCTGCTCGGCCAGCGGCACGAGATTCCCCCGAGCATCGGACCGTGCGGGACCGCGCGCCTCGAGCAGGAGCATGAGGGCCAGCAGCCCGAGCGCCTCGGCCTGCTCGGGCACCTCGGCGACGAGCATCCGGCACAGGCGGATGGCCTCTCGGGACAGGTCGACCCGCTGCACGTGAGGGCCCCGGCTGCTCACATAGCCCTCGTTGTAGAGCAGGTAGAGGACGTGCATCGCGGACCGCACGCGTGCGTCGCGGTCCGCGCCGGACGGCATACGGAAGGGTTCGCCGGAGGCGCGGATGGTCGCCTTGGCCCGGCTGATCCGCTGGGCCATCGTCGGCTCGGGCACGAGGAAGGCCTGCGCGATCTCGGCGGTCGTCAGTCCGCCCACGGCGCGCAGCGTCAGCGCGATCGCCGAACCCGGGGTCAACGAGGGGTGGCAGCACAGCAGCAGCACCGTGAGGCTGTCGTCGTGGTCGACGGGGTCGTATGCCGGCACCTCCCACGCGGCGACGCGTGCCTCCCGCTCACGACGGGCCGCGTCGCTGCGCCAGAGGTCCAGGAGGCGGCGCGAGGCCGTGGTCACGAGCCAGGCCCGAGGTTCCTCTGGAACCCCTTCGGCGGGCCAGTGGCGGGCGGCGGCGAGCAGCGCCTCCTGCACGGCGTCCTCGGCCGAGTGGAAGTCGCCGAAGCGGCGGCTGAGGATGCCGACGACCTGCGGCGCGAGTGAGCGCAGCAGGTCCTCGGTGCCGGCTGCGCGGGTCAGCGCACGCCCTCCGCCGTGCGCAGGAACGCGTCCATCTCCTCGGTGTCGGCCGGCGCGTCCTCCATCACCTGGCGCACGTGGATCGGCTGGCGCGTCGGCACCCCGCCGCGGCCGGGCACCGCCGACATGCGGGAGGCGATCTCCAGGGCCCGCTCCTCGGAGTCCACCTCGACCACCTGGAAGCCGGCGAGCCACTCCTTGAACTCCGAGAAGGGGCCGTCGGTGACCACGGGTGCCTTCCCGTCGGAGCGCACGATCTTGGCCAGGTCGGGTCCGGTGAGGATGGTCGACGAGACCAGCTCTCCGCTGGCCTCCAGCTCGCCGATGAGCACGCCGTAGTAGTCGAGGTGGGCCTGGACCTCCTCAGGCGTCCACTCGGACATCGGGGCAGGGTCGTCGCCGGGCTGGAAGTCCACGCCGATGAGGTACTTCGCCATCGTTCTCTCTCCTTGGTCGGGGTCGCGCCGGGGCGGCGCGATCACTCGGGGAACGGAGCCCACGAGCCATTCTCGACATCGGAGGCCGGTGTCCGCGCGGTCTGGCGAGGGTTGGGCCCAGGCCACGTGGCTGTTGGCACGATGTGCCAACGCCTCTGCGGGGGTCCCGCCGGTTGAATCCTCGTCATGACGGCAGGCACGGCCCCGGCGGCGCGGCGGCGCATCCGCATCGGCATCGACACCGGCGGCACCTTCACCGACGTTGTCGCGCTCGACGAGGACTCCGGCGAGCTCGTCACGACGAAGACGCCGTCGACCCCGGGCAACCCCGCCGACGGCTTCCTGGCCGGCGTCCGCAAGGTCCTCGACCTCATGGACGCGACCGGTGACGACATCTCCGCGGTCTCCCACGGCACCACCGTCGCGACCAACAAGCTCCTCGAGGGCAAGGTCGAGGCCCTGGGGTTCATCACGACCGAGGGCTACGAGTTCATCCTCGAGATCGCCCGGCAGGCCGTCCCCGACGGCTACGGCAACTCCTACTTCTGGGTCAAGCCGCCGCGGATCGTCCCGGCCGACCACGTCAGGACGGTCGGTGGTCGCCTCGACTTCGAGGGCAACGAGATCCGCCCGTTCGACGAGGCGTCAGCCCTCGCGGCGGCCCGCTGGTTCAGGTCGCGCGGGATCACGACCATCGGCGTCTGCCTGCTGCACTCCTACGCCGACGACCGCCACGAGCTCGCCATGCGAGAGGTGCTGCGCCGCGAGCACCCCGACGCGGTCGTGTCGATCAGCTCGGAGGTGCTGCGCGAGTACCGCGAGTACGAGCGCTCGATGACGACCCTGGTGGACGCCGCCGTGAAGCCCAGCGTGTCGCGGTACGTCGCCAACATCCACCAGCGACTCGACGAGTTCGTCGGTAGCAGCGAGAGGGTGCCGTTCCACATCATGAAGTCCAACGGCGGCGTGCTGTCGGCGGACGAGGTCGTGCACCAGCCGATCACGACGGTCCTCTCGGGCCCGGCCGCCGGGGCTCTCGGCGCGGGTCTCATCGCCGGGCGCGCCGGCTTCGACAAGGTGCTCACCTGCGACGGTGGCGGCACCTCGACGGACGTGTCGGTCGTCCTCGGCGGCGAGCCGACGCTGACGACCGAGGGCACCGTCGGCGCCTACCCCAGCAAGATCCCGATGATCGACGTCGTCACCGTCGGAGCCGGCGGCGGGTCGATCGCGTGGATCTCCCCGGAGGGCTCGCTCAAGGTCGGCCCGCAGTCGGCCGGAGCCGACCCGGGCCCGCTCTGCTACGCCAAGGGCGGCACCGACCCGACCATCACCGACGCCCACGTGGTGCTCGGTCGCATCCCGCCGCACCTGCTCGGCGGGGAGATCCCGCTCGACGTAGAGGCGGCCCGGGCCGGGATCGAGGACCTGGCCGGACGGCTCGGGCTCGACCGCGACCGCTGCGCCACCGGCATCCTCGAGATCTCCGCGTGGAACCAGGCGAACGCGCTGCGGCAGGTGAGCGTCAAGCGCGGACTCGACGTGCGCGACTTCATGCTCGCGACCTTCGGCGGCTCCGGCTCGCTGCTCGCCTGTCGCCTCGTCGACATCCTCGGCCTGGCCGGCGTGGTCGTGCCGCAGAACCCCGGGAACGTCTCCGCCTTCGGCCTGCTCACCGTCGACGTCAGGAACGACTACGTCCAGACGGCGGTCGCCCGCCACTCCGCGCTCGACCACGCCGCCGTCCAGAAGACGTTCGACGACCTCTGCGTCAAGGCCGCGAGCGCCCTTGACGCAGAGGGCTTCCCGCGCGAGTCGCACCGCTACGCGCGCACGGTGGACCTGCGCTACTTCGGCCAGGCCTACGAGGTGCGCGTCCCCGCCCCCGAGGGTGACGTCGACGACGCGTATGCCGCCGGCGTGGCCTCCCGCTTCCACGACACGCACCGCGCCCTCTACGGCTACGACTTCCGCGACGACCCGACGCAGCAGGTCGAGTGGGTCAACCTCCGCGTCACCGGGGTCGGCCCGATCACGCGCCCCGAGCTGCGGGAGCTCCCCGCTGCAGTGGTAGCGGCCGACCCACGTGAGCGCGCGCACCGGTCGGTGCGGCCGGTGTGCTTCGACGCGGACGACGGCTACGTCGACACCGACGTGTGGTGGCGGCCCGACCTGCGTGCCGGCGACATCGTCGAGGGACCGGCGGTCATCGAGGAGTTCGGCTCCACCGTGCCGCTGCACCCCGGTTTCGCCGCACGGGTCGACACCCTCGGCAACCTCGTCATCACGAGGGCCGGCGACTCCTCTACCGCCTTGCTCCCGCCCCACCAGGAGTCCTGAGATGTGCTTCTCCTGCCAGACCGCGGCCACCCGACTCGCTCCCGTGGACGCCGCCACCGGCTCGTCCAGCCCGACCGGCTCGTCCAGCCCGACCGGCTCCGACGGCTCTGCGCCCGGCCACGACGCTCCCGCGGTGAACCCCGCGGGGCTGCCGACGGCATACGAGCACGGCAACCGGCTGACCCCCGAGGGGACGAGTGTCGACCCGATCCTCGTCGAGATCGTGCAGGGCACCCTCGCGAGCGTCGAGATGGAGGTCGAGACGGCGATCGCCCGGACCTCGCGGTCCCCCATGATCCGCGACGCGCACGACTTCCGCGCCGGCATCCACGACCGGCAGCTGCGCAAGCTGACCGGCCGCTCCTACAGCGCGCTCGTGCACCCGGTCGCGCGCGACTTCCCGCTCGCCGAGATGAGCGAGGGCGACGTGTTCTTCCACAATGACGTCTACGAGTCCGAGGGCGGCATCGGCCACCTGCCCGACCTGTGCGTCACCGTGCCGGTCTTCTCCGGCGGCAAGGTCGTGGCGTTCGTCCAGGCGTTCGGGCACCACGACGACATCGGTGGCGCCGTGCCCGGCTCGATGCCGAGCAACGCCCGGACCGTCTTCGAGGAGGGCCTCTCGGTCCCCCCGATCAAGCTGTGGGACAAGGGAGTTCCCAACCAGGCGGCCCTGCGCATCATGACCCGCAACAGCCGCATGCCCGACAGCCTCGCCGCCGACCTCGGCGCCGAGTGCTCGGCCTGCCTGATGGGCGCGCGCCGGCTCGCGGAACTCTTCGAGCGCTACGGCCGCGACACCATCGAGGCGGCGTTCGACGCGATCCTCGACCAGACCACCGAGACCTACCGCCGCGAGATCCTCGGGAAGATCCCCGACGGCACCTACGTGTGGGAGGACTACGCCGAGCACGACGGCGTCGACGAGCCGATGCTGCACACGCAGCGGATCACCCTGACGAAGAGCTCGACCGGCGGTCCGGGTCGCTCCGAGCAGTACCCGGACGGCGGCCCGAGACTCGTCATCGACTTCACCGGGACCGGCCCGCAGGCGAAAGGCCCGATCAACCACTGCGGCGACTACGTCGGCGGCAACTTCCTCAAGAAGTGGCTCGCGCCGATCCTGCGCAACCTCGCCGACACCCCCGAGCGGATGGCCGAACTCGACGTCAACGAAGGAGTCGTGCCGCTCATCGAGATGCGCTTCCCCGAGAAGGGCACCCTGCTCACCCCGATCTACCCGGCACCCACCAACGCCCGCACCTTCGTCATCCTGCGCCTGCTCGGGGTGCTCGCCGGCGTCGTGGCCAAGGCGGTCGACGGCCGGATGCCGGCCGACCAGGAGACCATCCGCTACACCGGTGTCTACGGCAAGGACCGCGACGGCAACGACTACCTCATGCGCGAGGTGCTCGGCGGCGGGTCGGGCGGGCGCTACTACGCCGACGGCGAGGACACGATCCACGTGGTGCCCGACAGCCGCAACCTCCCGACCGAGTTCACCGAGAGCCGGTTCCCGTTCCTCGTCGAGCGCCTCGGGCTCGCCGTCGACTCCGGCGGGGCGGGCCGCTTCCGTGGCGGCCTCGGCTACGAGAAGCACATCCGGATGCTCGAGGACGCCCACTTCATGTCCATCGCCGACCGGTCGATCCTCGCCTGCTGGGGAGTCAAGGGCGGCAAGGCCGGCCGGCCCTTCGAGGTGACGGTCGACGTCGGCGGCCCGGAGGAGCGCACGGTCGATGCGTTGGCCGACGCCGAGCCGGTCAGGGCCGGCCAGGTGATCCGCATCCGCACCACCGGGGGCGGCGGCTGGGGCGACCCCCTCGACCGGCCCTTCGACGAGGTCGAGCGCGACCTGCGCTGGGGCAAGGTCTCGTTCGAGGGCGCCCGCCGGGACTACGGCGTCGTCGCCTCGGGCGACCAGGACGCGCCCGTCATCGACGAGGCTGCGTCGGACGTGTTGCGCGACCGGATGCGCAGCGAACGGCCGGCGGACCAGCCGTTCTTCGACCGCGGCCCGGGCTACGCACGGCTGGCCGACGGGCGTACCTCAGCCGAGGTCGACTGGGTCTGAGCTCTCGGCCCTGGCGGACTCAGTCGAGCTCGCGCTCCTCGATGGTCTGGCGCACGGTGCTGGTCGAAGTCGTGGCGCCGCTGGGGCGCTCCTCGCGCGTGATGACGCGCTTGCGTCGGGTTCCGTTGCGGCCGTGCCAGATGAGTGCGCCGCCGGCGACCATGAAGATGATCCCCACGACGGTCAGGTTGATGACCGACGTGTTGGCGCGCACGGCGAAGGTCAGGATGGCTCCCACGATGGCGAGCAGGACTCCGACTCCCACGACGTGCCTCCTCTCGGTTCGACGGGCACTCGGCCAGGCCCTCGGCCCCACACTCGCTGGTGCGGCCCGGCGCCTCCCGACAGTACTCCCCTACCCGTCCGGTGCCGGCACCGCGCGGCGCCCACGGCACGGGCCCCGAGCCGGCCCGACGTCATACATCTGCCAATGGGCCGCTTCCTGTTGGGCAGGACGTGACAACGCGCCCGCTCCGCGGCGCTGCCTAGGCTCACGCCATGACGAGGCGGGCCGCGCGGTGAGGGTGCTCGTCGCGCTGGGTGGCAACGCCATGACCGGCCCCGACGGCAGCGCGACGCCCCAGGCGCAGCAAGACGCCATCGCCGTGGCCAGCCACCACCTCGCCGAGCTCATCGCCCACGGCCACGAGGTCGTCATCACGCACGGCAACGGGCCGCAGGTCGGCAACCTGCTGGTCAAGAACGAGCTGGCCGCCCACGTCGTGCCGCCCGTCCCGCTCGACTGGTGCGGCGCGCAGACCCAGGGCACGATCGGCTTCACGCTGCTCGACACGCTCGAGGCGGCCCTCGCCGCACGCGACGTCGAGCGGCCCGTCGCCGCGATCGTCACGCGTACGCTCGTGGCCGCCGACGATCCCGGCTTCACCCACCCGTCCAAGCCGATCGGGCGCTACCTTCCCCGCGAGCAGGCCCAGAAGCTGATCGACCACGGCGAGCGCTGGGAGGACCGCGGCGAGAAGGGCTGGCGTCGGGTCGTCGCCTCTCCCGAGCCGGTCGAGGTCCTCGAGACCCGCACGCTGCACACGCTCCTGGACGCCGGCTACGTCGTCGTCACCGCCGGCGGCGGGGGCATCCCCGTCGTGCGTGACGCCGACGGCACCCTCCGCGGCGTCGAGGCCGTCATCGACAAGGACCTGACCGCCGCCCTCCTCGCGCGTGACGTCTCCGCCGACGTGCTCGCCATCGCCACCGACGTCACGCACGCGGTCACCGGCTGGGGCACGCCTGAGGCGCACGACATCGGCCGGGTCACGCTCGAGCAGATGGAGGCGTATGCCGCCGAGGGACACTTCGCGTCGGGCTCCATGGGCCCGAAGGTCGAGGCCGCCCTTCGCTTCGTGCGCTCGGGCGGTTCGCGCTCGATCATCACCGCGCTCGACCAGCTCGCACCCGCCGTCGAGGGACAGGTCGGGACCATCATCGAGAACCCAAGCCCAGAAAGGTGATTCACGTGCCCGAAGCCATTGAGGTGCGCAAGGTCCCCATCCACTCGGTCGCCGACGCCTCGGAGCTCGCCAAACTCATCGACGACGGCGTGATGGAGGCGAGCCGCGTCATCGCCATCATCGGCAAGACGGAGGGCAACGGCGGCGTCAACGACTACACGCGGATCATTGCCGACCGCGCCTTCCGGGAGGTCCTCGTCGAGAAGGGCGCGCCCGCCGACCAGGTCAAGCAGGTCCCCATCGTGTGGTCGGGCGGCACGGACGGGGTGATCAGCCCGCACGCGACGATCTTCGCGACCGTCCCGGCCGAGAAGGCAGAGCCGTCCGAGGAGCCCCGGCTGACGGTCGGGTTCGCGATGAGTGAGCCGATCAAGCCGGAGGAGATCGGCTACGTCGCGATGGTGCAGAAGGTCGCCGACGCGGTGAGGGTGGCGATGGAGCGCGCCGGCATCACCGACCCGGCCGACGTGCACTACGTGCAGACCAAGACGCCCCTGCTGACGATCCACACGATCCGCGACGCCAAGAAGCGCGGCCACGAGGTGTGGACCGAGCACACCCACGAGTCGATGGACCTCTCGAACGGCACGACCGCCCTCGGCGTCGCCGTGGCCCTCGGCGAGGTCGAGATGCCCGACGACGCCGACATCATGCACGACCGGTCGCTCTTCTCGTCGGTCGCCTCGTGCAGCTCCGGCGTCGAGCTCGACCAGGCGCAGGTCGTCGTGGTGGGCAACGCGCGCGGCGTGGGCGGCCGCTACCGCATCGGCCACTCGGTGATGCAGGACGCCCTCGACGCCGACGGCATCTGGGCGGCGATCAAGGACGCCGGCCTCGACCTGCCGGAGCGCCCGCACCCCTCCGACATCGCCGGCCGCCTCGTCAACGTCTTCCTCAAGTGCGAGGTGAGCCAGGACGGGCAGGTGCACGGCCGCCGCAACGCGATGCTCGACGACTCCGACGTGCACTGGCACCGGCAGATCAAGTCCGCCGTGGGCGGCGTGACGGCATCCGTCACCGGTGACCCGGCAGTGTTCGTGTCGGTGTCGGCCGCGCACCAGGGCCCCGACGGCGGCGGTCCCGTGGCCGCGATCGTCGACCTGGGCGAGGGCGAGCCAACCGGCTACCGCTGGACTCGCTGAGTCGCCTCACCCACCCACCCCAAACCGTCGAAAGGCCAATGTTTGCGGCCCCACGCGGGTCGAGAGGCCAGTTCTCGTCAACGAGAACTGGCCTCTCGACCTTGTCCGACCCGCAAAGAATGGCCTCTCGACGGTGTCAGAACCGCAAAGGTTGGCCTCTCGACGGTTGTCTGTTAGTGGAAGAAGTGGCGGGTGCCGGTGAAGTACATCGTCACGCCGGCGGCCTGGGCCGCCGCGATGACCTCGTCATCGCGGATCGACCCGCCGGGCGCCACGACGGCGCGCACGCCGGCATCGAGCAGGATCTGCAGTCCGTCGGCGAACGGGAAGAACGCGTCGGACGCCGCGACGGAGCCGCGTGCCCGGTCCTCCCCCGCTCGCCGCACCGCGAGGTAGCAGGAGTCGACGCGGTTGACCTGGCCCATGCCGACGCCGACTGCAGCGCCGTCCTTGGCCAGCAGGATCGCGTTGGACTTCACGGCGCGGATGGCGCGCCACGCGAACTGCAGGTCGGCCAGCGTCGCGTCGTCCGCGGCGTCGCCGGCCACCAGGCGCCAGTCCGCGGCGTCGTCACCACCGGTCACCTCGCCGTCCTCTCCGCGCACGACGGCGTCGACCTTGTCGACGGTCTGCACGAGCAGGCCACCGCTCACGGCCCGGGTCTCGATCGGGTCGGCCGCCTCGGCCATCCCGGCCGGCAGGCGCAGGACGCGCAGGTTCTTCTTCGCCGTGAGGATCTCGAGGGCCTCGGGCTCGTAGTCGGGCGCGATGATCACCTCGGTGAAGACCGGCTTGGCAGCAGCCGCCATCGCGGCCGTCACGGTCCGGTTGGCCGCGATGATCCCGCCGTAGGCGCTCACCGGGTCGGTCGCGTGGGCCCGCTCGTACGCCTCCTCGATCGTGGCGCCGACGGCGATCCCGCACGGGTTGGCGTGCTTGATGATCGCGACGGTCGGCTGGTCGCCGTGGTCGTGCGCGGCGCGCACGGCGGCGTCGGTGTCGACGTAGTTGTTGTAGGACATCTCCTTGCCGTGCAGCTGCTCGGCGCTCGCGACGCCCGGGCGCCAGTCGCGGTAGAGGGCCGCCTGCTGGTGCGGGTTCTCGCCGTAGCGGAGCGCCGCCGCGCGGTCGAAGCTCGCGCCCGTCCAGGCGGGGAAGCCGGTGCCGTCGGTCGTGTCGGCGTAGGCGGTGCCCATCCAGCTCGCGACCGCGACGTCGTAGGAGGCCGTGTGCACGAAGGCCTCGGCCGCGAGCCGCTTGCGCTGCTCGAGCGTGAACCCGCCCGCACCCAGCGCCTCGGCGACGGTGCCGTATGCCGCGGGGCTCGTGACGATGGCGACGCTCGGGTGGTTCTTGGCGGCCGCACGCACCATCGACGGGCCGCCGATGTCGATCTGCTCGATGCACTCGTCGGGCGTCGCGCCGGAGGCGACGGTCTCGCGGAACGGGTAGAGGTTGACGACGACGAGCTCGAACGGCTCGACCCCGAGGTCCGCGAGCTGCCGGATGTGGTCGTGCTTGCGGGTGTCGGCGAGGATTCCCGCGTGCACCTTGGGGTGCAGGGTCTTGACGCGGCCCTCCAGGCACTCCGGGAAGCCCGTGAGCTCCTCGACCGGCGTCACGTCGATGCCGAGGGCGGCGATGGTCTTGGCGGTCGACCCGGTCGAGACGATCGAGACCCCGGCGGCGTCGAGAGCGCGGGCGAGGTCCTCGAGACCGGACTTGTCGTAGACGGAGACGAGGGCCCGCTTGATGGGGCGGCGGCCGTCGGTGCCTGCTGCGGGGGTGGCGGTCATGGGTGCACTCCTGGTTCGGTGACGTCGGTCGCGGTCTGCCTCGGGTCTGCAGGGCTGCTGCTCAGCAGGACCCGATGGCTTCCGTTCTCGCGAGGCACCCAGGCGGTCGATGCTCCCGACGTCACTCCCCGGTGGTGTCCCACCCGCGCCAGTCGTGTGCGACCAGCGTAGCGGTCACGCCCTCCCGAGCCGAACTCGTCGCCCCTCGACGGCGAAGCCCTCGCGCGCCAGCCTGCGGACGACGTCGACGAGCAGCTGGCGCTCCTGGACCTTGATCCGCTCGTGCAGGCTCTCCTCGGTGTCGTCGTCCTCGACCGTGACGACGCGCTGCTCGATGATCGGCCCGGTGTCGACGCCGGCGTCGACAACGTGGCACGTCGTCCCGGTCACCTTGACGCCGTAGGCGAGGGCATCGCGCACGCCGTGTGCGCCGGGGAAACTGGGCAGCAGGGCCGGGTGGGTGTTGACCACCGGTACCAGACCGAGGGTGGCAGGCCCGAGGATGCGCATGAAGCCCGCCGTCACGACGAACCGTGGCGCGGCCTGCGCCACGCACTCGGCGAGCGCGACGTCCCACGCCGCGCGGTCGGCATACTCCCCCGGCGCCACGACGAAGGTCGGTATGCCGGCCCGTTCGGCCCGCTCGAGCCCCTCGCACGAGCGGTCGGCACCGACGGCTGCGACGCGTACGCCGTACGCGGGGTCGGCGGCCGCGTCGAGGAGAGCCTGGAGCAGGGTGCCCGACCCGGAGACGAGCACGACGACCGGCACCGCATCGGGCACCTCATCCGACACCGCATCGGGCACGGCGTCGGGGACGGACGTGCTGGCGGGAGCGTCGGTCGTCACGCGCCGGAGTGTATCGGCCCCACCCGACGGCTCCCGCTGTCCGGGTGGCGGCTCCCATGGGTGAGGATGGGTCGCATGACACAGCCCGGAGGTGAGCAGGAGATTGCATTCCGGCGCGAGAAGGCCAAGCGCACCCTGCCCGTGTCGCTGCTCGTGCTGCTGGGGCTGGTCGCGATGTACCTTCCGCTGCCCAAGCGGTTCGTCGCCTTCGTGCCGCTGCTGCTGGCGGTCGTGCTCACCATTCGGCTGCTGCGTTTCCTGGCGCCGCGCGCCGGCCGGGAGAAGATCTGGCCGGTGATCACGCTCGTCATCGTCGGCGTCCTGCTGTCGACGCTGGCCATGCAGGCCGCGTTCTACGACGCCGTGAGCGGCTACGAGCAGTGCCTCGACGGCGCGCAGACGAGCCTGGCACGCGCTGGGTGCGAGCAGCTCAAGAACTCGAGCCTGCTCGGCCTCATCGTCCGCTGACCCACCCGGCCGTATGCCGTGGGCTCAGTCCTCGTCGGCCGTGGCTGTGGTCCTGGCCGGGGCGCCGCCGGACCGGCCCCGGCGCTCGAGCAGGACGAGGACGCCGAGGTAGAGGAGGGCGCCGCCCACGACCTCGGCGGTCAGCGCAGCGGCGAACGGCCACAGGTGGGGACCGACGGCGGAGAGCCGGTCGACGCCGACCGCCCCGGCGCCCAGGGCGGTCACGGCGATGACGACCGCGACGGCGATGACGGCGGCGGCGGCGGTCGCCCGGACGCGCGCGCGCACGTCACCGAAGAACTCGAGCTCGGCGTCGACCCGCCGGCCGACCCAGGCGCCGAGGGCGGTCGGGATGAGCAGGACGGCATACATGGCTCCCGGGTAGTCGGCAGCCTGTGGCAGGGCGCCGAGCGCGGGGACGAGCGGGAGCAGGCCGGGATGTGCACCAGCGGGTGCGATCGTGGAGCCGAGGGCGACCTGGAAGCCGGGGCCGGCCAGGAACGACAGGGCCCACGTCGCGGCGTTGCCGAGGAGGGCGAGCTGCGCGAGGGTGATCACGACCATCGCGCCGACGTTGGCGCCGTACTGGCCCTCGACGTCCGCCACTGCCGGCCACGAGACGACGAGCCGCACGGCCACGACCAGGAGCCCCAGGGCGAGCAGCTGGCCGGCCGCGCGCCACCCGGTCCGCCATACCGAGGGCAGCCAGGCGGGTCCGCGCCGGAACCACGTCCGCACGAACGCCGGCGCGTCCTCGTCGTCGGGGCGCAGCAGGACGAAGCCGAGCGCGGCGAGCGGCACGAGGAGCGAGCCGAGCACCGCCGCGACACCGGGCGTGGCGGGGCCGCCGAGGGTGAAGAGGGCGAAGAGCGCCGAGACGAGGGCGTAGCCGACGAGGAAGCCCGGCACGACGCCCCACTGTGCGACCCGGCTCCAGTCGCCCGGCCCGACGCGCAGCCGCTGGGTGGCCGCCAGTCGGCGCGCGAAGCGGTGGGCGATGTAGACGAAGACGCCGAGCAGCAGCAGGGGTGTCAGCGAGATCGCCACGCCCCCGGCACCCGCGGACTGCCCGTGGCCGAGGAACCAGATGGCACTCGCGAGCGACACCGCGGAGAACCAGCCGACCGTCGACTCGGGCGCCGCGAGCCAGCCCACGAGCGCCGGCAGGACCATTACGGACCAGGTGCCGACCGCGGCCAGGGCACCCGCGCGCAGGGCCGCCGGCATCGCGGTGGACGGGCTCGTCGGCGCCGTGGCCGACCTGGGCGTCGGCGTGGTGGTCGTGCTCGGCGGGGCCAGTGGTCTCACTCCTGCGCTGCGGTCTCGGGCGGTCGCCTCCATGGTCACAAGATCCGGGCCGCGCTGCGAGGACCCACGCCGGTGACAGGCCACGCGGTGCAGCCCGGACCCGGGCGTGGCGGCATACGCCATCGGTCGACAGCGCGGCCAACCCCTGACGCAGACGCGCGAGCGGGCGGTCACCCGAAGGTGACCGCCCGCTCGAAACCGCTTGTGGCGCAGGCTACTTCGCGAGACCCTGCATGATCTCGCGCATGAGCCCGGCCGTCTCGGACGGCGTCTTGCCGACCTTGACGCCGGCGGCCTCGAGGGCCTCCTTCTTGGCCTGGGCGGTGCCCGAGGAGCCGGACACGATGGCGCCGGCGTGGCCCATCGTCTTGCCCTCGGGGGCCGTGAAGCCGGCGACGTAGCCGACGACCGGCTTCGTCACGTGCTCCTTGATGTAGGCCGCGGCGCGCTCCTCGGCGTCGCCGCCGATCTCGCCGATCATGACGATCGCGTCGGTGTCGGGGTCGTTCTGGAACGCCTCGAGGCAGTCGATGTGCGTCGTGCCGATGACCGGGTCGCCACCGATACCGACGGCCGAGCTGAAGCCGAAGTCACGCAGCTCGTACATCATCTGGTAGGTCAGCGTGCCCGACTTGGAGACGAGGCCGATGCGGCCGGTGCCGGAGATGTCGGCCGGGATGATGCCGGCGTTGGAGACGCCAGGAGTGATGAGGCCGGGGCAGTTCGGGCCGACGATGCGGGTCGTGCCCTTGTCCTTGGCGTAGTTGTAGAACTCCGCCGTGTCCTTGACCGGGACGCCCTCGGTGATGACGACGGCGAGCGGGATCTCGGCGTCGATCGCCTCGACGGCGGCGGCCTTGGTGAACTGCGCGGGCACGAAGATCACCGAGACGTTGGCGCCGGTGGCCTCGATGGCCTCCTTGACCGTGCCGTAGACGGGGACGGAGACGCCGCCCTCGAAGTCGACGGTGGTCCCGGCCTTGCGCGGGTTGACCCCGCCGACGATGTCGGTGCCGGACTTGAGCATGCGCTGGGTGTGCTTCATGCCCTCGGACCCGGTCATGCCCTGGACGATGACCTTCGAGTCGGCGTTGAGGAAGATAGCCATGTCTGTCGTTCTCTCTTCTTGAGGCTCGGTGGTCAGTTGGCGGCGAGCTCGGCGGCGCGGCGCGCAGCGCCGTCCATCGTCGGCTCGATCGTCACCAGCGGGTGGTTGCGCTCCTGCAGGATGCGGCGACCCTCCTCGACGTTGTTGCCGTCGAGGCGCACGACCAGCGGGCGGTTCTCCTCGTCCCCGAGCGCGTCGAGGGCGCCGACGATGCCGTTGGCGACCGCGTCGCAGGAGGTGATGCCGCCGAAGACGTTGACGAAGACGCTCTTGACCTGCGGGTCGGACAGGATGATGTGCAGGCCGTTGGCCATGACCTCGGCGCTGGCGCCACCACCGATGTCGAGGAAGTTGGCGGGCTTCTGGCCGCCGAACTCCTCACCGGCGTAGGCGACGACGTCGAGCGTGCTCATGACGAGCCCGGCACCGTTGCCGATGATGCCGACGGAGCCGTCGAGCTTGACGTAGTTGAGGTCCTTCTCCTTGGCGGCGGCCTCGAGCGGGTCGGCCTCGGCCTTGTCCTCGAGCGCGGCGTGGTCCGGGTGGCGGAAAGCGGCGTTGGTGTCGAGGCTGACCTTGCCGTCGAGGGCGACGATCCCGCCGTCCTCGGTCTTGACGAGCGGGTTGACCTCGACGAGCGTGGCGTCCTCGTCGCGGTAGACGGTCCACAGCTTCTGGATGACGTCGGCGATGGCGGGCTTGTCGGTGTCGTCGAACCCGGCGGCGTCGACGATCTCCTGCGCCTTGGCCGCGTCGATGCCCGTGTTGGGGTCGACGGTGATGCGGGCCAGGGCGTCGGGGCGCTCGACGGCGAGCTGCTCGATCTCCATGCCGCCCTCCTTGGAGCACATGGCGAGGTAGGTGCGGTTGGCCCGGTCGAGCAGGATCGAGAAGTAGTACTCCTCGGCGATGCGGGCGCCCTGGGCGATCATCACCTTGTGGACCGTGTGGCCCTTGATGTCCATGCCGAGGATCTGCTCGGCGTGCGCCTGGGCCTCCTCGGGGCTCTTGGCGACCTTGACGCCGCCGGCCTTGCCGCGGCCACCCGTCTTGACCTGCGCCTTGACGACCGTGACACCGCCCGACTTGGGTCCGATCTGCTCGGCGGCCGCTCGGGCCTCCTCGGGGGTGGTGGCGATGGCGCCGGCCAGCACGGGCACGCCGTGCTTCTCGAACATGTCGCGGGCTTGGTACTCGAAGAGATCCACGGGTGGGGTCCGTCCTCGTCGTCGATTCGAATCGTCGTCGATCGCGTCGCTGCGGCGTCCCGGGGCTCCCGTGCTCGCGCTCGGACGGGCCCTGCACCGTGGCGCAACCGAATCAGGCTGTCCCTCGGACTCTAGTGGCTCGGCCCGCGGGCGCCCGCATCGGGTGCGACCGACCGGGCGAAGATCACACCGGCGTCTCACCACCGGCTCGGCGCGCGGGGTGCGGGCCGGTCCGGTCGGTGCACCACACGTAACAGCCCGGAGCCCGCGGAGCGTGCCGTATGCCGCGTCGGAGCTCACCCGGCCGCCTGCACGATCGCGCGCCGGACCCGCCGTCGAACCTCGACGGGGTCGGCAAGGTCCGACCAGACCAGCCGGACGACGATCCAGCCGCCCCGGCGCAGGGCGTCCTCGCGCTGCTTCTCCTGGAAGAGCGCCTGCGGGTCGGCGTACTTCACAGCACCGTCGAACTCGACGAGAACCCTGGTGCCGCGGATGCGAAAGTCGGCGCGGTGGCGCCGCCCCTCGGCCACGAGCTCCACCTGCGGTTCCAGCTCGAACCCGAGCGCCCGGAGCAGGTATGCCGTCCTCGTCTCGCCCGGAGACTCGTGCCGACCTTCCGCTGCGTGCAGGGCGGCACGGACCGTGGCCAGACCCGGGTGACCCGCCAAGCCGTCGACCGCCCGGGCCAGCTGGTCGGTGGAGACGAGGCCTCGCGCCAGCGCCGAGTCCGCCGCGACGAGGGCCGGCTCGGGCCCGTGCACGAGCCCGGTCTGCACCACCGCCCACGCGACGGGCACGGTCGTCGTGACGGACGGCTTCGTGTCGGCCTCCGGCGCCGGCTTCACGGCCAGGCCTTGGAGCGGCCGGTGGATGACCAGTCCCCGTCGTCGGCTCGAGGCGTTGGCGACCCGGGCTCCCGAGGCCAGGGGCAGGGAGGTCAGGTGGACGGTGTCGAGGCGGACGGCATACGCCGGCAGCCCATGCAGGAGGAGGGCGGAGTGGTGGCTGACCGCCGCCCGTCCGGCGTTGGCGCGCCCGAGAGCCATGGCGGTGACCACGTGCCGCGCCTCCGGGGTCGGTGGGACGGCGGAAGCGACGGCATACCAGCCACGGCTGAGGCGGACGCACTCGCCGGACTTCACGAGACGGGCCAGGGCATGGCTGTCGAGTCCGTGCGCCGCCGCATCGGCGGCGCAGAAGACGCCGTCGGCGCCGAGCAGCTCGAGTCGCATGCGAAGAGCGTCGCCGCGGCAGGCGGCCCCTGCCAGTACGGGACGCGCACCTGTGGACGCCGCGAACTCGCTGCCCGGGGTTGTGGACGCTCCACGATCCGCTGCCCGCCACGCGGGTTGCGGGGCGCTACGGCCGGTGCACCAGGCGTACGGGACCCGGAAGGTGGCGACGGTGAACCCCCGGGGATCAGGCGGGGTGGACGTGCTCCCGGACCCAGCTGACGATCTCCATCGTCGTCGCGCCGGGCGTGAAGACCTTGGCCACGCCGAGGCGCTCGAGCTGCGGGATGTCGTCCTCCGGGATGATGCCGCCGCCGAAGACGATGATGTCGCTGGCGTCGCGCTCGGCCAGCAGCTCGACCACCCGCGCGAACAGGGTCATGTGCGCACCCGAGAGGACCGAGAGCCCGACCACGTCGGCGTCCTCCTGGATCGCAGCCTCGACGATCTGCTCGGGCGTCTGGTGCAGCCCGGTGTAGATGACCTCCATGCCGGCGTCGCGAAGCGCCCGGGCCACGACCTTGGCGCCGCGGTCGTGCCCGTCCAGGCCCGGCTTCGCCACCACGACGCGGATGACGTCGGCGGAGGCCCCGCCTGCGGCACCGCCCGCGTTCTCGTCTGCGTTCACGGCAACGGCCTCGGCCCGTGGCGACTCGCTCATGCGGGGCACTCTAGCCAGCCCCGTGAGACGCGCCCGGCAATAGTGATGCATCGCCCACCCGCGGGGGTACGGTCACGAGGTGCCAGCAGCAGTGCCCGCGGCGACGAGGCCGCGACAAACCCGCATCCCGATGGCTCGGGTGAGCCCACGGGGTATCGCCGCGGCGGTCGGTGAGGTCGCCGCGGCCCTGCTCACGCCCACCGGGCTGGCCGGCGCGGCCCTCGAGGCGACGTGGATGGGCCTGCACCTGGGTCTCTACCCCCTGGGCCTGCTCGGTGCCCGCGCCAGCAACCGCCGGGAGGGCTACCGCCTCGAGCACCTGCCTCCGAGCCAGCGCGGGCTGGCCATCCAGAACGTCGAGGCGGCCGAGACCCCGATCCTGCTCGTGCACGGCATGGTCGACAACCGCTCGATCTTCACGGTCCTGCGGCGCGGGCTCGTGCGGCGCGGCTTCGGTCGCCTCGAGACCATCAACTACTCGATCTTCACCCACGACATCCGAGCAGCCGCCGCCGACCTGGGCGCGGAGGTCGAGCGCATCGTCGAGGAGACGGGCTACGAGCGCATCCACGTCATCGGCCACTCCATGGGCGGGCTCATCGCCCGCTACTACGTGACCCGGCTGGGCGGCGACCAGCACGTGCACACCCTGGTCACGCTCGGCACACCGCACCAGGGCAGCTACCTGGCCTACACGTGGAACAACGGCCTGACCCGCCAGCTGCGACCCGGCAGCGCCCTGATGCGCGAGCTCGCCGCCCCCGTCAAGGACTGCCAGACCCGCTTCCTCGTCTACTGGTCCGACCTCGACCAGGCGGTCGTTCCCCAGCGCAACGCCGCACTGCACCACCGTGACCTCAACGTGCACAACATCGAGCTGCACGGGGTCGGGCACATGAGCCTGCCCATCACGGGCACGGTGGTGCACGGCATCTCCACGGCCCTGGCCCACCTCGACACCTCCGGTGCCACCGTCACGCCGGGCGTCAGCTCGCTCGAGAGCCGGCGCAGCGGCTCCTCGACGGCACGCACACCCGCGCAGGTCGATCCGCAAACGGCCCAAATCACTCCGCGGAAGGCCTTGGGCCGGACGACCCGGATGCCCTAGGGTCGAGCCGTCGCGCCCCTCCACGCGGCAGGAACGTCCCGATGCGTCCGTTTTCGTGCGATAACGAAACGGTCACGGTACGCTGACGGCTCGCCCCCTGTGACCGATAGGTTCTTCGTGCCCAAAAACAGATACGTCGGCCGACACCGGCCGGCAGCACGACCCTCGCGGGGACGGCAGATCGTCGTCCCCGTCGCGCTGCTCTCCTCGACCGTCGCCGCCGGCCTCGTCATCCACGACACCGGGACGACCGAGCTGAACCCCGAGGCCGTGGCCATGAAGAACGTCTCCAACGCGGGGTCGGGAGCCGGCGTCAGCGACCCGGACGTCCTGACGGCCGCCGCCGGCAGCCGGGTGGGAGCTCGCTCCTCGCGCGACCTCGCGGGCCGGGCCCGGACCGTCATCGCGGGTGCCACGCAGACCGCGACCCAGACGGCCGGCGAGGCGCAGGCCGCCGCCGACAAGGCCGTGGCCGCAGCGAAGGAGCAGCGCGAGCGAGCCGTCGCGGCAGCCCACCGCTGGGTCTCCCCCGTCTCGGGCTACAGGCTGACCTCGGGCTTCGGCTTCCGGTGGGGCAAGATGCACCCCGCGCAGGACCTCGCCTGTCCCGTCGGCAGCTCCGTGCACGCCCTGTCGAGCGGCACGGTCGTCTTCGCCGGCTGGTCCACCGAGGGCTACGGCAACTTCGTGAAGATCCGCTACTGGGACGGCACCGTCTCCTGGATGGCCCACAACAGCCGCCTGCTGGTCTCGGTCGGCGACGAGGTCTCCCCCGGTCAGGTCGTCGCCTACAGCGGCGACACCGGACACTCCACCGGGCCGCACGTCCACCTGGAGATCCACCCCGAGGGTGGCGCCCCGGTTCCGCCTGTGCCCTGGCTCGCGGCCCACGGCATCTACCTCTGACCCACCACCGGCAACGCACCTCCGAGGCCCGTCCCCGTCCGGGGCGGGCCTCGCCGCGTCAGAGCTTGACGAGCGGGGCGTAGCGCAGCAGCAGGCGCTTGGTGCCCGTCTCGGCGCCGAAGTCGACGTGCGCCATCGACTTGTCGCCCTCGCCCTCGACCCGGACGACGGTCCCGAGGCCGAAGGAGTCGTGGCTGACCCGGTCGCCGGAGTGCAGGGCGATGACCGGGCGCTTGCCGGCGCTGCGCACGCCGGGACGGGCGGCGAGCGTCGCGACGGCGGGACGGTCGGAGCCGCGTGCACCGCTGAAGGAGGGACCGAGGCGCTGCCAGTCCAGCAGGTCGCCCGGGATCTCGTCGAGGAAGCGCGACGGCGGGTTGTACTGCGGGGCGCCCCAAGCCGATCGCACGGCGGCGCGTGAGAGGTAGAGCCGCTCGCGGGCGCGGGTGATGCCGACGTAGGCGAGGCGGCGCTCCTCCTCGAGCTCCTTGGGGTCACCGAGCGCGCGCATGTGCGGGAACGTGCCGTCCTCCATGCCGGTGAGGAAGACGACGGGGAACTCCAGGCCCTTGGCCGTGTGCAGGGTCATCAGTGTGACGACGCCCTGGGCCTTGGCCTCGGGCTCGTCGGGGATCTCGTCCGCGTCGGCAACGAGCGAGACCTGCTCGAGGAACTCCTCGAGCGCGCCGGCCGGGCCGACGTCCTCGGGCTCGACACCCGGGGCGAGCTCACCGCCGGACTCGGCCAGCTCGGTCGCGCGCCGGTCGTCGTACTCCTGCGCGACGGCGACGAGCTCGGCGAGGTTCTCGACGCGGGTCTCGTCCTGCGGGTCGCGGCTGGCGCGCAGCTCGGCGAGGTAGCCGCTCTCCTCGAGGGTCATCTCCAGCAGGGCGGCGACGCTGTCGTCGGCCTCATAGGACGTGCGCAGCTTCTCGAGCAGGGCCGTGAAGCCCTGGATCGCGGCGACGGAGCGGGTGGCGATGCCGGGGGCGTCCTCGGCCCGGCCCAGCGCGGCGACGAACGGGATGCGCTCACGCTCGGCGAGCGCCGCGACGCACGCCTCTGCCCGGTCGCCGATGCCGCGCTTGGGGGTGTTGAGGATGCGGCGCAGGTTGACGGTGTCAGTCGGGTTGGAGACGACCCGGAGGTAGGCCAGCGCGTCCTTGACCTCGCGGCGCTCGTAGAAGCGCGTGCCGCCGACCACCTTGTAGGGCAGGCCCACCCGCACCAGCACCTCCTCGATCGCCCGGCTCTGCGCGTTGGTGCGGTAGAAGACGGCGACGTCGCCCGGCTTGACGCCGTGCTGGGCGAGGTCGTCGATCTCCTTGCCCACGAACGCGGCCTCGTCGTGCTCGTTGTCGGCGACGTAGCCGGTGATCATCGGGCCGTCGCCGGAGTCGGTCCAGAGGTTCTTGGCGCGGCGCCCCTCGTTGCGGGCGATGACGGAGTTGGCGGCGCGCAGGATGCGCTGCGTCGAGCGGTAGTTCTGCTCGAGCAGGATGGTGCGCGCGTCGGGGTAGTCCTGCTCGAACTCGAGGATGTTGCGGATCGTCGCGCCGCGGAAGGCGTAGATCGACTGGTCGGAGTCGCCGACGACGCACAGCTCGGCCGGCGGCACGGCATAGGCGCCCTCGGGCCCCTTCACCTCGCCGACGAGCTCCTTGATGAGCTGGTACTGGGCCTGGTTGGTGTCCTGGTACTCGTCGACGAGCACGTGGCGGAACCGGCGGCGGTAGTACTCGGCGACGTCGGGGAAGGCCTGGAGCACGTTGACGGTCATCATGATGATGTCGTCGAAGTCGAGGGCGTTGGCCTGGCGCAGGCGGCGTTGGTACTGCGTGTAGGCGTCGGCGACCGTGCGCTCGTAGTGGTTGCCCTCGGTGACCTGCGCGGCGTAGGTCTCCTCGTCGATGAGCTCGTTCTTGAGGTTGCTGACCTGCGCCGAGAAGCTGCGCGGCGGGTAGCGCTTCGGGTCGAGGTCGAGGTCGCGCAGCACGAGGCTCATCAGGCGCTGGCTGTCGGCGGCGTCGTAGATGGAGAAGGTCGACTTCATGCCGACCTTGGCGGCCTCGCGCCGCAGGATGCGCACGCACGCGGAGTGGAAGGTCATGACCCACATCGCCCGCGCCCGGGGACCGACGAGCGCCTCGACCCGCTCACGCATCTCGGCCGCGGCCTTGTTGGTGAAGGTGATGGCGAGGATCTGCCCGGGCTGGGCCCCGCGCTCGCCGAGCAGCCAGGCGATGCGGTGGGTGAGCACGCGGGTCTTGCCCGAGCCGGCCCCGGCGACGATGAGCAGCGGAGTGCCCTCGTGGACGACGGCCTCGCGCTGCTGCGGGTTGAGCCCCTCGAGCAGGACGGACGGGTCGAGCTCGGAGCGGCCACCGGGGGCCGTCTGGACGCCGCCCTGCGCCGCCGCCTGCGCCCACGTCGGCACGCCCTGCTCGGTGACGTCGCCGCCGCGCCCGGAGGGGTCGGAGCCGCCCGAGGGCGCACCACGACCGTGCTCGAAACCGGGGATGGGGAGGTCGTCGAAGAGCGTGCTCATGATCGGCCCAGCCTACGTCGAACCGCCCACAGCCCCGGACCGTGGCGCGCAGCCGGCGGGACCGGGGCAGGATGGCGCCGTGAGCGACTTCCACATCCGTGAGGCGTCGGCCTCCGACGTCCCCGACCTCATCCGGCTCGTGCAGGGCCTCGCCGCCTACGAGAAGGAGCCGGACTCCGCCACCGCGACGCCTGAGCAGTTCCGCGAGGCGCTCTTCCCCGCACACGGCGACCCCACGGCATACGCCCTCGTGGGCGAGCGGGAGGGAGGGGTCGTGGCGATGGCGATCTGGTTCCGCAGCTTCTCGACGTGGACCGGGCAGGCCGGGATCTGGCTCGAGGACCTCTTCGTCGAGCCCGAGCAGCGGGGGCACGGCATCGGCAAGGCGCTGCTGACCCGTCTCGCCGCCATCTGCGTCGAGCGTGGCTGGACCCGCCTCGAGTGGACGGTGCTGGACTGGAACACCCCGTCCATCGAGTTCTACCGCGCCCACGGGGCCGAGCCGCTCGACGAGTGGACGACCTTCCGGGTCGAAGGCGCCGCCCTGTCGTTGCTGGCGACGACGTAGCGTGGGCCGCCGGACGCGCGGGAACGCGCAGCCCCCGGCCCCCGCTGTCGCAGGAGCCTGCGGTCGTAAGGTGGCGGGCATGAACCGAGCGACCAGCGTCTTCGTCTCCGAGCCCGGCGACCGCAGCGTCCTGCAGGTGCGCGAGCACGACCTGCCCGACCCCGCCGAGGGCGAGGTCCAGATCCGGGTCGCCGCTGCCGGCGTCAACTTCATCGACGTCTACAAGCGCCAGGGCGTCTACCCGGTGCAGACGCCGTTCGTCCTCGGCGAGGAGGGCGCCGGCACGGTGACCGCCGTCGGTCCGGGCGTCTCCGACTTCGCCGTCGGCGACCGCGTCGCCTGGTGCCAGTCGAGCGGGAGCGCGTCGACGCTCGTCAACAAGCCGACGCGCGTGCTGGTCCACGTGCCCGACGGCGTCGACCTCGAGGTCGCCGCGGCCGCCATGCTGCAGGGGCTCACCGCGCACTACCTCGTCAAGAGCACGTATGCCGTCAAGGAGGGTGACGTCGCCCTCGTGCACGCCGCGGCCGGCGGGGTGGGGCAGCTGCTCGTCCAGATGATCACGGACCGGGGGGCGACCGTCGTCGCGACGGCCGGCTCGGACGAGAAGCTCGAGATCGCAAGGAAGCTCGGCGCCCAGCACCTCATCAACTACGAGACCGTCGATGACCTCGCCGGCGCCGTCCGGGAGGCTGCCGGGCGTGGCGTCGACGTCGCGTACGACGGGGTCGGCAAGGCGACCTTCGACGCCTCGCTCGCGTCGCTGCGGCCGCGCGGCATGATGGTTCTCTTCGGCGGGGCGAGCGGCCAGGTGCCGCCCTTCGACATCCAGCGCCTCAACAGCGGCGGGTCGCTCTTCCTCACCCGCCCGACGCTCGCGCACTACGTCGCCGAGCGCGAGGAGTACGAGTGGCGGGCCCGCGAGGTGCTGGGCGCGATCGCCGACGGCTCGCTCAAGATCGCCATCGGCGGGCGCTACCCGCTCACCGAGGCGGCTGCGGCATACGAGGCCCTCGAGGGCCGGAAGACCACGGGCAAGCTCATCCTGGTGCCCGGGGAATGAGCCGCACGCTCTTCCGGCACGACCGCATCTGGACCGGCGACGCCACGAGTCCGTGGACGCACGCCCTCCTCGTCGAGGACGGCGTCGTGGTCGCCGTCGGGGAGCAGGCCCTGGAGTCGGGCGCGGGCGCCACCGTGGTGGAGCTGCCGGGCGCGCTCGTGATGCCGGGCCTGCACGACGCCCACATCCACACCGAGTGGCTCTCGCGCGACCTCTCGTCGGTCGACCTGCGCGAGGCCCGGTCCCTCGAGGAGACGCTCGAGCTGGTCCGGGTCCACGCCGAGACGCTGCCCGAGGGTGAGTGGCTGCACAGCGGTCGGTGGAACCACAACCGGTGGCGGGTGCCCCAGCAGCCCGACCGGCACGCCCTCGACCTCGTGTCGGGCGACCGGGTGGCCGCGCTCTCGAGCGTCGACGGCCACACCATCTGGGCCAACTCCCGCGCACTGCGGCTGGCCGGCATCACCCGTGATACCCCCGACCCCGTCGGCGGCGAGATCGAGCGCGACGCCTCGGGCGAACCCACCGGCATCCTGCGCGAGTCGGCCCAGGAGCTGCTCGAGGCCATCCCGCACGACGAGTCGCCGCTGCGCCCGTGGCTCGAGCGGTGCCAGGAGTGGCTGCTGTCGGTGGGCCTGACCAGCATCACCGACATCGACGGCGAGGACGCACGCGCGGCCTACGCCGAGATGCACGCCGACGGCGCCCTGCGGCTGCGCGTCACCAAGTGCACCCGTGACGGCGACCTCGAGCTCGCCCTCGCCGAGGGCCGGCGCTCCGGTCAGGGCGACGCCCGCTTCCGCGTCGGCCCGGTCAAGTTCTTCAGCGACGGGGCCCTCGGCTCGCACACCGCGCACATGAGCGAGCCGTTCCTCGGGCACGAGGGGTGCGGCATCGCCGCCATGCCCTACGAGGTCCTCCTCGACCGCACCCTGCTGGCCGCACGGTCCGGGCTCGACGTCATCACCCACGCCATCGGCGACGAGGCCAACCGCCTCGTCCTCGACAGCTTCGAGGCCGTTCGCGCGGAGGGGCTCGACACGCTCCTGCGTATCGAGCACGCCCAGCACGTGCGCCCGGTCGACGTCCCGCGCTTCCGGGCGCTCGACGTCGTGGCCTCGATGCAGCCGAGCCACTGCACCGCCGACCTCGAGCTGGCCGACGAGATCATCGGCCAGCGGCGACTCGCGTCGTATGCGTGGCGCACCTTCCTCGACGCCCACGTGCGGGTGGCGTTCGGCTCGGATGCTCCCGTCGAGGACCCGAACCCCTTCTACGGGCTGCACGCAGCGGTGACGCGCCAGCGGCCCGACGGCCAGCCCCTCGGCGGGTGGCGCCCGGAGGAGCGGATCACGCTGACCGAGGCCGTCCACGCCTTCACCGTGGTCGCCCACGAGTCGGTCGGGCGCACCGACGTCGGCCGCCTCGTGCCGGGCCAGCTCGCCGACCTCGTGGCCGTCGACCGCGACCTGTGGGCGCTCGAGCAGTCCTCCCCGGCGGACATCCGTGACACGGCGGTGCTCCAGACCTGGGTGGGCGGGGACCTGGCGTTCGAGCGGTCGTAGCACCCGGCATACGGCAGCGCGACCCGGCCCTCTGGGGGGTGGGATCGGCCGGCGATTGCGTCCATCCTTGGAAGAGGAGGGCGTATGCGCGGGATCGACGCGGACTTCGCCGGCTACGTGCGAGCACGGCAGCTGCAGCTGCTCCGCGGCGCCTGGCTCGTGACCGGCGACCACGCCCGCGCCGAGGAGGTCGTCCTACGGGTCCTCACCGGGCTGGCGCGCCGCTGGCGCCACCTTCCCGAGAGGTCGCCGGACGCCTTCGTCCGGGCGCGCGTCCACCGGGACTCGATGCTCGTCGCGGAGGACGTCGCCCGCACCGGTACGCGGCCCTCTCCCGACGTCCCGATCCTCGTCGGGCTCACGGCACGGGAAAGCGCGGTGCTGGTGCTGCGCTGCCTCGAGGGCCGGTCCGTCGACGAGACGGCCGAGGCCCTCGGGCTCACCGGCCACCGGGTCAGCGAGGCTGAGCGAGCCGGGCGCGACCGACTCACCCGGAGCGCTGTCGTGGCGGCCGGCATGGCGGGCCGTGTGGCGGCGATCGGCCCGGCGCGGAGCGACGGCGAGGTGCGCGCCCTGCTCGAGGAGGCGAGCGCCGGCGTGCGCGAGGCCGAGCTCGCCGAACGCGCCTGGCAGCAGATGCTGCTGGCGCGGTCGACGGTGCGACGCCGCCTCCTCACGGCCGCCGTCGCGGCGACGCTCGGGGGGGCCGGGATCTGGGCCGCGGGCCGTGGGCCGGCCGCCACCGGGGTCTCCGGGTCGGCTGCTTACACCGGGCTCCCCGGGCTGACCGGGATGGGGTCTGCCGCGACGGCCGGCCTGACGCCGGTGCCACAGGCCGCCGAGGCGGTGTGGCACACCACGATCGACGGCCTGAAGTACGCCGTCGCCCCGACGGCAGGCACGGAGGCGAGCCAGCCGTGGCTCGACACGGGCATCGCCCCGCTCATCGACCCGAGCCGGCCCCACCAGCTGGCAAGCAGCCACCAGCCGAGCGGGCTGGACGCCCTCGGCGACGCGGTCTACCTCGAGGAGCGCGGGCCGGGGCGGTGGGTGCCCGTCGTGGTCTGGGGCGACGGCCAGCTCTTCACCCTCGACACCGTCTCGTTGACAAGCCTGCGAACGGGGACGGGCCAGCCGCCGCTCGACGTGTGGGCGTTCTCGGCGGACAAGACCTCCTTGGCCTTCCCGCAGCCCGGGGGCGTGGTGGTCGTCGACGTCGCCACGCGCTCTGCCCACGAGGTCGCGATCCCGTCGCCGGACCTGCAGTGGGCGGGGTGGCTGGGCGGCTACCTCCGCGCCGGCTCCGCCGAGGGCACGTGGTCCCCGGGGCTCTCGCCGCGCTGGCCGGCTCCGGACCCGCCGCGCCGGCCCGGCGCCCGGGAGTTCCGGGTGGAGAAGGGGCAGGCGGTCCTGGACCAGCACTCCCCGGACGCCTCCGCCCGAGCGATCCCCGTCGGCTGGCCCCGCCTGCACCCGGTCGGCGATACGGTGTCGGACGCGACGCAGTACGCGTCCGCCTTCGCCCTCGAGTCCGGTGAGGCCCGTGGGCTGCAGGCCGTCTCGCCGCGCACGGTGATCGTGGCGACCACCCAGGTGGGCTACGAACGCATGCTGGTGTTCGGCGAGGAGCAGCCTCGCGACCGGACCTGCTGCACCGTGCTGGGGTGGACGGTCCGGGGCGAGCTGCTCTACCTCTCCGTCGCTCCGAGCGGCACGTGGATCATGGGCTGGGACGTCGAGACGGGCATCGTGCACCGCGTCACGCACTTCCTGACCTCGCCGTCGGTGCCTGCAGTCATCGCGCTCGGGGCGCGCTTCACCGTGGGCTAGGAGTTGGGCTAGGAGCTGCCGGGGACCAGGGCGAGGAGCAGGGTCGCGATCCAGGTCAGCCCGGCCACCGCGAGCAGGAAGAAGCCGATGACGGCCATGTTGCCGGCCCCGTCGGCCCGCGACACGCGGCGGCGGTGACGGCCCAGCACGACCAGGGTCGTCCCGGCGACCAGCCACACCACGCCGATGAGCAGGCCGGCGAGGACACCTGCGTCCCAGTGCATCCCAGCATCCGTTCCGTCAGGTCGTCACGTCACCAGATCGCGGCGACGAGCACGTTGACGACCGCGGCGCCTCCGGCCACGTCGAGCAGGCTGCCGGTGTCACGGCCCTTGCGCCCTCGGGCGGCACCGATCTCGGCGGCCGCCAGCACGACGAGCGCGATGACCAGCTTGACGGCGATCTTGGCGTTGTTGACGTGGTGCTCCTCGTCGTTGAGCGCCTCGGCGACGCCGACGAGGGCGAGGCCGGTGACCAGCTGCGCCCGCGCGCCCCACAGGATCGGGGCGATGACGGTGCGCCCGGCCCGGACGGCGATCCAGCCGCCCACGACCGCGGCCATGCCGAGCAGGTGGAGGGCGACGAGGATGTTGTAGACGAGGTCCATGGCCGACATCCTACGGAGCGTCGTGTCCCTGACCGGCCGGGCCCCGGCTGGGCCGGTCAGTCGTCGTCGGACCGGAGCCGCCGCAGCCGGGCGAGCGCCTCGAGGCTGCGCCACGACGCCGTCAGCGGGTAGTCACCGAGACGGTCGACGGGCACCCAGCGCGCATCGGAGGTCGTGCCGCCGACGTCGTGGATGACGACGTCGGTCGGCTCGGGGCTCGTTGCCGCATAGACGATCCGGACCGCGTGGAAGTCCTCCAGCGCGCCGGCGGGCGCGCGGCCCACCCAGTGCTGGGACTGCACGGCGAGGAGCTCGCCCAGCTCGATGCGCTGGCCGGTCTCCTCCCACACCTCCCGGTGGACGCCCTCGACCGGGGACTCGCCCTCCTCCAGGCCACCACCCGGAAGGCCCCAGTCCCCCGACACGTGCGTCTGCGAGTTGAACTGCGTCAGCAGCAGCCCCCGCTGGCTGGTCACCACGGCGTAGGCCGCCACGCGCTGGTAGGGCTCCCCCACCTCGTCGTCACCGACACCGGGGTCCCGCCGGACCGCCTGGGCCCGAGGACGTATGCCGTCCAGCTCGCGCACGCGGTAGCCGAGCTCGAGCGCCCCGTCGTCTCGGACGGTCGCGAACACCGGGGTCTCGAGGAGCCAGCCGGCGGCACCCAGCACCACGTCGGGGTGCTGCCCGTGCCCGAGAGGGGTCTCGGCGACGCGGGCACCCTCGGCCGTGAGGCCGACGACGCGCAGGCCGCCGGGCACGTTGGTTCTCATCGGCGCACCGGGTCGGCCGCGCGCTCGTACTCCGCCACTGCGAGCGCCGCCACCTGTGGCCAGTCCTGCGACGGTGGTTGCGCGACGTTCCAGGCGCGCATGCGCGCCACCTCCTCGGGGTTGCTGGCAAGCTTGGCGATCGCGGCCGCCATCTGCGAGTCGCTCGACACCACAAGCCCGTTGACGCCGTCGGTCACGAACTCGCCCATGCCGGAACCGGATCGGCCGATGACCGGCAGACCCACGGTCCGAGCCTCGAGGGCTGCGATCCCGAACGACTCCAGGCGCGCGGGTGACAGGTAGACGTCGGCGGCGGCATACCGCTCGCGCAGCTCGTCGCGCGACACCCGGCCCGGCAGCGACACCCAGTCGAGGCCCCGCCGGCGCACGAGATCCTCCACCTTCCGGCGATCCGGTCCCTCGCCGAGGATCGTCAGGGACACCGAGCCGGCGCCGGCGTCTCGTGCCGCCTCGGCCACGAGCTCCACCAGGGCGGCCGGCCGCTTGCGGGCTGCGAGCCGCATCGCGGTGACCAGGCGCAGCGGCCCCGGCTCGCGGGCGACCGGCCCGACGGTCCACCGCTCGACGTCGATGCCGTTGGGGAGCACCCCGACCGCCATCCTCGGCCCGAGGAGCCGGCGGAGCGGAGCGGCCGCGACGTCCGAGACCGCCGACATCGCGACTCCCCGGGCCGCCCAGCGGCGCACGAAACCCGCGGCGCGGAAGGCCGGTGCGACACCGGCCAGCATGCAGTGCCACGTCATCGCGGTCGGCAGGCCGACGCGGAGCGCGACCCGCGTGGCGTCCCAGGCGAACGGGGACACGACGCCGGTCTGGACGTGGGCCACGTCGAAGGCCCCGTCCACGAGACGCCGGCGCAGCTCGGGCGGGGCGAACGGGTTGACGGGCAGCTCCCACGGCATCCGCGCAGCCATCCGGTGGACCGGCACGCCGTCGACCTCGGTGACGGCGCCGTGCATCTCGCCCCCGGGCCCAGGCGTCGCCGTGAAGACCTCCACCTCGTGGCCGGCACGGCGGAGGTGCTGCGCGAGGTCGTGCGTCTGCACCTCGATGCCGCCCAGCCGGGGCAGGTAACAGTCGGAGAGCAGCGCCACCTTCACGGGAGACACTGTGCCATGGGCCAAGATGGGTGACTGTGCCCCACACGCTCCTCGCCTTCCACGCGCACCCCGACGACGAGGCCCTGCTGACCTCCGGGACGATGGCGCGCGCCGCCGCCGAGGGGCACCGCGTCATCCTCGTGGTCGCGACCGACGGGGAGCTGGGCCTGGCCTCGGCCGAGTTCACCGGTGACGGCACTGCGCCGGGCAGGCTGGCCGCCACCCGGATGGACGAGCTGCGCGCCAGTGCGAGGGCTCTGGGCGTGGCGCGTGTCGAGCACCTCGGCTACGCCGACAGCGGGCTCGGGCCGGAGGTCGCCCCCGACCCGCCGGGCACGACCCGCTTCGTCCGCGCCGACGTCGAGGAGGCCGCCGGCCGGCTGGCCGCGATCCTCCGCGAGGAGCGGGTCGACGTGCTCCTGCACTACGAGCCGAACGGCGGCTACGGCCACCCCGACCACAAGCAGGTCCACCTCGTCGGCCGGCGCGCGGCAGAGCTCGCCGGCACGGCAAGGGTGCTCGAGGCGACGGTGCCACGTGACGCGATCTGCCGCGCGATCGACCTCGTCGCCAAGGTCTACCGCTTCCCTCCTGAGTTCGACCGATCGAGCTTCGATCGGGCCTTCTCGGCGCGCAGCGAGATCACCCACCGGATCAGCGTGCGCCGCCACATCGCCGCCAAGCGCGCCTCGATGCGGGCCCATGCCTCGCAGGCGAGCGCCGACGGCGGCGCCGACCGCACCCTGGCAGCGTTCCTGCGCATCCCGCGGCCGCTCTACGACCTCGTCTTCGGCCGCGAGTGGTTCGTCGACCGGTCACTGCCGCCCGGCTCGACCATCCGCCGGGACGTCTTCGCCGACCTGCCCTGACCGCGACCCGCCAGCTCTGGCCTCTCGACGGGCTGTGACCGGCGAACTTTGGCCTCTCGACGGTTCAGGGGGTGGTGGGCTTCTCGAAGACGACGGCCATGGGGGTCTGCTCGGAGCCCTGGCCCAGCGGGTTGTCGGCGAACATCGCCTCGTAGCGCTCCTTCGGACCCGGTGCGTCCATGCCGAGGACGTTGCGGCCGATGTCGTTGGCGTCCATCACGACCGTGCCGCCGAAGGTGCTGCGGTACGCCTCGGGCACCCGCGCGCGGATCGCCGCCGACAGGCGCGCGGCCACCTCGTCGGGGTCCTTGGGCGCGAGCTTCGCCGACACGTTGGCCGGGTAGACGGAGTACTCGGTGGGCCCGTCGATCGCGCGGATGTCGTTGCCGACGAGCTCGTAGAAGAGGCCCTTGCGGCCGAGCACCTTGCCGACGGCGCCGCCGGCCGAGGCGTACAGCACGCGCGGCAGGCCGACCTCCTCGATCGCCAGCTGCATCGTGAACGGCGACCCGAGGCCGATGCCGGCCGGCGTGCGGGTGACGTAGCGGGACAGCACGCGCGCCGGGCGGGAGACCTTGATGTCCCAGATGAAGTAGGAACGGCCCTGGGTGATGGCGACGATCTTCTCGGAGATGAAGAAGTACCACTTGCCGGTCGTCGCGCCGGCGTGGTCGCCACCGGCGTCGGGCAGGCCGGCGAAGAAGCGGTCGATGTAGGTGAGCGTCTTGGCGTCGAGGTCGTCCTCGCGGGCGTAGAGGTCGGTGCGCAGCGGGTAACGGCGCACGGCCGTGCCGTCACTCGTCACCAGGTCGAGCTGCTTGCGGGCGTTGGGCTCGTAGTCGGTCTTGACGCGAGGGGCCGGAGCCTGCTCCGGCTTGTCGTCGAAGTACTCCTGCAGCCACAGCTCGAGGTTGAGCAGGCGCCAGAACGTCATCGAGTCGACGTCGTTGGTGCCCTTGATCCAGCCCTCGAACGCGTGCAGCACCGCGGTCTGGTCGAAGTAGGGCCGGTTCGCGAACGACTCGGACAGGAAGACGCCGTAGAGGTGGTTCTTCAGGCGCATGAACCACTCGCCCTGCGGCGTGGTGAAACCGATCTTGTTGCGGCGCCGGTTGATCGACTCGGGCAGCAGGTCGCGCGTCGCATCGCGCAGGATGCGCTTGTTCCAGCCGTCCTTGATGATCGCCTCGTCGGAGAGGCTGAAGACGAACTTCACGACCTCCTTGTCGAGGAACGGCACACGGCCCTCGAGCGAGAAGCGCATCGTGTTCTTGTCCTCGTAGCGCAGCAGCGAGGGCAGCGAGCCGACGAAGAGGTCCTCGATGAGGCGCTTCTTGAGGTTGGAGCCCTCGGTCGTGTAGCGCTCGCCCGAGTGCGCGGCGACGAAGTCACGGCCCAGCAGCGAGGTGGTGGGAACGTCCTTGCGACCGCGCAGCTTGGCCTTGAGCTTGAACCGGCCGAGCCGGTAGAGCACGTCGAGCGACTTGCTCAGCTCGGCCGCAGCCTTGAGGGCGCCCTGGGCGCGCAGCTGGCGCAGGTAGACGAAGTAGTACGGGATGTAGCCGGCCATCATCTCGTCGGCGCCCTGGCCGTCGAGCAGGACCGTGACGTGCCTGGTGGCCTCGCGCATGACCTGGTACTGCGCGTACGGGCCGCTGCTGATGAGCGGCTCCTCCTGCGTGCGCACGAAGTCCAGGAGGTCCTCCTTGAACTCGGAGGGCGTCGGCTTGATCTTGTGGGCGGCGACGTGGCCGCGGCAGATGTCGAGGACGTCGTCGACGTAGCGCTCCTCGTCGTTGACGGAGTTGGGGAAGACCGCCGAGAAGGTGTTCTGGCGCGTGCCGACCGACTCGGTGGTCGCGTCACCCTCGTTGATGAGGCGGTTGATGATGACCGCGACGGCCGAGCTGTCGAGGCCACCGGAGAGGGAGGTGCCGACGGGCACCTCCGACTGCAGACGCAGACGCACGGACTCGATGAGGCGCGACTTGTACTCGGCAGCGGCGGCGTCGTCGTAGGGCCGCTGCTCCTTCGCGAGCTCGGCGAGCTCCTCGCGCAGGCGGGTGAAGGGGCGCCGCTCGACCCCCTGGGCGGAGATCGTCATGACCTCGCCGGCCTCGAGGCGCTCGATGCCGTCGAAGAACGTCTCCCGGCCGTCCTCGTGGATGCGGAAGCGCAGGTAGCGGTAGATGGTGCGGTCGTTGGGGCGCTTGTCGTAGTGCCCGCTGGCGAGGATCGGCTTGATCTCGCTCGCGAAGAGCCACGCGTCGGCACCGCCGCGGCCCGCGCCCGGCACGCGACACACGTACACGGGCTTGATGCCGAAGTGGTCGCGGGCCAGCGTCAGCGACTGCTTCTCGGCGTCCCAGATCGCGATGCCGAACATGCCGTTGAACCGGTCGAACGCCTCGTCGCCCCACTCGGCGAAGGCCTCGAGGACGACCTCGGTGTCGCTGTCGGTCTCGAAGGTGCGACCGAGCCCCTCGAGCTCGGTGCGCAGGTCGAGGTAGTTGTAGACCTCGCCGTTGTAGGCGATGGTGAAGCGGCCGTCCCTGGTCTGCATCGGCTGCTGCCCGTGCGCCACGTCGATGATCGACAGGCGCCGGTGCGCCAGGCCCACGGGGCCGTCGACGAAGATCCCTTCGCCGTCCGGGCCCCGGTGCTGCTGGCAGTCGTTCATGCGCCGTAGGAGCGCCTCGTCCGCCTCGAACCCGTGGTAGCCCGCGATTCCACACATGGCCTCAACCCTAACGGCCCGCGGAGGGGTCCCCGTGCCGCGTCTGCGGGCCGACACGCGAGTCGGCCCTCGGGCCGGCATCGGAGGAGGCACCCGGGGCGGCAGGCGGTGCCACCCTCGGGCCCAGCCGCAGCGGCCACCGCAGCAGCAGCCACAGCAGCAGCGAGCCGAGCAACATCGAGCCGACCACGTCGCTGAGCCAGTGGAAGTGCAACCACAGCAGCGACCCGGCGACCAGGAGGGTCCACGCCGCGGCGGCCGCCCAGGCCTGCCTGCGTCGCCCCGGCCACTTCCGGGAGACGATCTCGGCCACGAGCCCCGCACAGACGAGCGCGGTCGCCGTGTGGCCCGAGGGGTAGTAGCCGAGGTCGCTCGGCATCTCCCGCACGACGGGTCCCGCCCGCGGGATGACGGACTTGCCGAGCAGCACCGTGCCGGTGAGCAGGGCGAGCGCCGGTCCGGAGAGAGCAAGGGGAGCCCACCGGCTGCGGTGCAGGCAGAGCGCCGCCGTCACGGCGGCCACGGCAGCCACGCACAGCGCCGGCGTCGCGATGTCGACGACGAGCAGGGTCAGCACGTCGGGCACGACCGGCCCGTTGCCCCTGCCGGGCGTCGCGGACACGACGGCGTCGTCGAGCCCCACGGTCGGGCCGCCCAGCACGACGCTCACCGTGACGACCACCAGGCCCAGGGCCAGCAGCAGCGCCACGCCGGGCCCGGTCCAGCGGTGCGTCCAGCGGGGGCCCCAGCGGTGCTTCCAGCGGTGTGGTGCCCGACCCGGGGGAAGGGGCGTCACTCCCACTCGATGGTGCCCGGCGGCTTGCTCGTCACGTCGAGCACCACCCGGTTGACCTCCTCGACCTCGTTGGTGATGCGCGTCGAGATCGCGGAGAGGACGTCGTAGGGCACGCGGGCCCAGTCGGCGGTCATCGCGTCCTCGGAGGCCACGGGTCGCAGCACGACAGGGTGGCCGTAGGTGCGGCCGTCGCCCTGGACCCCGACGGAGCGGACGTCGGCCAGCAGCACGACGGGGCACTGCCAGATGTCGCGGTCGAGACCGGCGCTGGTCAGCTCCTCACGGGCGATGGCGTCGGCCCGGCGCAGGATGGCGAGGCGCTCCGCGTCGACGGCCCCGATGATGCGGATGCCGAGGCCGGGCCCCGGGAAGGGCTGGCGCCACACGATGGCCTCGGGGACGCCGAGCTCGAGCCCGACCTGGCGCACCTCGTCCTTGAACAGGGTGCGTAGCGGCTCGATGAGGGAGAACTGGAGGTCGTCGGGCAGGCCACCGACGTTGTGGTGGCTCTTGATGTTGGCCGCCCCCTCGCCGCCACCGGACTCGACGACGTCGGGGTAGAGCGTGCCCTGCACGAGCCACTTGACCGGGTGCTCCTCGTCGCCCCGGTCGTGGACGACGTCGCGGGCGGCCTGCTCGAAGACGCGGATGAACTGCTCCCCGATGATCTTGCGCTTGGCCTCGGGGTCGGTCACCCCGGCGAGCGCGTCGAGGAAACGCTCGCGTGCGTCGACGACGACCAGGTCGACGCCGGTGGCCTCGACGAAGTCCTTCTCGACCTGCTCGGCCTCACCCTCGCGCAGCAGGCCGTGGTCGACGAAGACGCAGGTCAGCTGGTCGCCGACCGCCTTCTGCACCAGGGCTGCCGCCACCGACGAGTCGACTCCGCCGGAGAGGGCGCAGAGCACGCGGTCCTCACCGACCTGCTCGCGGATCGTCGTGACCAGCTCGTCGACGACGTGGCCCGGGGTCCAGTCGGGTGAGATGCGCGCACCCTTCCAGAGGAAGTTCTCGAGCACGCGCTGGCCCTGCTCGGAGTGCAGCACCTCAGGGTGCCACTGCACGCCGTAGAGGCGCCGCTGGTCGTCCTCGAAGGCGGCCACCGGCGTACCCCCGGTCGTCGCGGTGACGGTGAAGCCCTCGGGCGCCTCCGTCACCGAGTCGCCGTGCGACATCCAGACGACCTGGCTCGTCGGCTGTCCGGCGAAGAGTGTGGAGTCGGCCTCGCCGATCGAGGCGTCGGTCTTGCCGTACTCACGTGCGCCGGTGCGAGCCACCGTGCCGCCGAGAGCCTGGGCCATCGACTGGAAGCCGTAGCACATGCCGAAGACCGGGACACCGGCCTCGAGCAGTGCCGGGTCGAGGCGCGGTGCGCCGTCCTCGTAGACCGAGCTCGGGCCGCCGGACAGGATGATCGCCGCCGGCTCCTTGGCGAGCAGGTCGGCGACCGGCATCGAGTGCGGCACGACCTCGCTGTAGATCTGGGCCTCGCGCACGCGCCGAGCGATCAGCTGGGCGTACTGGGCGCCGAAGTCGACGACGAGGACGGGGTGGCTCTGCAGGTCGGTCGGATGCGCGTCGCTCACGGGCGCCAGCCTAGTGGCTGGCGCCCGACGCGATCTCCCCAGATCACCGAGGCCGGTGTGCCGGGCCGGTGGCCCAGTAGTCCTTGGACACCTGGTAGGCCCGGTGGTCGAGACGGAGTGCGTCCGCCCGCGCGGCCCGCAGCTCAGCCGGGGAGAGCTTGCGGAGGGACTTCAGCACCATGACCTCCTGGGAGTCCCCGCCCTGGGCGGAGATGCGCACCAGCCCGACGTGTGGCGCGTAGTACTTGAGCTGGTTGCCGTCCTCGGGGGCGTTGGGGGCCCACTCCTTGATCTTGACCACGCCGGAGTAGCACCCGGTCGGGACGCAGGTGCCCAGGTCCCTGGCCACGACCTGCCCGACGTCGTAGAAGCCGATGGCCGGCGCCCGTCCCTGGACGAACGGCGGGGTGCCCAGCATCGGTCGACCCGGCACCAGGATGCCCGCGTGGGCGCCACGGACCCCGTCGATCCACGTGCTCGGAGCTCCCTGGAACTTCCCGTTCTCGTACTCCTCGGGGTACTCCCCCATCGTCCACACGTTGTCGGCCTCGTCCTGGGCGAAGAAGGCCAGCTCCGCCTCGCTGAGCTCGCCGTCGTTGTAGTCCCGGTCGAGGACGACGCGGGCCCTCGTGCCGTTCACGTTCTTGATGAGGTCGGTGACGACGAAGACGATCTGGTGCAGATGGGTGCCCTCGGCGTCCTTGACCGTGCCCTCGTAGGAGAAGCGCATCCCGGGCTTCAGCGGGAAGTACTTCGAGTCGGTGTCCAGCGGGTGCGAGAACTCAGGCGTGCTCGTGGTCGGGCTCGTGCCCGCGCCCGTCGCCTTGGGCGCCAGGAACACCATCATGGCCAGGAGCGCGGTGGTCGCGATCAGCACGGGGACCGTGACGGCACGCCGCAGGTGCAGCTTCTCAGGTCGCATGGGCTTCTCCTTCGGCGCCGGCCACGGGCGCCGGCTTGTCGAGCGGTCGGTGGAAACGCAGGTAGATCGATGGGACGACGAAGAGGCTCAGCAGGGTGGAGGTCACCAGGCCGCCGAGGATCACGACGGCGAGCGGGTGCTCGATCTCGTGCCCCGGGCGGGACCCGAGGACCACGAGCGGCACGAGCGCGAGGCCGGTGGCGAGCGTCGTCATGAGGATGGGCGCGAGGCGCTCCTTGGCGCCCCGGATCACCAGCGGGAGACCGAACTCCATGCCCTCCTCCTGCTCGAGGTGCTGGTAGTGGTTGATGAGCAGGATCCCGTTCCGTGCGGCGATGCCGAAGACCGTGAAGAAGCCCACGAGCGACCCCAGCGACAGGATCCCGCCGGCCACCCAGGCGGCGAGCACGCCCCCGACGAGGGCCATCGGCAGCGTGAGGAACACGAGGATGGCCAGCCGCCAGCTGCGGAAGGACGTCTGGAGGAGAAGGAGGATGAGCAGCCCGGCGGCGATGGCCGAGGTGAGCAGCCGACTCTGGGCCGTCTGGCGCTCCTGGTACTCCCCCAGGACCTCGGCGTGGTAGCCGCGGGGGAAGCTGACGCTCGCGAGCTTGGCGTTGAGGTCGTTGACGACCGAGCCGAGGTCCCTGCCCTCCACGCCGGCGCCCACGTCGAGTCGGCGCGAGTCACCTTGGCGCTCGATGGTGTTCGGGTTGGGTTGGACCGACACGTCGGCCACGTCCTTGAGCCTGACCTTGGTGCCGGAGGGCGTGTCGATGGGGAGCTGCTCCAGGGCGGTCACGTTCGACCGGGTCTGCGGGGTGCTCCACACGACGACGTCGTACGCCCGGCCGGCCCGGAAGATGTCGCCGACCTCCTCCCCCGCCACGAGGGTCGCTGCAGCACGGCGCACGTCCCCCGGCTTCAGCCCGACCTTCTCGGCTGCGTCGAGCTTCACGCGGACCTCGACCTGCGGGATGTCCTGGGAGATGTCGGTGTGGGCCTCCTTGACGCCCGGGATCGACGCGAGCAGCTTGAGGATCTCGGCGGACTTCGAGCGCAGGACGTGGAGGTCCTCGCCGTAGACCCGCACGATGATCGGCTCCTTGCCACCCGTCAGGACCTCCTCGACGCGTTCGTCGAGGTAGGTCTGGACCTCCGCGAACAGGCCGGGGTAGGTGGCCGCGATGGCGTCGATCCGTTCACGCGTCTGGTCGTAGTCGGCGGAGGGGTCCAGGCTGATCCAGTTCTCGCCGAAGTTGACCCCGAAGACCTCCTCCCCGAGCAGCGCCTGGCCGATGTGCGCCCCGAAGCTGCGCACGCCCGGAACCGCCCGGATCTGCTTGCTCACGGCTGTGGTGGTGCGCACCGTCTCGGCGTCCGAGGTGCCGGGCGCCGCCACCCAGTGCATGAGGAAGTCGCGCTCCTGGAAGGCCGGGAACAGGCTCTGGCCGAGCCCCGACCCCACGAACGCGCCGAGGACGGTGACGGCGGCCGCCGCGGCATACACCCCCCGGGGGCGGACCGCGATGCGACCCAGCGCAGCGACGTAGCCGCGCTGGAGCCAGCGGACCACCGGCGAGGTGCGTCGTTCGATCGGCGCCTTGCGCAGCAGGATGAGGCACAGCGCCGGCGTCAGGGTGAGCGCGACCACCATCGAGGCGACGATCGCCAGGGTGTAGGAGACCGCGAGCGGCCGGAAGAAGGCCCCGGTGAGCCCCTGGAGCAGGAAGACCGGGATGGCTGCGGCGACGATGATCAAGGTGGCGTAGACGATCGGGCTCCGGACCTCGAGCGAGGCGTGCAGGATCACCGACGCCGTCGACTCCGTGCTACCCGACAGCCGCCGCTCGCGCAGTCGCCTCACGATGTTCTCCGCGTCGATGATGGCGTCGTCGACCACCGCCCCCAGCGCGATGACGAGGCCGGCGAGGGTCATCGTGTTGATCGTGGCCCCGGCCAGGTTGAGCACCAGCAGGGTGGCCACGAGGGACAGGGGGATGGTCAGCAGGCTGATCAGGGCCACCCGCCACTCGAAGAGGAACAGCATCAGGATGGCGACCACGAGGAGGAAGCCGAGGAGCAGCGACTGGGACAGGTTCGAGATGGCGAGCTTGACGAAGTCGGCCTGCTGGAAGACGTGGGTGTCGAAGTTGATGTCGGGCAGACCCGGCTTGAGCTGGGCGATGGCCGCCTCGACGCCCGAGGTCAGCTCCAGCGTGTTGGCCCACGGCAGCTTCTCGACCACCAGCAGGATGCCGGGCTGCGAGTCGACCACCGCGTCCCCGATGAGCGGCTGGTGGGTCTCCTCGACCTTCGCGACGTCGCCCAGCGTGGGAGCACGGCCGTCGCCCTCTTCGCTCCTCGCGACGCCTCTCGCGCCACGAGCCGGGGCGGTCCCGGCGGTCGGGGCCGAGGCAGTCGTGGAGCCGGGGGTGGAGCCAGGGGTGGAGGCAGGGGGGGAGGCAGGGGGGGATGCAGTCGTCGACGTCCTCGCCGGCGCCGTGCCGGCGTCCTTGATGGGGACCTTGGCCAGGTCGGCCGGCGTGATGATGGGCAGGACGTTGCGCACGGGAAGGCGCTGGTTGGCCGACTCGATCGTGCCCCCGGTGCCGATGACGCTGCCGCTGGAGAACCTCAGGAGGCCCGAGTCGACCGCATCGGCCGTCGACTCCATGACCTGGTCGAGGGACACGCCCTTGCGGGCCATCCGGGCCGGTTCGACCTGCACGGTCATCAGCTGCAGGCGCTCGTTCCAGATGGCAACGTTGGCCACGCCCGGCACCTGGAGCAGCCGGGTGCGGATGTTCCAGTACGCCGACATCGACATCTGGATCAGGGAGCTCTTCTTCGAAGTCATGCCGATCTGCATGGCGCGCCCGGTGGCGGACACCGGTGCCAGGATCACGGGTGGCGCGGCCCAGGTGGGCAGGCTCGGCGAGACGATGGCGAGACGTTCCTGCACCAGCTGGCGGGCGTGCAGCAGGTCGGTGTCGGGCGAGAAGAGCAGCTCGATCGACGAGAGCTGCGGGACGGACTTCGAGCGCATGTCGTCCAGGCCCTGCAGACCGTTCAGCCCCTGCTCGAGGGGCACGGTCACGAGCTCCTCGACGTCAGAGGTCGACAGGCCGACGCACGCCGTCTGGATGACCACGCGTGGCGGAGCGAACTCGGGGAACACGTCGACCCGCATCTGGGAGAGCGAGGTGAAGCCGAGCACCATCAGCACGACCGACACCGCGACCACGAGGAAGCGCAGGTTCAGGCTGGACTGCACGATCCAGCGGATGACTCCGCGCCGCGCGCTCATTGCTCGCCGCTGATCTCGAGCTCGGCGCCGAGGACCTCAGGGGCACCGACGACGACGACCTTGGAGCCGACCGGTGGCCCGGACGTCAGGGTGGCGACCTTGCCGAAGATCGACTTCACCGTGATCGGCACGCGACGGAACGTGTTCTTCGACTCCTGCCGGTACGTCCAGGTGGTGCCGTCGAGGTAGTAGATCACGGCGGCGTAGGGCACGGTGAGCTCACCAGCGGTGCCCGCCCGGGCGACCGGTGCCGTCGCGATGCCTGCGGCTGCCGCGGCGTCGTCGGTGAGCTGCACCGTCTTGACGTCCGACCCGGGCACGTCCGAGACCACGGCCGGCGGGTTCGCCGCCGGTTGGGCCGAGGACGTCTCGCAGGCGGCGACGCCCGGTACGAGGAGCAGGCACAGGGCGGCCAGCCCCGCTTGCTTGGCAGTCATCATCGTTGGGCTCCCTTCGGGGCGCCACAGAGGGCAGGGACCAGGAACAGCACGACGAACGAGCTCGTCACCAGACCCGCGAGGAGCGAGACGGCGAAGGGCTGCAGGACCTCGGAGCCGGCGCGGTCCCCGAGGAGGGCGGCCGGCGCCACGACGAGCGCGACGAGCACGGCGGTGCGCAGGACGGGGACGACGCGCTCGGTGGCGGACGCTGCCACCGAGACCGCGGGCGGCCCGACACGTTCGCCGGCCGGGTCCGTCAGGCCGACCGAGCCGACCGAGCCGGCCGAGCCGGCCGAGCCGGCCGAGCCGACCGAGCCGGCCGGTGCGGCCGATGCGGCGGGGGCGGTCAGGGGCACCCGTGCTCCGATGCCACGTGCGGTCACGAGACCGCCCACCAGCGTGAGCGCGATGGCGGCGAACACCCCCAGCAGGGGTCCGGTCGACTCGAGACCGCCGACGGCGGGCGCCACGAGCACCGCACCGACCCCTCCGAGCGGTGCCAGCAGCACGAGCGCCACGGCGGCCCGCCAGCTGTTGGTGGCGGCCTGGAGGAGGAGCAGGATCCCGATGAGGACAGCAAGCGACACGAGGGCCACCCGCTTGGCGTCGGCCTCCCGGTCGGCCGCGTCGCTCAGCACCTGCAGGTGCGTCTCGCTCGGCATCGGCACCCGGTTGACGGCCGTGGTGACGTCGGAGACGACCGCCGCGGCCCCGCTGCCGGTGAGGTCGGCCACGACGTCGACGCTGCGCAGCGCCTGGTCGTGCACGATCGTGGCCGGTTCAGGCGCGACCGTCACCTTGGCGACATCACCGAGGCGCACCTGGGACCCGCTGGGCGTGTCGATCCGGACGTCGTCGAAACCCGTGAGGTTGGTCCGGGTCGTCGGCGTCCCGAGCACCACCACGTCGAAGACCTTGGCCTGCTCGTACAGGTTGCCCACGACGAGTCCGCTTGCCAGGGTGGTGGCCGCACGACGCACGTCGCCCGGCCGCAGGCCGGCGCGGTCGGCGGCGGCGAGGTCCACCTCGACGTGCACGGTCGGCTGTCGCGGGGTGGCCACGACCCGTGCGCCCTGGACACCCGACACGGTCGACATGGCGCCCGCGACCTTGGCGGCCGTGGCCTGCATGGCGGCGAGGTCCTGGCCGAAGAGCCGCACCACGATGTCGTGGGTGCCCGCGGCGGTCGCCTGGTCGACCCGATCGGTCGTGTAGGTCATGAGCGCGGTGCTCACGCCGGGGTAGCGGTGAGCCACCCGGTCGATCGAGTCGCGCACCGACTGGTAGTCGGCAGCGCCGTCGAGCGTGAGCCACAGCTCCCCGCTGTTGACGTCCCCGAGCTGGTCGGAGCTCACGGCCCGGCCGACGTGCCCACCGACCGCCGTGACCCCCGGGACTGCCCGCAGCTCGGCGGACATCCGGTCCGACACCCGGGTCATCTCCGTCAGCGAGGTACCCGTGGGCATGTCGACGTGCAGCAGCAGGTCGAGGTCGCGCGCCGTCGGCACCAGGGCGGGAGTGCCGCGCATCACGGCCGCCGTCGAGACTCCCACCCCCACCACCGCGAGCCCCGCGACGAGCGACCACACCAGGGCACGCGTCGTGGCGACCCGCGAGACGAGCCTCGAGAGGAAGCCGGCGACGGCTCGCACCGGCCGGGTCTCACGACGCACGGGAGTGCGGTCCCGCAGGAACAGCAGCAGGAGGGCGGGCGTCACGGTGAGTCCGGCGGCCAGGGCGACCGCAAGGGCCAGGACGTAGGTGAGGACGAGCGGCCGCGTGAAGGCGGTGGCCAGCGTGCTGAGAGCCAGCAGCGGCACCGCAGCGAGCGCGCAGGCCAGCAGACCGACGAACGCCGTCCGCCGGGTTGCACCCAGCGCGTCGGTGAGGACGTCCCGCGCCGACCGGACCCCTCCGGCCGACTGCTCGGCGCGCCAGGCAGCCCGCACGGTCTCGACGTCGCTCGCCGCCTCGTTGACGATGAGCACGACCGCGACGAGCAGGCCGGCGAGCGTCATGCTCGTCAGCGTGCTCCCGCGCAGGTAGAGGACGTAGAGGGTGGTCGTCACCGACACCAGGACCGAGCCGGCGATGACGAACGCCGCCCGGAGTGACCAGAAGAGGAGCAGGGCGCCGATCGTCAGCGCGACCAGTCCCGCCGCGCCGGCGATCCCGATCGTGCGGGCGGCGCTCTCGATGAAGCTGGCGGGACGGTAGACCGACGTGTCGACCTCGATCCCGCTCAGGCCCGGGCGCAGGCCGGCCATCGCGTCCTCGACCGCCTTCGTCACGGTCTCCGTGTCCGCTCCGGGGAACTTCTGGATGACCAGGAAGAGAGACGGTTCGGCGGTGATCGCGTCGCCGATGAGCGGCTGGTGGTCCTCGATGACCTGGGCCACGTCGCCGAGGCGCTTCGTCGACGAATCACCCTCGACCGAGACCTGGGCGAGGTTCTTGGCCGTGGTGATCGGGAGCACGTGCTGGACGGCGAGACGCTGGTTCGGTCCCTCGACGAAGCCGCCCGTGCCGGGGGTCGAGGCCTCCACGAACGTCAGGGGCGAGACCCACAGCGCGTTGCCGGTCGCCTCGATGACCTGATCCAGGGTCACTCCCTGCCGGTGCAGGGTCGCCGGGTCGACCTGCACCTGCAGCTGCCGGTCGCGTTGCCCGTAGATCGACACGTTGGCGACGCCGGGGATGCCCATGAGGCGGGGGCGGATCTTCCACCGGGCAAGGACCGACATGTCGATGAGCGGCACCGTCGTGGAGCGCAGCCCGATCATGGCGACCCGGCTGGCCGATGCGAGCGGCTCCACCATGATCGGTGGGCTCCCGACGTTGGGCAGCGCGTGGGCCTGGGTCAGCCTCTCCTGGACCATCTGCCGGGCCGCGTAGAGGTCGGTCCCCGGCTCGAAGAGGATGTCGATGGCCGACAGTCCCGGCTGTGAACGCGAGTGGATCCGGTCCAGCCAGGGCACGCCGTTGAGCAGGTCCTGCTCGAGCGGGACCGTGATCAGCTGCTCCACCTCCGCTGCCGACAGCCCGAGGGCCTCGGTCTGCACCTGGACGGAGGGAGGCATGAACTCGGGCAGGAAGTCGAGCTTGGCCGAGCCGAGGGCGGAGGCCCCCAGCACGAGGATGCCGGCGGCGACGGCGAGCACGAGCCGGCCGAACCGCGGGTTCGCGCCGACGAGCGCCCCGGGACTCATGGCCGGGTCCCTGCTGCAGCGCAGCGGTTCGAGCGGCTCGGGAGCCTCGTCGGCACGTGCAGGCACGGGGCAATGGCAGTCATTCCCGCTCCCCTCGTTGGGAGTCCGTCGTACGGTGATGCTCGAGGCTATTAGGGGGTGATGGTCGTGGTCTTCCGCCGCCAGACCTCACTTCGCCTCCTCCGGCCGCAGCAGGTGGGCCTACCCCAGGAGGGCCCCGTCCCCGCCTCCGGGAGGACGGTGCCCAGCCCCGGTGACCACGGCACGGACCAGACACCCGGCGCCGTCTCGCTCGCCGACGTCGCCCTCGTCCTCGTCGTGGCGACCGCGTCGCTCGTCGGCTTCATCGAGCGCTCCAAGCAGGCCCTGGACACCGAGGACGCGCCCCTGCACTTCCTGGGTCTGGACCGGATGGGCGCCGCCCTGACCCTGGTGGCGTGTGCAGCGCTGCTCTGGCGGCGCTCGTTCCCCGGCTGGGTGCTCCTGGTCGCCACGCTCGCCGCCGTCGCGGGGAACGTCGCCGGCTACCCCCCGGCTCCGCTGCCGTATGCCGTCGTCGTCGCAGCCTTCACCGTCGGCCAGCGCTGGTCGCTCGCTGCGTCCGCGGTCGCCCTCGTCCCAGCCCTGCTCGCCATGGCGGTGAGTGCGTTCGCTCGGTTCGGTACCGGTGTCGACGACGAGGTCCTGACCGAGCTGCTCGCGATCCTCGCCGCCTGGGCGCTGGGCCGCCAGTACCGGCTCGGCCGGATCCGCACCCGCCTGCTGGAGGAGCGAACCCGCCTGCTCGAGCAGCGGGCCCGGCACCTGACCCAGGAGCAGTCGACCGTGGCTGCGCTCGCCGCCGCGCAGGAGCGGGCCACGATCGCGCGGGAGCTGCACGACGTGGTGGCCAACGACGTCGGGGTCATCGTGGCGCAGGCCGGTGCCGCCCGGCGTCGGGAGCAGCTCGGCGGCCACGGTTCGGCCGAGGTGCTCACGTCGATCGAGTCCCTCGGCAGGGAGGCACTGACCGACATGAGGCGACTGGTCGGGGTGCTCCGGTCGATCGGCGACGACGTGAGCGCCCGCGCACCGGGGCTGGACCGGCTGGAGCACCTCGTCGCCAGGCTGGCCGCCACGGGCACGGACGTCCGGCTCGTGGTGACCGGTGACCGGCGACCGCTCTCACCCACGGTCGAGCTCAACGCGTACCGCATCGTGCAGGAGTCCCTCACCAACGCCATGAAGCACGCCAGCGGCTCCCCCGTGAGGGTCCTGGTCGACTTCGGGACGGAACAGCTCCACCTCGTCGTGCGCGACCTCGGTTGCAACGCCGCCTCCCAGCCCTCCGAGCCCACCCAACCCACCGAACCCACCGAGTCCACGGAGTCCGCGTCGGGCAACGGCCTGCTGGGGATGCAGCAGCGGGTGGACCTCCTCGGGGGCGTCCTGCGGACGGGACCGGCCGCCGACGGCGGTTTCGTCGTCGACTGCGTCCTCCCCGTCCCAGCTCTGGAGGTGGCACGTGACGGTGCGGGTGCTGATCGCTGACGACCAGCCGCTCATGCGGCGTGCGCTCGCGGACTGCCTGAGGGGTGAGCGCGACATCGAGGTCGTGGCCGAGGCGGCCAACGGCCAGGAGGCCGTCGAGCTCGCGACGAGGCTGGGGGTCGACGTCGCGCTCCTCGACATCCGCATGCCCGTGCTGGACGGGCTCGAGGCCACGCGCCGCATCGTCCGGGGGGACGGCGGTTCGCGCACCCGGGTCGTGATGGTGACGACCTTCGACTTCGACGAGTACATCGTCGCCGCCCTCCGGGCAGGTGCCAGCGGCTTCCTGCTCAAGGACGCGACGCCGGAGGAGCTGGTCCAGGCCGTCCGGGTCGTCGCACGGGGAGAGGCGCTGCTGGCCCCTGCGGTCACCAAGCGGCTGCTGGAGCGCTACGCGCAGTACCTACCGTTCACGCCGCCCGACCGGGACCCGCTGGCCGAGCTCACCCCGCGCGAGCTGGCCGTCCTGCGCCTCGTGGCGCGCGGCCACACCAACGCCGAGGTGGCGGCCGACCTGCACCTCGCAGAGAGCAGCGTGAAGACGCACATCGCGCACCTGCTCTCCAAGCTCCGCGCGCGCGACCGCGTCCACCTGGTCATCCACGCCTACGAGGCAGGACTCGTGGCCCCCAACCGGGAAGCGGGTCAGGAGGACCCGGGGCCCGGCGTGCCGGCCGTGTAGGCCCGCGAGAGCAGGGCCTCGGTCTGCACCGTGTTGCGTCGCTCCGCCACCCACGGCACGACCGGCACGAAGCCGGCGAGGAGGTTCTTGACGATGCGCACCGGGCCCCACGCGGCCTTGAGGCCCAGGTTGGCGACGGACACGGCATACGCGAAGTAGATGAGGCCGTGGATCGGGCTCCAGTACTGCGTCAGGAGGTTGGTCTGCTTGAAGACGTACTTCATGACCATCTCGAGGATGAGGACGAAGAGCGCGAAGCCCGCGACGGTCGCGAGGACTCGGTAGGCGGACAGGGCCGAGCGGATCTGCTGCGGCTTGGCCAGGGTCTGGGGGTACGTGCTCACGTCGGGACGCCTTCTCTCGGTGCGGCGACGGGCTCGGCCGCCTCCTGCTCTGCTCGGAACATCTTCCACCACATCCAGATCGCGAAGATCCCGAAGACCCACCACTGCACCGCGTAGGCCGCGTTGCGCAGGTTGAGGGGGGCGTCGAGCTGGGGCGGTGGGACGCGGGTCAGCCCTGCCTCGGACAGGGGGGTGCCGGTCGTCGGGCCCGCGGACTCGGCCGAGGCCAGCACGACGACGTTGTAGAGCTCGCCCGGCCACTCGTTGACGAGGGAGGCGAGGTCGATGGAGCGCACCTGCGGCGCGGGCAGCGGGTCACCGGGCTGGGGGGACTCCCCCGGTCCCAGCGTGCCCCTGACGGTGACGACACCTGCGGGAGGCTCGGGGACCGAGGCCGGCGTGCCGTCGACGAAGCCGCGCAGCACCGGGACGGTGCCGCCCTGCGTCTCGAGCGGCGTGACCACCCACGACCCGAGCCGGTCGCCCAGGCGGCGGTCGACGACCAGCAGGCTGCGCCCGGCGGCATACGTCCCCGTCACCGTGACGGCACGGTTGGAGAACTCCCCCCGGAACGCGCTGTGCGGTGCGGTGACCTGCTGCAGCGGGGCGCGCTGCAGGCTCGAGGCGGCGGCCACCACGTCCTTGCGGCCCGAGTCGCGGGCCACGCCGAGCTGCCAGAGGCCGAGCAGGACGCACGCGGCGACGACGACGAGCAGGGCGGCCAACATGCCGACCCAGCGAGGGGTGAGCAGGCGCCGGAACACCTCCTCAGCGTAGGTCACCGCGGCCGCGCGGCCCGAACCGGCCGCCCTCGGCAGCACGGGCGCCGTGGCAGACTCTCGGGCCATGTCGTCCTTGTCCCGGCAGGCCGGCCGTATGCCGTCCCGTGCCCTTGCGCTCGTCCCCGCCGTCGCCGCCGGCGTGGCCGTGGTCGCCGTCCTGGCGTCCTGCGGGTCCACCGACCTGCCGTCCCCGCGACGCACCGTCACGGTCACCGTCGACCCGCCCGCACCGGCCGCGACCGGGGCGGGAGCGGCCACGCCGAGTGCGATCCCCACCGCCGCCGCGAGCTCGGCGGACGTGCCCAGCGCCATGGCGGCCGGCCCGCAGCGCGGCGCCCCGAAGTCCTTCGCCGAGGCCAAGGCACGGATCGACCGGGCCAAGCCGGTCGCCGGCGTCACCAGCCGTTTCCAGAGTCCCACCGGCAACATCGTGTGCCAGCGCAGCACCGACTCCACCGCTGCGGCGTGCGAGGTCGCCAAGGGCCGGATCCCCCCGCCGCTGCCCTCCATCTGCGGGGCCCAGGGCCCCAAGGACATCGGCCGCATCGAGCTCCGCCAGGACGCGGCGTACCCGGTGTGCAACTCCGACAGCATCCGCAGGGGCGGCGAGCCGACGCTGCCCTACGGCTCGCGCACGAAGCCGTCGGGCACCACGGCGTGCCTGAGCGAGGAGTCCGGCGTGACCTGCATCGACAGCGCGACCGGCCACGGGTTCTTCCTCGCCAGGGAGACCTTCGTGACCTTCTGAACGGACCGCGCCGGGTGGGCGCCGATCCGGAGGCACGCTCCGCTGCACGTAGGATGAGAGCCACGAACGCGTTCTGCGTGGACCGCCCGCACACCCGACGACCGAAGGGCCGCCGTGGCGCAACTCCTGCTCCTGCACCTGCTCGCTGCGGCCCTCGCGCCGTGGCTGGCCACGGTCCTGCGCTCGAGGGCGTTCCCCGTCCTGGCGCTCGCTCCGGCAGCGGCGTTCGGCTGGCTCGTGTCCGTCTCGGCCGACGTCCGCGCGGGCAACCTTCCCACGCAACGGATCTCGTGGGTGCCGGGTCTCGGCATCGACCTCGACTTCCGCCTCACGACGCTGTCGTGGGTGCTGGGCCTCCTCGTGACGGGCGTCGGCGCGCTCGTGCTGCTCTACTGCACCTGGTACTTCACCGACCGGGACCCGTCGCTGTGGCGCTTCACATCGGTCTTCACCGCCTTCGCCGGGGCGATGCTCGGGCTCGTCCTCACCGACAACCTGCTGATGCTCTACGTCTTCTGGGAGCTGACGACCGTCTTCTCCTACCTGCTCATCGGCCACAACCCGGCGAGCTCGACGAACCGGCGTGCGGCCATGCAGGCGCTGCTCGTCACGACCTTCGGCGGCCTGGCGATGCTCATCGGCATCATCGCCCTCGGCGTGCACCACACATACTCCATCTCCGAGCTGCTCGCCCATGCGCCGGCACTGGACGCCGTGACGGTGGCGGCCGTCGTGCTGCTCCTCGTGGGCGCACTCTCGAAGTCGGCCCTCGTGCCGTTCCACTTCTGGCTGCCGGGCGCCATGGCGGCCCCCACCCCGGTCAGCGCGTACCTGCACGCCGCGGCCATGGTGAAGGCCGGCGTCTACCTCGTGGCCCTGCTCGCCCCCGTCTTCGCCGGCGCGCCCGGCTGGCACGCCCTCACCGTCGGTCTCGGCCTCTTCACGATGCTCGTCGGCGGGTGGCGGGCCCTGCGCCAGCACGACATCAAGCTGCTGCTCGCCTACGGCACCGTGAGCCAGCTCGGCTTCATGGTCGCGGTCGCGGGTCTCGGCACGAAGGCGTCGGCCCTCGCGGCCCTGGCCCTGGTCATCGCCCACGCGCTGTTCAAGTCGACCCTCTTCCTCTCCGTCGGCGTCGTCGACAAGTGCACGGGCACCCGCGACCTGCGTGAGCTCTCGGGCGTCGGAGGGCAGCTGCTGCCCGTCGCCGTGCCGGCGACGCTCGCCGGCCTCTCGATGGCCGGGATCATCCCCCTCGCGGGGTTCGTGTCCAAGGAGAGCGCGCTCGAGTCGCTGTGGGAGGACGTGCACACCTCGGTCCCGCTCGCCGCCCCGTGGAGCTGGCTCGCGGTCACCGGCGTCGTCGCGGGCTCGGCGCTCACCGTCGCCTACACGGCTCGCTTCCTCTGGGGTGCCTTCGCCACGAAGCCCGGCGTGCCCGTGACGCGGGTCAAGGCGGCCCACCCCGGCTTCGTGCTCTCCCCGCTGCTGCTCGGCGTCGGCGGCCTGGCGCTGGGCCTGCTCGCGCCGCTCGAGTCGCCGTGGCTGCTGCCGTATGCGGCCCAGTTCGCCCTCGGGGCCGAGCCGCAGCCACTCGCCCTGTGGCACGGCGTCACCGCGCCGCTCCTGCTGTCCCTCGTGTCCGTCGCGATCGGGCTCGGGCTCTTCGTCCAGCGCGCCCAGGTCGCCCGGGTGCAGGCGGGGGTGCCGCCGCTCGTCGACGGCGAGCGCGGCTTCGCCCGGGCCCTGCGCTGGGTCGACCGGGGCGCCGTCGAGACGACCGCCGTGACGCAGCGGGGGTCGCTGCCGATCTACCTGGCCGGCATACTCCTCGTGTTCGTGGCGCTGCCCGGGCTCGCTGCCGTGACCCGGGGCACCTTCCCGTCGGTTCGCTTGTGGGACAGCGCCGGACAGGCCGTCGTCGGCGTCGTCGTGGTCGCTGCTGCGGTGCTCGTCCTGGTGACGCGCCGGCGCCTGACCGCCGTCATGCTCGTCGGTGCCACCGGCTACGGCGTCTCGCTCCTCTTCATCCTCCACGGGGCCCCCGACCTCGCGATCACGCAGATGCTCGTCGAGACCGTCTCGCTCGTCGTGTTCGTGCTGGCGCTACGCCGACTGCCGACGAAGTTCACCCGGCACCCGCAGTCCCCGTCACGCTCCTGGCGACTCGCGCTCGGAGCGGCCGTCGGCGCCTCCGTCGGCGCCATCGCCCTCGTCGCATCGGGGGGCCGCACGACCCAACCCGTGTCCGCCGGCTTCCCCACCGAGGCGTACGCGTTCGGCCACGGCAAGAACATCGTCAACGTCACGCTCGTCGACATCCGCGCCTGGGACACCCTCGGCGAGGTGTCGGTGCTGGTCGCCGCAGCGACCGGCGTCGCCAGCCTGATCTTCGTGCGCACCCGCAACACCCGACTGTCGCGGGCCAGCGCGAAGGAGCTGCCGTCGAGCGAGCCCGCCCGCGGCACCTGGCTGCACGGCGGCCGCACGATGCGTACCGAGAAGCGGTCGGTGATCTTCGAGGTCGTCACTCGCCTGGTCTTCCACGTCATGCTCGCCGCCTCGCTCTTCCTGCTCTTCGCCGGCCACAACCAGCCCGGGGGCGGGTTCGCCGGGGGGCTCGTCGCGGGGCTCGCGCTCGTCGTGCGCTACCTCGCCGGCGGCCGCTACGAGCTCGACGAGGCGGCTCCCTTCGACGCGGGACTGCTCGTCGGCCTGGGGCTGCTCGTCGCGGTCGGCTCGGCCCTCGCCCCGCTCGCCTTCGGCGGCACGGTCCTGGAGACGACGGCCGTCGACTTCACGCTGCCCCCGTGGGGCGAGGTGCACCTGGTGACCTCGCTCTTCTTCGACATCGGGGTCTACCTCATCGTCGTGGGGATGATGCTCGACATCGTCCGCAGCCTCGGCACGGGCATCGACCGCCAGGTCGCCGACGAGGCGACGAACGAGGCGACGGGCGAGGCGCGCGGCGGGACGGGCGACGGGACGGACGACGGGGACGCGCGGGAGGTGGTGCCGTCATGACGACGCTCGCCCCTGCCCTCATCGAGGCGAGGCTGGAGCCGAACCTCACCCTGGTGCTCGTGACCGTCGGCCTCGTGACGGCAGGCACGGCCCTGGCCCTCGACCGCAGCCTCGTGCGCGTGCTCCTCGGCATGGTGCTCATCGGCAACGGCGTCGCCGTGCTCTACCTCGTCATCAGCGGGCGAGCCGGCCGGGCTCCCTTCGTCGGCGAGGACCCGGCCGCCATCAGCGACCCCCTCCCCCAGGCGATGGTGCTGACCGCCATCGTCATCTCGCTCGCGACGATCGGCTTCCTGCTGGCCCTGTCGTACCGGCTGTGGCAGATCTCCGGCACCGACGACGTGCCCGACGACACCGAGGACGCCCACATCCAGCGCCTTGCCCTCGAGGACCAGACCTCGTCCACGTACGACCCGTCCGAGACGTCCACGACGACGTCCGACGAGCTCGCCGACGAGGACCGGAGTCCCGCCCCGTGACCGACCTCACGACAGGCCTGCGCGTGCCCGACCTCGTCCCGCTCCCCGTGCTGCTGCCCCTGCTCGGGGCGGCGCTCACCCTCGCCTTCCGCCGGTCGCCGCGCCTGCAGCGGGGCGTGAGCATCGCCGTGCTGGCCGCCGTCGTCGCAGTCGCCGCCGTTCTCGTGTGGCAGACCGACACGAACGGCCCGCAGGTGCTGTGGCTCGGCGCGTGGCAGGAGCCGCTCGGCATCTCCCTCGTCGCCGACCGCCTCAGCGCCCTCATGCTGCTCGTCTCGAGCATCGTCACCCTGCTCGTCCTCGTCTTCGCCATCGGGCAGGGCCAGGCCGAGAGCGAGGAGGAGGGCGAGAGCGAGACCCCGCTGACGATCTTCCACCCGACCTACCTCGTCCTCGCCGCGGGCGTGTCCAACGCGTTCCTCGCGGGCGACCTGTTCAACCTCTTCGTCGGCTTCGAGATGCTCCTCTTCAGCTCCTACGTGCTCATCACCCTCGGCGGCTCCGCCGCCCGCATCCACGCCGGCACCACCTACGTCGTCGTCAGCCTCCTCAGCTCCGCGCTCTTCCTCGTCGGCATCGCCGCCGTGTATGCCGCCACGGGCACCGTCAACCTCGCCCAGCTCTCGATCCGCATCAGCGGCCTCTCCCCCGCCGTGGCGCTCGTGCTGCAGCTCTCGCTGCTCACGGCCTTCGCCATCAAGGCGGCGATCTTCCCGATGTCGGCGTGGCTGCCCGACAGCTACCCCACCGCCCCGGCACCGGTGACAGCCGTCTTCGCGGGGCTGCTGACGAAGGTCGGCGTCTACGCGATCATCCGGGTGCAGACGCTGCTCTTCCCCGACTCGCCGCTGCAGGGCCTGCTGATGTGGGCGGCGCTGCTGACGATGGTGGTCGGCATCCTCGGCGCCGTGTCGCAGTCGGGACTGAAGAGGATCCTGTCCTTCACCCTCGTGAGCCACATCGGCTACATGGTCTTCGGCATCGCGCTGGCCACCCCGGCCGGCACGGCGGGCGCCATCTTCTACGTCGCCCACCACATCACGATCCAGACGGCGCTGTTCCTCATCACCGGCCTGGTCGAGCGACTCGCCGGCACACCCTCGCTCGACCGCCTCGGCGGACTGGCCGTCGCCTCCCCCGTGCTGGCGACGCTCTTCTTCGTCTCCGCGATGAACCTGTCGGGCATCCCCCCGCTGTCCGGCTTCCTGGCGAAGGTCGGCCTGCTCGACGCCGGCATCGCGGTCGGCACACCGCTCGCGTGGCTGCTCGTGGTCGGCGGCATCATGACGAGCCTGCTCACGCTCTACGCCCTGGCCAAGGTGTGGAGCCAGGCCTTCTGGCGCACCCTCGCCGAGGCCCCCCAGTCACCCGCGCCCGCCGGGGACGGCGCCGGTGACGGCGGGGTCGCCGTCCGCGTCGAGGCGCCCGCCCGGACCCTGCCACGGACGATGCTGGCGGCCACGGCCGCCATGACCGCCGTGGGGCTGCTCATCACCCTCGTCGCCGGCCCCCTCTACGCCTTCACCCAGCGAGCCGCGGCCGACCTCACGAGCCGCGCGCCCTACGTCACGAGCGTCCTGCCCGAGGAGGTCCGCCGATGACGGACCCACCCAGCAGCACGCACACGGCCGGCCACCAGGTGTCCGCGCGGCCGCGCCGGCGACGCGTCTTCCAGCCGCGGGCCGTTGTCGCCATCGCCCTCGCCTGGGTGCTGCTGTGGGACCGCGTGAGCTGGGGCAACGTCGTCAACGGCCTCCTCGTCGGCCTGCTGGTCACCTACGCGTTCCCGCTGCCGTCCATCGAGTTCCACGGGCGGCTGCGGCCGCACCGCGTGGCGCTGCTCATCGGGCGGTTCCTCCTCGACCTCGTCGTGTCCTCGTGGCAGGTGATGCGGCTCGCCTTCGGCAGGCGCCGCCCCCGCAACGCCGTCATCGAGGTGCAGCTGCGCTCCCGCTCGGACCTCTACCTGACGCTCACGGCCGAGCTGGTCGCCCTCGTGCCCGGCTCGGTCGTCGTCGAGGCCCGCAGGTCCACCTCCGTGCTCTACCTGCACCTGCTCGACGTCGAGCGCGAGGGTCGCATCGAGGCCCAGCGCGCCAGCGCCCTCGCCGTCGAGCGACGCGTCGTGCGAGCCATCGGCTCCCGAGAGGAGATCGTCGCCCTCGAGACCGGCTCGCCCTGGCCGGGGACGTCCCCGGCACCAGCCACCGACCGCACGGCGCCTGTCGATCCTGCCGATCCTCTGGACGACGAGGAGACCCCATGACCATCGTCATCGCGGCCGCCCTGACGATGCTCGGTGCAGCAGCGGCCCTCGTCCTCGTCCGGCTGTTCCAGGGCCCGAGCAACCTCGACCGCATCGTCGCTGCCGAGATCCTGCTCGTCATCGTCATCGCGGGCGTCGCCCTCGAGTCGGCGCGCCAGCGCACGACGACCTACCTGCCGCTGCTGATGATCCTCGGCCTCGTCGGTTTCGTCGGCGGGGTCGCGGTGACCCGGTTCCTCTCCCGAGACTCCGATGACCCGGAAGCCGTCGTCCGAGAGCACACGGACCAGGGCCCCGACCAGGGCACCGACCAGGGCCCCGACCAGGGCCCCGACCAGGGCCCCGAGGAGCGTGACCGGCCATGAGCTGGCTGTCCGTGCTCGACGGCGCGGGAGCGGTCTGCCTCCTGCTCGGCGCGTTCCTCTGCCTCGCCGGAGCCATCGGCCTGGTCCGGTTCCCCGACACGCTCTCGCGGCTGCACGCCGCCACCAAGCCGCAGACCCTCGGACTGATCCTCATCCTCGCCGGGCTGGCCCTGAGCCTGCGCACGTGGGCCGCGGTCACGACGCTCGTCCTGCTGGCCGCCACCCAGTTCCTCACCTCGCCTGTCTCGGCGCACCTCGTGGGGCGCGCCGCCTACCGCAACCGGTGCGTCGACGCCGACACCCTCGAGGTGGACGAGCTGTCCGACGCCCTCGACCGCTCGCGCCCCGACCCGACGCCGTGAGCGGACAGCACGGCAGAAAATGACGTGAGGTGCCTGCGGCCGCGAACCTAAACTGCGGCAAGTGATCTCGCTGCCCCACGCCGACCCAGGCACGCCCGACCTGACGAGCCCGACGGCATACCTGAAGTGGGTCGGCAAGGGCCAGTGGCACACCCTCGTCGTGGCGATCGCCTTCGGCATCGTCTGGCTCGTGAGCCAGGCCCTCTTCCCCGCCGCGATGGGCAAGGCCATCGACGAGGGCATCATCGGCGGCGACCCCGGCGGCCTGCTGCGGTGGTGCCTCATCCTCGTCGGCCTCGTCGTGCTGAGCGCCGCCTCCGGCGCGATGCGCCACAAGTACGCCGTCATGAACTGGATGCAGGGCGCGTTCCGCTCCGCGCAGCTGATCGGCCACAAGGCCGCCGACACCGGCGAGGCCCTGACCCGCACGGTCCCGACCGGCGACGTCGTCGCGACGGTCAGCTCGGACGCGATGCGCATCGGCGGGCTCTACGACGTCTCGGCCCGGTTCGCCGGGGCGGTCGTCTCCTACGTCGTCGTCGCGCTGATCCTGCTGGGCGCCTCCACCCCGCTCGGGCTCGTGGTCCTCATCGGCGTCCCCGTCCTCGTCGCCTGCCTGACCTTCATCGTCCGCCCGCTCCAGTCGCGCCAGCTCGCCCAGCGCGAGGAGTCCGGCACCCTCATCGGCCTCGGCGCCGACACCGTCGCCGGCCTGCGCGTGCTGCGCGGGATCGGCGGCGAGCAGCCCTTCCTGACGAGGTATGCCGCCCAGTCCCAGTCCGTGCGGCAGGTCGGCAACCGGGTGGCCGGCTACCAGGCGGCGCTCGACGCCGCCCAGGTGCTGCTGCCCGGCATCTTCGTCCTCGTCGTCGTCTGGCTGGGCGCCCGCTTCGCGATCGAGGGCGAGATCACGCCGGGCCAGCTCGTCGCGTTCTACGGCTACACCGCCTTCCTCGTCATCCCCCTGCGCACGGCCACCGAGATGGTCGACCGGGCCACCCGGGCCCACATCGGCGCCGGCAAGCTGACCCGCATCCTCCGGGTCCGCCCCGACCAGGCGGAGCCGGCCGAGCCGCAGCCGCTGCCGAGGGAGCCGGCCCTGCTGCACGACCCCGACAGCGGCGTGACCGTCGAGCCCGGCCGCTTCACCGTGGTCGTCTCCGCTCAGCCGGAGGAGTCGGCGGCCCTCGCCGACCGGCTCGGCCGGTTCGGCGCCGGCGAGACCGACGTGCGCCTCGACGGCACGCGCCTGGCCGACGCCTCGCTCGCCGAGGTGCGACGCCGCGTCGTCGTGTCCGAGAGCGACCCGCGGCTCTTCACCGGGACGCTGCGCGAGGGGCTCGACCCGTGGGGCGAGCACGACGACGCCGCGATCCTGGAGGCCCTCGCCGTGGCGAGCGGCGACGACGTGCTCGAGGCGCTGCCCGGCGGCCTCGACAACGAGGTCGAGGAGCGCGGCCGGGCGTTCTCCGGCGGCCAGCGCCAGCGCCTCGCCCTGACCCGCGCGCTGCTCACCGGTGCCGAGACGCTCGTGCTCGTCGAGCCCACCAGCGCGGTCGACGCCCACACCGAGTCCCGCATCGCCGGCCGAATCACCGCGGCCCGCGCCGGGCGCACGACGGTCGTGATGTCGGCGAGCCCCCTGCTGCTCGACCGGGCCGACTCCGTCGTGTTCGTCCGGAACGGCCGCGTCGCGGCGACCGGCACCCACGCCGAGCTCATGGCAGGCGTACCCGACTACCGACGCACCGTCGTCCGAGGGGAGGACTGATGTCGCAGGCACCGGCGCCGTCCACGGCGTCCGCACGCTCACTGCCCGTGGCCGACATGGCCTCGGTCCGGGCCCACACCCGCGGGCTCGCCCGCCGGCACCGCCGCGGCATCGCCCTCGTCATCGGCCTGCACGCCGTCGCGGCCGCCGCCGCCCTCGTGGCACCGCGTGTCATCGGCCTGCTCGTCGACGAGATCAGCCACGGCCGGTCGCTCGCGGTCGTCGACCGGCTCGCGCTGTGGATCGCGGCCGCCGTGGTCGTGCAGACGGTCACCACGTGGTTCGCCCGGCGCGCCTCGTTCGTCCTCGGCGAGACGATCTTCGCCGAGCTGCGCGAGCAGTTCATGGAGCGGGTCGTCGAGCTGCCCCTCTCGACCGTCGAGCGCGCCGGCACCGGCGACCTCGTCTCGCGCACGACCAACGACGTGGAGGCGCTCTCGCGCGTCATCCGCTTCGGCGTCCCCGCCATCTTCGTCGGTTCCGTGACCACCGTCATCACGGTGGTCGCCGCCTTCGTCACCGGGTGGCAGGTCGCACTGGCCGTCCTCGTCGGCGTGCCGATCCTCGGGCTGTCGACTCGCCGCTACCTGCGGCACGCACCGGACGGCTACCTCCGCGAGCGGGCCACGTATGCCGTGCTCAACGGGGTCGTCACCGAGTCCGCCGACGGCGGGCGCACCATCGACGCCCTCGGCCTGCGCAGCCGGCGCCGGCGGCGCATGGACGACGCCCTGCGCGACTGCTACGACGCCGAGCTCTACACCCTTGGGCTGCGCCTGCGGTGGTTCCCCTCGGTCGAGTTCGCCTTCTTCGCGCCGGTCGCGGTCACCCTCCTGTGGGGTGGCTTCCTCATCTCGCAGGACCTCGCCACGGCGGGCACCGTCACGGCGGTGGCGCTCTACGTCCAGCAGATGGCCGGCCCGCTCGACGAGCTGATCTCCTGGCTCGACGAGATCCAGATCGGCGCGACGTCGCTCGCCCGCGTCATCGGCATCGGGGACGTGCCGCCCGACCGTGCGGCCACGGGCGAGGAGCCGGCGGACGACCGCCTCGCAGCCACCGACGTGCACTACTCCTACCGCGCGGGCCGGGACGTCCTGCGCGGGGTGAGCCTCGACCTGCGCCCCGGCGAGCGCCTCGCGATCGTCGGGCCCTCCGGTGCCGGCAAGTCGACGCTCGGAAGGCTCATGGCCGGCATCGACGGACCCCGGCAGGGCCGGGTCGAGGTCGGTGGCGTGCGCCTGGTGGACCTCGAGCTGGCCCGGCTGCGCGGGCAGGTGGCGCTCGTGACCCAGGAGCACCACGTCTTCGTCGGGTCGCTCGAGGACAACCTGCGTCTCGCCCGCCCCGACGCCTCGCGCGAGCAGCTGCTCGAGGCGCTCGCGGCGGTCGACGCCCGGGACTGGGCAGAGCGCCTGCCCGGGGGCCTCGCGACCCGCGTGGGCTCCGGCGGGCACCGCCTCAGCGAGCCGCAGGCCCAACAGCTGGCCCTGGCCCGGCTCGTCCTGGCCGACCCGCACACGCTGGTGCTCGACGAGGCCACCTCGCTGCTCGACCCCCGCGCGGCGCGACACCTCGAACGGTCCCTGGCGGCGGTCGTCGAAGGGCGCACCGTCGTGGCCATCGCGCACCGACTCATGACCGCGCACGACGCCAACCGGGTGTGCGTCGTCGAGGACGGCGAGATCAGCGAGATCGGCTCGCACGAGGAGCTGCTCCGGGCCAACGGGGCGTATGCCGCCCTGTGGCGCTCGTGGCGCGACGAGCCCTCGGTCGTCTGACCGGGACAGCAGCCCGTCCCGGTGGTGCGTCCGGTCCGTGCGGTCCTTCATCAGGTCCCGGCAAAGATTCGGCAGGACGCGTAACCCCTCTCGTGCTGCCTCGTTTGCAGCGCGGTGCCGGGTCGTTTCTCGACTGGTTAGGGCCCGCACCGTGGGGTGGGGCCGTCTCTGAGGGGTGACGGCCTCACCCTCTTTCGTCCCGGCCTGCTCAGGCGTCGACGAGCCGGTAGGCCTCTCCCTGGGCCGGGCGCCGGTCCGGCTCGCCGCGGGTCGGCCACAGCGACACGGCGCGCTCGGCCTGGGCCGTGATCGTCAGGCTCGGGTTGACGCCGAGGTTGGCCGACACCGCCGCCCCGTCGAGCACGTGCAGGCCCGGGTAGCCCCACACCCGGTGGTACGGGTCGATGACCCCGTGCTCGGGCGAGTCGGAGATCACCGCGCCGCCGAGGAAGTGCGCCGTCATCGGGATGTCGAGGATCTCCCCGACCGAGGACCCCGGCCACGCGCGCTCCCCCGTCGTGCGTTCCAGCCGCTTCGCCATGGCGCGGACGGCGGTGTTGCCCTCGGGGATGTAGGTCGGGTTGGGCTCGCCGTGACCCTGCCTCGAGGTCAGGCGCCAGCCGAGGAGGCCCCGCCTGCGCCCGACGGTGATCGAGTTGTCGCGCGTCTGCATGACCAGGGCGATGACGGTGCGCTCGCTCCAGCGCCGCGTCGACAGCGACCGCGCGAAGACCCACGGGTGCCGCGCCACCTCACCGGCGAACCGCACCCACCGGGGTATGCGTCCACCGCCGTCGACCTGCATCACCGCGAGCGCCCCCATGAGGTTCGAGCCCTTGCCGTAGCGGACGTTCTCGACGTGGGTGGTGTCCGAGACGTGGAAGCTCGACGTGATGGCGACCCCCTTCGTCAGGTCCACGCCCTTGGGCACCCGCGCGGTCATGGCCCCGCCGAGGGCCTCCGAGTTCGTGCGGGTCAGCTCCCCGAGCCGGTCCGAGATGCGCGGCAGCCCGCGCCCCTCTGGCTCGGCCTTCATCGCCTGCAGCAGCTGCGCGGTGCCCCAGGCGCCGGCCGCGACGACCACCTGGCCCGCGGTGACGGTGCGCTCCCCGGCCCACCGGCGAGCCCACGCCCCGCTGCGGACGGTCGTGACGGCATACCCCTGCTCCGGCGCCGCCGGGTCGAGCGGCCGGACCCGGGTCACCGTGCGCAGCGGCTCGATGACGACGCCGCGACGCTCCGCGAGGGCGAGGTAGTTCTTGACCAGGGTGTTCTTGGCGCCGACCCGGCAGCCGACCATGCAGTTGCCGCACTCGGTGCAGCCGGTGCGCTCCGGGCCCTCGCCGCCGAAGTAGGGGTCGGGCACCCGCTTGCCCGGCTCGCCGAAGAAGACGCCGACAGGCGTCTTGCGGAAGGTCTGCGCCACGCCGAGGTCGGCCGCCGTGTCGCGCATCAGCTGCTCGACCGGGCCCTCGCACGGGTTGAGGCCCACGCCGAGCATCCGCTGGGCGGTGGCGTAGTGCGGCGCGAGCTCGGCCTGCCAGTCGGTGATGTGGCCCCACTGCCGGTCGCGGAAGAACGGCGTCGGCGGCACGTAGAGCGTGTTGGCGTAGTTGAGCGACCCGCCACCGACGCCCGCGCCGCCGAGGATGAGGCAGTCGGGGAGGCGGTGGATCCGCTGGACGCCGAAGAGGCCGAGCTTCGGCGCCCACAGGTAGCGCCGCACGTCCCAGCTGGTCCGGGCGAAGTCCTCGTCCTCGAAGCGTCGCCCCGCCTCGTAGACGTGGACGCGGTAGCCCTTCTCGGCGAGCCGCAGCGCGGCCACGGACCCGCCGAAGCCGGACCCGATGACGACGACGTCGTGGTCGAACTCCATGGGCCTCACCCTAGGGAGCGGAGCAGGCGCAGGCTACCGGGAAGTAACCCAGCCCACAGCCGTCCCGGGGCGCTCTGGCAGGCTGCGCGCTCAGTTGCCGAGGTAGGGCGAGACGACGACCTCGACCCGCTGGAACTCCTTGACGTCGGAGTAGCCGGTCGTCGCCATCGCCCGGCGCAGGGCACCGATGACGTTGGTCGTGCCGTCGGCGTGGCGCCCCGGGCCGAAGAGGATCTCCTCGATGGAGGCCTGGGCGCCGATGGCGATGCGCGCGCCGCGCGGCAGCTCGGCGTGGTGGGCCTCGGGACCCCAGTGGTAGCCGCCGCCCGGGGCGTCGGTGGCCCGGGCCAGGGCCGCACCGAGCATGACGGCATCTGCGCCGCAGGCCACGGCCTTGACGATGTCGCCGGAGGTGCCGACGCCGCCGTCGGCGATGACGTGCACGTAGCGGCCGCCCGACTCGTCGAGGTAGTCACGGCGGGCAGCCGCGACGTCGGCGACGGCCGAGGCCATCGGGGCGTGGATGCCGAGGGCCGTCCGCGTCGTGTGGGCCGCCCCGCCGCCGAAGCCGACGAGCACGCCCGCGGCGCCGGTGCGCATGAGGTGCAGGGCCGCGGTGTAGGTCGCCGCGCCACCGACGATGACCGGCACGTCGAGCTCGTAGATGAAGCGCTTGAGGTTGAGCGGCTCGGCGCGGCCCGAGACGTGCTCGGCCGAGACGGTCGTGCCCCGGATGACGAAGAGGTCGACGCCCGCCTCGACCACGGTCTTCCAGTGCTGCTGGGTGCGCTGCGGCGACAGAGCGCCGGCCACCGTGACACCGGCCTCGCGCAGCTGGCGCAGCCGCTCGGTGATCAGCTCGGGCTTGATCGGCTCGGCGTAGATCTGCTGCATCCGCTCGGTCGCCGCGCCCGGCTCGATCTCGGCGATCTCGCGCAGCTGGGCGGTCGGGTCCTCGTAGCGCGTCCACAGGCCCTCGAGGTCGAGCACCGGCAGGGCGCCGAGCTTGCCGAGGGTGATGGCGCTCTCGGGCGAGACGACCGAGTCCATCGGGGCGGCCATGACCGGGATGTCGAAGTGGTAGGCGTCGATCTGCCACGAGACCGAGACCTCCTCCGGGTCGCGCGTGCGCCGCGAGGGCACGACGGCGATGTCGTCGAAGGAGTAGGCGCGCCGTCCGCGCTTGCCTCGGCCAATCTCGATCTCGGTCACCGGCCGATCCTACCGACCTGTCCCCACGCGTACGTATGCCGTCCCGCGGGCCTCGCGGGACGGCATACGTGTTGCTCGGGCGGCGTCAGCCGACGGTGTAGTTGGGGGCCTCGACGATGCCCTGGACGTCGTGCGGGTGGCTCTCCTTGAGCGAGGCCGACGTGATGCGCACGAACTGGCCCTTCTCCTGCAGCTCGGGGATCGAGCGGGCGCCGACGTAGAACATCGACTGGCGCAGGCCGCCGAGCATCTGGTGGGCCACGGCCGACAGCGGACCGCGGTAGGCGACGCGGCCCTCGATGCCCTCGGGGACGATCATGTCGTCCGACTCGACCTCGGCCTGGAAGTAGCGGTCCTTGGAGTAGGACTTCTTGCCGCGGCTGCTCATCGCGCCGAGCGAGCCCATGCCGCGGTAGGTCTTGAACTGCTTGCCGGCGACGAAGATGAGGTCGCCCGGGCTCTCCTCGCACCCGGCGAGCAGCGAGCCGACCATGACCGAGTCGGCGCCGGCGACGATGGCCTTGGCGATGTCGCCGGAGTACTGCAGCCCACCGTCCGCGATGACGGGGACACCGGCCGGCTTGCAGGCCTGGGCTGCAGCGTGGACGGCCGTGATCTGCGGCGCGCCGACACCGGTGACGATGCGCGTCGTGCAGATGGAACCGGGACCGACCCCCACCTTGACCGCGTCGGCGCCGGCGTCGACGAAGGCCTGCGCGCCCTCGCGGGTCGCGACGTTGCCGCCGATGACCTGCACGTGTCGCGTGGCGGGGTCGTTCTTCAGGCGCTGGACCATCTCGATGAGCAGGCGCACGTGGCCGTGGGCGGTGTCGGCGACGAGGACGTCGACGCCGGCCTCGATCAGGGTGGTCGCGCGCTCCCACGAGTCGCCGAAGTAGCCGATCGCGGCGCCGACCATGAGGCGGCCGTCGGCGTCGTTGCTGGCGTCGGGGAACTGCTCGCCCTTGACGAAGTCCTTGACCGTGATCAGGCCGGCCAGGTGGCCCTCGGCGTCGACGATCGGCAGGCGCTCGCGCTTGTGCTGGCGCAGCAGTGCGGTGGCCTCCTCGCGGCTGATGCCGACCGGGCCGGTGATGAGCGGCATCGGGGTCATGACGTCGCGCACGAGGGTGGTGGCCCACTCGGCGACGGGGGTGAAGCGCAGGTCGCGGTTGGTCACCATGCCGATGAGCTTCTTGTCGTCGCCGATGACCGGCAGGCCCGAGACGCGGTACTCGCCGCAGATGGCGTCGAGCTCCTCCAGCGTGCGGTCGGGGCCGATGGTGATCGGGTTGGAGATCATCCCGGTCTGGGTCCGCTTGACGAGGTCGACCTGGTACGCCTGGTCCTGGATCGAGAGGTTGCGGTGCAGCACTCCGAGGCCGCCCTGGCGCGCCATCGCGATGGCCATCCGCGCCTCGGTGACGGTGTCCATCGCCGCGGAGACGAGCGGGGAGCGGATCGACAGCTCGCGCGTCAGGCGCGTGGTGGTGTCGATGTCGCTCGGGGCGAGGTCGCTGTAGCCGGGCAGGAGCAGGACGTCGTCGTACGTCAGGCCCATCGGGGCGAAAGCAGCGGGCACGTCAGACGATCCGAGGCTCATTGCGCGATTCTACGGGCTGGCGCGAGCGGGCCCGAACGGACCTCAGGTCCGGGACGACCGCCCCGTGGCGCCCGCGCTCGGCGCTGGGTGCCCGGTCACCGTGGCGGTCGCGCTGCGGCCCTTGCCCCTGGTGGCGCCCGCCTTCTTGCCCGCGCTGCTCGGAGCGCCCTGCGTCCCCGCGGTGGGCGTCTTCGCGGCGTCCCCGGACGGCGGCTTGGCGGATCGGCCGGGGGCCGCCGCAGCGGAGCCCTCGCCCTGGTGCGCGGGGCCGGGCGCAGCGGACCGGCCGGTGCCGGGCTCGACGTCGGCCCGGCCCTCATGGTCGTCCGACCGGGCGAGGTCCGACCGACCCTGCTCGCCGTCCGAGTGGTGGGCGTCGTCCGCGCCCGGCCCCGCCTTCTCGTCAGCAGCCGGAAGGGTGGCGGCCGCGAGGGCGGCGGGCAGCAGCACGATCGCCCCGTCGCTCCGCCGGGTCAGGACGAGGCTCTTGGCGCCGGCGGCGGCGGTGCCGGTGGTCCTCGGCAGGCCGAGACGTGGCAGCAGGGCGCGGGGGGCCTCACGACGTGCTGCAGCCTGCACCTGCTTGGCGGTCCGGGCGCGCTCCTCGGAGCCGGGCCCGTGGTGGGGCAGCGTGACCGCAGCGGCGACACCGGCGCCGGAGGCCGCGATGGCCACGGCGGCGAAGGCGCCGAGGTAGCGGTGTCTGTGCGCCTTCCTGCGGCGGCGAGCCGGGCGCGCGGGCAGCGGTCTGTCGGCGTGCGCGGCGAGGGCCGCGAGCAGCCCGGCGACGGGCTCGGAGCCCGCCTCGCCGCGCGCGCCCAGCCGGTCGAGCAGCAGGTCGTCGGCGGCGAGGTCGCTCATGTCCCTCATGGGGGTCAGATCGCTCATGCGACGTCCCCCTTCTCGTTCTCGGCGATCATCGCGCGCAGCCGGGTCAGGGCCCGGTGCTGCGCCACGCGTACGGCCCCGGTCGACATCCCGAGGGCGGCAGCGGTCTCGTCGGTGGTCATCCCCACGGCGACACGGAGCGTCAGGATCTCGCGCTGCTGGTCCGGCAGCCGCCGCATGAGGGTCACCGCCGTCGCGGCGTCGTCGCGCATCACGGCCACGGACTCCGGCGACGGGGACTCATCCGGCCCGTCGGGGATGTCGGCGACGGGCGCCGGACCGCGCACGGCCGCCCGCTGGGCGTCGACGAGCTTGCGAGAGGTGATCGTGTAGACGAACGCCTCGAAGGGCAGGCCCCGCTCCTGGTAGGTCGGCAGGGCGGCCACGACAGCCATGCACACCTCCTGAGCGACGTCCTGGGCAGTGTCCTCGGCCCCGAAGCGGCCGAGGCGGACGCGGCTGTACCTCACAGCCATGTCCCTGGTGCGAGCCAGCAGCACGTCACGAGCCTGCGGGTCAGAGCCGGCCAGCGCCGCGAGCTCACGCAGAGACGGAGCGTCCACCCGCTCCATCGCACCGACGGCACCGCGCGTTACGCCCGCCCCCGTCGACCCTCCGAGACCCATCTGGTCCTCGTCCCCCGAACTCGTTGTCTGGGCGGGTGACGACCTGCTTTCGCCACCCTCGGCGCTCGCTCGGAGCGGGGCCCATGCTAGTGCTGGCAACCGGTGCCGCGCACCGGCCGGACCGGCACAGACGGCCGGAAGCACCCGTCGAGAGAGCATGCCATCGGGATGGCAATTCTTGAACAAGTCCTTAAGATTCCGCTCTTTATCCGTGATCACGTGCGCGGTTAGCGTCGGTTCCGCGACCAGAGAACCTCCTTTCTCCACCTTTTTCCACACGAGCTGGTCGCTACGCCCACGCGGGGTTCCCCGCCCCACCGAGAGACGAGTTCATGGCCGAGATCACCCGCCTCCCCGGACCGGTAGCCGACCTCTGGGACTGGCAGCTGGACGGTGCCTGCCGAGGCGTCAGCCCCGAGGTCTTCTTCCACCCGGAGGGCGAGCGGGGCCCTCGGCGGCGCAACCGTGACGCGCAGGCCAAGGCCGTCTGCGCCGCCTGTCCGGTGGTGGCCCAGTGCCGCTCGCACGCACTCGAGGTCCGTGAGCCCTACGGCGTGTGGGGTGGCCTGACCGAGGCCGAGCGCGAGGTGCTCTACGACGGGATCCAGGAGGCTTCCTGACCAAGGACCCATCGGTCGGGCCGCCGGCTCTTCTCCACGGGAGGCCGTCGGCGACCAGCAGGTCGGCACTGGTCCAGCACCCGCCGCAACACGCCCCGCTGGTGTGGGACGAGACGATCGAGGGCCGCTCCCCAACCGGGGAGCGGCCCTCGTCGTGCGTCAGGTGTGTGCCGTCCGCATGCCCGGTCCGACCGAGTGGTCGGACGTGTGGGCTACCAGCTCAGTGACCGTGGCCGTGGCCGTGACCGCCGGCCTCGACGTCCTCCTCCGGCTTGTCGACGACGAGCGTGTCGGTCGTGAGGATCATCGAGGCGATCGACTCGGCGTTGCGCAGCGCGGAACGCGTCACCTTCACCGGGTCGATGACGCCGGCCTTGATGAGGTCGCCGTACTCGCCGGTCGCCGCGTTGAGGCCCTGGCCGAGTGGCAGCTCGGCGACCTTGGAGGTCACGACGTAGCCCTGCAGGCCCGCGTTCTCGGCGATCCAGCGCAGCGGCTCGGCGACGGCCTTACGGACAATGGAGGCACCGGTGGCCTCGTCACCCGAGAGCTCGAGCGCGTCGATGGCCGTGGCAGCGTGGATGAGGGCGGTGCCGCCACCGGCGACGATGCCCTCCTCGATCGCGGCGCGCGTCGCGGAGATCGCGTCCTCGATGCGGTGCTTCTTCTCCTTGAGCTCGACCTCGGTGTGGGCACCGACCTTGATGACGCACACGCCACCAGCGAGCTTGGCGAGGCGCTCCTGCAGCTTCTCGCGGTCCCAGTCGGAGTCGGTGCGATCGATCTCGGCCTTGATCTGGTGCACGCGGGCGGCGACCTCGGACTGCTCGCCCGCGCCGTCGATGATCGTCGTGTTGTCCTTGGTGAGGACGACGCGACGGGCCTGGCCGAGGACGCTCAGGTCGGCCTGGTCGAGGCTGAGCCCGACCTCGGGGGCGATGACCTGGCCGCCGGTGAGGATGGCGATGTCCTGCAGCATGGCCTTGCGGCGGTCGCCGAAGCCGGGCGCCTTGACGGCGGCCACGTTGAAGGTGCCGCGGATCTTGTTGACCACGAGCGTCGAGAGGGCCTCGCCGTCGACGTCCTCGGCGATGATGAGCAGCGGCTTGCCGGACTGCACGACCTTCTCGAGGACCGGGAGGATCTCGGCGACCGAGGAGATCTTGCCCTGGTTGATGAGGATGTAGGCGTCCTCGAGGACGGTCTCCATACGCTCGGTGTCGGTGACGAAGTAGGCCGAGAGGTAGCCCTTGTCGAACTGCATGCCCTCGGTGAACTCGAGCTCGGTCGCCGTCGTCGAGGACTCCTCGACGGTGATGACGCCGTCCTTGCCGACCTTGTCGAACGCCTCGCCGATCAGGGCGCCGAGGGTGGGGTCCTGCGCGGACAGCGTCGCGACCGACGCGATCTCGTCCTTGCCGTCGACCTCGCGGGCGTTCTCGAGCAGGCGGTCGTTGACCGCGGTGACGGCCTTGTCCATGCCGCGCTTGAGGGCGGCCGGGGCGGCACCGGCGGCGACGTTGCGCAGGCCCTCCTTGACCATGGCCTGGGCGAGCACGGTCGCGGTCGTCGTGCCGTCACCGGCGACGTCGTTGGTCTTGGTGGCGACCTCCTTGGCGAGCTGCGCGCCGAGGTTCTCGTAGGGGTCCTCGAGCTCGATCTCACGGGCGATCGTGACGCCGTCGTTGGTGATCGTGGGGGCGCCCCACTTCTTGTCGATGACGACGTTGCGGCCCTTCGGGCCGAGCGTCACCTTGACGGCGTTGGCGAGCGCGTCGACGCCGCGCTCGAGCGACTTGCGGGCGGAGTCGTCGAACTCCAGCTGCTTGGCCATGGTTTTCCTTTGGCTCGGGTTGCTTGGGTTGCGGTGCTTGGGGGAAACGAGACGCACCCCGGGGAGACCCCAGCGGGGCTCACCGGGGTGCGGTCACGGCATACGGCTGGGTCAGCCGACGATCGCGAGGACGTCGCGCGCGGAGAGGATCAGGAACTCCTCGCCGCCGTGCTTGACCTCGGTGCCGCCGTACTTGCTGAAGATGACCTTGTCGCCGACCTTGACGTCGAGCGGGATGCGCTCGGTGCCGTTGTCGCTGAAGCGGCCGGGGCCCACGGCGACGACCTCGCCCTCCTGGGGCTTCTCCTTGGCCGTGTCCGGGATGACGAGGCCGGAGGCAGTGGTCTGCTCGGCCTCGAGGGACTTGACGACGATGCGGTCTTCGAGCGGCTTGATGGAAACCGACACGGTGGTGACCTTCCCTTCGGGACAGTCGGAAACTGACGACGGACTGTGGGCTCTTCGAGGCTGGCCGCCGTCGCGGGGGTCGACCTCCCTCGAGGAGGGCGTTGGCACTTTCGAGTCGAGAGTGCCAACAAGATGAAATCTAGGTTTGTCGTTAGCACTCGGTCAAGTCGAGTGCCAACACTCGTCGCGGCGCTGGCAGGATGACCCCATGGACGCCGCGATGGTCGACCGCCTCGCCGCGGGTGAGGGGTGGGCGCTGCTCCAGTCGCTGCCGCCCTACGACGAGGCGAGCTCGCTGCAGCTGCAGGGCCGGCTGCGAGACGCGGGCTTCGAGGCCGACCTCGTCGCGGCCGCGATGACGCAGTCGCGACTGAGGTCGCGTGCGACCGACAAGTTCGGCGACTTCGCCGCCGGCATGCTCTTCACGCCGGACGGGCTCGAGCAGTCGACGCGCCTGGCCATCGCCGCCCGCCACGCCCACCGGTATGCCGCCGCGGGGCTTCGCGAGGTCCACGACCTCGGGTGCGGGCTGGGCGCCGACGCCATGGCGTTCGCCGGGCTCGACCTCGCCGTCCACGCCGTCGACGCCGACGACGCGACGGCGCGCATCGCGGCCGTGAACCTGCGCCACTGGCCGACCGCGCACGTGCGCCACGCCCTCGCCGAGGACGTACGCCTTCCCCGCGGTGAGGCGGCCCACGCCGGCGTGTGGCTCGACCCGGCCCGGCGGGTCAGCGGCGTCGCCGACGCCCGCGGGCGCACCAGGCGCGTCTTCTCCCTCGATGCCATCTCACCTCCCTGGTCGCGGGTGCTCGCCTTCGCCGACGAGGTGCCGGCGACGGGTGCGAAGCTCTCCCCCGCGTTCCCGCACGGGTCGGTGCCGCGCGGCGCCGAGGCGCAGTGGACGTCGTGGCACGGCGAGGTGCTCGAGTGTGCGGTGTGGTGGGGACCGCTCGTGGCCAGCCCCGGACGCACGGCGGCCGTCTGCACCGAGACCTCGACGTCGGTCGTCACGGAGGGCGACGCCGCCGACGGGATGCTCGAGCCCGCCCTCGGGTCGGTGGCCGAGGTCGGCGAGTGGCTCTACGAGCCGGACCGGGCCGTCATCCGCGCCGGCCTGACCGGCGCGCTCGTGTCGGCCGTCGAGGGCGCCGAGCTCGCGCCGGGCGTGGGCTACGTGTCGAGCGACCGCGCCGGCGAGGTGCCGTGGGCGCGCCGCTTCCGGGTCCTCGAGGCGATGCCGCTGTCGACCAAGCGCCTGGCCCGCTGGCTGCGCGACCAGGGACACGACCGCGTCACCATCAAGAAGCGCGGCGTCACCCTCGACGCCGACGTGCTGCGCCGCCAGCTGAAGATGACCGGCCGGGGCAAGGGCGGCTCCGAGGCCACGCTCGTGGTGACCCGTATAGGCGGCAGCCAGGTCGCGCTAGTCGTCTCCCCCGCCTGACGGCTGCTCCCTCCCTCCCTCGGCACCGCCGCCACTCACGCTCGCCGCGCCGCGGCGACCGCCTCTGGTCGCGGCGTGGAGCGTCGGCGGGCGGTTCGCCGACGACGTGACCTTGCGGCGCACGTTGCCCGCCGCCGATGCCGCTCCCAGCGACGGACGCCTCGACGCTCCCTGCATCTCGGCAGCCGCTCGAACTCTGCTCCCCAGAACGGAGCGGGATCCGGAGGAACAGACGAGGCCTCTGCCGTGCATCCCTCTCAGAGCTTCGCGTCCGGCTGGGCGCCGACCCAGCGCACGGCCGCCGCGCCGGCCCGGTTGGCCGCCTCGAGCGCCGTCTGGTCGTCGGCCCCGCCGGCGAGGGCCGCCGCGAGCGCCCCGCAGAACGCGTCACCCGCGCCCACCGTGTCGCCCAGCTCGGCCGCCGGCACGGGTATGCCGTCGACCCCGCTCACGCCCCACCGCGCCCCGGCGGCGCCGAACGTCACGAGCAGGGACTGCGGGACGAGCGCCGAGTCGGCAAGGGCGCGCATCTCGGACTCGTTGACCACTACGGGGTCGGCGAGGGCGATGACGTCGGGCGGCAGGGCCGCATACGGGGCGAGGTTGAGCACGACCCGGGCGCCGGCCGCGTGCGCTGCTCGCGCGGCGTCGGCCACGGTGTCCAGGTGCACCTCGAGCGAGCACAGGAGCACGTCGCCGGGGCCGAGGCCGCCCGCGCGCTCGACCAGGCCAGGGTCGCGGTCACCGTTGGCGCCCGCCACGACGATGATCGAGTTCTCGCCCTGCTCGTCGACGGTGATGTAGGCGGTGCCCGTCGGTCCTGCGCCGCTCACCGCCACACCGGTCGTGTCGATGCCGAGCGCGTCGAGGCGGTCGAGGTAGGCGCGGCCGGGGCCGTCGTCACCCACGCGCGCGAGCATGACGACGTCCGCACCGGCACGGGCCGCCGCAGCGGCCTGGTTGCCACCCTTGCCCCCGGCGAACATGCCCCCGGCCTCACCGAGCAGCGTCTCCCCGGGCAGCGGATGCCGCTCGACGAGGGTGACCACGTCGACGTTGAGCGAGCCGAGCACGACCACGCGGCCCATCAGCGCTCGTCCAGCCTGCCGAGGAGCGTGTCGGCCCAGAGCGCGGCATAGCGCGGCCCGTTGACCTCGAGGGCGACCTCGATGCGCACCGGCGCCTCGCCGTGCGGGTCGTGCGCCATGTCGCCGCTCCAGTCCCGGCGGTCGACGATGGTGCGGCCGCGGGACCACGTCCCGGCGAGCTCGACGCGCAGCGGCAGCGTCTGCGTCGTCAGCCCCGCCCGGTCGATGACCGCGCACACGGCGCCGGCGTCCCCGATGGTCGATGCGTCCCGCCCGAAGCGCTGGTTCTGGAACGCGAGCAGCCGGCCGCCGAGCTCGGCCGGGCCCCGGCCACCGACTGCAAGGAGCTGCTCGACGACCTCGGCCGCGACGACCGGCTCGTAGAAGACGTCGAGGCCGTACATCGTCACCGGGATCCCGAGGTCGGCTGCCGCGTCCAGGGTGACAGCGGCCGCCTCGGGATCGTGGAAGACGTTGAACTCGGCCGAGGCGGTCGCGTTGCCCACGTTCGCGGCGCCGCCCATGAAGACGATCTCCGAGATGCCCTGTGCGGCGTCGGGATAGGTGCGCAGCAGGAGTGCGATGTTCGTCAGCGGCGCCAGGGGCACGAGCGTGACGGGACGCTCGGACTCGGCGGCCTCACGGCATACGTCCCTCAGCAGCTCGACGGCGTGGCGCCGGTCGACGGTCGACGCGGCAGGCCCCCAGCCGAGGTCGGCCATGCCGTCCTCTCCGTGGACGTGGCGTGCGTCCACCGGCGCCTCGAGCAGCGGCCGCTCGGCGCCGCGGGCCACGGGCACGTCGGGGCGCCCGGCGGTCTCGAGGACGAGCAGGGTGTTGCGCACCACGTCGTCGACGCAGGCGTTGCCGCCGACGCACGAGACGGCGCGCAGGTCGAGGGCGGGGTGCAGGGCGGCGAGGAGCAGGGCGCACGCGTCGTCGACTCCGGTGTCGACATCGAGCACGACCGGGGTGGGTTGGGTCGTCACATCCGCAAGGTACCGGGTGGGCCGTCGCTTCCTGTGCGGCCGAGGGCGCGTGCCCATCAGCGGGATAGGCTCGAGCGATGCGCCAGAGCCCCACCCGACGCGGTCGCCCCTCCACCCTGACGGCTGTGGTCCTGGCTGCCGCCGCCACGTCGCTCGCCGCGGCGTGCACCCCCGCCCCGGCGCCCAACGCCTCCTCCTCGGACGCGACGCCCCGACCTTCGACGACGCAGCTTCCCACGACCCCCGAGACGTCCACGCCCACGGCCACGACGCCCGCCACCACTCCCGCCACGGCCCGCACGACGACGAGCACGCCCGCCGGTACGCCCGCCGCCCCGACCTCGTGCGCACCGGCCATCGTCGCTCGCATGAACGGCGACGAGCGCGCCGGCCAGCTGCTCATGGTGGGCCTCGGAAGCGGCACGAGCCGCACGAGCCTGGACGCCCTCGTGGGCCGCCGCCATCTCGGCGGGGTCATCCTCCTCGGCGGCTGGACCGCCGGCCTCGACGCGGTGCGCACGACGACGCGCCACCTCGCCGGCCTCGCCTCCGCGGCCGACACCGCCGGCCTCGGGCTGCTCCTCGCGGCCGACCAGGAGGGCGGCGCCGTGCAGCAGCTGCGCGGGGAGGGCTTCAGCCGTATGCCGTCCGCCCGCGTCCAGGACCAGCGCTCCCCCGCGGGGCTGACCGCCGACGCGACGCGTTGGGCCGCTCAGCTGCGCCAAGCGGGGATCAACGTGAACCTCGCGCCGGTGGCCGACACGGTGCCGACCTCGATCGGGCGCGCCAACGGCCCCATCGGACAGTACGACCGGCAGTACTCCAGCGACCCCGAGCGCGTCTCCCGGATGGTCGCGGCCTTTCTCGCCGGCATGCGGGCGGGCGGTGTCGCCGCCACCGTGAAGCACTTCCCGGGCATCGGCCGGATCACCGGCAACACCGATGTCACCGCCCGCGGCATCACCGACGGCACGACCACGGTGGACGACCCGTACCTCGAGCCGTTCCGCACCGGCATCCAGGACGGGGTGGAGCTCGTCATGGTGGGCTCAGCCATCTACAGCCGCATCGACCCCGGCACCAACGCCGTCTTCTCCAGGCCCATCGTCACCGACCTGCTTCGGGACCGGCTCTCCTACGACGGGGTCGTCATCACCGACGACGTGGGCGCCGCCAGGGCCGTTGCTGCCGTACCGGTCGGCGAGCGCGCCACCCGCTTCATCCAGGCCGGCGGCGACATCACCCTGACAGCCCGCCCGAGCACCATCCCCGCCATGCACGACGCCATCACCGCCAAGGCGAGGGCCAACCCCGCCTTCGCAGCCCAGGTCAAGGCCGCCACCACCCGAGTCGTCGACCTCAAGCTCCGCATGGGCCTCGCCCACTGCCCCTGATCAACCAAGAGCGGCCGAAACCGCGCCACGGCGCACTTCCGCGGGTCCCCCGGCCCCAGAACGCGCCCGAAACCGCGCCATGGCGAACTTCCGTGGGTCGCCGGGCCCCGATCGCGCCCGAAACCGCGCCATGGCGAACTTCCGTGGGTCCCCCGGCCCCGATCGCGCCCGAAACCGCGCCACGGCGCACTTCCGCGGGTCCCCCGGCCCCGATCGCGCCCGAAACCGTGCCACGGCGCACTTCCGCGGGTCGCCGGGCCCCGATCGCGCCCGAACCGCGCCACGGCGCACTTCCGCGGGTCGCGGCCCCGATCGCGCCCGGAACCGCGCCACGGCGCACTTCCGTGGGTCGCCGGGCCCCCGATCGCGCCCGGAACCGCGCCACGGCGCAGTTGAGTGGGTTGCCGGGCCGGGCCTGGAGGGGGTGCGGCATACCGTCGACGCTCCGCGCCGCGCGGGCGTGAGCGAGACCTAAGCCTGAACGAGCGTCACCGGCATCGAGGAGTCCGTGGGCAGACCGAGGTCGCTCGGCTCGCGCCCCTTCGCCACCATCTGTGCCCCCAGGGTTGCCACCATGGCGCCGTTGTCGGTGCACAGTCCGGGGCGCGGGACGCGCAGCGTCACACCGGCCTTGTCGCACCGCTCCTGGGCGAGCGCGCGCAGCCGGGAGTTGGCGGCGACGCCTCCCCCGATGAGCAGGTGGTCGACGTCGTGCTCCCGGCAGGCGAGCAGCGCCTTGCGGGTGAGGACGTCGACGACGGCCTCCTGGAAGCTGGCAGCGACGTCGGCGACCGGCACGTTCTCACCCGCGCGCTGGCGGGTCTCGACCCACCGTGAGACGGCGGTCTTGAGGCCCGAGAAGGAGAAGTCGAAGCGGTGGCGCTCGAGGTCGCGGCCCGTGGTGAGGCCGCGGGGGAAGTCGATGGCGACCCGGTTGCCATCTCGTGCCGCGCGATCCACGTGCGGCCCGCCAGGGAAGGGCAGGCCGAGGACCCGGGCCACCTTGTCGAACGCCTCACCGGCGGCATCGTCCATCGTCGAGCCGAGGGAGCGCACGTCGTTGGTGACGTCGGGGACCAGCAGGAGCGAGGAGTGCCCTCCGGAGACGAGCATCGCCATCGTCGGCTCGGGCAAGGGTCCGTGCTCGACGATGTCGACGGCCACGTGCGAGGCCAGGTGGTTGACGCCGTAGATCGGCTTGCCGAGGGCCAGCGCCAGCGCCTTGGCCGATGCGACCCCGACCAGGAGGGCGCCGGCGAGGCCGGGACCGGCCGTCACGGAGATGGCGTCGAGGTCGCGCAGGCTCACCCCGGCCTCGCGGCAGGCGCGCTCGATCGTCGGGACCATCGCCTCGAGGTGGGCGCGGCTGGCCACCTCCGGGACGACGCCGCCGAAGCGGGCGTGCTCGTCGACGCTGCTGGCGACCGTGTCCACGAGCAGGGTCTGCCCGCGGACGATGCCGACACCGGTCTCGTCGCAGGAGGTCTCGATGCCGAGGACGAGGGGCTCGTCGCTCATGCGTCTCCCTTCGTGAGGAGCAGGCGCATGACGAGCGCGTCCACGTCCCCGGGTTGGTAGTAGCGCCGGCGCACCGAGATGACCTCGAAGCCGGCACGGTCGTAGAGGCGGCGGGCGGCGTCATTGTCGGCGCGCACCTCGAGCAGCACCGCCTCGGCGCCGCGCGAGCTCGCCCGGCGGACGAGCTCGGCGAGCAGCACGCGTCCGAGGCCGCGGCCCTGGTGGGTGGGTGCGACGGCGATGGTCATGACGTCGGCCACGTCGCCCGCGACGTCGAGGCCGGCATACCCGGCGACGGTGCCGTCGGGTGCCGTCGCGACGACGTACTCACGCCGCGGACGGGCGGCCAGCTCGGCCCACCACGTCGGCTCCGACCAGGCGTCGTCGGCGAACAGGCGCTGCTCGAGCTCGGCCAGGTGGGCGAGGTCGGTCCACTCGAGATCGCGCAGTGCGACCTCCGAGGCGGCGTACGCCTGCGGCTGGGCGACCGTCATCCGAGGGTCGACTTCGTCGAGGCGGGCGCCGGCGAGACGTCGGGGCGCCGCAGGTAGAGCGGCTCGAGACCGTCGAAGCCGTGGCCGGGGTCGACGTGCTGAAGCGCGCCATCCGCCGCGCACGGGTGCTCGCGCAGCCGGCGCACGGCGAGGTCGGCGAGCGCGCCGCCGCTGACGTCGAGGGGCAGCACGCCGTGCGGGAGGGCGTCGGCGTAGAGCGACGGACCGCGCCCCGCCGTCGGGAGCGCCCGCAGCTCCTCGGGCAGATCCCCTGCCCGCGACACGACGGGGTCACTCACGCGCTCGACGCGCTCGTCGCCGAGGACGTACGCGGCGGCATACACCTCCTTGCGGCGGGCGTCGGTCGCGACGAGCAGGTCGCCACGCCGACCGCCGAGCCAGGCTTCGTGGGCGATGGCGTCGAGGCTGGTGAGCCCGCGCACCGGGATGCCCGTCGCGAAGGCGAAGGTGCGCGCGGTGACGATCCCGACCCGAAGGCCGGTGAACGGGCCGGGCCCGATGCCCACGACGACGTCCGTGACATCGCCGGGCGCGGCTGCGGCCTCGGCCAGCGCGCGGGCGATCCCCGGTGCCAGGCGCTCGGCGTGTGCCCGCGCGTCCAGGGTGGTGGCCTCCGCGACCACCGTGGTGCCGTCGTGCAGGCCGACGGTGATGGCGGTCGTGGAGGTGTCGATCGCGAGCAGGAGCACGACGGTCAGGCTATCCGAGCACGTGCCGGCGCCCCGAACCCGAGGGGGTGGGGGGTATGCCGTCCCCCTCAGCCCCGACGGAGCGCCGGCACCGTCGGTCCTCCGGGTTCGACGTCGGCCCCCCCCGAGCCGGGCGTCGGTCAGTGGACGGGCGCGACGGCGTCGAGGACCTCGTCCCAGTTGGAACCCACCCCGACGAGGCGGGCGGTGCGCACGTCGTCGCCGGCGATCGTCAGCTCGAGGCGCGACTCGCTGAGCTGCTCGGCGAGCCCGGCTCCCCACTCCACGACGGTGACGCTCTCGTCGAGGTCGGCGTCGAGGTCGAGGTCGTCGAGCTCGAGGGCCGAGCCGAGCCGGTAGGCGTCGACGTGCACCAGCGCCGGACCGCCGACGAGCGACGGGTGCACCCGCGCGATCACGAAGGTCGGCGAGGTGATCGGGCCCCGCACGCCGAGCCCCTCGGCGATGCCCTGCGTCAGCGTGGTCTTGCCGGCGCCGAGGTCGCCGGTGAGCACGAGGACGTCACCGCCGCGGAGCAGGGCGCCGAGCCGCCGGCCGAAGTCCTGGGTGTCGTCGGTGGTGGCCCACCGGACCTCGCGCTGCACCGGTCACGCTCCCTTGGGACGCGCGGACCTCGCGCGGCCCGACCTGCTGCGGCGCGCGCGTGCCAGCTCGCCCGCCTCCTTCTCGAGGCGCTTCAGGCGGCGGTTCTTCGCCACGTCGGTGACGACGCGGCGTACGTGCGGCTGCCTGGCCACGTCGATCTGCTCGACCCGGGCGCGGGCCGACTGGTCGACGAGCTGGACGAGATGGGCGTCGAGCAGGTCGGGGTGCTCGAGCATGATGACGTGGCCGGCGTCGTTGACGACGATGTGCTCCGCGCCCGGGATGCCCTCGACGATGAGCTCGCTGTGCGCGGGTGGCGTGAGAATGTCCTCGCGCCCGTTGAAGACGAGGACGACGGCGTGCTGGAACTCCAGCAGCGCGGGCCGCTTGTCGAAGCCGTCGAAGGTCTGGAGGTAGTCGTTGACGACGTCCAGCGGGGTGCTGAGGAGCATGTCCGCGGTGTAGCGCACGACCGAGCGCGGCACCGGGGAGGCGAACGAGTTCTGCTCGACGAGGAAGTCCTCGAAGTCGCGGGCCACCCTTCTGACCCGCTTCACCAGCTCCGGCCGCTCGGCCAGCGACGCGAGGAAGCCGGGCCCGAGGCGCTCGAGCATCAGGCGGCCGAACGTCGCGACCCGGCCGCCGTTGGCGAGCATGAGCCCGCCGGCGCTCGTGGCGATGAACCCCGCGCCGACGACCCGCTCCACGACGAACTCGCGTCGCTGCTCGCCCAGCGCGAGCATCGTCATGCCGCCCATCGAGTGGCCGACGAGCACGATGTCGCCCTCCGGCACGAGCTGTTGGAGCACCTGGTGCAGGTCCTCGCCGAGCCGCTCGATCGTGTAGCTCGCCTTCTCACCACGGCCGGAGCGTCCGTGGCCGCGCTGGTCCCAGCTGACGACGCGGTAGCCGGCGGCCTTGAGCGCGCGACGCTGGTAGACCCAGCAGCGCAGGCTGAGGCAGTAGCCGTGCGTGAGCACCACGGTGGGCAGCTCCTCCGGGCGCCCGTGGAGGGTGGCGCCCTCGGCTGCCGCGCGCGCCGCCTCTGCAGCCGGTAGGTCGACCTCGGCGTGCAGGGTGACGCCGTCGTCCGTGAGCACGACGTGCTCCTCGTCGGGGGTGATGTCGAGCAGCTCTGGCGTCTCGAGCGCCTCCATGGCGGCACGGTGCTTGCCCGCGCGGTCGGCTGCGATGCCGGCCGCCACACCGGCGGCCACGCCCAGCGTGGCAGCCGCGATCCCGAGGACGGGGTTGCGGCGCGGGCTCACGCGCCAGCCTCCGCCCCGCCGACGTAGAGCCTCGGGACCCGAGCGCCGAGCCGGGTGACGATCTCGTAGCTGATGGTGTCGGTGGCGTCGGCCCAGTCCTGGGCCGTCGGCTCCCCGGGTGCGCCGCCGAACAGGGTGACGACGTCCCCCGCGCGGGCTCGCGAGCCGGGGCCGAGGTCGAGGACGAACTGGTCCATGCAGACACGACCGGCGATGGTCGTGCGTCGGCCGTCGGCGAGCACGGGGCCGACGTTGCTGGCGTTGCGGGGCACGCCGTCGGCATACCCCGCGGGGACGAGTCCCACGACCGTGTCGACCTCGGGCGCGTAGGCGTGGCCATAGCTGATGCCCTGGCCGGCCGGCAGGGCCTTGACGAGGGCCAGGCGTGCCCGGAGGGTCATCACGGGCCGCAGCCCGAAGTCGTCGTCCACCTCCGGGACCGGAGTCAGGCCGTACATGGCGAGGCCGGGCCGCACGAGGTCGGCGTGGGCCGAGGGGTGGACGAGGGTCGCCGCGGAGTTGGCGAGGTGGCGCACCTCGAGGCGCAGGCCGGCGCGCTCGGCCTCGGCGACGGCCTCGAAGAAGCGGTCCTGCTGCGCGAGCACGGTCGGGTGCTCGGGCGCGTCGGCGAAGGCGAAGTGGGTCCACGCCCCCACCGCGCGGATGGCACCCTCGGCCTCGAGCTCTCGGGCGTGCTGGACGAGGACCGGCCAGTCGGCGCCGAAGGCGCCTCCTCGACCGAGCCCGGTGTCGACCTTGAGGTGCACGCGGGCCGTGCGCCCGACGGCCGACGCTGCCGCTGCGATCTCGTCGAGCACCCACGGAGCGGAGGCGGACAGGTCGATGTCGCGGGAGACGGCACCGGCGAAGTCGGACCCGGGGACGCTCAGCCAGGTCAGCAGGGGCGTCGTGATGCCGGCGTCGCGCAGCGCGAAGGCCTCGGCGAACTGCGCGGTGCCGAGCCACGTCGCCCCGCCGCGCAGGGCGGCGCGCGCGATGGGCAGCAGGCCGTGGCCGTAGGCGTCCGCCTTGACGACCGCCATGAGCTCGGACGAGGGCGCCAGCGCCCGGAGGGTGCGCACGTTGTGCTCGAGCGCGGAGAGGTCGATCTCGGCCCACACGGTCAGGCCTCGGGTCTGCAGCTCGACGCGGACCGTCGCTCCCTTGCTCGTGGGCGCGGTCGTCCGCCCGGCGTCGGGGACGTCGATCTGGCTCATGCGTGCAGTCTCGCAGTTCGTCGCGGTGGTCCGGGAACGGGGCTCGGCAGCCGAGAGGCCGCGGCCGGCTCAGTCCGGAGCGGACCGTCCCCGAGCCAGCAGGTCACGCACCGTGGGGCGTATGCCGTGGGCCACCGCGAGCGCGCGCAGCGGGCCCCCGCCCGAGGCTCGGTCGGCCGCGACGCCGTGGACGAGCGCCCCGAGCGAGGCGGCGTCGTGCGGCGAGAGGCCGGAGGCGAGCAGTGCGCCGATGACGCCGGAGAGCACGTCGCCGGCACCCGCCGTCGCGAGCCACGGTGGCGCGTCGGCCTGGGAACGGACCGGCTCCCCCTCGGTGACGACGAGCGTCGTGGCTCCCTTGAGCAGCACGGTGGCACCGGTCAGCGCGGCCAGCCGTCGGGCGTGGCGCAGCGGGTCGGCCCTGACGTCGTCGGCGGTGACCTCGGCGCTCTCGAGGCGGGTGAGGAGCCGGGCGAGCTCACCCGCGTGCGGCGTCAGGACCGTGGGAGCGGCGCGCCGACCTTCGACGAGGGCGAGACCGCCCGCGTCGACCACCACCGGAAGGTCGCTCGCCAGCGCCTCGCGCGCCGCGTCGAGCTGGGCCCGGGTCTCGGCGGCGTCGGTGTCCGTGTCGGCCTCTCTGTCGGCCTCTCTGTCGGCCTCTCTGTCGGCCTCTCTGTCGGCCTCTCTGTCGGCCTCTGTGTCGGCCTCTGTGTCGGCCCCGGTGTCGGCCCCGGTGTCGAGCCCGGGCCCGACGGCCCACGCCTGGACGCGCCCCGGCCCCACCACGGCCTCGGGCACCGCCTGGTGGACCAGGGCGACGGGCGTCGGCGTGCCGACGTAGCGCAGCATGCCGACGCCGGCCTCCGCGGCCGCGGTCGTGCACAGGACCGCGGCCCCCGGGTAGGCCTCGCTGCCGGCCACGACGCCGAGGACACCGCGGGAGTACTTGTCGTCACCGCGGTCGGGGACGGGCCACATCGTCGCGACGTCGTCCCACGTCAACCGCTCGACCGCGGCCGGCACGTCGTCGACATCGATGCCGATGTCGACCACCGTGAGCCGGCCCGTCGCGCCCTCACCGGCCGGCAGCAGGTGCACCGGCTTGGGAGTGCCGAAGGTGACCGTCTCGTCGGCCCACACGGCGTCGTCCTCACCCGACTCGCCCGCGGGGTCGAGGCCGCTCGCGAGGTCCACCGCGATGACCCACGCGTTGTCGTCGATGGCGTCGACGAGGCGGGCCGCCTCGGGTCGCAGGCCCGGCTGGCCGCCGATGCCGACGATGCCGTCGAGCACCAGGTCCGCCTCCACGATCGCCTCCACCGCGTCCTGCGGGTCGTCCGCGGCGACGTGCACCACGGCGCCCGCGGACTCCGCCGCCTGCAGGCCCGCGGCGTGCACGCCCGAACGGCCGGACGACGGGACCAGCACCACCGCGCTCGCGAAGCCCGACTCGGCGAGGTGCGCGACGGCATACAGGGTGTCACCGCCGTTGTTGCCGGCGCCGACGAGCCCGACGACGGTGGTGCCCTCGACGTCGGCGAGCCGCGCGGCCGCCACCTCGGCCAGGCCGTGCGCGGCCCGCGACATCAGCTCGCCCTCCGGCAGCTGCGCCATGGCCGCAGACTCGGCGGCCCTCACTGCGTCGACGGAATGTGCCCGGATCATCAGCCCTCCGCGATGACGATGGCCGACGCGACACCCGCGTCGTGGGACAGGGAGAGGTGGAAGGAGTCCACACCCAGGTCGTTGGCGCGGGCCAGGACCGTGCCCCCGATCTCGAGCGAGGGCCGGCCGTCGTCGTTGGTCACCACGCGGGCGTCCGTCCAGTGCAGGCCGACGGGGGCGCCGAGCGACTTGGCCAGCGCCTCCTTGGCGGCGAAGCGTGCAGCGAGCGAGGCGATGCCGAGGTGGCGCTCCTCGATGGTGAAGAGGCGCTCGCGCAGCGCCGGGGTGCGCTCGAGCGTCGACTCGAAGCGCGCGATGTCGACGACGTCGATCCCGACCCCGACGATCACGTCACTCGACCGTGACCGACTTGGCGAGGTTGCGCGGCTGGTCGACGTCGAGGCCCTTGGCCGTCGAGAGCCACAGCGCGAAGACCTGCAGCGGCACGACGGTGAGCAGCGGCGCGAGCAGCGGCGAGGTCGCGGGCACCCGGATGACCTCGTCGGCGAACGGCTCGACCGCCTCGTCGCCCTCCTCGGCGATGACGAGGGTGCGAGCGCCGCGGGCGCGGATCTCCTGGATGTTGCTGACGACCTTGCCGTGCAGACCGTGCTCGCTCGTGGGCGAGGGCACGACGACGAACACCGGCTGGCCCGGCTCGATGAGCGCGATCGGCCCGTGCTTGAGCTCGCCAGCGGCGAAGCCCTCGGCGTGGATGTAGGCGAGCTCCTTGAGCTTCAGGGCGCCCTCCATGGCGATCGGGTAGCCGACGTGCCGGCCCAGGAAGAGCACCGAGCGGGTGTCGGCCATGAAGCCGGCGATCTCCTTGACGCGGCCCATCCGGCCCAGCAGCGTCTCGATCTTCGCCGGCACCTCGGCCAGCTCCTTCATCACCGACTGCGCGTCGTCGGCGAACGAGCCGCCCCGCAGCTGGGCGAGGTAGAGGCCGAGGACGTAGCAGGCGGTGATCTGGGCCAGGAACGCCTTGGTCGAGGCGACCGCGATCTCGGGGCCGGCGTGCGTGTAGAGCACCGCGTCGGACTCGCGCGGGATCGTCGAGCCGTGCGTGTTGCACACCGAGACCGTGATGGCGCCGAGCTCGCGGGCGTGCTTGACGGCCATCAGGGTGTCCATGGTCTCGCCGGACTGGCTGATCGAGACCACGAGCGTGCGCTCGCTGACGATCGGGTCGCAGTAGCGGAACTCGTGGGCGAGGGCGACCTCGACGGGGATCCGGGTCCAGTGCTCGATGGCGTACTTCGCGACCATGCCGGCATAGGCGGCGGTGCCGCACGCCACGATGGTGATGCGGTCGACGGCCTTGAGCTGCTCCTCGGAGATGCTCATCTCGTCGAGGACGAGCCGACCCTCGGCGTCGGTGCGCCCCAGCAGGGTGTCGGCCACGGCATGCGGCTGGTCGTGGATCTCCTTCTCCATGAAGGTCGCGTAGCCGCCCTTCTCGGCGGCCGCGGCGTCCCACGTGACCTCGTACGCCTTGCCCTCGGCAGGCGTGCCGTCGAAGTTGACGACGCTGGCGCCGTCCGGCGTGATCGTGACGATCTGGTCCTGGTCCAGCTCGAGCGCGTGCCGGGTGTGCCCGATGAACGCCGCGACGTCGGAGCCGAGGTAGTTGGCGTCGTCGCCGAGGCCCACGACGAGCGGGCTGTTGCGGCGGGCGCCGACCACCACGCCGGGCTGGTCCGCGTGGATGGCGAGGAGCGTGAACGCGCCCTCGAGGTCGGCCACGACCGACCGCATCGCGGCGGTCAGGTCGTGCTCGCGCTCGTAGGCGGCGGCCAGCAGGTGCGCCACCACCTCGGTGTCGGTCTCGCTCTCGAACTCGACGCCGTCCTCGAGCAGGCCCTTCTTGAGGGCGTGGAAGTTCTCGATGATGCCGTTGTGGATCAGGGCCAGCTTGCCGTCGCGGCCACCGCGGTGCGGGTGCGCGTTCTGGTCGGTCGGGCCGCCGTGCGTGGCCCAGCGGGTGTGGCCGATGCCGGTCGTCGACGCGGGCAGCGGGTCGGCCTCGAGCTCGGCGACGAGGTTGGCGAGCTTGCCGGACTTCTTCCGGGTCTCGACGTGGTCGCCGTCGAGAAGCGCCACCCCGGCCGAGTCGTAGCCGCGGTACTCGAGACGCGCCAGCCCCTCCATGACGACGTCCAGCGCCGTCGCGTCTTTCGACCGTCCCACGTATCCCACGATTCCGCACATGGAGAGCAGCCTAAGGGAACGTGCGCGGGGGCAACGCCACGCACGGTGGCTGCGTCCGCAACAATGGCGCTCGTGTCGGAGCCATCCACCGGAACCGGCGGGAGCGGCGTCGAGGTCACCATCGGCAGCAACGGCACCGCGATCCCGTCCCCCTACATCGAGCTGGACCGGGCCGCCTGGTCCCGGTTGCGCGAGAACCACCCGCTGAACCTCGACGACGCCGACCTGGCGCGGCTGCGTGGTCTCGGCGACCCCGTCGACCTCCAGGAGGTCGAGGAGGTCTACCTCCCCCTCTCCCGCCTGCTCAACTTCTACGTGGGCGCGACGCGCCAGCTGCACCAGGTGACCAGCGAGTTCCTCGGCGAGCGCCCGGCACGGACCCCCTTCGTCATCGGCGTGGCCGGCTCGGTCGCGGTGGGCAAGTCCACCACCGCCCGCGTCCTGCGCGAGATGCTCGCCCGCTGGCCCGACACCCCGCGGGTCGCCCTCGTGACCACCGACGGCTTCCTCTTCCCGAACGCCGAGCTCGAGCGTCGGGGCATCCTGCACCGCAAGGGCTTCCCGGAGTCGTACGACCGCCGGGCCCTGCTGCGCTTCGTGGCCGAGATCAAGTCGGGCCGGGCCGAGGTGACGGCACCGGTCTACTCGCACCTGTCCTACGACATCGTCCCCGGCGAGCGCATCGCCGTGCGCCAGCCCGACGTGCTCATCGTCGAGGGCCTCAACGTGCTGCAGGCGCCCGAGAACCACCCGGTCCGGGGCACGGGCCTGGCCGTCAGCGACTTCTTCGACTTCTCGGTCTACGTCGACGCGTGGGTCGACGACGTGCGCAAGTGGTACGTCGAGCGCTTCCTGCGCCTGCGGGAGACGGCCTTCTCCGACCCCGACTCCTACTTCCACCGCTACGCGGCGCTCTCCGACGCGGAGGCCGAGGCGACCGCCAACCGCATCTGGCGCGAGATCAACGGCCCCAACCTGGTTGAGAACATCCTGCCGACGCGCTCACGCGCCACGCTCGTGCTCTCCAAGGGCGAGAACCACGCGGTCCGCCGCGTCCGCCTGCGCAAGATCTGAACGCAGGTATGCCGTGGGGCGGGCTCCGGTCGGAGCCCGCCCCACGGCATACGTCGTTCGGGTCTGGTCAGTACCAGTGCGGCGAGCGCGCCTGCCAGGTGGACCAGGCGTTGCATGGGTTGCCGTAGGACATCTCGATGTACCAGAGGCCCCACTTGATCTGGGTCAGCGGGTTGGTGCGGTAGTCCGCGCCGAACTGGGACATCTTGCTCGCCGGGAGCGACTGCGGGATGCCGTAGGCGCCGGAGCTCGGGTTCTCGGCGGACCAGCGCCAGTCGCTCTCGCCGTTCCAGAGGTTGACCAGGCAGTTGTACTGGGCGTCGCTCGACCAGCCGTGGTCGGCCATCAGGATGCGAGCCGCGGACTGCGGGTCCTTGAGGGAGTTGTTCGTGACCCGCTGGCGCTCCTTGTCGCGGGCAGCCTTGGCCGCGGCCGCACGAGCCTGCTCCGCCTGCTTGGCGGCCGCGAGCTTCTGCTTGGCCTCGAGCTCCTTCGCGGTGCGCGACCCGGTGGCGGCGAGGGCGGTGCGGCGCTCGTTGCGCGACACGGACGCGGCTGCGCGGTAGGTCGTGTCGACGGTGGAGGCGCGGGCGAGCTCGTCGGTCTGGGCCACGACGCCGTTGCCCACGACGAAGGCGGCCGTGTCGGCCCCCATCAGGTCGTTGGCCTTGGCGTAGGCGAAGCCCGAGGCGCCGAGGCCCAGGGCGAGGGCACCGGCCAGGACGGGGCGACCGAAATGCCGCCTGCGCGGCGCGCTCTTGCCGCGACGTGTGCTGCTCGTGGAGCCGGCACTGCCGCCTCCGGGGTGGCTTGCGGGGTGGCCGCTGCTCGACGCCTGTCCGTGGGTCTGACTCGAGCCCCTGCCGGGCCGCGCCGTGGGGGTCGCGCGGTCGGAGCGGGGAGCGGTCGAGGGGGCCGGTGCGCTGCGGTGCCGGCCTTCATACCGTGCCATGAACAGGGCTCACGCCTTCCTGGGTATAGGGAGTCCGGCGCGGGGACGCGTGGGCGGTGGCCGCCCGTGATTGCGCCAGACGTGGCAGGAGACCCTGGCGGCAGCGCTCGCACCCCAATCGGGCGTTACCGTTCCGAGATCTCCAGCGGCACACACTGCCACCGAATGACGCAAGGGGCAAATCGGCGTCCACAGGCAGGGCCCGGTGACCGCGGGGTGACGACGGCCCTCCGACGGCCCCCCCGACTGCCCTCCGACGGCCCCCCCGACGCCGGTCGTACGGCAGGCGGTCCCCGGGAGCTGGCCCGGGGACCGCCTGGCGTCACGACCAAGCCGGTGAGGTCACATCTCGATGCCCTCGAGCAGGTCGGTCACGAGGGCGGCGATCGGGCTGCGCTCGCTGCGCGTCAGGGTGACGTGCGCGAAGAGCGGGTGGCCCTTGAGCTTCTCGATGACGGCCGCCACGCCGTCGTGCCGGCCGACGCGGAGGTTGTCGCGCTGCGCGACGTCGTGGGTGAGCACCACCTTGCTGTTCTGACCGATGCGAGACAGGACCGTCAGCAGGACGTTGCGCTCGAGCGACTGCGCCTCGTCGACGATGACGAACGCGTCGTGCAGGGACCGGCCGCGGATGTGGGTCAGGGGCAGCACCTCGAGCAGGCCCCGGTCCATGATCTCCTCGACGACCTCGGTCGAGACGAGGGCGCTGAGCGTGTCGAAGACGGCCTGCCCCCACGGGTTCATCTTCTCGGCCTCCGTGCCGGGCAGGTAGCCGAGCTCCTGGCCGCCGACGGCGAAGAGGGGGCGGAAGACGAGGACCTTGCGCTGGATGCGGCGCTCCATGACCGACTCGAGACCCGCGCAGAGGGCCAGGGCCGACTTGCCGGTGCCGGCTCGGCCCCCAAGGCTGACGATGCCCACGTCGGGGTCGAGGAGCAGGTCGAGGGCGATGCGCTGCTCGGCGCTGCGCCCGTGGAGGCCGAAGGCGTCGCGGTCGCCGCGCACCAGCCGGATCTGCTTGTCGGCGCCGACCCGCCCGAGACCGCTTCCCCGCGGCGAGAGCAGGACGAGACCGGTGTGGCAGGGCAGCTCGGCAGCACCGGCGTGCTCGATGCGGCCGCGGTCGTAGAGCTGGTCCAGCTCGTCGGTCGTGACCTCGAGCTCCTGCAAACCGGTCCAGCCAGAGTCGACCCCCTGCTCGTGGCGGTACTCCTCCGCCTCGAGCCCGCAGGCCGACGCCTTGACCCGCATGGGGAGGTCCTTCGACACGACCGTCACGTCGGCGCCCTCGTTGGCGAGGTTGCGCGCCACCGCCAGGATGCGGGTGTCGTTGTCCCCCAGGCGGAACCCGGCGGGCAGCGACGAGGGGTCGGTGTGGTTGAGCTCGACCCGGAGCGTCCCGCCGTCGGTGCCGACGCCGACGGGCCGGTCGAGGCGCCCCTCGCTGACCCGCAGCTCGTCGAGCAGGCGCAGCGCTTGCCGGGCGAAGTAGCCGAGCTCGGGGTGGTGGCGCTTGCCCTCGAGCTCGGTCACGACGACGACCGGGAGCACGACCTCGTGCTCCGCGAAGCGCAGCATGGCCCGCGGGTCGGACAGCAGCACCGACGTGTCGAGGACGTACGTCTTGTGCTCGGGCTCGCGCGGGCGCGCCGTCGTGCCAGTGGTGGGGGACGTGCTGTGTGCTGTGGCGCGTGTGGAGGCCGCGGCCGGCTCGGTGGTGCTGTTGGCGGAGTCCGACGTGACCTGACGGGTCGTACGTGCCATGTGCCACTCCCTACGCGGCGCGCCTCGCGCGCCTAGTCGCTCCCGAGGTGCCGGGCGGCCACGAGAGGGTGGCAGGGTGCCCGGCCCTCCGTCCTGAGCGATAGCTCCATGGGTGGGCCTCCTGGCGACGTCCGACGGGTGTCGGCCGTTGGGACGACGGTACGACTCCGCGCCGACGCTGCGGAGCATTGACGCGCATGCTGGTCACGTGTCGCCACGAGTTCACGTGGGCGCCACCCGCCGCCCCCCGCCGCCACGGAGCCGCCACTGCGCCGCCACGTCCCGGCAACCGCAGCCTCCCCGTCGGGTCCGGCTCAGCGGCGGGGGCCGCCCCCGCTCCGGAGTGCTGCGAGCACGCCGATGACCGCGGCGAACAGTCCCAGCAGGACGATCACGACGACGGCTCCGGCACTAGTCGGCGTCTCGCCCGTGGCGGCCCGGCGCAGGGCGAGAACCATGACGAGGGTGACGAAGGCGCAGACGGCCACGAGGAGCCACCGGCCGAAGCGACCGACGCGGGAGTCGTCGCCGAACGGGCTGCCGACATTGGCACCCGACGCGACGGCCGCCGCCATGGGGTCGACGCCGGGGTTGCGCCGCAACCATGCCCGTCGCGCCGTCCCCATCCGGACGATGACCGCACCGATGACGACGAACGCGATGCCGACGCCCAGGCGGGCACCGCGCGCGTCGTCGCCGCCGAACACGCCGTAGGCGAGACCGAAGAGGCCGATGGCCCCGAGGACGGAGCCGAGGACGACCGTCGTGCCGATGCCGACCGGACCGAAGGGCTGGGCCGGGTCGTCGAGCCAGGCGTACGGGGGCGGGTCGCCTGCGCGCGCTCCCCCGGGCGTCGGGGTCGGCGTGCTCATGCAGCCACTCCGGGCAGGAGCTGTTCGAGCTCATGCACGAGGCGGCCGTCGGCGACTGGGCGCTGCTCGCCGTCCGCCGTGTCCGAGACGGTCCAGCCCGCACCGTCGGGACGGAAGTAGCGCGTGCCGATGCTGCCCTCGAGCGTGCGCGTCTCGATGGCGAACCGGGCGCTTCCGTGCGCGCTGCGCAGCTGGTCGACGGCGCGGGCCAGCACCTCTGCGGGCCGGTCGACGGCGTCGCTGAGGCCGACGAACCACGTGCCGAGGCTGCGCGGCTGCAGCAGGGCGACGATGTCGCCGTCCTCGATGACGACCATGAGGTCACCCGTGTCGCCGTCGCGCACGCTGATGCCGCTCCAGCGCCTGGCCCGCGCGAAGGCGGTCTCGAGCACGGCCGCCTCCCCACGGCTCACAGCCCGGTCGCCCCGAGGCTCGGCCAGCCCTCGCGCGAGCAGCGAGGCCACGGCGGCAGCACCGACGACCTCGTCCGTGGGCGCGGCGTCGAACCCGAGCGAGGCGACCGACATCCGCGAGCTGTCCGTCGCGTGCCGCCCGAGGAGGTACCGGATCTCGGCCCAGCCGAATCCGTAGACGTCGTCGGGCAGCGGCACGCGAGCCAGCTCGGAGCCGGCCAGCGGGTCAGTGGAGATGGACATTGAGGTGCTCCTTCGTCGGTCCCTGTGGCCCGGGACCCATCTTGTCGTGCCGGCTCGTGCGATGCCCCCCGGCGTAGACCCCGTCGATGCCAACCGGAGGGCGGTGGTCAGAAGATGCTCGTGACCGAGTCCCAGGCGTCCGAGGCAGCGTCGCCGATGTCGCCCGCGACGTCGGCGACACCTTCGCCGACGGCGTTCACCGCGTCGTGCACGGCGGGGATGTTCTGGTAGGCCGCGAGGCCGAGCCCCGCGACGCCGCAGGCGATGTTGACCGGCGGAGGGGCGAAGACGGCGCCTGCGGCGAGACCCGTGCCCAGGCCGTTCGTGATGATGCCCTCGGTGTCACCGTGAGCGATCGACACGCCGAGCTGCGCGGCGCTGAGGCCGATCCCCACCGGCCCGAGCACACCGAACTTGCCGACGAACTTCCCGGCCGCGCTGCCTTCCGCGAAGAGCCCCGAGAGGCCCTTCATGTCCCAGGCATCGGCGAAGACCCCGGCGCCTGCGGCGAAGCGTGACGCGCCCGGAAAGACGTCGAGCATGCTGTCGCCGACGCGTGCCATCTCGGTGATGTTCGACAGGTAGCGCCCGCTCAGCAGCGCGCCCTGCGAGCGGGAGAAGATCGAGCCGAACGCCGCGGTCTGCGCGAGCAGGCTGGGCATCCCGACGATCGTCATGGCGTTGGCGATGCTGTCGAGGGGCGACATCCCGCCGCCCGAGCCGCCCGAGCCCCCCGGACCGCCGGAGCCACCAGGAAACCCCGGAGCGCCAAGGCCGCCCATCGGGCCGAGCCCGCTCGCCTGGCCACTCGTCGTGTCCTGGGCGCCGGCGTTGCGGCGCAGCGCCTCCGCCAGCTTGCCGAGGTCGGAGCCGAACTGCGTCAGCTGGGCCTCCACCGGAGGCCAACGCTCCATCAGCTGGTCGAGGTCGGACCCGCCCCACTGCCCGCGGAGCGCGTGCACGGCCCGGCTGGCCTCGGACTTCACCCCGTCGCACTCGCGGGCGTGCCCCGTCAGGCGCTCCGCCGACGCGCGCAGGGCCGCCGGGTCGGCGCCCTTCTTGTAGATCGCCATGCTGCCTGCTCCCCTGACGTCGTCGTTGCGTGCCTCGCGCCACGGCCGGCCGCGCGCCTGCACCATCTCGGCTCGCGGTGCCGCCGCTGCCCACCCGAAACCTACGCAACCTCCGCGGGCCGGACAATGGGGAGCACTCCCCACCGTGGGTCGTGGTCGCCGCCGACCGCCCGCTCAGCCTCCGAAGCGGCGGTGCCGCCCGGCATACGCCCGCAGTGCCCGAAGGAAGTCGACGTGGCGGAAGTCGGGCCAGTACGCCTCGCAGAAGTAGAACTCCGACGTGGCGCTCTGCCAGAGCAGGAACCCGCTGAGCCGCTGCTCACCCGAGGTGCGGATGACGAGGTCGGGGTCCGGCTGGCCCTTGGTGTAGAGGTGCTCCGCGATGTCCTCGACAGTGAGCCCGGCGGCGATCTGCTCGATCGTCTCCCCCTTCGACGCCCGCGACAGCAGCAGGTCGCGTACGGCGTCGGCGATCTCGCGCCGGCCGCCGTAGCCGACGGCGACGTTGACCGTCATGCCGTCGACGTCCTTGGTGCGCTCGGCGGAGGCGCTGAGGCTCGCGGCCGTCTCCGGCGGCAGCAGGTCCCGCGCCCCGACGACCTTGAGGTGCCAGTGACCGGACTCGGCGAGGTCGGCCACGGCCGTCTCGATGATCTTCAGGAGGGGGGCGAGCTCCTCCTCGGCGCGGCGGAGGTTGTCGGTGGACAGCAGCCAGAGGGTGACGTACTCGACGCCCGCCTCACGGCACCACTCGAGCAGCTCCTCGATCTTGTCGGCGCCGGCCTGGTGTCCGCTCGCCGTGCCGGCGCCACGGGCGCGGGCCCACCGCCGGTTGCCGTCGAGCATGACGGCCACGTGACGCGGGAGCGCCTCCTTGGGGAGGTCCTTGAGGACTCGACGCTCGTATGCGCCGTAGACCACGTCGCGCCACCCCACCGGGCCTCCTCGTCGACTCTTCGACCGGTCGCCACCGGTCGCGCCGGTCACGGTCAGCGCAGCCCGAGCGGGCCGCGGTCCCACCGTACCCCTCGGCCCTCGGGGCCCGGCGAGGCCGGCACGAGGCCCGCGCGAGTGGTTTGCGAGGGTCTCGTGAACGGGCCGTGAAGACGCAAAGACAGACAACCTACGCATCCGTAACCTACGGTCCCGTAGGTTACACTCGGGGCATGAGCCACCCTCCCGAGCCTCCCGTCGAGGAGTCGTCGAGCACCCACGTCGCCGACCTCGTCGCGATCGTCAAGCCGCGCTTGCGCGGCTGGCTGCACCTCGGCATGTTCCCGCTCGCGCTGCTCGGCGGCCTGGTCCTCGTGCTGGTCTCCGAGCCGGGTGCCGTGCGGACCGCCTCCCTGGTCTTCATGACGAGCGCGGCCCTGCTCTTCGGCGTCTCGGCCGTCTACCACCGCGGCACCTGGGGGCCCAGGATGTCGGGCCTGCTCAAGCGGTTCGACCACTCGAACATCTACCTCATCATCGCCGGCACCTACACGCCGTTCGCGGTGACGCTGCTGCCCACCGACCAGGCCCGGCTGCTGCTCGTGCTGATCTGGGGCGGCGCCGTCGCGGGCGTGCTCTTCCGCATCTTCTGGGTCGGCGCCCCGCGCTGGCTCTACACCGCGCTCTATCTCGCGCTGGGCTGGACGGCCGTCTTCTACGTCGTGCCCTTCTGGCGCGAGGGCGGGCCGCTGATCGGCTCGCTCATCGGCCTCGGCGGCCTGTTCTACACCGCCGGCGGCATCGTCTACGGCACGAAGAAGCCCAACCCGTGGCCGCGCTGGTTCGGCTTCCACGAGGTCTTCCACGCCTTCACCCTCGGCGGGTTCGTCACGCACTTCACCGCGGTCACGCTCGCCGTCGTGGGCAGTCGCGCCTTCGCCTGAGAGCGGCCGGCCCGCGCTCGGCCCGTCCCACCTGCACCACGCCAGAACGCCCCGGCCGCGGCCGGGGCGTTCGTCGTGTGCTGCCGCACGGGAGGGCGTATGCCGTGTGGCCGGCCCGGGTGGGGTCGCCGGGATCCGTCAGGAGCGGGGCACCTGGCCGCCGCCGTCGGCCGGCCCGCTGCCCTGGTCACCGCTCTGGCCCGCGCTCGGCCCGTCGGCCTCGCCCGTGTGACTGCTGGGGCCGGTGTCGCCCGTGCCCTCGGCGCCGGTGACGCGAGTGCCGTCGGCGTCATCGGTGTGCACCTGGTTGGCCTCGTCACGGTCGCGGTAGGCCATCCGGCGCAGCCGGCTGTTCATGTTGCGCACCAGGAACCACAGCGCCACGGCCAGCACGAAGAAGGCGAGGAAGCCCCAGATGCCGGGGCCCACGGGCAGGTTGCCGCTGCCACCCATCAGAGCTCCGCCTTCTCTGCCTCGGGCTCGTCGAGGTGGGTGTCGGAGCTGTCGCCGTGCGGGTGCCCGGCCCGGCGCTCGGACTCGTCGACCTCCTCGACCTGCTCGGCCTCCTCCTCGGCGGGCTCCTCCGTGACGCGGCCGTCGTGGACGATCTGGAGCCCGGGCCGGGTCGCGAGCGCGTCGGCCTCCGCGGGCGTGCCGAGCCCCGCGAAGAGGTCGTCCTCGCCCTCGGCGATCGGCACGTAGGACAGGGCCGCCTCGAACTCCTCGACGCCCCACACCCGCTTCTGGATCTCGAGCGGCACCTGGAACCAGAAGCCGTCGGGGTCGACCTGCGTCGCGTGCGCGATGAGCGCGCGGTCGCGGGTCTCGAAGTGGTCGGCGCAGGCGATCATCGTGGTGGGACGCCCGGAGCGGCGCGGCTTCCAGTTGGCAAGCCACTCGGCATACGGGCTCTCGAGGCCCTCGGCGACCATGGCGTCGTGGATCGCCTCGAGGCGGGGCCTGGACCAGCCACCGTTGTAGTAGATCTTGAGCGGCTGCCACGGCTCACCGGCGTCGGGGAAGCGCGTGGGGTCACCGGCCGCCTGGAACGCCGACATGGCCACCGTGTGGGACATGATGTGGTCGGGGTGGGGGTAGCCACCCTTCTCGTCGTAGGTCGTCATGACGTGCGGGCGCCACGCGCGGATGACCCGCACGAGCGCCTCGGTCGTCACCTCGAGGTCCTCCAGCGCGAAGCAGCCGTCGGGCAGCGGCGGCAGCGGGTCGCCCTCGGGCAGCCCGGAGTCGACGAAGCCGAGCCAGGTGTGCTCGCACCCCAGCACCTCCTGGGCGGCCTTCATCTCGTCACGCCGCACCTGGGCGATGTCGCGCAGGATGTGCGGGTCGTCCTTGAGCTTCTCGTTGAGGATGTCGCCGCGCTCACCGCCCGTGCACGAGACGACCATCACGGACGCACCCTCGGCGACGTACTTGGCCGTCGTCGCGGCACCCTTGCTCGACTCGTCGTCGGGGTGCGCGTGCACCGCCATCAAACGCATGCCCTCGGCCACGTGGCTCCCTGTTCGTCAGCAGTCATCGGTGGGTGGGCGCCGACGGCTCGTTCGTCTTCCCGAGGCCGCTCGCCGCCCGGGCCGCCGCCCCTCGCCGCGCTGTCATGGGAGAGACTGGACCCGACTGCCATCCTCTCACTCCCCCGCGCCCTTTCCCGCGCGGGCTCGAACCGCCAGGACCCGTATGCCGTCCCGACCGACCCTGCCCCGCCCCGCTCCCGGCCAGCTCAAGTGGTGGGTCATCGGCACGGTGGGCATCCTCGCCGGCGTCGCCCTCGCCGTCTGGTTCGGGCTCTCGGCCACGCTGGGCCAGCCGTCGTGGCAGACGATGGGCTACAAGGTCGTCAGCGACCAGCAGGTGCGGGTCGACTACCAGGTCTATCGACCGGGAGGCACCGCGCTGACGTGCACGATCGAGGCGCTAGCCCTCGACTTCTCTCCGGTGGGGACGACGACCGTGCGCCTGCCGGCGAGCGCGCAGGAGACGACGACCCAGTCCGCGACCGTCCGCACGACCTCACGCGCCGTCACGGGGCAGGTCAAGCGCTGCTCGTGACCCCGCCCTGCGCACGAGCTGTCGGCGGCACCTCGTTGCGGGGCCGCATACACGATCTGTCTTCTCCTGCACGCCGGGCTCCCACTTTGTTATCCTGAGTTCTTCATCCAGGGTCCGGACCCGTCGCCGACCGGCATTCGCGTTGTCGACACTGCCGTTCGGGCCCTTCTTTTTGTGCAGGCGCCCACGCGGAGCACCGCGTGGGCGCTGTTCATCCAAGGAGTGACAACCGTGACCGAGACTGCCGCTGGCTTCCTGACCCAGGAGGCCTATGACCGCCTCAAGGCGGAACTCGACCAGCTGACGGGCGAAGGTCGCATCGAGATCGCCCGCAAGATCGAGGAGGCCCGCGAGGAGGGCGACCTCAAGGAGAACGGCGGCTACCACGCCGCCCGCGAGGAGCAGGGCAAGATGGAGGCCCGCATCCGCCAGCTGACCGAGCTGCTCCAGAACGCGACGATCGGTGAGACGCCCGCCGACGACGGTGTCGTCGAGCCCGGCATGCTCGTGACGGTCGAGATCTTCGGCGACGAGGAGACCTTCCTGCTCGGCAACCGCGAGATCGCCGACGGCTCCGACCTGCAGGTCTTCTCCGAGAAGTCCGCCATGGGCGCCGCCATCAACGGCAAGAGCGTCGGCGACAGCACGAGCTACGAGGCCCCCAACGGCAAGACCGTCGAGGTCAAGATCCTCGCCGCCAAGCCCTACACCGGCTGACCCGCCTTCCGAGGCCACAGGGCGGGCCGGCTCCCCCGCGTCGGCGGGCGGAGCGGCCCGTCCCTGTCTGCCCCGGTCTGCCCGCTCCCCCACCCGTCGAAAGGCCAAATTCTGCGGGTGCTCACCCGTCGAGAGGCCAAACTTCGCGAGTCCCCGCACGTCGAGAGGCCGAAGTTCGCGGCTCCCCAGCTCTTGAGAGGCCAGGCTTCGCACTAAGACCGCCGACGTCGAGGCCGTGCGAACTGGGCGGGCGCCAGGAACTGGGGAGCCGCACCCATGACGTCGAGCAGGTGAGGGTTCACGTCGAGGTGCCCAGCCAGCTCACGTAGCTTGGCAGCGCGCGGCTCGTGCTCGAACACATCGGCGGACACGATCTCGACCATGGTCCAGCCCCCTCGCTCGACCCGGTCACGGCGAAGGCCGTCGTGCACTCGATCCCGGGTCCGGGTGTGGAACTCGACGCCGAGGTACTCACCGACGACGCGCTGCTCCTGCCAGACGAGGTCGCCGAACCCGAGCCACTCGCCGGCATGGCTCACGACGGGGACGTTGTGCTCGGGCTCGGGCAGTCCCGCCCGGGTGACCATCAGCCGGCTCCGGGTCTCCATCGGCGACCACGCGCCGCGGCGGATTCGCGGGATCGCGAACGTGAGCGTCACCTTGCCGCGCGGTCTCCCGCGCCGCTCGACCGCCCGTCGGAGAGGATCGGCGCTCCCGAGCAGGTTTGCCGCCGCGTCCCCCGCGACGATGAGGTCGTCGAGGCCGACTGGGCGCCCCGGGCCGACGTGCTCGCCCAGATCGGCCCAGGTGTCAGCAGCACCGACCACCGGGAGACCCTCCACCAGCACCACCTGCCGCGACTCGAGGCCACGGTGTCCGACCACCTCACCGCGGCGGACGCGGTTGGCGTCGGTACGCGTGACGATGTGGATGTGCGGGTCCTCCTCCAACGCATACGGCAGCGGGATACCGAGAAGTCGTGCCGCGGTGGCGTGCGCGAACGCGAACTCGTTCGGCGCCGCCGCCGCGAAGGCGCGAGCACGCTCGAGCAGGGTCACGGGGACCTCGGCGGTGCGGACTCCGGGGGTCGGGGTCCAGAGGTCCTGGGCGCGCAACCGCGAAGGCGTCACGCCTCGGCGGAGGGCCTCCTCTGTCCGGAACGGTCGCAACAGCAGATCGGGTGGCAGCGCCTGGGACTCCATGCACAGACGCTGCTGGACCACATCCTCGAGGGCGAGGCCCCTCGTGCAGGCTGTGGGCAGGACTCACCACGCTGCGGGGGATGTGGACGAGCACGAACTTTGGCCTCTCGACGGTTGAGGACCCGCAAACTTTGGCCTCTCGACGGTTGGGGACCCGCAAACTTTGGCCTCTCGACGGGTGAGGACCCGCAAACTTTGGCCTTTCGACGGTTAGAGGAGATGGGTGGCGAGGGTGCGGGCGGCGTCGGCCGTCTCGGGGTGGGCAGCCAGCAGGCCGACCGCGAAGAGCAGGTATGCCGTGTCGACGCTCGCGCGCGCCGCGCGCGGCACCTTCCAGCCGCCGGCGTGGTCGCTCAGGACCGCCCCGAGCACCCGCTCGCGCGCGGCTGCGTCGGCGTGCCGCAGCACTCCCCCGGACCCCACCAACCTCGTCACGTCGGCCAGCGGGCGCGCCGACTCCGTCGGCTGCGCGGGACGCGCGTGCCGGCGCACCGCGACGAGGGCTGCCAGGCGGGCAAGCTCCCCATCCATCCCCCACTCCACGTCGTCCACGGGGAGCGAACCGGGCTGCTCGTGGACGCGGGCGGCATACGCGGTCAGGGCTGCCGGGTCGGCCACGGCGTCGAGCAGGTGCTCGGCCGCGCCGGCCTCGAGGACGTGCTCGGCGTTCCAGCGCATGCCGAGGTCGCCCTCGACCGTGCGGGCGTGCCAGAGCGGGGCGACGACGTGCTTGCGTAGAGAGGCGTCCTCCCCCTCGGGGGTCACGCACGAGTAGACGTCGGTGGTGGCGCCGCCGACGTCGACGACCAGGACGTCGCCGCCGCCGGAGACCGAGGCGAGCACCTCGACGCCGCGCAGCACGACGTCGGGAGTCGCCGCCTCGACCATCCGGGCGAAGGCGGGGTCGCGAGAGAGGCCCTTGCCGCCGATGACGTGGCGCAGGAACGCCTCCCGGATGGCGGCGCGGGCCGACTCCGGTGCGATGACCCCGATCTGCGGCAGCACGTTGTCGGCGAGCACGATGGGTCGGTCGGTCACTGCCAGCGCCGCGGCCGCCTCGTCACGCATCTCGACGTTGCCGGCCACGACGACGGGCACGGCGTGGTGGCCGCTCCCACCGATGCGGCCCTGGGCCAGGCGTCGCGCGTTGTGCAGCAGGACGTCCCCGTTGCCCCCGTCGGTGCCTCCGACGAGCAGCACCAGGTCGGGACGAGAGGCCCGTACGCCCGCCACGTCGGCGACGGTGAGCTCACCGGCGGCGACGTGGACCACCTTGGCGCCCGCGGAGAGCCCGACGCGGTGGCCCGCCTCGGACGTCACCGTGCGTTCGTAGCCGACGACGGCGAGCCGCAGGCCACCCCCGGCGCTCGAGCACGCCCGCACCCTGGCGTCGTCCGGGACGTCGAGCCGGGCGCGGAGCGCGCGATAGCCGTCGAGGATGTCTCCCCCACCGCAGGCGCCTGTCGACGGCGTCGACCCCGTGGCGAGCACGGTGCCGTCGTCGGCGAGCAGGGCACCCTTGGTGAAGGTCGACCCGAAGTCGACGGCGAGGATCGTCATGGGCAGCGGGCGGCGGGCGTCGGCGCGCGGTCGTCGCGGCTCAGCCGTGGATGTCGAGCGCCTCGCGCAGGTCGGCGATGAGGTCGTCGGCGTCCTCGATGCCCACGGAGAGGCGGATGAGGTCGGAGGGGACCTCGAGCTCGGTGCCGGCGACGCTGGCGTGCGTCATGCGGCCCGGGTGCTCGATCAGGGACTCGACGCCGCCCAGCGACTCGCCGAGCGTCCACAGGCTGACCGCCGCGCACGCCTTGACGGCCGCGTCCTCACCGCGGCGCATCCGGAAGCTGACCATGCCGCCGAACCGCTTCATCTGGCGCGCCGCGACGTCGTGGTTGTGGTGGGTGGGCAGGCCCGGGTAGAGCACGTGCGAGACGGCGTCGTGGCCCAGGAGGAAGTCGACGACCTTCTCGGCGTTGTCGCAGTGACGCTCCATGCGGATGGCGAGCGTCTTGAGGCCGCGCAGCGTCAGCCACGAGTCGAACGGTCCGGCGACACCGCCGATGCTGTTCTGGTGGAAGGCGATCCGGTCCTCGGCGTCCTCGTAGCCGGGCACGCGGATCTCACGGGCGGTGACGACCGCCCCACCGACGACGTCGCTGTGGCCACCGGAGTACTTCGTCGTCGACTGCGTCACGATGTCGGCGCCGAGTGCGAGCGGGCTCTGGAGGTAGGCGGTCGCGAAGGTGTTGTCGACGACGAGGAGGGCGCCGGCCTCGTGGGCGATGGCCGCGATGGCCTCGATGTCGGCGATGCCGAGGAGCGGGTTGGTCGGCGTCTCGACCCAGACCATCTTGGTCTGCCCGGGTCGGACCGCCGCGCGGACCGCCTCGACGTCACCCATGTGGGCGATCGAGTGCTCGATCCCCTGCGGCTTCGCGACCTTGTTAAAGTAGCGGTAGGTGCCGCCGTAGGCGTCGTCGGGCACGACCACGTGGTCGCCGGGCACGAGCAGCGCCCGCGCCACGGTGTCCTGGCCGGCGAGGCCCGAGGCGAAGGCGAAGCCCCGGCTGCCCCCCTCGAGGGAGGCGATGCACTCCTCGAGCGCCGTACGCGTCGGGTTGGCCGAGCGGCTGTACTCGTAGCCCTTGCGGAAACCGCCGATGCCGTCCTGCTTGTAGGTCGACACCTGGTAGATGGGAGTGACCACCGCACCGGTCGACTCGTCCGCCTCCTGTCCGGCGTGGATGGCGCGGGTGGAGAAACCGTGGTCTGCAGACATGACCACGACCCTATTCCCTGCGGCCCGGCGCGCTCCATCCGGCGACATCGGTGGCCCGCGGCGGGAACTCTGGGATGCTGCTTCCGTGGCTGCCGGCTTCGACTACAGCAACCGCAGCGAGCGTCCGCGCGGCCCGGTGCTGTCGGCGCTGTCCGCGGCCTTCCCCGGCGTCCGTGCGGTGCAGGAGCAGGTGCTGCCGTATGCCGTGTGGTGGGAGTCCCACAACCGCGTGGCCGTCACCGGCAGCGGGCCGCTGTGGGTCGCGCTCGGCGACTCGATGACGCAGGGCATCGGCGCGAGCGCGCCCGACCGCGGGTGGGCCGGGCAGCTGAGCGCTCGGCTCGCGCAGCGGGGCTGGGCCCACCGCCTGGTCAACCTCGGCGTCAACGGCGCCCGGGTCGAGGACGTGCTCGACCGGCAGCTGCCCGCCCTCGAGCTGCTGGAGGAGCTGGCGGAGCTGGAGCAGGCGGCAGACGCCCGTCCTGCGCTGGTCACCGTGGTCATCGGCTCGAACGACGTCGTGGTGAGACGCCACCGCAGAGGCTTGACCGAGCGCTTCGAGCAGATGCTCGACCTCCTGCCCGCAGGGGCCCTCGTCGCGAACCTGCCGAACCCGCACCGCGAGGCGCGGGCCGTCGATGCGCTCCTGCGCGACCGAGCGGTCGCGGGTCGGTTGGTGCTCGTCGACCTGCGCCGCGAGGTACCCCGGTCATGGCGTGGCCGGCTCGCCTCGGACCGGTTCCACCCGAACGACCGTGGCTACGCCGACATGGCGAGCATCGTGGAGCGTGCCCTCGACCGGGCGCGCCTCCTCGGCTGAGGCGACCACCCGGCATACGTCCTCGGAGGCGCCCCAACGGCGCCGGCGGGCTCAGTCCAGCGGGTCGAGGATGCGGTGGAGGAACTGGCGGGCACGCTCGGTGCGGGGCCTCGTCAGCACCTCCTCCGGCGTGCCGCGCTCGACGATGACGCCGCCGTCCAGGAAGAGCACCTGGTCGGCCACCTGCTGGGCGAAGCGGATCTCGTGCGTGACGACGACCATCGTCCAGCCCTGTGCCGCAAGGTCCTTCATCACCGTGAGCACCTCCCCCACCAGCTCGGGGTCGAGCGCGGAGGTCGGCTCGTCGAAGAGCATGAGCTTGGGCCTGACGGCCAGGGCCCGGGCGATGCCGACGCGCTGCTGCTGACCGCCGGAGAGCTGGAAGGGGTAGGCGTCGGCCTTCTCGGCGAGGCCGACGAGCCGGAGCAGCTCGCGAGCCTCGGCCTCGGCCTCCTCACGGTTGCGTCGCTGGGCCAGCACCGGGCCGGCGGTCAGGTTCTCGAGGACGGTCAGGTGCGGGAAGAGGTTGTGGGACTGGAACACCATGCCGCTCTGCGCCCGCAGCGTCGCGACCTGCTTCTTCGTGACGGGACGGTTTGCGAAGTCCACCTCCACGTCCCCGATCCGGACCACCCCCGCGTCGGGGATGTCGAGCGCGTTGAGCGACCGGAGGACCGTCGTCTTGCCGGACCCGGAAGGGCCGATGAGGACGGTGACGCTGCCGCGGGCGACCTCGAAGTCGATCGACCGGAGCACCGTGTGGTCCCCGAAGGACTTCGCGAGACCGGACACCGAGACGAGCGGGTCGGCCTGCGGCACGGGCGGTATCGATAGCTGGCTCATGCGGCGACGTACCTGTTCTGTCGTTGCTCGAGGCGGGACTGCCCGAAGGAGAGCACCAGGCAGACGACCCAGTAGTAGACGGCAGCCACGCCGTAGAGGGCGAAGAACTGGTACGTCGGGGCCGCGATCTCCTGGGCGACGCGCAGCAGCTCGGTGACCTGGATGGTCGATGCGAGCGAGGTGTCCTTGACGAGCGAGATGAGGGTGTTGGACAGCGGCGGGATGGCGGTGCGCGCGGCCTGCGGCAGGATGACCCGGCGCAGCGTCGTGGCGTAGCCCATCCCGACGGTCGAGGCCGCCTCCCACTGCCCCTTGGGGACCGACAGGATCGCCGAGCGGATGACCTCGGCGGCGTACCCACCGACGTTGAGCGTGAAGGCGATCACGGCCGCGGGGAAGGGGTCGAACTGCACCCCGAGGGACGGCAGCCCGTAGAAGATGATGAACAGCTGCAGCAGCAGCGGCGTGCCACGGATCACCGAGATGTAGATCCGGGCGATCCCCGACACGACGCGCACCTTCGACAGCCGCATCAGGGCCACCCCGAGCGCCACGACGAGCCCGAGGACGAAGCTGATGATCGTCAGGGGGATCGTCGAGGTCACCGTGGCCCGCAGCAGCGGCCCCAGCGAGTCGAGGATGAGCTGCCTCGTCTGATCGTTCACGACGCCCACCCTGTCGGGTGCGGCAGGCCGGTCATGGGGCCGGCTTGACCGAGACGTCGCTGCCGAAGTACTTCTCGGACAGCTTCTTCAGCGTGCCGTCTGCCTGGAGCTGGGCGAGCGCCTTGTTGATGGCGGGGAGGAGGTCGGAGCCCTTGCGCGTAGCGACGACCTGCTCGGACACGTCGCCGGTCTTGGCCGCAACCTTGATCCCCCGGTCACCGGTGGACTTCTGGTAGTCGAGCACGGCGAGGTTGTCGTTGACCGTGGCGTCGACGCGCGACTGCTTGAGCAGCGTCATCGCCTGGGTGAAGCCCTCGACCGACTCGACCTGGGCCCCGGCGTCCTTGGCGACCTTCGCCCAGTTGCTCGTGAGGCTCTGCGCCGACTTCTTGCCCTTGAGGCCGGCCAGCGAGGAGATGGACGAGTCGTTCGCGCGGGTGGCGATGACGCCCTCGGAGTAGGTATACGGCGTGCTGAGCCCGTAGAGCCCGGCGCGCTCGGGGTTCTTCGTGACCTGGTTGATCACGGCGTCGAAGCGCTTGCTCGCCAAGCCGGCGAAGATCGCGTCCCACGGCGTCTCGACGTACTGGACCTTGACGCCCAGCTTGTCGGCGACCGCCTTGGCGACGTCGACGTCGTAGCCCGTGAGCTGGTTGGTCTTGGGGTCGTGGAAGGAGAACGGCGCATACGTTCCCTCGGTCCCGACCTTGAGCACCCCGGCGCTCTTGACGGCCTGGAGGTCGGAGCCGCCGCCCGACCCGCCGCTCGAGCTGCTGCAGGCGGCGAGGACGGCGGTGAGGAGAGTGGCGAGCAGGACTGTGAGGACGGACCTCGAACGCATGACTGGACTTCCTGGTAGAGGGGTCGGCACGGTGGACGCATAACGTCACATTGCGATGGTCATAACCCAGTGACGAAGCGGTTCATCGCATGCCAACCTCCACCTACCCCCGGAACATTCCCCGGTGTGTCGCTGTCTGGGGGCGGAGACGGCAATCGCGTCAGTCCTCCGACGAGCGGATGTAGACGGCGAGCGCGGCGCGGTCCGTGCCGAGCGTCTTGACGTCGTGGCCGAGCGTGGCCGTCGCCTCCCGTGCCGTGAGCGAGTACGTCTTTCCCTGCGAGGTGACGTGCACCGCGTCGAGGTTGCGCACGGTCCCGAGCAGGATGGTTGCCGCCTCGCTGAAGTCGGTCTGCTCGAACGGCTTGGCCGGGTGGGGCAGGTCGATGGTGACGGCATACGGCGGGCGCGTGGTCCAGAGGCTCAGGGTGTAGGTCCCCAGCGGCCCGAAGCCGGCCTGGTCGACGAGCGCGATCACCTTCGAGTTGTCGCCGACGTATGCCGTCCGGTCGGCCCACAGCGCCGCCGTGCGCGCCTCTGGCCCGCCCGTCGCCGACGCGGCCGTGGAGGGGCCGTCCGCCCCCGAGCCGGTGCACCCGGTGAGCGCCAGTGCGCCAAGGGCCGCGCCCAGAACCATGGACGCGAGGGCCTTCTTCATCATGGGATCTCCCTGTCGCGCAACGACGGTCGGTGCGGTGAAGTCGAGACGCCCGTCACGCGCTCCTGGTTCCGCCTAGCCCTGCTCGAGGCGTTTCTGCCACTCGCGGCTGTAGCCGTCGACGACGTAGCCGAGAAGCCGGTTGACGGCGAGCATGTGCTCGTTGGAGGCGGCGTTCCACGTGCGGACGGCGGTGACCTCCGGCAGCTCGTCACCGACGCGCAGGGCGTTGGCCGCCTTGAGCCGCAGCCCGAGGCCGTGGCCACGGTGCTCGGTCAGCACCAGGGTGTCCTGCTGGTAGCCGAGCGTCGGCTCGCTCGCCGACACCGACACCTGGGTGAAGCCGACGATCCGCCCGCTGGGCACGTGCCGGGCCACCGTCTCGAGGATCCGCCTGCCGGCCGACCGCAGGCGCTGCTGCTGCTCGAGGAGCCGCTTCGCGTCCCACGCCTCCTCCTCGAGGGCGAGGTCGTCGGTGGGCGCATCGGTGCTCATCCGCTGCTGGAGGACCGCGCGGTCCTCCAGCCAGGCTTCCGGCATGTCGTCGACGTAGCCCTCGAGCAGGTAGTCCTCCGCGCCGGGGGCGGCCACGAGCGCCTCGAGCGCGCCACAGTCCACGGGCAGGGCCATCTCGCTGCGCAGCACGGTCATCCCGACGACGAAACCGTGACCGGTCGCGAACGACTCCGAGGCGTCGTGGCCCCCCTCGGCCCACTCCGTCTCGGCGAAGAAGAGCGACCGGTCGTGGTCGACGCCGATGCGCTCGGCCTCCGCGAGCAGCGCCGAGCCGATGCCCCGGCCTCGCGCCTCGGCCCGCACCGAGAGCCACAGCATGGCGGCGTCGAGGTTGTCGACCAGGGGCAGCTGGACCTCCAGGGCGCCCACGACCCGGTCACCGGTCCACGCGGCGAGGTCGGCGCGCTTCTTGGTGCCCGTCCGGTGCAGCGCCTGCAGCTCCTCGAGCGTCCACGCGCTCCCCCGCTCGGCGAAGAGCTCGCGCTGCACCGAGGCGTGGACGTCGATCCACTGCCGAGCGGCGTCGTCCTGCTCCGGGTCGAGCACGTCGATCGGCCGGATGGTGAAGTCGTCGGTCACGGGGCAGAGTCTGTCGACCCCGCCGCCGCCGGTGCCAGCGATTTGTCCGCGACGACGCGACACGGCATACGCAGGGGGTGTTGGGCGTTACAGAAACGTCAGACCAGCCCAGCACGAAGGATGTGACACCGGCATGGTGTTCGGATTCGGTAGGAAGTCGCAGATGCCCACGCGCGAGGAGGCCCTGTCCGGCCGCGCGGAACGCCCGTATGCCGTGAACCCCACGCACGTCGTCCTGGGCACCCCGCTCGAGGGTCCGTGGCCCGAGGGCTCCGAGGTGCTCTACGTCGCGATGGGGTGCTTCTGGGGCGTCGAGCGGATCTTCTGGCGGCAGGAGGGCGTCATCGCCACGGCCGCCGGCTACATGGGCGGCTACACGCCCAACCCCACCTACGAGGAGACGTGCACCGGGATGACCGGTCACGCGGAGACGGTCCGCGTCGTCTACGACCCGACCAAGACATCGCCCGAGCTGCTGCTCAAGGCGTTCTGGGAGAACCACGACCCCACCACCGCCAACCGGCAGGGCAACGACATCGGCACGGCCTACCGCTCGGCGATCTTCTGGACGACCGAGGGCCAGCGGCTGGCGGCCGAGGCCACTCGCGAGGCGTTCCAGAAGGTGCTGGACGACAACGGCTACGGGCAGATCGCCACCGAGATCCGCTCCGCCGACGACGCCGGCCCGTTCTACCTCGCCGAGGACTACCACCAGGGCTACCTCCACAAGAACCCCGGCGGCTACTGCAACCACGGGCCGAACGGCATGACCTGCCCGAGCGGCATCGTGCGCCAGGACCAGCTGCCCGCGCAGCAGGACATCGCTCCGCCCGCCTGAGGCACCACGACCGACGAGCTCCCGCCCGGCATCGACCGGGCGGGAGCTCGTGTCTGTTGCGCCAGGTGCGCGTCAGCGCGTCGTCAGGGCAGCATCCACGACAGCACCGGCGTCGACTGCAGGTAGACGAGCACGCACATGAACACGAGGAAGCCGAGGCTCCAGCCGATGACGCGCCGGAAGAGGTCGCCCTCCCGGCCCGTGAGCCCGACCGCCGCGGCGGCGATGGCGAGGTTCTGCGGGGAGATCATCTTGCCGAGGACGCCGCCGGAGGAGTTCGCGGCCGCCATGAGCGCCGGCGGCAGCCCCACGTCCTTGGCCGCGGCGACCTGCAGCGCCCCGAACAGCGAGTTCGAGGAGGTGTCCGACCCGGTCACGGCGACACCGATCCAGCCGAGGATCGGCGACAGGATCGCGAAGGCCGAGCCCGCGCCCGCCAGCCAGGCGCCGAGGCTCGCCGTCTGGCCGGACGCATTCATCACGTAGGCCAGGCCGAGGACCGCCATGACGGTGAAGATTGCCGCGCCCAGCTGCCGATAGGTCTCGCCGTAGGCCTTGACGGCCTTGCCCCACGAGATCCCGATGGCGGGGATGGTCAGCAGGCCGGAGATGATCATGAGGGTGCCGGCCGCCGCGAGCCAGTTCAACTTGAACGTCGGCAGCGTCGAGGTCTTGCCCGACGGGGTCTGCAGGTGCAGCCCCGGCCACTGGAAGCTCTTCGTCGGGGCGCCGAGCAGGTGCGCGACCGCAGGGATCTGGCTGACGCTGAAGACCACGATGATGAGCAGGTACGGCGCGTAGGCCCGGAGCACGTCGGCGCGGCTGTCGTGCCGGTCCGCGTCACGGGCGGCGAGGTCCTCGACCGAGCCCGTGCCCGGGCCGACCGGGTGGTCCGAACCGCCGACCGATGCCGCGGGGACGCCCTCGACGACGTGCGAGGCGTGGGCGTGCAGGGGCTCGCGGGTGCCGACCCCGACGAGCTCGGGCTCACCGATCTCGACGTAGCTCTGCGCCGGCTGCCAGAAGCGCAGCAGGAGGACGACGGCGGCCGCGCCCACGAGCGAGGCGACGATGTCGGTGAGCTGGGTCGAGAGGTAGTTCGAGGTGGCGAACTGCGCGACCGCGAAGGCGATGCCGCAGGTGAGCGTGGCCGGCAGCGTGGCGCGGACGCCGCGGCCACGGTCGATGATGAAGACGAGCGCCATCGGCACGAAGAGGCCCAGGATCGGGGTCTGACGGCCCACGATCGAGGCGAGCTCGTGCTCGGGCAGGCCCGTCACCTGGGCGAGCGTCGTGATCGGGACGGCCAGAGCGCCGAACGCGACGGGCGCCGTGTTGGCGACGAGGGCGACCGTCGCGGCCTTGATCGGCCGGAACCCGAGGGCGATGAGCATCACGCTCGTGATCGCGACCGGCGTGCCGAAGCCGGCGAGGGCCTCGAGCAGGGCGCCGAAGCAGAAGGCGATGATGACGGCCTGGATTCGCTGGTCGTCGCTGATCCGGGCGAACGAGCGGCGCAGCACGTCGAAGTGCCCGGTGACGACCGTCATGTTGTAGACCCAGATCGCGTTGATGACGACCCACATGATCGGGAAGAAGCCGAACGCCGCACCCTCGAGGCCGGCCATCGCGGCCTGCCCGACGGGCATGGAGTAGACGATGACCGCGACGAGCAGCGACATGACGAGCGAGGCCACCGCCGCCTTCCAGGCGGCGATCCGCAGCACGCCGAGCAGCAGGAACAGGGTCAGCAGGGGAAGCAGTGCCACGAGCGCCGTGAGCGTCAACGAACCCGCCAAGGCGTCGGTTACGGGACGGAACATTCAGTCACCTCATTGTGAGCAGTGGATGTTGGTCGTGCGGGTCAGGACGGACGGGACGGTCAGGGCTCGGTCGTCGCAGCTCGGCCGACGCCCAGCTGCTCGGGGCCGAGGCCCCGGATCGAGGCGTCGAGCACCTCGACGGTGTGGGCGAGCGCGAGGTGCCCACCCTGTCGCTCGATGGACGAGGCGACCTGCATGAGGCACCCGGGGTTGGCGGTCACGAGCAGCTCGGCACCGGTGGCCAGGACGTTGGCGGCCTTGCGGTCGCCGAGCTCGCGGGCGGGGACGGGGTTGATGATGTTGTAGATACCCGCCGAGCCGCAGCACAGGTCGCCCTCGGCGATCTCCCGCAGCTCCAGGCCGGGTATGCCGCGGAGCAGGTCGCGCGGCTGGGCGCGGACGCCCTGGGCGTGGGCCAGGTGGCAGGCGTCGTGGTAGGCGATGGCCACCGGCAGCGGGTGCCGGTCGGCGACCGGGCCGGCCTCGGCGAGGATCTCCGAGACGTCACGCACCTTGTCGGTGAAGGCCCGGGCACGCTCGGCATACGCGGGGTCGCCGGCCAGCAGGTCGGCATACTCCTTCATCGTCGACCCGCAGCCGGCGGCGTTGACGACGACGAAGTCGACCCCCGCCTTCTCGAACGTGTCGACGAGGCCGCGAGCGAAGCGCTGGGCCTCGTCCTCACGTCCGTTGTGCGCGGAGAGCGCACCGCAGCATCCCTGCGAGGCCGGGGCGAGCACCTCGAACCCCTCCGCGGAGAGGACGCGCGCGGTGGCCGCGTTGACGCCGGGGAAGAACTCCCGCTGCACGCAGCCGAGCAGCATGCCGACCGTCCCCCGCTTGACACCCCGGGCCGGGGTCCGCTCGGGCACCTTCTCGGCACGCTCGAGCGGCGGCGCGAGCGCCTCCATCGAGGCGAGAGTGGGAGAGATGCGGTCGAGCACGCCGGTCCGGCGCAGCAGCGCGGACAGGCCGCTCTTCTGGTGCAGGCGCAGGGGGCCGCGGAGGGCGCGCAACCGCTTCGGGTAAGGGAAGAGCGCGAAGATCGCGCTGCGCAGCGCCTTGTCGCGCTTCGGGCGGTCGTAGCGACGCTCGACCTGGCTCCGGGTCGCCTCGATGAGCTTGTCGTACTGCACGCCCGAGGGGCAGGCGGTCACGCAGGCCATGCAGCCGAGGCAGGCGTCGAAGTGCTGGACCATCGAGGAGGTCAGCGGCTCGCCCTGCAGGCCCTCGTTCATGAGGTAGATCCGGCCGCGCGGCGAGTCCATCTCCTCGCCCCACAACGTGTAGGTGGGGCACGCCGGCAGGCAGAAGCCGCAGTGCACGCAGTCGGAGACGAGCTCGGCCGACGGCGGGTGGTGGTCGTCGAAGGCGGGCTCGCCGCCCTGGACCGGGGTGAGGGAGAGCTTGGCGCTGGTGCCCAGCGTTCCCGTCGGCGCGGACACCGGGCCGGCGCCGTTGTCGTGCACGGTCATGTTCAGATCCCTCCGACGAACCGGCCCGGGGCGAGTCGCCGCTCGGGGTCGAACCGGGCCTTGACGGCCTTCATGAGCTCCAGGCCCCCGACGGGGCCCCACACGTCGAGGCCTTCCTTGAGGGCGGGTGGGGCCTCGAGCACGACGACGCTGCCGCCGAACTGCCGCTGGGCGGAGCGTAGCCCGCCGACGAAGGTGGCCAGGGCTTCCGCGCTGAGGTCGCCGTTCAGGGCTTCGAGGGCAACGAGTGCGGTGCCGACGACGGGGCTGCCGCGCAGCGCGGCGGTGACGCCGGCCGATGCAGCGGCGTCGTCGAGAGCCGCGAGCAGCGCTGACAGCCCGGCGATCTCGTGGGTGACCTTGACGAGGACGCCGGACCCGCTGCGGGGCTCACTCCCCCACCACTGCGGGGCCTGCTCGGAGCTGGTCGCCCCGGGCCCGAGGAGCTCGAGCGCCTGCGCCGTGCGCTGCTCGACTCCCGGCGGAACTCCCTCGAGGAGCAGGCTCAGGGTCGCGCCGCTCGCGGACCAGTCCAGCTCGACCGCGGACGGGACGAACTGCGCGTGCGTCACGTCGAGCACGCGCGACTGGACCGAGTCCAGCGAGTCCAGGGTCACGCTGACCCAGCGGCGGGCCTCGGGGATCGGGTGCAGCCGGAAGGCCACCTCGGTGATGACGCCGAGCGTGCCGTAGGAACCGGTGAGCAGCTTGCCGAGGTCGTAGCCGGCCACGTTCTTGACCACCTTGCCCCCCGCGTGGGCGACGACGCCGTCCGCGCGTACGAGCGTCATGCCGATGACGAGGTCGCGGACCGAGCCGTGGTGCAGCCGCATCGGGCCGGTGGCCGCGGTGGCGACCGCTCCGCCGACCGTGCCACCCCGCCGGTCGTCGATGCCGAGCCGCTGGCCGGCGGCGCCGAGCTCGGACTGCAGCGACTCGAGCGAGCGTCCGGCGCCGACGACGCAGATGAGGTCACCTGCTGCGTGCTCGACGATCGCGTCGAGGCCGGTCGTGTCGAGGATGACGTCGGCGCTCTCGGGCGCCGCACCCCACGCGAGCTTGGTCGCGGTCCCGCGCGGGACGACCGTCAGCCCGTGGGCAGCGGCGGCACGCACGACGGCCGCCGTCTCCTCGGTGCTGTGCGGGCGCACCACCCAGCGGGCGGGCACTCCGTCGACGACGTCAGTGTCCGCCGCAGCCCTCGCCTCTCCACCGGCCGCGCTGCGCAGGTCCTCGAGAACGTCTGCCATCAGAACACCTCCGCGATTCCGGCCTCGGCGAGCGGGTGGACTCCCTTGTGGCGCCCCGGCACCTCACCGCACAGCCGTGGCGTGGGAAAGACCTTGCCGGGGTTGGAGATCGACGTGGGGTCGAACGCGCACCGCAGCAGCTGCATCGTGTCGAGGTCGTCGTCGGTGAACATCCTCGGCATGTACTTCGCCTTGTCCGAGCCGACGCCGTGCTCGCCCGTGATCGACCCGCCGTTGGTGATGCACAGGTCGAGGATGGCGCCTGAGACCTCCTCGGCGCGCTCGGCCTCCCCCTCGACGCTGTCGTCGAAGAGGACGAGCGGGTGCAGGTTGCCGTCACCGGCGTGGAAGACGTTGGCCACCCGCACCCCGGCCTCCGCGGAGATCTCGGAGATGCGACGCAGCACCTGCGGCAGCGACGTCCGCGGGATCACGCCGTCCTGGACGATGTAGTCGGGACTGATCCGGCCCACCGCCGCGAACGCCGACTTGCGGCCCTTCCAGAAGAGCGCGCGCTCCACGTCGTCAGCGGCGATGCGGATCTCGAAGGCGCCGTTGGCGCGGCAGTAGCCCTCGACCTCGTCGAACTGGTGCGCCACCTCGGGCGCCGGGCCGTCGAGCTCGACGATGAGCACGGCACCCGCGCCCTGGGGGTAGCCGCACTGCACGGCCGCCTCCGCCGCCTCGATGGCGAGGGCGTCCATCATCTCGATGGCAGCCGGGATGACGCCCGCGCCGATGATCGCGGACACGGCCGCTCCCGCAGAGTCGGTGTGGTCGAAGGCGGCGAGCAGCGTCCGCACGTCCTCCGCCGTCCGGGTCAGTCGGACGGTGACAGCCGTGGCGATGCCGAGCGTGCCCTCGGAGCCCACCAGGGCGCCCAGCAGGTCGTACCCGGGGGCGTCCGGCGACTTCGCGCCGATGTGGGCGATGTCGCCGGACGGGGTCACCAGCTCGAGGCCCGTGACGTGGTTGGACGTGAAGCCGTACTTGAGGCAGTGCGCACCGCCCGAGTTCTCCGCGATGTTGCCGCCGATCGAGCAGACCTGCTGGCTCGACGGGTCGGGCGCGAAGTAGTACCCCTCCGGCAGGACCTGACGGGTCAGCTGGAGGTTGATGACGCCCGGCTGGACCACCGCGCGCTGGTTGTCACGGTCGACCTCGAGCACCTGGCGCATCTTCGACATGACGATGAGCACGCCGTCCGCGTGGGGCAGGGCCCCACCGGACAGCCCGGTGCCCGAGCCGCGCGCGACGAAGGGTATGCCGTTCGCCGCGCACGCCCGGACGACCGTCGCCACGTGCTCCGTCGTCTCTGCGAGGACCACGACAGCCGGCACCACCTTGTAGTGGGCCAGTCCGTCGCACTCATAGGTCCGCAGGCGCTGCTGGTCGGTGATGACCCGCTCCGCGCCGAGGGTCCGACTCAGCTGCGCCGCGAGAGCGTGGACGTCCATCGGCTCAGGGCATCCGCTCGTAGGCCGGAAGGGTGAGGAACTCGGCGAAGTCGTCGGCGACGGCGACCTCGAGGAAGGTGGACCTAGCCTCGTCGTAGTCGCCGGCCTCGCCGGGCAGCTTGTCGATCTCCTCGGCCACGAGCCGGTCGACCAGCTCGCGGGTCACCGTCTCGCCCGTGTCGAGCTCGACGTCGTTGTGGAGCCACTGCCAGACCTGCGAGCGGGAGATCTCCGCGGTGGCGGCGTCCTCCATGAGGTTGAAGATGCCCACGGCGCCGGTGCCCTTGAGCCAGGTGTGGAGGTACTGGATGCCGACGCTGATGTTGTTGCGCAGGCCGGCCTCGGTCACGTTGCCGGGCGTCGACGCGACGTCCAGGAGCTCCTCCGCCGTGACGTGGACGTCCTCGCGCTTCTTGTCGAGCTGGTTGGGCCGGTCGCCGAGGACCTTGGTGAACGCCTCCTTGCACAGCTCGACCATCCCCGGGTGGGCGACCCAGGAGCCGTCGAACCCGTCGCCGGCCTCGCGGGTCTTGTCGTCGACGACCTTCTGGAAGGCCGCCTCGTTGACCTGGGGGTCCTTGCTCGGGATGAAGGCGGCCATCCCGCCGATGGCGTGGGCGCCCCGCTTGTGGCACGTCCGCACGAGCAGCTCCGTGTAACTGCGCATGAACGGCACGGTCATCGTCACCTGGTTGCGGTCGGGCAGGAGGAAGTCCTTGCCGCGCGTGCGGAACTTCTTGATGACGCTGAAGATGTAGTCCCAGCGCCCCGCATTGAGGCCGGCCGAGTGGTCGCGCAGCTCGTAGAGGATCTCCTCCATCTCGAAGGCGGCCGGGTAGGTCTCGATGAGCACTGTCGCGCGGACCGTGCCCTGCGGGATGCCGAGGCGGTCCTGGGCGCGGACGAAGACGTCGTTCCACAGACGGGCCTCGAGGTGGCTCTCCATCTTGGGCAGGTAGAAGTAGGGGCCCTTGCCGGCGTCGATCTGGCGCTTGGCGCAGTGGAAGAAGTAGAGGCCGAAGTCGACGAGACCGCCGGCCATCGGCTCGCCGTCGACGACGATGTGCTTCTCGTCGAGGTGCCAGCCGCGGGGGCGCACGACGATGGTGGCCAGCTGGTCGGCGTCACCCAGCGCATAGGTCTTGCCCTGGTCTGAGGTGAAGTCGATGGTGCGGTCGAGGGCGTCCATGAGGTTGAGCTGCCCGTTCACGACGTTGTCCCACGTCGGGGTCGAGGCGTCCTCGAAGTCGGCGAGCCACACCTTCGCACCGGAGTTCAGGGCGTTGATCGTCATCTTGCGGTCGGTGGGACCGGTGATCTCGACGCGGCGGTCGAGGAGGCCGGGGGCCGGAGGGGCGACCTGCCAGTCGCCGTCACGGACCTGTTGGGTCTCCGGGAGGAACTGCAGCGTGCCGCCGGCGGCGAGCTCGGCATAGCGGTCCTGCCGGGCCTGGAGGAGCTCGCGGCGGCGTGCGTCGAAGGTCCGGTGCAGGTCGGCGAGGAACTCGAGCGCCTCCGGGGTGAGCACCTCGTCGAAGCGCTCGCCGCTGGGGGCCGTCACGTCCACGTTTGCAACCGTCGTCATCGTCGGGCCTCTCACTTTCACCTTGCGGAATATGGTTTCTGCATGATGGAGGCTAGTTGCCGCTCGGAGACACGGTCAATGCCTGGGCGCAACGAATTCGGGCAGCACGAGCACACCTCCGGACCCGGCGCGGGCGTCGGAGGACAGGGCGGCACCGGGGCCGCGCAGCCCTAGGGCCGGACTCCGCGGACCTCGGCCGCGATGGCCTCGGCGGTGCGCCGCAGGGGGTCGCAGGCGCGGGTGACGAACGCGTCCGTCATCCGCGGTAGCGGGCCCGACACCGACACCGCCATGGGCTGCGGGACGTCGGGCACGGCCACGGCCACGCACCGCACGCCGATCTCCTGCTCCCCCTCGTCCAACGCGTAGCCCCGGTCCCGGGTGCGCTGCAGCTCCGCCTCCAGCTCCTCGGCACTGGTGATGGTGTGCTCCGTGCGCGCGGGCAGGCCGGTGCGCCCGACGAGCGCGCGCACCTCAGCGGGGTCCAGCTGGGCCATGATCGCCTTGCCGACACCGGTCGAGTGGGGGTGAGCGCGTCGGCCGACCTCCGTGAACATGCGCATCGAGTTCTGGGAGGCCATCACCTGGCCGACGTAGACGACCTGGTCGCCGTCGAGCAGGGCGAGGTTGACCGACTCCCCCAGCTCCTGGGCCAGGCGTTCCATGTGCGGGCGTGCCCACCGCCCGAGCATCCGCGAGGTCGTCTCGCCGAGACGGATGAGGCGGGGCCCGAGGGAGTACTGCCGCGACGCCTCCTGCCGGACGTAGCCGAGGTCGACCAGCGTCCGGACCAGCCGGTGGATCGTCGGCAGCGGCAGGCCCGCGTCCGCGGCCAGCTGGGAGAGACTGATGACGCCACCGGCGTCAGCCATCTTGTCGAGGATGGCGAAGCCGCGCTCGAGCGACTGGACGCCGCCGCTCCGGGGAGCCGCCGCCTCGGGCGTCATGCCGCGGACCCGGTCGGGGCGAGGAGGGGACCCATCCGCGACATGGCTGAAGTGTAGACGGACGTCCGAGCTCGGGTCATACGACGTCTTTTCGTTGGGCGGAAGTTGCTTTCCGATGGGTGAGAGGCTAGGCACCGGGGCGGGTCCGGTCAAGGCCCGCCGCTCCCCGTGCGCACGGCTGCTCACGGCTGCTCACGGCTGCTCACGGCCACGTGCGTGGGAGGATCCGGGCATGGCCGACAAGAGCTTCCTCATCACCCGCGAGACGACGGTCGCGGCGCCCCCGGAGCGCATCCACTCCCTGCTCGACGACTTCCACGAGTGGCGGAAGTGGTCGCCGTGGGAGGGCCTCGACCCCGCCATGGACCGCACGTACGCCGGCACCGGTTCCGGCGCCGGCGCGGTCTACGCCTGGCGGGGCAACCGCAAGGCCGGCGAGGGCCGCATGGAGATCCTCGAGTCCGAGCCCCGGCACGTCGGCATCGACCTGCTCTTCTCCGCGCCGATGAAGGCCCACAACCGGGTCGACTTCACCCTGACGCCCGTCGAGGGGGGAACGCACGTCGAGTGGGCCATGACCGGGCCGCAGAACCTCGTCATGCGGCTGATGAGCAAGGTCTGGTCGATGGAGAAGCTCGTCGGCCCGGACCTCGAGAAGGGGCTCGCCCAGCTGAAGCGCACGGCCGAGAACGCATGAGCCAGTGCGTGATCCGGCCCGCGACCCGCGACGACGTGCCGGCTGTCGTGGCCCTGCTCGCCGACGACCCGCTGGGCGCCGGCCGCGAGGACCCGGGCGACACGGAGGTGTACGACACGGCATACGACCGCGTTGCCGCCGACCCGGCCCAGCACCTCGTCGTCGCCGAGCGCGACGGGCGGGTGGTCGGCACGCTGCAGCTGAGCGTCATCCCGGGACTCTCGCGACGGGGTGCCACCCGCTCCGTCATCGAGGGCGTACGCGTCGCGCGGGGTGAGCGCGGCAGCGGCCTCGGCACCGAGCTGGTCGCGTGGGCCGTCGAGGAGTCACGTCGTCTCGGCTGCTCGCTCGTGCAGCTGACGAGTGACGCGAGCCGCGTCGACGCCCGACGCTTCTACGAGCGCCTCGGCTTCGTCGCCTCGCACGTCGGGTTCAAGCTCCAGCTCGGTGACTGACCCTCAGAAGATGCGGACGCGCTCGTCCTCGTCGAGCCACATCGCGTCGCCCGGCTTGACGCCGAACGCCTCGTGGAACTCCGTCACGTTGCGCACCGCGTTGCCGCGCACGTCCTGGGGTGAGTGCGGATCGACCGCCAGCAGCCGGATGGCCTCGGCCTCGCGGGCCTTGCCCTTCCACACCTGGGCCCAGCCGATGAAGAAGCGCTGCGGTCCGGTGAAGCCCTCGAGCTCCGGCATGCCGCCCTCCTCGGTGGCGATGCTGTAGGCGGAGTAGCCGATCTGCAGGCCGCCCAGGTCGCCGATGTTCTCGCCGACGGTGAGGGCGCCGTTGACCTTGTGGTCCTCGGACAGGCCTGCCGGGGTGTAGCGGCTGAACTGCTCGATGAGGCGCTTCGACAGCCCGTCGAAGCGTTCACGGTCGGCCTCGCTCCACCAGTCGCGCAGGGCGCCCGTGCCGTCGTAGCGCGAGCCCTGGTCGTCGAAGCCGTGGCCGAGCTCGTGACCGATGACGGCCCCGATGCCGCCGTAGTTGACGGCGTCGTCGGCCTCGAGGTCGAAGAACGGCGGCTGGAGGATCGCGGCCGGGAAGACGATCTCGTTCATCGACGGCATGTAGTAGGCGTTGACCGTCTGGGGCAGCATGAACCACTCGGTGCGGTCGATCGGCTGCCCGAGCTTCGCGAGGTTGCGGTCGACCTCGAAGGCAGTGCTGCGCCGGACGTTGCCCACCAGGTCGGCCGCGTCGATCTCGATGGCCGAGTAGTCGCGCCAGGCATCCGGGTAGCCGATCTTCGGGGTGAACGCGTCGAGCTTGGCGATCGCCTCGGCCCGGGTGTCGGGGCTCATCCACTCCAGGGAGGAGAAGGACCGGCGGAAGGCCTCCACGAGGTTGCCCACCAGCTGCTGCATGCGTGCCTTCGCGGCCGGGGGGAACCACCGCTCGGCGTAGAGCTGGCCGACGGCCTCGCCGATGGACGACTCGACGACCGAGACGCCCCGCTTCCAGCGCTCCTTGTTCTCGGGCTGACCCGACAGGGTGCGCCCGTAGAAGTCGAAGTCCTCGTCGACGAACGACTGCGGCAGCAGGGGGGCGAACTCGGACAGCACGTGCCACGTGAGCCAGGAGCGCCAGTCGGAGATGTCGACCGACTCGAGCGCCTCGCCCAGCCCGGACACGAAGCCGGGCTGGCGCACGACCACCTTGTCGAGGGCGCCGGAGGGGGCGCGCAGAGCTGACAGCCACGCCTCCCAAGGGAACTGGGGTGCGAGCGCCTTCAGCTCGTCGAAGGTGTGCGCGTTGTACGTCTTGACGGCGTCGCGGTTGCTCACGGTGTCCCAGTGCGAGCGTGCCAGCAACGTCTCGAGCGCCATGATCCGTGAGGCCTTCTCGGCGGCCTCCGGGATGCCGGCGAGGCCGAGCAGGCGCTCGATGTGCGCAACGTAGGCGGTGCGGACGTCGGCGTACTTGTCCTCGCGGTAGTACGACTCGTCGGGGAGGCCGAGGCCTCCCTGCTCGAGGTAGACGACGTAGTCCTCCGGCGAGCGCTCGTCGGGCGACACGAAGTGCTGGACCGCTCCTGGGACACCGTCACGGGCGAGCTGCCCGAGCGCGCGCCCCAGGCTCTCGACGCCGTCGATGCCGGCGACCTGCGAGAGCAGCGCCTGCAACGGCGCCAGCCCGAGCTCCTCGATGCGGTCGGTGTCGGTGAAGCTGGCGTAGAGGTCGCCGACCTGGCGCTTCGGCGTGCCCGGCGCCTCGTCCTCGGCAGCACGCGCTGCCCCCTCGATGAGGTCGCGGACGCGGGCGGTGGACTCCTCGCGGAGGATGTCGAAGGTGCCGAACCGGGCCCGGTCGCCCGGGATCTCGATGGTGTCGAGCCACGTACCGTTGGTGAACCGGAACAGGTCGTCCTGCGGCCGCGTGGACCGGTCGAGCGCCTCGAGGTTGATGCCGGACTTCATGACCACGTCGTCTCCCACTGCGAGTGCCGGACCAGCCCGGCGTGTCTGGGAACGAGCCTAGTCACGACGCCGGACACTCCGGCCGGAGACCTCGGACCGGGGCACCCGACAGGGGTGGCACGGCGTGCTGGTCAGCGGCGCAGCCGTCCGGCCACGACCCCCGCGATGCCGACGAGGAGCAGCATGCCGCCGAAGGCGCCGATGACGGCCGGCCCGGTGAGGGCGAAGCCGAGGTCGACGTGCGTGAGGTTGGCCAGCAGGAGGTAGGCCGCCACGAGGACCGTGAGCAGGCCCAGCATCACCGTTGCCGGACGCGGGCCCTTGTTGACCGTCACGGGTACCGGCCGGGGCGCGGGCTCGGGGGCCGGCCAGGAGGGGGCGGCCGAGGCCCCGGACTGCGATGCCGACGGCGATGCCGGGGGCGGGAGGTGCGGGAGCTCCGAGCCCGCCCGCACGGCGTCGTCGGGCACCGGGCTGGCCGGTTCGACGCGGAAGGGCGCCTGGGCCGGCAGCGCCCGCGTGGCTGGCGAGGGGATCTCCGTCGTGGCCTCGGGAGCCCCACCGGTCCCGGTCGCCTGCCCGGGCATCGAGTGGGGCGCCGGCCCGGGCATCGACCGGGACATCGGGTCGGACGTCGGGTCGGACGTCGGGTCGCTGACGGGAGCGGCGGTGGGGTCGGTGAGCTCCGGCTCCGGCTCGTTGCCGCTGGTGCTCTCACTGCTGGTCATGGCGCTCTCTTCCGACGGGTTCGTGGTGGGCTCATTCGGGCGCTGGTTGGTCGGGTCCTCCGGGTGGACGCTCATGACGCGCTCCCGGACGAGACGTTGATCTGGCCGACGCCGACCTCGGCGTCCACGACGATCTCCGGCTGGCCGGTCTGGGGGCCGTACTCCAGCGTCTGCTGCCACTCCATGCCGACGTCGTGCACACTTCCCATTCCGCCACCCATGCCAGGCTCGCCCGACTTGCGGTCGACGGTGCCGACGACGGTGTCGGTGGCGTGCAGCGCGCCGGCGTGTGCCTGCGTGTTGACCATGACCCGTACGCCCTTGGGGACGACCAGGTCGATCTGCCCCATGGCGGCCGTCGCCGACACGTGGTCGGTGCCCGGCGTCGCCCGGTAGTCGGCCCGGGTCAGGTCGACCTGCATCTGCCCCATGCCGAGCTCGAAGCGCGGCGGCGGCGTCAGGGAGGTGACCTGGTAGGCCCGCTGCCCCACCTGCCACGGCTGCGAGACGCCGACCGGGGCGGCGGTCGAGGCAGCCGCCGCGATCATGCCGACGACCGCGAAGAAGGCGAGGCCGCCGGCGCGTCGACCCGCCAGGCCGGCCACGAGGATGCCCAGCCCGAGCACCCCCACGCCGGAGGCCAGGCCGACGGCCACGTGGTTGCCGGACCAGCCCGCGGCCTGCGACACGGATCCCACGACGACCGCCGTGACGATCGCGAGTCCCAGCAGGAGCAGCCCTCCCGCGAAGCCGACCACCGGCGTGCGCTCGCGCACCGAGCTGGGCCCCGCGGGGCGAGGGGCGGCAAGGGTCGCGCCGGCGTTGGCGGCCGCGTTGCCCGTCGAGCCGTATGCGGTCACGGGAGCAGGTGCCGCACCCGCGACGGCCGTGGCCCCACTGGTCGCCGAAGGCTCATGTCCCCCCGTGGCGCCCGCGTCACCGCCGCCTGTGCCCGTGCCGCTCGAGCCCATCGGCTCGGCCGTGCCCGTGCCGCCAGTCGCGCCGGTCGTCCCAGTCGTGCCCTGCGTACCCTGCGTACCCTGCGTACCCTGCGTACCCTGCGTACCCTGCGTACCCTGCGTACCCTGCGTACCCTGCGTACCCTGCGTACCCTGCGTACCCTGCGTGCCGGTGGGGGCCCCTTGGCCCCGCCACGGGGCCTGGGCCCGCAGGTCACGGCCGGCGGCAGTGCGGGTGAGGAACCACCACGTCCCGCCGACGAGGAGCAGGAAGCCGAAGAAGCGGAAGCCGCGGGAGTCGCCGCCCCACCACGGGCCGCCGCCGAGGACCGACGTGGCGGTGACCAGGAGCAGGAAGATCGAGCCGCCCTCGCCGTACTTGAGCGCCCGCTCGACGTGGATCTCACCGCGCTCGTCGGGCATGAGCAGCCACAGCACGAGGTAGAGGGCCAGGCCCATGCCGAAGAAGATCGAGAAGAGGATGAAACCGGCGCGCACGACGAGCGGGTCGACGCCGAGCCAGCGCGCCAGACCGGTCGCCACGCCGGCGAACCATCGCCCCTGCGACTGGCGCACGATGCCCGGCCGCCGGAGAGCGCTGTAGAAGCCGTCCAGGCCGTGGGCTCCGTGCCCGTGCTGCCCGTGCTGCCCGTGCCCACCGTTTCCGCCATCTTCGCCGTGCCCCTGACCCACGTGCTGCGGGCCGCCACTGCTGCTGTTCGTCATGGCACCAACAGTGGCGCGGGGCGACGAGGCCCGACCATGAGGGTCGACCCTGAGCGCACCCTGACGCGACCCCCAAAGGGGGCTCCGGTGGTCGCCGGCACGCACCCGGGTGGGCGAGGATGGGACGGTGCAGACGGCATACGAGAACGGAACGGGCCCGGCGCGCCCCTCGTGGCGGACGACGCCCCGGCCGCCGCTCGTGCGTCACCGGCAGGGCAAGGTCATCGCCGGCGTCGCCGCGGGCCTGGCCGACCACCTCGGACTGCCCGTCGTCGTGGTGCGCCTGGCCCTCGTGCTGACCAGCATCCCCTTCGGTGCGGGCCTGGCGGTCTACGTCTTCCTGTGGGCCACGATGCGAGAGATCGGCGACGTCGACCCAGCGGTGACGCCCGCTGCCCCCCGGGGCGCGACCCGGCCGCACGTCGACCTGGCGAGCCTGCGCACGTGGCTTCGCAGCGGCAACCAGGCGGTCGTCGTCACCCTGCTGGGGGTGGCTGCCCTCGCGGTCGCGGGCGCGCTGTGGCTGGGCAGCGCCGGGATCGGCGTCAACGTCGAGGTGATCCTCCCGGTCGTCGCGATCGTCATCGGCGCCATCTTCTTCTGGTCGCAGCTCGACGACACCGACACCCTCGGCACCCGCCGGCCGGTCCGGTGGGTCTGGCTGGTGGTCGGGCTGGGCCTGACCATCCTGGGGCTCGTCGGCCTGCTCGTGCGGGGCACCGACCTGACCGAACTGTGGCAGGTGGCCGGCGCCGTGCTGGCCGCCCTCGTCGGCGTCGCGGTCCTCTGCGCGCCGTGGATCCTGCGCCTGTGGAGCAACCTGCGCCTCGAGCAGGCCGCCCGCATCCGCGCCACCGAGCGCGCCGACATCGCTGCCCACCTGCACGACTCCGTGCTGCAGACCCTGGCCCTCATCCAGCGCCAGGCCGGTGACGCCGCCGCCGTGGCACGGCTCGCCCGGGCCCAGGAGCGCCAGCTGCGCAGCTACCTCTACGACGAGGACGCCCGCGCCGGCACCCTCGGCGCTGCCCTCACGGCCGCGATGGGCGAGGTGGAGGATCTCCACGGCGTTCCTGTGCAGCTCGTCGTCACCGGTGACCGCCCCATGGACCAGCACCTCGACGCCCTCGTCAAGGCGGTCCGCGAGGCCGCCTGGAACGCCGTGCGCCACGCGAGCCCGCCGGTCAGCACGTACGTCGAGGTCGGCCCGGACGCCGTCGAGGCCTTCGTCCGCGACCACGGCGCCGGGTTCGACCCAGACACCGTCCCCATCGACCGCGCCGGCGTGCGCGAGTCGATCATCGGGCGCATGGAGCGCCACGGCGGCACGGCTCGCATCCGCCGACGGGCCGACGGCACCGAGGTCGAGCTGCGCCTGCCCGTCGGGCAGGCCGCGGAGCCCGAGCAGCCGGCCCCCGCCGCGTCCAACGGCACCAGGGCCGCGACTTCCGCCACGGCCGGCAGCCCGGCGCCGACCACCCAGAGCACGTCCACGAGCGCCACCCCCAGCGCCACCCCCAGCACCACCGAGAGCCAGGAGCAGCCCTCATGACCGACCCCCGGCGGATCCGGATCGTCATCGTGGATGACCACCACATGTTCCGCACCGGCGTGCGAGCCGAGCTGAGCTCGCTGGCGGCCAGCCCACGTGCCGGGGCGTTCGCCCTCGAGATCGCCGGGGAGGCGGGGTCGGTCGAGTCGGCCGTGCAGGTCATCAAGGAGCAGCAGCCGGACGTCGTCCTGCTCGACGTGCACCTCCCGGGCGGCGACGGGCACGGCGGCGCCGACGTCATCCGCTTCTGCAACGGCACCCAGAACACCGCGGGCACCCCGGTGCGCTTCCTGGCGCTGTCGGTGTCCGACGCCGCCGAGGACGTCATCGCCGTCATCCGCGCCGGCGCCCGCGGCTACGTCACCAAGACGATCAGCGCCGAGGAGCTGCTCACCGCCATCGGCCGCGTCGCCGACGGTGACGCCGTCTTCAGCCCGCGCCTGGCCGGCTTCGTCCTCGACGCGTTCGGCGCAGCCGCCGGCGAGGTCGCCGAGATCGACGAGGAGCTCGACCGGCTCTCGGCCCGCGAGCGCGAGGTCATGCGCCTCATCGCCCGCGGCTACCAGTACAAGGAGGTCGCGAAGGAGCTGTTCATCTCCGTCAAGACCGTCGAGACCCACGTCAGCTCGGTGCTGCGCAAGCTGCAGCTCAGCTCCCGCCACGAGCTGACCGCCTGGGCCATGGGGCGCCGGCTCCTCTGACCGGGCGCGTATGCCGTGCGGCCGACTCAGGCCGGTGAGTGCACGAAGCGGCGCAGCGCCGTCACGATGATCTCCGGGGCGTCGGTGTGCACCCAGTGCCCGGCCCCCTTGATGGTGAACAGGCGCGTGCGCGGGAAGTGCCGCCGCATGCGCTCGCCGTCCTCGCGCTGGATGTAGCGCGAGTCGCCGCCGGCGATCCACAGCACCGGACCTTCGTATGCCGGGAGCTCGTAGAGCGCCTCCGGCCAGTCCGCGATGCGTGACCCGGCGCCACGCGCGGCATCGCGGGCGACGAGGTCGAGGTTGGCCTGCCAGCGCCACGCCTGGCCGTCGCGGCGCAGGTTCTGCAGGAGGAACGCCTTGACCCCGGGGTCCGGTTCGGCAAAGCGCGCCTCGGCGTCGGTTCGGCTGGTCAGCTCCTCGAGCGGCAGGGCCTGCATCTCGCGGATGTAGCCCTCGAAGCGCTCGAGGTTGCCGTAGCCCTTGGGCGCGATGTCCACGACGACGAGCCGCTCGACGAGCTCGGGGTGGCGCAGCGCGAGCACCATGGCGACCTTGCCGCCGAGCGAGTGCCCGACGACGGCATACGGCTCGCCCTCCCCGGCCGCGCGCAGGGTCGCGGCCACGGCGTCGGCGTACGCGTCGAGGGAGAACTCCTGCGACCACGGCGACCGGCCGTGGTCGGGGAGGTCGACGAGGAGGCACCGCGCGTCGGTCCCGTCCGGGCCGCTGACCGCCTTGGCGATCTGGTTCCAGTTGCGGCCCTGGCCGAAGAGCCCGTGGAGGAAGGCGATGCGGGGTCCGGCCATGCCCACGGACAGGGTGTTGAGCAGGGCCTGGTCGGGAGCCGACGTCATGCGCGCGAGCCTACGCGGCCGCCCCGGACCGGTCCGCGTGTGGGAGGCCCCAGGGCCGGGCCTGGGGCCTCCCGCACGGCGAGATCTGACGTCCCGTCTCTCGGCGGGTGAGGTCGCCCGGTGCTCAGGCAGCCGCGACGACGGCGGCCTGCAGGGCGTCCTCGAGGGTCGTCGTGGGGCGTCCGAGCAGGCGGGACAGGTCACCGCTGTCGGTGAAGAGCTGCCCCTGCGCGAGCCCACGGTCGCCGTCGGCGAGCACGGCGGCATACCCCTCGGGCAGGCCGGCACCGACGAGGGCGGCGGTGTAGTCGGCGACGGACATGTCGCGATAGACCACTTCCTGGCCGGCCATCCGGCCGACCGCCTCGGCCAGCTCGCCCATGGTGAATGCCGTGTCGCCGCCGAGCTCGTAGACGGCTCCCTCGTGGCCGTGTCCGGCGAGGACGACCGCAGCCGCCTCGGCGTAGTCGGCCCTCGTGGCGGCGCTGACGCGGCCGGTGCCGGCGGCACCGAGGACGGTGCCGTGCGCCAGGAAGACGGGCAGCTGTCCGATGTAGTTCTCGAGGTACCAGGAGTTGCGCAGGAGGGCGTGCGGCAGTCCGGAGGCGGCGAGCAGCTCCTCCGTCGCCCGGTGCTCCTCGGCGAGCACGAGGTCGGAGGTGTCGGCGCGCGTGATGCTCGTGTAGGCCAGGAAGGCGACACCGGCTCGCTTCGCCGCGTCGACGACATTGCCGTGCTGGGCGGTTCGCCGGCCCACCTCGCTCCCGGAGACGAGCAGGAGCCGGTCGACGCCGGTGAAGGCGGCGTCGAGCGACTCGGGGTCGGAGTAGTCGCCCTGCCGGACCTGGACACCGCGGTCGGCGAGCTCGGAGACCGACTCAGGGTTGCGGGCGAGTGCAACGACGTCTGAGGCGGCGGTTCCGCGCTGGAGCAGCGACTCGACGGCGAGACGGCCGAGGTGCCCACTGGCACCGGTGACGAGAAGGGTCATGACGTTCCTTTCGGGTGGGACGGACACCGCAGTGAACGCCCCAGCGCGACTCATACTTCCCGTCGGTTAGTACCCACTTTGAAGTAAGGTACTGACATGACGGTTAGCCAGAACCTGCGGCGGCACTTCCCCGACGGGATCTTCTCCTCGGGCTGTCCCAGCCGTGTCGTGCTCGACCACGTGACGAGCAAGTGGGGCGCCCTCGTCCTGCTCGCGCTGGCGGAGGGCGAGCCGCTGCGCTGGAGCGAGCTGCGGCGGCGTGCGGAGGGCGTCAGCGAGAAGATGCTGGCCCAGACGCTGCGCGTGCTCGAGGCCGACGGCCTGGTCCACCGTGACGCCAGGCCGGTCGTCCCGCCGCACGTCGAGTACTCCCTGACGACGCGCGGGACCGAGCTCGCCGAGCGGATGGTGCCGCTGATGGACTGGATCGCCGACCACGCTGCGGCCATCGTCGGTGACGCCGAGACGGCCTCTGCGCGTTGAGGCCGGCCGTCGGGCGGCGCTGGGGGCGCAGCACCACGGGCACGGCGGGTCGGTGCGACCTGAGAGAGTGACCCCATGTCCGGCACCCCACCCGTGCTTGTGGCGGCCGCACACGGCACGTCGTCACCTGCCGGCCGCTCCGCGATCGGTGGCCTCGTCGCCGCGGTGGCGGCGCGACGAGCTGACCTGACCGTCCGCGCTGCGTTCGTCGACGTGCAGCAGCCTGACCCGGAGGCCGTGCTCGCCTCGCTGCCCCGTGACGCTCCGGCCCGCCTGGTGCCCCTGCTCCTCTCGGCCGGCTACCACGTCCACGTCGACCTGGCCCGGGCCGCGCAGTCCGTGCCGGGCACCACGGTCGCGCCGGCGCTGGGGCCCGACGACCGGCTGGCGGGGCTGCTGCACCGACGGCTCGTCACGGCCGGGCTCCGTGACGACGATGTCGTCGTACTGGGCGCCGCCGGCTCCTCGGAGCCGTCCGCCGTGGAGGACTGTGAGACGGTCGCGGCCTCGCTCGCCCGCCTCCTCGGCCGGTCGGTCACCACGGGCTACTTGTCGGCAGCAGAGCCCAAGCTCGCCGATGCCGTTGCGGCGCAGCGCCTCCCGGGACGCAGGGTCGTCGTCGCGACCTACCTGCTCGCACCCGGCTTCTTCGCCGACCTCGCAGCCCGCTCCGGCGCCGACATCGTGACGCCTCCCCTGCTGACGTCGGAGGAACCGGCCCCCGCAGAGCTCGTGGAGATCGTGGTCGAGCGCTACCTGGGCGCCTGAGGGGCCCGCGGCCGGCCACCGGCGTGCCGCGGCGCGCTAGGGTGTGCTCGGCGATGGATCCCGCCGGGGCACCTGCTCGGTGCCCGAACCGCCCACCTGCTGATGGTTCCTGTTCATCCGCGGCACCCGCCGCGACGATGGGCAGGCCTGCGCGCCGAGCCCGTCGCCGAGTGTCTGGAGGCTCACCGATGGCGGAGCACGTGCCACCCCAACCGGATCGATCTCGGATGACCGACTTCGCCGGGCACCCGCTCGTCGTCGGCGTGGTGCCCGACCAGTCGCCGCTCGTCGCGCTGGCGGCGGTGTCGCTGGCGCGCGCGACCGGCGCGCCGGCGCTCTACTTCGCCTACGTCGACGCCTCGCGCTACGCCGACCTCGAGCACCCGGACGGGACGGTGCGGCACCTCTCCATCGACCCGGACATCGACGACGAGCAGTGGCCCGAGCGCGAGGCGGCCCTGGTGGAGCTGGTGCGCGAGTGGATGGCGGACGAGGATCTGCCCTGGCACTTCCGCTACCTGGCCGGACGACCCGACCGCGCCCTCACGCACCTGGCGCGCGCCGTGGATGCAGCAGCGTTCGTCGTCGGCTCGCACGTGCGACGCCACCACCGCCGGCTGACGGACTTCGTCAACGGGTCCGTGTCGATGCAGCTGTCCCACCGCCAGCACCGGCCCGTCGTCGTGGTGCCCCTCAGCGTGGTCGACTGGGAGGGCCGGGCACCGTGGGAGTGACCGACGAGCCCGACCGGAGCCCGACCCGCATCGACGACCCACCGAGGCGCCGCGCGCCGCACCGCCATCCCGGGCTGCTTGCCCTGATCTTCGTCGGTGGGGTGCTGGGCACGGCCGCGAGAGCGGCGCTCGAGACCGCCTCGCCCGCCGCACCGGCCGGCATCCCGTGGGCCACGTTGGCCATCAACGTCGTCGGTTCACTGCTGCTCGGCGCGCTGCTCGAGCTCCTGGCTCGCACCGGTCCCGACATCGGCTGGCGGCGTGGCGCCCGCCTGACGCTCGGAACCGGCGTGCTCGGCGGGTTCACCACCTACAGCACCTTCGCGGTCGAGACGGTCCAGCGGATGACCCCCGACGCCCTTTTCATCGGCCTGGCGTACGCGTTCGGCAGCATCGTGCTGGGAGTGGCCGCGGCCGCCCTCGGCTACACGGGCGTCCGGCGCGTCACCGCCCACCGGTGCTCACGCCTGGACTCGGAGGCCGGGCGATGATGCTGCTGCTCGCGCTCGGTGGCGGTCTAGGCGCCGTCGCGCGGTTCGTCGTCGACGCCGCCGTCGCCCGCCGCAACCCGTTCCGCGTGCCCCTGGGGACGATGCTCATCAACATCACCGGGTCACTCCTCCTCGGCGTCGTGACCGGGCTGCTCGCCACGGGGTCCACGGGGTCCACGGGCGCGACCGTGCGCGCGGTCCTCGGCACCGGGTTCTGCGGCGGCTACACGACCTTCAGCACCGCCTCCGTCGAGACGGTGCGGCTGTGGCTGGCCGAAGGACGTGGCACCGGGGTGGGGTATGCCGCTGCGACCGTCGTGGGGTCGCTGGCCGCGGCCGCCGTGGGGCTCGCCCTCGCCCACCTCGCCGTCACGACGACCGGGGCCGCGTGAACCCGCCCGTGCCGTCCCGGCCCACGCGCTACCTGACCCTCGCGGCACCCGCCGCTGCGGAGCTCGAGGTGAAGCGCTCGCGCTTCGTCTGCGACGTCGCGCCTGCGTCCTCGGAGGAGGAGGCCCGCGCGTTCGTCGAGCACGTGCGATCGGGCAGCCGGGACGCCCGGCACCACTGCACGGCATACGTCCTCGGCGCGGACGGCGCGACGCAGCGCGGCAACGACGACGGCGAGCCGCCGGGCACCGCCGGCGCCCCGATGCTCGACGTCCTGCGCGGCCGCGGCCTGACCGACGTCGTCGCCGTCGTGACGCGGTGGTTCGGGGGCACGCTGCTCGGCACCGGTGGGCTCATCCGCGCCTACGGCGACGCCGTCTCGCTCGCCCTCGACAGCGCGAGGCTCGTGGTCCGGAAGCTGCGCGAGGGCGTGCTGGTCGACCTCGACCACGCCGCCGGGCCGCGGGTCGAGCACGCGCTGCGCGGCCTCGCCGACGTCGACGTGACGGAGGTCGACTACCTCCCACGCGGGGTCCGGCTCCACGTCCTCGCCGCCCCGGGTGCCGTGGCGGAGGTCGAGCGGGTCGTCGCGGCCCTCACGTCGGGTGGCGGCCGGATCAGCCCCGGGCGGCCCTCGTGGGTCGATGCCCCGCGCGGGCGTGCGTGAGAGCATGCCTGCATGAGCTTCCAGATCGCGGGCGAGCCGGCCGCCGACCAGGTCCTCGACGAGCACCCCTTCGCGGTCGTGGTGGGCATGATGCTCGACCAGCAGTACGGCATGGAGCACGCCTTCCGCGGTGGGTACAAGGTGCTCAGCCGTTTCGGCACGCTCGACCCCGCGGCCATCGCCGCGGCCGACCCCGACGAGTTCAAGGCGCTGTGCAGCACGCCGCCGGCCATCCACCGGTTCCCCGGCTCGATGGCGACCCGGCTGCAGGAGCTCGCCGCCCTCGTCGAGAGCCGCTACGACGGTGACGTCACCCGCCTGTGGACCGAGGCCACCACCGGCAAGGAGCTGCTCCGGCGCGTCCAGGAGCTGCCGGGCTTCGGCAGGCAGAAGGCGCAGATCTTCGTGGCGCTCCTCGCCAAGCAGCTCGGCGTGCGACCCGAGGGCTGGGAGTCCGCGGCCGGGGACTACGCGCTGGACGGCTACCGCTCCGTGGCCGACGTCGTCGACGCCGACTCACTCCTGAAGGTGCGGGAGTTCAAGCAGGCGAAGAAGGCCGAGGCGAAGGCCAAGCAGCAGGCCTGAGCCACAAGCCTCTCCGTACGTATGCCGCTGGGCCCGCTTCTCGTGGAAGCGGGCCCAGCGGCATACGTGCTCTCAGGCGTCCCGGGCGGCGCTCGAGGTCACTCGGCGAGGAAGCCGAGCAGGTCGGCGCGGGTGAGGACGCCGATCGGCTTGCCGTCCTCGACCACGAGGAGCGCGTCGGAGTCCTCGAGCTCCTTGCGGGCCGCCGACACGGGCGAGCCGGCGCCGACGAGCGGCAGCCCCGGTTCGATGTGCTTGCTGACCGGGTCGGCCAGGTGGGCGTGCCCGGTGAAGAGGGCCTGGAGCAGGGCGCGTTCGCTCACCGAGCCGGCCACCTCCCCGGACATGACAGGCGGCTCGGCCTTGACGACCGGCATCTGGGAGACGCCGTACTCGCGCAGGATCTGCACGGCGTCGCGGATGGTCTCGTTGGGGTGCGTGTGCACGAGCGCCGGCATGTCGCCGGACTTGTTGCGCAGGACGGCCCCGACGGTCGTCTCGGTGTGGTCGTCGAGGAAGCCGTAGGACGCCATCCAGTCGTCGTTGAAGATCTTGCTCAGGTAGCCACGGCCCGAGTCGGGCAGCAGCACGACGACGACGGCGTCCTCGGGCAGGTCCTTGGCCACGCGCAGCGCAGCCACGACCGCCATGCCGCACGAGCCACCGACGAGCAGGCCCTCCTCGCGGGCGAGGCGCCGCGTCATGGCGAAGGAGTCGGCGTCGCTGACGGCGATCACGTCGTCGACGACCGACGGGTCGTAGGCGCCGGGCCAGAAGTCCTCACCGACACCCTCGACGAGGTAGGGCCGGCCGGTGCCGCCGGAGTAGACCGAGCCCTCGGGGTCGGCCGCGATGACGCGCACCGCGCCGTCGCTGACCTCCTTGAGGTAGCGGCCCGTGCCGCTGATCGTGCCGCCGGTGCCGGCACCGGTGACGAAGTGCGTGACCCGGCCGTCGGTGTCGCGCCAGATCTCCGGGCCGGTCGTGAGGTAGTGGCTGTTGGGCCCCTCGGGGTTGTAGTACTGGTTCGGCTTCCACGCCCCGTCGATCTCACGCACCAGGCGGTCGGAGACGGAGTAGTAGGAGTCGGGGTGCTCGGGCTCGACCGCCGTCGGGCACACGACGACCTCCGCGCCGTACGCCTTGAGCACGTCGAGCTTGTCCTGGCCCACCTTGTCGGGACAGACGAAGACGCACTTGTAGCCGCGGCGCTGCGCCACGAGGGCGAGGCCCACCCCGGTGTTGCCGCTCGTCGGCTCGACGATGGTGCCGCCCGGCTTGAGCAGACCGTCCCGCTCGGCCGCCTCGACCATGCGCAGGGCGATGCGGTCCTTGACCGAGCCACCGGGGTTGAAGTACTCGACCTTCGCCAGCACCGTGCACCTCACCCCCGCGTCCGCGACGACGGAGCCGAGCTTGACCAGGGGCGTGTTGCCGACGAGGTCGGCGACGTTCTCTGCGTACTTCATCCGCTCATCCTAGGAGTGCCGACCGGTCACTCGACGCGCGCACCGTCTGGCACGCGCCCAACGGGGCACGGGAGAGGCCACCGGCGGGTTACCGTGGTGGACCCCGGTTCAGCAGTGAGAAGGGAGGCCTCGGCATGGGGCGGGCACGGCGCGCGCGCAGGATCGCCCAGGCAGCGGCATACGGCGGCGGCGTGGGAGTGGCCGGCCTCGGCGCGCTCGGCGTCCTCGGCTACGGGCTCCTGCGCGCCGAGGCGGTGATGGCGCGCCGGATCGTCGGACAGCCCTTCGAGGGCGCGCCGTCGGACAGCGGGACCTACGGCTCCGGCTCGGGTGAGCCGCTGCGCTTCCTCGTGCTCGGCGACTCCACCGCTGTCGGGATGGGGGCAGACCACCCCCACGAGACGATCGGGGCCACCGTCGCGACCGCTCTCGCCGGCTACACCGGGCGCCCGGTCGAGCTGACGAACGTCGCCGTCATCGGCGCGGAGTCCCCTGGCCTCGACGAGCAGGTCGAACGGGCCCTTGCCCTGATCCCCTCCCCGCACGTGGCCGTCATCTCGATCGGCGCCAACGACGTGACGCACCGCATCGACAAGGCCCTGGCCGTGCGCCATCTCGGGAGGGCGGTGGGCCGGCTGCGCGAGGCCGGGGCCGAGGTCGTCGTGGGCACGTGCCCCGACCTCGGCGCCATCCAGCCGCTGCCGCAGCCGCTGCGCTGGCTCGCCCGGCGCTGGTCGCGCGACCTCGCCGCGGCCCAGACCGTGGCGGTCGTCGAGGCCGGTGGCCGGGCCGTGTCGGTGGGCGACCTGCTGAGCGAGGCCTTCTCGACAGAGCCGCACCTGATGTTCAGCAAGGACCGTTTCCACCCGAGCCCCGTCGGCTACGCACGGGTCGCCGCGGCCCTGCTGCCGACCGTGAGCGCGGCCCTCGACCTCTTCGGCGAGCGCAGCCGGCCGACCGGGCCCAACGCCTGGCGGGGCGAGGGCGTGCGCCCGCTGGCGGTCGCCGCCACGCGTGCGGTCACGCGCCCCGGCACCGAGGTCGCCCCCGCAGAGGTCGCGGGCAGGGCGCGGGGGGCTCGCGGACGCTGGGCGCTGCTGCGGCACCGCATCCGGCCGGCGCTGCCCCGGGCAGGATCGGCCGGCGAGCCGGCCACGGACGACGCGGCACGTCCAGGGCCCGCGCAGCCTGCGGCATACAAGGACGGTGGCGCGACCGCCCTGCGCTGAGCACCCAGTACGGGATCAGCCGAGGGACATGACCTGGCTCGCGGGGGGCGCCTTGATGCCGAGGTCCTCGTTCCACTTCGAGAAGTCGAGCTGGCCCGGGCTCGACGTGGAACCGGTGAAGCGCACCACCTCGAACTTGTCCTTGGACACGTAGAGCGCGCCCTCTCCCTTGCCCTTCTTGTCGGTGATGACCCAGCAGTCGACACTGCCGACCTTCTCGCTCCCAACGGTGCTGGACAGCTCCTGCGGGGTCACGGCACCGAAGGCCTTCTCGAGGAAGGACTTGAGGCTGAGGCTCTGCGTCATCGCGCCCGCGGACGCCGGGGCCTTGATGAACTTCTGGCCGGCACTCTGCACCTTCGCGGGAGCGCCCTGCTTCTTCCAGAAGGTCGGGTCGCCCTGGATGTAGACGCCGTCGCCCACGGAGATGACGCGGGCCTTGCCGTCGCCCTGCATCTCGATGGCGATGTCGGCGGTCTTGCCGTCGCTGGTGCCCTTGAAGTCGATGTTGATCTTCTTGCCGGCCTGGTCGACCTGGCCGGCGAAGGCGCCGGACTTCGCGGCGAGCGCGTTCGTCTTGGCCTTCTCGAGGAGGTCGGCCGCCCTCGCTGCACCGTTCGCGGCCGGCGCGGAAGCGCTGTCCGTCGTCGCGGGCGTCGAGGCCGAGGAACCCGCGCTCGCCGAGGAGCTCGCCGTGGTCGAGGAGCCGCTGGACGAGGGCGTGTCGGACTTGGAGCACGCGGCCGCGCCGAGCGTGATCGCGAACGCGCCGGTGACGGCGACGAGGCGCGTCGTGAGGTTCTTCATCTGGTGCGGCTCCCCTGGTGGTCGGTTCGGCCGGGCTCGTGTGGTGCGAGCCCCGGACCCGTGTCGCCACCGGGCGGCGACGACGACGCGGTCCAGACTAACCGTGCGCGCGCGGGCCAGAGACGCACGTCATGCCCGGCGCCCTGTCCAATCGGTGCGAGGACGTCCTACCATCGTGGGGACTGAGCAAGCGCTTAGTGGCCCGTTCGCCGTCGTCCGGGCCGAATGCCGCACCAGGAGATACCCGTGACCGAAGCCGTCATCGTCTCGACCGCCCGCTCCCCGTTCGGCCGGGCCTTCAAGGGCTCGCTCAAGGAGGTGCGCCCCGACGACCTCGCCGCCACCGTCATCCAGGCCGCGCTCGACAAGGTGCCCGGCCTCGACAAGAGCCTGGTCGAGGACCTCTACCTCGGCTGCGCCGAGCCCTCGGGGCGCCACGGCTCCAACATGGCCAAGGTCGTGGCCACCCTGCTCGGCATGGACGACACGCCGGCCGCCACGATCAACCGGTTCTGCGCCTCCTCCGCCCAGACCACCCGCATGGCCTTCCACGCCATCAAGGCCGGCGAGGGCGACATCTTCGTCTCGGCCGGCGTCGAGTGCGTCTCGCAGTACACCGACTGGGCCGGCGCCGGTGGCGCCAAGGAGGACCAGCAGAACCCGCGCTTCGCCGAGGCCCAGGCCCGAACCAAGCGCATCGCCGAGACCAATGAGACGTGGACCGACCCGCGCGAGGAGGGCCTGCTGCCCGACATCTACATCGCGATGGGGCAGACGGCCGAGAATGTCGCGACGGCATACGGCATCTCCCGCGAGCGCCAGGACGAGTGGGGCGTGACGTCGCAGAACCGCGCCGAGGCCGCCATCGGCCGGGGCTTCTTCGACTGGGAGATCACGCCGGTCACCACCCCCGACGGCACCGTCGTCACCAAGGACGACGGCCCGCGCGCCGGCGTGACGCTCGAGGCCGTGCAGGCGCTCAACCCGGTGTTCCGCCAGCAGGGCACGGTCACCGCCGGCAACTGCTGCCCGCTCAACGACGGCGCCGCGGCCCTGGTCGTCATGAGCGACACCAAGGCCAAGGAGCTCGGCCTCGAGCCGCTGGCCCGGGTCGTCTCGACGGCCGCCACCGGCCTCTCCCCCGAGATCATGGGCCTCGGCCCGGTCGAGGCGAGCAACCTCGCGCTCAAGCGCGCCGGCCTCTCGATCGGCGACATCGACCTCTACGAGATCAACGAGGCCTTCGCGGCCCAGGTGATCGGCTCGGCCGACCAGATCGGCATGGACTACGACAAGCTCAACGTCAACGGCGGCGCCATCGCCATCGGCCACCCGTTCGGCGCCACCGGTGCCCGCATCACCGGCACGCTCATCAACGCCCTGCGCGAGCGGGACGGCCAGTTCGGCCTGGAGACGATGTGCGTCGGCGGCGGCCAGGGCATGGCCGTCATCTTCGAGCGCCTCAGCTGACGCTCGGACAACCGAACCACGACGAGTGGGCACCTTCCCTGGCGGGATGGTGCCCACTCGGCGCATCAGGGTGCCGGCCCAACAGCACGCCAGGTGGCCGGTTGTTGCGGTCCGAGGGACGATCCTCCCGCAACAAGCCGCCAGGTGGCGTCGTGACGCGGTGGGATCGTGGGTCAGAGGGAGCGGCGTATGCCGGCCAGCTCGTCCGCGACCACGGCGGGGTCGGTGGCCGGCGCGGCCCGGAAGAGGTCGAAGACCATGACCGACAGCTGGTCCATCACCACGGCCGGCCCGAGGTCGGGCACCGGTTGCGGCGCGCCGCCGCAGGCCTGCGCCACGCGGTCGGCCAGGGACTGGACGAGGACACGCACGGACGGCATACGCGAAAGCGCCTGGTCGAGCGGCAGCTGGTGCCACCGCTCGACCACGCGCCGGAGCTCGTCGGACACCTCCTGCGGGGTCGGCGAACCCACGCCCGAAGGTGCCATCGGTGTCAGTCGCGCAGGCGCGCGAAGAGTCGGACGAACTCGATGTAGAGCCAGACGATCGAGACGATCAGGCCGTGGGCGAGCAGCCACGAGTACTTCCTCGGGGCGCCCACCTGGACGGCGCGGTCGATCGAGTCGAAGTCGATGGCCAGGGAGTACGACGCGAGCCCCACGCCGAGGACCGAGAGGATGAGGCCGAGGCCGCCGCTGCCGCCGAAGCCCCAGCCGCTGATGACGCCGGTCATGAGCAGCACGACCTGCAGCAGCGAGAAGATGCCGTAGCCGACGATGGCGAAGAAGAACATCCGCCGCGTCTTGTCGTTGACCTTGACGAAGCCGGTCGCGTAGCCGATGTACATCGCGACGAACACGCAGAGGGTGGCCAGCACCGCCATCTGCACGACGCCGTTGTACTTCGGGATCGAGGCGATGTACTGGCTGAAGGCGCCGAGGAAGGCACCTTGGAGCACCGCGTAGACCATGAGCAGCGGCACCGACACCTTCTTCATGAAGGCGATGGCGAAGCCCAGGATCAGCGTGCCGAACATGCCGCCGAGCCAGAACGGCAGCGTCATGTCGGAGTTGGCCCTGGTCCAGAACCACGAGACGCCGGCGACGGCGACCGTGACGACGAAGAGGGTGAGGCTCTTGACGACGACGTCGTCGACGGTGACCCGCCCGGTGTCGACCGGGCCGGCCGGCGCCCGGTTGTAGAGGTCATTGAGCTGGCCCGCTGTCAGGGTGTCCTGGGTCGCGTAGCCGGCGGCCGGCTGCTGCGGCCGACCCTGCGGCGAGCCGAAGCCGGCGTAGCGCTCCTTCTCGATCTGCTTGTTGAGCCGGTCGAAGACCGGGTTTCCACCTGCCATGTGAGTGCGCTCCTAAAAGCACTGGGTGCCACGACCCGCGAATGGGCGTGACGACTGTCCCCAAGGGTAAGCGAACGCACCCCTGCGGAAGGTTCCCGCGAGCAGGCGGCCGCGTCACCGCACTCGGGGTGCACGTGCGGGGAGCGGCGCGGGTAACGGCATACTGAGGGCCCCGCCCCCGTAGCCCAACCGGCAGAGGCAGGCGACTTAAAATCGCCAACGGTGAGGGTTCGAGTCCCTCCGGGGGTACGCCAGGGCCGTCGTGCGCCCTGCTGCTCGCGACGGCGGGTGGCGGCTTGCACCGGTCTGGCCGGGTCGTGCCCGCGCCTCGGGCGTGGCACGGCCCTCCGTCGGTCGCTGACCTAGAATGACCGCAGGAACGAGGTCCCAGGGGGAATTCGACGCGCCCTCCGCCGGATCGCGTCGCGCCGCCTGGCGCGGACGCACACCAGAACGAAGGAGCAGCGGGTGCTGGAGCAGCGTGTCGCCGCGGCGACGACGACGGCTCGTCTGCTCGTGCCCGGCGCGCTCGACTCCCGTGCCGTCGACCTCCGGGACCGCCTCGTCGCCTCCCTGGCTCGCACCTGGAGCGACCGGATGGTCCGCCGCGGCATGCTCGGCATGTCGCTCGTGGCCGCCGGCTCGATCAGCCCCGCCTTCCTGCCCGCCGACACCTTCGACCTGCCGGCCTCCCCCCTCATCGAGCGCTTCCACCTGGAGTGGCTCGGCAGCGGCCTCGGACGGGTGCTGACCACCGTCCTGCTCGCCGTCGGCATGGCGCTGCTCGTCGACGCCTGGCTGCGGATGCGGCCGGTGCACGGCCGCAAGGCACCGTCGCTGGCGTGGCTGCTGTGGAGCCTGCCGGTCATGCTCGCACCGCCGCTCTTCAGTCGCGACGCCTACAGCTACGCGGCCCAGGGCAAGATCATCTCCCGCGGGATGGACCCGTACGCCGTCGGCCCCTTCTGGGTGCCCGGGCCCTTCGCCGACCAGGTCGACCCCATGTGGAGGGACACCCCTGCGCCCTACGGCCCGCTGGCCCTGCAGGTGCAACACGTCGTCGTGAGCCTCTTCCCCGACAACGCGTACGTCTCGGCCGTCGCGATGCGGCTCCCTGCGCTGCTCGCGGTGGGGCTCCTCGCGTACGCGCTCCCCCGCCTGGCGGAGCGCTACGGCGTGAGCGGCCGGCACGCGCTGTGGCTGGGCGTGCTCAACCCCCTCGTCATGATGCACTTCATCGGCGGCGCGCACGGCGACGCCGTCATGGTGGCCCTCGTGACGCTGGCCCTGCTCCTCGCCAGCCGCGGCCAGCTCGTCGTCGCGTCGATGACCATCGCCGTGGCAGCCACGTACAAGCAGACCGCCGTGCTCGCGCTGATCGGGGTCGTCGGCATGGCCCTGCAGGCCCAGAGCGACCTGGCCCCCGGTGCGGCGTCGCGGCTGCGGGCGATGCTGCGCCACGGCGTGCTCCACGGCGCGGTCGTGCTGGGCACGTTCACGGCCGTCACCGAGGTCACCGGCCTCGGCTGGGGCTGGATCCCCAACCTCTCGGTGCCGGTCACGCTCCGGTCCCTGCTGTCGCCGCCGACCTTCGTGGGCAGCGCGGTCGAGTGGCTGATGCGGGTCGGCGGCATGCCCGAGAGCCTCTACTCCGCCCCGGTGCCGATCGCGCAGACGATCGGCCTGCTCGCCGGCGTGGCCGGCATCGTGTGGGTGGCCTGGCGGGTGGCGCCGCGCAACCCGGTGCTCGCGACGGCCGGGGCGATGCTCGTGCTCTGCGCCTCGGGGCCCGTCCTGCACCCGTGGTACCTCCTGTGGGGGGCGCTGCTGCTCGCCGCCGTGCGCCTCTCGGCCCGCCACGTGCGGGCGATCGTCTTCGTGACCCTCTTCTTCGTCACCTACGGCGTGGTCGACGCGACCGTCGTCAACGGCACGTGGGCGCTCGGGGTCTCGGCGGCGCTGTGGATGGCCGCCCGGCTGCGCGCCAACCGCCGCCGGGCCCAGGAGCAGGCGGACGAGCCGGTGCTCGCCGCCGCCACCTCGTCGGCCTGAGGGCCGGGACCGTGTGGCCGGAGCCCGCGGCCGTCCTCAGAGCGGCCGTCGCGCGACGCTGAGGGCGATGCCGTCGAGGATGTCGTGCTCGGAGGTGATGACCTCGGTGATACCCGCACGCTCGACGACGCGCTCGACGACCCGCCGCCACACCAGGGCGCCGGCGCCGATGACGTCGACGCGGCCCGGGTGCATGTAGGGCAGCCCGGCCCGGGAGGCCCGCGTCATGGCCAGGAGGTCGTCGCAGGCGACGACCATGTCGGCGGGCGCGGAACGTGCCAGGTGGATCCGGTCGGCATCGTATGCCGGCAGGCGCAGCAGGTGCGCCGTGATCGTCGTGACGCTGCCGGCCAGGCCGACGAGCGTGGCGACCCCGTCCAGGGGCACGGCGGACTCGGCGAGGTCGAGCGCCTCGTCGATGTCGCGGGTGGCGGCGGCGATCTCCTCGTCGGTGGGCGGGTCGCTCACGAGGTGGCGCTCGGTCATGCGCACGCAGCCGATGTCGACCGACCGGGCCGCCTCGACGTGGTCGGTGCCGCGCACGAGCTCGGTGGAGCCGCCGCCCAGGTCGACGACGAGGTACGGGCCGCCGACGCCCCCCGCAGCGAGCCCGCCGGTGGCGCCGGCGAAGGAGAGGGCCGCCTCCTCATCGCCCGAGACGACCTCGGGCGAGACCTCCCTGCCGTAGTGCTCGAGGAAGGCAGCGCGGACGCCCTCGATGAACTCGTCCGCGTTGCGGGCGTCCCGCGACGCGGACGTGGCCACGAAGCGGGCATCGGCGACGCCGAGCTCAAGGCACGCGGCGGCATACTCCTCGGTGACCGCGAGCGTGCGCGCCATGGACTCCGGCGCGATCACGCCGGTGCGGTCGACCCCGTGGCCGAGGCGAACGATCTCCATGCGGCGCAGCACGTCCGTGAGCGCGCCCGTCGCCGGGTCGACGTCGGCCACCAGCAGACGGATCGAGTTGGTCCCACAGTCGATCGCGCCGACGCGGGTGGTCGCGTCACCCATGCTGCGGCCCCTCCGCGTCGCCGTCGGACACCCGCTCGGCGGCGGCAGCGGCGTCCTCGGCGGCGTGCACGGCAGCGCACGAGGTGGGCTGCCACCAGTCGTCGAGCATGGCGAGGGCCTCGTCACCGAGGGGGTTCACCCCCGGCCCGGCGGCCAACGAGTGGGCCACCAGGACGTGCAGGCACTTCACGCGCGTCGGCATGCCCCCGGCGGAGACGCCCGCGATCTCGGGGACCTCCCCCAGCTCGGCGCGCCGCGCGAGGTACTGCTCGTGCGCCTCGGCGTAGGCGGCCGCGAGCCCCTCGTCCTGGCCGAGCCGCTCGGTCATCTCCTTCATGACGCCCGCCGTCTCGAGGGTGCTCACGGCACCCGTCAGCCGTGGGCAGGTGGCGTAGTAGGTCGTCGGGAAGGGCGTGCCGTCGGGCAGCCGCGGCTCGGTGCGCAGCACGTCCGGCTCGCCGCACGGGCAGCGGTGCGCCACCTCGACCACCCCACGGGGTCGTCGACCCAGCTGGCGCTCCACGGCGTCCAGGTCTGCGGCATCGACACCACCGGCGGGCGCGGGGCTGGACGGGGCGGGGTCGTTCACGCGGTGCTCACTTGGGACAGCTCACTTCGGGCTCGGAGTCGGTGGCTCGGCCGAGACCGCGAGTCACTTCGTGCGGGTGACACCCGCGGCCGGACGGTCGGCGATCTGGATCGACTGCCACACCTTGCCATACCAGGGAGAGGCGGCGTTGGCCATGGGTGCGGCCACGACCGGACGGGGGGCGGCCGGTGCGGTCCTGGCCTCGGAATCGCCGTCGATCACCGTGTAGGCGCGGTCGCCGACGCGGACGAACTTGAGGCGCTCACGCGCCTGCACCTCGATGTAGGCGGGGTCCTTCCACAGCGCTGCCTGGTGCTGCAGCTGCTGGACGGTCTCGCGCTGGGCAGCCACCTTGTCCGCCATGGCCGCCGCGTCGCCGCGCTGCTGCACGAGCGAGCGGAGGGTCGGCACGATCGTCACGGCCAGCATGACGAGGATGCCGAGCAGGATGGCACCGCGCACCCAGGCCGTGGAGGCGGACGGCGGCGTCGTCTGCGGCGTGCGGGGTCGGGCCGCGAGCGCCGGGCGTTCCTTGCCGGCACCGGGGCGGCTGGCCCGGACGGCACCGGGGCGCGCCTGCCCCGGTCGCGTCGCCGGGGAACGGCGCGCGGAGGGCGTCGGGCTCGCGGCCGACGAGCTGCGCGGTGCCGGCCGGGCACCGGCCGACCGCGCGCTCCCGCCGGGCCGGCCCGTCGAGGACGGGCGACCCGGGCGGGAGGGCGTGCGGTCGGCCACGTCGATCAGCCCTCGGCGCCGAAGCGACCGGCGTCGAAGCGGGGGAAGGCGCCGGCGCCGGCGTAGACGGCGGCGTCGTCGAGCTCCTCCTCGATGCGCAGCAGCTGGTTGTACTTGGCGACGCGCTCGGACCGGGCCGGTGCGCCTGTCTTGATCTGGCCGCAGTTCGTCGCGACGGCAAGGTCGGCGATCGTCACGTCCTCGGTCTCCCCGGACCGGTGGCTCATCATGCAGCGGTAGCCGTTGGTCTGCGCGAGGGTGACGGCGTCGAGGGTCTCGGTCAGCGTGCCGATCTGGTTGACCTTGACGAGCAGCGCGTTGGCCGTTCCGGTGGAGATGCCGCGGGCCAGGCGCTCCGGGTTGGTGACGAAGAGGTCGTCGCCGACGATCTGGACCCTGCTGCCGAGCAGCTCGGTCATGGACTTCCAGCCGTCCCAGTCCTCCTCGTTGAGGGGGTCCTCGATGGAGACGAGCGGGTAGGCGGCCACGAGCTCGGCGTAGTAGGCGACCATCTCGTCGGCCGACCTGCGGGCGCCCTCGAAGGCGTACGAGCCGTCCTCGTAGAACTCGGAGGCGGCCACGTCGAGGGCCAGGGCGATGTCGCGTCCGGGCTCGTACCCAGCCGCGCGGATGGCCTCGAGGATGAGGTCCAGGGCGGCACGGTTGGACTCGAGGTTGGGTGCGAAACCGCCCTCGTCACCGAGCCCGGTGGCCAGGCCGCGGTCGTGCAGCACCTTCTTGAGCGAGTGGTAGACCTCGGTGCCCCAGCGCAGCGCCTCGCGGAAGGTGGGCGCACCGATCGGCGCGATCATGAACTCCTGGATGTCCACGTTGGAGTCGGCGTGCGACCCACCGTTGAGGATGTTCATCATCGGGACCGGGAGCACGTGGGCGTTGGGGCCGCCGACGTAGCGGAAGAGCGGCAGGCCCGCGGACTCGGCTGCGGCGTGGGCCACGGCGAGCGAGACGCCGAGGATGGCGTTGGCGCCGAGGTTCTCCTTGTTGGCCGAGCCGTCCAGGGCCGTCATCTCCGCGTCGACGAGCCGCTGCTCGCTCGCGTCGAAGCCGACGAGCCGCGGGTTGATCTCCTCGATGACGGCGTCGACGGCCTGCTCCACGCCCTTGCCGAGGTAGCGACCCTTGTCGCCGTCACGGCGCTCCGCCGCCTCGAAGGCGCCCGTCGAGGCGCCGGACGGGACGGCGGCCCGGGCGAACGTGCCGTCGTCGAGGCGGATCTCGACCTCGACGGTGGGGTTGCCGCGCGAGTCCAGGATCTCGCGGGCGCCAATCTCCTCAATGCTGGCCACTTGGCTCTCCTGTGCAGTCGCGCTCGGGCATCCGCAGCGGTTCGCGCAGATGCGTCGATCGGGACGCACTGACACGCAGAGACCGTCGCGGTCCAGCGGCACACGACACATCCCGATACCGTCCGCAGCCTAGTCGCTACCCCGCTCCGGCTCCTTCACCGACGCGGCCCACACCCGATTCGCAGGCCATCGCGGCGAAGGTGAGCAAAACGTCGGCAGACATTCTGCGCACTGCGTCGCAAAGGGTTCAAACGCGCGAGCAGACTTTACAGTTTCTTGGCGTCAGCTCTCAGCGAGCGGACATACTCCGAAGTAGTCGCCGGGGGGTGGCACTTCATAGGGGTTTGCGGGGCCAGCGGGGGGTTGGTGCTCATGGGTCAGGTTGTCGGTCAACCGGGAACGATGCTCCTGGACCTGAACGCGAGGGTGGACGCACGACGAAGGACGGATCGAGCGCGGGGGGAGCGCCTGCTGCAGCTCGGTATCGCCGCAGGCGACGTCGTCCTCATCGGGGCGGCGACGTTCGTCGCCGCGCAGAACAACATCCGGGTGCCGGTCCTTCCGGTCACCAACGACATCAACACGATCGCCACCTCGCTGGGGCTGTGGATCGTGGTCGCCTGGATGCTCGCCAACGTCGTGCGGGGCACCTACGCGATGACGCACGTCGGGGTGGGCACCACCGAGTACGCACGGGTGCTGGGGGCGGCGGGCTTCACGGCCGGGTTCGTCGGCATCAGCAGCTACCTGACGAAGTTCGAGCTCTCCAGGGCCTTCTTCGTGCTGCTGTTCCTGGTCGGCGTACCGATGCTGCTCGTGTGGAGGTGGTCGGCGCGTCGCATCGTGAAGAGGCTGCGCGAGCGCGGATACCTGCTCACCAAGGTGCTCCTGTCGGGGTCGCAGGAGCGCATCGACGAGGTGGCCGCCGTGCTGCGCCGCGAGAAGTGGCTCGGCTTCCACGTCATCGGCGCCCTGGTGCCGTCGACGGCGTTCGTGAACACGACACCCGGTGGTGTGCCCGTCATCGGCTTCACGCACGAGACCGCGCAGAACGCTCTCGCTGCCGAGGCCGACCTCGTCCTCTTCGCCGAGGGGGCCTTCCCGGCGCCCGTCGACTTCCGGCGGATCGCCTGGGACCTCGAGGGCCACGACGTCCAGATGGCGGTGGTCCCCAGCCTCAGCGACATCTCCTCGGGCCGGATGGCCATGCGGCCGGTCGGCGGGC